>JAEYSV010000023.1 GCA_023434365.1 Bacillota bacterium | reverse complement strand
CTACGAACTTCATCCAAGCGAGAGCGTGTTGCGAATGAATTATGCCTTGCATCACGATTCACAAACAGAATTGTGCAAATTGACGAACTATAATTTTAATAAGGGCTTTTGACGCCCTAATCCTATAAGGTAACCGCATAATATTTCCCAGATTATTCCTTATTATTATAAATACCGCTACTAAGCCTGTCAACGAATGATGGGCTACTTTGGTAAAATGATATACATTTTACCAAAGTAGCCCAGTCATATGACTTTATTAAGATTCTTCTAAACCATCAGATAAACAAAATATGCAGCATAAGAAACGAGCATTATGATTCCCCAAGGTCTTCTAAGTTGCTTAGTTCTAAACACACTAATCCATAGGAGAACGCCTGCTGCTACAGCAATGATTGCATCAATCACAAACTTTGTCTCAAAAACAACTGGTGTGATTAATGCTGTTGTTCCAATTACAAATAAGATATTGAAAAGGTTACTACCCACAATATTGCCAATCGCAATATCTGCTTTTCCTTTGATTGCAGCATTCACAGAAGTAAATAATTCTGGTAGAGAGGTGCCTAGAGCAACGACTGTAAGTCCAATAAATCTCTCACTTAAGCCAAAAATACGTGCTAAAGACGTCGCACTATCAACAGTAACATCACTTCCCCATACGATTAAAACAATACCCACAATAGAGAAAAGGATTAGCTTCCAGATACTTTCATCTTTTTCCTCTTCTTCATGTTCTGTTTTTCCCTGTTTTGCCATTATGAACAAATAAATTAGATAAGCAATAAATAATATCCATAAAACAATTCCTTCAACGAAACTGATTTGCTCTCCGGTCATCCCCATTGCAATCATAACAATGGTTATAAAAATCATATAAGGTATCTCGTAGCGTAGTGTAGATTTTTGAATTGCTACACGAGTAATTACCGCTGTAATCCCCAAAATGATTAATATATTTAGAATGTTACTGCCTACTACATTACCAATCGTAATTCCAGCATTTCCTTTTAAGCCAGCAGTAATACTAACCGCAGCTTCCGGTGCACTAGTTCCCATAGCAACTATGGTGAGTCCAATGACAAGTTGTGGTATTCCAAATCTTTCAGCAATTCCTGAAGTACCATCGACAAACCAGTCAGCTCCTTTTACCAACATAGTAAATCCAACTATTAATAATAATATCTGTATGAATATATCCATAACAGCCTCCTTAGTCCTAATTGATCTTTATCTCGTTGCAAGTTGTATTTCTGTTAATTCCTGAGAAATATTTAAAGCATGATCACCTATTCGCTCAAAGTCAGTAAGCATCTCTGAATATAAGATACTGCTCTCTTCTAAGGTAATTCCTTCTCTCATTCTTCCAAGCATATTATTTCTATATTCACTTGTCATATCATCGATTTTTTGCTCAAGCGCAGCTATTTGCGTCAATTCTTCGATTGCTTCAATATCTTTATTTAGTAAAACCGTAAGCAACTTATCACAAACATTTTGCATATTGGATATTTCTCTTTTTTCATCGTCCGAAAAAGTGACTTCTTTTTCAGCTAATATATTCGAATACCCACAGATATTCATAGCATGATCTGCGATACGCTCAATATTACCAGTAATATTAAAGTAAGAACTAAGTACCTTACTTCCTTGCTCATTGACCTCATGTGCAATTACACCGGTAATATAATGACTAATTTCTTTATTCAAGTAATCAATATAGTCCTCTATTTCTTCCACCTCAGCAATCCAATTACGATCCCTGTTTAAAAAGGCAGTAAAACTATTATGCACGTTCTTCCTTGTCATATCCATCATACGCTCAATTTCCTTACGCGTCTGTTCTAAACTAATAGCAGCAATACCAATCTTCGTACTTGTAGTAGTCTTCGTTCCTTTTAGATATAACAGTTGTTGCCCGGTTTCCACCTCTGCAACATCTGGCAATATCTTGGTTGCCATCTTGGCAAGCAAAGTACCAAAAGGAAGTAACAAAAGTGTCGTAGTAATATTAAACAGGGTATGCATATTGGCAATCTGGGCTGCTGTGTTACTCGGAGTCAGACTCTCAATAAAATTCGCCAATGGGAATAGAATACATATTACCGTAAAGATAATAGTTCCGATAATATTAAACGAAAGATGAATTATCGTGGTTCTTTTAGCATTACGATTTGTTCCAATCGAAGCTAAAAGAGCTGTGATGCATGTACCAATATTTTGTCCAAACAATACATAAACCGCACTGGAAAGGGAAATCACACCACTCGCAGCCAGCACTTGCAAAATACCAACTGATGCGGAGGAAGATTGAATGATAGCTGTAAATGCAGCTCCAGCCAGAATACCTAGTAAAGGATTGGAAAATTTAGTCATCATTGATATAAAGGCCTCGGATTCTCTAAGAGGCATCATCGCGCCACTCATCATCTCCATACCAATGAAAAGAATACCAAGTCCGGCGAGAATATTTCCAATATGATGAGCTTTCGGCTTTTTGACAAATACAACAAGCACAACACCGCAAAATGCGATAAATGGAGCTAACTCACCCACATCTAGGGCAATTAACTGACCAGTAATCGTTGTTCCGATATTGGCACCCATAATAATCCAAACGGCCTGTCTTAATGTCATCATTTTAGAGTTAACAAAACCTACTACCATTACTGTAGTAGCTGAAGAGGATTGAATGATTGCAGTAATCACAGCACCCACTACGACTCCTAAAAAACGATTGGAAGTTAACTTCTCAAGTATTTCTTTCATTCGGTTTCCGGCCGCAGCTTCCAAACCGGAACTCATCATCTGCATTCCATATAAAAATAATGCCAATCCCCCAAGTAAACCCATAATCTCGGTAATACCCATACTACTTTGCCATCCTTTCTGAGGCTAGACTTACACAGTCTGAACTTTTATCATGTTCGTTGTTCCTGAGATACCAATTGGTACACCAGAGGTTATCACTGCAATATCCCCTTTATGTAACAACTGCTGTTTTGTTGCTACTTCTATTGCATGAGAGAATAATTCAAATAAATCACTTTTTTCCTCAACTAAAACAGGAATTACTCCCCACGATAGACATAATTGTCGACTAACTTTTTCTTCAATCGTACAGCTAATGATATCACAATCTGGTCGGTATTTGGAAATCATTCTCGCAGATCTACCAGACTTTGTTACTGTAACAATGGCACTAGCATTCAGATCGTGTGCAGTCGTGCAGGTCGCATGACTGATTGCATCTGTAACATCCGGATTAGAGACTCTGTCATACAGTTTAAAACGTTTTTTATAATCAATATCTCCTTCTGTCTTTTCTGCAATTCTTACCATTGTCTTTAAAGCTTCCACAGGGAATTTGCCTGCGGCTGTTTCACCAGAAAGCATAATTGCACTCGTACCATCATATATCGCATTGGCAACATCGGCAGTTTCTGCTCTTGTAGGTCTAGGATTGTTCATCATTGAGTCAAGCATCTGAGTCGCAGTAATAACCTGCTTTCCTTCTTTGTAAACCTTCTTAATAATCATTTTCTGTACAATAGGTACTTCTTCTCCAGGAAGTTCAACACCCATATCGCCTCTGGCAATCATAATACCGTCTGCTTCAGCAATAATCTCATCTATATTATCTACACCTTCCTGGTTTTCAATCTTTGCAATAATGTTAATCTGCTCGCCACCATTCTCATTGAGCAAAGTCCTTATCTCTCTAACATCGTCTGCGCATCGCACAAAGGAAGCTGCAATAAAATCCACATCGTGTTGAATCCCAAATAAGATATCTTCTCTATCTTTTTCACTCATATAAGGCATTTGAACATGTACTCCAGGAACATTTACTCCCTTGTAGTTAGAAATAGCACCATCATTTTTTACGATACAGTGAATATCCATGCCCTCCACTGACTCAACAATAAGTTCCACCAAGCCATCATCAATAAGAATCTGGGTGCCTTTTTTTACATCCTTATAAAGGTCTGGATACTTAATACTTACAATCGTTTCGTCTCCTAAAAGTTCTCTTCCTGTCAGGGTAAATGATTGGCCTGCTACTAACTTCACTTTACCCGTACCAAAATCTCCAATTCTGATTTCAGGACCCTTGGTATCAAGTAAGATTGCCACCGGTTTGTTACACTTTTCACGTGCTTCACGAATCATCTTGATTCTATTTAACTGAATCTCATAATTGCCATGAGAGAAATTAAGTCTTGCTACATTCATTCCCTCCATCACTAATTGTTCTAAAACTTCCATTGTTTCCGTTGCTGGTCCCATTGTGCATATGATTTTTGTTTTTCTCATTATAATCTGTCTCCAGTCTCATATATAGTTTCATAATATTTTATTGTTTTACTAAAAGGTGAGTACTTATTTTCACCATCTTGCCAATTCATTCTATCCAATACGCCACTAAAACTTAATATGTACACAATTTCTCTATGTTTTATGTGATTTTCCATTTGGCACCAATAACCATAAAACCACACAAAAAGCGAGACTTTTGTCGTACAAAAAGAACAACAAAAGTCTCGCTACTTAGTTACTAACCGGATTCAAAGAATCGTACTGACGGTCCAGTAAACATCGAACATCATTCGGTGTTAACTACTCCCTTTTATTACGATGAAATATAACATAAAATAACATCTATGTCAATTTCACTTTTACAAATTCTCTTTTCTCACTAAAAAATGACTCAATTCCGGCATTCCATTATCTATTTTTTTATTTAAAAGGGATTACTGCCCCATCATATGTGTCCTCAATATATTTGGTGATTTCATCAGACTTTAATGCCTCAACTAAAGCAACAATTCCTTCCTTCTTTTCGTTCCCCTCTTTAACTGCAATGACATTCACGTAAGTCTTTGCGGCATCAGAATCAGATTTTTCATAAGCAATCGCGTCCTTTGCTACAGAGAATTTTGCTTCAAGCGCATAGTTTCCATTAAGAACAACCAATGCTACTTCATCTACCACTCTGGAAACCTGTGCTGCTTCTAATTCTTTAATCGTAATATCCTTTGGGTTTTCAACAATGTCATTGATGGTAGCTTCTAATCCTACTCCCTCTTTTAAGGTAATTATTCCATTATCCTGTAATAATAGTAGTGCTCTGGCTTCATTTGTCGTATCATTTGGTACCGCGATTACATCCCCTGATTCTAACGAAGCCAAATCCGCTTTCTTTCCTGGGTAGATGCCAAATGGTTCATAATGAATTCCACCTGCATTCACCAAATGAGTTTTATGTTCTACATTGAAGCTATCAAGGTAAGGAATGTGTTGAAAATAGTTTGCGTCAAATTCTCCACTCTCTACTACATTGTTAGGCTGAACATAATCATTAAATACAACGATATCTAACGTCCAACCATCTTTCGCTAACAGTTCTTTTACTTTCTCTAAAATTTCGGCATGAGGAGTAGCAGAAGCCGCAATCTTAATTGTTTTGTCCGCCACATCCGCTCCAGTCCCTGTCTCTTTGTTACCACATGCTGTTACACCCACTAAAACAAGTGATAAAACTAATATAATACTAATCAATTTCTTCATATCAATTTCCTCCTTTTAATATACAATGTTCTATTTTTTATTTGATTCTTTTTTTGATTTTTTATCTGATTCTTTTTTTTCTTTGATTTAATTAATTCTTCTGTCTAATCGTTTTGAGATAAACATCCCAACCGTTTGGAAAATCTGTACCAGTAGCACTAACAAGATTATGGTAACGATCATGATATCTGCCTGATAGCGATAATATCCATATCGAATGGCAATATCTCCAAGTCCTCCACCACCAACTACCCCCGCCATCGCGGAATAGCCAAGTATAGTTCCGATTGCGATAGTAGCCCCAACTAATAAGGAGGTTCTAGCCTCTACCAGTAATACTCTGAAAACAATGGTGAATTTGCTGGCTCCCATCGACTGAGCTGCCTCGATGACCCCTTTATCAACTTCCTTTAAAGAGGATTCCACCATTCTTCCGATGAATGGAACGGCTGCTACCACCAAAGGCACTACCGTTGCAGTAGAACCATAACTTTGCCCAACAATTAATTTGGTTAACGGAATGATTACAATCAATAGGATAAGAAATGGTACGCTTCGTATAATGTTAGATAAGACATCTAATATCTTATAAATCACTCTGTTTGGACTAATTCCTTCTTTATCGGTAACCGTCAAGGCAATTCCAAGAGGCAGACCAAAGAGATAACTAAATAGCGTAGACAAAAGCGTCATATATAAGGTTTCCTGAATCCCTAAAAGTAGCATCTTGATTACAGCTTCATCAAACATTATCCTGCACCTCCTCTACTTCTAATCCCCGGTCTTTTAAGTACTGCTTGATTTCATCTCTTCTATGTTTCTCACCATTTAAACCGAGAATCATTTCCCCGTAAGCAATTCCACCAATGTTTTTGGTATCTGCCTTTAGGATATTCACTGGCGCCTGGAATTTGAGTATCATATTCGCAATCACAGGTTCGTAGGAAGAATTCTTGGTAAATACAATTCGGATTACTTCACTGGCATTCAGTAACGGAACCTCCTTACTACGATCATCTAAGGGCTTTGAACCTGTCTTTTGAATTAAGTCCTTTGCCTCTTTTGTTTTTGGATGTTGAAACACATCTAATACCCGGCCCTGTTCCACCAGATTCCCATTACTGATAATGCCTACATGGGTACAGATTTCATGTACGACACTCATTTCATGAGTGATGATGACAATCGTAATTCCATATTGTTCATTAATCTCTTTTAACAGCTTTAAGATAGACTTTGTTGTTTGTGGATCCAAAGCACTCGTTGCCTCGTCACACAACAATATTTTTGGATTAGCAGCAAGTGCTCTGGCAATCGCCACCCTTTGTTTTTGCCCTCCGGAAAGCTGTGCCGGATAGGCCTTCGCCTTCTCCTCCATCCCAACAATTCGAAGTAATTCAAGCGCCCGCTTCTTGGCCTCATTTTTATGCACACCCGCTATTTTAAGCGGAAAGCTGATGTTGTCTAATACATTTTTTTGCATCAGCAGATTAAAATGCTGAAAGATCATCGCAATGTCACTTCGAACCTGACGCAATTCCTTGTCTTTCATAACAGACAAATCCTTACCCTCAATTAAAACTTTCCCCTGCGTTGGTCTCTCCAGATAATTGAGGCATCGTACTAATGTACTTTTCCCTGCCCCACTCATTCCTATAATGCCATAAATCTCTCCTTTTTGAATCGACAAATTAATGTCGTTAAGAGCATGAACTTCCCGCTCCTTTGTCTCAAATAATTTGGAGAGACCTACTACTTCAATTAAACTGTTCATTTGCCTCTTCCTCCTATTTTGATACTTGCTCAATATATAACTTCAGTTCATCAATGTACTGGGTTCCAATGTGGCTAAGTGGTGTATCCACTTTTGTGATATAACCAATCCTCATCGTTTCATTGGTATCAAGCGGAACCGTTAGATAATCTCCACCATTGAGTTCCTCACAAATGATTCCAGAACATAAAGTATAACCATTAAGTCCTACCATCAGATTCAATATAGTCGCTCTGTCACAAGCCTTTATCGTTTTCTTATATTCGTACGTACTTAAGATCTCCTCTGCAAAATAGAACGAATTATTTTCCCCCTGTTCAAATGATAGACAAGGATACTCTTCTAACTCCTGCATTGTAATCATTTGACTATTCGCAAGTGGATGCCCTTTATACAAGTAGACATAAGCTTTACAAGGAAACAGCTCGTGAAACTCCACTCCATGTTCTTTAAATAACTTCTGCATCACCTTTTCATTAAACTCATTGATATATAAAACCCCGATTTCGCTTTTCCCTTGCTTAACATCATTTAACACATCAAAGGTTCTTGTTTCCCTAATTGCAAACTCATACTCATTTAAGTCAAACCCCTTCACCATCTCCACAAAGGCTTTTACCGCAAACGAATAATGCTGCGTCGAGACTCCAAACTTTTTCTTTATGTTTTGTCCATCCAGATATTTCTCATTCAGAAGTTCCACCTGACTAAGCACCTGTCTGGCATAACCTAAAAATTCTTCCCCCTCAGCAGTAACGGTAACTCCCCTACTACTTCTGGCAAAAATCACAAGATTCATCTCCTCCTCCAGCTCTTTAATTGCCCCCGATAAACTCGGCTGGGAGATAAATAAGCGCTTTGCCGCTTCATTCATTGAGTTCGTATTCGAAACCATAATGGCATATCTTAGCTGTTGTAGAGTCATCTCTTTTCCTCCTGTAGAATGATATCTATCGTAATGTCTTCGTTATTTATGTTCCACCAAAAATTCCTGTCTGCTAAAGAATATGACTATATTATCATCGATATCACTTATTGTAAATTAGTTTTTATTTCGAGTTGGCTATAGGTTTTATCTATAACCACACCTTTAAGTCTACATACTTTTTTGACACCAGCCAAGAAATATCCCCCTGTTTCATCCAACAAATCCTAAATAATCCATATCAGAAAATATTCCAAGAATTATGTAAAAATATTGCCCATTAACCTCAAAAATCTGAATCGTTACCTCCCCTATTCTTTGTTACAATTAAACTATAAATAAATCTTTTTAAAGTTCAAAAGCCCCAAGAACTTAGCCTTGTCATATTGTCCTCAAAAAGTATTAGACAAGCCCTACAACTCTACGTACCGCAACGACATCATCCGAGCTAAGCATGCTGCGAATAAAATATGTTTTATACTTGCTTGACCAACACCAAAAGTGCAAATTGACAAACCACCAAACTACAAAGGCTTTTGACGCCCCCAAAACCAAAAAGAGCAAAGGAAGGATAGACAATGAAAAAATATCAGTATTTAGACAAGTTTGGAACCTTTCATCTGGAACATCCAGAAAAAACATCGTATCTTTATTTCCCAATTGCAAACGAAAGCGGCATTATGAGCAGTCTTACCCCAACACTAGGCGGAGACAGCAAAACCAGTCAGAACACCTTCTTAATGGAGCCAGTCAGCAGTGAGAATCTACATAATAACAAATCCACCAGAAACTTCTGGCTATCCTTAGAAGGAAAAGGAGCCTGGTCAGTTACCGGTGTATCGGCTAAGCAACAGGCCAACTTATTCTCCGATCAAAAAGAAGAGACTTCACTAGAAGCAGGTCTCATGTGGCATAAACTGACTCGCACCTCTTTGGAGTATGGCATCACAGCCACCGTAACCTCCTTTGTTCCATGTACCAAAGAGCAGGTAGAATTAATGATGGTAACAGTAACGAATACCTCCTCCTCTTCCCAGACGCTAACTCCTACGGCAGCGATTCCAATGTATGGTCGCTCCGCTGACAATATTCGTGACCATAGGCACGTAACCTCTTTACTCCACCGCACCAAAACACTACAAACAGGGGTAGTCATTAACCCTACTCTGACCTTTGATGAACGTGGTCATCAGAAAAATACGGTTGTCTATGGCGTATTTGGTCAAGAGGATAATGGTAATAAACCAGTTGGTTTTTATCCTGTTGTAGAAGATTACATAGGGTGCGGTGGCTCCTTAGAGTGTCCTGAAGCAATCATGACGACCAATGTCGATTATGTAGAATCAGGCTTCGAGGTAAATGGTTGTGAGACCCTCGGTGGTATTCGCTTTGCTACGGTTTCCCTTAATCCAGGGGAAGAAAAATCGTACGTGATTGCCCTTTCATACGGCACTGAAGAAGCTGAGTTAGAAAAAATGATTAATCCATTTTTAACAAAAGCTGCTTTCGAACAATCCCTAGAACAAACCAAAGCATACTGGATAGAGAAAAATAATGTAACGTATCAGTCAGGCAATGAGGACTTTGATAACTGGATGTACTGGGTGAATTTCCAACCAATGTTACGACGTATCTACGGTTGTTCTTTCCTTCCACATCACGATTATGGCAAAGGTGGACGTGGCTGGCGTGATTTATGGCAGGATTGCCTAGCTCTACTGATTATGAACCCGGATGGCGTTCGCTCCATGCTTCTTGATAACTTTGGCGGAGTACGTATGGACGGAACTAATGCCACCATTATCGGAACGAAACAAGGCGAATTTATTGCAGACCGCAATAACATTACCCGCGTCTGGATGGACCACGGTTCCTGGCCACTATTAACAACCAATCTCTACATACAACAGACAGGTGACCTTGATCTGCTTTTAGAAAGGAACTACTACTTTAAAGATATGCAGTCCGTACGCGGAGAAGAAAAAGACACCTCCTATCATCCGGAAAGTGGTACCCATGTAAGAACTGAAACTATGCAAGACTATCAAGGAACCATATTAGAACATCTGTTAGTGCAACACCTGACTGCCTTTTATGATGTTGGTGACCATGGTCATATCCGTCTTCGTGGTGCAGACTGGAACGATGCACTAGATATGGCAAAAGACCGTGGCGAAAGCGTAGCATTTACCGCACTATACGGTAGTAATCTACATGATTTGGCACTACTACTTAAGCATCTTGATGCCAAAGGAACTAAGTCCGTGACGATAGCCAAAGAAATAGCTATGCTACTTTCCACTGACTGTTCCCTATACGATGATAGTAAAGCAAAACAACAGCTACTAACCGACTACTGCCATCAGGTGATGAAAGGGGTAAGTGGTGAATTATATGAGATCTCCTGCCTTGATCTAGCCACTGACTTAGAAAACAAATCAAACTGGATTAAAAATCATATCCGTAACACAGAGTGGCTCACTAATAAGGATGGATATTCCTGGTTTAATGGATATTATGATAATTCCGGAAGAAAAGTAGAAGGCGATCATCAAGCCGGAGTACGAATGATGTTAACCGGCCAGGTATTTGCGATTATGTCAAACACGGCGGATGACAGCCAGGTGAAGGATATTATTCGTGCCTGTGACCAATACCTCTTCGATGAATCCGTAGGTGGCTACAAATTAAACACTGACTTTAGAGAAATCAAAACAGACCTCGGCAGAATGTTTGGTTTTGCCTATGGTCATAAGGAAAATGGTGCAGTATTTTCCCATATGGCGGTTATGTATGCCAACTCCTTATATCAAAGAGGCTTTGCAAAAGAAGGCTATAAAGTAATCTCTACACTTTACAACCACTGCAAAGATTATGAAAAAAGCAAGATTTATCCTGGTATCCCTGAATATATAAGCAATAAAGGGGTCGGACTGTATCACTACTTAACTGGCTCAGCAAGCTGGCTTTTACTTACTGCTATCAATCAGATGTATGGAATTCAAGGTAAATTAGGCAACCTGACATTTACCCCAAAATTAGTATCCGAACAGTTTGATGATGGTGGCAAGGCAAGTATTCAATTTGTCTTTGCTGGCAAGTCCCTTCAAGTGGTGTATGAAAACACTGCAAGAAAAGATGCCGGCAGTTATGAAGTTACTGCTATTACCTTAAATGGGGAACCAAAAGAGATTACAGGAATCTCAAGAGAAGAGATTCTCTCATTATCAGATAATAACACCCATGAAATTATTGTTACCTTAGCATAAGGAGGCGCCATATGAAACCAGAATATATCGAAATCAGTTCCTATCAAGGGGAAGGCTATGTTCCTATGGTAGATTACCAATCATGGAGAGTAGCAATACTACGCTACTGCGAAGAATTAGAGATTCAGAATCTAAAAACAATGCAAAAACACGATGAAACTGATGAATTATTTATCCTCTTAGAAGGCGAGTTTACTTTATTTACCGGCGGAAAAGGTGACAGTGTGAATGACATTGATGCAATTGCGCTTGAACCACTTAAGATTTATAATGTAAAGAAAGGAGTATGGCATACTCATACTCCAGAGGTTGGCTCCACCGTTCTTATCGTAGAAAATCAAGACACCTGCGATGCGAACTCCCCAACCACCACCTTAAATGAGGAACAAATCGCACAACTACGCAGTCTGTATAAGCAATAAACTTTATATCAGTGGAGACGTCTTCCTATTACTTCGCGATGTATTACTGTGTATTTTAGCGAGAAAATATATAGAGATTAATTTGCTCGACCAATTTTACACAGAAGGAGAACATATGAAGAAACGATTTCTGCTAAGTTCAATAATGGTAACCCTGCTCTGCGTGGGCATTGCTTTCCTTTTTATGAACCTAACCAATCATCTGTATGATGCCCTAATAGGTTTAACTATGTCCGTATTACTTGCCGCCATCATCGTATTTGCTGGCTGCTGGTTCTACGGGCGCCCAGTTGGGGAGTTACAAGACTATATGCGCCGTGCGGGTGAAGGAGAATTTGTTCATCTTCCGATGGTAGAACCAACCCCCGAAGAAGTTCCTACCCTAGATGATATTACCCAGATGCGCTTTTTCTATAATCAAATGGTCTGGGCGGTAGAAGACTTGATCGGTCAGGTAAAGATAGAAGGAAAAAAACTGGCGCAGAATGAATTAAGATTACTCGAAGCTCAGATAAATCCACATTTTCTATATAATACATTGGATGCTGTTACCGCGCTTGCCTTACTTGGAGACAATGAAAACTGCTTGAAAATGACACAAGCCCTTGGTAACTTCTATCGAAACAGCTTAAATAGCGGCCGTGAATTCATTACAGTAGAAGATGAAATCAATTGTATTGACAACTATATTAAGATACTTAATATCCGCTATGACAATAAGATTACGATGGATTACGATATTGAAGAGAATATAAAAAAAGAAAAAATCCTCAAACTCATTCTTCAGCCAATTGTGGAAAATGCCGCACATCATGGCATTCGTAATAAAGAAGAAGATGGTACCATTGCAATAAAGGGATATCTAGACGAAGATGAAATCATTTTTATTGTAACAGATGATGGCATCGGCATGAACGAGGATAAAGTAGAGGATATCTTAGCTGGTCGGGCCAATCGTAGCCAGTCCGGTTTTGGTCTTTACAGTTCGATTCAACGAATCTCCCTGTATTATGGAATTGAGAATCCAATTACCATTACTAGTGAGATTGGCAATGGAACGGAGATCTCCATCCGCACCAAAGTATGGAAAGGAGGCTCACCAGGTGAAGCTTAAAGTTTTGATTGTAGATGATGAAAAACTGGAGCGTGTCCTTATTGAAAAGGGATTCTCCTGGGAGGAACACGGCTTTACCTTAATTGGTGAAGCTTCGAATGGCGAAGAAGCACTTGCAAAAATGGCAGAAAATCCGCCAAATATTGTTTTTACGGACATCAATATGCCAAAAATGAATGGGCTATCCTTCACCGAACAGGTAAAAATCAAGTTTCCAAAGTGCCGAATTGTCATCATTACCGGATACCGTGAATTTGAATATGCCAGACAAGCGGTTCGCCTTGGCGTCACTGATTTTTTACTGAAACCGGTAAATATGGAGGAAATCTCACTCATTGCTCTGCGTCTCAAAGAGGAATTTGAAAAGGAAGAAAATGAGACGCAACTAAAAGATGTTCTAGACTCTCACGAGCACATTAAAAAATTAGTGACCAGTTATATTGACCGAGAACAAAATTCACATAAAAAAGACAGTCCAATGATTGCAGAAGCGATCTCCTTCATAGAATCTCATTTGACCGAGAAGGGGCTTTCCTTAAAGCAAGTTGCGACGGCAATCTTTGTCAATGAAAGTTATTTAAGCCGTAGTTTTAAGCAGGAAACAGGGGAAAGCTTGATTGAATATATTACCAAGAGACGTATCGAAGAAAGCATCATCTTATTAAATACGACTGACTTAAAGGTATATGAAATTGCAGACCAGACAGGCTTCGCAGATCCCCATTACTTTAGCATCTGTTTTAAAAAGCTGGTTGGTAAAACAGTAAAAGAATTTAAAGGAGCGACTAAAAATGTTTGATAATAAACAACGTTTTATCATAGAAAACTATGCAAAACAATCTCCCTTTTCCAGTTTTCTCCCTGGTATCAGTGGTAAAATGGGAATTCCGATCTGGAGTTTTTATGTTAACCGCGGGCAGGCTATCTGTAGCTTTGGGATGGAAAACAAGGACCACTCTATCATGGAGTTTTATCCAGCACATCAGTCCTATCAATATGTCAACAATATGGGCTTTCGGACCTTTTTGAAAGTTAATGGTGCTTACTATGAGCCTTTCCATCAAGTGAAAGAAGATTGCCCTACGAAGATGTATGTCGGTATGAACGAATTAGAAATCGAAGAAGTAAACCAAACATTAGGAATTCAAGTCAATGTAAAATACTTTACTCTTCCAGAAGAACCACTTGGGGCATTAATCAGAACTGTCGAGGTAACTAACCTTACAGAGAATGAGCTTCAAGTAGAATTACTTGATGGAATGGCTGCCGTGATTCCTTATGGGGTACCTCTTGGTATGGTGAAAGAAATGGGCCAGACCATAAAGGCATGGATGCAGGTAGAGGACGTTGAAACGAGGATACCTTATTACCGCGTTCGCGCCAGTGTTTATGATAGTACCAAAGTGGAAAAGATAGATGGCGGTAACTTCTATGTAACAACCAACGAGCAAAGTAAAAAACTACCTGCTATTGTAGACCCATCAGTCATCTTTGAATATAATAATGATTATTCCACTCCGATTGGATTTAAAAAACAGTCACTAGATAAACTCATCGCAACAAAACAGGTTGTTCAAAATATAGTTCCTTGTGCATTCTTTGGGGAATCGTTTTCCCTAAGACCAAAAACTCGTCGTACTTATTATGGAATGGCAGGCCATGCTGCTTCCAAAGACATTCTAGCTACTTTTATAAAGAAAGTATCCGAAGCAGACTACTTTGCTAGCAAATACCATCGAGCAGTATCACTCACTGATGAACTTTGCAGTGTAATTACAACAAAAACGGCTTGTGATACCTTTGATGCGTACTGCAAACAGACTTACCTAGATAATGTGCTGCGTGGTGGTTTCCCAACCCGTATTGGTAGGGAGAATGTCTTTTATATGTATTCCAGAAAGCATGGAGATATTGAGCGTGACTACAACTTCTTCAGTATGCTTCCTGAATTTTATTCTCAAGGCAATGCCAACTACCGTGACGTAAACCAGAATCGCCGCTGTGATCCATTATTTGCTCCTTATGTTAAAGAATTAAATATCCGCAACTTTTATAATCTATTACAGTTAGACGGTTATAATCCTCTTCAGATCCAAAAAACTACCTATCAGCTGAAAGAAGATGGACTTTCTCACCTTCTAAGTTTGGTAAAAGGTAACCACGAACTAATAACCCTCTTCTTTGAAAATGAATTTACACCAGGAAGCTTACTTAAGTTTATAGAACAAGAAATGATTCAGCTAACAGTAAATAATGAAGAGTTTTTAAGTACGGTGATTGACAACTCTGACTGTCGATTCAATGCTGTTTTTGGAGAAGGTTATTGGACCGACCATTGGACCTATAATCTAGACTTGATTGATACCTACCTAGCCCTTTATCCAGAGCAGGAAGAAGCCCTTCTCTTTGAAGACACCACCTATACGTACTACGAAGCTAAAGCATATGTCAATCCAAGATGCCTTCGTTACACTAAGACTGAAAGTGGAATTCGCCAATACAATGCAATTAATGAAAAAGAAAAGAAATCCGTTACGCACCAGGTCGTAAAAACTAACTATGGAAAAGGTAGTACTTATTATAGTAATCTCTTTTCCAAAATGGTTGTTATGATTGCCAACAAGTACGCTGCACTCGATCCTTATGGATTAGGAATCGAGATGGAGGGTGGCAAACCAGGCTGGTATGATGCATTAAACGGGCTCCCCGCACTCTTTGGCTCCTCAATGGCTGAAACTTACGAAGTTCTTCGTACAGTAGAATTTTTATTAGCGAAGTTACAGCACTATAGCAATGATATCTCCCTATTTAAAGAAGGTGCTTTATTTATCCATAACCTGGCTGCTTTATCAAAAGCCAATTCATCAGCTTTATCACACAACTCGGATCGCTTCGCTTACTGGGATGCTGTAAATAAAGAAAAAGAAAGCTACCGTGAGATTACTCGTTATGGAGTAGATGGAGAAGAAATACTAATAAGTGCAAAAACTTTATCTGATATTCTCTCCTGTTGGCAAAAAGACCTGATCAATGGTATTCAAACAGCTATAGAATATGGCAAAGGAATTGCTCCAACCTACTTTTACTATGATCTTACAAAGTACAAAGAAGAAGACGGCGTCATCCTACCCGAAGGATTTAGATTGCACTGCATGCCTGCCTTCTTAGAAGGACCGGTACATTATCTCAAATTATCCAGTATGGCTTTAAGTGCCAAAGAAATGTATGAAAATGTCAAAACGAGCAACTTATTTGATAAGAAACTAGGAATGTATAAAGTCAATGAATCGCTACTTGACTGTTCCTATGAGATTGGCCGATGCCGGGCTTTTACTCCTGGATGGCTGGAAAATGAGTCTATTTGGCTTCATATGGAATATAAGTACCTCTTAGAGCTATTACGAAGTGGCTTATATGAAGAGTTTTATCATGACTTGAAGCAGGCTGCCATTCCATTCTTAGATGAACAAGTATATGGAAGAAGTCTACTCGAAAACTCCTCCTTTATTGCAAGTAGTGCCAATCCGGATGAATCTATCCACGGAAAAGGCTTTGTAGCACGACTTAGTGGTTCCACAGCAGAATTTGTACACATATGGCAGATAATGATGTTTGGCAAACAACCATTTTCATACCATAACGGAGAGTTATCCTTATCCTTTGCTCCTGCTCTTCCAGACTATCTGATAGGAGAAAGTAAGAACGTATCAGCAATGTTTCTTGGTACTACTATGGTTACCTATCAGTTACCTGATACAGATTCTTTAATTCCAGGATGCTATGTCATTACTTCTATTACCTTAGGTATGGATCATGGAGACAAGATTACTGTAGAGGGTGATACCCTAAATAATGAATATGCTCAAAAAGTTCGTAAAGGACTAATTAAAGATATTCAGGTTACAATCAAGAGAAAGCCTGCTAACTAGGAGGTTCCCTATAAAATCGTAATAATAAAGTATTTAATGGTAATAATATAACGATGCAATTGGCTAAGCAGATGGTAAATATCTGCTTAGCATGTTCATTATTAAACAAGGTAATTGCTTCAATTAGTACGTTTTAAAAGGAGTTTTATTATGACACGATTTGATGAGCTTTATAAAAAGCTAGTATCTGATACAGTGAATGGGGTCGAACTTGACCAATTAGAAAAAGATAATAAAGACCTATATGACCACACCCAGTTAGACTGCCTCTTACATCCGGAAAAGTATCCTCCAGTGTGGCGTATGGTAGACTGCCACTGCCCTCCGGAAAAACAAGAAGAATGTGCAAGTATCTGTCCGTTTGATGCGATGCACCCTGGAAAAACAGGGGTGGAGATAAATAGCGAACAATGCATAAGCTGTGGTTATTGCATTGACCATTGTCACGGTCATAAGTTGATGGCTAGTCGCGACATCATTCCTACGTTACAAGCAGTAAGAAAACATGAAGGATTAAGTTATGCACTCATTGCACCTGCCTTTCTTGGACAGTTTAGCTCTGATGTAACTCCTGGAAAGCTTCGCAATGCACTCAAACGAATTGGTTTTGATGGTATGATTGAAGTTTCCTTATTTGCTGATATCCTAACCTTGAAGGAAGCCTTAGAGTTTAGTCATAACATTCACGATCAAAGTGATTATCAGCTTACAAGCTGTTGCTGTCCTATCTGGATTGCGATGATTCGTAAAATATTTAACCAGCTTATGCCGCATGTCCCTGGCTCTGTTTCTCCTATGATAGCAAGTGGCCGTACCATCAAACACCTACATCCTGATGCACTGACTGTTTTTATTGGGCCATGTATTGCGAAAAAGTCAGAAGCCAAAGAACCAGATATCGCTGATGCCATCGATTATGTATTAACCTTCCAGGAAGTACAGGATATCTTCGATGCCATGAATGTGAATCCATCAGAAATGGAGGAAAGCGAGAAGGACCATTCCTCCAGGGCAGGCAGAATCTACGCCCGAACTGGTGGTGTCAGTGAAGCAGTTTCAGATATGGTACATCGCCTCAGCCCAAATCATCCAATCGAGATTAAGACAAAAGCTGCCGATGGCGTTCCTGATTGCAGAGCAATGGTGAAAGAAATCCAGGAAGGTAAAATTACCGCCAACTTTTACGAAGGAATGGGTTGCAGAGGAGGATGCGTCGGCGGTCCAAAATCCATTATTGACGTCAAATCTGGTACCGATAATGTCAATGAATACGGCGACAGTGCCACATATCCTACTCCAATTGATAATCCTTATGTCATCGAATTATTGCAAAGATTAGGCTTTGAGACCGTAGAAAGCTTACTAAATGATAGTGAATTCTTTACCAGGCATTTTTAAGAACTATCTCTTATTCATCCAATACACTGCTACAAACGCAAAAAGGGCGCCCAAATTAAGTTAGAATGGGCGCCCAAATTTTTAGCAGATTCTTGGCAGCATTATCCCATCATAATCTGATATAATGCGTTTTCCGCCATACTCATTTTCCACATATACCTTCCCCTTTGAATCATTTACCACACATCCTATGATTGCTGCATCCTTTGACACCTCTAATGATTGAAGTTTTCTTACAATGGCTTGAGACTCTTTCTCAGAAACTACAAGCACCATTCTACCTTCACATGCCATATAATAAGGATCTAAACCGAGTAAATGCGTAACACTCCTGACGCCATCGCTAATCGGTATCTGTTGTTTGAATAGATGCATACCTAGGCCACTATCAAGAGCAAATTCATGAAGTACAGTCGCTAATCCGCCACGGGTTGGATCTCGCATCATTTTTATTGAGGCCGCGTACTCCTTAAGCGCATTGACGACAGAATACAAAGGGGCACAATCACTACTAATCTTTCCCTCTATGTTTAAATGATATCGATTTATAGCTATTGTTGTTCCATGCTCCCCAATAGTTCCACTTACGATAATCTGATCTCCTGCAACAAGAGGTTTTGGCTCAAAACCAGACATGATGCTGCCTATTCCACTTGTATTAATATAGATTCCATCTAAGCCTCCCTTCTCAACTACTTTAGTATCACCGGTGACAATTAATGCACCACACTCCTCACACATCGCTTTCATTGACTGTACTATTTTGACTAAGTCCGAATATAAAAAACCTTCTTCAATAACAAATCCAGAACTTATATAAAGTGGTTTAGCCCCTGAAACCGCCAAATCATTGACTGTTCCGCATACTGCCAGTTTTCCAATATCTCCGCCGTTAAAAAAGACTGGTTTCACTACAAAAGAATCTGTAGTAAAGGCAAGTTTCCCATCGAAAGAATCAATGACAGCGCTATCTTGTCCACTTAACAGAAGTGGATTATCAAAATAGTGATAAAACAACTGTTGAATTAACTTTCTAGTCTGCTTTCCTCCGTCTCCCTGTGAAAGCGTGATTATATTATTCATCCTGTCCATCCCTCCATTGATAATTGATAGAACATGCCCCTTCATAAGAAACCATACACGGTCCAATTGGCGTATCTGGTGTACACCCTTTTCCAAAATAGATACATTCCACCGGCAGCTTCTTCCCTAATAAAATCTGGCTGCATATACAGGCATCCTTCTCACTATTGTCAACTTCCTGTATCGTAAACCGATGATACACATCGAATTGCTGATACTCCTCTCTAATGGCCATCCCAGAATTAGCAATTACTCCAATTCCACGCCACCTTGCTTCATCTTCTTCAAAGACCTCCTCCATCATCTCAATTGCTTTCTGATTCCCCTGATCACTTACTACACTTCTATACAAATTCTTAAAATGTGGGGTTCCCATCTCTTGCTGCTTAAAAAGATCATAAAGTGCCATAATAATATCATATGGCTCAAACCCCGCTACCACTGCCGGAATATGATACTGATGCGTGATGAACGAAAAGTAGTTTGCCCCCATTACCGCTGCTACATGGCCAGGACACAGGATTCCTCGAATATTTATATTTTTTTCTGACAAGATTTTATGTAATACTGGCTCCATCCGTTTCAAACCTGATAGTACAGACAGATTGCAGATGTTGTGTTCTTTTGCAGTTTTAATCATTAATGCTATGATAGGTGCGGTTGTCTCAAATCCCACTGCCAAAAAAACAATTTCCTTCTCTTTATACTTCTTGGCAAGTGTTAATGCATCAAGAGGAGAGTATAAGATTGCAATTCGATTCCTATATTCACTCTTACTCATCAGACTTCCACCGTTTCCTGTGACCTTCATCATATCTCCAAACGTAGCTATGATTATCTGTGGCATCTTTAGTAACTGTATAGCAATATCGATATAATTCTTTGATGTAACGCAAACTGGGCACCCAGGTCCTGACACTAGATGAATGGCTGGCTTTACTAAGTCGGCAATTCCCGACTCTGCAATTGCTTTGGTGTGTGTACCGCATACCTCCATCACTTTACATGGCGCCTCTGATGAACTTTTTATCTTACCAATCAATTCAGATACTGTCTCTGGCCTTCTCATCTTTCTCCTCCCCATAAGCTATGAAAGCTAAGGTTTCCTGCAAATAATGATAATACTCAGTATCGATCTTTTGTATTGCACACCCAGCATGGATTAGCACATATTCCCCTTTTTTTGGTGCATGAATCAATTGAATATTAACCTCACTCTCAACCCCCATAACGTTAACTCTTGCAATATTTTCTTTAATTACCATAATCTGAGCCGGTATGGCAAGACACATAGTTTACTCCTTCTTCCTTTAGAACCTCACTAGCGGCATACATCTGCCCGAAAGCAATCCCACTATCATTAATTGGAATCTGTTCGTTATAAAATACAGAAAATCCATGCTGTGTTAGCAGTCGAGTAAGCTTTGTCAGTAAATAATGATTGGCAAACACTCCACCACTCATTACCACACGGTTAATACGATAAACCTCACGTAATCTTACCGCCAGTGCACAAGATGCTTCTGCGACAGTATTATGAAAACGCATTGCTACTGTTGCAATGGATTCCTGCCTTTCGATGTCACGAAGAATTCCCTCAATTATTTTTTTATAACTGATTAGATATTCTTCCTTCCTCTTCTCAATATCCCAGAGATACCTATCTTTCTCGGCGCACCTAATGTTCTTCTCGTTATTCATAGCAATATCTATCCTATTCTCTAGCTCGATTGCCGCCTGTCCATCATAAGATATCACGTTACATACTCCTGCTAACGCAGCTACCGCATCAAATAGCCTTCCCATACTTGACGACTGAAAGCAATTAATCCTTCTATCCAATGCCTGAGTGACCATCTGAATATCCTCTTTATTGATTCCTGTTATATAATCTGGCGCATTTACCCCGATTGAATGAAGATAACTTAACGCGCAACGCCAAGGTTCATTGACTGCCTGGTCTCCACCTTGAATTGTCACATATTCTAGATGCCCTGCTCGTATAAATGAACTTCTTCCTCCAACTAAGAACTCTCCACCCCAAACTGCCCCATCTAAACCATATCCTGTACCATCAAATATGATTCCAATTACTGGTTCATTTATATCATGCTCTGCCATACAACTAACCATATGCGCATGATGATGCTGAATGGCTATCTTTTTAACATTGCAGGTCTTTGCTAGTTTCGTACTAATATATCCTGGATGCATATCATGAACGATAATTTCTTCTTTAACTCCTAGTAGTTTGCGATAATGTTCTAATATCAGGTGCATATAGTTGTAACCGCCTAATTGTTCCATATCCCCCAAGTACTGACTTAGATACACATACCCATTTTTTGATACCGCCACCGTACTCTTTTGCTCTGCTCCCATTGCCATAATCTCTCGTAATGTATCAATCTTCATTGCAAAAGGAATATAGCCCCTGGCTCTACGCATAACCATCTGTGAATTATAAAATGCTTTTACTACAGAGTCATCAATTGGAATATGTATCTCTCGGTTATGTAGTAAATAATAGTCCGCAATATTAGATAGCTCTGATAGCGCTGTTTCGTTTTGGTAAATGATTGGCATCCCACCATAATTGGCACTAGTCATAACAATCAAGTCTAATTCATTATCAAATAACATGTAATGTAGAGGGGTATAAGGCAGCATCATGCCAAGTTTCTTTTGCCCTGGCGCTACCTCTTTAGATACTAATGCACAATCTTTCTTATCTAGTAGCACAATGGGACGTTTGTTACTTACTAACATTGCTTCCTCTTGGTTTGACACCTCACAGATTCTCTTTACGATTAAAAGACTGGCAGCCATGATAGCAAAGGGCTTGGCCTCTCTATGCTTTCTTTTTCTCAGTACTTTGACTACCTGACTATTTTTAGCATCACAGACAAGATGAAATCCACCGATGCCCTTTATCGCAACAATTCTTCCTTTTTTAAGAAGTTTTACAACCTCAACAATTGTATCTTCACATACTACGGTTTCTCCTATGTTATCAAGTAACGATAATGTTGGGCCACACTCCACACAACAATTAGGCTGAGCATGAAATCGTCTGCTACCTGGACTTTCATATTCATCCCTACAGTCATCACACATTGCAAACTCCTGCATGGTGGTTGATTGTCTATCATAGGGCAACTGCTTGATAATCGTATATCTCGGCCCACACTCTGTACAATTAGCGAATGCATATCGATAACGTCTATCTGATATGTTTAATATTTCTTCTCTGCACTTCGAACAGGTTGCTATATCAGGGGAAAGAAAGCTAACCTGTTCCTTATTCACTGTACTATCTTTAATAAAAAAACCAGGATTACTCTTTATACCGTAATCAAACTTATTCTCCTGTACTCTAGAACAAGTTACTTTTTCTATTCTTGCTAAGTCTGGTGGTCTTTTTATGATTTCGTTTAGAAAACACTTCATATTCTCTTTGCTACCACAGCAATCAATTCTTACTGCTCCCCCAAAGTTTAAGACATTCCCCATAATACCATATTTTACAGCCGTTTTATAAATAAACGGGCGATAACCGATCCCTTGCACTATCCCATATATACATATGATAAATCTATTATTAATCATTCGGATTTTTGCCCTTCAATACTATATAAAATAGCAGTCTGGTCTGCAATGTCCTCTATGACAATATCAATACTCATTTCTGTTCCATAAAGCTCCTTATCAAGTCCATGCAAATGCTCATACAGATTATGTTCATTGACATGGCTATGATCATTTACTGCAATTGATAATTTACTAACCTTTTCTAAATGATTTAATTTGCACAGCACTTCTAATTCCTCCGATATTTTCTGTAACAGAATTGTATCATGCATAGCCATGTCCCCCTTTTATTCTACTATTCTTCCCACTTTGGGAGCTATTCTCAAAAATCCGGTAAACCCTTGATGGCACTGCGTAAATTCCCTTGTTAATTCACGGCCTGCAGTTAAACCAAAATGAGCTCCACCGGCCCAACCAGCTATATTGGACACATCATAAACGGTACCTTCAACCGCTACATAAGCTGGTTGACCATTTTTTCCATCATATTGTGCCAATTCTTCATGCGTTATATCTCTAAGTACTTTATCATTCCCCTCAACACTTGTACCCTGCGCATAAAACTCACCTAGATCATCAATGAACTCATTGGTTATCGTATTAATTCGATCACGGTAATACTCTTTTTGTACTTGGCTTTTTTCGTATGCCTCTAGTTGCTTCAGGTAACCTACTTCATCCACAAACTGATATACATAATTTCTTAAATTCTCTTCCATACTCATACCGCTTCCCCCTTCTTATAAAAATATTCTATCTATTTATATGCGCTCTTAATTTTTATGCTGATATTCTAAAATCATATCATAAATATTTTGAGCAATATCATTTAGTATACTTTTTAACTCAGTACTTAACCCTGTCTCGAACGTTATTTCCTGTGCTTCAATAGCAAAAATCAGACCTTTAAGATGCTTAAAATAATGCTTATGTAAACTAAGAAAGCTTAAACTATGTTGAGTAATCTCTTTTTTTATTCCTGTATGCGCCTCCAATGGCAAAACTGTAACCTCACCTGGTGTTATATCAAAGTAGGAAGCATCCAGAATAAATAGCGTATCCTCATCCCTTACTTTACTGATACAATAACCAATATTGGTTTCTCCATAAATCACTTCAATGCCACACGAATTTAGACGGCCTTCTAACTCTTTAGCAACCTCAATACCAACACCATCATCTTTCATCAATATGTTTCCTAATGCTAACACCTTTACACTCATACCAGAACCTCAATTGTTTTCTCTTCGTTCCCTCCTAGAAAATGAGTTGCGCAGGCAATACATGGGTCAAAGGATCGCACAATCCTACCAATTTCGATCGGTTCGTTCACATTATTAATGGCTGTTCCTATCAGAGCCTGTTCTATTACACCTGGATTATTCTCCTCATCTTTAGGTGATAGATTCCATACAGTAGGTGTTATAATATTATAATGATGTATGACTTTATTCTTTATCTGTAAAAAGTGTCCCAAGGCTCCTCTAGTTGTATCCACCATTCCAGCACCAATAGCCTCCTCTGGTATCGAAATTACTTTTTGATTGTTCGTCAATAACTCCACTCTATTCAAAAGATTTTCGACAATAGAAAGTATCTTTTCTGTTTCTAGAGTTCTGGCAACAATTCGATCCATACAAGAATGTCCCTTCGTGTATTCTCCTGTTAAAGTAAGACGAGCTAATGGACCTACTTCCATCGCAAGTCCCTCATATCTCGGAGCTTTTATATAAGAATATGCATCCTGTTTATTCTTATCAATCTCACCTTGTTCTGTTGTAAACCAGGTATGTAGAATTTGCTCTTTGATTAGCTTTGGTTGAAAAGGGTACTTCCTGCCATTTATCTGCACACCTGCCTTTAGGTAGGTTATGTCAGGATCTGTATAACGGTCAAATACACCATAGCTTAAAAAATTAGGATAAGAAATCCCTTTTTGATAATAATCAGCGTAATACTCTGCTATAATCTGTGTATCTTCTTTCATCTTATCTGATACAAAGCCCCTTATTCTCTGTATGATGTCCTGAAGCTTAGTCAAATTATATGAATTTATTATTGTGGTTACCCCACCAACAAAAATACCATGCGTATGAGGCGCTTTCCCTCCTAAAAGTGCATGCCCTTCATGAGCAAGTCTACTATATTCAAAACTCTCCTGATAGTGTTGTGTTAATCGTTGATTAATTGCTTCGGGAAGCCGGTAATCAGAATAACTTACTTCCTCCGTAAGTCTTGTTCCTTTTATTTTCACATAACTCGGCAGTACAAGAAGATAGAAATGCCTAAGATGATTCTGTATAAATTCAAGTCCATGCATAATGTCTCGCAAATACTGATCATTTACAGGCACCTCTACAATAAGTGCGTTCTCAAGTGCCAAAGTCGAAGCTGTCGCATGCGCAGTAGAGCAAATGCCACATATTCGTTCGGTAAAATAGGTAGCATCTAGTGGACTTCGACCAAGTAACATTGTTTCAAACCCACGATACATTAATCCACTTGCATCGGCCTCTACAATAACATTATTCTCAGCCCGTGCATTTATTTCTAGAAATCCTACGATTCTTGTTACCGGATCAATTATAATCCTTGCCATATGCCCCTCCTAATTATTATCAAAGAGTTTTCCATACGATACAAACGGCTGCATTCCATCAGGGAAGTCAGCGTGTGCACATCCTATGCAATTCGTATTGGCCCCAACGGGCCAGTTAACGTATCCATTCCAGTTACGCACTGGACAGTCTGTTCTAGTTACCGGTCCACGACACCCTATCTGAAACATACAACCAGGCTCTCCAAAATGTGTTGCAAATATTTGTTGTTCAAAATATCCCCGCCTAGTGCACTGATCGTGAATTGTTGGTCCATAAAACATTACTGGTCTGCCCTCTTCATCTAAATCAGGCATTCCATAACGTAGCAAATATGCTAAAGTTCCTACGACCCAATCTGGATGTGCTGGACATCCAGGTAATCTGATAACGACGCGATCTAGTACCTCTTGCACACTGACAGACTGAGTGGGATTAGGTGATGCCGCACTGATTCCTCCATAGGAAGCACATGTGCCTACTGCAACAACGTATTTAGCTCCCTCTCCTGCCATCTTAACCGCTTCCAGTCCTGTGATAGGACGTTCTTGATAATTGGCAATAACCGTATCCTCTCCATTATTTCTGGTAGCTACAGCTCCTTCTACAAATAATATAAAATCTGTTTCAAGAGTTTTAAGGAAAACTTCAAACGCCTGCTCCCCTTCTTTTGCCATCAATGTATTATTAAAAGTAAAGTTTGCAATCTCTGTAATAACGGTATATGCGCTAGGATTTTCGCTGTTAAGAAGAGAGATTATATTACCGCCACAACCGGTTAATTCCAACCACATGGCATTAATTCGAGTATTACTGTCATGAGTATTCATAGCTTTCACTTCTTTAGTCAGATACTCTACTAAATTTTTCTTAGATTGAATGACTGGGCATTCATTATTCATCAACTAATCTCCTCCCATACAACTATTTTCAAAAATAGAGACTTGCAATTTTATCAGCAGTACGAGTTGCTAACGCCTGTGTAGTAAGGGTAGGATTAGGTCCTCCAACCCCATTAAACAATACGCTATTATCTGCTATAAATAATCGCTTCACCTGAAATGCTTCACAATTGGTATCTGTTACAAAGCCCATACGCATCGTTGATGCAATGTGAATATAAGCATTTGGTGGCCAATTAGATCGAATAACTGTCCGTGCTCCAGCATTTTTTAATATCTCTGAAGCGATAATCGCCAATTGGTTTCTTCTCTCGGTAACTACCTCGCTAGGGTGATAACTAATTACTGGAATAAACCCATTTTCATCTCGTATCACTGGATCTAGGGTAACACTATTTTCCTGCATAACATCATCATCTGTAAGGATTAGGATATTGAGGGTTCTATTATATTCTCTCATAAATTGCTTCAGCTGTTCCCCAATGATGATACCTTCATAATCCCAGTATTCAGGCTGGCTTGTTGGGTTAAGAGCACTATAACCAACTTCACTCGTACCGTATACCATAGCAGCATGTAATCCTGGGCTTACTCCATATGTTTCGATAGATCCAAGTCCCGGATAGTCAAACCTGGCAGCGGCATTTTGTCCTACATACGGCTTAATCTCCGGAACTCCCAATATATTAATTAAAACTTCTTCATCAAAAATACCAGAAATGTTATCAAAGTTATGATTCACTAAGCCTTTTCCTACCCACTCATTCTGTGGCAACTTAGAGTTTAGCCATAATCTCGGTGATTCTATCCCTCCTGCTGCCATTACTACTATATTCGATTTTAATTCGACTGTATCTCCCGTCCATGTGTCACGATAGATTACTCCTGTTGCTCTTAGTCCATTATTGCCATCACTTTCAGTCAATATCTGAATGACAAAGGCATTTGGTCTAACTTCTACATTCCCGGTCCTTAACGCTCTTGGTATATAACTTACCAATGTAGATCGTTTCGCAACTGCATCGACCTGAGGACCGACATGGCAACCATTAATACAATGTCCACGTAAAGTACATCCTACTGGTTCAATAATCTGATTAGCAGATGCCTGACCATCAGCCGGTATGATGGAGCGTAATATCGCATTAGGCTGCGGACGATACCCAGGAGTTGTCACATCCCTTGACTCAAGCCGCTTCCAACCCGATTGCTCCGCTCCATAATAAAACAAATCTTCCTTTGGTGTTGAGATAGCTTCCCTAACCGGAAGAGTTGCTTCCACCTTTTCGTAATAAGGTACTAAATCTTGATATGAGATTGGCCAAGTATTATCAATAGCCTGAGGAAAGGCACGGGGTGAATTACCAAAGTAATGAAGTGTACTCCCACCTACTCCCGAGTTCTGCCAGGCATACCCTCTACCTTCAATGATTCTTACCCAAGGAGCATTGTTTCTATTGGCTGGCCCCCACCGGAACTTACCATAGACAAAGTTATTCATATCATCTTCCAAATCGGTAAAACTTTTTCTTAATATATCAATACTTAAATCGTCGTAACTCGAGCTGCTAAGTGCTCCACGCTCTGTATTGGGATTTGGCCAGTTTTCATTGCCATACCATGGGCCTGCCTCAAGTACTAGCACCTTAAGTCCTTTTTCACCAAGCTCTTTTGCAACAACAGCTCCGCCTCCACCGGCTCCAATAATAATCACATCAATTTGATCATTCATATAGACTCCAATCTTCCTACCTATGGTAGGTTTCTATCGATTCCTTTTCATTGCCCATTTATACTGTCTCTTATTTGATAATAGGCTCTCACATAATCAAGATTACTTTGCGACGGTC
Source organism: Bacillota bacterium (assembly GCA_023434365.1). Classification (GTDB taxonomy): domain Bacteria; phylum Bacillota; class Clostridia; order Lachnospirales; family Lachnospiraceae; genus KM106-2. The sequence continues at coordinate 74,099 of JAEYSV010000023.1, read as the reverse complement.
CGGGATAACCTGCTTGTTCCCAGCTAACTGGATCAAATTCAAAGATGCGCTCACTTGGTTTTGCCAAACGAGTTGTTCCGTATCCGAACCACTCTGAATAATATCCAAGCATTGTAAACCGATTCAATGACCCAGCAATTAAGATTAATGCTGGATTTTCATTAAAAAATAATACCTTTGGGAAATTCTTTTTAATATCCATAATTAAGGCTAAAACGCGGTAACGATCTTCCATAGATAAGGTGGCAAAGACAGATTCTTGCATCGCCACATTTTCTCTAGGTACTTGCCCATTTTTACTAGCCAAATATTCTTCTGCGGCCGCATTTAGCATCCTTGCTGTTAAAAATGCGGTGGACGGTGGATAAATATCTTGTATCATATACAGATATTCATCTATATACAAGTCTAGAGCGCCGTATAGCATATAATTTCCATACTCTTGTGCTAACAAGGGTGTTCTAGGTATGATGGTATCTACATAGGCCATCAGAGTTTCGTAAGCATATTGAATCGATTCATCAGACATTCCATCCATGGGATTGTTTTCATTCATCAACTTTGGACACCTGCCTAATCTATAAAATTCCACTACTATAACTATGACGTTTCTTATCTTAATATGTTTATTGAGACTATAATTCAAAACCTAACATAACTATCTTTTGTAAGTCATAAGATATATCAATATTAACTGCAGTCCAAAGGAGGACTTATGTCTTTTCTAGAAAGCAGAACCTACCAAAACCTAATGACTGCTTATGAAAAGGAATTAATGATTAGTACACAGAATTTGATTAAAGCAGATACCGCTCGTAATGAAGGCTATATTGAAATTGGAGTCGTTTATGACACAACAGCTAAACACAATAAGGAACATGCCCGCATCTGGTTAAGACAATTGAGCGAAGGCACATTACCTACTACCTTAGAAAATCTTCAGGAATCTGCAGAAGATGAACTGGAGATGAGTAATGTTGTATATCAGGAATTTGCACGTGTTGCAAGAGAAGAAGGCTATGACCAAATTGCCGGTTTATTTAGTGGTGTTGGAAACATTGACCAGAACCAACATGCCGAATTTCGTGTCTTAGCAGGCGATCTTGCATTGGGTGACTTTTTTTGTAGAACCAAAGATATTCTATGGGTATGTATGCAATGTGGAAACATTATGCAGGCCAAATGTGCACCTAGAATTTGTCCAGTTTGTGGTTTCCCACAAGGATACTATAGCGAATATGTTCCAACAGTATAAGAAAGAGTTTTGCTAGCGAAACTCATGCGCTGACGCGCTGTCACGATAGTGACAAACTTCCATATGCGCGTCATGTGCATCCTCGCGGAGCGTTTTTTATGATATAGGAAATTAGCAATTTCCTATATCATAAAAAACAAGGAAGTCAGCAAAATGCCGACTTCCTTGTTTTTAAATAACTTAGTTATTATACCACAGTTCAGACTCAGGACTTCCCGGCTTCACCTCAGGCATATATTTTTTAAAAATAGGTTCAAATAAAAAGCTATGCAAGTATCCTAAGACACCGGGTACTAAAATTGCAATCGGTAGATAGCTCCACGCAATTACAAGTCCAGCAAAGCAAAGTAATAAGGATAGTAACGTCGTTTTATAATTCGTTAAAGCCATTTGCACTGATAATCGTAGCAGAGCCAAAAAACTATTTTGAAATCTTGACATAACCGCAAAAAGATAACTTAAAAATACTAGTAATAATAGTAAAACAATGATCCATCCTCCAAGTGAAATCGTATAATACTTTCCTTCCTGAAAATAATTATAGCAATCCACAATCATGATAGTGAGATATATTACAAACAAGAAACTCGGCAACAAACTTTGTTTTAAATTAGAAACAAAGGCTCTAAAGTATTCCTTACCTATAGTTCCTGTCTCTTTGCGTATGACCTTCACAATAGTATAGTACATCGCTGATGTAGAAGCTCCAATCGTAAGAAGTGGAATGGAAGTAAACATCCATAATATACTAACTATTACAACATTAGAGGCTGTCATCATTACTTCTGAAAGACTAAAGCCTTTTCTATTCATTCCTTAATCCTCCCAAACCAAATCTTTTCTTTTTAATCCTCTATTACTTACTAAACCGCAAGGTAAAGCAATTGCTTTACTCACCAAATACCGCTCTATAATCTGCCTGGAACTTGGCAATTCCCTGATCCGTAAGAGGATGTTTTGTCATCTGCTCTATTACGCTATATGGAACGGTAGCAATATCTGCACCTGCCATCGCACAATCAAGTACATGGATTGGATTTCTAACACTAGCAGCTATGATTTGCGTGTTAATATCCTTTGCCATTCTGTAACAAGCCGCAATATCTCTGACTAATTCTATCCCTGGCATACTAATATCATCAAGACGTCCAAGGAAAGGAGAAACATAGGTAGCTCCTGCCCTTGCTGCCAACAATGCCTGTGCAGTCGTAAATACTAAGGTAACATTGGTCTTGATTCCTTCTTCGGTAAGCACTTTACATGCTTTTAACCCTTCGACTGTCATTGGAATTTTTACTACCATATTTTTATGGATTTTTGCAATTTCTCTTCCTTCCTTAATCATCCCATCAGCATCCACTGTTGTAGCTTTAACTTCTCCACTGATTGGACCATCTACGATAGATGCAATTTCTGCAATGACCTGATTAAAATCTCTTCCTTCTTTTGCAATCAAAGAAGGATTGGTAGTAACTCCACAGATTACTCCCATGTCATTTGCTTTTTTAATATCTTCCACATTTGCTGTATCAATAAAAAATCTCATATTATTTAATCTCCTTATATACTTGTTTTACAGCTGGATACAGTTTCTTAAACTTCTGATAACGAGCTTCATATTTTTCAACGAGCTCCATCTCAGGCTCTACTGTATCGACTACTTTTACAAGAGTATTCGCTGCCTCTTCAACACTCTGATATTCCCCATTGGCCACTGCAGCTAAGATTGCTCCACCGTAAGCAGGTCCTTCTTCACTCTCAATGACATCTACCTTGACATTCAATATATTGGCAATCATTTTCTTCCATAGAGGTGATTTTGCTCCGCCTCCACAGATTTTGGTTCGATTAATTTCTATCCCAAGTGACTTGGCTACTTCGAATGAATCTCTTAACGCAAAAGCAACGCCTTCTAATACCGCCTGAGTCATATCCGAACGTTTTGTATCCATCGTAAGTCCAATAAACATACCTCTTGCATCAGGATCATTATGAGGAGAACGTTCTCCCATCAGATATGGCAAGAAGTATACATGATTATCACCAAGATTATCTATTGCTTCCTGTTCTCCAGCAAAATCTTTGCTTCCTAGAATATCGCTTACCCACCAGTTATTGCAGGAAGCTGCACTTAACATACATCCCATAAGATGAAACTTTCCATCTGCATGAGCAAATGCATGTAGTGCATTATTTTCATCTACACGAAATTCCTTGCTGGCGATAAAAACAGTTCCACTTGTACCAAGACTGATATTGCAAGAACCTTCTCCAACTGTTCCTGTTCCAACTGCAGCTGCAGCATTATCACCTGCTCCTGCAACAATTCTAACCTTGTCACCAAAACCGAATTCCTTAGCAAGTTCCTCTTTTAAAAAGCCTACGGTATCATAGCTCTCATATATACCCGCTAATTGCTCTTCTTTAATTCCACAAATTTCAATCATTTCTTTTGACCAGCATTTGTTCGCTACATCAAATAAAAGCATACCAGAAGCATCTGATACATCAGTGCAATGAACCCCTGATAATAGATAAGCAATATAATCTTTTGGTAACATAATCTTGTTAATACGTGCAAAGTTTTCTGGCTCCTGATTCTTTACCCATAGAATTTTTGGAGCGGTAAAGCCAGTAAATGATATATTACCAGTATATTCTGATAATTTATCTGTTCCTATTACTTGATTAAGATAATCACATTCTTTATAAGTACGACTGTCATTCCAAAGTAGGGCTGGTCTAATTACCTCATCCATTTCATCAAGAATGACTAAACCATGCATCTGACCACCAAAACTGATGCCTCCTACCAGTGATTTATCACAGTCTACGGTTAATTCTTTAATTCCTTCTTTTACTGCCTGCCACCAATCTGTAGGGTTTTGTTCCGACCAACCTGGCTGTGGAAAGTAAATTGGATATTCCTTTGAAACAATCTTTTCGATGGTACCATCTACACTCATTAATAAAAGTTTAACTGCAGAAGTCCCCAAATCTATACCAATATATAGCATCTCTTTTCCTCCTGTTATTATGCAAATAGTCCTTTAAAGAAGGACAAAGAAACAGATTGTTCCTTTGTCCCAATTCATCACAACTTATTTGAACGGATTTTCTACAGGATATAACATTCCTTCCGGACGATTAAATCCAATACTCTCCACTCCAAAATAGCGGAACACTTCAAATAAAGCTTTTCCAAAGTGACCAAAGGCAACTGCGCCATGATGTGGGTAATTCTTTTGAATTAACTCATATCGATAGAATCTTCCCATATCTTTGATTGCAAAGACACCGATTGCACCAAACGAACGGGTAGCTACAGGAAGTACCTCTCCCTGGGCAATATATGCTTGAAGTTTAGCGTCTGCTGTACTTTGTAAACGGAAGAAGGTAATATCTCCAGGAATAATATCTCCCTCTAACGTACCCTGTGTTACTTCCTCTGGAAGACTTCTTGCCATGATCATCTGATATTTCATTGCACAGAAGCTTAATTTGCTTGCTGCTGTATTGCCGCAATGGAATCCCATAAACGTATCTTTTAATGTATAGTTAAACTTGCCTTTAATATCAGATTCATACATATCAGATGGTACGGTATTGTTAATGTCAAGTAACGTTACAGTATCTTCACTAACAACAGTTCCAATGTATTCACTTAATGCACCCCAGATATCCACTTCACAGGAAACAGGAATACCACGTTCTGTTAAACGGCTGTTTACGTAACATGGAACGCATCCAAACTGAGTCTGGAATGCAGGCCAGCATTTTCCTGCTATAGTTACAAATTCTCTGCTGCCTTTATGTGCTTCTACCCAGTCAAGTAAGGTAAGCTCATACTGCGCAAGTTTTGCTAAGATTTCAGGTTTTTTATTTCCTTCTCCAAGTTCTTCTTCCATACTCTTTACTACTTCTGGAATACGTTCATCGCCAGCATGCTTATTGAATGCTTCAAATAAATCTAATTCGGAGTTTTCTTCAATCTCTACCCCTAAGTTATAAAGCTGTCTGATTGGTGCATTACATGCTAAGAAATCTTGTGGTCTTGGTCCAAAAGAAATGATTTTTAAGTTTGATAATCCAATGATTGCTCTCGCAATAGGAGCAAATTCAGCAATCATATCTGCGCATTCTAAAGCAGTGCCAACTGGATACTCTGGAATATACGCTTTTACATTACGTAGGTTTAAGTTATAACTAGCATTTAACATTCCACAATAAGCATCGCCACGTCCACCAATGAGATTGTCACCAGTTTCTTCAGCGGCTGCCACGAACATAACTGGACCGCCAAATTCTTTGGCAAGTAATGTTTCGCTGGATTCAGGACCAAAATTACCAAGGTAAATGACTAAGGTATTAACCCCAGCTTCTCTTATGTCAGCAAGAGCCGTTCTCATATGTAATTCATTTTCTACACAGATTGGGCACTCATAAATGTCACCATACTTTTTCGTGTACTCAGCTACTACAGCTTTTCTTCTTGATTCTGATAATGTCATAGGAAAACAATCTCTACTTACGGCAACAATACCGATTTTTGCTACTGGTCTGTTATTCATGTGATCTCCTCTTTCTTTCTTTTATATTTATATTTGTTTCTATCCCAGCGCGAGTTAAGGCTCTTGCTAAGATTAACTAGCTTAAGTTAAGTGGTTATACTGTAATATTTTCACCAACTAATCCTACAAAGGCACCTTCAATTCCTGCCTCTTCGTGTGCAATCAACCATTTGTTTCTGGCTGTTAACAGTCTATCTTCCTTGGCACCACTTGGTACAGTAACCAAATCAAGATTTGTATCTTTTGGAAGTACTACCATACATTGAAATCCAGCACCATCAACGCCACAAGGTGCATAGTGTAAGGTTGTTGCATACATTTCAACTAACGTACCGGCAGGCACATAAAATGCCTCCACCTTAGATGTGTCATACTGGAAATCGTCTGTTATATCCTGTTGACTTCCAATTAGCAAAATCATATCAGTAACAGCCAGATTCAGTTCTGAAGAACGATGATATTCCAGGGCATTCAGTTTTTGATTATGACCATTGCAATAACCTATCTGAATTGGTAGTCCTCCAAAGAAACTATCCTGTAATGTGTTAAAGACTTCAAGGCTTTCTAATTCTGGAACCGAGGCAACATAGATTACATCCTCAGGAATCGCTGTTTTCTTCATCACCTCCATGGTTTCGTTGAGTGCATAATCCTTTTCAAATACTCTTCCGTACTTTCTAAATGCACTGTCTGTTAGTTGCTTCACTGGGTAACTCATGATTACTACCTTCTTTCTTGTCATTTTTATATGCTTTCAATGTACTTATGAATCCATTGTAATGCTGCACCAACTGCAATTGCTTTAGTATAATAATTGGTTAGTTGAAGATATGTGACGTCCTCTTCCCCTGCAAAGGAATACAGCTCTTTAAGTTTTATACGAATATCACTTAGGTATGGTACTAGATAAGGAGTTAAATGCCCTGCTAATATCACTTTTGTATTAAATGCGGTATATATGTTATTAATACCAAGACACAAATGGTGTAAGTAATCTTCCCATATAGCCTGATACTCTTGATTTCCCTGTTCGATTCCTGCAAAAAAATCTTCTAGTTCAATATTTAAATCCTCAGATAATCTTGCAGTACTAATATATGCTTCAAGACAACCCTTTTCCCCACAACTACAAGTTCTTCCACCTGGATATAAGGTCATATGTCCAAACTCTCCAGCACGGTTATCTGCTCCCTTTAATATCTCATTTCCAAGGATGATGCATCCGCCAACTCCCTTTTCTACTGTTATGTAGATACTTGGTTCCTTGTTAGCACGATTCCAGATTTCCGTAAATGCTCCAGCGTTTGCATCATTTTCTATAACGCATGGATAATCGATCTGTTCGGTTAGCATTTTAAGTGGGTAGTCATTTAAATCAAGGGATGGCGCATATTGCAACTGACTCGAATCCTTATTTAATACCCCAGGGAAGGAAATTCCTACCCCTAGTAAACTCTCTTTTTCTATCTTATTCGCGCTTACCAGCTCTTCTATTAACCCATTTAATTGCTTTCCATATTCTTCACCCACGGTAAAAAGCAAACTAGACTTCTTATAATCTAGTATTGTTCCATACAAATCCACAAGAAGAATACGTACTTCCTTTTTACGGATATCCACTCCGACCGCTATTTTTGCATTGTTAATGGGAATAATGACCTGTGCTTTTCTGCCTCCGGTAGATTGAAAGTTACCGGCATATTCAATGATACCTCGCTCCATAAGCACCTTTAAGCTTTGATTAACCGTTGGTAGGCTCAAATTCAATTTAGTGGCAATCTCCTGTCTGGCAATCTCCTTCTCTTCATAGATAAGTTTATAAATCAAATGTTGATTATGTTTTTTTACCTTTGACGTGGTAAGCTTCTTATCAGTCATTTTCCTATCCTCTCAATAATTCGTTTTGCGCATGTAAATGTTCTGTTATAAATTTTCTTTTAACATATCAGAATAAGACTTTCCTGTATATTTCTTAAAACATTTTCCAAAATAGTTTGAATCCGGAATTCCTACCTGTTTCGCAGTGATATACATCATCTGCTTTGCTTTCATACATTCAATTGCCTTCTCCATACGACATTGAATAATAAAATCGATTAGGTTAATTCCTAACTCTGCTTTGAAGCGGCGGCTTAAGTAACTGGCATTAAACCCAAACTCCTGCGCAATGTATGTCAGATTCAACTCTGGCTCACTATAATTTCTACGGATATATTCCTGAATTTTTTCAATACTGCTAACTTCTTCTGTTACAGCCTCCTCCTCCTGCCCCATTTCATCTAGTTGTGCTATTACATGAGTAAGTGCCTTATGAATATCAGTTCTAACAATTGGCTTAAGTAAATACTCTGAGACACCAATCCCAATGCATTCTCTTGCGTACTCGAACTCATCAAACGCTGTAAGTATAATAATACGCAGTCTTTTGTAACGTTTAATGGCCAATTTGGCAAATTCTATTCCATTCATAAACGGCATACGAATATCAACAAAAGCGATATCTGGTCTTAACTCATCTATTTTATTCACTGCTTCAATTCCACTGGCCGCTTCCCCAACAACCTCAAGATCAAATTCTTTCCACGATACTGTTAATTTTAATAAATTGCGAATGGACTTTTCATCGTCTATAATCATTACCCGGTACATGACTTGCCTCCTCTATGGGGAGTTTGAGCTCAACTTCACAAAATTCCCCTTCATTACTACGAATTTCAAAAACATCCTCTGTTTTATAGTAGTATCTGATACGTTCCATTGTGCCCTGAAATCCAAAGCTATTCGAGTTTTTTCCGTCAAACAGCATCTGAATTTGCTCTGCTGTCATTCCTATTCCAGTATCATATATTTTAATGTATAAGATTTTGTCTTTTTGATAAGCCGATAGTCGAATAATTCCTTTTTCCCCTTTTGGTCGTAATCCATGATAAATTGAATTTTCAACAAGTGGCTGTAGAATCAGTCGGGGCACGCGTAGATTCAGTCCCTCCTGAATATCGTACTCATCCTCAAATACGTCCTCATATCTGTTTTTTTGTAACATCAGATAATCTCTTACTATATTGATTTCCTCAGTAATAGGAATATCAATGCTCCCTTTGCTAAGGAATTTCTGATAGAAATTCCCAAGTGTTTCTATCATTTGATATGCTTTCTCGTGCTCTCCATCAAGTAAGAGGAAACGAATGGTATCAAGCGTATTATATAGAAAATGAGGTTTCATCTGCTCTTGAAGCGCATTCAGTTCAGCCTTTTGCAGATTCTTTTCCTTTTGAAGTAACTCTTCAATCAGCTGATTGATTTCAATCAACATCTCATTATAACTATTTTTTAACTGTCCAATCTCATCATCCGGGACATTCATGCTCACTCGGTGTAACCAACCTTTTTGAACTTGAGCCATACTTTTCACCAGTTTTTGAATCGGTTTGGTTACATTTTTAGACAAATAGCTATTGATTTGATTCATAAATATTAATAAAATTAAAACTCCACCAAATAGCCCCCAGGCTAATCTACCTGTCAGTCCTTCAAGTAGGTTCACTTCTGAGTACGTTGTCAGAATAATATTATCCGGAATCCACTGGTAGGTACTTACCTGTTCATTAATAATTCCTTTTGCAATTGTTTGTCCAAAAGGAATGTCTTTTGTAAGATCAAGATGGGTAAAAAAATCACGATCATCACAACTTATCACAACACCTTCTCTATCATAGAACGAAACATGACTTTTACTATCAATCAATCCATTATAAGTCTGTTCAAAAAATGAAGTTGGAATATTAATAGCTAGTAATCCAATTTCTTTTTGTGTATTGACATCATTAATGATACGCGTAAATGTGATAATTTCTTCCGTATTAGAACGAAAGGCAGCATCATTTCTTGATTTTAGGATATATTTTCCCTCTTGCGCCCTTACTTCTGTCAACCATGAATCACTAAAAATCACTCTCTTGTTAATGTACGTAATACCAGGACCAGTATTGATATACTGTTTATCATGGCGTAATACCGTAATCGAATAATTTACATCAAATGTATTCAGGATATTATAGATCCCCTGCACGGCCTTCTTTACCTTTGTAGCAGTGACATTATCTACAGTTAAGAACTCCGTCACGTGATTATTCACCATAATCAGTCGGCTGATACTATTCAGATTATCCATTGCGATTCTATAGTTATTGGTAATCGCTACACGATTATTATTATCTTTTTCAATGGAGCTAGTCTCCATCCTACTTTCTAAAATAATATAGAACAATGTAAAACAGAAAAGGATACAGACTAACATCATATACAAAAACATAAGTCTTACTTTACGTTGTAAAGTCATAGACATAAAGTATTTTTTCATCCTGCTTCCATATCCCTTCTGTAATAATCGTTGCCTCTTAGCCGATAATTTTCGACCAAAATTAAAGTAAACCACTTTTAGTAAAGACTTTTATAAATCTATATTGTTATTATAGCATACTATGCTATAAAATGCTTGCATTATTTTACTATTAATAATAACTTCTTTGGTTGTTTTCCTGTCAATTCTACGCTACGTAAGTCAGGCTGGGAGTTGCCCGCATAAAGTTCAAACTGACTACTATCAAGAATTCGTTCTCCTTCATTGTTTACAGTAAGAAATCTCTTCCATTCAATAGTCATAGATAATTGAATGGCTTCCTTAGGTTGTAGGGTAACCCGTTTAAACGCACAAAGAGCGGCATTCGGTACTGCAAGTATAGAGCCTGTATTCTTAAGATACAGTTGAATGACGTCCTCGCAAGCGATCTCTCCTCTATTTTCTACCGTTACAATCACCTTTAAATCTTCCCCCTCAGTTAGTGGGCTTTCTGACACCAAATCAGTACATACAATATCTCCATAAGTTAATCCATAACCAAACGGATAAAGTGGCTGGTGATCAAGATAACGATATGTCCGACCTTTCATTGTATAGTCCGTAAATTCAGGCAACTCTTTTGTCGAAGAATAAAAAGTTACCGGAAGTTTACCGGATGGTGAACAATTACCAAATAAAATATCTGCGTATGCTTTACCTCCAAATGGTCCTGGATACCAGGCCTGTAAGATTGCTGCGCAATTATCATTGGCATACGTCAAATTCATGCAGCTACCAGATGCCATTCCGAGCACAATTGGCTTACCTGTAGCCACTAGTTTCTCTAGCAATCGCAATTGTACATCAGGTAACTCAAGATTTGGTTTATCCCCAGAGGCATAGGCATTGCCTTCATCTCCTTCTTCTCCTTCGATGGTTTCATCAAGACCAAGGAATAGAAAGACAATATCACTATGCTCGGCAACAATTAATGCTTCCGATTCACGATCATTAGCATAAGCAAGAGGTTCTGTACGGTCTTTTACTAACTGACAGCCTTCCGAGTAAAGCACCCGAACATCCTCTCCTACTTCGTTTTGAATACCTTCTAAGAAGGTAATATATTTTGAAGAAGTACCATAATAATTGCCTTTTAATGCTAATCTGGAGTTAGCATTTGGTCCGATTACCCCAACGGTTTTGACTGTTTCTTTATTAATAGGCAAAATACCATCATTTTTTAACAATACAATACCTTTTCTGGCAACATCAACTGATAATTCTATATGATCCTTACATTCTACTTTTTCATATGGAATCGAATCATATTCTGTTTCTTCCATAAGTCCAAGTTTAAATCTTGTCGTAAACAAACGAACGGCAGCTTCTCTGATCTGCTCTTTCTTTACCAATCCTTCCTGCATCGCTTTTAGAAGGTACAGATACATATTGCCACAGTTTAAATCACAGCCTGCATCGATTGCTAATGCAACAGACTGGGTTGGTGTCTGTGTCACATTATGTCCGGTATGAAAATCTTTGATTGCCCAACAGTCTGATACGACATGTCCTTTAAATTCCCATTTACCTCGTAAAATATCACGAAGTAGTAGATAACTTCCATTACAAGGTTCCCCATTGGTGCGATTATACGCTCCCATTACAGATTCAACATTGGCTTCAGTAACGCATTCTTCGAATGCCGGAAGGTAAGTTTCCCATAAATCCTTTAAACTTACAACCGCATCAAATTCATGACGTAACGATTCTGGACCACTATGCACCGCATAATGCTTTGCACATGCTGCCGCTTTCATATATTCCCCATCACCCTGCAGTGCCTTGATAAACGATTTTCCTAGGGTTGCAGTAAGAAAAGGGTCCTCTCCATAAGTTTCATGGCCCCTGCCCCATCTAGGATCGCGGAATATATTAATATTTGGCGACCAAAACGTCAGACCTTTATAGATATCGCGGTCCTCTTGCTTTGAATATGCATTAAACTTAGCTCGTCCTTCTGTCGCAATCGCATCAGCAACTTCACCTAATAATTCATCATCAAACGTAGCTGCCATCGCAATTGCCTGAGGAAAACCAGTTGCTGTACCGGCTCTGGCTACTCCATGCAATGCTTCATTCCACCAGTTATATGCTGGCACATTCAGCCGTTTGATTGCCGGTGATTGATAAGTAAGCTGACTAGCCTGCTCTTCCACCGTCATCTGGTCAACTAATGCGATTGCTTTTTGTCTGTAATAAGAATGTTCCTTCACCTTGTTGTCCTCCTTTAACCTTTTATGGCACCTGCCATAAGACTAGCCTGAATTTTCTTACTCATAAAACTGTAAATGATGAGTGTTGGGAACGTTGCAATACATAGTGCTGCACCGATTGGTCCCCATTTCGTTGTATATGAACCAGACAATGTCTGGATACCAACCGTCAATGTACGGTATCTGGACTCTCCAATAAAAATTACAGCAAACATCAACTCATTCCATGCACTTAAGAAGGTAAAAATTGAAATTGTAGACAGTGCCGGTTTCATTAAAGGTAATATAATCTTGGTAAAAATTCTAAACACACCACAGCCATCAATACATGCTGCTTCCTCAAGTTCACGTGGTATATTTTCTATAAAACTCTGGCAGATCATAATTGCCATCGCAAGCGCAAAAGCAGTATAAGGCACAATTAATGCCTGATACGAATTGGTCATCTTTAATTTACTTAAAATAAGGAAGACTGGTAGAATCGCTGCATGAATTGGTACGGTTAACCCTAACATAAAGACATTGTTTAACGTTTTTCTACCCTTCCACTCCATCCTAGATAGTGCATAAGTAGCCATTAATGCACACACCGTGGTTAATGCGATGGTTATAAACGTTACAATCGCACTGTTCAAAAAGTATAGTGTCATATTTCCTGTACCAAGTGCCTCCGAATAGTTCTCCCAAAGCCATTTCTGTGGTAAACCAATAACATTCTTTCCAAATATCTCTGCGTTTTCTTTTAATGAGAAGGTAAACATCCAGTAAATTGGAAAAAGGTTTATAATAGCCCAAAATGACAAGATAAAATAGGTAACTGATTTTCTCACTTTTCTGCCCATTAGTTTGCCTCCGTTCTTATTATCTTCTTAATCAATATAGCAAAGAAGAAGCAAAGGAATATAATCATTACTGCAATTGCACTACCAAATCCATATCGACTTCTATCAAAGATCATTTTTATCATCAGAGTACTAGGCATTTCACTTGCATGCGAAGGCCCTCCATTCGTTAAGACATAGATTAGGTCAAATGCTTTTAACGATCCCGTTACAGCAAAGATAACACAAAGGCGAAGCACAGGTTTTATCATTGGAATTGTAACATATCTTGATAACTGCCAATTACTTGCACCATCAATTTTAGCTGCTTCTATAACATCCGTAGGTAAACTTTTAATACCTGCGTACATTAATAACATATGATAGCCTACATATTGCCAAAGCATAGGGATAAAGCAGGCGATTAAAGCAAATTGCTTATCACCTAACCAAGTATGGCACCAAGTATCAAGTCCCACACTCCTTAACATGGTATTAATGATTCCGTACTGAGGATTGTACATTTTTGACCATAACTGACCAATTACGGTAGTAGAAAGCAGAACAGGAATAAAGAACACACTCAAAAAGAATCGTTCTCCTTTAATTCCCCTTCCAAGTGCAAGAGCTAGAAATAAAGCAATTGGAAGTTGTATAAAAACCGATAAGGCTGCAAACATAAATGCATTTACCACAGTTTTTGGAAAACCAGCCGTAGTACTGGTAAATAGCTCTTTATAATTATCAATTCCTACAAACGTGTGATCTGTGATTCCATTCCAATCTAGCAAACTATAATATGCTGACATAGCAATTGGAAGAATAATTATGGCAAAGAATAATACTGTTGCAGGAAGCAGAAATACGATAATGGCCAATTTATTCTGTCTAACTCGTTTCATATTGTTTCCCCTTGTCAAACACAGATAAGCCTTACAATCCCAACTAGGTCAAAAGACTATCTGATTATTATAAAAAAGGAAACGTTCCAAACACAACAATATCCAGTTTACGTTTGGACGTTTCCTTTCATTTACACGTTACGATCAAAACGAATTCATAACATCCGCTTTGTTACTTGCTCATAAAGTAATACCATCAGAGCGTTTAAAGCACAATTATGTAAGCAATTTCTCTTACTATTTGCTTAATTGAGCATCCATACCTTTTACAAAATCTTCTGGAGTAACATCTCCTGTAAAGAGTTGCTGTAATAAGGATAAATATTCACCAGCATCATCCGCGCTCATTAATGTATCAAACCATAATGTGAAGGAAGTTGCACCTGTTGCGTAATCAGCAACTTTTTTACTAAGAGCTGGAACATCATTAGCTTCATAATCAACGTTCCAAGCTGGGATTCCAGCACCACTTAAGAAAGCGTATTTGGAAACACCTTTTGTGATTTCAAATGCTGCAGCTGCTGCTAAATCAGGATTTTTTGTAGATTTTGCTACCATTAAAGTATCAGAACCACCACCCATAAAATCAGTAAGAGCTGCGTTAGCATCATTAATAACTGGGATAGGAGCAACTGAGAAATTAGCAAGAGCTTCTGGTGCTGCATCTGTTACAATAGATCCGCCCATCCAGCTTCCAGTAAAATACATAGCTGCTTGTTCCGCATAGAAACTAGCACTTGCTTCGTCATTGGATAATCCTGTAGCACCATCAATGAAAGCGCCCATATCTACTAATTCTTTTAAAGCAGTAGCAGATGCTAAGAAGTCAGGATCATTGTAAGACTGACCTTGTTTTTTCAATGCTTTAACAACTTTATCTGCACCAGCAGATTTTAAAGTTAAACCATCATGTAACATAGCTAATACCCAAGTATCTTTTGCACTAGATGCAATAGGAGTAATTCCTGCTGCTTTTAATTTCTGACAAGCATCTTTTAATTCAGCAATATTAGTTGGAACTTTCACACCATTTGCATCAAAGATAGCCTGATTGTACCACATTACAGATACTGGAGTACATGTAACGGAACCATATAATTTGCCATCATAAACATCGTTACTTAACGCAGCCATAGAAATAGAATCTTTATATGGAGCATAGTAATCGTCTAAGCTAAGAACTTTGCCAGACTCTACAAATGATTCAGAGAATCCACCTGCCCAGGTAAAGAAAACATCTGGCAGTTCGTTTGCTGCTACAGCAGCCTTAATTTTAGTCTTGTAAGCTTCGTTTTCGAATGTTTCCATCTTAATTGTTACACCAGGATGTGCTGCTTCGAAATCAGCGATTGCTTTCAAATATGGTTGATGGAAAGCATCACTTTCAGTTGCAATCGTCCACATTGTTAATTCTACATCCTGTGCAGGGGTGTCCGAATTGGCTGGTGCTTTAGAATCAGCAGGTGCTGATGGGTCACCATTTGATGGTGTGTTGTTGTTGTTGTTACCGCAACCAACAAATAACGTAATGACAAGCACAACAGTTAATAAGATCCCCAATACTCTTTTTTTCATAGATCATATCCTCCTTAAAATTATTGTTAGCGAGTTACCTTGCATATTCATATCATAGAGGATAACGAATCTCAAAGGAACGGATATATTTTACCTTCGACACGTAATATTTTTACTTTTGTAAATGTCTTTTATTAAACTAATTGTTTTATATATTCCAATTAATAATTCTATTCGGACATCTCTTGAGTCCCCCACAGACTCAATGCTACGTTCTTTCATCAAGCTCTTTTATTAAACACCTTTATAAATCTTTTTCGTTATCATATTACCATATTTATTTCATTCGGTATAGTATATTTTTGCATTAACTTAATATTATTTATCTTTATCAGAGAATACTCACACTTCTATAAGTGGTTAGTTTATGAAGCCAGTCTCTTTGGGAATATTCATACAGCAAAAAAGCAGTTAAATCACCTCTCTAAGATGATATAACTGCTTTTTAATCTTTTCTATGCTTCAAATAACGTTGTACTTAAGTATCGTTCCCCTGTATCAGGAAGTAATACTACTATATTCTTTCCTGCGTTTTCTGGACGTTTTGCTAATACAGTTGCTGCATGTAATGCTGCTCCAGAGGAAATTCCTACAAAGAGTCCTTCTAGTTTTGCCACTGCTCTACTTGCTTCAAATGCATCTTCATTGTCTACTTGAATAATCTCATCTACAATTCCAGTATTCATAACGCCTGGAATAAATCCTGCTCCGATTCCCTGAATTTTATGAGGTCCTGGTTTTCCTCCACTTAATACTGGAGAGGCACTTGGTTCCACTGCCACAATCTTAATGTCTTTATTATATTGTTTTAACACTTCTCCATTGCCAGTAATCGTTCCACCGGTACCAACACCTGCAACAAAGATATCAACTTTACCATCTGTATCACGAATGATTTCTTGTGCTGTAGTTTCTCTATGCGCCTTAGGATTGGCGATGTTTTCAAACTGCTGTAATACAACTGCATTACCAAGCTCTTCTTTAAGCTGTTCTGCTTTCGCAATAGCACCTTTCATACCTTCTGATCCTGGTGTTAAGACTACCTCAGCACCTAATGCTGCAACAATTTTACGGCGTTCAATACTCATTGTCTCTGGCATAGTAAGAATTAATTTTAATCCTTTGCTCGCTGCTACGAATGCAAGCCCTATTCCAGTGTTCCCACTAGTTGGTTCAATTAATGTAGTATCAGAATTAATCTTTCCCTGTTTTATTCCCTCTTCAATCATGGCATATGCCACTCTGTCTTTTACACTACCAAGTGGATTAAAGTATTCTAATTTTGCTAGAATATTAGCTTTTAGTTCTCTCTGCTCTCCATAGTTTCCTAGCTCCAAAAGTGGAGTATTTCCAATTAAATCTGTTATTTTTTTTGCAACATTTCCCATAATCATCTTTCCTTTCATGTTATATTATTTTCAACCATATGCATTTGCACGAACATATTAGCTTTTACTACCAATAGTATTATCTACACTTGAAGGATTTTTATTATCCCAAGTAAGCTTCTTAAACCACTCTTATCTTATATGTTTACTATGAATTAATTGTTTAATGTAATCGAAGTCTTCTTATGACTTCGATTACACAACTACCAATACTAACAAGTCTCTAACTCCCTCTTAAGAAGTGGAGGACTTTCTTCATTGGTTAAATAAAATACATATCTATCTGCGTTCCGTTTAACCTCTGATATTCCTGAGCCAAATCTTCTAATGTTGTAGAAGTTAGTAGGTCTTTTACCTGTACATTGATGCGATCCCAAACTAACTTTTTCACAGCTAAACGAATATAATCATGCTCTGAATCATCGTATATGGTCTCGTCTACAATTGCATAATCTCCTTCGAGTATTTGAATAATTTCTTCAACTTTTATCTCGTTCGCAGGTCTCGCCAACTCGTAGCCTCCTTGGGATCCTTTAATACTCTTAACAATCCCGGCTTTTCGAAGCGAAGCAAATACCTGTTCCAAATAGTTTAAAGAGATACTCTGCCTTCCAGCTATGCTTACAAGAGAAACATGACCTTCATTGGAGTGTACTGTCAAGTCTACCAGTGCACGTAACCCATACCTGCCTTTTGTTGAAACTTTCATGTGACTCTCCTTTTTCTAATTCCTATAATGTCGCTATGTTTTGTATGTTTTATTTATACTACAAAATTTAATAATTGTCAACCTTATTTTGAGATTATTTTTTAAACCACTCGTCAGTATAGTTGCCACTAGGACCCCAGACCCCATACGAAGTATATCCAATATCATATACCGCTTTTATTTGTTCCTGCACCTGCTTTGCCCCATATGTCTGGTGACCTGCTACCCCAGTTGCTGTAAAGCCCTGTAACCAAGGTCTTACAATTGCATTCTTTGTATCGTTAGGATTCACTGCCTTCTTAGCATAACCACATGCGCCATATACTACATCATATGGATGCTGATCCGGTACTTTTTTACTAAAAGAACCCGAATGATAGCTACTTGGATATACCATTGGACAAATATAATCAAGCACCGAAGCTAGCTTTGTAAAATCCTGACCAAAGTGAAGCGCATCATAATCACTACTCATTACTGTACCATAAGTCATCATACTCAGATAACCGCCAAGAGGTGATATCGCCTCTTTTACTTTCTTGGTAAAATCAAGAATGACCTCCGTCTTAGTTGCGTTGGAATCTCCATACACCGCTTTATTAAATACACTATTTGTATTAAAGCGAACATAATCTAACTGCACTTCATCAAAACCTGCTGCAACAGCTGCCTTTATAATAGACAGTTCATAATCCCAGACAGCTTCATTGTAAGGGTTCACCCAGGCTTCCCCTTTATCTTTGATTACCGCCTTGTTCTTATCTTGGATTGCATAATCTTTATTGCTTTTTGCTAGGATAGGATCTTTAAACACAACGATACGAGCTATCGTATAAATATCATGCGCTTTTACTTTTTCTAGTAATTTCGCTGGACTCTTCGAATCCGCTTTCACAGCCCCAATCTCTTTTGCTTTATCTACATCCAGGTCATAAAACAAATAGCCAGATTCATCTTTTACTTCAAATACAAACGCATTTACCTCTGTATTGTTCGCCACTTCGATTATCGAATCCAGTTTTTTATTATTATTAGCGATGGAACTGCTAATATATACAGATTTAACCTCTTTCACTTCCACATGAGGTAAATCTGGTGTTTGCTCCGGTTCTGGTTTTTTTGATGGCTCTGAAGTAGGATCTAGGGTTGGCTTTGTAGTTGGTTTTGTACTTTCTATTATATTCGGTTCTGAAGGCATTACCGACGGCTGTACGGTAGCGGGTACCAAAGGTGCCTGTGACGTCATCTGACTTGCTTTAACAATTGGCTCCATCGTTGCTTGTTTTGATGTTTTCTCAATACGTAACCCATTGCTTAACGTAATCTTCGAACCGTTAGCATAAATCACTGCAATGCCTAATAATAATCCCCCTATGACACTTCCAAACATGAGTAAGACAATACTAATATAGCTTCTTTTCTTCTTAATATGATTTTTGTACCTCAACTTAACTCCTCCATTCTAAGCTAACTTTCTCCCTTGTCATCTCTATATAGACTTATATCTTCGCTAGAGTATTTACCTTAAGATATAAAGCGATTAACCACTTTGCAAAACACCTCAACAATGTCCGGATCAAAACTTTGCCCCTGCTGTGATTTAATATAGGAAACTGCCTCATAATTAAGTGCCGATAAATCCTCATAAGTATGACTCTGTATCATATCATAACAATCTACTACAGAGACAATTCTTGCTGCTAGTGGAATTTCTCTATTAGCTATCCCATAGGGATATCCCTGCCCATTATATTTTTCATGATGATATTTAACTACCATCCTAATCATGGCAAGTACCGAATTCTGGGTGTCCTTTATCCATAAATCGTAAATCATATTATTTCCTAAGATAGGATGTTGCCTTAGTTGTTCATTCTCCAGTTGTGTAAGCCTCCCCTTCTTTGACATGATACTATCCTCCACTAACAGTTTTCCGATATCATGTAGTGGGGCTGCCCATTTGATATTCTGAATAAAGTTATCATCAATCTGTGCCTTATAACGATCCGTTAATTGTAATGCGTTTGCTAAAATGCCTGCATTCTCTCCAACCCGTTTCATGTGGTCTGTATCCTCATAAGGGTAATAGTTCATAATTTCTTGTAGGGCTTCAAAAACCGATTCCGATCTGGCTTCTGTAATTTCTTGTTGTTGCTGCAACAAAATACGGTAATGCTCATTATGCTTACGTATACTTTCCTGATTGGTATATAGGGATAAATATAACTTTATCTTAGCAAGTAGTTCTTCCCTATCAAATGGTCGGGTAATGTAATCTGTAGCTCCGAATTCATAGGCCATACGTTTATATTTTACTGATGAATCAGCTGTTATAAAAATAATTGGTATGTTCTTCGTTAGCACATTATCTTTTATTCTTAGACAAAACTCAAATCCAGACATTTCTGGCATAGTAATATCTAGTAAAATCAAATCCGGTTGTTTTTTCTCGATTGCTTGTAGAGCCTGCGTTACGGTCAATACTGGCCTGACATGATATCCATTCCGTGTTAGTAAACGACTAATCTTAACCAGATTAGATACCAAATCATCTATTATTAATATATTGCATGCATGGTATTCCACAAAGCACCTCCCCCTCATCGCTTTTACCATGTTTCATACGACATTACATCATCAAAAACATTTAACGCTGACTGTCTGTCTGCTCTTCGCAGAGCTAGTTCCATCCGTAGTAATTTCTTAGCGACCTCAGGATTTGCTTCTTTGATCTGGCTTCTTATGTTATGTACTATTTGCTCCGCTTTCTCATATGCCTCTAAGGATAAACATAGATTCAAAGACTCTTTGATCTTTGCAGTATCCATACTACACTTCGCTTCTATTTTTGGTAGATAATTCGCATCTATCGTAAGGTTATGGTCATTTTTATAGTGACCCATATCCTTGTTATAATTGAATTCGTTTCTACTACTCTCCTTATCATGTATGCCGTTCAATTTGGTTCCTTGCTCCCGCTTTAGCCATATTGTAAAGAAAAAGCAGCTCCCTTGTCCCTCTTTACTTGTTACTCCAATATTACCTTCCATATGATTTACAATTTCTTTCGAAACTGCAAGCCCCAACCCATTTCCACCATATTCTCGGGTAATCGATGAATCCACTTGACTGAAACTGCGAAATAGTTTCTCTTTTCCAGCTTCACTAATACCAATTCCAGTATCCTCGACTGCAATAAAAAGCTCTACTTTATCTTCTTTCACTTTACTGACTGTTGCCTCAAGGGCTATACTACCACTTGCAGTAAATTTGACAGCATTATGTAACAGATTATGTACAACCTGAGCAATCCGCATTGAATCTCCGTACAGTACTGTGGGAATATCTTCACTTAGATAGATATGATACTTTAGATTCTTTGCAATCATGTTTCCTTCATATTGATTCCAAATCTCTTGTAATAACTTCTTTGGATCAACTGGTTGATAGTCAAATATTAACTTTCCAGCTTTTAATTTGCTATACTCTAAAATATCATTAATCATTCTTTCCATATTGTGACTGCAGTTAATGGCGGTATCCACGAATTCCTGTTGCTCATCGGTTAATTGTGTCTTACTTAAAAGAGCTAACATACCAATAATACCATTTAACGGCGTGCGTAGCTCATGGGTAACTGTGGCGACAAAGGCATCCTGCGATATCTCATACTCTTTGGTTTGCTTTTTTAATCTTTCTATCTCTGTTCTCAGTCCATCAAACTCTTCTGTACTCTTTGCCAGAATCATCCCCTGAACCGGTCCCTCCTCTTGCTCAATCACCGTTAATTCTACAGAAAAACATGTTTTTATGCATCGATAAGCCATAAGTTTCATTCGGTCAAATGTCCCATTCACATATACCTTCTCATCGATAATACTAAATGCACTAGGAAAAATATCATTTACGGTGATACTACGCATTTGATCGGTTTGATAACCAAGTTCCACTGCTGCTTTAACATTCCACTTAATGATGCGTCCCCTTCGGTCAAAAAATAAAATTAGCTCATCGACATTGTGTAATAATTCCGTATATAAGTAACTCCAATCATCATGCCTTCGTCGTTCCATACTCCCACCAATATCTATTATATTGTCGTATTATAAAAATACACCCTCTGCATATTTACGTGCAGATAACATATATTTCTACTTAAATCTTATCTCTTCTTTCCTTTCATGTCAATTATTTACTTATTATTCTGATATATTACCACTATATAATTACAAGTATCACATGCTTTATTATGGCTTGTACTCGCGTTTCCTCCCTATTCAAATATTACACTATCAATCCTAAATGTTGCGCTACACTTTATTTTCTACGCAATACAATTGACATAATTTGGAACTTCCAAGTATAATGGCACTAACAAAGAACAGGCGGTGTACCTATGGAATTTCATCAACGATTAAAAGAACTCAGGCAAAAAACTAGATTAACGCAAGGAGAGTTAGCAAGGATAATAGATCTCAAACCAACCGCTATCTCGAATTACGAATCGAACCGTAATGAGCCCTCGTTTGCGAAGTTGATTGCGTTAAGCAAATATTTTGATGTCTCTTGTGACTATCTTCTTGGAGTAACCGATACTTTCTTACCAATTGGTGGAGAAATCTTGGACCGTAACATTGTCGAATTCTTTGGAGTTTATCAGCAGCTAGACGATTATAACGCCACACAACTAAGAGACTATGCAGAATATCTGTTACAAAAACAGGAGAGCTTGAATCGAGAACACTTTAAGGGCAGTGAAGAGCGAAGAGCCTTTAAAAGATAGTGAAGAACTAAGAGCATATAAAAAGATAGTGAAGAACTAAGAGTGAAGAGTGAAGAACGGAAAAGAACTTAAAACGTGAAGAACGAAGTGACTTTAAAAGATAGTGAAGAACGAAGTGACTATAAAAGTAATGAACGAAGTGACCTTAAAAAACTTGGTTTTTGGATTGGAATTTTTATTATCACCGAATTTATTGAGAAAAGCAGGAGGGGCTCCTGCTTTGTCTTGTAGTTACTTGTATTTATTATATTGCTTAGTTTGCACCACAGCAATGTTTGTATTTCTTACCACTTCCGCATGGACATGGGTCGTTGCGGCCTACTTTTTTGTCTTTTACTACAGTGGTTGATAATTTCTGCTTTTTATATAGCATTTTTCTTTCGTCTTCGGAAAGCAAATTATCCCACTCAGGAAGTTCATATAGCCAGTCTGCCTGTGCAGCAACCATATTGTAGTATAATGTTTTTAAGTCAAAACCAAGATTAACTTCCGTATTTTCATCCATTTCTTCAATTGGATTTGGCTGAGTTAAGCTATCATTGATTCCATCTAAAAATCCTACCATATATTGAAGTTCTAGCCCGTATTTTTCGGCTAATTCTTTTACAGTGCCTTTTACAACATTGGTTGGATCGGATAATAACTGTTCATAGATTCCCTTTTCCAAATTAAAATAATTGGCCCAGAATAATTGCCCTTCTTTATCATTCATATCTTTGGAATAAGCGCGATCTCTCCAATCAGTTAATAAACTCATAATACACGTCCTTTCAAAACTAGAGACATTGATTTCTTCTACTTTTCATGTCATATTTTTTGCTATCTGTTACTAGCATGTAACAGTATAGCACAGGGTGATAGAGTTTCGCAATGAGTTTTTATGCTTGTCTGCTATTATCCAAACATTTTTGATATTTTTTTATTTAATATGTATAAGAAAAAAAAATGATGACATACTATTAACAGTTAATAAACAAAGTTTTTGCTTTATTGACTAGATACAAACAGCGTATGCTCTTAAAATAATTGGATCCCCCCTCCAAATTATTTTAAGCAATGCACGAAAGAAAAATTAAATACTTATCCTCCCCTTTTGACACTTTTGGGCATCCCCCTGCCTGAAAGTGTCTTACATATTTTATACGAATTATAATAAACTACTCTCCAATAATATTTATTTGGCACATCTTCATGGCATTAAGTGCATTGTTATGACTTTCTACTGTGACACCAGCACAACAAGAAGCATCTACGCTAATATTTGCTTCCGGCAACCCAGCCTTAATTAGCAACGTATTTGTGATTACGCAGATATCCGTACATAGCCCAATTAACTCAAAATCTGCATCAGGAAAATGGTTTGAAACATATTCCATTAATTCGATTGAACCAAATGTATTTTTATCAAAAACAATACAATCAGACGTATCAAACTCAGATGAAATTTGCCAACCATTTGTATCTTTAATGCAATGTTTTATTGGCAAATTAAACCCTTCTCGTGTTGTCAGATAATCATCATAATGAGTATCTCTCGTAAAAATAACTGCATTACCTTCCTTGATATAAGTCTCTATTTTTTCTTTTACCTTTTTAACGATTTCTATCGCTTCCTTAGTACCCAAAGAACCATCAATAAAATCATTTTGCATATCAACAACAATTAGAACTTTCATATGTAATTCTCCTTTTCATAAAATAGGCATTAGTATATTTCATTTATCTAATTGTAAACACTTAATACCGCCTTACATAGCATGCAACCAATTAGATATATTAAATTGCTTGTAAAAAATATTATAACTCTTTATAGTTCATCCTTCCACCAAAGAAAAAAACAAAGAATCATCATACAACGATTCTTCCTGTGTATTCAAAATCAACACCCCCCTATGCCACTAAGCTATAATTCTCATTATATAAAAAGCTTTACTCCATAGACAGTGTGTGGATTCACCACATCGCATCAGAAACAAAAATCAAGACATCTACTAAAGAAAAGATGTCCCAAAAGTAGGTCCCCCACTTTCTAAAATAATCTTGACAAAACCTATATTTTACACACTCCTCTTCTTTCTTCACTATCATTTATAGGCCCTTCACTCTTCGTTCTTCACTATCTTTTCAGGCTCTTCACCATCTTTTCAGGCTCTTCACTCTTCGTTCTTCACTATCTTTTCATGCTCTTCACTCTTAGTTCTTCACTATCTTTTATATCCTCTTCACTATCTTTACAATATAGCCCAAGCATCCAGCTACGAATAGTAAAATCAAAAAATCCCAATAAGAATTACTAAGATGTAGAATTAACACGGAGGAACTGTTAATAGCGATGTGTAAGATTATCGGTATCAGCAGATTCTTTGTCTGATAGAAACAATAACCAAACAAAAGTCCTAGAATAATTCCATAAGCTGACTGAACGATATTGCCATGCATCATTCCAAACATTATAGCTTGCATAATTATCGCCAATTTTACATTAAGCGCACTAAGATTAGTCTGCACTCCATAACGGAAGATTATCTCCTCTGTAATAGGTCCAACCACTCCCACAGTAAGTAAAGTAATCAGGAAGGAATCCTTCTTTGCTAATGAAGTAGTAAATAAACTGTGAGTCTCAAGCAAAGATTTTGGGACCAATTCCATACAAATCGTAAGCAATAAATTAATCCCAATTCCTATCATTATTAACTGAAGAATCTGATAAACAGTTATTTTTCTTATTGGCTTTTTTTCTTTTTTTCTTATTCTTAATATAAAGACACCCATTACAAGAATTCCAGTAATTAATAAGGTCGGCGTTGTAAAAGGTAGGATAACTTCTGCTAGTGCACGTATTGTCTCTTCATTTAACGGCATAAATATAGGATACTTATCTATCAGTGGGGTGAATAAATCGACAAAGCGTTTGGTAAAACTATAATCAGTTGTTAGTCGATGCCACATAAATACAAATGAGATAAGTAACTGAGACACAATAAATAGGGTCACCCATCCTGAGGAACCAAACATAGCTTTTCCATATTTTTTGATCTTTCTATACTTTATAGATTCCACAGTATCGATTCCTCATTTCGCAGCATTTTCGATAGCCTGTATCCATTCTATTCCACTCTTTTAAAACTATTCGTAATTTTATAAAATTATCTCTTTCCAATCTTGTTTTTTTGTACTACAATAATCATTATGTTAGTTTTGCTTAATTGTAATTACCATTTCCTACATAAGATATTCAAGTACTTCTCTGTGTACTTGTGCTCTGGTTTCGTTCTTACTATGCTAGTAAGAGTTCCATATGAATTCGTGAGCATCTGACATCCTATTACATTCGAGCTACCATTTGGTAGTATACTAATTTGTCAGTTATGGAATTGTGATACAAACTAACCTCAAACAACTCTTTGATAAGATACAACCATTGAATAAAAAGAAAGGCCTGAACTCACTATGAAGATAGGATTTGACAATCAAAAATACCTTACCATGCAGTCAGCACACATTAAAGATCGAATCAGCCAGTTTGGCGACAAGCTGTACCTTGAATTTGGAGGAAAGCTCTTTGACGATTACCATGCCTCCCGTGTTCTTCCAGGATTTGCTCCTGACAGTAAGCTGAACATGCTCTTACAGTTAAAAGATCAAGCTGAAATCGTAATTGCCATCAGTGCTACTGACATTGAAAATAATAAGATTCGTGGTGATCTTGGAATTACCTATGATATGGATGTTATTCGTCTGATAGATGAATTTACCGGAAAAGGACTTTTTGTAGGTAGCGTCGTTATTACTCAGTATAATGGCCAAAAAGCCGCCAATCAGTTTAGAGAAAAATTAGAAAAGCAAGGAATTGTAGTGTATTATCACTATATTATTGAAGGCTATCCAAGCAATGTTTCCTTAATTGTTAGCGATCAAGGATATGGGAAAAATGATTATATTAAAACTACGAAACCACTCGTTATTATTACTGCACCGGGACCTGGAAGTGGAAAAATGGCAACCTGTCTTTCCCAGCTTTATCATGAGCACCAACGTGGAGTGATAGCCGGCTATGCCAAATTTGAAACTTTCCCTATCTGGAACATTCCACTTAAACATCCTGTAAATCTAGCTTATGAAGCTGCAACTGCAGATTTAAATGATGTGAATATGATTGACCCCTTCCATCTAGAAGCTTACGGGAAAACTACCGTAAACTACAACCGTGATGTTGAGATCTTCCCTGTATTAAACGCTATTTTTGAACGTATTTATGGAGAAAGTCCATATAAGTCGCCTACTGACATGGGTGTAAATATGGCGGGAAACTGTATTTTTGATGATGATGCCGTATGCGAAGCATCCAAACAGGAAATCATCAGACGTTATTATCAGACCCGTGTAAATGTTCTTCAGGAAAAAAGTAACCCATCTGAAGTATATAAAATCAAATTAATTATGGAACAGGCAAAGATTAATCCAGATTATCGTACGGTTGCCAAGATTGCCAAAGAAGTCAACGAAGAACGTAAATGCCCAGCAGCTGCTCTTGAACTTCCTGATGGCCGCATTATAACAGGTAAAACCGGAAGTCTGCTTGGAGCCAGTGCTGCCTTATTATTAAATGCTTTAAAAGCACTTGGTGATATTAAGGATGAGGTTCATGTAATTGCTCCATCTGCAATTGAGCCAATTCAGACCTTAAAGACCTCTTACCTTGGAAGTAAAAATCCTAGACTTCACTCAGATGAGGTGTTAATTGCACTAAGTATTAGCGCTGCTACCGATACTAACGCTCAGTTAGCCTTAGAACAGCTACCAAAACTGAACGGCTGCCAGGTGCATACTTCGGTAATGTTATCAAGCGTGGATATCAAAGTCTTTAAAAAGCTAGGAATGAACTTAACCTGCGAAGCAGTTACTTCGGTTAATGGTAATTAATAACCGTAGTAACTAATGAAAAATGCTCCCTCCTAGGTAAACAAGTATTATTATTTGCTTGTCTACCTAAGAGGGAGCATATCCTTTATAACTACATTTATTACAGCTTTTTCTATTTTTTCATTAACAACTTCTTAAGTTCGTCAATCTGACTCTCTCCATAAACCTGAATACCCTCTTTCGCAAGCATCGAAGCAAAGACCCCTTCTCCTTCGGTCAATGTATTGGTAAACGTACCATCATAGATTAATCCATACCCACAGGAGGGACTCTTTTCCTTTAATAATGCATATCGACAATGAAAGGTTTTTGCTAACTTCATCATCATAGTCGCACCCTGAACATATTCGTTAGTCACATCAACTCCATTTGCCGTTATAATTCTATCTCCAACTCGTTCAGCTGGAACTCTCGGTGTCGTTAATCCTCCATAGACTTCAGGACAAACCGGAATCAAATGGGCATAGTGTTTTAACTCATCGACAGCGTCAATCCCCATCTCTTTTCCATCATACCGACAGGCAATTCCAAGAAGGCAGGTACTGATTAGTATATTCTCCACTTATTATAACTCCTATCTTTACTCTAATATATTATGATTCATCAACCGGTAACCTTCTTTCTTTTCTACCAAGGTGATATACTCTTCAATAGAGGATAACCGTCTATCAAATACCATTCCTCCGCGATCATGCGTGTAACAATGGTTGTCAGATCCTTCCGTCATTGGTAATCCATGTTCTTTGGCATAGGCAATCGCTTTTGTATTAAACAATGGATTTAGCCTCTCATTGGCCAGATTAATCGCTTCCACTGCATCCACATATTCCGGGAACAAACGAACTTCCTTAATATAACTGGCCTCTCTGAAAGGATGCGCATGAACTAAAAAGCCTCCGTCAGCCTTTATTCTCTTATAGTGTTCCTCCACTGACCAGTCGAGTATATCAGGATGAGATAGTAGCCAGTCTTTATCAAGTCCATATACTAAAAATTCTGTCGCATTAAAAGACGCTTCCCAACCCAAAAAAACATCCAGCCCAATTCTATCTCCTGCTTCTTTTGCGTTTTCATACCCCTTTAAAAACAATTCTACTTTTCTCTGCCAGGGTAGATAGTCAGGAATTGCACTATTTCCGTTAAAAAAATGATCTGTCACGATGATACCAGTATAACCTGCTGTCTTATAATATCTTGCCTGCTGGGCTCCGCTTGCTTTTCCACAAGCACTCGCTTCCGATGTATGAATATGCGTATCATAAAGATAAGATAACCCATCAATGCTCTCATTCATTTTCTTTTTTTTATTAAAAATCCGAGCTACCCTTTCAATCATTCCTTAATAACCTTTTCTTTCGTCATAATCTTTACCTTAGCATCTTCTAAGGCTTCAATTAAACGGTCACAAAAACAATCAAATTCTTCATCTTCAATCTGATACTCCTTATGTGACATGATATAATCAATCGTTTCTGCAACTCCGGTATCAAACCGTTTCTCCATTACTAATCCAGGAATTAGCTGTTTTAATCTCGTATTATCAAATACTACACTATTTGCTTTATCGCCAATCAGGCTACCTAAGAAATCGTAGTCACTACAGTCCTCTAAAAACTGGGAGCTTACATAATATGGTTTGAACTCAACATTAAGATGCCTTGCAATTGCCTGATAAACCTGATTCCAGGTAAGCGTTTCATCGGAAGTAATCTGAACTGTTTGTCCGATTGCATGTATATTGGCCATCAATCCAATAAATCCTTTGGCAAAATCACTGTTATGCGTCATCGTCCATAGACTAGTCCCATCTCCATGAATAATAACCGGTTTCCCTTTTAGCATTCGCTTTACAACACTGAAACTACCCTGCTTACCATGCACACCAAGTGGAATGGAACGTTCATCATAAGTGTGGCTAGGTCTAACTATGGTAATTGGAAACTGTTTCTCCCGATATTGTTTTAGCAAATATTCTTCACAGGCAATCTTATTCCGGGAATACTCCCAGTATGGATTGGCTACTGGTGTCCCTTCATTGATACGATAATCGGATAATGGCTTCTGATATGCACTAGCAGAGCTAATAAAGATAAATTGCTTCGTTCTTCCAGCAAACAATCGATAATCCCTTTCCAATTGACTAGGGACAAATGCAATAAAGTCCGCTACCACATCAAAAGATAAGTCTGTGAGCAACTCCCTAACCTGAGCCTCCTCATTAATATCCACTGTAAGATAATGAACATTTCCTATTAAATCATCATTTCGATTGCCACGATTAATCAAATAGAGTTCGTGACCAAGGTTCAGAAGCTGCTTACTAATTGCCATACTAATAGTTCCTGTACCACCAATAAATAATACTTTCATTGTACTGCCCCTTTCCTTCATATAGTACCATTATATCCCTCTTTGTTATAAATAAAAAGCTTCACTTATTGCGAACTTTATCACTATCTGCTACAATCGAAGGAGTTTAGCCTATCAAGAGGCGAAACAAATCCGAATATTAGCTTCAACATACTTTATATTATATAGTAACTCGAAAGTAATCCAAACTTAGAATAGAAAGGACATAAGATGATTCGATTTATTGCCAGCGACCTAGACGGCACCTTATTACAAAATACAAAGCACAAGCTAACTCCAGATATCATCCGTCAGATAAAAGAACTAAAAAAACAAGGCATAATCTTTGCTGCTGCAAGTGGCAGGCAGTACCCCAATCTAACCAAACTTTTTCATGAAGTAAAAGATGACCTTGCATTTATTGCTTCTAACGGTGGCATAGTGGTATATCAAAATGAACTAATCGCAAAACATGAACTTGAGCGTAGCACAGCACTTAATATTGCCAATCATATTTCTTCCCTTGAAGGAATCGACGCTTTACTAGACGGCCAGCATGCCTCTTATATACTAAAAGGTAATCCATCCTTTTTATATCATTTACGTGATAATGTTAAGAATGTAATGATAGAAGTGGATCGTTTTGAAGATATTGACGAAGATATCGTCAAAGTATCCGGTCGTGACACAAGAGGTATCACCTATCAGCATGGCGAAAATCTCCTTTCACAATATCAAGACATCGTCTCATGTGCTTTGTCTGGTTTCGAATGGATTGATCTCACCTCAAAAGAAAGCACGAAAGGCAACGGAGTCGCTGCCTTACTAGATAAGTTAAGCATCAACCCCTCCGAAGCGATGGCTTTTGGAGATCATCATAATGACCTCAGTATGCTTACCCTCGTTCACCACAGTTATGCTATGGAAAATGGTACCGATGCCGCAAAGGAAGTCAGTAAGTATATTACTACAAGACCAGAAGTGATTATTGAGAAACTTCTCAATCACACATTAGTCTTATAATCTACCCAATCAATCCCTCACTGATATTAAAGCATTGCTCCTAATTGGTTAAGCGCATATAACGAAGCGGAAAGCGATCATCCCCTGGAGGGTCTTCTTTCTTAGTTTGCAATTTCCTTTGAAAGAAAAAAAGGAGCAATACATGAGACGTTAACCGTACCATGTATTGCTCCTTTTATGATGATTCTGCAAATATCATATATAAAGTTATTCTTTTGATAACGCAGAAACTTCCTCTGCTTCCCCATAGATCAAATAACCATAAAAATCATACTCTGTTAAACGATTTAAGAATTTACCGACCTTCTTTGGTTTTTCATACATCACCACGTCATACTCGCCACGAAGTACGTTCGCCTTCTGCATTGCCTGAACAAAATCCTCAGCTTGATAAAGTAGTGCCACCTTCTTTTTACTATCCGGAATCTCGAACTGAGATTCAGAAAGAATAGAAAAGATACGTTCAAATCCGATACTAAATCCAACTGCAGGTACCGCTTCTCCGGTGAACTTGCCAATTAGATTATCATATCTGCCACCGCCACCAATTGCTCCTCTAAACTTGGTACTCTCAATCTCAAAAACACTGCCCGTATAATATCCTTGTCCACGAACCAAAGATAAATCAAATACAATATCATATGCACCGCCAGAAAGCTCCTTAGCACTAGCAATAATCTTCTCCATTGTCTCAATTGTCTCTAGATCATCTGACATTTCTTTTAACTGACTTAATTCAAGGGGACCTCTGCTTAACACGTCAGCAAAATTCGTAATGCTTTCTTCACTCATACCCTTTTCACGAAGTTCTGCAATAACACCCTCCCTGGAAACTTTATCTAATTTATCAAAGGTGATACAAACGCTATCTAATTGGTCCTCTGTAAATCCGGCCTTCATAAGAACAGATTTGAGAATTTTACGGTTATTTACCTTTACCTTGAATTCCTTCATTCCAATTGCTAATAATGCCTGCGCTGTCACAGTAATTAACTCAATTTCGCAAGTATAACTATCGGATCCCAGGATATCAATATCACACTGTACAAACTCACGAAGTCTGCCTTTCTGAGGACGCTCAGCACGATATACACGGTCTATTTGAATACATTTGATTGGATACATTAATTTCGCTCTATTATTGGCAAAATAACGGCTTAGGGGAAGTGTCAGATCATAACGAAGCCCCATATCCGATAATTCGTCATACTTCTTCGCTTCCAACGCTTTCTCTAATTTCTCACCACGTTTTAAAATCTTAAAAATAAGATTAAGGTTCTCTCCACCTTCGCTCTTATCTAGGTTTTCTGCATCTTCAATTACAGGAGTTGTAATTCTGGAAAACCCATTTTCTTGATATACCTCAAGTATCTTATTCTGAAGATAATCCCTAATTCTCACTTCCTTAGGTAAATAATCATTAGTTCCTTTCACAGTCGCTTTTTTCATATATTAACACCCTTTCCACTTGTTATTATTGACGAATCATAACCTTACAAAGGCTTTTGACACATTTAATCCATGAAAACTTGGCAAGTCAAAAGCCTAATTAAAATGTGGCTTCGGCAATTTGCCTCATAAAGAAAATAAAAGCCATACGGCATACCCGTATGGCAGATAATCTTAAGATTAGTTATCCATCCTCACGAGCACGACAACAAGCAATCTTACTCGTACGATACGAACTAAGACTGCGTTTACTTACTTTGATGATGATGGATACATAAATTATACATGAAATAATACCCCATTTTCTTATTTAGGCTTAGTATACCGATACGCACTTAGAATGTCAAGCACTGGATGAATAGCAACTTCTATAACACAAGCTAGAGTCTGGATTGCCAGACTCTAGCGCTGACGCGCTGTCACGATAGTGACAAACTTTCATATGCGCGTCATGTGCATCCTCGCGGAGCGTTTTTTATGATATAGGAAATTAGCAATTTCCTATATCATAAAAAACCTTGGTGTTGATTACACCAAGGTCTAAGATAGCAGGGGAAGAGGGATTCGAACCCCCGTGAACGGTTTTGGAGACCGTCATACTGCCGCTGTATGATTCCCCTATATAGGTATGTTGCGATTTCTGCTTGTACATGCAGTAGTCGCTGACAAGGAATATCATACTACGAATTGTGCGAATTGTCAACACTATTTTAAATATTTTTGGCACATTTTGTTGTGCTCTCAGCTACTGAAGTATACTCATTATTTCTTTAATGTTTGATATTCCAATTAATTTAATAGGATGTTTTTCAAATAATTTTGTATTAACCATCGGCATAACACAGGTGGTAAATCCCATTTTAACCGCTTCGATAACTCTTTGCTCTGCCTGATTGACTCCTCTGACTTCTCCAGTCAAACCAACCTCACCAAATACAATCGTATTTGGATCAATAATACGGTTTTTATAGCTTGAAAGAATAGCTGCAACAATAGCAAGATCCATTGCTGGCTCATTGATCTTCATCCCGCCTGCAACATTTACATAAGCATCACATCCGGATAATTGAATACTAAGTCGTTTTTCGATAACTGCTAATAATAGGTTCATTCGATTATAATCGGTTCCTGCTGCAGTACGCCTTGGCATATTATAATAGGTCTGGCTGACTAACGCTTGTACTTCTACTAAGATAGATCTGGTTCCTTCCACCGAGCAGGCAACGACAGAACCGCTTGCTCCTTCAGGTTTACCATTTAACATATATTCAGATGGATTAGACACCTCTCTTAGCCCATCACCCCTCATCTCAAAAACTCCAACTTCATTGGTGGATCCAAAACGATTTTTAACTGCACGAAGCAAACGATAACTTGCCTGATTATCTCCCTCAAAATACAAAACAGTATCTACCATATGTTCTAATACTCTTGGTCCAGCTACTACTCCTTCTTTGGTAACATGTCCAACGATAAAAATACTGACGCCTTCCCGTTTTGCCAGATGCATTAGGGCTCCCGTGGTCTCTCTAACCTGACTAACGCTTCCAGGAGAAGAACTAATATCCTCACGAAACATCGTCTGGATTGAGTCAATGACAGCGATATCCGGCTTAATACTTCGAATCGTCTCCTCAATAAGATCCAGATTGGTTTCACTTAGTAGTAACATTTCACCTTGATAATTACTAAGCCGTTTGGCTCTCATTTTGATCTGTTTAAGGGATTCCTCACCTGAAATATATAGCACCTTTTTCCCCATCCCAACAAGATGCTGACACACCTGAAGTAATAAAGTTGATTTGCCTATTCCCGGGTCACCACCAACCAAAACAAGTGATCCCGCAACAATTCCTCCGCCTAGCACGCGGTCAAACTCATGCACTGAAGTGCTAATCCGTTCGTTTTCATCTGTACTGATGGTTTCTAGTTTGGCTGGCTCGCTATTTACTCGTATTGAAGCCTTTGTTGCTGAACTCGTTTTTTTCACTACCGGTTCCTCCACAAAGGTATCCCAGCACTTGCATCCTGGACACTGCCCTAGCCATTTGGATGACTCAAATCCACATTCTTTACAAAAGAACACCATTTTACTTTTTGCCATATGAATAACTCCCCTTCTCAAATCAAAAACTAACCACAATTTAGGTAAAAAATAGGGGAGCTATAACGCTCCCCTACATCCTTATAATACTATTCCCTAACGACGGGCAATAAGAACTTCACTCATTTGTCCCTCACTTAGTTCTAAGCTGATTACAAGCTTACCACCAAGATTCGTTCTCATATTTCCAAGTTCTGTTTGATCAACCGCAACCGTATACTCTTGTTCCGGTTCAAGTTCTAACGTGATTTGCGAGGAGGTAGTCCCTTCCACTTTGAATTTTAATTCGTTTTCATCAAGTTTAAAATCGAATACGGAAGTCCCTGGAACAGACTCATACACAAATAAACCATTGCGTTCCAGCTTTGTAATTTTCTGATATGTCTTTACTTTGTATAAGTCTCCATCATGTTGAAAATCACTTAACTTTGACTTAGTAGCCAACTGATAATTTCCAAAGCTAATTGTACCATTGTTTTCTTTGCGTATTAACTCTTCTACAACAGCCATTTTATTAATCCTCCTAATTTATCCTGCCCTATTGGCTTATCTCCCTATGATATCCTTCGTCGATAATCAATTACTATTGCTGCAACTATCTTTCGTATTGAGGATATTATATAATATATGTCGGGTATTTTCTAGTAAATATTATTGGATTCTACAAAAATAATTACCTTATTTATATTATTTTCTCACTTTCGGTTTTTTGGCCGTAAAATTAATTTTTTCATCTTTAAGAGTAACACGTACGGTATCATTTGCCTGTATTTTTCCTTCTAACACTTGTTCGGCAAGTGGATCTTCAATATAAGATTGTAACGCCCTTCGAAGTGGTCGTGCACCATATGTGCTGTCATAACTCTTTTCCACAATAAACTCAGTCACTTTTTCATTTGTCACCAATTTAATCCCCATTTGTGCAAAGATTCGTTTATTGATTTCTTTCATCATAATAGTGACAATCTGGTTTAAGTTATCCTTTGTAAGTGCATGGAATACAATTGTTTCATCAATACGATTTAAAAACTCTGGTTTGAAGATACGTTTTACTTCCTCCATGACCCCTTCTTTCATATGATCATAAGAGGCCTTCTCATCTGTTTTTGATGTAAAACCTAAGAGCTTAGGAGCAATGATACGTGATGCTCCCGCATTGGAAGTCATGATAATTACCGTATTTTTAAAGCTTACCTTCCGTCCTTGTGCATCGGTAATATGCCCATCGTCAAGTACTTGCAATAGAATGTTAAACACATCTGGATGCGCTTTTTCTATCTCATCAAATAAAATGACTGAATACGGATTTTGACGTACTTTTTCACTTAGCTGTCCACCTTCGTCATAACCAACGTATCCTGGAGGAGAACCTATCATTTTGCTGACACTATGCTTTTCCATATATTCAGACATATCAACACGAATCATCGCATTTTCGGTACCAAATAATGCTTCGGAGAGTGCTTTACTTAATTCCGTTTTTCCAACACCAGTTGGTCCAAGGAAAAGGAAGGAACCAATCGGTCTTTTTGGATCTTTTAATCCTACTCGACCACGTCGAATTGCCTTTGCTACTGCGGTTGCAGCTTCATCCTGCCCAACAACACGTTCATGAAGTGTTTTTTCAAGCTCAATTAGACGTTTCGACTCTTCCTCTTCGATTCTGCTCACCGGTATTTTTGTCCAGGTGCTAATAATTTCTGCCACCTGACTCTCACCTACAATTAATTGTCTGGATTGCTTTTCTAATTCATGTTGTACACGTAATTTATTGAGGTGTTCTTCATTCTTACGTTGTTTTTCTTTGATTTCGCCCGCTTTTTCAAATGCTTCTTCTTTAATTGCAGTTTCTTTCTCTACTTCCAACATCTGATTTAACTGCTCTAATTCTTTTATTTTTGGAGATTCCATATAAGTACTTAAACGGACTCTTGAGGATGCTTCATCAATAATATCAATAGCCTTATCTGGTAAAAAACGATCATTGATATAACGAATCGATAATTTTACAGCTGCGACAATCGCATCATCCGTAATTTTCACTTTATGATGCTCTTCATAACTATCACGTAATCCCTTTAGTATCTCAATCGCCTCTTCTTCTGAAGGTTCATCTACTACAACTGGCTGGAAACGACGTTCAAGTGCAGCATCTTTCTCAATATGCTTGCGATACTCTTCTCTTGTTGTGGCACCAATCAACTGTATCTCACCACGCGCTAACGAAGGCTTAAGAATATTCGATGCATCAATTGCACCCTCAGCTCCACCAGCACCAATAATCGTATGAATCTCATCGATAAATAGTAGGATATTGCCATCGCTGGTTACCTCATGAATTACTTTTTTAATACGTTCTTCAAATTCACCACGATATTTGCTTCCTGCAATAATACCTGACAAATCCAGTGTAACTAGTCTTTTATCTTTAATCGTATCTGGTACATTCCCATCCACAATCTTTCTGGCAAGACCTTCTACAACTGCTGTTTTTCCAACCCCTGGCTCTCCCACCAGACATGGATTGTTTTTGGTACGTCTAGACAGAATCTGAATCACACGAGCAATCTCACTCTCTCGGCCTATTACTGGATCCAGTTTCCCGTCTCTGGCAAACGCAGTCAAATCTCTGCTATATTGGTCTAGCGTCGTTGTCTGCCCTTTTTCTTTTTGCTTGTTTTTTGACAAATCATTTTTTGCCATTGTTGTATCCTGCCCTACTGCAGTAAGTAAATCCATGTAAAGCTTTTGTACATTGATCCCTAATGTGTTTAGAAGACGCACCGCGATGCAATCGCTTTCTTTTAGCAAGGCAATCAGAAGATGTTCTGTCCCAACAGTACTACTATTTAACCTCACCGATTCTCGTTGGCTTTGTGAAATAATTCGTTTTGCACGAGGTGTAAAGTCCTCGGCTTCTACCAAACGAACGGCTTGGGATGGAGCAATCAGCTGATTTACAAGATCAATGATTTTCTCCCGTTCTACTTTATGGTTTGCGAGTACTTTGCCCGCAACCCCATTTGCACTTATTAATCCAATCAATAAATGCTCGGTGCCTATATAATTATGGGATAATTGAAACGCCACTTCTGTTGCTATACTTAACGCTTCTTTTGCCCCTTCTGTAAATCTATTTTGCATTCTGGTTCCTCCTGTTTTCTTAGCTTTGTTTTAATTTAGGCAGGGTATAGTTAAGATACTCGGCTCTATTTTTATCTCGCAGCTTACTACCAGCATACTTTCCATTGCGACATTGCATATTATACGCTTGAATATTCACCATAATAGCATATATGTCACTAGTATTTAAAGTATCAATTGCATTATTATCATTTTCTAATTCATCTGGTTGCTTGGAATTATCAAATTCTATAATTTTAGTATCTAATCCGAATTTCACCTGCGCAAGCAATGTCATTGCATCTTTGGTACTTATCTGTTTCGTATATTTTAACACACCATAAGAACGGTATACCTGATCTTCTAATTCATCATAATTATTGGTAAGAATATATTCTCTTCTCTTTCGTTCCTGTTTTATTATCTGTAAAACAATATTTTTAAGATTTATAAGAATATCATTTTCAGTAACACCCAGAGTTTTTTGATTGCTGACAAGATAAAGAAAAGACGTACCAAGTGCCCCTTCTATATTCAGCGGTTTCATACTAATTCCGTACTTGGCAACCTCTTCAGAAAGTCTAATAATTCCACCAGCTCCAGTAAGGGCAGGTAAAAACAATATACAAGAGGCTCTCATTCCTGTTCCAATATCTGTGACCCTGCTCGTTAAATATCCATATTTCTCGTCGAAGGCATAAGCAAATGATTCTCCGAGCCAATCCTCAAGCTCAGCAACCTGCCCATATGCATTATCTAATGATAATCCACTCTGAATGGATTGTATCCGTATATGATCATCATCATTCATCATGATGCTTATAGATTCATTCGGGGAAATGGCAACTGCACATTTTTGCTTCTTTTGTACCATTGTCCTACTAATCAGGTGGCGCTCCATCATTGCATACTTTTCTATTTCACTTAATTTATCCATTTCACTAAATAGGTAGGCATGCTCTGACTGCTTCACTTTTACTGTTTCTTTCATAATTTCGTTAACTAATATCTGCGCCTGATCATTTTTTAGTGTAGCACTAAATGGATAATTTTCATAATTTCTAGCTAGACGGACGCGACTGGATATCACAATATCCTTTTGCTCTCCTGTTTCTTCATACCACTTAAGCATAGTTTAGTTCGC
This sequence comes from Bacillota bacterium, assembly GCA_023434365.1. Classification (GTDB taxonomy): domain Bacteria; phylum Bacillota; class Clostridia; order Lachnospirales; family Lachnospiraceae; genus KM106-2. The sequence continues at coordinate 35,368 of JAEYSV010000023.1, read as the reverse complement.
CTCCTTTGCCTTATGATCGCGAATCAAATCACGAAGTCTGGCTGCTTCCTCAAACTCTTCCTTTTCAATCGCATCCTGCAGTTTTATACTCAAACGTTCCACTTCAGATAATTCACTGATAATACGCTGCGTCTTACTAACAAAACCTTTTGGACGTTTTCCTATATGAGCTGTTGCACCTTGTATTTGGCGAAGACTTTTCTCTAATTGTTTTTCAAAATGAGTATAGCAGGCAGAACAACCGAATCTGCCATTAAGTATAAATGTATCATATGTCATTCCACATACTTTACATTCTGTCACGTTCTCCTTCGCCTCCCTGTCCAAATCCTGACTTTCACTTAAACTACCAAAAATACTTGCAAGTAATCCTCCAAGAGACATCTCCCTCGAACTTAATGCTGACTTCATACGAAATTTAGTCAGCTCAGAGGCACATACCTCACATAAATGCTGCTCTGTCTTATTACCATCTTTTGTTTGTGTATAATAAATCGTGGCTTCCCTGATTTTACATCTATCACATAACATATCATCATCTCCTATTAGGCCATTACATGCTTGTTAGCAACCATACTCATTGTAAATATCGTCAATGAGACGATGAACCTCCTGCCGATTTAGATTACGGCATATTGCTTTTGCTAACACCACCTTCATTTCATTTTTCAATTCCATTGTAGCCTTTAATTTATCTATATCAATCGCTATAACTGCACCTTTCCTTCGATCAAGCTTCAGATATCCTTCCTGCTTAAGTATACTATATGCTTTATTTACCGTATGCATGTTAATACCAATATTTTCAGCCAGTTCTCTGACACTAGGAAGATTATCTCCATCCTGAATCTGGGAATTAGCAATACCGACAATAATCTGATTACGAAGCTGTATATACAACGCCTCATCACTATTAAAATCGATTCGTATCATCATTTTATTAACCTCCCTGCTAGTTGCCACATTCTCTGTGTTTTAAGCGATAAGGAATCCCTTCAACTATAATCATAAGTAATTACATTACAAATATTTAGAATATTACTATTATATTTGTTATACACAAAGTATAACAAATATTTGTATTTTTTTCAATAACCTTTTACATTTTTTCAATTTCAGGTCATGTTCTTACTTTTTTATTATATCCATCCTGAACAATACAAACTCTATACTTTGTAAGGAAGTACAGCTTGTAATCTATAGTAAGAACGAGTATCGAAAGCAAAGACTCTTTATAGGTTAATAAAAGCTTGTTCAACATGATAGACATTCACATTGAACAAGCTTTTGATTTGACTTACTATTTTTTTCTTCTGCTTTTTTGTTTTGACACATAGATTACACGCGTTGTAGTTCCTAACAATAAGACACTAACCCCTGTTAATACCATAAGGAAAATCCCGAGTATATCTATTTTATCTTTATACTCTTTTTCACGTTGTGCGAATTCAATCTTGCTTATTGCATAAAGCTCGTCTTCTTTAGGAGCAACATAACGTTGTAGTGTGTCCTCAAGCGCATCATACTGATAAAAATCAGCTTCTGTATTCTCTGTTTTAAGATACAATAATACTCGATCAAGCGTATTGGCTGTCGTTAGCACAAATGCCTGGACACTATCGTTTCCTAAATCAATCGTTGCTTCTTCATATCCTTTTGGTATGATTGCTTCATTTTCAACCGGTACGACTTGATAAACAGAACCTTCTTTTAATGAATGGAGGTTTTCACCGTTTAATATATGGTTTAGCAACCCAACGCTTAATTCCTGTGCATCGCCTGGTGCGTTTGTAGCAGTTGGTTCTTCTGACTCACTTGGCTCCTCAGTGGGCTGTAGCGTTGGATCAATCGGATCTCCACTAGGTTCTGGTGTTTCCATTGCATCACCTAATTCAAGCATAGTTAAAAGTATTTCATATACTTTCTGATTGCCGTCATTATCACTCACCGTAACCTTAATTAGATTTTCACCAGCGATAATCTGATCCGCTCCATCGATTTGAACTTTTGATGATTCCTCTTCTGGTTTTGCTACTACATTTACTTGTTTCTCTTCAGTGTATTCCATTGTGGCTACATAATCGTATGTTGTTCTTGAAAACTGAGGATTAATCTCAACTCCTTCAATCGCCAAGGTCTTTAAATAAGTGGAAGCCTGATCAATCACTTTACCACCTACATCAATTTTTACATTCTTTTTTGCAAATGATAACGCTGACCCATTATTATAATCATAGAGCAATGCTCCTTCATCAACAGCAATTTCAGTCACACCATCTTTTAAAGCCATAAATTCCATGACATATTTACGTTTTGTCTCGTTAGCTTCAAACTCTGCATCACTAAGATAGATAATCCCATCATGTCCTTTGATTTTAGAACCACCACCAAGAAACTCAATTGCAGTATCATCATAGCTCATGTATACTTCAACCTCGCCGATACCAGTGGTGGCTGTGATTGTAAAGGAGACGCTGAATTTTTTACCACTCTTAACGGTTTCACTAACTTGTTCTAGATTGAGCGAAGCACTGGCTGCCTTCAATTTTGTCTCTTGTAATATCATCGGCAATACTAAGCATACTAAAAGCACGATAATTTGTATCATTCGCTTTGGATTTCTATTTTTCATTGTTTCCTCCAAAACCGTCTATTTATTTTACAAGACGGTTTACCGTAATATAATAGTACCGGATCGCTGTTTTGTTTCCGGCTACTACTTTAACGCGCAGTTTGTTCACACCAACATCAAGTAGCATCTCAGATGGTGTTGTATCTTGAATGTACTTATTTTGACTGCTACTAAATTTGGAATATGTTACAGTTGCCTGACTATTAACAGCATGTGCTGCCATGGAGACCTTACTTACATTATTTGCAACTGTGACATTGTATTCTGTTGTTCTTGGAACAAATATTGCATTATCTATTCCACTCATTCCTAATAATACTTTCCCATCCACAATACTAGTTACTGTCCATGACTGTAACCAATGATTGAAACTGGCAGTCGATACTGTGGAAGGACTCACTGATACTTTGGCTGGCATATTTTTATATACTGGTATTAAAAACACCTTGCTGCTTGCTAATTGATTTTGTGATAGATATCCAGCGTGAAGTTTTTTTGCTTCTTTACTTGCATACTGACTATCCGTTGCGTACTGATGAGTATAGGTTCTATAAGAAGATACATTATATTTCATCAAATAAGGAGTACTCTGCCCTACTCCAATATAAGTATTTCCAATAAACTTAGACCCGCCTACAATTGATTTGTATCGATTGTTCCAAGGAATCATCATAGCTGCTTTTAAACTAGCACTACTGCCTCCACCGGTCATTGCATAATTTAGGCCATTATTGACCGCACTACCAGTTGCACTATCAGTCGCGCCAATATTATAAAAATTATAATATCCTTCATAGCCTGCTCTGGTTCCTGTAACGGAATCACTAAAGGCTAGCTTTCCACTCTTAGCTGTTAATACTTCACCTTTAACTTTTGCTATCAGATAATAAGGACTTACTTTAGAATAAGCTGCAGCATCCATAAATGCCTGTGCATAGCTCATGCTAACTGATGTTCCATTGGAATTTTTATAACTAAACTCAGCATTCAGAGGCGTACCTTTTGCCATATTTATTACGGTGCCTATATTGTGAAACTCTTTGCTATAGCCCTGATTTTCAAACTGAAAAATCTGTGTCTCACTAAGCCAGTTTCTTGGGTCCATATAGTAACGTACTGCTATTTCAGATGCGGTATACCATCCTGGATCGGATCCGCTGATTGGAAGATCTTTTACATAATTATAACTCTTCTCTGAAGTAGATATCATATTATATGCTTTTGAATTAATTGTATTTTTATCCGGCTTTGCCTGATTACTAATTACAGTCTCCCAGTCTAGATTCGTATGATACGCTTCAAACTGCCAGTATGGATACTTCTGATGTAATTCACGAAGGGCAGGTTTATAATCCTCTGGGAATCTCTGATCCGACAACATTTTCTCAAACTCTTCACTTGTCAATACCGGTGGCAAGGTTGGAGTTGGCGTGTTACTTGGTTCTGGTGTTTTTGTCGGTGTTGGTGTTGGCGTCGGTGCTGGTGTTGGTTTCGGTGTTGGTGCTGGTGTTGGTGTTGGTTTCGGGGTAGGTTTCGGTGTTGGCTTTGGTGTTGGCTTCGGAGCCTTCACTGTATGTTTAAAATATAAATCGGTATCCTTTACATATCCACTACGGCTTTTACCGCTGTATGTAAAACTTATTTGATAATATCGCTCTTTACCACTAAGTACCTCTTTTTTAATTGTAACACTTTGATTTTTCTTCAGTATAACTTCTTTTTTGTTTATTTTATATACAGAAGCATTACTTCTTGCAGCCGTTTTTATTTTTACTGTGGCAGGTCTGATTTTTGCTGCTTCTGCTTTTTTGAGAGTCAATTTCACGTAGTCTCCACTTACCCAGCCATAAGTAGTTTTTGACTTATATCGAAAGGAAATATAATACCAGTAATCTGCACCTACAACTTTTCCATTCAATATAGTGATGCTTTGCCCTTTTGCCAGTTTCACTTTTGTATCACTTACGGTCAACTGTTTGGCTTTTGCACTCGCACTAACTCTGACGTTTAACGTTGTTCTTGCGGAAGCTGATACAATGTACTTTGTTACCTCAGTAACTCCATTGGAACTTGAAGTATTATTCGATGTTTTAGTCGCAGTGGCACTACTTTTCACTAATTTTACATAGTTTCCAGACACATAGCCCTTCACTGTTTTACCATTATACTTCGCTGTTATATAATACCACCCTGATGTTTGCTTGGTAATCGTAATTGTGGCTCCCTTTTTTAGCGTGACCGTTTTACCGCCTGATGTCACTTTTTTGTAGGTGGTACCTGGTCCGGTTCGCATAAACAAGGAGCTGGCTGTCACTGTTCCAGTACTGTTTGCTATTGTGTCGATACTATTGATAACAAAAAACAATAGGATACACAAAACCACAACGCCTCCTGATCCAATCCACTTCTTTTGCTGCCTCATTCTACTTCCTTCCCTTTCTTTCTTATCTGCTAATGGTATCGACATTCTACAACATATTCCTAAGCTTTTTAAAAAAATAAAACTTACAAATTTGTGGAAAATAGAATGTAGATAACCATTTTGTCTACTAAAGTAGAATACGGAATTATTATGGCAGTTTTATGGCACTCGGATAGGAATCAACATCTCTTCTATTACTTCATCCTTACACTTCCTCAATGGCTTTTCCGATATCATTTCTCATATATTTATTATCATAAGTAATCCACTTTGTAGCCTGATAAGCATTGGCTCTGGCTTCCTTTAAAGTATCTCCTTTTGCTGTGATACCTAATACCCTTCCCCCATTAGTCATTACCTTTTTGTCAACTACTTTCGTTCCTGCATGGAATGCATAATATCCCTCGTTATCAATAAATTTTTCTAACCCCTTAACTTCGTACCCTTTCTGATAATGTTCAGGATATCCATCACTAGCAAGGACAACACACACTGCTGCATTTTGCTCAAATTCCAGATCAACCTCATTAAGACGTCCGTCTATACAAGCTTCAATCACCTCTATCAGATCATTTTTCATACGAGGCAATATAACCTGCGCCTCTGGATCTCCAAACCTAGCATTATATTCAACCACTTTCGGGCCCTCATTTGTTAACATAAGTCCGCAAAACAGTATTCCGGTAAAATCACGTCCTTCTGCCTTCATAGCCGACATCGTTGGTTGATACACATACTTATCACAAAAGGCTGCAATCTCCTTAGTATAAAACGGACTAGGAGAAAATGTTCCCATCCCCCCAGTATTTAAGCCTTGGTCACCATCTTTTGCACGTTTATGGTCTTGAGCACTTGTCATTGGCTTAATATTCGTACCATCACAAAAACAAAGAACACTCACTTCACGTCCAGTCATAAATTCTTCAATTACAATCTGATTTCCAGCATTGCCAAACTGCTTATCTAGCATAATTGTGCGAATTCCTTCTTGCGCTTCCTCAAAATTTTGGCATATGAGCACACCTTTACCAAGTGCTAATCCATCAGCTTTTATAACTATTGGAAATGTTCCATTCTTTACATACTCTATGGCTTTCGTTGGATTGTTAAATGTTTCGTAACCGGCGGTTGGAATATGATATTTTTTCATTAACTCCTTACTAAATGCCTTTGAGCCTTCAATTATTGCTGCATTCTTTTTAGGTCCAAATACCCTTAATCCGACTGCTTCAAAAGCATCTACTGCACCCGCTACCAACGGATCATCTGGTCCAACAATGGTAAGATCGATTTGCTCTTTCATAGCAAATGCTGTTAGCTTCTCAAAATCCATAACAGAGATATCCACGCATTCTGCGAGCTCAGCAATACCTGCATTGCCAGGTGCACAAAAAAGCTTCGACACTTTTCTACTTTTCGCTATACTCGCTACAATCGCATGTTCTCTTCCACCACTACCAATTACTAAAATCTTCATATTCTAACCCTCCAGTATCCAATACTTTGAAAGCAGCCATACATCAAGGATTTATCCACAATGTTACGACTGCCTCTCTAATAAACAACAAGTATCACTATTTTATCTTCACAATATTATGTTCAATCACAACTCTTTGGTTGGCAATCAAGTTGATTGCTTCCGGTAATAGATGCCACTCAGCTTGCTCCATCACCCTTTTTTGTAAAGTTTCTGGGGTATCATAAGGCAGTACCTCTACCGCTTTTTGTGATATAATTGGCCCTGTATCGCAACCTGTATCCACATAATGTACGGTCGCTCCAGTCACTTTATTCCCCCTCTTTAACACAGCTTCATGTACACGAAGACCGTAATAACCTTCTCCACAAAAGGAAGGAATCAATGAAGGATGGATATTGATGATCCGATTTTCATATCGATTCACAAGATCCTCTGGCAATATTACAAGATATCCCGCCAAAACAATCAAATCAGCTTGAAAGGCATCTACCGTTTGGATGAGCGCTTGATGAAACGCTTTCCGGCTATTGTAATCTTTCGGGCTGACGCAGATTCCGGGAATATTATACTTGCTAGCTCGAATTAGTGCATAGGCATCCGGCTTATTACTAATCACCGCAACGATTTGAGCATTCGTGATTACTCCAGCGTCGAGACTATCAAGAATCGCCTGAAGATTGGTTCCACCACCAGAGACCATAACTACTACTCTTAGCATAAGGTAACACCCTTTCCAGAAGCTGTTATTTCACCAATGATATAGGCTTCTTCGCCACAGGCTCTTAATAAGTTCACTGCTTTGTCAGCCTCTTTGGAATCTACAACAATAGCCATACCAATTCCCATGTTATACGTGTTATACATAATCTTTTCATCAATATTTCCATCATTTTGCAACATAGAAAAAATCGCAGGCACAGTATAACTCTGCTTCTTAATCATCGCATGCATGTTGTCTGGAAGCATTCTAGGTATGTTTTCATAAAATCCTCCCCCAGTAATATGGCTACAGGCTTTAACATTAACCTTACCAGTTTTTAACGATTTTAGTGCTTTCACATAGATTTTCGTTGGCGTCAGTAAAGTTTCCCCAAGTGTAGTTCCAAGACATTCGTAATATCTATTTAAAGATTCCTCATTCATTGGAAATACTTTACGAACTAAGGAATATCCATTCGAATGGATTCCACTAGATGCAATCCCAACGATTACATCTCCTTCCTTTACACTATGGCCATCAATTAATTCATCCTGGTCTACAATTCCAACACAAAAACCAGCAAGATCATATTCATTCACCGGATAAAACCCAGGCATTTCGGCTGTTTCTCCACCAATTAAAGCAGCACCAGACTGCTTACAGCCTTCGGCCACACCGCTTACAATGGAAGCAATTTTTTCTGGCTCATTTTTTCCACATGCAATGTAATCAAGGAAAAACAAAGGTTCCGCTCCAGCGCAAGCGATATCATTGACACACATAGCAACGCAGTCAATTCCAATCGTATCATGCTTATCTAGCAAAAACGCCACCTTTAATTTGGTTCCTACGCCATCTGTTCCTGATACCAAGGCTGGCTTTTTCATTGTCATGAATTTCTCGAGGGAGAATGCTCCTGAAAAACCACCGATTCCATTTAATACTTCACTTCGCATGGTACCTTTAATATGTTCCTTCATCAGCTCCACAGCTTTATACCCTGCTTCAATATCTACTCCGGCTTTCTTATAATCCATATTGGCTCCTCCTGTTTCTGTTCCCTTTTGACAAATTGACAAGTACGACATATGTTATTAACATATCCCCTCTATTTCGAAAATGAGGGGATATCCTGTTGCATATTTAGTACGCCGCTACGATTACGGCTCATTTACAATGATATATTAACTATTTTAATAATCTAATACTAATTTATTATTACATTTAATATAAGTCAAGTAAATTTCGACTCTTACTTATATAAATCTCTAACTAGATTTATAATCGTGTATTATCAATAACTACTTCAGCATAAGAATCTATAATTATTCCCTGTCAATTATTTCATCAAGTGGCTCATTTAATGCTTCTGTACCAGGTAACACAAATCGCCCATTATAAATAATCGGGATTTTAATACCACTTGCTGTAATTACTGTAATCTCGCCTAATTCATCATAAGGAATTGTAATATCAGTATGACAACTAAAATATGCCTTTGATATATCCGTATGACGTAGATTGGAGCACTCGTTTTCCTTGCATATCATTTCTTTCCCGTCTGGATTATAACTCTTCATTTCTTCTGCATAAGCAAAACAAGTATCACCAAAAGCAAAATGTGGACCGGTTTTTTCAGCAATAAGAATTGGAAGCAAATGAGAGATTCCAAAGTTCTTGCCTAATTTGTATGCAGTCGTATTCGTTCCAATTGCAAATTCACCCATAGGCAGGGTTTTCTGCTGATAAAGAAGATTCTCTTTAATAAAGTCTTTATTTTTTTCTTCTTCCTCGAAGTTGGAGCAGGTATAATCCTCAATCATGCCGTCTTTAATTACCAGCTGAATGTTCTTATATTGGAGCTCATTTAAAAATACTTCACTTACATGGAAAATACCATTCGTTCCAATAAGTTTAGGGGACGTGAATACTTCGCCGACTGGAATATTTACGTCAGCAAGACAATTTTCAAACTTCGTCTGCGTATCCGGATTGTCAATTGGCCACAAGGCAATTATTAAGTCTGTTTTATTGCCATCTTTTCCTTTGATTTGTACACATTCCCCTTGATTAAGAGCATCAATCATACGTTCTTGAATATCACGATATTGATTCATATCAAGAGTATTCACTTTCACTGTTTCTGCAAATATTTCATCAAATCGTTCTCCGATTTCCGGAATTGGATAAGCAATGATAGTAAAACTAATCGATTCTTTCTTAACCGCTTTATTTAATAAAATACCAGACTCTCTAGTGAATTCAGTCATTAGTGCTCGTTGCTTTTCATCAAGAGACACGCATTCTGGCTTATTTACTGGATAAAATGGTGTTTCACCGAAGATTTCGATAACTGCCGGACCAGCAAAAACACCAGCTTCCTCTTTATAACGTTCATAACTATTTTTGAGAACCTGAAGTTTTCTTGCTACATATGCTTTATCATAAAAGATCCCTTCATCCATCCGGTGGTCATATTCAAACTGATGATTCGGTGATATCGATTGAAATCCAATTCTTCGATTCATCTTTTTGTTCATACTACTTGCTGCAGCACGGTAAATCACGGTTTTAAGACCCATTTCTTCAAATTGCCTCATCGCCACCTTAACCATCCGCTCAAACCCAAGATTATAACGAATATTCACATACTCCTTAATTGAAAGGTCTAAGTTATTATTAATAAAGCCAATCCGGTAACCTTCGGTATAAGTACGTGCCATTGCCTCAATCTGTTCTTCACTGCATCCATTTAAGAATTCATGAATCTTTCGTTCATTTTCTCCCACGTACTCCCCAGATAGATATAGATAATCTGGCGTCGTTAAGTCAGCTGTTTCAATAATGTGGTTAAAAAATGGACGCGTTAATCCAAAGGTTTCTCTCGAACGAACATCCACTAACACATCACAATAATCCTCGTTAAAAGAGCGAATCGCATTTCTAACATTCGCCTCAATAGTCTCAACAACATCATTATCACCGTAAGTCAGAAATTCATGATAGATTTCTAGATATAATTCTACATGAATCAGCCATTCATAAAAACGGCCCTCTATGGCATAATAAATACCACCCCTTAATTCTGTATATACATAAGATAGCATACGACCTAACTCTAACCCTAGGTGCTTTGCTGCATACGCAGGATTGGCATAACTTGTCTCATACTGCTCAGGTAAAATATCCTCGTACATACGATAGTTTAATTCCTCATGTTCCTTTAGCCCTAGCCCCTCAAATCGATTATTTTGCACTAGTTCAAACACGTTATCAATTAACAGAATAAATGAAGCGGTTCTCTCAAAATAATCAGCATAAGAAGAAGCAACTTCCTTTTCCTCTTTAATTTGTTTTATTCGTTCAATCGCCAAAGCATACCTTTCTTTACATATCTCATCATCTGCTTCCGGTAATAAAAAGTACTCTATTTCATTATCTTTATTCATATACATCCTTCTCTCTTTATAGTCTTTTGAATAGTTTGCTATCTTATGGATTATAATATAGCATATTTTGTGAAATTATAAAAGGCGATATCCCATATTAATAAGATATCGCCCTATGAATTGGAAAAGAAATCTCCCTTCCTCATTATGTTCGACTGTTAGTATATCTTGGCAAGCAAGTTAGCATCCTGACTAAACTGCACACTCCATAGATAGCTAGCTTCAATTAGGTTAGATGATACGTTCTCGTGTTTTTCCATCATCTGCTTTAACGATAAGTGCTTTTTGCATGAACTTTCAAACAATTTTTTGGTTACTACTGCTACGTTATAAAATTCGACTTCATGTGACTCTAGGCAACAAGCTGTTCGAAGCTCTGTCTGTAATTGTTGCATAAGGTCATGATCATACAACCGGTAATTCGGAGTAGCATAGTGTTGTTCTAGCAACACAAAAAGTTTATTTAATATCTCATGGTATAATCCCGCATGTAAAATTAGTACCTCAATAAAATCTTCAATTGAGTTGACTGAGATTCCGTATGTTGGAAGCCCTAACTCATAGAAAGCATCAGCGCAACAACGGACACAATATCTGACATGGTGTTGTTGAAGACTCTCAATCATATTAATTATTTCTTTAAAGGTGCCCGAGATGCTCTGTTCATATCGTACAGAAAAAACTAGTGCTGTGACAATACTAAGACGATATTCCATAAAAACTTCCAGCCTAGTTATGTACTTTTGCAATCCTTTTACTCGAAATACCAGGTATTTGTAATCCTCATAAGATAAATCCAAGTCTCCAATTGCCCGAATTTGCTTGTCCTCAGACCGCAACATCTCTTCGAGCAGTTTCTCAATATCGTAAAGGTTAAAATCTGCTTCTAACACATTCATATAGCTCCTCCTTCGTCGTCCTACATCATTCAGCTTCTCATATAAGCCCACCATTTATATATATGTTTCTATTTTTATGTATATGTATATAATTCCAAAATATTTATACATATTGGAAAAATTGTAAATGATACACAAGGCAATGTCTGACAAAGCATTAAATTTGTAACATTTTTACAAAATATTGCACTCACTTTCCTATTGCATCTTTTTTGATTCAATGATAGAATAACCAAATGAGTAGCACAGATGATCGCACCTATTAGCACCGAAAGGTCTTAGGTGAGGAAAGTCCGAGCTTCAAAGGGCAGAGTGCCGGATAACGTCCGGTGGAGGTGACTCCAAGGAAAGTGCAACAGAAATATACCGCCAAGAAATTGGTAAGGTTGGAATGGCAGTGTAAGAGACTACCGCCTGGCTGGTAACAGACAGGGCATATGTAAACCCCACTCGAAGCAAGACCGAACAGAAAGCGATACGGCTGCCCGTCGTGCTTTCGGGTAGGTCGCTGGAGCTTAGTGGTAACATTAAGCCAAGATAGATGATCATCTAATACAGAACTCGGCTTATAGTGCTACTCAGTACATAGAAAAGATAGTGAAGAACTAAGAGTGAAGAGCCTAAAAAGATAGTGAAGAACGAAGAGTGAAGAGCCTAAAAAGATAGTGAAGAACGAAGAGTGAAGAGCCTAAAAAGATAGTGAAGAACGAAGAGTGAAGAGTGAAGAGATATTAAATTCAGTGAAGAGCGAAGAGATTCATAAATCAGTGAAGAACGAAGAGATTTATAAATCAGTGAAGAGCGAAAAGATCTATAAATCCGTGAAGAACGAAGTGATTATAAATCAGTGAAGAACTAAATGCCTTAATAGATAGTGAAGATCTAAGCTCCTTAATAGATAGTGAAGAATTAAGAGCTTTAATAGATAGTGAAGAACTAAGCGCCTTAATAGATAGTGAAGAACTAAGCGTATTAATAGATAGTGAAGAACTAAGCACCTTAATAGATAGTGAAGATCTAAGCGCTTTACAGTGGTTTACTTTTTTCGTGTTTTAGGATAGATATTTTATAATAAGTTTGTTATAGATATAAAATTGTGAATATATGATATTTATGGGCTGTTTGATTAGAGGGATAATCAAATGGCATTTTTTTGTTTGGTCTAAAGTTTTTATTGTGGAAAGTGAATAATTTTGATTAATTTAGCCTAAATAAAAAAGTACGACGTATTAGCCAAGAATTTATCAAGATATTAATGCCTGTTGATAAACATTTATTATAAAACCAAGATGTTTTTGATCCAATCTCCTTCAGTGTACAGCAGGGTAATTAATAACGCGACTGCAAGCATTCGGCGGTGACTTTTTTCAGTCGGAGATTGACTTTATTAACCACTAATGCAATCTTGCAGAAATTGAAATATTGCTAATCTGTTCTTAGATTTAGGAGCCATCGGTAATAAAATAGCCGGCGGAAGTTTGGGTTTAAATTTATAGGCATATACCTAATTATTTATTTTTTCAATAATGAATTATCAACTAGTACAACACCATTTGCACTTATCTCTTTAATATTTAAGCTATACTTTATTTTAGGCTTTACCTTTTGATAAATTTCTTTCTCTATAATACAAAATGGATTTATAGAAGGTAACTCACCCTTTTCCAATCTCTTATAATTTTCTGCATCATCTAATTCAAGACATGTTTGAATACTTGATACCATCCCTGAATCCCATATATTGCAAGACAACTCAATAATGGGATTCATTTTATTTGTAATAAACGATATACTATCTTCTTCTGTTAGAACATCATCCTCAGGTATAATAATAGATAAATTAATTCTTTTATTAATATACATCCAAAATGCTCTCATTTCTTGATAAATAGGAGTATCAAGCAGTACTTGCTTATAATCAAATTTCACATGTTGTTTTGAACCAAGCTGAAACTTTTTTTCAAGTAGTTTTTGGTTCCAATCAATAATCTGCTCCAATGACATATCTTCCCCTTCCCAATATCCACTTTTAAATTTAAAACCCGATTTATCAATTGTTTTATAGATATCCTTTACAAATGTTTTATTCAATATATTCTTCTTAAAGTTAACCTCAATTGAAAAGTACGGTGGCATATCTATTCCTCCCTCAATCCTCATCAAATCTTATGGTAAGCAATTATACCGCTTAATACGACGCTTTTACATAAATCAAATATTCTTCTTGCAAGTTTTTAAAGTAGAAACTAACATCCTTTTGAGTTCTTCATGCAACTCCAATAATTCCTTAAATTCATTACCCATATATCCCGTTCTCTTTAAGATTTCAAACCAATATTCCGTCTCTGAGCACTCTTTTAATGCAATATGCATCTTTGCAATAAAGTCAGCTCGACTAATTGCATATTTCGCTTCATGAATATTAGCTCCGACACTAGTGCCACATCGAAGCAACTGCTTTGACATGACGAATTCTTTTTTTTCAAAAGCTAACCATTTATATAGTCCAACTAATCCAACTGAGAATTCTATTGATTTAGTGGCAAGCAAACTCTCCATCACACTACCCCCTGGTATAACTCACATCACTATTATACCCCTAAATTTTCCAACTGCCAATATGTATCTCCCCTTTACACCCAGCACACACTTTTTCACCTCAGGCTCCTAAATCTTAGAACAGGTATTAGTAGCAATAAGATCAATAGTGAGCAGTATCATACCCTATACATTAATAAATTCGATAGAAAAAAGGAGTATCACCCTGATACTCCCCTTCACACTCAGTCTTCACATTAAGTTTTTACTGCCTTTATGTTTTACTTATGGTATTCTTAATATAGAATAGGAGGTCTATCATGAACAGAAGTCAGTTTACCGATGAGCAAATGCAGCTACTACGTCAGAATCCATACACTCACAGTGTTACCAAGACTAGATTAACCTTTACCAAAGAATTTAAGGAAATCTTCCACGCTCAATACCAGGCAGGAAATCTCCCAAGACAAATCCTAATCGACCATGGTTATAATCCCGAAATCCTTGGTGATCGCCGGATATGGAGCATTGCAGGCCACATTCAAGAACAATTCAAAAAATACGGCGAATTTCACGAAGGTCGAGCTCCTCATAGATTATTAAAACCAGGTACATTGACATCTAATAAACATACATCTGAAAAAGATGAAATAAAGCAACTCACGCAAGAAGTTGATTATCTGAAACAGGAATTAGCGTTTCTAAAAAAAATATCATTAATCAGAACTAAGCTGAAGTAGGTGCATCAAAAGAATCTTGCTAAGCTTGCACCTAATGCGTTTTACAAATTTGTCACTACAGACGAATATCCACTGGATGTTTCCAATATGCCCGCCTTTCCAGTTACAGCCAAGAAGCCAAGAAGAACTTGGTGTCAAAGCAGATCCTAAAGATACTAAAAACCAATAAAATTTCATAAAGTACCATAACATCCAAGGGGCAGTATCTAAAACTATGAATACACCAAGTGACAGCCGTCCAAATCCTAGATACACCCCTCGATCATGTTACCAAAATCAAGGTACTAGCAAAGTGAAGGTGCCCCAAAAAAAGGTACTCAATTCCCAAAAAATGTCCCCATCAATAGTTACATTTCAAAGTAAAGGTGTTCAAAAAGAAGGTACCCAATTCCTAAAATGTCCCAAACAAAGGGTACACTCCCTCATATGCCCTTCACTGCCCTTTTAAAACTCTTCACTCTTCGTTCTTCACTATCTTTTTAGGTTCTTCACTATCTTTTTAGTCTCTTCACTATCTTTTTTCGCTCTTCACTCTTCACTCTTAGTTCTTCACTGCCCTTATAGGCTCTTCACTCTTAGTTCTTCACTGCACTTAAAGCCTCTTCACTCTTAGTTCTTCACTGCCCTTATAGGCTCTTAGTTCTTCACTATCTTTTAAAAAACGCTCCCCCCCACAAACTCCCTCAAAATCGAGTTCGTTGGAATTTCTTCACTGCTTACACCAATGAAGTAATCGAGGAACTTGAGTAGTCGCTTTGCCTCAATATACTCTGGTACTTCTTTTGGAATACTGAAGAGTAATGGCTCAGCATACTGTTTGAGCACGGCCAATTCATAGATCAGCGCGCTATTAAACATTGCATCTGCTTCTTCCTGAAATGGAAAGATGTACTGCTCTTCACCACGACGTACCGAAGGCCACATAGCAATTGTATCCCTTGCTGAAGCACCTCTGGTTCTGGCATCTCGTACCATCCGGCGAAGCAATCTACCATCAGTGGTTGGGATTCGGTTATGCTCGTCAATATTTAGCTGAGTTAATGCACTAATATAGATTTTATACTTACTTTCTTTCGGAAGAGAATAAGAAAGCTTGTCATTTAAACCATGAATTCCTTCAATGACCAGGATGTCCTCTGGTCCTAAGGTCTTATAATCTCCTTTATACTCACGTTTCCCAGTTTTAAAATTAAAGCTTGGTATTTCAACCGTCTTACCCTCGAGTAAATCAGACATATCTTTATTAAATTGTTCTACATCAATAGCTTCTAAACATTCGTAATTATAATTGCCATCAGCATCCTTAGGAGTCTTATCTCTATCCACAAAGTAATCGTCAACTGCTATTGGGTGAGGTTTCAAACCAAAAGTACGAAGTTGAATTGATAACCGATGAGAAAACGTAGTTTTACCAGAGGAACTAGGTCCAGCTATCATAACGAATTTCTTGTCTGGCTGGGACTTTATGCTTGAGGCAATCTCTGCAATCTTCTTTTCTATAAATGCCTCTTGCACTAAAATCAAATCACCGACACCACCCCGGCTGATTTCATCATTCAGTGCTCCAACAGTATCAATTCCCATTATCTTGCCCCAATCATTGGACTCTTTTAGTGTGGCAAATAATTTTTTACGTGGTATAAATTCCTGTAATACGGTTGGATTACTTCGAGAAGGAAGAATTAGTACTAAACCTCCCTCAAATGCTAACAAATCAAAATACTTCAGATACCCAGTACTTGGAGGCATATATCCGTAAAAATAATCCTGGAACCCATCCAGATTATAGATATTAGCCTTACTTACACGACGATACTTAAAGAGTTTATGTTTGTCATACATCTTATAACGGTAGAACAAATCCATAGCATCGTCTGTATTTAATGAATACTTTTCAATCGGAATATCTCGCTCCACCATTTTAAGCATTCTTGTCTTTATACGATTCAATAACTCTTGCGTAATGGAAACATTACTTTCTACCTCGCAATATAATCCATTGCCGAGACTGAATTCGACGCAAATCTTGTTAACATTATCATGACCGATTTCCTGATTCAATGCCTTAAGCATAAGTAAAATAGCACCACGTACATAAGTTTTATGCCCGACATCTTCTGCTGTCGTTACAAAGCTTATTTCGCAGTCACCTTTTACTTCTTTGTGTAGTTCTCTCAATTTCTTGTTTACAAATGCTAAGATTATTTCATTGTCATACTGACTCTGATATTTCACCGCTAACTCAAGATATTTGGTTCCTACTAAAACCTCCTGCTCAGTACCATTTATGACTACCTTTGCCATCTCTGCCATCCGGTTACTCCTTCCCATTGCTACTTACTTTAGCTAACATTTTCATGCTATATCAACATCTATTACTATAATTATTTGTATCTAACGTAAAACAATACACTATTTAATGGCAAGCTGTCATTAGATTGTAATAAACGGATTACTCTCTGTTGCAGCTAATATCTCAACCACTTCTGGCACTCCAACGTAATTAATATCTGACTGATACAAATAATTATGGATATACCGTCTCATCACATCAACAAATAAATACTCGGTTCCATAATGACCTGCATCAATAATACATAATCCTGCTTCTTTTGCATCCAGTGCGGTATGGTGATCGATATCACCAGTTATGAGAACATCCGTCTTAGCACGAAGCGCATCAGCAACCATACTCTTTCCCGAACCTGGTGAGATTGCTATGCTGGCTACTTTTCTAGATAAGTCACCAACAACTGATACACTGCCAAGATTAAAAATACCTTTTACATAAACGGCCAAATCCTTTAATGACATATCTTGATTCAGATAACCATAATAGCCGATACCTGCTATATTAAACTCATTTTCTAATTTATAAATATCATAAGCAACTTCCTCATATGGATGTACTCTAACCATTGCTTTCAATACTGCTTGCAATTTATCACGTCTTACAACCGTTTCAAGTCGAACTTCCTGTGTATGGGTCACTTCGTTTAACTTACCAATATAAGGGCTGGTTCCTTCTAGTGGTTTAAAACTTCCAAGTCCTTGCACACCAAAGCTACATTCTGAGTAATTCCCAATAAACCCGGCCCCTTCTTTGGCCATAGCTACACGTACCTTTTCCGCACTATCCACTGGAATAAAGACAACCAACTTGACCAAGCTCTCCTGATAGGTCTCACTTAATACTCTTGGGTTTTTTAACCCTAATCTGGATGCTGCTTCCTTTGCCATTACTGCTACATCAAAATTAGTATGTATCGCATAACAGGCTATTTGGTTTTGCATCAACTTTAATAGTTTTCTGCCAGACGCATGATCTGCAGTAATTCTTTTGACTGGTGAAAAGATAATTGGATGGTGAGTAATCAGCAAATCAACTTTTCTTGCAATACACTCATCAATTACCGATTCAGAAGCATCTAAAGCTACCATGATACGACTTACTTCTTTATCTGATTTACCAACCAATAAACCAACATTGTCATAACTTTCAGCCAGTTTTACTGGTGCTAGTAGTTCTAACCCTTGAATAATTTCCTTAACGATCATAATAGGATAGTCCCTCCTTTATTATATTCAACTCATTCACTAACTCTTCTTTTCTTTTCTCTGTTGTGACTGCTCCCATTTGTAAAGCTTGGTAAATGGTCTCCTTAACCCGTTTCTCTTTTAATAGAAACTCCTTCGCAACTGGATTTTGATGATATAGTAACTGTTTTCCGTAGATATACTCTGCATCGTTACTATACTTCTCCTCTCCTTTTATGGCATGAAGCATTGTGTAGTATTTTCCATCTTCAATTAGCATATCTTCTTGGTCTATGACAAAGCCAATCTCATGAAGATATTTTCTTACTACAAATAACTCCGATTGTGGCTGTAGAATCAATTCACTTAGTTCCTTCACTACTGGTAAACTGTCGGAGAGTATGCGTTTCATTAACGCACCACCCATACCAGCAATCAAGATGCTGTCCACTTCGCCGGGCCTTAGTTCTTTCGCTCCGTCTGATAATCTTACCTCAATATTATCTGTTAGGTGATACCCCCTGATATTGGCTTTTGCACGTTCTAACGGTCCTTTATTCACATCCATTGCAATTACATGAGAAGCAATCTTCTCTTTCATTAAGTATATCGAAACATATGCATGGTCGCAACCAATATCGGCCACTTTTTTCCCTTTTGTTACCATCCTTGTTAATCGTAATAATCTCTTTGATAGTTCCATATTCTCCTGCCTTATCCTACTTAAAAAGGGTGTTGTGATAAAACCAACACCCTGCATTATTATTTGTACTTTCAACTAAATATATTAATTATGCCATAAAGACTAATCCAGATAATCTTTTAGTTTTCGACTTCTGCTTGGATGACGAAGTTTTCTCAGTGCCTTCGCTTCAATCTGACGAATTCTTTCTCTTGTTACATTAAACTCTTTTCCTACCTCTTCCAAGGTACGGGCACGTCCATCATCTAAACCGAAACGAAGCCTTAGCACCTTCTGCTCCCGTTCAGTAAGCGTTCCAAGCACATCCACCAACTGTTCCTTTAATAAGGTAAATGCTGCCGCTTCTGCAGGCACTGGAACATTTTCATCCTGTATAAAGTCGCCCAGATGGCTGTCCTCTTCTTCTCCAATTGGTGTCTCTAACGAAACCGGCTCCTGACTGATTTTTTGTATTTCACGAACACGTTCCACTGGAAGGCCCATTTCCTTCGCAATCTCTTCTGGATTTGGTTCTCTTCCCAGATCCTGAAGTAGCTGACGCTGCACACGTATCAATTTATTAATGGTTTCTACCATATGCACCGGAATACGGATCGTTCTTGCCTGATCAGCAATCGCTCTTGTAATCGCTTGTCTAATCCACCAGGTAGCATAGGTACTGAACTTGTAACCCTTTGTGTAATCAAACTTTTCCACTGCTTTAATTAGTCCGAGATTACCTTCCTGAATCAAATCCAAAAAGAGCATTCCTCTTCCCACATATCGTTTTGCAATACTTACTACCAGTCTTAGGTTTGCTTCCGCCAGACGTTTTCTGGCTGCGACATCACCGTCTTCCATCAACTTCGCAAGTCCAATTTCCTCATCTGCAGATAATAAAGGTACTTTGCCGATTTCCTTTAAGTACATTCTCACCGGATCCTCAATACTAATACCCTCTGGAACACTTAAATCAATGGTTTCCAGATCTTCATCATCTATAACCGGAATATCCTCTTCTTCGGTAATCCGAAGCACATCTACATTATTCGATTCCAAATATTCATAAATCTTCTCTATCTGAGTGGGATCAAGTTCCATATCGGAAAAATAATCATTAATTTCTTGGAATTCTAGGACATTTTTTTTCTTTTTGGCGATTGCTAACAGTTCTTTCAGTTTCTCAGAAAACTTTGTAACATTTTCGTCCATCGTTAACCATCCTTTTCCTAATCTCTTACTATTCTAACCACGATTCAAAGAAATATGCAATTTTTGTAAATTGCTCTGTGCCTTTATAATCTCCTGGAGCTTAGCGAAATCAGTGACTGTACGACTTGCATGATCAAGGCTGTTCTTTTTCACTCTTCGAACTGTTTCATTAAAGGCTTTTTCCTGCTCCGCAGTTGTTAATGGGTCCCATATATTTGTGTTCAGCATTGAGGCGACTTCATTTTGTTCCTCAACACTTTCAAATAAATTAATAATTTTAGCTGGCATTACGGTAAAGCTCTGCTTGTATTGCGCAAATAGCAGGGAGGCAACCTTGTGATAAAGTGGTTCAATAAAATCATCTTCACTTATAATACCGTTTAATATCTCAAATAGTCTCGGGTCTTCTATCAACCAAGTTAACAATATTTTTTGTGACTGCTTAATACCTGTATCGGCATTTTTCGTCTTTTGCTTAATCGATTCTTTGGTATATCGTTCCTTTATTGCTGCTGAACTCAGATGTGCACTATGACGATACACAAGCTTTCTTAAATTATCAAATGTAATCTGATAACGCTTTGCAATTGCTTCAATATAATTATTCCGCTCTAGTTCCTCGGTAAAGATTAGTAGTTTTTTAGCCACTTCATTAAAGAACTTTGTTTTCTGCTCAGGATCAGCGAAATCATAATCTTGCTCTAATACCTCAATTTCAAAATAGAAGCTATTCATAGCCTGATTAAGACGCTTTTCAAATTCCTCGTCACCTAATCCTTTGATAAACTCATCCGGATCCTTGTATGGCTGTAGATTGACTATTTTCACACTCAGCCCGGCATCTTTTAATATCGGAATTGCGCGAAGTGCAGCTTTTACTCCGGCTCCATCGCTATCGTAGGTGATTAAAACTTCCTCTGTGTAACGCTTAAGTAAACTTGCCTGTGCCTCTGTTAGTGCCGTACCCAGACTTGCTACAGCATGCGTGAAGCCAGCTTGATGCAGTGCAATGACATCCATATATCCTTCACAAAGAATTATAAATGATTTTCTTGATTGTCTGGCAAAATTCAATCCATACAAATTCCGGCTTTTATCAAATAACTTTGTTTCTGGTGAGTTAAGATACTTAGGCATTCCCTCACCTAACACACGTCCACCAAACGCAATTACTTTATTGTTTACATCCATAATCGGAAACATTGCGCGGTTCCAGAACTTATCGTGTGCTCCTCGTTTTTCATCCAGTGTTACTAGCCCTGATTGCTTAAGCAGCTCATCATCATATCCTTGTTTTTTTAAATACTGATATAAGTCATCCTGGAAAACATTTGAATACCCCAGTCCAAATTTACCAATCGTCTGCTCCGTTAAACCGCGTCGACTAAAATATTCACATACAGCTTTCCCGCGTTCCGACTGAAGCTGATAATAAAAATACTTTGCTGCTATTCTATTTATCTCAAAGAGCCGACTCTTCAAATCTGCCTGCCTCTTTGCATCTTCCGTGGCCTCTACCTGTGGTAAATCCATTCCAGAACGTTCTGCCAGATAGCGAATCGCTTCCACAAACGTAAAGTTTTCATATTCCATGACAAAAGTAAACACATTGCCACCTACTCCACAACCGAAGCAATGATACATCTGCTTTCCTGGACTCACACTAAAGGAGGGTGTTTTTTCATTATGAAACGGACAGAGACCTTTATAATTACTACCAGCACGTTGCAGTTTTACGTAGGAAGATATCACGCCCACGATATCATTGCGCTGTCGAACCTCTTCAACAATATCCTCTGAATAATACATTGAATCCTCCTTCTATTAGTTATCCGGTATTCCTCTACCATTAATAATACCCATTGGTCATCTTATTTTCAACAAAAAACCATATATTTCTTACTATTCTCTATTTCTTATCATAACAAGGATGATGCGTTTTATACACTTAATATACACTCCAGATTTTTGGAACAAATAGTTCCTCATATTTTGCAATTGCATATCGGTCAGTCATACCGGCTATATAATCACACACTACCCTTTCAGGTTCCTCCTGATGTAGCAAAATCATATCAAGGTATTCATTCGGAAGAAGTTCCACATTTGTTGAGTAATAATAAAATAACTGTTTCACCATATGCTCTGCTTTCCCTTCCTGTCCTTTTGCAACAGGATTGGTATAAACACTATGAAACATAAATCGACGTAACTGAATCATCCGATCCTGAATAACCGGAGACATAATGATATCATTTTTATTTTCACTATTATTAATTATATCATGTATAAGAGTATCCAATCTTTCTTTTACACTATGCCCCAAAATGTCGGTATACTCAGAAGGAATATCCTCTTCTTTTAAGATATGTGCACGAATGGCATCATCTATATCATGATTTACATAAGCTATTTTATCGCATAAACGAACAATTTTTCCTTCCAACGTAAATGGCATTCCTTCTGTCTGGTGACCAGCTATTCCATCACGAACTTCCTTCGTTAAGTTTAAACCCTTTCCATGATTCTCAATTTTTTCTACCACACGAATACTTTGCAAACAATGACTGAAGCCTCCACTACAAACTTCATCTAAAGCCCTTTCTCCAGCATGTCCAAAAGGGGTATGTCCCAAATCATGTCCTAGTGCTATCGCCTCAGTCAAATCTTCATTTAACTCAAGTGCCTTTGCAATCGTTCTGGCAATCTGAGATACCTCAAGGGTATGAGTCAGCCTGGTCCGGTAATGGTCCCCTGCCGGAGCCAAAAATACCTGCGTTTTTTGCTTGAGTCTTCGAAAGGCCTTACTATGTAAGATTCTATCCCGGTCTCTTTGATAAATTGGACGGATATCACATGGCTCTTCATAGATATCCCTCCCTAATGAACTATCACTAAAAGAAGCGTAAGGGCTGAAGTACTTATGCTCTCTCATTTCCTGCTTTTTTCTAACATTCATTGATTGATTCCCTGTATCCTTCATATTCCTCACGCTTCCTTTCTAACACAATGTGATTACTACTACTTACATATTAGACAAAAATCATTGTTTTCCTTTTTATTTTATAAATTTTCTTGAATGAAAGCTAACTTTATATATTTTCACTCTCTTTGTGGCAGGAAGCTTCACAATGATCACAACCACAACTACAATACTTCCCTGCCTTGAATGCTTTACTCTTTTTGTAAATAACAAAAGCTGCATAACTGAGTATCAATGCCAGTAATCCTATCGTTTCCATCCTTACCCTCCAGTTCTAATGTCATTAATTTATTTATTTCTAGTACGCGGAAATATTGATACTCCAATCTCCTTAACGAATAAACATATTTGCGAATTGATAAAACAAGGTTGTCACTAACCAAGCCACTACTATCTGAAAGAGAATTGCAAAACTAGTCCATTTTACAGAATTTAATTCTCTTCGCATTGTTGCAATAGTCGCTATACATGGTGTATATAAGAGACAAAATATCATCAGTGCATAGGCATTGAGCGCTCCAAACCCATACTGTGATAATTCTGTCACCAGACTTTGCATTCCGGTATCAGAGCTTACATTAGCTATTCCAAATAGTACACTCACACTACTTACCACAACCTCTTTTGCAGCAAGTCCGGAGATTAATGCCACACCAATTTGCCATAGTCCAAGCCCTGCAGGAGCCAGAATCGGCACGAGAATATGACCGAAATCAGCACCAAAGCTCTCACTAATGTCGGTAACCATTCCACTGGTACCATAGTTTAAGACAAACCAAACGATAATAGACGCAACAAAAATTGTAGTTCCCGCTTTCATAAGATAATCTTTTACCTTATCCCATACATAGATAAACATTGTATGCAGGTTAGGGGTCTTATATTCAGGAAGCTCAATCAATAAGTTATGTATGTCTTTATTCTTCTCAAACAACCTAAATCCTAGAGCAACCAATATGGCTACCGCAATTCCTAACAGGTACATGGAATAAGCAACAAACATCGCATTTTTCCCAAAGAACATCTGCGAAAACAAAACATAAATCGGAAGTCTTGCACTACATGACATAAACGGAGTAATTAAGATAGTTTTTCTACGATCCTTGATATCCTCTAATGCTCTAGATGCCATAACAGCTGGTACGGTACATCCAAACCCTAATAACATTGGTATAAACGCACGCCCAGACAGTCCTATTTTCCCCATCAGTCCATCCATTACATAAGCAACCCGAGACATATACCCACTATCTTCTAATATCGCCAGGGCTAAAAAAAGGATAAAAATATTCGGTAGGAAGGTTAGAATTCCTCCTACTCCAGCGATAATACCATCAACTACGAGAGATATTACCATTTGGTGAATTCCTATATTCGTTAGTAAACGAAGTGTTCCCTCTGAAAAATCACCTAAAAAAACTTCAAAGTACCCTTTCAAATAATCACCTATTGTAAAGGTTAAAAAGAATACGAACGCCATGATTGCAAGAAAGATAGGCACACCCAATACCCGATGTGTAAGCACCCGATCAATTCGCTCCGTTGCTGCCTCTTTCTTAGATTTGTTAACCAAACACTCTTCGATGACTTCCTCTATAAAATCATATTTTTCATTTATAATCTCTTTTTCATAACTTCGATCTACAATTCCCGAATAATCGAAGTCCATCTTAGCCATAACTTCAGTATCCATCTCTAGAAGCTTTATTGCATGCCATCTTGGATTGTTTACCGGCTTGTCCTGTTTTGCCATAATAGCTATTAATTCATCAATCTTATCTTCAATTAAGTCACTATATACAACTGCAAATTCTTTGTGATGCTGATGTTTATGGTTACCACTTAATTTGTGTGCATGGTGATGCTCCAGTGTAGCATCTACACACTTTCTTCTATGATGAGCCACCGTGTGCATTAGGATATCGAGTCCCGTACGCCTTCTTGCAGATACCGGTATTACCGGTATCCCAAGCATCTCTGGAAGACGGTGTAGGTCAATTTCCATTCCTCTCTGCTCCACAATATCCATCATGTTAAGTGCAAGAATTACAGGCTTACCAAGTTCAATCAGTTGGAGTGTCAAATACAAATTACGCTCTAAGCAAGAAGCATCTGCAATGTCTATAATCACATCCACATCATCACTCAGTATATATTCTCTTGTCAACTTTTCTTCCATTGTATAACTTGTTAGACTATATAATCCAGGGAGGTCTACTAGCTTAAAGGAATGGTTATGATATTTCATTGCGCCTTCCTTTTTCTCTACCGTTACTCCTGGCCAATTTGCCACCTTTAGTTTTGCCCCAGTATAGGCATTAAATAATGTTGTTTTGCCACAGTTTGGATTACCCACAAATCCAACCTTTAATTGTTCCTTCATTCTATTCTTCCTCTCCAATAGCAATTGCTTTGGCGATTTCGTTACCGATAGCCAGTCTTGTTCCGCGCACCCTGAAGATTACGGACCCATTTCGTTTATTATTTAATACTATAATCTTGGTTCCAAGTGTTAATCCAAGTGCCTGAAGTCTTATTTCCACATCGTGTTTTAGACTGATTCCTTTGACATAATAAGTTTGACCAATGCGCCCTTGTAATAATGTCATTACTTAAGTTTCCTCGCTTTCTAACCGCCTCCATGCACTTTAATAATTCTATATCATAGAAAGGAAACGGTACTATAATTAGCATATGTACATTTTACATATTGCAAATAGTTGGAACGATCATTCTCATTTAGAAATATTATTGAGAATCATTATCAATTACCTTAAGCTATTATAGTTTGTTTGCCTATCAATGTCAAGAAATGGTGACTTATATCGAATTCGGTTATTTGGATTGGAAACAACTCTGACTCACAAAAAAATGTAGTCGCATCACTATAATGTATGCGACTACTCTTATTAAAATGATATGTTAACGTCTTGAATATACACAGCCACAGTAATCCTGGCGATACAGATCATATTCTCTTGAAAGTTCAATACTTCGTTTATATCCATTTTTCTTCTTAAAATCAGAAGGAAGGAACTTAACCTCGTACTTTTCTTCAATTGATAATCCTATTTCATTAATCTTTGCGGCATTCTTGTGTGGACTGATAGACAAAGTCGTAGTAAAATAATCAATTTTTAACTCTTTTGCTTTAAGAGCTGCTTCAATCATACGCATTTCGTAGCATCTGAAGCAACGCTCTCCACCTTCTTCTAAGTCCTCCAACCCTTTCGCCAACTGATAGAATGTCTGCACCTCATAATCCCCTTCGATAAACTTTACAGGATATTTGACCGGAAGCTGACTAATCAGTCTTTGTTGCTCCTCATTTCGTCTTACATACTCCTCAGGTGGTGAGATATTGGGATTATAAAAAAATATAGTAACCTGAAAATAATTTGCCAGATATTCAATACAATAACTGCTGCATGGCGCACAGCAACTGTGTAGTAATAAAGTAGGAACTACCTGATTCTTCTCATTTTCATTAATGATTTTTTCTAATTCTTTCTGATAATTAACCAGATTATAGTTTTTAATTTCCATCCAAAAAGCCTCTCTATCTATAAAGCTCTGAAAGCAATATTTTTTTAATTTTGCTTAGCCAATTCATTAATAATCAAGCGAACTGTATCAAGTGGAAGCTGGCCTGGAGCACTATTGTCTCCATGTTTAGCAAAGGTAATTGCGCTGCCACTTGTTTCTCCACCCACCCTGCTTAATACCCCGAGTTTTCCCATGGACATACTAACCACTGGTATTCTAACACACTCTGATGCTTCTCTGGTTGCCTGCATCAAAACCAATACATCGCGATAGTTATTTGGCATTGCCGCTATTTTCGCAATACCTGCTCCCATTCGCTCCATATCAAAAAAACGACGCAATAAGGTTTCCTTTGCTGGTGTCTTTTGAAAATCATGGTTAGATAATATCGGCACAACATTGTTTTCTCTTGCAAGCATACATAAGTTCTGTTGTAATGTCTGCTGCAATGCCCATTCTATATCAATCATATCCGGCTTTCCATTACCAATAATTTCTTCGTATAGATTCTGATACTGGGTTGGAGTAATGTCAAGCTGTCCTCCCTCCGCTGAGGTTCGAAATGTTAGAATAATGGGCTGTTTTACTATGCTTTTAATTACTCCGAGCATCTCGTTTACATTTACGGCCTTACGACCTTCCACAAAATAATCGATGCGCCATTCTATCATATCTGTATCAAGTAAACTTATTTCTTTTGCTTCGTTTTCTATCTGTTGTCTTGTTCTTCCAATGATTGGGACACAGATCTTAGGAAGTCCTTCCCCTATTCGAACTCGTTTTACTTCAATTGATTTTGCCATTTTGAATTTTTGCCTGTTACAGCAAATCCTCCTATTTCGTTAGTTCTATATTGTCTACTAATATCTGTCCATTTTCTACTTTATCAAACACAAACCGCATATTCATAATATTGGTAAGGTTAAGTTTTGCATTCTTTTTTACAAACGCACTAATCGGAATACGCACAGTCTGGTATTCTGACTTCATATCATATGATTTTAATGAATGCTGTACTTTATACAAACACACCGGCCAAACGGGATACAAATTAGCATATTCTAGCACATCAACCCTAGCCTGTTCTCCATATCCATCTTCTATAACTACGCCAAAATTGATAAAGGCAAATTCTTCATTTAACACTGCATCAACATCACGATTCGCCACATCAAACTGAAGATACTCCATTCCAGCAAACGGTGGCAAAACCTCAGTCTCTTCAAACTGTAGCTCATACTCTGAATTAAGATTGGAAAAGCTAAGGTAGACAGCATAATTTTTCTTATCGATATGGCTACCCTCTAAAAATGAATTCTTTTGTTCTCGCAAGTAAAGACGCTTACCTTCGGCCTCTGCTTCTTTATAAGTAATCGTATCTACCTTAATATCTTCTTCGTAATCTGCTAAAATAACTCGACTACTATTGGAGTAAGCTTGCTGATATATAGTATCTGGCATGGAATCTCTAAACGCATAATACTGATAAAACAGCTCCTCCTTCTCTTTTTGCCCAAGCAATGTGGTATCCAAAAAAGCAGTAATAAATCCAGTAGCAATCTCTCTTTGCTCAACACCAGGAATCAAATTACTATGTTCATAGAGAAAACGAAATGGGATCTGGGTATCATAATTCCATGTCGTGTTAAACTGGCCATGATTGGCACCGCCAATATAAAGATAACTTTTAAAGCACTCTTTGCCCCCTGTAAAGCTAATCTGATTATATTGTTTAACTCCCATAAAGGAGTTGACATCCTGATCATTGCTCCCATGTAATAATAAGTAGTTAACGTCTTTTAATAAAACTTCTTTCCCTGCAGGATAATACTGATTAACAGAAGGTGCTATTGCTATCAACGAACTGATATTATAACGATAATTAAACTGATAATAATCATTGTCCGGATAAGATCTTAATGTATTAAATAAATACGCTAAGGCAACCGCTTCTCCTCCTCTGCTATGACCCGCAAGGGCAATTTTCTCCATATCAATTTTCTGATATAAAGGAGAAGATTGCATCTGATTATATTTTTCCATTTGCGCAATATTTTCTAATAGCAAAACAGCTCTTGCATCATTTTCCCCGCTTAGCCCTTGATCAATATAATAGTTCAAAACATTTTCATCTACGCTGACAACAATATAACCTCTGCTAGCAAGATGACTGGCAAGATATTCATACCCCTGATAAGAGGGTGTTGTCATAGCATGATTTCCATGAATTATAAAGAGTATGGGACATTCCAGTTTCCCTTCCGGGTACCATACTTTCCCAGTTAGCGGTACTTCCTCAATTGAAAATCCCCAGTAATGATTCCTAAGTACTTCTCTTATACCATCATAATGGTTGACAAAAGGGCGCAAATTCACTTTATCAGATGGTAACGTGCCCTCTCTACCATAAGTAACCGTAGCAACGTTGTACTCTCCCTTTTTAAGAGATGCAGCATAGATTGAAGGATCCTGCGAGGCAACATCATACTGACGATTCCTAAGATTCGCAATCGTCTCAAGATAGTTTACTCCGTGTATTACTCCTGCAAGATAAGAAAACAGGTATACCTGCCCTCCCATGCAGCATAGGCTAATGATAAGAATAAAAACCTTCCTATTTTTACGAACAATGATTGCATAAATACTTAGTGTCGTAAAATACAGTAACAAACTCACCCAGATAGCTTTATATATCTGAGTCATAAGTTCAATTCTATCTCCTACTGCAAAATCAAGATAAATTACTAAGGTAATAATAAGGATGAGTAGATTCACAATGACTTTCAGGTACCTTATATGTAAGGGCCGAAGCAGGAATAGAACCAAAATGCGAACCACAGATAGCAATAGAAATGAGACAAAAAACAGAATTATCATTTCCAAGATAAATGGTAACCCTGTTCCTTGACACATAAGTGCAATGATCAGACTGGCGACCCCAACAAGCGTATAATTCGTCCAGGAGGCTGCACCAAAATAGGGCGAAAATATCGTTCGAATATATTCAATTGTCTTCTTAAAACACTCTTTCCTATTTCTAAACCAAGCATATCGCACTCTACTTCTCCTCATCACTATACCCTCATTCGGCTATGTTCTATTTCGCTGGAATTATTTCCAACCAATATCCATCTGGATCGCTAATAAAATAGATGCCCATCGCCATATTTTCATAGCAGATACATCCCATCTCTTCGTGCTTTTTATGAGCTTCCTGCATATTATCTACTTCGAACGCAAGATGAAACTCGTTGTCTCCAAGGTTATATGGACGATTCCATTCTTTTAACCATGTTAACTCTAATAAATGGCCTGTCGTTCCATCGCCTAAAAATACTAACGTAAAATCTTCCTTTTCCCTTCTTCTTACTTCCTCTAATCCGAGAGCTTCCTTATAAAAAGCGATTGATTTGTCTAAATCATATACATTAATATTATTGTGTGCAAATTTAAAATTCATAGTTGTTCTCCATTTCTCAATAACTTAATATTTATTCAGTAAAGCGATTTGTTTACAGTTGACAGTATAATACATTTTAATGTGTTTGAATAGTGCTTTTATTTTATTGTATATTCTTACTTTCTGATGCATAATTGTACATTAATGATTGAAAGCACGTTGAAATTATAGTAAAATATTTCTATGAGTATCATTTACAAAAAATATGAAAGGTGGAAATTTTATGGATTATCTTGTTTTAATTGGAATTGGGGTTTATATGGTAGTCGTTATTGGTGTCGGAATATACTATAGCAATAAAAATAAGACATCTGATGATTACTTTATTGGTGGACGCAGTCTAGGTCCCTGGGTTACAGCAATGAGTGCTGAAGCAAGTGACATGAGTAGCTGGTTGTTAATGGGGCTTCCAGGAACTGCTTATTTAAGTGGATTTGGAGCTGCTGGATGGACGGCAATTGGATTAACACTTGGTACTTACCTTAACTGGAAATTTGTTGCTTCCCGTTTAAGAAAATATTCACAAGTATCTAATAACTCTATTACCATTCCTGATTTTTTTAGCAACCGGTACCGAGATAAGCATAATATTCTCATGGTTATCTCCTCAATAGTTATTATCATATTCTTCTCCGTTTACACAGCAAGTGGTTTTAGTGCCTGTGGAAAGCTATTTAAATCATTATTTGACATTAATTATCTTCCTACCATGATTATCTGCGGTCTTGTTATTGTTGCCTATACCTTTATCGGAGGCTTTTTAGCAGCCAGTACAACTGACTTCATTCAAGGCTTGTTAATGAGCTTTGCAATTATTGTTGTTCTTATTGTAGGTGTTGCAAATGCTGGTGGAATCAGTGCTGTTATTGACAATGCAGAAAGTTTACCAGGATATCTTGATCTATTTAATACATATGATGTAGAAACAAACTCTGCTTCCTCCTATGGCATCATCTCGATGGTAAGTGGTTTAGCTTGGGGGCTGGGTTACTTTGGTGTCCCTCATATTTTGATTCGTTTTATGGCAATTAAAAACTCAAAACAGATTAAGAAATCACGTCATATTGCTATGATCTGGGTAGTAATTTCTCTTGCAGTCGCAGTTTGCATCGGTTTTGTCGGCAATGCCTTATCCGCTCAAGGAGCCATCGATGTATTAGTTGATAGTGAAAAGATCTTTATTGTAATGACCAAGACCTTTATACCCGCAATTTTTGCTGGAGTTATATTATCTGGAATTCTGGCAGCTACGATGAGTACTGCAGATTCTCAGTTACTTATGGTATCCTCAAGCGTAGGCACCAATCTATTTAAAAAGATATTTAAAAAGGATGCTACTGATAAACAGGTTTTGCTTATTGGTAAAATAACCATTCTGGTTGTTGCAGTTGTTGCAATGTTTATTGCTTCAGATCCAAACAGTAAGATCTTCGACCTTGTAAGCTATGCATGGGCAGGATTTGGAGCAGCCTTTGGACCACTCATTCTATTCTCACTTTTCTGGAAGCGTACAACGTTATCCGGAGCGATCTGCGGTATGGTAGGAGGAGGCGCTTTATCCTTAATTTGGTCCATCTTTTTAAACCCACTTGGTGGTATTTTCTCTATCTACGAATTACTGCCTGCATTTATCTTCTCCTCATTACTCATTATTGTAGTAAGCTTATTAAGTAATACTCCATCCAATGAAATAATCGAGGAATTTGACTCTGTCAAATCTGCAGATATATAATTTAGGTATCCTAGTTTGTAACAAGAAAGAGTTTCGCTAGCGAAACTCATGCGCTGACGCGCTGTCACGATAGTGACAAACTTCCATATGCGCGTCATGTGCATCCTCGCGGAGCGTTTTTATATCATAGGAATGTAATATCCTATGATATAAGAAAAGCAAGGAGCCTGCTCCTTGCTTTTCTTATACGATGAATCCTAATATTATTAATTACTCAAAAAACCTCACAATGCAGATAATAATACCAATCAATAGGTATAATCCAATCATACCAGTAATCAGGCCTACTAACCACCCAACTACCGGAATCCATCCTAGCAGGAGATTAACAAAACCGAATACACTACCGATAACTAAGTAGATGATAATTGGTATAACTAAACTACCCACATTCTCTCTCTTGGTAATATAACTGATGGGAAAAATAAATTTCATAGGAAACCTCCCTTTTCTTAGTACCTATAGACTTTTCTTTAGCGGTTGTTATTCATTTCTAATAGTTTCGTTCGAAGCTGAGTTTCAATATTATTCAGTTCCACTTCCGCTTCTTTTCTTCTTTGTCTACCTTCGGTCTGAATTCTTGCTACTTCATCCAACGTACTGATCAATGACTCATTCGTTGCACGTAAGGTTTCCATATCTACAATACCGCGTTCTGTCTCATTTGCGGTCTGAATTGTTGCAAGTTTTAATGCTTCTGCATTCTTCTTTAATAGCTCATTCGTCATATCAGTTACTTCCCTTTGTGCAATTGCAGCTTGCTGAGAATGAGAAATGCCCAGTGCAAGTACCATCTGACTCTTCCATAATGGAATCGTATTCACTATTGTTGACTGAATTTTTTCCGACATTATCGTATCGTTATTCTGTACCAGACGAATCTGTGGTGCCATTTGAATGGATATCATTCTGGTCAGTTCCAGATCATGAATTTTCTTCTCAAAACGATTGCATAGATTAGACAGATCATTAGCGGACTGCGCATCTTCAGGAAGTCCGCTTTTTGCTGCTTTATCAAGCAAATTTGGCAAATCCACTGTCTGAACTTCATGAAGTCGTTTCTTTCCTGCTAATATATACATAGACAACTCTTTAAAATAAGTACGGTTCATTTCATACATCTTATCAAGCATTGCCACATCTTTTAATAACTGTATTTGATGATTTTCAAGAACTTTACAAATTCGGTCAACATTTTCTTCTGCCTTCGCATATTTGGCTTTCATAGCCGTAACTTTATTCGAACTTTTCTTAAAAAAGGAAAAGAACCCTTTTTCATCTTCTTCAACATCAAAGCTCTTTAACTCTGTTACGACTCCAGATAGCATATTCCCGATTTCGCCCAGATCTTTAGATTTAACATTATTCAGTGCGGTACCAGAAAAATCAGCCATCTTTTTCTGCGCTCCTGCACCATACTGTAATATCATATTAGAATTGGATATCTCAATCTTGCTCGCAAAGTCTTGAACCATCTTTCTTTCTTCTGCAGTCAAAGTTGATTCATCAAATACAGGAGCCTCTTTTGGTTTACTAACTTCAGCAGCGGTATTTGTGGCTACAGCAATCGGTGCTTCTTCCTTAAATGGTTCAAATGTTAAAACAGGACCCTCATCTTTTATTTCTTCGTATGCATCAACAATAATTTCGGTATCATTATCAGGTTGTAATTGCTTTTCTAATTCACTCATTATATATTGTCTCCTCTCTTTTATTCCCTTAAACTTATGGTATTATGTGTACTTATTTATGTTATTTGATATTTCACGCTATGCTTATATATATTATAAATCCCATTTTTTCTTATTATCGTTAATTACCTCTTGAAAATCATCCTTCGCTAAGCCTTCTTGTGCAAGTACTGTATTTAAAACAGAAATATCCGCAGAGACTTCCATTGCAGAAGCTTCATAAAGTGAATCAAACAATTTGATAAACGCCTCATTAATCGTATCTAGTGTATTCATAATTTCATGTTTTGCACTCTGAATATTAACACCTTGTATCGGTTCTGACTCAAACTCCTCATAAGTTTTCAAAAGTTTTAACGTAGTTGGTACATAATACTCCATAAACTTACGAATTTCTGGGAGTTGTTCCGGATGAGTACTAACAAATTTTAGGATTCTTTCAATAATTTCTTCGAGGCGAGTTAGTTTTCTTGTAATTTCAACACCGGTAAGATTAGTATTGGCACGATGAATCTGAGCAAGATACTCTTTCCCTTCCTGCATTGCTTTATTAAGTTGAGAATCGGCCGGATTCTCTTCTCCATTCTCTTTTTCTTTGTTATCGCTATTACGCATGATATAAGATTGTTCTGCTTCGATATACTTTTGATAGATGTCATTCGTTAGCATGAAACAAGTACCCTCTGCATCAATATGTCCCTGTGGAAACATTCCTTTCCTAATCATCTTTCGAAGATCATTTAATACGTATTTCTCTGACTTTCCTACCGCAGTTGATAGTTCTTTGATCGAACAATACTGTCTGTGCACCAGATGATTGACATATATTTTATATCGCTTAGCACGATTACTTAAGCTGCTTCCCTTACATATTCCATAAATACTTCCAATCAGTAACGGTGTAAGCCCGATTATAATACTATTCGTAACTGTATATATTCCAGTAGCACTACCCACAATCCCTAATACCAGAATTGCTAAAGAAAAGATAAAAGTAAAAATTGAACCGAACACCGTAGCCACAACTCCAGACACACTTCCATATGGCCTGACTTGAATTGGATTCATTGGTTTTATCATACCATACCCTTGCGTTTGTCCAGACACTGGATTCACACGCTGATTCGCTTGATTCTGTTCATAAACCGTACCTCCATTGCCAAAACGGTACTTCTGTCCATACTTATTCTGGTAAGTACGATCATTATCTCTCCCTTTATAATTACCGCCAACAAGGTTATTTACTGTTGCATTAATATTACTTACAGCCATATTAACGGTTCTACCAATATCCTGATTAAGTTTTGTGAAGTCTTTACTATCCACGGCATCTTGTACTATTTTTTTAATCTGTTCACCAAGGTTACCGCCATTCTTACTATCCATAATATTCCTCCAACAACATTCGTAGATTAATTATATTACACATTCCAACAAATAACAATTTTAATTATAAAATATTAAGCAAATTTTAACCTTGTCCTTCAATCTATCCTTGTATCCCCGGAGGGTTTTATTTCATAGGACGCAATTTCCTGTGAAGATTAGGGCGTCAAAAGCCCTTCAGAAAACTTGGCTTAGTCAATTTGCACAATTACAAAGTAAATTAAAGTGATACAAGACATAGTTCAATGAGCAACTGTATGAAGTCGTTGGCACTTTGGC
>JAEYSV010000039.1 GCA_023434365.1 Bacillota bacterium | reverse complement strand
CTACGAACTTCATCCAAGCGAGAGCGTGTTGCGAATGAACTATGCCTTGCATCACGATTCACAAACAGAATTGTGCAAATTGACGAACTATAATTTTAATAAGGGCTTTTGACGCCCTAATCCTATTTAACAAAAAAGCTTTCGCATAAGCGAAAGCCTTTTTGTTAAAAATCATCAATATTATCTATGTCGGCATCTACTCCATTGGCGATATCAATTGTATGTAATGTTCTACGCTTGATTCTTGCCTCTTCACTTGCCTTCATAATATACTCTTTAATGGCAGATGACTTCTTCACATGAAGAAGTTTTAACTCAGGGTGCGTTGTATCTCCGGTATAGCAGATGACAGTTCCGGTTCTAAATAGTCGTTCGCATAAGCTTCGAACCAGTCTAACATCCTGGATCTTATACATATAAGCATCGTCTTCAACTACACTTAAGAATCCGGCACGAATCGTAAGCTTATCCTCGTCAATAAAGTATTTTGTGAAAGTCCAAGGTAGTCCAAACAATCTGGTTCGTTTTCTTTCTTCAAATTTCATATTCATACTCCTTTATTCTACTTTATATTGATGGAAAATATCTTATTATTACCCGCAATATACATTTCGATAGTACTATCTTTGATATTCGTCGGAACATCAAAGGCTATAAATACTTTATGCTGCTTTTTGTCACCCAAAGTGATGTCTA
Organism: Bacillota bacterium; assembly: GCA_023434365.1. Lineage (GTDB taxonomy): Bacteria > Bacillota > Clostridia > Lachnospirales > Lachnospiraceae > KM106-2. The sequence goes on along the minus strand of JAEYSV010000039.1, from coordinate 104,157 downwards.
GATTATGAATATCTTCTTCTACAAAGGATAAAATCCCTGGATAAGAAGTCTTTTCATCCGCCACTATACTGTAACCTACATTAGCATTGGTCATGCTCAGCTTTTTTGGTTGTCCGCTATTATTCGTTATGTTAAGAAACACAACTAAGAAAGTGCGTCCTTCTGACGCTAGTAGATTCGTATACGAATCATTGGAGGATTCCGGATAGGAAGAGTGGAGTTCGTATCGATCATAAGCTACATCCACACCAGACAGATTAAGCACCTGGGCTAATGTTACCTTCTCAGTAACTTCAGGCTTTTTTGTGTTCTCTGGTGTTTTTGTGTTCTCCGGTGTTTTTGTACTACCAGGTTTTACAGAATTCTCTGGCACGTTAGTACTATCTGGTTTGGTAGTATCCTCTTCCTTCTCTGGCTCCCAGGTATGATAATTACTTGTCAGCTTATCTTTATAATCATTGTCGTATTTTAATAATATCCCGGCTATATACTCTGCTAATAACTCTGATTGTTCATCCGAAATCTCAGTTTTTTGTGCACAAGCGGTTAAAGTCAATAGAAGAATTAGTAGTACAGCCGTACTTCGCACACGTTTCATTAGTACCCCCTACACAACATTTTCTATGCTTATCATACCACTACATAAGAAGATATACAATATTTAATTACTTCCGTTTTAACTTTTCGCATCACACTCAAACCAGAATTCCACACCATTGTTATGGTTTACCACACCGAAGCTTTGATGATGAGCCTGCATTATCGCTTTGACAATCGACAGCCCGATTCCATTGCCTCCGTACTCTCTCGTTCTGGCTTTGTCTACCTTATAGAATTTATCCCAGATATGATTAATATCCTCTGCAGGAATGCTATCTCCTGTATTAAATACAGCAACTCGAACGACTTCTTGATGCTTGATTAACTTGATTTCGATTATTCTAGGGTCTTTACAGTGATTGATTGCATTACTCAGATAGTTGGTAATAACCTCTTCAATCATAAATTCATCAGCCCATACATATACTGGTTCAGTCTCTTCAAAATGAAGGGTAATTTCTTTTTGTTGCAAGATAAGGTTTGAAGCCGATATTAAGGATCGAATGACAGAAACCAGATCAAAACGTTCAAAGGAAACATTCTCTGCTCCATGCTCAAGTTGGTTCAGAGTCAACAATTTTTTGACCATTGTATTCATCTTCATTGCTTCATCAATAATTACATCACAGTAAAATTCTCTGCTCTCCAAATCATCAGTGATATTATCCTTTAACCCTTCGGCATACCCTTGTATTAATGCAATTGGCGTCTTTAATTCATGGGTTACATTGGATAAGAACTCCTTACGCATCTCATCAACTTCTATTTTATTCTGAATATCAATCTGCAACTGGTTATTCGCGGTTTTGAGATCCGAAATGGTACTCTCTAAGCACCTAGACATTTCATTGATGCTGTCTCCTAATACTCCTAGCTCGTCTTGTCGATTCAGTTCATATCTCTTCGTAAAATCCAAGTTGGCCATTGCCTTGGCAGTATGCGACAAGCGTAAAATTGGTTTGGTAAAACTATTCGTTACAAAAAACATAACCATACACCCAATCAATGTAACTAAAAGGCCGACATACGCTAAAAACCTACTAGAGATATTTACACTCTCTTGTACCTCATCATAATTGGAACGCAGATAGATACATTCTTCATTTGATAAATACCCAAATAATTCAATGAAATTTGACTGTGTTCGAGCATCATATGCCTTATGAATACTATATTTCGAAGTTTGTAAAATCAACTTTTTTTGCTGCATATTGTTTTTTTCGCCAGTAAAATATTTGTTGATTCGATCAATTAATAATTCTGACTCCTTTTTCGATAACGGATAAGGAAAACGAGACTGTATAAAAGGAGATATCGTTTTTCCTAACACATTAAAATAATACACCTCAAAAATATTAATCGTCATATTGCTATTTTCAGCTAGTTGCTCTAGTTTGAGCTCCAATGATTCCTGCAACGATTTTTCTTCTACAACGCGGTCCACCTCATCATATAAAGAGGCGATCGCATTCACTTTATAATCTTGGTAGTAATCTTGCAAGAACATCTTATTAATCATATAGATACCTAAAATGGTCAACAAAAGTAAGGACGTCATCGTCAATATTAACTTAAACTTAATCGAATGTTTCATATTTCGTCCTCTTCTTATTCATTGTCAACCTCGAACTTATACCCCATCCCCCAGATTGTTTTAATGTATTCTCCCTTTTCACCCATTTTACTACGTAATTTCTTAACATGGGTATCAATCGTTCGGGCATCTCCGTAGTAGTCATAATTCCACACATTATTCAGGATTCGCTCTCTCGAAAGCGCAACCCCTTTATTCGCTATAAAATAAGTCAGTAATTCAAACTCTTTGTAACTCAAATCAATCGTACTGCCATCGATACGTACTAGATGCGCTGCCTTGTTCACTTCGATTCCACCAACCTTCAGCACATCCTCCTCTGACCCGTTGCTTCTTCTAAGCACCGCTTCAACACGTGCAACGAGTATTTTGGGGCTAAATGGTTTGCTAATATATTCATCTACACCTAAGTCAAATCCAAGCAACTCATCTTTTTCATCACTCTTTGCTGTCAGCATAATAATTGGCACATCCGAGTAACGACGAATCTCTCTTAACGTCTGATAACCATCCATGATGGGCATCATGATGTCTAATATCACTAGCGCTATATCCTTCTGCTCAAAAAACAGATCCACAGCCTTTTCCCCGTTTTCTGCCTCAATTACTTCATAGTTACTACGAATAAGAAAGTCTCTCACTAATTTTCTCATTCTACTCTCATCATCAACCACTAAGATTTTTGTATGCTTCATCGTATCCCTCCAACAAACATTTTCGTAAGATTCTTTACTACCAAACTAACATATAACTATGAAAAAAATGTGAAGAGAAAAGCGGATTGTTCTGCCTTTTTCGCTTACCTTGCTTCTAACTGTTCTTCTTTTTGATTTAACTCGGCTTCTTTTTCCTCTAACTCAGCTTCCCAGGCTGAATATTTATCGATAATTTTATTTTCTAGCATCTCCAGATTAGAATGATTCCCTGTATAGGAAATGATAATCATACCGGCGATAATAATCGATAGAAAACCAATCACTACATAGGCTAGTTCTTTTTTATGTTTCTGCTTTTCATATAAAGAACTGAATTTGGAGTCGGCTTGACGATTGGCAGAATCATTTTTAGGTAAGACCGCCTTTTCTACAACTGTAGACGTCACAAGCACAGGCTCTAACTGCTCCTCACTAATAAAATTAGCCTTTAGCAAAGACTCTCTCAGCTCCGATAAAAACTGAACACCAATAATGGTTTGAAAAGTCTCCTTACTATTGAGTCGGCAATATAGTTTGTAGCGATTTTTCATGTTCATCAAATCAGTATTGGCTTTAATATAAGCAATCGCTTCTTGCTCTTTTTTTGCTTTACTGTATTCCTCTTTCGTACGAAAGGTGAACCCTTGTACGACCATCTTATTGCTCATTGCTATTTTCCTCCGGGATAGGTTAAACTCCATTCTTTTCTCATGGAATCAAGTAATTCCATCATAGCCAATGTCATATCCCAGGTGTGAGTCTGACTCATTGACTTATGTTCTCTGATGCATCGGTTGACTTCAATAATCTCATATTCATAACCATTTACCAAAAATGGTCTCTCTATTTCTTCGATTAATGCATCGTTTGTATCATACAGGCTTGCTTTTTGGGCACAGAAAAAGGATGGAATGACAATCTTCCCTTGTGTGCCATATAACACCGCCACATCTCCAAGATTAACGCTCACAGCACTGGCACAATCTGCAATCGTACCATTTTCAAAGGAAAGTAACATACTATTGACCTCATCAATCCCAGTAGTTCCAATGCAAGCCTTTGATTCTACACTTTTTAACTTACTGCCTGCCATTAGCATTGCATAAGTCAGTGGATAAATACCCACATCAAGAAGTGCTCCACCACCTAATTCAGGATTAAACATTCGACTGGACATACTACGCTCGCAAGCATATCCAAAAACAATCCTCATATATTGGAAGGAACCAATCCGTCCTCCATCAATCATATCTTTTATTGCTATTGTTGACGGTAAGAATTTGGTCCACATTGCTTCCATCACAAACACACCTTGTTGGCGTGCTAATTCAAAGATTTCTTCCGCCTCTTCTTTATTGAGGGTAAATGGTTTTTCACATAATATATGCTTCCCATTTTGAACACATAATTTCATGCAGTCATAATGTGCCGGATGAATCGTACCAATATAGATCACCTCAATCTCTGGATCTTTAACCAATTCCTCGTATGTACCATATGCTTTAGCAACATCAAACTGCGTTGCAAATTGCTTCGCCCGATTCAAATCTGTCGCGGCAACCGCACAAATACTTACCTCCTCAAGTTGACTCATTGCCTTCGCTACTGTCGTAGATATATTGCCACAACCCATAATGCCCCAACGAACTTTTTCCATAATCAAACCATCCCTTCTTATAAACAACTTCATTTACTATTATTCTATGTAGTTCTTACAATAACTTCATAATACCATTGTTCTATAAAGTTCTCACAATAACTTCGTATACCATTATTCTATATATTTTGCGCTAAAAAATCAATGTATTCCTTAATTCCAATATCATACTCAAAGTTTAAAGAGCTTCATTGCCCCTACTGGGCGCACAAAAAAACAGCGCTTGATTTAAATCAAACGCTGTTATGGAGTAGATGGGAGTCGAACCCATGTCCAAAAGCCCATTCATTGTACTTCTACTATCATAGTTAGTTATTTGACATTCCCTCTGGCAAACGGGAGCTAACACCCTTTTGCTTTCAGTAGCTTCATTCTACGCCCATATACGCAAAGCTTTGTATAAGTCGTTTCCCATCAAGTCGATGCCAGGTTCTTAACGGATAGGTACGCTAAGGCTGACAGCAGCCGTTAGGCTGCGAACGCTAAATTTTCGTCTGCGTTTAATTTAATTTTGTGAATTAACGTATCACCCACGGATAGCTTCTCCAACTGCAAAACCCCTGTCGAAACCAGTACTACCCCGAATCATAATATGATACTTTATGAAAAATGTTATTTTCATAAAAATGTAATTTCCATAAAAATAATTTTCATAAATTCGAGTACTGTGTAACAGACGATGTGTTATGATAATAATATAAAAAAACAGTTTTGTCAACCCAAGTTTTTAATCTTGAAGTTTTTCTCTGCTTCTCTTCGCTGATCTTTTTTAGCGATATCTTCTCGTTTATCATAGAGTTTCTTACCTTTTGCAAGCCCAACTTCTACTTTCACCAGACTCTCTTTGAAATAAATGGTAAGTGGTACTAAGGTATAGCCCTTCTCCTTCATCTTACCAATCAGTTTGTTAATCTCATAACGATGTAAGAGTAATTTACGCACTCTTAATGGATCCTTATTAAAGATATTACCCTTTTCATAAGGACTAATATGCATACCATAAATCCACATTTCACCATTCTCAACGCGGATAAATGATTCCTTTAAACTACATTTACCCATACGAAGTGCCTTCACTTCTGTCCCATGTAGCTCAATCCCCGCTTCATAGGTTTCTTCGATAAAGTAATCGAATCTAGCCTTTTTATTATTGGCAATTAGTTTTTTTGGTTCTTTTGCCACAATTATCGCTCCTGCCTTATGTTACTACAAGAAAGGTAGCCCTGCTACCTCCCTTATAGATTACAATTAATTTAATATAATACCTTCTGCTATTCTACAACATCCACTAAGTCAAAGTCAATGGTCCGCGCAAGTGAATCTACACCCGCTACTTCGACAATTACTCGCTGGCCTAGTTTATACGTTTTCTTTGTATGCTCACCGACCATGATATATCTCTCTTCATCATAGAAATAATAATCATCCCGTAAATTAGTTACCTTAATCATTCCTTCTACCGTATTTGGCAGTTCCACATACATTCCCCAGGTAGTAATGCTGCTGATAACTCCTTCAAATTGTTCCCCGATAAATTGCTTCATATACTGCACTTTTTTAAGTTTATCTACTTCACGCTCCGCTTCATCTGCGCGACGTTCCATCATACTTGACTGTCTTGCAACATCAGTTAAGATGCGATCGTAATGTTTTGCCCGTTTCTCACTTATTCCTCTGGTAATATTCTCTTTGATAATACGATGAATCTGTAAGTCAGGGTAACGACGGATTGGTGACGTAAAATGGCAGTAATATTTGGTAGCCAGACCAAAATGACCTTCGTTGCTAACGGTATACTTTGCCTGTTTCATTGAGCGAAGTGTCAAACGACTGATTAATGCTTCCTCTGGAGTACCATCAATTTTCTCAATCAGTTTTTGTAACTCTTTTGGATGAATCTCATCCTGCCCAACTTTGATCGTATAACCAAAGTTATTGATGAATATTCCGAGCTTTTGAATCTTTTCAGAATCAGGATTTTCATGCGTACGATATACAAACGGAATCTCCTGCCAGAAGAAATCCTCTGCAATCGTTTCATTGGCTATTAACATGAACTCTTCAATAATTTTTGTTGCTACGTTACGGTCATAAGGTTTGATATCGATTGGTTTCCCTTTTTCATCAAGGATGATCTTGCTTTCAGGGAAATCAAAGTCAATGGATCCTCGGTGCATACGTTGCTTTCTGAGAATCGCAGCAAGCTCCTCCATCAATTCAAACATAGGAATTAACCCTTGATACTTTGTTCTTTCTTCTTCATCACCCTCAAGCACCTTTTTAACACTGGTATAAGTCATACGTTCAGTTACTTTCACGACAGTATTGGCAATCTTGTGAGAAAGCACTTTACCACTTTCATCAATTTCCATAAAGCAGCTTAATGCCAGGCGGTCTACCCCTGCATTCAAAGAACAGATTCCATTCGATAATTTGTGAGGTAACATCGGAATAACACGGTCTACCAGATACACACTAGTGCCACGTTTTAATGCTTCTTCATCTAATACAGAGTCTTCCTTCACATAATTAGTTACGTCAGCAATATGCACACCTAGCTTATAGATATTGCCTACCCTTTCGATTGTAATCGCATCATCAAGGTCTTTTGCGTCTTCCCCGTCAATGGTAACCATTTGCTTGTCACGGATATCCATGCGACCTGCCATATCTTTAGGATCCACTTCCTGAGGGATATCATCGATATATCTCATCACTGGACCAGGAAATTCGGTTGGAAGATTAAATGCCTTCACGATGGACATGATATCAACACCTGGGTCATTAATGTGTCCCAGAATTTCAGTAACACGCCCTTCCGGATTCTTATCCTTACTTCCATAGTTCGTAATCTTTACAACAACTTTATGACCCGTTACAGCACCTTTACTAAACTCATTTGGGATATAAATATCTTTCGAGATTTTTTGATTATCGGCTACTACAAACCCAAAATTCTTACTCTTTGCAAATGTACCAACAATTTCATCCGTTTTTCTTTCAACAACAGCAACAATCGTTCCTTCTTTTCGCTTTCCGGTCTGCAATTCTTTGATGCTAACCTGCACGATATCATTGTGAAGTGCTCCTTTTGTTGCATTTTCAGGAATAAAGATGTCTTCATTCTCGCCTTCAATGGTAACGAAGCCAAATCCTCGGCTCGTTCCAACAAAGGTACCAGTTCTGACATTTCCTTCTGAAAGATGAAACTTTCCTTTCACATCAATCGTAATTTTACCGTCTGCAACCAGACTTTCTAACACCTCTCGCAAATCACTCTTTTCATCACGTGGGACCTGCAGCGCGGTAACCATTTCCTTGAATTTTAGCGGTTTATAATACTTGCTGCTAATATATCCAAACACCAATTCTTTCTTTTGTTCTAGTAACATTTTATCCATCTAGTACCACCCTTCTGAATCATTCACTTAATAACTAGTACGCTAATTCTACCTCTCAGCCACAAATACTCCGTCCAAGATAAACGATTCTATATTAACTATGGCCAAACCATTTAATAATAATCATGTCATTTATTACATTTATTTATTACATAATCTATTACATAATTTGTTTCATAATTATTTACATTTAATTATAGTATAACATAGCAAGACCACTTTTCATACACACACCCCACTATTTTATATAAAATAAGAAAAAAATTCCTTTTCAATGTCTTCGTCAATTTGCCTCAAGAACATAAACACAAGGAAGATAAAACATATTTTAACTCGCAACGCTCGCAAAGTATAAAAAACTATGTTTCCTATTGCCTCAAAAACTATATGTGTAAATTAGTTAAGCATCGTAAACTAAACCTTGTCAATTTGCTTCAAAAACTATAACACAAGCAAAGATAAAATATATTGTAACTCGCAACGCTCGCAAAGTATAAAAAACTATGTTTCCTGTTGCCTCAAAAACTATATATGTGTAAATTAGCTAAGCATCGTAAACTAAATTTTGTCAATTTGCTTGAAAAACTATAACACAAGCAAAGATAAAACATATTTTAACTCGCAACCGTTATGACGCCGTCGGCACTTAGGTCACGTATTTTGTGACCTTACGTACCGTTACGGCGTCATCCGAGCGGGAGCGCGTTGCGAGTGAAATATGTTATATCTTGCTTGTTCATCAATGTCAAGCAAATTGACAAATCACACACTACAAGCTTAGCTAATTTACACAGCTACAACGACAAAGCAACAGGAAACATAGTTTGCCCACAAAAACAAAAGAGCCCTACACCAAGATGTTTTACATCTTGGTGTAGGGCTCTTATTATTTGAAATACATGCTTACCAGATTTTCAGATTCAGAACAATTGATAATGCAATGAAACCAACAGTTAAACCAACAGTCAGTTTGTTCATAGCACCTTCCATTGTACGGCCCTTGTTTTTACCCAAATAAGTATCAGCTGCTCCGCTGATAACACCTAAACCTGCGGATTTACCTTCTTGCATAAGTACAACGATAGATAAAACAACGCATATTACAACATAAAGAATCGTTAAAAGTACCTTTAAAGCGTCCATCTCTACACCTCCTAAAGCTTAACAAAATGATTCTATCATATAACGATATGATTTTCAACCATTATTATCAATATAGCCAGAATACTTAACATAATATGTCAAAATCCATCATCAGAGGAGATGACCACACTGATAATATACCTCTGTATAACAACTACTTTTTGATTAGTAAGGATTCACCTGTCATTTCAACTGGTTTCTCCATGCCCATCATTTCAATCAAGGTAGGTGCGATATCAGCTAAACATCCACCCTCTCTTAATTTGTAGTTTTCATCGTAATTGACTAATACAAATGGCACTGGATTCGTTGTATGAGCGGTAAATGGATCGCCGGTTGTATAATCAACCAATTGTTCCGCATTGCCGTGGTCAGCACAGATAAACATCTGTCCATCAACTTCCAATAATGCTTCGTAAGCCATACCAACACAGGAATCCACTGCTTCAATTGCTTTTGTGGCAGCTTCTTCTATTCCAGTATGTCCTACCATATCAGGATTTGCAAAGTTTACGATAATAACATCGTACTTATCACTTTTAATCGCTTCTACTAAGTTAGCAGCTACATCATAAGCACTCATTTCTGGTTGCAAGTCATAAGTCGCAACTTTTGGTGAGTTTACAAGGATGCGTTCTTCGCCAGGATATGCCTGCTCTACCCCACCGTTAAAGAAGAAGGTAACGTGGGCATATTTTTCTGTTTCAGCGGTTCTTAACTGAGTTTTACCATTTTTACTTAAGAATTCACCAAATGTATTCTCAATGGATACTTTATGAAAAGCTACGATTTTGTTAGGAATTGTAGCATCATATTCGGAAAAACATACATAGGTTAAGCTTAGTTGTTTGCGCTCAAACCCAGTAAAATTATCATCACAGAATGCTCTGGTAATTTCTCTTGCACGGTCTGGACGGAAGTTAAAGAAGATAACGGAATCCTGGTCTTTAATTGTTGCCACAGGTGCACCATTTTCCATGATAACCGTAGGTAATACGAATTCATCATTTTCGCCTTTTTCATAGGAATTAGAGATTGCTAACACTGCATTATCAGCTACTTCGCCTATTCCATCAGTTAATGCACGGTAAGCTTTTTCTACACGATCCCAACGATTGTCACGGTCCATGACATAGTAACGTCCCATAACAGAAGCTACTTTACCTACACCGATTTCTTTCATCTTTTCTTCTAAGTCCGCTACAAAACCTCTACCTGAAGTTGGTGCAGTGTCACGTCCATCAAGGAAACAGTGAACGTATACCTTGGTTAAGCCTGCACGTTTTGCAAGCTCTAATAATCCGTAAAGGTGAGTATTATGACTGTGAACCCCTCCGTCGGATACTAAACCAAACATATGAAGTGCGCTGTCATTTTTCTTGCTGTTTTCTACAGCCTGTAAGAATGCTTCGTTATCAAAGAATGTGCCATCGTTAATTTCCTTAGTAACTCTGGTTAACTCCTGATAGATAATACGGCCGGCACCCATATTTAAGTGACCAACTTCTGAATTGCCCATCTGTCCTTCAGGCAGTCCTACTGCCATACCACTAGCATTGCCTTTTACGAGGGGATAGGTAGTAAAAATCTTATCTAAATTTGGTTTGAATGCTTTATTAATTGCATTGGCTCTTGTCTCATTATTTAGGCCGAAACCGTCTAAAATCATGAGTACGGTTGGTTTTTTACTCATTGTATAACTCCTTTAGCACTATTTATAGTTGACGATTTTACCAAAATCCGCTTTTAAGCTAGCACCGCCTACTAATCCGCCATCAATGTTTTCCTGTGAGAAAAGCTCGCCTGCACTAGCTGCTGTTACGCTGCCGCCGTATTGAATACGGATTGCTGCTTTCGTTGCTTCATCATAGATTTCACCAATACATACACGAATTGCAGCGCACACTTCTTCTGCTTGTTCAGTAGTTGCAACTTTTCCAGTTCCGATTGCCCAGATTGGTTCATAAGCAATTACAGCTGTTTTTGCCTGGTCAGCCGTCACATCAAGGAAAGCGATTTTAATCTGTTGACGGATAAAGTCAATCGTAACACCTTGTTCTCTTTGTGTCAATGATTCTCCACAGCAAACGATTGGAGTGATTCCATGTTCAAAAGCTTTTTTCACCTTTTTATTAACAGTAGTATCAGTTTCTGCAAAGTATTCTCTTCTCTCAGAATGTCCGATAATTACATATTTTACTCCGATGTCACTTAACATATTTGGTGCTATCTCGCCAGTATATGCGCCACTTTCTTCAAAGTACATATTTTGTGCACCAATCTGAATATTACTATCTTTTGCTGCTTCCATTGCTGTAGTTAAAGAGATTGCAGGAACGCAGAACACTACATCCACTTCGTCATTTGCTACTAATGGTTTTAATTCATTGATTAATGTTACAGTCTCACTTGGAGTTTTATTCATTTTCCAGTTACCAGCTATAATTTTTTTACGCATGTGATTCCCTTATAATCCGTTCTTAACTAGTGACGAATTATATTATCCTTTCCAAATTTATAACAAAGCAATATGCTTTATGTAGCACTTTTTAAACCAACTTAGTCGAAGTCACCTTCGACTAAGTTAACAGGGACAAAAAGATAAGAAAATCTCCATAGCTTTTCGTCCCTGCTTATCAATTCTTTATTTATCGTTAGCAGCTGCTACGCCTGGAAGTTCTTTTCCTTCTAAGAATTCAAGAGAAGCTCCTCCACCTGTAGAGATATGAGTCATCTTGTCACCAAAACCTAAAATGTTAACTGCCGCTGCGCTATCACCACCACCAATGATTGTTGTTGCATCGATTTCAGCTAGCGCTTTTGCTACTGCTACAGTACCTGCTGCGAAGTTGGACATTTCGAATACGCCCATAGGTCCGTTCCAAACAACAGTTTTCGCACTTTTAATAGCATCTGCATATAATTTGCAAGTTTCCTCGCCAATATCAAGACCTTCCCAGTCAGCTTCAATCTGGCCACGGCCAACAGTCTTAAACTCAGCATCGTTAGAAAATTCTTTTGCAACTACAGTATCGATAGGAATTAATAATTTAACACCTTTCTTTTCTGCTTTATCCATCATTTCTTTTGCATACTCAAGATAATCTGCTTCAAGAAGAGATTTACCTACTTCTTCGCCCAATGCTTTCATGAAAGTATAAGCCATACCACCACCGATAATTAACGTATCTACTTTATCAAGAAGGTTGTTAATTACGGAAATTTTGGAGGAAACTTTAGATCCACCAAGAATTGCAACAAATGGTCTTTCTGGATTGTTTACTGCATTTCCTAAGAAATCAATTTCTTTTTGCATTAAGTATCCTACTACTGCTGCATCCACATAATTAGTTACACCAACATTAGAACAGTGTGCTCTGTGTGCGGTACCAAACGCATCATTTACAAATACATCAGCTAAAGAAGCCAAATCTTTGCTAAATGTTTCTTCATTTTTTGTTTCTTCTTTTCTATAACGAGTGTTTTCAAGTAACACAACATCGCCATCATTCATTGCTTCAACCGCTGCTCTTGCATTCGCGCCAACCACTTCATTATCAGCTGCGAATTTTACTTCCTGACCTAATAATGCAGTCAAACGTACTGCTACAGGAGCTAAAGATAATTCTGGTTTTGGTTCTCCTTTTGGTTTACCAAGGTGAGAGCAAAGAATTACTTTACCACCATCATTGATTAATTTCTTAATCGTAGGTAAAGCAGCTACAAGACGGTTTTCATCAGTGATTTTTCCCTCTTGTAAAGGTACGTTGAAGTCACAACGAACGAGTACTCTTTTGCCTTTGACATTAATATCATCTACGGATTTTTTATTTAACATAATTGTTGCTCCTTTCATAATTAGACTAAAAAGGTCCGGTCCTATAACAGATTCATAGGATTACCCTACCATATCATGTAAAGACCGGACCTATCTATCTTCTCTTTACGTTACCGTAAAAGATTGTACAACTATTTAACTGTACACGATTCCAGATAAAAATTATGCTAATTCAGCAAAGTATTTGATTGTTCTTACCATCTGGCTAGTGTAGGAGTTTTCATTATCATACCATGAAACAACTTTTACTAAAGATTTACCATCTCCAAGTGGAGTAACTTTTGTCTGAGTTGCATCAAATAAAGAACCAAAGTTGCTTCCGATAATATCAGAAGATACTAATTCTTCTTCAGTGTAACCAAAGGAAGCGCTTGCTGCTGCTTTCATAGCTTCGTTAATTTCAGCTACAGTAACAGATTTGTTAACAACTGCTACTAACTCAGTTAAAGAACCAGTTGCAACTGGAACACGCTGAGCTGCACCATCTAATTTGCCAGCTAATTCAGGGATAACTAAACCGATTGCTTTTGCTGCACCAGTAGAGTTAGGAACGATATTAACAGCTGCTGCACGAGCTCTTCTTAAATCACCTTTTCTGTGTGGGCCATCAAGAACCATCTGATCACCAGTGAATGCGTGGATTGTAGTCATGAAACCTTTTTCAATAGCTGCTAAGTTATTTAAAGTGTTAGCCATAGGAGCTAAACAGTTAGTTGTACAAGATGCTGCAGAGATGATTTTGTCATCAGCAGTTAATGTATCTTCATTTACGCTAAATACAACAGTTGGAAGGTCATTTCCTGCTGGAGCAGAGATAACAACTTTCTTAGCGCCTGCATCGATATGAGCCTGAGATTTTGCTTTTGATACATAGAAACCAGTACATTCAAGTACTACGTCTACGCCGATTTCTCCCCAAGGAAGTTTAGAAGCGTCTGCTTCTGCATAGATTTTGATTTCTTGTCCAGCAACAACGATAGAAGATTCTTTTGCTTCTACTGTATCGCCTAAAGCGTATCTGCCCTGTGCAGAATCATATTTTAATAAATGAGCTAACATTTTTGGGCTTGTTAAATCGTTGATAGCAACAATTTCATATCCTTCTGCACCGAACATTTGTCTAAATGCAAGACGTCCAATACGTCCGAAACCATTAATTGCAACTTTTACTGCCATGATAATTTTCCTCCTAAAGATTAAATTTTATAATATACCACTGAAAATCAATGGTAATTTATCGAGATTCTAGGATTGACAAATTTTTATCGAATCCCAATGAACATTTTACCTAATTTGTTTTAAAATATCAAGTGAATTTTAACAAATACTTTCCTTAACATGATTTAATTGTAAAAAATATTACAGTAATATACAAATTAAGTAAACTCTACTATTCCTAGCTTTCTATTCTATTTCATTCTTCACATAGTTCGCAATGTTTAAGGAATGGTCCGAAATTCTTTCCAAATTAGTAATTGCGTCGATAAAGATTACACCAGTTTCTGAATCACAGATGTTTTGTGACAGACGCAAAATATGACGTTCACGCAATTCATCTTCCATAGTATCAACGGTATCTTCTAATTTTACTACATTACGAACAAATTCCAAGTTTTCAGTTTTACGAGCCATTAATGCATTCTCAAAAGAACTAATCGCAACATTACATAGTTCCTTCATTTCTGCATATGCCTCTTCGGAAAACATGATCTGATGACTAATTTTCTCCATTGCTAACTCAGCAATATTTTCTGCATGGTCACCAACGCGCTCAATATTACTGATTGTGTAGAACATATTATTTACAACCTTATGCTGTTTTTCATTTAAGGATAGATTGCTGATTTTAACTAGATACTCACTAATGATATTGACCATTTTATCTATCGTATTCTCCACTTCAAAAACCTGTTTCGCTTTCTCTTCATCGTTTTTCAACATTGCTGTTACTGCTAATTTGGTATTGGCAAGGGCAACATCTCCTAGATGAATTGTCTCTTTCACCACATTTTCTACGGCAAAGGAAGGAGACTCCAAGATACGTGGATCCAAGTGATTAAGCACTACTTTTACTTCATCTTGTTCTTCGCTAATTCCCTTATCTTTAACAATAAGTCCTGATGCTTTTACTAACTGATTCGCAAATGGGAATAAGATTACAGTATTAGTTACATTAAATATCGTATGGAAAATCGATATTTCCCACATTGATATTGGTTGAGCGGCAAAGGTTGGGTTGATGCTGAATACTATATACATTATGATGCCAAATAATACAGCGCCAAATACATTGAATAGTAGATGAATAATCGCGGCACGTTTTGCCGTTTTATTAGCTCCTGCACTTGATAATAACGCTGTAACACAGGTACCAATATTTTGGCCTAACGTTATATAAATCGCACTACTCCAGCTAACTGCTCCAGTAGTTGCAAGCGTCTGTAGTATACCGACACTCGCAGAAGAACTTTGAATGATTGCAGTTACTATTGTACCTACTAAGATACCTAATACCGGATTGCTTCCTAGAGTACTAAAAGCATCTAAGAATACTTCACTTTTTGCCAAAGGTTTTACCGCAGATGACATAAAGGATAAACCAATGAAGAGCAGACCAAAGCCAATGAGTATATCTCCAACATCCTTTTTCTTCTCACGAGTAGCAAACATAGCTATAAATGCACCGATTCCTAAAATTAATGGTGCGTATAAATCGGGTTTCAAGTAATCGCCAAGATCATTCAAAGCAACAATCCAGCTTGTTATTGTAGTACCAATGTTGGCACCCATAATAACGCCTACTGCTTGTGTAAGATTGACAATTCCTGCATTAACAAAACCAACAACCATAACGGTAGTAGCAGAACTACTCTGAATAATTGCTGTAATTAATGCACCTACTATTACTGCTAAGAATCGGTTATTAGTTAAGTATCCTAGCGTTTGTTTCATCTTATTACCTGCTGATTTTTGCAGGCCATCCGCCATAACGTTCATACCATAGATAAACATACCAAGTCCACCGATGAACGCAAATATGGTTTTTAGGTTTTCCATAATCTCCTCCAATAAGTATAATAAGTTTCGTAATAGCTTCTTTCTTTATATAATAAAGCGTCGTATATTACCAAACCTTTTTTATCATATCACATATTGCCAATTTGGCAATATGGTAATCATAGTAGAAAGTTCTACCAGACATAAGGCACTTCTCGTTTATTTGTGCTAAACACAATACTATTATGTTTCATACGGACAAGAATATTCTATATAATTGAGCACTTTCGATTAATGATTGATGTCTAGCGGATATTTGCTTATTGCTTCGATACATGCTCTTTACATGTTATCGTATAACTCCTGGTACTTTCTTGCCGAGTTTGCCCAAGAAAAATCTTGTTGCATTCCACGATCAATCAGTTTATTCCACTCTCTTTTTTTATTATAATAAATGTGTTTTGCATATCGAATCGTCGCTAGCATCTCATGCGCATTATAATTGGAAAACGAAAAACCAGTCCCTGAACTTTCATATTCATTATAAGGAATTACGGTATCTCGTAAACCACCAGTTTCCCTGACAATTGGTACTGTACCATATCGTAAACTCATAAGTTGACTTAATCCGCAAGGCTCAAACAAAGATGGCATGAGGAAGGCATCACAAGCTGCATAGATTTTATGAGAGCGTTCATTAGAGTAAAAGATATTGGCGGATACACGATTACTATATTTCCAGGCATAATGGCGAAATAGATGCTCATATTTTTCGGTTCCGGTTCCTAGCACTACTAATTGCGTATCCTCTGTACAGATCTCTTCGATTACATAATCAATCAAATCAAAACCCTTTTGATCGGTGAGGCGACTGACAATTCCAATCATAAAGATTTTATCATCTTTAGCTAGATTAAGTTCTTCCTGTAATCCGCGTTTGTTTTTTATTTTTTCTTTGCGAAAGGTAATCTGATTATAATTCTGAAAGATTAGTGGATCTTTTTCAGGACTATATTCCTCATAATCTAGTCCATTAACAATACCAATTAAGGAGTTCTCTCTGGCACGGATTAATCCATCTAGCCCTTCTCCATAAAACGGCATTTTGATCTCTCCTGCATAGGTTTCACTTACGGTCGTAATAACATCCGCGTATACAAGTCCACCTTTTAAAAGATTAGCATCACTGTATGCCTCCAGCTTATCCGAACTAAACAGATAGTCTGGCAAACCTGTAATGTCTTTTACGGTTTTAATATCCCAGACTCCCTGAAACTTCAGATTATGTATCGTCATAATTGTTTTTATTCCTCTAAAAAAATCACTGTGCGAAAAGGAATCTTTCAGATATACTGGCACAAGACCCGTTTGCCAATCATGACAGTGTATGATGTCTGGTCTAAAGTCAATCAGTGGTAACACTGACAGGCAAGCTCTTGAGAAAAAGGAGAATTTTTCGATATCTTCGTAGACGTTTCCATATGGTGTTGCACCAGAAAAATAGAATTCATTATCTACAAAATAGAACGTTACGCCTTCGTACTTCATAGACAATATACCAACATACTGGCTTCTCCAAGACAAATCCATCTGAAAACTGGTTAGGTACTCCATCTTTTGTTTATACTCATTCGAAATAGCCGTGTATTTTGGTAACATAACTCTAACATCATATTTACTTGGATCAAAATATTTAGGTAATGAACCAACTACATCTGCTAATCCACCCGTTTTAATAAAGGGTACACACTCTGATGCTACAAACAAGATTTTTTTCACTTTTTGTCCTCCAGGATATGAATATTTATAACTTAGGAATAAGAAAGAGTTTCGCTAGCGAAACTCATGCGCTGACGCGCTGTCACGATAGTGACAAACTTCCATATGCGCGTCATGTGCATCCTTGCGGAGCATTTATTTTGATATAGGAAATTTGAAATTTCCTATATCAAAATAAAAGCTATTATGAAAGACAACGCTCTCATAATAGCTATTTTAACTTAATGTTAATACTAATTACAAGTCTTTAGGTGATTATTTTTACATCGACTTCCAACAATCAGTTTATCTCTATAAATATGTAATCCAAATCTGTTCCAATTAATTAGGAGCGAAGTTTATATTCTAACCGAATCTTATCAGCAATTAAAGCTACAAACTCTGAGTTTGTTGGTTTCCCTTTTCCGTTATTCACAGTATAACCAAACAAATCATCGATTGTATCCATCTTCCCTCTAGACCACGCTACTTCGATTGCATGACGAATAGCTCTCTCTACGCGGCTAGGCGTTGTTTTATGACGCTTCGCAATCGTAGGATAAAGTAATTTGGTAATGGAATTAAGCATCTCTGTATCATTGACTGACATCATGATGGCATCACGTAAATACTGATACCCCTTAATATGAGCTGGCACGCCTATTTCATGTATGATATTCGTAACATCCGACTCAAGATTACGTTCCATATACTTCTGTTTATTTTCAAAGGAAGTTGCTTTGAGAGGTTCTACTAATTTGTTATGTAGATCACCTTTAATTTGCTTAATTCGGGTTAATATCATTTCATTATCAAAAGGTTTCATAATGTAATAATTCGCACCCAATTCAAAGGCATTCTCAGTTACTCCTTCCTGCCCAATAGCAGTTATTACGATAAACGCAGGAGATTTTTTGTACTCTGAGCTGTTGCGGATTTTCTCCATTACTCCAAGTCCATCCAACTTAGGCATGATTAAATCCAATAAAACAACATCCGGAGATTTGTCCTTGATTACTCCCAGTGCATCCAGTCCGTTGTTGGCAGTACCAACAACCTCTATATCCTTGTCCTCTTTCATTATATCCGAAAGTAAATTGACAATTCTCTCATTGTCGTCAACAATAGCTACGTTAATTTTTGCCATTAAAAATTCCTCCCATTTTATTATTTACAACCCTCATCTATACTTTGCTAGGAACTTGCCAGGTAATTCATCTGTGTTCTCGAGGAACATTTAAAATCTCCTACCGTCAAACAAAATTATACAATATTTTTCATAAATGGTCAAGATTTACAATGATATTTGTTAATAATTTTGTAATTATTTAGAGTTTTCAGTAGACAATTACCTGAACATCGTAAAAAAATATATTGTAGTCTAACAATCGAAAAGTAATGGTAACACGTTATCTAGTTTACATTCGATATATTATAACAATATATTGTAGAATTAGAATCCGGGTTGAGATAAACTTAAGTAATTATCAAATTACTAGTATTAATTTGTAAATAATTACCATGACTGAATTATAACTATAATTTTACAGTAAATCAAATGTTTTTTTTCGCATATTACGACACCCTAAAAATAGTATAAACAACTATAATGTAATAATTAAGCGTATTGATATTTAAATTGATAATTTTATGCTACTAATTCTGTATTATTAATGGCGAAATTATAGAATTACACTAAAAACCGTCGGTGAAATATTTTTCATTTAATTTGTTTGTTTACTCCCAAATTTGTAGGTTCCTATCATTTAGAATACTGAATCATATTTTCTATAAAGGTGCCGTATCCTTTTGTAGAGTCTTGTATAAATACATGTGTCACTGCACCGATTATTTTGCCATTTTGGATGATAGGACTACCACTCATCCCTTGAATGATCCCATTGGTTATCGACAATAAGTTCTCATCGATTATACGTATTACGAGTCCTTTACTATGATTCTTTGTATTTAATTCAATTTTTTCGATTTCTATCTCGTATTCTTTGACACTACCTTCTACACTACATAAAATATTAGCTTTTCCAAGTTTGATATCCTGTTTTAATCCGACAGGTAGAGCTTTTTTTGCATTTACTTTATAGTTTTTCGTGTTTATCTTACCAAAGATTCCTTGATGAGTATTTTTTCTAATATTACCTATATCATTACCTTTACTGGTGCGAATCATGCCGATTACTTCACCCGGACTTCCGTTTTCCCCTTTTATTATATCTAGTATTGTAGCATTATACAAAATCCCACTACTTATTTCCATAATTTCGTTCGTATCGACATCTGTAATTCCATGCCCTAACGCACCAAAGGTGCCATCCTCACTTATAAACGTCAGCGTTCCTACACCTTGGGTATTATCTCTAATCCACACACCAATTTTATAGTTCTTGTCCTCTGTTTTAACAGGCTTTAAAGACACTTCAAGATTTTTATTGTTTCTTCGTATATCAAAAAAAAGTTCTTTATTTTTATTTTTTTGAATAAGGTCAATCACTTCTTGCTTTGTATGCACCTTTTTTCCATCTACTTTTAAGATATAGTCTCCTGACTTTAATACATTACGAGCAGGTTCATGCACCTGTCCATCTTCTCCTACTAGACTACTTGTTCCAAGCACAAGAATACCATCCGATTCTATATAGATTCCTACGGGTTCACCAGATGGAACGAGTTCCATATCATCAATAACATCTACATCTATAGTTTTATAATCTATTAGGCCAAATAATTTTAATTTGATCTGATATGTTCCAATAGCCTCTGACTGAATGGAAAAAGGTTCATCCAAATTAAAGTGTATCTCATTTTCGTCAATTTTACCATGACTAACATTGATTACACTAATATCATCTCCCTCTAGATCTGCTTCAAAAGGTAGACTAAAATCAAAGTGTTCCTGCTTTCCAAGTAAGATGTGTATTTGATCTGGAATCTGTTTATCCAAACGTATATAAAGTAGCACTATCAACCCAAACAAGGAACACATTAAAGCAATTATTAAGCATAAGCGATAAATTATTCTACGTTTCATAGTTTCTCTCCGTTCTTTTTCACCTTATCTTTATTTTGTGTCAAATAAAAACGTCTATTCAATTTAAAACTTCTTTTTCTTTCCTATACTGTTATTTCTGTGTAATAACATAAAAACTCTGCCATTATTTTTTAGTTAAATACTAATAACGTATCTAGCCAAACCACAACTGCAGAGCTTGATTTTTAGAATGATAGCTAACACAGAATATCATACCTTGTATTAGTAAAATGATAACTCCATATTAACTATTATCTACACTATTTAATTTTTTAATCTAATTTCTTATATTTCTTTTTACTTCGTCAGCTAATTTTTTCATTTCGCGCGCGTTGTCTAATACCGTCGACGTAATCTCAGCACCACCCAATGTTCTGGCTAATTCTTCTATAGTAAGTGACTCATCAAGTTCTCTGATGTTCGTAACTGTACGACCGGTTTCACTGATTTTCTCAATTACATAGTGAGTATCCGCCATAGCGGCAATTTGTGGAAGATGCGTAATGCAAAGTACTTGATGACTAGAGGCGATATAAGCCATTCGCTCCGATACTTTTTGTGCGGTACGCCCACTGATTCCCACATCAATTTCATCAAAAATCAATGTATCAACAGCATCGGCTTTCGCCAAAACAGACTTGATTGCCAACATGATTCTTGATAATTCTCCACCGGAAGCAACTTTAGATAGTGGTTTCACATCTTCTCCCAGATTAGTTGAAATCATAAACTCAACATCATCTGCTCCGGTCATCGTATACTTATTCAGTGGACGAACCTCAATTTCGAACTGCACATTATCAAAATTCAGATCTCTCAGTGCATCGGTAATCAATGTTTTCAGCGTAAGACTGGCTTCTTTTCTCTGTTTTGTTAATTTTAAGCATTCTGTTTCTAATTTTTTCTCTATTGATGTCTTTTTCTCTTGCAATTCATTCAGATACAGATCATATTGCTGATAACGGAATAACTTTTCATTAGCTTCCTCTTGATACTTAAGTATCTCTTCAATCGAATTGCCATATTTGGACTTCATATTATTAATCAGGGTCAGGCGATCTTCTAGTTTCTGAAACTCTTCCTGGTCAAACTCTTGTTCCATCATATATTCGCTTAGCTCACGGTTAAAGTCATTAAGTAAACTCTCCACATCCATTAGCTGCGCACATAAACCACCGAGTTGTCCATCGATTTCACTGACTTTCGATAGATATCTAAGTGCACGGCTTACTTGTTCACTTACTGCTTCATTCGATTCACCGGTAATGGCATACACCTGATTCAGATTCTCTGTAATCAGGTTGGCATTCGACATAACACGGTACCGATGGGAAAGTTCTTCATCTTCACCTACTTTTAATCTTGCATTCGTAATTTCATTAATCTCATATTCTAAAAATGAAATCTCCCGTAATCTGGTATCATCCGATACTGTAGCACCCTCAATCTCCTCACATAGCTTCTGGTACTCCTGATAATGTACATAGATGAGTTTACGCAGCTCTTCCACTTCACTCTTGGCATATCGGTCTAAGATGCTCATATGCTTTGATTTGTACAGTAGCGATTGGTGTTCATGCTGTCCGTGAATATCAATCAGATAAGAAGCAGCTTTACGTAATGTTATCGTTTGCACATTCTCACCATTGATTTTATTAATGACACGTCCATTCAATATCTTTCTTGTAATCGCTACTTGTCCATCTTCTACATAGATATCAAGTTCTTTAAGTTTTTCAATGGTATGTACATCCTCTATCTGAAAAACTAGTTCGACTAATGCGTATTCGGCTCCTTTACGAATCATGTCCTTATTCACTTTGCCACCGAGGGCAATATTAATCGATCCTAAAATAATAGACTTTCCGGCGCCAGTTTCACCTGTTAATATATTCAATCTATCATTGAAGTAAACATCAATCTCATCAATTATTGCAAAATTCTTGACATGTAAATTTAGTAACACCGTTCCACCTCCGCGAAAAACAAAACATACGTTCTCTTTTTTTCTTGTAGTTTAACATAAATAAAAAAAGAAATCAACGGATATTTTATCTTTCGAATAAAAAACGAGTTCCGTTGATTTCTTTACATTTTTTTATCTTATATTTTTAACAGTGATTTTACATTTTATTTTACGACCTCTGATTGTTGCCGTCACATAGGTTGTTCCCTTTTTCCTTGCACTTACTGTACCATTAGCCGATACTCTTGCAATTTTCGGATTTGAAACATCCCATCGAATCCTATCGGTGCTTCCTAGGATATATAAGCGGTACGTATCGTACTGTTCCATCGTTAGTTTCGTACGATTCAGTCCAATTACTGTGACTTTGGTTGTTGCCATCTTTCCACTGGCAGAGGTTATCGTAATATTAGCAGTACCGGATCGAAGTGCTTTTACTTTCCCCGTGCTTTTATTAACATATACAATTTTAGAATTATCACTGGTCCAACTAATCTTGTCGGTTGTACTTCTTGGAAGTATCACCATATCAATAGTATCTGATTCTCCTTGAATCAGAGTGATTTCTTTATTTGGAGCTATGATTTTTGTAGTAGGAATTTCATTAATAACGGTTACTTTACAAGTAGCTTTTTTACCTGAATTATCTTTTGCATATGCTGTAATAGTAACTGTTCCCGTCTTAAGTGCTGTAATCTTACCTTTGGAGTCAACCATTGCAATGTCTTCATCTGAGGACTTCCATGTTACTGTTTTATAAGTAGCATTCGTTGGTTTGACATAAGCACGTAGCGTTGATGTTCTGCCTTCTACAATCTTTAAATACGTCTTATTTAAGGTTATCGATGTAACCGGTCTGACTACCTGCACATAACATTTTGCATAGGCTCCGGATCCATCTGTTGCTCGTACTGTTATAGTCGCTTTTCCTAACTTAAGCCCTCTTAACAATCCTTTTGAACTTACACTAACGATTTTCTTGTTACTAGTGGTCCATATTAATTTTTGATTGGTGGCAAAGTTACTCGCTACTTTTGGTTTTAATCGATACGACTTTTTCAGGCCTAGCTTATAAGAACTATAATTTAGCTTGATTGTAGTAATCCGCTCCTGAACAGTAACAAGGCAGGCTAACCTCTCCTTAGTGTAATTACTGGTTGCATAAATTATCGTACTGCCTCCACGGATTCCTTTGACAACACCTGATGAAGAAACAGTTGCAATTGATGAATCTAAACTTCTATAGGTAATTCCTTTATCTACAGCATTGCTTGGTGTAAAGGTTCCCCTTAAGGTGAAAGTCTTACCTTTTGTCACCGCTTTCTTTTCATAGTTTAGCTTAAAACTTGTTACCGGTTGGATAACAGTCACCATACAGGTAGCCATCTTTCCATTACTGGAAGTAGCTATTATCTGCACAGAAGTTTTCCCTGAACTACCAGCATTTACTCCGGTTACTTTGCCATCTTTATCAACAGTGGCAACAGCTGTATTACTGCTCACAAAGGTCAAGTCCTTATCCGTCGTAGTCGCAGGATTAAAAGCAATCTGAAGCTGCTTGCTCTGCCCTACTAACACAGTAGTATCCTGTGCAGAAAAACTAATACTATTAGGCGGTTGTAATACTGTTACTTTACATTGTTGTCTGATTCCATATTCTGTTTCCACTGTAATAGTCGTAGTACCCGGTTTTAAGGCTTTTACAGTACCGAACATACCATCATTTTTTACAGTAGCAATCTCTGGATTGCTTGAACTCCAGGTAATTATATCATCGATATATACATCTGGACTTGATTTTAAAGATAAGTCAAATTCATCCCCAACTCTCATTGTATATGAAGTTGGTTTTAATGTAAGTGTCTTAATCTGTTGGTTCGCCCGAATCTCCGTACGTGCATAGATTTGATGGTCCTGAGGTGATCTGGCATAAACTACTGTTCTACCAGGTCCTGTCAAAGTCACAAGTCCATTCGCATCCACGGTACAAACATTTGTATCAAGACTTTCCCAGAATAAGTTTGTTACTGTTGCATTACTTGGAGTAATTGTCGCATTCAACTTATGAGTTGGTCTTGGATTTTTCGTTGTTATTGTGTCAGTGATTACCGTTTTATCTAGGGTAATGTCTGTAATTCTTCTTCGAACAACAATGGTACAAAAATATTGCTGGTCAGTAAACTTATTTAGTAAGATTAATTTGGTCTCACCTGGTTCTTTTGCAGTAAAGTGAACAATTGAATTAGAACTGTCCGAAATTGTTGCAATATTAGTGTCTGCGATAGACCATGCCACACTCATACTATCTGGCAAATCAGGATTATATGACACCGTTACATCTGCCTTATCCCCAACATCCATCTCAACGATAGAATCTGATAATGTGATGGAGATATTTTTCACGACAACAACTTCCCAGTAATAGTGTTTTAAAACATTTTCATTCGTTACTACTTCTGCCTTAACTTTACACGTTCCTTCAGAGATACCTTTGGCAACACCACTTCGTAAACCGATGCTCAGATATCTAGGCTCAGTAGAATAATAATTTACTACGTAATCACTAACGCTCATCTTGGCGCGAAAATTAACTTCTTGTCCTACCGCAACAATTTGCGTCCCAAGATTTAATAAGCCTTCCGATACTTGTACTGTAAAATATGAAGTCATTCCATCAATTGGAATCGTAGAAGTATTATGTTTTGTTATGTATACTTCTACTGTTCCTTGCCTATCAAACGTAACTACTCCAGTATCAGGATTGAAATTGGCACCACTAATATCAATATTAAAGTTATTTACCACATCCGCTACGTTCGAATTCTGATAAATATTAAATTCATCACCTACAATCAAGTTCCCAGTCGGGAATTTGAATCTGGCATTTACTAAAATTGTAGCAGTAGCATACGGTGCATTCGGTCTTTGAGCAGTGGAAAGTCCCGTATTTACATCAAGGTCTTTTGCATAAAACTGTGCTTTATATCGGCCTGCTTTGGCATTAATACTGATAGAACCGTCTTCTTCATTAGCAGTCAGCTCTATCAAGTCACTTGCTTTATTAAAATTGGTATCTACAATGGTGGTTGAAGGATCCACCAACATATTATATATCTTCCAATCCAAATAATTGCTGGAATAAGCATTGGAATAGATAAAATTTTGATCAGTAAATGTTTCTGTAAGTTTATAACTACTGCTTAAGCCATTGGCTTCTTTACTAACCCTAGGCTTTACAATTACCCTAATCGTATCAATCTGTTTGTATTCCTTATCCGTGGTTACAGCCGTAATCAATGTTGATCCGGCTCCCTCTGCTGTTACACGTCCATCAACTGTAACCGAAGCAACTTTGGTATCAGAAGAACTAAATTTAACAAATTCGGTATTGATATTTCCCCAACGGGTTTCTAACTGATACTCAAAAGCGCTATCATCATTCAAATCTAAAATAAGAGTACCGTAGTCTGGAGTATCCTCACTCATCACTTGTTCAAAGAATGGATTTCCCTGCGTCATGCGATCAATTTCAAGCTTAACAGTAAGAAAACAGTCTGTATTAAAATGTTGATATACACCTGGTGAAACTTCACGCTGTATTAAAACACGAATATGTGCGGTACCCGGGGCTATTGCAGTGATAACTGCATTTTGTGCACCGGCTGGCTGTTCTAAGTGAATAAACTGTTCACCACCGGCATCAATACTCCAGGTCATAATATCTGAGGAATAGATTGGGGAAGAATCAGATTCCACAATCAGATTCAGTTGCGATTGCTCCATATACTTACCAATAACTTCTTTTTCACCATTTTTACTATAGTAAATATGAAATGTCGTACTATCTGCAAGAACATTGATTCCGGTGATATAGATACCTACGCCGAAAAGCAATAGCACAACCAGGTATAAGATCCTTTTATGTTCTTTGACCTGTTTTTTCATTCTGCTCATTGTTATGCATCCTCCTTGGTGTTACTTTTTGCTACTTCGTGAAATACAACTATCACGAAATGCTGTGTTAACATGTTGTCTTACTACTATATCGTCTATTAACAGAGTAAAATGAAGTAATTTTCGAATATTTATTATGGCAATATTATGTCACCTTTAGTAACCACCTTAAGCTGCTAACATATAGTAATTAAAAGGAGGTGTTTTATGTCATACCAATACGATTTCGCAGTAATTGGAGGAGATAACCGCCAGTTGTTTTTAGCAGACTTATTAAGCAAATTGCCCTATCGAACCTGCTATTATGGCTTAACACCGTGCGCCCTTCCCTCCAGATATATCCCGAGTTTTCAAAATGAAACGATTATCGCCTGCTCCTCACTGGAGGAAGCCATCACGGAATCCAAATATCTGATTGGTCCAACTCCATTTTGCAAAGATAAGCTATCTCTTACTTCTGCAACGGAAGCAGGTATTTTAATAGAGGATCTAATCCAATTTGCTACTAAGGAGCAACTTATTTTCGGGGGTGCAATTCCTGAATACGCCATTGCAAAAGGTACTGAAAAAGAACTTAAGTTTATTGATTTGATGGAACAGGAACCTGTGAGTATGCTTAACGCGATTGCAACAGCTGAAGGAGCCATCTGCGAGGCTATTCGAAACAGTATTATTAATCTGCAAGGAAGTCGTTCACTGGTAATTGGTTTTGGGAGATGTGGACAGATTCTGGCGAAGAAATTATATTCACTTGATAGTAAGGTAAGCATAACTGCCAGAAGGATAGAAGCTTGTTCGATGGCTAAAGCCTATGGTTATGATAGTTTTTTACTATCTTCACTTGAGGAGAATATTGCAGACTTTGATTTTATATTTAATACCGTACCTAGTATGGTACTTCCAAAGAGTTTATTAAAACTAATCAATTTTGAGACAGCAATCATTGATATAGCCTCCAGTCCTGGTGGTGTAGATTTTAACTATGCTAACGACCACTGCTATAATGCGGGGCTCTACTTAGGATTACCAGGAAAAATGTCACCTAAGACTTCTGCCAAAATACTTTTAGATGCAATCTTAGAATTATGTAATCTTGATATTAAATAAAGGAGTAAACCCATGAATTTAGAAGGAAAATCCATAGGTTTCGCTATAACTGGCTCTTTTTGTACCTTCCAATCCGTTTTTAAGGAACTGGAAAACCTGGTTAGTGCTAAAGCTAACGTTTATCCAATTTTCTCAGATGCGGCTAAGTCTTTTGATACACGTTTTGGAAAGGCAAACGACTTTTTAGAGCGGGCCGAAGCCATAACTTCGCACAAACCAATTCTTACTATCCCGGATGCCGAGCCAATAGGTCCTAAGAGCTATCTGGATCTACTTCTGATTGCTCCCTGTACTGGGAATACGACAGCAAAACTTGCTAATGCAGTAACCGATACTCCCGTTTTAATGGCAGCAAAGGCTCATTTACGTAACGAAAAACCGCTTGTCATCGCAGTGTCCAGTAATGACTCACTTTCAATGAATATGAAAAATATTGGTTTATTACTAAACTGTAAAAATATATACTTTGTGCCATTCGGGCAAGATAATTATAGCAAAAAAACAAATTCTCTTGTCGCCCACATGGATATGATCCTCCCTACATTAGAAGCCGCCTTAGATGGCGTACAGATACAACCAATCATGAAAGACTATAAGTAAGTGATAGCGACTATAGGTAAACATTAAAGATATAAATAAGCAGGAGGTAGCTGATTAATTCAGTTACCTCCTTAGGTTTTTCATTATTTTTGTATTACATTAATCATCCACTTCTTAGAAAAATAAAACCAGAGTACTACCAACAAGGATCCCAATGAAGCAATTGGTGCTCCAAGGCCTATACCAAATAGCCCCATGCCTAAAAACTGTCCAAACACATAAGCAACAGGAACTCTTAATAGAATTGATGACATCATACTGTTAATTAACGAAAACATGGTATGTCCACTGGCAACAAATAAACCGTTTATACAAAATACTAGCGGAACAACGAGATAGTCAAAACTAAATGTTCTAAAATAGGTTACTCCCTGCTCAATCATTATTTTGTTATCATCAAATATGCCAAGAATCTGTTCTGGAAAAAGTTGAGCAATTACGAAGATTGAATAGCTGAATGCCACTGCAATAATAACACCGATCCTGCATGTCTTTTTGGCTCTGTCCCATTCTCCTGCTCCAATATTTTGCGCACTCATCGTCGAAACGCTTGCTCCCATTGCAATTGCTGGCATGATAGCAAACCCGTTGAATCTGCCAACAATTCCTACGGCAGCTGATGCGGTGTAACCACCAATCTCATTTACCAAAGCTGTAATAAATAAAAAGGACAGGCTGGTAACTCCATTTTGTACTGCGGAGGGCAATCCTATTTTAAACATTAACTTAAGGCGATTTTTATAGAATCGGAAGGAGGATAGCTTGAAATCAAATACAAACTTGTTTTTAATCATATACCAGATACAAAGGAACATACTAATGGCCTGACTGATTACGGTAGCAACCGCAGCGCCAAAAGCCTTCATATCAAATACTCCAACTAAGATGACGTCCAAAATAATATTTATTACACAGGCTATTGCTACAAAGAATAACGGACGTTTACTATCACCCATCCCACGCATAATTGCTGATAATGCATTATAACCAAAGATAAATATAATTCCAATTGAAGTAACGGCAAGATAATTGCTACTTTCCTGGTATGATTCCTCTGGCGTGTTGATTAAAGTTAGCAAAAGGTCTTTTGTCAGCAACAACCCTATGGTCACTATTACAGCGCTTACTAATAACGTCGACGCAATCGTTGCCGTCGTTTCTTTGATCCCTTGATGATCTTTTGATCCAACATACTGTGATATTAATACGGTACCTCCGGCACAAAGACCAACAACAATGTTCGTTACAATAAACGTTAATTGTCCTCCGATGTTAACTCCAGATATACTGACTGGCCCACTAAACTTACCCACGATAAACATATCTGCAACATTATATAACGATTGCAATAGCGTGGAAATTAAAAAAGGTAAGGAAAACATAAGAAGCTGCTTTACTACATTACCTTTTGACAAATCATTTTCAAATTTACTCATATTTATACCAAATCTTTCGTGTTATTATGTCCCAATTATTTATTAAATGTAATATTATTGTTAATTAAATATTGCTCCACTTGTTTATATAAACTCTCTTCCTGAGTGAAATTAATCAGGCTGATTTTTGTGTCTTCATTGCACCGTTCTAACATCGTTGTCAGGTATCCCAAATCACCAGGAGTCCCATTTACCATAATTACAGGTTCTTGTACTACAATATCACATACTTCAAGAAATTCAACGCTTGGTGCCGGAGTTACTTCTCCTACCGCAGAAGTAGGACTTACATTCTTGTCCCCCTCATCAGGCGAAGCACTCGCTACTACTTCTGTACTTACTTCAGGTTTCTCATTCTCACTATTATGTAACAAGTTATAAGCAAGCATTACACCGACAAAAACAACTACAAGACTCACAAAAATTAATGGTAAAGCCAATGTCTTTGACGATTTATTCTTTTCTGTCATAAAGATCCTCCTTTTGTTGTATCGCTTTAGTTAAAGTTTAAAAACACGTATGGGTATATTTTTACACACATAAGAATGACTGTCAATACAAGATTGACAGTCATGATGTTAAAAATTGTGGATTATTTGTGTCGTCTACCAAAAAGCATGGTTGCCGATTATTGTCGCATATTCTTTAACGGCATCGGAAACAATGGAAACGATTCGAAATGATGTAGCACCATTTACATTATCTACTCCAGATAAAGCTTCTTTTGCAGCTTTTATGCAATCTAACTCATTCTTAGTTGAGTAAGAAGAGAAGCGCTTTACCTGCGTTGCCAAACGTCCACTCGCATATGGACTAAACTGGCTTTTCTGCGTAACTACCCGGTAAATCGTATTTGGATACCTTGAGGATTTTACACGATTCATAACAACACTGGCAACCGCTAATTTTCCTTCATAAGATTCAAATCCTGCCTCAGTAAAAATCAGACTAGCAAGAAGTGTAACTTCATCTACGCCACTGCTTATTGTCTCAACCGTATCTTGCTGTGGTTCTTTAGAAGCTTCTGGCTTCTTAGTTGGCTCAGATGCCTTGCTTGGCTCTGGAGTCTTTGTGGTTTCTTGTTGTTTTAACTGCTCTTCTTCTTCGAGCATTTTTTGTTCATCTTCTATAGTAATTGCAGTCTCATAATCACTTTTAATCTTAACGTAACGTTTTGATATGTATCCAACAATATCAGAATCCGAAACATTAATCTTTACCCATTCGTCATACTCTTCCAAGATCATATGACTTGATGACTCAGGGATTTTGGTTAAAATATCACTTTCTGTACTCATTTCTTTACGAACTTGAAGCGTTGTCGTGGTAACCTTCGCATAATCCGTAATATATAAATCTGCGATTGATTCTGCTTTTTTACCAATCGCCAGATATTCCATGCTGACATAGCCTTCTACGTTACCTGAGGTAATCTTAGCCCAGGTGCCATCTTCTTCATGGATTCTAGCAAGAGCCCCTTTGTAGAGCTTCGCAATAATTTCTCCTTCTTCGTTTGGCTGTTTACGCACATTCAAGTAATTAGGAGCAATACTGATTCCAAGATTCTTATACACCGATTCTTCTTCCGGTTCCTTTGTTGGCTCCGGCTTCGCTGTTTCTTCGACTTTCGCAGCTACCTCTGACTGAGCTTTAGTTACTAATACTTCCTGTACTGTTTCAAAAGCATTACTTGCCAGATACTTAAATTCATCGGTCGCAACTGTTTCTCCTTCATAATAGATTATATCAGAAAACAGACCAAAAGTAGGAAACACATCACTTATCGTATCTGAATCACTAGTTACACTAGCCAAAGGTTCCTGGTTTTGAGTGACAGCCTTTGCAGTATCTTTCGTTAAACTGGTCAGCATGATTAAGGTAAAAATACTTACCATAACTCCTGCCGTAACGCCAATTATTCTTCTCACGTTATTTCTCCTCCTATCAAGTATCATTCATTCAGGTATGCTTTGGCATACTTGCGCATCGATTATGCGATATTGTAATATTTGATGCTTGAAATTTCATAATGTGTTAACATCTCTGTAATAATAATAGCAAATTAAAACAGAAAATGCAAACAAATCTAGAAATTTGAGGATTTTTTCCGGAGGGTTTCATTTCATTGGACGTAATTTCCTATGAAATGAAAGAGGGCTGTCGCACTGCGACAGCCCTTGCAAGCAAGCATTTTTCTATTCTTCCCTATTCTGACCAGTTGTGCCATACATTCTGGACGTCGTCGTCTTCGTCTAGCAGATCCAACGTCTTGTTAAAGTATTTGATGTCTAACTCATCCGTTAGTTCTACCCAGGTCTGAGGAATCATTGCAACTTCAGCCTGAGCCATTGGAAGACCAAGCTTTTCAAGTGCTTCTCTGACTTCACTGAAATTATCCGGATCAGTGAGGATTTCATAACTGTCCTCTTCTTCATTAAAGTCTTCTGCTCCAGCTTCTAATACCATCATCATTAATTCATCAGAATCCGCCTCATAATCTTCTTTTGCAATAATGATCTGGCCTTTTTGGTCAAACATAAAGGAAACACAACCAGGAGTTCCAACATTACCATTCCCTTTGGTAAATGCATTTCTTACATTAGAAGCTGTTCTGTTTTTATTGTCTGTTAACGTTTCAACAATAACAGCAATTCCGTTAGGACCATATCCTTCATAAGTAATTACTTCGTAGTTCATTGCATTGGCATCACCAGCCGCTTTTTTAATACTTCTATCAATCGTATCATTAGGCATGTTGTTTGCTTTTGCTTTCGCAACAACATCCTTCAGCTTACTGTTATTGTTCGGATCTGGACCGCCTTCTTTTACAGCTACGGCTATTTCACGACCAATTTTGGTGAAGATTTTTCCCTTTGTACTATCATTTTTCTCTTTTTTATGTTTTATGTTCGCAAACTTGGAATGTCCTGACATACTTACTCTCCTTTTTATAAACTATTAACATCGTATATTGTACCAACTTTTATTATAACTTTCCATCCCTATTTAACCTAAGAGAGTCTTAATAATCCCCCGGTTTACTATTTACCAAACGGATGATTTTGTCCATAGCTGGCTCAACATCTTCCAATGTCTTAATCGCACACATTATGCAGTCATCGCCTGCAATGATTCCCACCACATTGTTAATGTGCAGATGATCAAGTGCTGCAGCTACAGCCATTGCCATACCGGATACGGTTTTAATGACAACGATATTCATCGCCATATCCATCGACAAAAATCCATCTCTTAACACTCTGACATACTTTTCATACATCCCACTATCTTGGTTTTGTAGTACAATGTACTTTTGTTTTCCCTGATTGGTAGCCACTTTCGTTAACTTTAGTTCTCTGATGTCACGGGAAATGGTTGCCTGTGTTACATTATAACCTGCCATAGTTAAGCGGTCTGCCAGCTCTTCCTGTGTCTCAATATCATACTTATTAATTAACTCAATGATTTTTGATTGACGGCCGATTTTCATTGTTAACACCTCCCTCTCATTATCTTGCTTCGAACAATTTCGAAGAAATTCGTATCGTTTACTTTTAGTAGATTTGTAGATTGTTCAGCTTTACTTATATGAATAACGTCCCCGGAACATAAGGAACGAATCACTCTACCATCATGAATTGCACTAGCTGCATCAATATGGCTGCCTTCTTTACTTTTGCCAAGCACCAGTTTTAATTCATCTGTTGCAGATACCATAACACATCGATTATGAAGGGAATGTGGACAAATTGCTGTAATTATCATTGCTTCCAGACCAGGCACCACCATCGGACCTCCAGCACTTAAGTTATATCCAGTAGAACCGGTGGCTGTAGAAACTATCATACCATCACATAAATAAGTATCAATCATTTGATCATTCACATAGACTTCTACCGTAATAATTCTTGACATGCCGCGCTTACTTATCACAACATCATTGAGCGCATACCCCTGGTAAGCAACGCGTGAATTATCCATAATCGTACTACGTAACATCATTCTCTTATCTAATGTATACTCATCAGCAAAAAGACGTTCTAGGGCATTATATACGTGCTCTTTATCAACTTCTGTTAAAAACCCCAGAGTCCCAATGTTTACACCGAGTAGTGGAATTTGTCTATGAAACAAATCATTGGCAGCATGAATTAAGGTTCCGTCGCCACCTAGTATAATGGCACACTCCGTCTCCTCAGGAATATCATTGACATCAATATAAGGGTCATATTCCATAATATGAATCATCGATTCTTTGGGAATGACACAGTGCTTTCCTTTTGCAATGATATAGTCTCTGATTTCTTTTGAAAAAACGAAACCTCGGTCTTTCTCATTGTTCGTTATGATACAAAAGTTATCCATCGTTTCTCCTTATTCTACAAAGTACCATGAGCTTTCTTTACTATATCCTTAATATCATCAATTGTAAATGGATTCAAGGCATTCGTGCTTCCTTTTTTTAGATGCAGCAAATATTCAATATTGCCTTCTGGTCCCCTGATTGGTGAATAATCGAGCGCTAACACATTAAATTCCAATGAAAGTGCAAAGTTTATTACTGTTTCTATCACTTCCACATGAACCGATTCTTCTCTCACGACACCCTTTTTACCAACTTTTTCTCGTCCTGCCTCAAATTGTGGTTTAACAAGGCAGACTATTTCACCCAGATCATCAAGTAATTCATATACTGGCTTAAGCACCTTCGTCAAAGAGATAAACGCAACATCAATAGAAGCAAATTGGATGCGATCGTCTATTTGGTCTGGCGTAAGATAACGTATATTTGTTTTTTCCATCGAAATTACGCGTTCATCCTGTCTTAATTTCCACGCAAGCTGATTGGTACCAACATCGACTGCGTATACTTTTGCCGCACCATTTTGCAGCATACAGTCTGTAAACCCGCCGGTTGAGGAACCGACGTCCATACATACCTTACCTTCTACTGTCACCTCATAAGATGCCAGTGCTTTTTCTAATTTGAGGCCCCCTCTGCTTACATACTTTAGAGGGGTTCCTTTTAATGTAATCTGTACTTTTTCATCAAACATGCTGCCTGCTTTGTCTTCTCTTTGACCATCTACGAGCACATTGCCAGACATAATGATTGCTTTTGCCTTCTCCCTGGACTCTGCTAGTCCCTGGTTTACAAGAAGAACGTCAAGTCTTTGTTTCATCTTGCTACCATTCCTATCCTTCTAATATTTGAGCGGTAATGTTACTCACCGTCATACCGAGTTTTTCTTTCAATTTCTCAGGTTCTCCATGTTCGATAAACGTATCCTCTACGTTAACTAATATCACACGCTTACTGCCTTGATTTAACTCCATTAACTTATGCGAGACAGTCTGACCAAGTCCTCCACTTAACACATTTTCTTCTAAAACTACTATTGTATGGTGGCTATCGGCAAGTCTCTTTAACATATCTGTGTCAAATGGTTTTGCAAATCGAACATTTACTAATGAAACTAGTCGTCCTTTTTCTTTCAAAGTAGTTCGAACTTCGTCGGCTAACGAGACCATACTACCTAGTGCCAATAATAAAATATCAGATTCTTCATATAACACCTCTGACTTACCATATTCAATTGGCGCATCAAACTGCGTGAATTTGTCACACACCGTGCCTCTCGGATATCTGATTGCAATCGGTGTGGAAAACGTACGACAGTAATCTAACATTCTCAAAAATTCCACATTGTTCTTCGGTGCTATGATTGTCATATTCGGAATTGTATTCAAGAAACTAATATCAAACACTCCTTGATGTGTCTCGCCATCATTTCCCACTATTCCAGCCCGGTCAATTGCAAATACTACCGGATAATTACCCAGGCATACATCATGTATAATCTGGTCATAGGCACGTTGTAAAAATGTTGAGTAAATCGCTACGAAAGGTTTCATCCCTCCTGCGGCAAGTCCTGCCGCAAAGGTCACTGCGTGTTCTTCTGCTATCCCAACATCAAAAAACCGACTTGGATATTGATCTTTAAAGGTTAACAACCCCGTACCGGTTGGCATAGCTGCTGTAATCGCAACAATACGCTTATCCTTTTTCGCCATATGTGTTAGTTTTTTAGAAAATACCTGCGTATAGGTTTCCTGCGCCAAAGGATTAGTTGCATTCCCAGTTTTTATATCGAAGGGTTCTACTCCATGATATTTACTAGGATTTTCTTCTGCCAAAGAGTACCCTTTTCCTTTTTGCGTAATAACATGAATCAAAACTGCCTGATTAGTTTCTTTGGCATTCTGAATTGCATTTATGATTTGATCGGTATTATGTCCGTCAATAGGTCCTAGATAGGTAATCCCCATATCTTCAAACAGCATACCAGGAATAATTAATCGTTTAATGGAATCTTTGGAGCGTCTGAGTTTATCTATAATGGCCCTTCCAACATGCGGAACCTTTTCTAGCGCCATCTGTACATCATCTTTCAAATCAAGATATTTGTTACTGGTTCGTATTCGTCCTAGATAACGACTCATACCTCCTACATTCTCACTAATCGACATATTATTATCATTTAGAATAATTATCATGTTGGATTTTAATCTGGCAGCATTATTAAGCGCCTCATATGCCATTCCTCCAGACAAGGCTCCATCGCCGATGACTGCAACAATTTTATGATCTTTCCCTTGCAGATCTCTTGCTTTCACAAGGCCAAGCGCAGCAGAAATAGAAGTAGAACTATGTCCTGTATCAAAACAGTCACAGTCACTTTCACTTACTTTAGGAAATCCACTCATTCCTTCATACATTCTAAGACTTCGAAATCCCTCTTTACGGCCAGTTAAAAGCTTGTGTGTGTAGGCTTGATGGCCAACATCCCATACAATCTTATCTTCAGGAAATGTAAGACACACATGCATTGCCATCGTCAGCTCTACCACTCCCAGATTGGACGCTAGATGTCCCCCAGTCTGACTTATATTATTTACAAGAAATCTCCGGATTTCTTTTGCTAACTTCTTATAATCCTGTGGTCTGATATTCTTGATATCATTGGCGTGTTCAATCTGATCCAATATCTTTGGCAAAATTACACCTTCTCTTTCTAAATAAAGTAGGGAGAATTTAGTTACTTCGATGAATCATATATTTTAGCAGATGCTCCAGATATTCATTGGAGTTCTCTAAACTATGAAGTAACGTTAGCCCCTCTTGTGTATACTGATTCACAAGTTCCTTTGACTTTTCAATTCCTAATAATGTAACATACGTGGTCTTGCTGTTTTTCTCATCACTGTGAATCGGTTTGCCTAGTTCCTCTATAGAAGAAGTTACATCCAGAATATCATCCTGAATCTGAAATGCCATACCTATACTTTGGGCAACTTGTTCTATGAGATTCACCTGGTTTTGGGTAGCTCCCGCCAAAACCGCTCCAATCATCATAGCAGCTTCCATCAAAGCACTTGTTTTCAGTCGGTAGATAAAATTAAGCACCTCTAAGGTTATATTAGCGTTACTATTTTTTACATCAACTACTTGACCGCCTATCATCCCATAGATTCCGGCTTTGTTTGACAGAATCTGAAGTGCTTTGATTACCTTTGTTTCTTCTCCTGGTACCTCTGCGGCTTTCATCGCTGTCTCAAATGCATAATTAAGTAGTGCGTCACCAGCTAAAATCCCCATATCTTCTCCGTATACAATATGAGTTGTTTTTCGACCTCGTCTAAATTCATCATCATCCATAGCAGGCAAATCATCATGCACTAGCGAATACGTATGAATCATCTCTATGGCTGCTAAAAAGGGGTGAAGAACTGCATCGTTACTGCCACCAAATAGCTCATAACAGGATTTCATTAGCATAGGACGAATCCTTTTCCCTCCTGCTAACATACTGTAATTCATTGCATCAATAATAACTTTTTGATATCCTTCTATACTAGGTAGGTATCCACTGATTACTTCCTCTAACTCAACTCTTTGTTTTTCAAACTCCTGTTTAAATTCCAAAACATTTCCTCCAGGCTCTCTTACGCTTCTTCATTTAATAATACTAATTGTTTTTCCACTTTGTCGATAGAATCATTACATTCTTTTAAGACTTTCATTCCTTTGTTATAAAGGAGAAAAGAATCTTCCAAACTAATATTCTCATCTTCGAGTTTTCCGATAATTTCTTCTAACTCACCAAACGCTTCTTCTAATTTTCTGGCTTTCCCACTCACTTAATACGCCTCCTATTCACGGTTGTTGTAACCGTTGCTGAGATATCTCCATCGGCTACCTGTACTGTAATCAGATCGCCTTTTGTAACTTGTGATACCTTCGTAATTGTATGACCTGCCTCATCACAAGCATAGGAATATCCTTGGTTTAATTTATTAATTGGAGATAATCCATTCATCTTCTCTATTAGTATTGCCAATTTATGACGTTTCTCCCTCAATTTATTCTGTAGAATTTGATTGAGTTTTTCTTCTTTATCAATTAAAAACAAACGTTTCTGTTGAATCTGGTTGTGAGGACTGGCATACTCTAAGCGCAGTTTGTAATTGGCATATCTTCCTTGAAGAAGTACTAATTTACGCTTAAGCATGTGGTTCATATGAATCTGGTATTCTTTCATCCGATTCATTAGATCCATTATGTTACATACCGCCTGTTCTGCTGCTGCAGATGGAGTCGGCGCACGGAGATCCGAAACAAAATCGGCGATTGTCGTATCCGTCTCATGTCCAACTGCTGAGATGACAGGTGTCTTGCATTCAAAGATTGCTCTTGCTACACTTTCTTCATTAAAGCACCACAAATCCTCAATGGAACCACCACCGCGACCTACAATGATGACATCTACCCCATACTCATCTAAGGTTTTAATTCCTTTGACAATGGACTCAGCTGCTGCTTGGCCCTGTACAATGGCAGGAAATAGAATCAAACTCACATAGGGATTGCGACGCTTACTTACATTGATAATATCCTGAATGGCTGCACCGGTACTTGCTGTCACGATGCCTACCTTTTTCGAATACATTGGAATTGGTTTTTTATGTGCAGAATCAAAGAGCCCCTCTGCTAACAAAGTTGCTTTTAACTGTTCGAACCTGGCAAACAAATCACCTGCACCATCGAGCACTATTTGTTGTGCGTACATCTGATACTTGCCATCTCGTTCATAAACGCTAATGCTTCCCAAGGCAATTACGCTTTGACCCTCTTTCATTAAAAAAGCCAATCCCCCTCGACTACCTGCGAACATAACACAGGCCATCTGGCTCTTGGCATCCTTTAGGGTAAAGTAAATATGACCGGAGGAATGGTATTTGACATTGGATACCTCCCCCTTCATATAAACATTATTAAGTGCATAATCCTTAGCGAACATATTTTTTATATATGCATTAATCTGCGATACCGAATATACATGCTCCATATAGATTTCACCTGTTATCTTTCCACCCTTTATTCATCTGTCTTAACAATTTTAGCTAGGATTCCATTAATAAAGCTTGGTGATTGGTCTTCACCAAAGATTTTGGCTAGCTCAACGGCTTCATTAATCGCAACACTAACCGGAATATCTTCATCAAATTTTATTTCATACACTGCCAACCGTAAAATGGTCAAATCCACTTTACCAATCCGGTTCAGTTTCCATCCAAAACTACTCTCTTCGATAATACCATCAATTTCTGATAACATACTAATAATTTTATCAATCTTTTTCTGTAAATATGCAATATCATTTTCCTTTGGTTGTTCTAAATCTTCAAAATAAAGATCGAATTGCTCCTGTAACTCCGTTTCATTATGGAAATCTTTCCGGAATAACATCCGAAGCAAATGCTCTCTTAATTCTCTTCTACTCATCTTTATTATTATACCTCCTAGGTGCATTCCCGCTTATACGTCTTGTCCTTAGG
Source organism: Bacillota bacterium (assembly GCA_023434365.1). Classification (GTDB taxonomy): domain Bacteria; phylum Bacillota; class Clostridia; order Lachnospirales; family Lachnospiraceae; genus KM106-2. Next base: position 64,465 of record JAEYSV010000039.1, on the reverse strand, counting down.
GCATACCTTACGCGGTCTATTTTACGCAGGTTGTCACCTAATAAGCTTACTATCTTATATTTACCATTTTGTTATTGCGATAAACAAGCAACCCTTAAATAATAATTATTCAAGGGTTGCTATATATTATACACTATTTGATTGCTTTACGAAAGTATGAATTTAATAATGTTATGATTATTTTGTTTTTTCTACGCTTACTCCAGCAATTCGCACATTTACTTCTTCAACTTTCAACCCGGTCATGTTCTCAATCGCTGATTTCACACGTTCTTGCACGATCAAACAGATTTTTGGAATACTGTATCCATATTCAAGAATTAAGCTCATGTCTACTGTCACGGACTGTCCCGTTACATCCACTTTGATTCCTTTGGATAAATTCTTTTTGCCTACTTTTCCTACAATTTCGTTTGCAATGTTGCCAGCTAAAGCGGCCACACCTTTAACTTCCGTAGCTGCTAAGCCTGCGATGATTGCTACTACCTCATCTGCAATCTGCACTTCGCCAATACTACCAGACTCATAGGTTTTTCCACTTGTATTCTCCAGATCTTTGCTCACTTTATTGTAACCTCCTACGTTTCCAATATTAAGCCGTCATGACTTAACAACTTAAGTCTATTATATCAGACAAAAACCTAATTGCAAACATATTATTTTACTTTCTATCTAATCAAGTATTGCCACCAAAGAGCATTATATTCCTAATTTTCTTTTTTCTCCTCAGTTGGCGCTGCTGTCTTTGTATTATCACTTTCGGTTTCTTTTGCATTATCGCTTTCGGTTTCTTTCGCATCTTCTTTACTATCTGCTTTATCATCCTTGGAATCGTCCTCTGTTAGTTTTGTATCATCCTCAGCTTCTACTGATTTAAGTGGAACTGGGTTTATAGTTATATGTTGAACAGAAATCCCTGTTTTACGTTTTACAATATCTTCAATCTGTGCAACCTGCTGCTCAGTCAAAGAGGTAACACCAACTACTACATCAACGCTTTCATCGGTTACATTAACAACTACATTAGGAAATCCTTTTGCCATTAATAACATTTCCGCTGCATTTTCCATATCTGCTACTTCTGTCATCCGAACCATGGTTTCAAGTGCTTTTTTCTTCTGATCATCACTAATACTATCATTGTTTAGAATTTCTTCTAATGTCTCTTTATTTTTTGCGCGTACTTGTTCTCTGTTTAATTTGGCACTGTTAAAATATTCGAGCGCAATTGGATTACTTGCTAACACAGCATCGCCTACTTCAGTTTCACCAACTTCAGTTTCGTCATCCTCGTCACCAGTTGTTACTTCGTTCTTATCATCTACATTCGTGACGTCATCGTTGCCATCAAGCTCAAGTTCATCAGCATCTAATACATCATCGTCGTCATCATTTTGTAATAAAGGATCTTGACTTGCATCAGCTACGTCTTTATCCTGGTTACTCGTTTGGATTGAATCGTTATTGAGCGTATCGTCTTTTGTAAAAGTCAAATAGCCTGCTACCATAATCATGACAGCTAATGCTGCGATAATCACTTGATTTTTCCTTAATATATTTCTCATACTTAACCTCCTGAATAATTATTTCATACTAACTACTTTAATTTTATGTGCAGGTACATCAAATAATACCATGACCGCTTCAACTATTTCGGTCTCTACCGTACTGCTTGAAGCACCTTCGGCTATCACTAGTATGCCTTCAATTTCTGGCTCTATTTCCTTAACTACATAAGGAACATTTTCCCCGGTTTCGGACGACACAATTACCGTCTCCTCCTTTTTATTAATATTTGTACTTTCGCGACTTCCACCAGCACTATCTTGTTCCTTCGTAGTTTGCGATTCATATGGCTCATCCTTGAGAGTAACACGTTCTTTGGATGACTTTACGGTAATCATCACCTCCACCTGTCCTACATTCTTTACTTTACTAAGTATCTGCTTTAATTTATTCTCAAGCCTGTCAGTATATTCCTGTCCACCCTCATTATTTTGAATATTAACCGGTGGCTGGCTGGTACTTGACGTATCCGTCTTATCCTCGGAACCAGAGTTAAATAGCCCTTCTGAGGATAATAACAATAGGAGTACTCCACATGCGAATATGATTGCAATCTGCACTTTACTAAAACTATGTATTGAAAATGGTTTCTTATCTTTTTTATCCAACTCTTGTTTTTCTTCCTTTTGATTTCCCACTTTTTCACCACCTACTCATTGATTTTTACTAGTACCTTCTCAATCGGTAGTCTAAAATAAACAGAAAGTTCTTTCCTTACTGTCATTTGCAGCACCGAATCAATGGTCACCTGCTCCTTGTCTTTTGTAAGGTTCTCCTCATTAATCTCTATTTTATCTATGATAATTTGATCTATTTCATTCACATCTCGTTCTTCTATCGTTCCATCTTCTGCAATCTCCACTCTGGTTTTTAAGACCAGATTCATACCTAGAATCTCACCACATCGTTCCTCATTGCTATCTTCAATCATTTTGATATCCGCTTTGTCGATGCAAAGATTGTGTGCTGAGACTACGATATCGATCTGTCTTTTAATCTCCTCTTTGTATTCTGCAACGATTCTCTGCTTTTGCTGCTCCTCCGCTTCCAATGCTCGACCAGACACATCTTCAACACTGACCTGATACTGTCTTTGCTGAAAGAAGTAATCAAGTTTTCCATCTAAACTCAACCACTGAAGCACGGGTCGTATGACGATTAGTATTAGAATCATTCCAGAAAAAACACTAATGTATTGTTTAAAGGAACTTTTCCCATACAGATTACTAATAATTGTAATGATGATCATAAAGAATATAATGTTTTTTACACCTGTTAATAATTCGCCCAAGACTTCTCCTTTCATTGCCGAGCTCTATTATGCACGAAGATTAGTTGAAGCTGCAATCAAAGCTATACTGATTAAAAACAACAACGCAGCGATAAATACTGTGGTCATAAGAAGCTTTGCTGCATTGGCGGAAGCACTTAAGCACCCCAGAATTCGTTTATCACTAATCGGCTGCACAACAGCAGCACCAAATTTATAGATGATAACAAAAAAAGCTAGCTTTACCAAAGGAATTAAGCAAATTGTAACAATTACAATCAGACCACCTACACCAACCGCATTTTTCACTAATACTCCAGCTCCAAGTACCGTTTCTGTTACGGAGTTAATTGCATTGCCGATTCCAGGTATCGCTGTAGTAGTTTTAATGATGGCTGAATTCTTAATATGCTCTGCCATGGGAACGATTAACCCCTGTATTGTATTTATGCCGATAACGACCACAAGCAACGTTCGTAATACCCATTGTATAATCATCTCTAACAACTCTGTCAGCTTGGATAACATATCTTCTTTCATCATGTTATTGGCAAGCATTAGAATAAAGTAAATATTAATTGCCGGCAGTACAACATACACCAATAGAATGTCTACAAGGCTAATGATTAATAAGGTTGACTCATAATAAACCATCGAGGTAGAGGCGCCTGCTCCAAAGGCAACACTTAGCATATAAGTAGGTATCATTACCTTCATAAAATCCAGCAGATTATGAAGCACTGTAACTGCCACGCTGCTTGCTACATAAAAGGAGCTTGTCAGTATGGAAAATAGTAAAAGGTACGTAACATAAAAAGCAGTTTCAGATACTTGATTATTCTGAAAGATATTTGAAAAGTTAGTAAAAATCGCTGCAATGACTGCAATAATAACTAACTGTACAATTACCTTTTTATTATCGTTAATCTCTCCAATTGATGCCTGGACGGCATCATTAATAATAGTTTCAAAATTAAACTCTTTCTCTCCGGATACCAGTTGCTTTACATACTCTGCAAAAGTCTTCTGATTCGGATTCGTAGAAATCTCGTTTAGCACTTCCTGAATCTCCTGATAATCTGATTCTTTTATGAGACTCTCAAGAAGCTTATCATTCTGCTGATACTCCTCTGGTTCGTCTACCTCATATGGCTCAAACGTTGGAGTACTTTCTTCGGTTGCCTCAACCGTTACTCCTTGTCCTAAAAGCAGACTCAAAAAAAGAATTATCATTCCCAATCCTATACGTTTCATCACCTCACCGCCTAAGCTAAAAAGTCATTGATTGTGTCCAGCAACGCCAAAAGGATTGGCATACTAATCGACAGAATCGTTAATTTGCCAACCAGCTCTATCTGACTACTAATGGCCGCATGTCCAGCATCTTTGCATAAACTTGAGGCAAATTCACAGATATAGGTAATACCTACTATCTTTAACAAAATAGATAAATACGATGGATTAATATCGATATAGCTCTGGATACGATTAATTCCCTGGATGATGATCTCTAATCGGCTCATCCCAAGAAAGATTATTGCAAAACAGGCAGCTAAACAGATATAGACATCATACTCAACTCTGGTTCGCCGAAACTGCACCCCTAGTATTACAGCCACAATTCCCAGTAATGCCACCTTAAAAACGGTATCAAACATAACTCTCCCTCCTAGTATTTGGAAAACAGTTCAAGTATTGTTTCAAATAACTGGGCAATATACGGAATTACCATCAATAAGACAAAAATCAAACCGGAAAGATTGACTAGAAAAGCAAGCTCCTCTCTTTTAGACTGATTCAGTACCTGGTTGATTACCGAAACAAGTATTCCGACTGCAGCGATTTTTAAGATTAAAGTGATATCCATTGTGTTCCTCCCACTTTTCACGGTATGCAAGCAGATACTAGTTGTCCGCTATGCACCTTGCTTGATATGGTTATATAAAAATGATTGTTACAAAAACTCCTGCCAGCACTCCAAGTAGATTATAGATTCTTGTTTTTTCACGAACTGATTGCTGACTATCCTCTATCTCCAGATCAAGCTGCTCCAGATAAAGATCAATTGTTTTAATCTGCATCTCTTTATCCATAAACCCAAGGTTTTCTCCAAGTCTTGCTACCTGTTCACGATCTGCCACAGTCAAATACGTTTCCTTTAGATAGGTCTCTGTTCCTTTACGCCAGATTTCTACAAAAGTCTCTCCCTTCATCTGTTGATATTCATCAGCTAGTCCAAGAAAGAACTCTTTAAAATGGTCATTTGAACGGTTTCCTATCATTGACATTGCTTCAGGTAGTGGGGTGCCTGCATAACGGATATCACCGCGAAGTAAACAGATATTTTTCTTAAATGCTTTCAAATCATGTACTCGTCCCTTAGTCAATGTACTAAAATACACCCCCATTGCAGTGGAGGACAAGATAACCAAGACGGCTCCTATCATTTTCATTATCATACTATTATTGTATTCCTGCCTATATGTAGGCACGAATCTCTCCTTTCTGGCTTACACCTGACTTAAGTTACTATCTATGTAAAATTACGCTTATTATGACGCTATTGTACGATATAGTCCTGATGATAAAGTACCGTGCCGCGCTCATCATAGATCTCTTCTACATGTCCCACACGCCCCCGGTTGTTTAATATAATATATCGTTCAAAAATCTTTTCTCTGACAAGACGTCCAAGAATTGGTTTACTTTTAATATCATCGATTGAGCTGCCATGCACCGTTGCAATCAGCTTGCAACCGCAATTAATCACATATTCAATTGCTTCAATGTCTTCTCTTGATCCAACTTCATCTACAGCGATGATCTGTGGTGACATGGAACGTATCAACATCATCATTCCATTTGCCTTAGGACAACAATCCAATATATCGGTCCGAATTCCAAGTTCATTTTGTGGCACCCCCATATAACAGGCACCAATTTCTGAACGTTCATCTACAACCCCGACATTAACTCCAGGCTTATTGCTATAGCCGTTTGATAATTGTCTGATTACATCTCGAAGTAATGTTGTCTTACCGCACCTTGGTGGTGAGATTATGAGTGTATGATGAATCTCTTTTTCATCTGCAATATATGGCATAACCGGATTGGCACAGCCTTTTACTTGATGAGACAGACGTATATTAACAAACGAGATGTGTTTTATATTCTTTATCTTATCTTCATCTAATATGGTTTTTCCAGCAATCCCTACACGGTGACCACCTTGAATGGTGATAAATCCCTGCTTTATCTCATCTTCAAAGGCATACAGTGAATAATTACTTATGTACTCCATCGTCTCTCGCACTTCGCCAGGTGTTACAATATAGGAGTTGACTCTTTTATGATCTAGATACCCTGCGCGGTTAATAAAGTACTCTTCGTTTCTATATATAACCATCATTGGGCCGTTCACTCGAAGTCTAATCTCCTGAAGTTGCTCATAGTCCATATCAATCTGAGATAGTATTTTTCTCAATGATAAAGCAAAAACCTTAAGTATTTCTTCTTGTTTGTCCACGTTTATCACCACCTGTTATTACCCGATTATTTAATTAAATATATGATGGTTTCAAAATAATATTCCATTTCGGCATCTTTATATTGTATCTAGGTTAATGTTTTGATAATATGACAGAAATAGACCATCTCGGAGACATGCACTAAGAAAGAGAGGAACAACTTATTATGAAAACTTTGCAATATGGATTAATTGGAGCAAAACTCGGACACAGTTATTCGAAACAGATTCATGAAATGATTACAGATTACCACTATGAACTACTGGAATTAACCAACGAAGAACTAGTGGAATTTATGATGAATAAACCTTTCAAAGGAATTAATGTAACGATTCCATATAAAGAAGCCGTGCTACCTTATCTTGACCAGATTGACGAAAAAGCAGCTGCAATTGGCGCTGTGAATACTATCGTTATAAGAGATGGGAAAGCTTGTGGCTATAATACCGATTACTTAGGATTTGACTATACACTTCGTCATAACAATATCGTGGTAAATGATAAGAAGGTATTAATTCTAGGATATGGCGGCGCGGCAAAAGCGGTGCATGAAGTGATTAAAGATCATAAGGCGAAAGAGATAGTTTTGGTGAACCGCTCAGTAAAACCTGGTACGATTACGTTTGATGCGTGCTATCAGAGTCATACCGATGCTGATGTCATCATTAATACGACACCAGTTGGGATGTATCCTAATATTGAGGAATCACCGCTCTCTTTAGGTTCTTTTAATCAGTTGTCTGCGGTAATTGATATTATCTATAACCCTAGAGAGACGAAACTGTTACTCGAAGCGAAGGGACTTGGAATTACTGCGGTGAACGGAATGGAAATGCTGGTGGCACAGGCAGTGAAAGCAGCGGAAAAATTTTCACAAAACTTATTTTCAGATAAACTAATAGAGGATATTTGTGAAAAGTTTTGTGAAAAAGTGAAGAGCTTTTAAGGGCAGTGAAGAGCTAAGAGTGAAGAGCGGAAAAGATAGTGAAGAACGAAGAGGGAAGAGCTTTTAAGGGCAGTGAAGAGTGAAGAGTGAAGAACGGAAAAGATCAGTGAAGAGCGTCTAAAAGATAGTGAAGAACGAAGAGTGAAGAGAGGAAAATGCTGCTAAAATGATTATCTTTCGAACAATTGGGCTGCATAAGAAGCGGAATGGAGGACATGTTTGATAATGGGCTATGGTACGAAATCAGCTTGAAACAAACCCTATCCATCTTTTCATTTTTGAAGTATCCTATGGAAATAATGATGTTTTCTGAGATTACGTGTCGTTATTAATTTTTTACAATCGACATAAAAATGGTTCCTTTCTGAATAAGAATACGTATCTCCCTTCTTACCAGAAAAGAACCACTTTTTATCTGGGATACAAGATTTTTACACTATTTACTCATAATATCATTGTTCTTTTTTTACTTCAAATTCCAAAACAATACTTTCTTCAAATAATCTATAATTTTCTTTTATTTCATCTTCGTCTCCTAATGGATACAACTTACCTTCATAATCCATACTTATTACTCCATAGGGACCATTCTCCTTTGTATATTCCTGAAAACATATAGCATAGGTTAAACCACCAGAATAAACCTTGCCAGTGTCATATATAACCTCAAAATCTGCTAAATATGAATCCGGTGTGGTATCCTCGCGTAGAGCACCTACTTTAACTTTAGCACTTTTCTCTTTACTATTAGTAAAATAGTCTTCTATTAAGAATGTAATGTATTTTTTCGTTTTTATTTGAAAGTCTTCGATACTAGGATTCATATTCCCATTTTCCGTAAGCTGAATTTTTTCAGGTAAAATGTTTTTCTTAAGCTCTTTTAAATAGATCATAACATCATCATAATCATCTTCTACATCAGTTGATACTTGTGGTGTGGGAGATGATGTACTCTGGGTTGGTTGTGTAGGATTACCAGTTGATACAGCTTGTTGTTCAGGCTGCTTATTACCACAACTAGTAAGCAATAATAAATATGCAACAAGCACAAAGCCTTTTAATCTATCTTTTTTCATAATTTAATTCATTCCTTTCTCTTCGTTTGGAATTGCGTAATATTTTAAATGACTATATTGCACATCCGAGATTGCATCCAAATTATTCATAACTAAAGAATACGTTATATTGATTACCGTATTTAGCTTTAATATCTTTTATTTGCTTTATCCTGGTAGCATTCACTACAAGACTTTTATTAATATTATCTTTATTTACTATAACTACATTCTTCAATCTGCTTTTTTTAGTTCCAAATAATATGCAATTAGCACCACTAGTAGAGTTTGCTATATTATTAACAAAAGATGAAATGCCTCTAAAATAATGTTGCCCTGCAATACCTTGCGGTTTTCCAAATAACTCCTGACAATTTGATTTATTATTGGTTGATAATAAAGCGCAAGCTAACCATGTAGCATGATACCATGTTGTGGGATACGAGCCTGGATTTCTAGCTAGACTTGAACCAGTTCCTGAGATTGTAGAAAATTGGCTTTTCTGAGTTGCAACTCCTCTAAATGTGTTGGGATAATTCGCATTATGATACCGATTTAACAATACCCAAGTAATTGCTATTTGATCTATTTGGTTTGAGGCATTTTCTGCATATATTAAACGTGCTAGGATTTCGACATCGCTTAGCCCAGTATACCAATTAGTTTTTGATTCCATTGGTAATCCATATTTTGAAGAGCGGCATAGAGAATTTGCCCATGTTGTAATACTCTGGTTCATTTGATAAATAGGATCATATGATAAAAGCATAAAACTATTAGTATTTTGTATGTATGTATTTTTATCATTTGTTATAATTTACTGAATGCACACCATCTCATTCATCTTAAGTTTATTCTAAAGGGACACCATAGGCTATGGATATAAACTAACCGTTTAGCCTAAACCAATATCTAGTGTTATCCCTAAAAAACCTTATTACATAGCAAGAATTCATTTCCGCCGCAGTGCGATCCTCGCGGAGCATTTTTTATATCATATAAACGTTCTACTTACATAGAATATTTTACCAGTAATACACATAAACTGCAAGTGCAAACATTGACATAATATCTCCAAATATGAGACGGTAATTTAGGTTTACAAGACAAGCAATTCCAGTGAATTAATCAAATAAAAAACCACCTTCTTGATAAGATTTTATATATTTCTTATCAAGAAGGTGGTTTTTTTACTTTAGACATATAATTTTATACGCTACCGCACTTTTTTGTGTGTCGCCCTTGAGTTTATTATACACGTTTCAGGTAGCTACCGGTTCTGGTGTCAATCTGAATTTTGTCGCCTTGTTCTACGAATAATGGTACGTATACAGTTGCTCCTGTTTCAACTACAGCTGGTTTTGTTGCGCCTGTTGCAGTATCGCCTTTGAAGCCTGGTTCTGTATCAGTTATTACTAAATCTGCAAACATAGGTGGTTCAATTGCGAAAATATTGCCATTATGAGCAAGCATTTTAACCATATCGTTTTCTTTTACGAATTTTAATGCATCACCAATTGCATCTTCAGTTAATGCGAACTGATCATAAGTATCTACATCCATGAAGTGATATAATTCACCATCATTATATAAATATTGTTTATCAGATTTTTCAATATGAGCCTGTGGACATTTTTCAGTTGGTCTGAATGTTTTTTCCACTACCCCACCATTTTTAATATCTCTTAATTTTGTTCTAACAAACGCAGCACCTTTTCCTGGTTTTACATGCTGGAACTCAATAATCTGATATACACTGTTATCAAACTCTATTGTCAAGCCATTTCTAAAATCGCCTGCTGATACCATACAAAAAATTCCTCCTTAACTTTCACTTTCTATAGTTTATAATAACGTAACTAAATTTTCAACTATTATTTTTTCTCATAATTGCTTTTTCAACAATTTTTGCACTTCACTTATTATCTGCTCTTTACTTCTTCCATCTACACATATAATATAGTCCGCTGCCACGCTATATTTGGGATTGCGATATGCTAGCAGCTCGGCTACCTTTTGCTCTACATTCTCCCCTTGAAGAAGCGGCCTGGTTGTGTCTGAGGACAATCGGTTAAGAACTTCATCCTTTCCTACTTGTAAGAAAATGACCATGCCCAGTTGTTTTAATAACAAGGCGTTCTCTTCTCTTAATGCAAGTCCTCCTCCAGTAGCAATGATTGTGTTTGTTGTGTTATTCTTTAATTCTTTAATAGTTTCGGTTTCTAGCCTACGAAAATATTCTTCTGAGTGCATGGTAAATATCTCTTTTACCGTCAGATTCATTTGCTGCTCAATATAGGCATCGGTATCTATAAACTGATACTCTAATATTTGCGCTAATCGTTTTCCGATTGTTGTTTTGCCACTTCCCATAAAACCAATTAGAATAATGTTATTTTTCAAAATTTGATTCCTTCTTTGATTGTAAATGTTTTTCGTAAAAGTACATCACGACTTTTTCCAAATACCGTTTTAATACAATCTGAATTTCTTCCTTTTTATTGATTGGCTTCACTAAAATATTACGCATTCCAATTCGTTTTGCACCATAGACGTCGGTAAAAAGCTGGTCGCCAACAAAAACGGTGTTCGTCAAAGTGGTATTCATTAAAGACATGGCTTTATAGTAATTGGCTTTTGCAGGCTTTCTTGCATTGCAAATATATTTTACTTTTACATCCCGATTGAAACGTTTTACTCGTTCTATTTTATTATTCGAAATCAGGCAAATTTCAAACCCGAGCTTTTTTAAACGTTCAAATAATTTAATCGCGCGAGGCGACGCATCTGCACCGTGCTCAACTAACGTATTATCAATATCAAATAATAATCCACGATAACCCTCGCTATATAATTTTTCAAAATCAATCGAATATGTGGATTTCACACATTCATCTGGATAAAACATTTGTAACATCGCTTTCTCTTGTAATCGAACCTAGATTACAATTTCCTCCTTACTATCACAATGAATTTATTCTATTAATTTATCTTTTGTTTAATGTCTATTAATCAATTTATCTTTTGAGTTAATTTTCAATTCTATTATAATAACATATACGCTATTAATACAACACCAAGAATAATTCGGTAATATCCGAATACTTTGAAATCATGCTTTTTAATATAGCTTACTAAAAATTTAATAACTATAATAGATACCACAAATGCTGACAGCATTCCAAGAATCAGAATCATGTATTGGTCAATTGAAAAACCAAAACCATGCTTAACCAATTTGATCAGGCTTGCTCCAGCCATTGCAGGGATTGCCAAAAAGAAAGTAAATTCTGTGGCCGCTAATCTAGATACTCCAAGTAATAAGGCACCAACAATCGTTGCACCCGAACGAGATGTTCCTGGAATTAATGACATTAACTGAAAGACACCAATCAACAATGCTGTTAGGTATGTAATATCTTTTAGTTCACCATACTTAGGAGTTTTTCCTTTATTCCAGTTTTCAATCACAATAAATAAAATACCGTAGACGATTAATGTAACGGCAACTGTTTGAAAATTAAAAAACATTTCATCTATTTTATCTTCGAAAGGAATGCCAATTAAAGCTGCTGGTAAACTAGCTACGATAATTTTTCCCCAGAGATTAAATTTATCTAAGTCTACTTTTTTCTTTGCTTTCAAATCAAATGGAAACAATTTTTTAAAAAATGACAATGCGACCGCTAGTATCGCTCCCAATTGAATTACCACAAGAAAAACTTCTACGAATTCTTCCTCAAATATACTATACTTACTTAATTTAATGAATTCTTCAACTAGAATCATATGTCCCGTACTGCTGACAGGGAGCCATTCTGTGATTCCTTCGATGAGTCCAAACAACAACGTAATTAATACTACAATTAAGCCCATACCAATACTCCTTCTCATTTACCAATTCTATGCTATTCATTGTAAGTGATTCTTATTTATTTTACAACTAAAGATTTTCTTAATGATACGAAATAATACCTAAGAAGAACCTCATTTTTCCACGAAAAAAGGTAACTGCAATCTCACTTCTACTAAGATTGATTCCAGTTACCTTATTCGTTCTCCTCTACTGATGCGATGAAGTCTTTATTGTATAGGTCAAGGCCCTATACATTATAAATACTCTTAAAACACACCCCGCGTCTTTGACGGGCCAATAATCCTCTCCCCCAAGAAAGATTATTCCTCTGCTTCTTTGGCATTCTCTGCTATGACTTTTTCCTGTACATCATGAGGTGCCTGTTCATATCTTGAGAACTCATACGAGTAATCACCGATACCACCGGTCATGGAGCGTAGGTCTGTAGAATAACCATGCAGTTCACCTAATGGTAAGTCAGCAACGATCTCCTGCTTGCCTCCTGCTATTGGATTCATTCCCAACACACGTCCACGGCGTTTATTCAGGTCGCCCATGATATCACCGGTAAATTTATCTGGAACTACAACTTTTAAGTTGGCAATTGGCTCTAGCAATACAGGGGTTGCCTGCGTAAACGCCTGCTTGAATGCCTGAATCGTTGCCATCTTAAATGCCATTTCCGAAGAGTCTACCGGATGGTATGAGCCATCCACCAAAGTAGCTTTTATACCAACAACAGGATATCCTGCTAATGGTCCTTTTAGTACACTTTCCTGCAAACCTTTTTCTACTGCAGGGAAGTAGTTTCGAGGAACTGCACCACCAAATACTTTTTCCTCGAATTCAAATGCTTTTTCCACATCTCCCAGTGGTTCAAAATCCATTAAAACATCACCGTACTGACCGTGGCCACCGGATTGTTTTTTGTGTTTTCCACGAACCTGCACTTTTTTACGAATGGTCTCACGGTATGGAACCCTTGGTTTCATTACCTCAATCTCTACTTTATATTTGGAAAGGAGTTTACTAACAATAACATCTAGCTGTTGTTCTCCTATCCCATATAACAATGTTTGATGGTTTTCGTTATCATTTACTACTTTTAACGTCACATCTTCGTCCATCAATTTTCCAAGTGCCTGAGATACTTTATCATCATCGCCTTTGTTCTTCGTCATAAAACGAAGGTACGTATATGGCTTGCTCGTTGGTGTTGCCTCATATACAATAGGAACTGCTTTTGTAGCCAGGGTCTGTCCAGTTGCAGTGTTGCTTAATTTGGTTAACGCACCAATATCGCCTGCTTTTAATTCTTTTACTTCTATTTGCTCTTTGCCACGAAGTACATAGAGTCTTGAAAGTTTTTCTTCTGTCTCTGTTACAGTGTTATAGATAACGCTATCTGACTTCAATATTCCTGAGCAGATCTTAACTAAATTAAACTTTCCGATAAATGGATCAGCAATAGTCTTAAACACGTATGCAGAAAATGGTTTCTTTTCGTCATAATCTGCTACAAAGGTTTCATTCTTACCAGATATCGTACCGGATTTTTTCAATATATTTGGAGCAGGGAAATATTTCTCAATTGCTTGAAGCAGCATCGTAATTCCTTGGGTATGAAGACCCGATCCCATTAATACCGGAACGATGGTTGCATCGATGACATTGCCCCTTAGGGCTTGAGAGATTTCTTCCTGCGTAAATTCCTCACCTGAAAAATACTTATCCATCATTTCCTCATTGGTTTCTGCTACTGCTTCTAACAATGATTCTCTGAATTTTGCCAGATTAGCCTGTGAGTACTCTGGAATCTCACATTCCTCGTAATTACTCAAGTTGGTAAATCTTCTGCCGGCCATCTTAACAATATTAACAAACCCAACAAATTTTTCATTTTCTCTGATTGGAAGATGAAATGGAGCGATTCTCTTGCCATACAGTTCAATCAATTGTTCAACAACCTGTCGAAAACTCGCATGGTCATCATCCATGTCTGTTACAAAGAAAATTCTTGGCAGCTTAAACTTTTCGCAAAAGTCCCAGGCTTTCATTGTGCCAACTTCAACGCCAGCTTTTGCTGAAATAACAATTACTGCTGCATCAGCTGCACCCAAAGCTTCTTCCACTTCACCAACGAAATCGAAATAGCCCGGAGTATCTAACAAATTGATTTTTGTTCCTTCCCACTCAATTGGTACTACAGTTGTAGAAATTGAAAATAAGCGTTTCGTTTCTTCTTTGTCATAATCACTGATCGTATTGCCTTCTTCGATTCGTCCTTGTCTTTTGGTGATACCCATCTGATGCGCCGCGGCTTCGACTAAAGTAGTCTTACCACAGCCACCGTGCCCCAAAATGACTACATTACGAATTTGATTAGTACTGTAAGTCTCCATATCATTACCTCCTATACATTGTATTTATGACCAACATGTGGTGTCATGTGTATATTTTACTAAAATTATATTAAAAATACAACCTATTTATTCAAATTATACAATACATATAAATATTATCTAAGAAATTAGGGAGATATGCATAGAAAACTATCAATTTATACACTAATTGCATATAATTTGACGAAATAGCAATGATTAAATATTCTTTAATGCGTTGAATTGTAACACTTTAACGCATTAATGTATTGACATTTGTGCAGGGAGTCGTTAGAATATTCTTAGAACGAAAGAAAGTCTTGACTAGATATTATCGATTAACGTAATAATGAATCTAGGAGACCTTTCATAGAAATAGAGGAGAAAATAGAATGATTATCGTAATGAAACCTGGAGCTTCAAGAGAAGCAGTTCAAAATATTCTATCCATAATCGCAGAAAATGGTTTAGATGCTCATGTCTCTGATGGAAAAGAAGTCACGATTATCGGTGTAATAGGTGACAAATCAAAATTAATGGATCACAATCTGGAGATTGCGCCCGATGTCGATCGTGTTGTTGCAGTGACTGAAAGTTACAAATTATCCAATCGCAAATTTCACCCTGAATCCAGTATTATTAAAGTAGGAAATACCTCTATCGGCGGTTCACAGTTAGTTGTTATGTCCGGTCCTTGTGCTGTAGAAAGTAAAGAACAGGTCTTAATGACGGCACATGCGATTAAAAAAGCTGGTGCGAACATACTTCGAGGCGGTGCATACAAACCAAGAACCTCACCTTACTCCTTCCAAGGATTAGAAGAAGAAGGACTTCGATATATGAAAGATGCCCGTGATGAAACCGGACTCGCAGTTGTATGTGAAGTAACTAGTTTAAACGCTATTGAATCTGCTGTCAAGTATGTAGATATGCTACAAATCGGTGCTCGTAATATGCAAAACTTCTATTTGCTAAAAGAAGCAGGGAAAACTGGACTACCTATTCTGTTAAAACGTGGTCTCTCAGCGACGATTGAAGAATGGCTTAATGCGGCAGAATATATTATGGCAGAAGGAAACCCTAATGTTGTTCTATGTGAGCGTGGTATTCGAACTTTTGAAACTGCGACAAGAAACACCTTGGATTTGAGTGCCGTTTGTGTTATAAAGAAAAAGAGTCATCTTCCAGTCATTGTTGACCCGAGTCATGCTACCGGAGTTCGTAGTTATGTATCTCCACTTGCCAAAAGTGCAATTGCAGCCGGTGCTGATGGTCTAATGATTGAAACCCATCCAGACCCTAACAATGCTTTAAGCGATGGTCCTCAATCTCTTACTTTTCCTCAGTTTGAAGAGTTATGCGAAGAAATTCGACCATTTGCAAAGCTAATGGGACGTTGGTTCTAACAAATATTACGAGGGGAGGCTTCTCCCCTCTTTTTGTAGATAGGAGTTAATTATGAGTATAATGACAATTGGATTCATTGGGCTTGGATTAATTGGTGGCTCCATTGCAAAAGCCATTCATGTAAAACTTCCTGAGATAAAGTGTATTGCTTACCAAAGTAAGGATAGTAATGATAATACGATTAAGCAAGCTATTAAGGATCAGGTAATCTTCGATGCTACACCTGATTTGGCTATACTGACGAGAGAATGTGATATCATTTTTTTATGTGCTCCTGTTCTTAATAATATTGAGTATCTCTCCCTACTCAAAGAGCATATAACCGGGAATACCATTATAACAGATGTTGGCAGTGTGAAATCCAATATACATAAGGCTGCTGCATCGCTTGGGTTAAATGGTTGCTTTATTGGTGGGCATCCTATGGCTGGTTCTGAGAAAACGGGCTATCACAATTCCTCTGAGTTGCTTCTTGAAAATGCTTACTATATCCTAACCGTTACTGATGAATTGCCTAAGGATGATGTACTAATGGTTTCTCAGTTAATTGAAAAGATTGGCGCATTGCCTGTTGTATTAAATGCTTCAGCTCATGATGATATTGTAGCAGCTATCAGTCATGTTCCTCATATTATTGCCTCGTCTTTAGTTAATATGGTTCGCGCTAAGGATGATAGCAAAGAACGAATGAAGGTACTGGCTGCCGGAGGCTTTAAAGATATTACCAGAATTGCTTCCTCCTCTCCTATCATGTGGCAGAATATCTGCTTGAGTAATACTGAAAGTATCCTTGATTTTTTATCTCATTATGAAAATCAATTATCGTTAATAAAAACACTAATAGCTAACAAAGATGAAGCAGGACTTCTCTCTTTTTTTGAAGGTGCAAAGGATTACCGTGACAATCTTCCTCTTCGCTCGAAAGGTCTCCTTAGTGAAGTTTATGAAGTATATGTCGATATATTTGATGAGACTGGCGCAATTGCTACAATCGCTACGATCTTAGCGACGAATCAGGTGAGTATTAAAAATATAGGAATACTTCATAACCGTGAGTTTGAGCAGGGCGTCCTTCGCATTGAATTGTATGATGAAGAAGCGCAGAAAAAGGCAAATACTTTACTAAAAAGTCGCGGCTACGTGTTATATGAAAAGAAGTAAAGAACCTCTAAAAAGATAGTGAAGAACGAAGAGTGAAGAGCCTATAAGGGCAGTGAAGAACTAAGAGTGAAGAGTGAAGAACGGAAAAAACAGTGAAGAGCAAAGTTAAAAAGATAGTGATGAATATGATAGTGTAGAGTTTAATGTGAAGTGTTAAGATGTGAGTTTTTATAGATGGTGTAGAGTGGAGGGTTTTTATGGTTGTTTCTAGGTTAGATAGAGATGGTGGGTTTTGTGGTGTGATTGGGGTGCCGGGGGATAAGTCTATTTCGCATCGTGCGGTTATGTTTGGTGCATTGGCGAATGGAACGACTACGATTCGCAATTTCTTGCCTGGAGCGGATTGTCTGGCTACTATCTCCTGCTTTCGTCAGATGGGTATCGAGATTACACAGTGCGGCGATGAGGTTACCGTCTATGGTAAGGGGTTACGTGGGCTTAATAAGCCGGATGGGGTTTTGGATGTTGGGAATAGTGGAACAACGATTCGTTTATTATCCGGGATTTTAGCGGGGCAATCATTTGAGTGCCAAATTACTGGTGATGCTTCAATCAAGAAGCGTCCAATGGGGCGAGTTATCAAACCGTTGACCTTGATGGGGGCTAATATTACCAGTGTTGCAGAAAATGATTGTGCTCCTCTTTCCATCAAACCTGCCAGCTTATCGGGAATCCATTATGATAGTCCGGTTGCCAGTGCACAAGTCAAATCTTGTCTCTTGCTTGCTGGTTTATATGCGGATGGTAACACTAGTGTATCGGAACCAAGTATTTCAAGAGATCATACGGAATTGATGTTCGAGGCTATGGGGATAACTCTTAATCGCGAAGGTACGACAGTAACCGTTACTCCACCAAGTGAACTGAAGCCTCTTAATGTTGTGATTCCTTCTGATATATCATCGGCTGCATACTTTATTGTTGCTGGCCTGATTACACCGGATTCTGATATTACCATTCAAAATGTTGGCGTTAATTCTACCAGAGATGGAATTATTCATGTTGTGAAAGCAATGGGCGGATCGATTGAGCTTTTGAATGAGCGTTATGAAGGGAAAGAACTGGTTGCAGATATCAGAGTGCAAACAAGTAAGCTTCATGGTTGTGTAATTGAAGGTAGTCTGATTCCGACATTAATTGATGAAATTCCTGCAATTGCGGTACTGGCTTGTTTTGCTGAAGGTAAAACGGTGATCAAGGATGCGGCAGAATTGAAGGTAAAGGAATCTAACCGGATTGATTTGTGTGTCAATAATCTCCTGCGAATGGGTGTTGACGCGGTGGCTACTGAGGATGGTATGATTATAAGTGGTGGTCGTCCGTTACATGGTGCTACAATTGAAACAAAAAAAGACCACCGAATTGCAATGTCTTTTGCAATCGCTGGTATGAATGCCGAGGGAGAAACTTTAATTGAGGATTCTGACTGTGTCGAGGTATCTTTTCCAGGGTTTTTTAGTAAGTTTGCTGAGTTAGTTAGTCAATGATACTAATTTTGCAGAACATCTATAATTTAATTTATTAAGAAAGAGCTTATTTAAAAATGATTAGTAATCTATAGAGCAAGAGTTTACAGGGGTTTTCGCAAAATTTAATTGCGAAAACCCCTGTATTATACCCTATTTGGTCTATTTATTGTTTATTGTTTAAAACGTTTATTCATTTAGCGTTCACAAATACTGATTCCTTCGATAGCTACGCTTCCGCCACGTACCACTTCGATTCGATTCACGAAGGTCTTTTTTAGTAGGGCAATTACTTCGTTATTGCGTTGTTCTGTTTGTACGCATTCAAGTAATACTGTTGATTTATCATAGTCGGCTACAGTAAGGCCAAATACACTAGCGATACGAAAGGCCTCTGCTTTGTCTTTGTCATTACATTTGCTAATCTTTACATATAGAATCTCTTTCATGTGTACTGGAATATCGGTATAATCCACTACTTTAATTACTTCAACACAGCGGTTTAACTGTTTTTTGACCTGTTCAAAGGTTTTATCATCACTGGTGAGAATGATTGTCATACGGGAAATGGTCTTATCTTCTGTTTCTCCAACGGTAAGGCTGTCAATATTATACGATTTACTGGAAAATAATCCGGAGATTCGTGCCAGTACACCGATTTCATTTTCTACAAATAAACAAATCCATCTTTTTTTCATGCTGACTCCTCCTAATAATCCATAATCATGTCATTTAACGCTTTTCCTGGTTGTACAATTGGCAAAACATTGGCTTCTCGCTCAATTATAAATTCGATTAAGGTAGGCCCGTTTGTATTAGCTTTTGCTTTTTCGAATGCTTCGAGAATTTCTTCCTCTTTTGTTACACGAATTCCTACTGCATCATAACTTTCTGCTAACTTGATAAAGTCAGGCGAATACACAGGGCAGTATTCATCTTTTTTTGTACAGTTTCTTTCACAGGATTTGCGGTAACGAAGACAGGTGGAGGAGTAGCGTTTATTAAAGAACATCTCCTGCCACTGCCTTACATTACCAAGATAACCGTTGTTAAAAACGCAAATTACTAATGGAATCTCATAAGCAACCGCTGTCGCCATTTCCTGAACATTCATCTGCATGCCACCGTCTCCTGTAATACAGATCACGTCTTTTGATGGATTCCCAAGTTTTGCTCCAATGGCTGCTGGGAATCCATATCCCATTGTTCCAAGACCTCCACTTGTTAATAACTGCTTATTTTTAGTTAACTCGATATACTGTGTTGTCCACAACTGATTTTGTCCTACATCAGTTACAATAATGGAATTCTGGTAATATTGGTTGATATGATGAATAATACATTCTGGAGTCATGTGGTGATCGGTACGCATCTGTATTGGATATTCTTCTTTCCAGTCAAATACCTGCTTTGCCCACTCCTCAATATCTGGCGCTTTAGCGTAGTCTAACATAGCCTGAATTGCCTGTTTTGCATCTGCCACAATTGGAACGTCTACGCTGATATTTCTGGAGATACTGGCTGCATCGATATCAACATGAATGATGGTCGCTCCTTTTGCAAACTCACTTATCTTGCCGGTTATTCGGTCATTAAACCTAGTTCCAATGGAAAAAAGCACGTCACACTCACTAATAGCTGTATTGGATGCATAGTTTCCATGAATACCGATATTTCCTACATAGAGAGGATGATTCGTATCAATGGCACCTTTGCCCATGATAGTTGTGATTACTGGTACTTTTGTTAACTCAGCGAGTTTTGTCATTTCATTATTCGCTCTTGCTATGTTTACACCGCCGCCAATTAAAAATACTGGTTTTTTTGCTTTGTGAAGTAATTCCATCGCACGCTTTACCTGCCCGATATGAACACTGTTGTTTGGTTTATAGCCACGAATGGATACTTGACTTGGATACTCGTCTGAACCAAGTTCCTGCTGTATATCTTTTGGAATATCTACGAGTACCGGACCTGGTTTACCACTTTTTGCAATGTAAAATGCTTCTTTGATAATTCTGCCTAGTTCATTGCGATCACGTACAGTTACTGCGTATTTACAGATGTTTCTGGCGATACCTACGATATCTACCTCCTGGAATGCATCATTTCCAATTAAGCCAGTTAACACCTGTCCGGTAAAGCATACTAATGGAACACTATCAAAATTGGCGGTAGCAATGCCGGTTACTATATTCGTTGCTCCTGGTCCACTTGTCACTAGACAGACCCCTACGTCCCCAGTTGACCTGGCATAGCCATCTGCCGCATGCACCAACGCCTGTTCATGTCTTGGCAGAATAATTTCTACTTCCTCTTGTTCAAATAATGCATCGAATAAATCTATGGCTGTTCCACCAGGATAGGCAAATAATTTCTTTACTCCCTCTTCTTTTAATGCCTTTACAAACAATTCAGAACCTTTCATTTTCATGTGCTACCTCCTTATTTTTGAATTAAAAAAAACCCTAAGCAAAAGTATTTGCTTAGGGCGAATCATCATCCGTGTTACCACCTAAATTCAGAGAATTTCTCTGCACTCTGTCAGTACGCTGCTTATCGCTTGATACCGCTTTCCTTGTAACGTTGGAAATCTACGTTGAGGCCTACTTGTATGTTACTACATATGCTTCCTATCTAACTTACGTCCAACATGACGATTATAGAAAACATCAGAATAACAGATTACGTTCGGTTCACTGCTCTAAGGCTACTTCCATACTTCCTCCATAAAGATTTGCACCAACCATCTTCTCTCTGATATCTTGGCAAGTATGTACTCCTCCTTGTCATAGCATTTGTCTATTGAGTTTTGCTTATTCTACCATGAGGCTCTTCGCCTGTCAACGCTTATTTTTCTTTATTTACAACATAATTTACAGCATGCATATGATTTTCTATCTCCACCTCGGTGAAACTGCCTCCATATTCCCCATCTACAGTCCAGTCCAGTTTTTCCTCACTTATCAGCGTGATCTTTTTGGTATGGAAGGATTCTACGAATCGGCTATTGGCACCGGGATTTAATAACGCATTGATAATACTCGTTAAATCCGCTGGATTATGTGGCACGCGTATTAAAGTAACTTCAAAGAGTCCATCATTTAATGACACATCTTTTCCATTCAGTCCTTTGAACCCGCCAACAGAATTAGAATTGCTAACCATTCCATAGATAAAATCATCTTCAATTACTTTATCTTCATATTCAGCGCGAACACGATATTTCTTAATCCTTGGAATACTTTTTACCCCTGCTAACAGATATGCCATTCTTCCAAGTACATTCTTAACGGACTGACTTGTTTTATAGGAGACTTCTGTAAATGCTCCAAAACCTGCAATATAGATAAAATAATTACCATTTATTGTTCCCAGATCATATGGAAATATGTCTCCATGAATAATGGTGTGGGCTGCTGATAATAAATTCTTGCTTAATCCAAGACTGGCCGCGCAGTCGTTCGTTGTTCCGGCTGGTATATAACCACAAGGTGGTTTTTTCTTACACTGCATAATTCCGATTGTAACTTCATTGAGCGTTCCATCCCCGCCACAGCAGGTGACCATATCAAATCGACTGCCTATTTTTGCAACTACATTGGTTGCATCATCTTTTCCACGTGTGGCATGTATGGTTAACTCGTAATTAGCTCGTACAAATGCCTCAACAATATACGACAGTTTACTACGCACTACCCCTTTTCCTGCACAAGGATTATACACTAACAGCATTTTTTTCTTCAAACTACTCACCCTTCTTTTTCGATTTACACTTCCTCAGAATGATCGGTGATAAACATAGCATCGCCGAAGGAAAAGAAACGATACCTTTCATTCACAGCATCTTGATAGGCTTCCATCATATTTTCTTTTCCAGCCAAAGCAGAGACCAACATAAGAAGTGTACTTTCAGGTAAATGAAAATTGGTGATTAGGCAATCCATTACCTTAAACTGATATCCCGGATAAATAAAGATCTCCGTATTATCGCTTCCTGCCTGAACGATTCCCTGTTCGTTCGTAGCGCTTTCTATGGTACGACAACTTGTAGTTCCTACACAAATCACTCTTCTGCCTTCTTTTTTAGCCATATTGATTTTTTCAGCTTCCGAAGGCTCCACCTCATAATATTCAGAATGCATATGGTGGCTTGTCACATCATCTACCTTCACTGGTCGAAATGTTCCAAGACCTACATGCAAGGTAACATTTGCTATAATAATACCTTTATTTTCTATTTCCTGCAACAACTCTTTTGTAAAATGTAATCCAGCTGTTGGAGCTGCTGCGCTACCTTCGTTTTTTGCATAAACCGTCTGATATCGATTCTTATCCTGTAACTGATGAGTGATATAAGGTGGTAATGGCATCTGCCCTAACTGATCAAGGATTTCTTCAAAAATCCCCTGAAAGGAAAACTGTATCAAACGATTCCCATCTTCAAGCACCTCAAGTATAGTTGCTTTTAGCAAGCCTTCTCCAAACGTTAATTTTGCGCCTTTACGACACTTTTTCCCTGGCTTAACTAGTGTTTCCCAGACATCATTTTCCTGTCGTTTTAATAACAACAGTTCCACTTTGCCGCCACTTTCTTCGCGCTCGCCAATCAGTCTAGCAGGAATTACTTTTGTATTATTTAATACAAGGCAGTCACCTGACTTTAATAATCCCAGAATATCTTTAAAGATTTTGTGTTTTCTGGCGCCTGTCTTTTTATCTATTACCATAAGTCTAGAGTTACTTCTGTCTTCAAGGGGATCTTGTGCAATCAACTCCTCGGGTAACTCAAAATAAAAATCACTGGTTTTCATGTCTGTTCTCTCTTTCTACTCCACTAAAGATGCCCCACTAAAATAATGCTCAAGAATTTCTTTATACGTGTATCCAGCCTCCGCCATTCCTCTTGCGCCAGATTGACTCATACCAACGCCATGGCCAAAACCCTGCCCCGCTAAGAGATAAGTATCTTTGTTGTCTGGGGTAATGCGAGGATAGTTCGTAATATTATCAGCGCTCATAACGAAATATTGTTCGGCACGCTGATTGACTTTATTCACCTGATAATTGCCGTTAATTACATAAGAATCGCTTATCTTCGCGTAACTCTCCTGATTTTCAGCTTCCATGCTGACTAGGTCTGGTGTATCACCATATTTTACGATTTTAAACTTTGAGCTAGGCACAGATAGTATAGAACGAATTGTTGTTTTTTGCAATACAACAAATTTATTATTCCCCTGAATTCGTAAGCTCATGATTCTTCCGGAAGAAGTTGTGATCTCTCCGTACATATTACGAACCGAATCTAACTGATATCCGTTGGATTTTAATAGATTTAATAATTTACTCTTACTAATATGAATCACCCATGGATCTTTTGCAGGCTGCGTTTCATACAAATCCGGCACACTTCGCAAATACGGAATTGGCCTTGACCACACATCTTCTACATTTTCTGTACTCCCGCCACTGGTGGAAGAAAAATAGGTCGTAATAATCTGGCCATCATATTTCATGACCTGTCCTGCTGTTTGGTTTACCGCTGCATTGGTCCTTGTTGTTTCAAATTGGTATCCCTTATATACCTGACTACTTGCAGTATCCCCCATTATGTAGGCCTTAGTCAGATTCGATACCCCGTTATAACCTGCCGTCCTGATGGCATATCCTCTGGCACTTACTGCCTGTGTTTTTAGCACTTCCATATGCCAGCTAGAGGGAACTTCCGCCGGTATTACACCGTATAAATAATGTTCTATATTAACGACATTAACTGCTGTAAGCTTTGAAGAGTTATATCTTCCAATTTCAATTCTTCCACGGTAGCTTCTACTTCCCAGATTAACAACCGCTTTATCCGGACTAGTAATATTGCCGGCAATAAACTGGGGATATCCGTTATTTAGTGTTCCATCAATGATAAAAGAATCCCTGCTTCCTGTTACCAAGAGTCGATGTCCATTATCTTTTGTTAAACTACCAAATTCAAATCCAAAGCGACCATCCACCGCTTCTTTCGCATTGCCACTTTCGTTCTCCAGCAAAAGAATACTCCAGCTATTTTTACCTGTTATCACCGGGTACACTTTGACACCCATCTCATTTAATTTCTCTGAAATTGTTTTTGCCAAACTATAATCCTTTATCTGTTTGGAACTAATATAACTTTTCTTTGTCATTGGGGTTATCGTAAAACCGTTACTACTATCAAATTCCTGATTAATGGTATACCCATTATCAATACAATAACCGATACCAACCGACTCATTATGAATTGTTATCTGTTCTACCCCATCATAAAGACTGCGAAGTCCCACCCGAATATATTTGATATCTGCTGCATTACTTTTAACGTTTGTGAATAGTGGTATTACTAACACACACATCATAATTAACGCAACTGTTTGAGATATCAGCTTTTTGTTGTGTTTCATACTTCCTCCGTGTTTCCTATGTTTCCTCTTAGTTCTTTATTAATTTAGTTGCTTGTTATCTTTATCCATACAAATACTTATTTGACTTCTCATCATAATTGATTTTATTATAACATAATATAGTGCAATATTCATACCATTTTCGACATAACATATTTATACTGTATTGATAGAATGTTCCCAGAATGGTTACAAATATATGGTAGAGAATTTGTAAAAAATAGTATACAATAATGATAACATCGTTTTGAAAGGATGAGGAATATGCCTAATACTGTTTTTGCCAGCATTGATGTCGGCTCCAATGAACTGGCAATGAAAATATTCGAGATAAGCAAAAAAAATGAGATTAAAGAACTTGAGTATATCAGACATACAACTGAACTTGGTGCACAAACCTATACAAAGGGGAATCCGGATCATGATATGATCGAAGAACTTTGCACCGTCCTCACCCATTTCACATGGAAACTGAAGGAATATCAGATTGCGGACTTTACCGTTTGTGCAACCAGTGCAATCAGGGAAGCGAAGAACCAGATTCTGATACTTGATCAGATTAAACAGCGGACCGGCCTGAAAGTAAAAGTGCTTAGTAATTCAGAACAACGATTCCTTTGCTATAAAGCACTGGCTTCCAAAGAAGAGATGTTTCATAAAATTATTGAAAAAGGGACGGCAATCATTGATGCTTCCGCCGGCAGTGTTCAGATTACCCAGTATCATCAGGGGATGCTTGTGAATACACAAAACCTCCGGCTTGGCTCCCTTAGAATTCGTGAAATTCTCTCATCTATGGAACATCAGACCTTACAATATAATCATTTGATTGAGGATTATATCTATAATGATTTGGCAACCTATCGGCATTTATTTATTAAAGAACATAAAATAAAGCGAATAGTAGCGTTCGGTGACCAACTGCGCGATCTCATTCGTTTATCTAAAAAAATTGATTTTGGCAAATTGATATCAAAGGAAGTATTTCAATCCTTCTATCAAAGTATTAATAAAAAAACACTGGAACAACTGAGTCGGGAATTAAGTATTTCGAAGGATCAAGCCTCACTTTTACTTCCTACAGCAATGATTTATGAAAAATTTCTTGAGATAACCGGGGCAGAAGAACTGTATTTTAGCGATATCATTTTATGTGATGGCTTAGTTGCGGATTATGTTAGTAAGAAGAACAAGTCCATAAGTAGTCATAGCTTTGAACAAGATATTATCAGCGCTTCACGAAATATTGCGAAACGCTATGAGTGTGTATCTGAACATTCTACGCTTGTCGAATATGTGGCGCTGCGTCTTTTTGACAGTATGAAAAAGTACCATGGACTTGGAAAACGGGAACGTTTGCTGTTACAGCTTGCCGTAATCTTATTAAACTGCGGAGAATACATCAATATGAATGAGGTGCCACTTAACTCCTACCGAATCGTTATGTCCACTGAAATCATTGGTATCTCCCATCTGGAACGAGAATTAGTGGCCAATCTAGTAAGGCACAAAACCTCTGACTTTCCAAAATATTCACGCATGCTTGATGGCATGGATAAGGATACTTACCTGACTTTAAGCAAATTAACTGCCATCTTGCGTCTTGCCAATGCAATGGCGAAAAGCCATCTAAAGAAGTTTGAAGATATTACCATCTCCATTAAAGAGAACCATGTGCTAATTACCGCCGATACCCTAAATGATATTAGTTTAGAGCAGGCACGATTTAAGGGAGAAGCTGATTTCTTCGAAGAAGTGTATGGGATTCGCCCAGTTCTTAAGCAAAAAAGGAGCAATTAACTATGAAAGCGATATGTAATATGTTTCATAATCCTGAGTATTATACGAACCGTGAGCTAAGCTGGATTCAATTTAATCACCGCGTCTTAGCGGAAGCACGTGATAAGACTATTCCATTACTTGAGCGCATCAAATTCGTAAGTATCACCTCGTCTAACCTGGATGAATTTTTTATGGTTCGCGTAGCCTCATTAAAAGATATGGTGAATGCCGATTATACTAAGCCAGACATCAGTGGCATATCACCGATAAAGCAGCTTACGAAGATATCTGATAAGGCGCATGAACTGGTACAATTACAATACTCTACGCTTAGTAGGTCCTTACTCCCCCTACTTAAGCAAAATAAGATTGAGCTGATCTTAGAACATGAGAAACTTACGAAAACACAAGGTAACTTTGTTGACGCCTATTTTACAGATAATATCTATCCGGTTCTTACACCGATGGCTGTAGACTCCTCGAGACCATTTCCCCTTCTTCGTAATAAGTCGTTAAATATCGCGACCTTACTAATGAACAAGGATAATCCTGAAAGTTATGATTTTGCAACCGTTCAAGTGCCTAGTGTCTTACCACGTTTGGTTGCAATTCCAAACAATAACGATAAGTTGACCTTTATCTTGCTTGAGCAAGTCATTGAGCGCAATATCCATAAGCTTTTTCTTAATTATGAGGTGACTGCTGCCTATGCGTATCGAATTATGCGCAATGCAGACCTTCCGATTGATGAAGATGAAGCATCGGATTTGTTACTTGAGATTCAAAAACAGCTTAAAAAACGTCAATGGGGTGAGGTAATTCGACTTGAGATTGAAGAAAATGTAGATAAGCGAATTCTTAAGATTCTGACAGAAGAACTTGATATTAGAAGTGAGGAGGATATTTACTCTATCAATGGCCCTCTTGACCTGACTTTTTTAATGAAACTATCTGGTCTTAAAGGGTATGAGCATCTTCGTTATCCAAAACATATCCCACAGCCGATACCATCTCTTAACTTAGAACGCTCATTATTCGACCAGATAAAAGAACGGGATTATTTGCTACACCACCCTTATCAGACGTTTGATCCAGTAGTAACCTTTGTCAAACAGGCCGCTCGCGATGACAATGTTCTGGCAATCAAACAAACACTTTACCGGGTGAGCAGTAACTCTCCTATTATTGCTGCATTGGCACATGCTGCCGAAAACGGAAAGCAGGTGACCGTCTTAGTAGAACTTAAGGCGAGATTTGATGAAGAAAACAATATTTTATGGGCGAAAAAATTAGAAAAGGCGGGCTGTCATGTGATCTATGGCCTGGTCGGCTTAAAAACTCATTGTAAAATAACGTTAGTCGTGCGTCGTGAAGAAGATGCCATCCGCCGCTATGTACATCTTGGAACTGGTAATTATAATGATTCTACGGCAAAACTATATACGGATCTTGGTATTATGACGTGTAAAGCAAGTTATGGCGAAGATGCCACTGCCGTCTTTAATATGCTAAGCGGATACTCCGAGCCCCTACACTGGCACAAATTAAGCCTTGCACCTCTTTGGCTTCGGGATAAATTCTTAGAGCTTATTAAACGAGAAACCGAACATGCAAAAGCGGGAAAACCAGCACGAATTATTGCTAAGATGAATTCCTTATGCGACCAGACAATCATTACTGCGTTATATGAAGCTTCGATGGCAGGGGTAAAGATTGATCTGATTATTCGTGGAATCTGCTGTCTGAAACCTGGGATTGCTGAAATCAGCGATAATATTATGGTTCGCTCCCTTGTTGGTAACTTCCTAGAACATGCACGAATATTCTACTTTGAAAATGATGGCTACACCGAAGTATATATGGGGAGTGCAGACTGGATGCCAAGAAATCTAGATCGCCGTGTTGAAATTCTATTCCCTGTGGAGGATACCTCCTTAAAAGAAGAGGTAATTCACATCTTAGAAACCCAGCTAAAGGATACAGTAAAAGCACATCTTTTAATGCCAGATGGGAATTATGAAAAAATTGACCGAAGGGGTAAACAACGGTTTAATGCCCAGGAATATTTTTGTGAGCAATCAATTCAGCTGGCAAGAGAAAACACCCAACCAAGTGGAAAAAAGACAACTTTTGAACCTATGATGCATATCGATACGGAGTAATCTCCGTATCGATATACTTACTCTTAATCTTCTAATGACTTCTGCCCTAACAGATAAGTAATGAACTGTTCTGCGCATCTTCCGGACATTCCTCCGTGGCTTAATTCCCACTGATTGGCCTTTAATAAAAGTTCCTGCTCTGATAGTTGTATCTGGGGATGGCGTTTTGCAATCTCTAATACAATCTGATTAAATGCTTTTTTATCTGGTTTTCCAAAATGAATGGAGATACCGAATCTTGCAACTAAGGATAGTTTTTCCTGCATTGTATCCGAATGATGCATCTCATCCGTCTGCATATCACTGCGGTCAGACCAGGTTTCCCGAATCAAATGACGGCGATTGGAGGTGGCATAGATTAACACATTCTTTGGCTTAATCTCTAATCCACCTTCAATGACTGCTTTTAAGTATTTGTATTCGATTTCAAACTCTTCGAAAGACAAATCATCCATGTAAATAATGAATTTGTAATTACGGTTTTTAATTGCAGCAATCACTGTCGACAAATCCTCAAACTGATGTTTATAGATCTCAATCATACGAAGTCCATCGTCGTAATATTCATTCAAGATGGCTTTGATACTAGTTGATTTGCCGGTTCCAGAATCTCCGAATAGCAACACATTATTGGCCTTTTCACCTGCTAGAAAAGCTTTGGTATTCTCAACTAATTTCTTTTTTTGCAATTCATAACCAACGATATCGCTAAGCTGTACCTCCTGGGTGTTCGTAATCGGAATAAGTTCTAACTTCTCCGAATTGTGGGCAATTCGAAAGGCTTTATTAAGACCCAGATCTCCAACTCCATATTGTTGATAAAAACCAGTAACTAAGGCAAAAAACTCGTCCACATTCTGTGATTTGCTTAACTTATTACTAAGTAGCTTTACTTTGTCACTCACATTTTTATTGTAACAGCCTTCTGATTTTTTAATTGCTGTGTAGTTCGTCAGAATGGAGAAGCAATCAATTCCAAGTTCCTGCTCTAACGGTTGAAAATCATAATGAAATAGTTGTCTAAATATCTCATAATCCTGTTTGACTAATAGATTCACGCTGCCTTCTTTGGCTCCACTCTTTTCTACGGTTAGGCTGAAGGGGTTTTGGGTAGAGACTAAAAGGTAGGTCAGATAATTCTGCCACAGATTCTCGTCAAATCCATACTTTGTTGCCACATCAAGCAGGTCGTGAATATTCTGATAAACCCCGGTAATGACCTCTTCTTTTGTTAGCTCTCCCTGTTCGTAAAGATATATGTTATGTGAAAGTTGTTTTAATACACTGTCCTTCGGTATATTTTGATAGATCAGTAATCTCGATAATAATTGATACATGTTTGCTTCTATCCTTTCGTTTTCTTGTGGTATTGGTTCTTATATTGTATCATAATCCATTCAGGTTAGAGTTTCAAGCGCCGGATAACAAGAAAGAGTCTGGCTTGCCAGACTCTTTCTTGTTATATATTATAATACTAAGAGTACTTCATTTTCCTCTAACATATCTTTTGCTGGAATATAGTTGGTATCAAGTTTGTTACCATTTAAGTAGAACTCGGAGCATCCGGATTCTTTTCCATTCGGATTCTTAACGGTAATATTTAATACTTTATCACGGAACACTTTCTTCATCGTGAATTCTTTCCAGTCACTTGGAATAGATGGAGCAACTTTTAGACCATCTAAGTCAGGTCTCATACCCATGATACCTTCCACGCAGCCTACCATTACAGTAGAAGCAGTTCCAGTTAACCAATGAACGTGAGAACGTCCTTCAAATGGGCTTTCCACAGATTCCGTAAACTGACCATGTACATATGGCTCTAATAGACGAATTTCTGCATCATCATTTTTCGTAGCTGGTGAACTTTCTGTAAAGTATTCAAATGCTTTGTTACCATGTCCCATTAAGGATTCTGCAAGAATAATCCATCCCTGAGGTTGTGAGAAGATACCACCATTTTCTTTGGTTGAACCATTGAATAAAAGGGCAAGTGCGCCGTCAAATGCATGATCTTTATAAGATGGAGCCATAACGCGTGCACCGTATTTGGTATTTAATTCTCTATCAACACTTTCTAAAGCAAGTTCAGCTTGTTCTTTGGTTGCAAGACCAGAGATTACAGCCCAAGACTGAGGATTTAACCACATGCTTGCTTCTTTGTCATGCTTAGAACCGATAACTTGTCCATCTTCTTTGAATCCACGGATGAAACGGTCATCTTCCCAACAGTATTTCTGAATGGAATCACCAAGTGCTGTTCCAATTTTTTCAAGGTATGCAAGATATTCGGTATCATTTAAATCCGTAGCAAAATCTTTCATTACTCTGATTGCATAGTATAACTGTAAAGCAACGAAGGAAGATTCGCCTTTTTTACCAAGTCTTAAACAGTCATTCCAGTCTGCATGCAGACCAACTGGCATATCATGAGCACCAAGACGTTCCATAGAGAAGTTGATTGCTCTCTTTAAGTGATCGTATACTGTGCCTTCTTCTTGGTTCGCATAAGGAATCACTTTGCTAACGAATGCTTTGTCGCCACTTTCCGCAACATATTTTAAGATCGTTGGGAACAACCATAAAGCATCATCGGCACGGTATGCAGGATGTCCAGTAGCTTGTGCATAAGAAGCATCGTCTGGAGTATCCTCATGACCTGGATTATGAGTATATTTTACAAGTGGAAGTCCACCACCGTTATTTACCTGAGCGGATAACATAAATTCAATCTGTTGTTTTGCCATCTCTGGATCTAAGTGGATGATACCCTGGATATCCTGAACGGTATCACGGTAGCCATAACCATTTCTTAAACCACAGTAGATAAAGGAAGCTGCTCTGGACCAGATGAAAGTAATGAAACACTGGTAAGCATTCCAAGTGTTAACCATGCTATTGAATTCTGGACTAGGAGTATTTACCTGGAAATTAGCAAGTTTGCCATGCCAGTAAGTCTTTAATTCATTTAACTCTGTTTCCACTACGGATAAATCAGAATAATGATCTAAAATCTTAGCGCTATCAATATCATTATATTGACCAAGTACGAAAGCAAATTCTTTTGTTTCACCTGGTTGTAACGTGAAAGTTGTATGTAGAGCACCACAACCATTACTATTGTAGTTTAATACATTATCACATTTACCATTTACTACTGCAACTGGATCACCATAGCTATGATAGTTTCCGATGAAGGCATTCTTATCACCATTATAGGAAGCAACTTCTGCACCAGCAAGACCAAAGAAACGTTCTTTACGGTTACTGCCGTTGCAATCTTTGTAACAGTTTTCATTCATCGCCTGAAGAATCTTATTGCCTTTAAAATAAGTTCTAGTAATAAATAATGTGTACTGTAAGTTAACCAAGTCATTTTCATAGTTGTTTTCGTTGGTAAATTCAGCATAACCAAACGTAGAAAGTGTTCTTACTTTATCGGAAGTATTCGTAACTTTGGTTCTCCATACTTCATATGTTTTGTTAAGAGGAACATAGTAAAGTGCTTCTGAGTGGATGCCTTTGTAATCAGCTACAATGTTAGTGTAAGCTGTACCGTGGTGACATTCGCTCTTATATTCATCAAGACTTTTTCCTACTGGCTGCCAGGATGCAGACCAGAAATCACCGTCTTCATCATCTCTTAAGTAGATATAACGACCTGGTTTATCTTCTTGGTTAAATACATAACGTAAAATACGTCCATGTGCTCCACTCTTAACAAAGCTGTAACCACCAGCATTATTAGAAATGATAGCGCCGTACTCAGGGGAACCAAGATAGTTTGCCCAAGGAGCTGGCGTATTCGGTTTCGTTATGACATATTCTTTGTTATTCTCATCAAAATACCCATAATTCATGATTTTCTCCTCCAAAAATAATTAATTTGTAGTATCAATCTTATTTTACCAATTCTATGCATTTTCTTCAATAGTCTTTAGAAATTTGCATGATAACGCATCATAGAATGCATAAAATATCTTCTATAACTATATCTGATGTGTTATTTTGACACAATGGATTATGTTACACTTTGGTTGTATTATATTGAAGGAAGTAAGGGTACCTTACATCATAGTGATTCCCTGACTATTAACGCCAGCGGGTTGCCTGCCATCAAATACAAACAAATCTTGTGTTCCTATTACCGGACCTAAGGCTAACTTTTCAATATCTTTAGACTCAATCTTAATCTTATCTACTTTTGCACGATATACATTTCCTTTTTTGGTAATTAAACCTCTATGCTTCATTTTACGAAGTAACTTTTCTACCAGTAGTATATCCGTCAAGCCTCGTTTGGTACAAACATGCGCTAAGTCATTAAACGTTACATCACCTACATTCCATAACGTTGCTAAGATAAGTATTTCATATCCACTAATTCTTTTAGGCATGATGGAGAATCTAGTGTAAATACGTTTATTTACTAATAAGTTCACTTCATTGTTTTGACGATCTAATTTGATGAAATTAGGTTTTACATCAGATTTAGGTAATGGATTCTCCTTCGTAATTGGAGCTAGCAAGTTGGCAAGCTGATCTGCACTCATCTCTTCATTATTATGAGGCATAGCTAATGCTTTCATAATCTCTTTCTTGACTACAACCTCTTCCTGTAATCTTTCTTGGTATTGTTTTAGAATACTAATAATATCTTCTGGAGACTCTTTCATTCGTTTAATCTCTTCAATAGAAAAATAGCCTTTCCTTAGATACATAATTGTATTTAACTCTTTTACATCTTCTTCGGAATACTCACGAAACTTGCGATTGGCTACATACTTAATTTCTGGCTGAATTAACCCCTTCTCTTCATAAAAACGAATGGACTTTTCTGTTAGCCCTGTTTTCTTTGCCACTTCTTTGATTTTCATAGTCAACACCCCTAATTGATATTTTGTTTCTATGGTCAATATAAACTATTCCCTAAGGGCATATGCAAGGGTTTTTTGAGTTTTTTTTATGTTTATTTATAATCATTCTAATTTACGCTTAGGACATCGCATATTAAAATAAGGGAAGGTAAAGCTGCTGTAAAACTATTATTATCATTAGTTTTACAACAGCCTCTCATTAGTAATAATAGTAAAACACAAAGAAATTACGTTATTGGAAAGCTCTTAATAATCGTAGAATATATGCATCCGTATCATAATCACCTATTAAACAATCTCTCTACAGATTCTCACTTGTAAATAATACTCTTTCAGTAACAGGCTCCAAGGTCTATTCTACAAACTTATTATTTATTTTTTAATACAATAGCTAATATCAGGAGTAAAATAATTATTATTAATATATTGATTAATAATATTCATGTTGAACTCAGCAATACTAATATCAATTACTTTTTTATTCTCTTTAAATAAATAGTTTACATCCACAACTATTTTTTCAATTATACCATTTTCTAGTATGTCATGAAAAAATTCTTTTATCTTGCTCATATTATGCTCCATTATACTAGCAAAGCAATCCTCATAATTATCCTCAGAATCAATAGTGGGTTGAAAAATAGTATTAGCATAGTTATCAAGTGGTGTATCCATCAACTCAAATAAAATAGTTTTAACTGATAACTTCTCTTCATACAAATTATATACATCTTCTGAAACATTTCCACCAAGTTTACATCCTAATTTATAATCTATTGCTTTCTGTTGAATATAATAAGCTAATTCGACATGCTCTTTAACATTGTTTGTACTTAAATATATCATTCCACAAAATCCTATGCTCATTTTCCCTCCTATTATTTTATAACAGTGACAAAATCTCCATTTGGCTGACCCTTCGAATTATATGTATAATTATGCTGGTGAGGTTTTAAATACTTCCCTAACTCTTTACTATAGTGTGGATGGTTATAATCTTGTCTGAACTCAGGTTTTTGATTCTTCCCATATTTCGTACGGCTCATAACTTTACCATTATTGTCTACTTGCTCATATAATGAATCAGATTGTCCTTGCTTTGGAGCTTTTGATTTACCCCTTGTTACTTTAGAGTCTTTTCCACTCTTAGCCTTACTTTTACTCTTAATTTTTTCATTTCTAATCTGCTTAACATCTTCACTGGCTTTAATTCTATACCTTGGATTAGCTGCGTATATTTTCTCTTTTCTAGCCCAAGTATAGTCAGCAGTAGAACTAATACAATAATCGATAACTACCCCGCCCACTACAATTACACCTAAAGTGACTAACCAACCAACTACGACGTCAACACCTACTTTTACTCCAACTGGTATTGCAACTTCTGCATGTCCACTTGGATCTACATAGGCGATTGGATTATTGGCACAGTAAGCATAAAGATGTAATGTTTCGGGTGCGTCATACGTTCCCCGATAGGTATCCTGAGTAAGAAAACTTCCATTTGCAGGATTATAGTATCTCGCATTCAGATAATAAAGTTTGGTTGATGCATCATAGATTCCACCAGTATAGCAGACTTCATTGTGAATGGCAGACTCTCCGGTAACCATCGTTTTTCCAAAGTCATCATAGGAATATCCAAGCACCGCTTGTCCAGTTTGATCTATTAAGCTGGTGGTACTTCCTTTGATATCTTTGCAATATAGATAATAATTGTCTACATCCGTACCAGTATAGCGTTTGGTTGCAATGATATTATCAGATTGACCGATTACATTAAAACTAGTCGGAATTCCATAGCCATCCGTGGTATAAACAACCACACCATCCTGATAGAAATAGTTTGTGGTTATGTTATTCTCCGTTTTTGAGATTCGCTGACCGTCACCATTGTAGTCATTCGTCTGCGTCAGTAAAATCGTGGACTCGTTTTTTTTCTCAAGCTTGACCAATCGGTTATTGACATCGTATTGTTGGGTTGTCTTCTCCTTCGTAACGCTGTCAACTTCTTGAATCTGATTACCATTGGCATCATAAGTATACACTATGCTGGATACGATGGTCTCTACGCCTGTGGTGCTGTCTTTTTTCTTGCTTATAGAGGACAGTAACTGATTTAACTTATTGTAAGTATACTCTGTGGTAGTATCATTCACTACCATTTTGATACGATTCCCAACTTTGTCGTAAGTATAGGACGTGTTACTGATTTTGCTAGTTGCTTGTAAATGGTCTGTAATCTTGGTATTTATCAGTCTTCCTAGTTCATCATAGGTGTATTCCCTGGTTTCGTTTACCTTTGCCACTGAACCAGAGTCATAATTACGATATAGTTTTTCTGAAAGAATATTGGAGTTTTTATCGTACGTATATTCATACGATTCTACGACTTTTGCGAGGTCACTACTTTTAGTATAGTTCATCTTACTCGTTCTGTCAAAAACATCATAGTCATAGCGTTTTGACAAATAGTTTGTAGAACCTGTTACATAGTCATAATAGTCCTTAATTTCCTTTACTTTCCCATCATTATGATAAACATATTCTCTTACAATATGTTCCTCCAGAGAAGTACCATTAGAAACCATTGCTTTGATTTGTGTGAGCCACTTATCACTATTGTATGTGAAGGTAAGTTGTCTTACTTTTTGTTCAAAGGCTGGATAAGTTACTGCCACAAGATAACCTTCAATATCATAAGTATAAGCAATTTTATTTGCTTGAATTGCATCAGTACTTGGTATTTGATTGCCATTTACCTCTGAAGTTCCAATGAGACGGTTCATAGCATCATATTCATACCAGGTATAGCGGTATTGAGTTTCTACTCCATTGACTACTTCGTAATCGATCATAGTCTTCTTATTATTGGCAATATCGTAGGTATATGCTATTACAGATTCTTTGGTGCCATCTTTCCGATAGGAACTCTTTTTAACTAATCGATTCTTTGCATCGTACTCAAAGGTTTTGTAATCACCGTTATTATAGATTTCTTTTACTTTGTTCCCTTGAGTATCGTACTCCATTTTCGTTTGAATCGCATTCGAATCATCACCAACATCCTTTATTGCAATGGTCTGTCCCGCTGCATTTTCAATCGATTGGCTTATCTGTCCAAGTGTATCGGATACCTGGGTGGTTATTGTATTATTCGCATTGACTAAGTCATAATCATACTGCGTGGTATGACCAGTCTCCGTTCCATCAGGCATGATTACTTTTGTTAACCTAGAAAGAGCGTCGTACTGAAACTCTGACTTATGATTTAATGCATCTGTTTTCGTTAACACATTACCTTGAGAGTCATAAGTAGAAGCAACCACAATCGTGTTTTCTTCATCTACGATATATTTATCCTCAATATTGTCATAAAGTGGGTTAATAATTGTATAAATACAATTGCCAGCTTTATCATACAGATTGATAGTCAATTTCCCTTGGCTAATATCATTTTCATTGGTGCCAATCATAAAAGTAGTAATGACTTTACCCTGGTTGTCATAAGTGTAATCCGTATAAATTCCATTTTTCTTTTCGCGAACTAATTCACCATGGCCATTGTAGTATTTTTGATAGGTAATAGCACCCTCTTTATTTCTTTCTGTCTCAAGATAGGCATTCTTTATCGTCTTATCTTTTCCATCACCGGTATGAATCGTTACGTCTTCATAAGTATAGGAAACACTATACGTGATACTGATAGTGCCTTTTGACAGGGTACGGGAAACCAGACGGTTCATATTATCATATTGATAAGTCGTAGTGATGCCGTCTCTACTTACTTCTTTCTTTAAAGTACCATTTGGATAATAATCTTTCGTTTCTGTTTCAGTAATTCCATTAATGACGTAGGAGGTTTTAATCAAGCGTCCCATAAAGTCATACTCATAATAAGTTTCCATTATGACTTTATTCGTAGCCCCATCAATTTCTTTGCTTGATTTGATTTGCCCCATGGCATCATACGTATTTTCCGTTTTAATAGAAACTGTTCCACTTACAGACTCAGATTGTATTAGATTTCCGTTCGAATCGTAAGTATACGTTTCATCATTTGCTACCAAGCCATTTGTTTCATCCGTGTAATCTGAAGCATTACCATCTTCATCATACTCGATGGAAGACTTGGTTTTTTCTACACTATCTGCTGTTTCAATTACATTACCATTTTCATCATATATATAACTCTCATCTGAAACCGTTGTTCCTGAAGCAGTTGTCTCAGAAATTCCAGTTGGAAAATCATTGGATGTTTCTGATGAAGAGTCATATTCATAACTAGTTTTATTTCCTTCTTCATCAGTCTCAGAGATTACATTATGATTCTCATTATATTGCGTTGAAGTAGTAAGTGTTTCTGTCTTTAACTCGATCTTATTATTTTCAATTTGCTGATAATCGACATTTCTACTTGTAGACACTAATAAATCTAAATCATTTTGATATGTATAAGACGTTATATTACCTGAAGCATCACATTCCTGTAGTATATATCCAGTGGCTCCATCATATACCATATATTCTTGATATAATTGATTCCCCACATTATTGGTTTTAGATATTATTGTCTTCTTATTTGCAGTATCATACATTAAATTCAATGCATCCCCATTAGGATATGTGAATTTAACTGCCTTTTCACCAGCATACACCAAACCGTATGGATTCTTTTCTGCATCAAGAATTTTTGTAAGGTACCCTGTGATGGTATCATATTCATATCCATAAACGACCTGATTAATCCCATTGGTCCGTGTAACACTAGTTAATCGATAACTTGAATCATATCCATACTTTAATGAAGTTCCGTCTGGTAACTTAATCTCAGATACCGTGATTCCATTGGAGCTATATAAAAACGATAAGGATTGCTTATTGTTTGAAACAATGTTAATTAATCTTCCTTTTGTCTGATCATATTCAAACAGATTAAAATTACCATTTGGCTCAGTAATAAATACGATTCTGCCACTCGCATCAAATTTATAGACTGTATTATCTTTTGATGTTAACGTATAGTTGCTATTTACCTTATAGGTAACCTTATTGGCTCCCTCTTCTGCTACCGCCTCGAAGGTATCTACTTCTACAACTAACTTAAAATCTTTTGCCGCATTACTAGTATAACTACCATCTGCATTAACAATAAACCGGTGTAATGCTCCTGACTGATTTTTCCATAGGTACTCTGTTTTACCTGCTGCATCTTTTTGCTTCATTAACTCTAGGTTCAGACTAAAGTCCCAGCCAAGTCCAAACATTCCAATTCCCTTTACCGTGCTATTATAGGTACGTTGTAATGTGATTGGTAATTGAGAATTGGTAAGTGTAATATCGGATTGCTGATAAATAACATTTCCTAAACTTTTTTCAATACTTCCTGAACCATTAGGAGTACCAACAGGCAGGTATCCGAGATGCTCCTTAAAGCCAATGCGCTTAGTAACGTTCTCTTTATTATTATTCAGATAACTTGCACCTACGAAGCCGCTGAAACAAATAGGTTTTCCATTTTCTATTATTACAGATCTTACTTTATAATAAACTGTAGCGGTATCATTAACATTCGGATCTACCCAATAATCACTTCTTAATCCAGAAGCAACTAAGGTGGCTGGGGAAGGAGTAAACCCTGCAGTAGTACTACGATGCACCTCATAATTTACATTTGACGGAAGTGCTGCTGATGTTTTTCGTGTCCATGAAATATGATTCTTATATCCATATATTCCTTGAACTGACAAAATTGGAGCATAATTTTCCGCTGTTTGATTCGGGTTTTCATAATAATAATAAATTGGAGAAGTGACTGTACTACAATTACCAGCAGTATCCACTGCACGGAATTTAAAACTGTAAGTGCCACTGGTTACTAATTTTCCTGCTGGTAGGGTAAAAGTCCCTGGTGTTGAGGTTGTAACAGCTGTAAAACCCCCATCATTGATGCTATATTCGACCTTACTAAGACTTATATCATTAGTTGTATAAGTGAACGAAGGTGTTGCATCCGTTGATGGTGTTGTACTGGATGATGGTGTTGTAATTTTAGTATTTGTGATTACAGGTGCAGTCTTGTCATAATAGTAAGTTGGCAGCGTGATAACGGAGCTATAATTATCTGCCTTATCCCTTGCTCTTATTTTAATTACATAAGCACCTGCTGCTGTAAAATAAGAACTCGGCAGAGTGTAACTCCCAGTTTTCGACTTAAGTACAGCTGTTTCCGGTTTAGAAGCATCTGGGCCTTGAAAAGCTCCATAATTGATTTTATTGATACTATACTCAATTTGTTGAAAATGTTCATCTGATGCACTCCATTGGATAGTTGGCACTACATTTGAATATTTTGTGGAAGATGTTGTAGTTGTAGGCAAAGTGATTTTGGCACTGGATAGCGTAGGTACAGTCCCATCGATATGAACATTTACTCCTAATCCAGTACCTTTAATACCCCCCTTATCCACACCACGTACATAGAGACGATAGCAGCCTGTTGGCCAACTTGCGCTGCCCGGTACTCGATAACTTCCAGAAGAAGTTGTACCTATTTTGGTTTCAGAAGAATAATTAATCCAAGTGTCTCTTGCCTGGCCAGCTGCGCAATCATAATATGCTACACGATATTCCACTCTGTCTAGTGCTTGAGAAGTAATACCTTCCCATGATACTGTCGTTGTTAGCCCTGGCTTAACTACAGAATCATTTACAGTAACACTAGATGCAGTCGATGGTCCATCATAATATACTATAGTTAGTTTTGGTCGATAAGATTCTGTAGTGCAACGCGAACTATAAAACTTAGAATATACTCCGGTACTACTTTCATCTGCATCTCTTAACATAATTCCATAGCTTTTATAAGTACCATTGGCAATTTGTCTGGCATGCTCAGTCAAATCCAACGTTCTAGTACCTTTTACTCCTGTGCTCTGAAATGAATCATATATGCTCGAGGCATAAGAAGGCCGGTTGTTCCAGGTAATTGACGCTTTTGACCAATCTTCTGTGACACGATGCGCTTGGATGGTTCCACCAGAACCAGCTGTTCCTGTTTCATATAAGGTTAATTTCGCACTACTAATATAGTAATTATCAATTGTCTTAGTAAAATCCTCAAATCTAAAGTAAGTGCGAAATACTCCCTGCGCTCCCTCTCCCACGGAGCTGGTTACCGTGCCTGTCGAATAAAAATTAGTATCAAGATATGGACTTCGGTTAATTACATAAACGTCATGTATTTCCTCGCTACCATACCACGTTGCAGTAGGATCAATTGTGACAGGGTATACTCTCTCTTCGCTATCAAGATATGCCTGATCTACTGTTACGGCAAGAATATATGTATCGTCTTCCTCTGACTTTTTACCAATTGTATAAGTAACATCCTCACTATATGCCTTTCCAGAAGCATCATTCATAAATGGAGCAGCTATGCCACCCACAATGTCCTCAGTTTTATTATCATAAAAGGTGATTCCACCATCTACTATATTGTTGCGTGGAAACATATCCTTTAATGATAGTTCGAATAAAAATACATTCGATTCTGGTTTCTCATGTAATATAATATTCTCTTTGATACCATTATCCTGTGAAATATACTCTAACTGCATCGCTTCATCATCAGTTGTATAGGTGATTTTTGTAGGCAGTTCTTGATTATCTTCATATATATCTATTACATTTTCATCCGATAAATCAGCTTTTTCTAGGTCAGTAGCCTCGGGAATTACATCAAGATTTACATCTTCTAGTATTTGCTCAATTTGATTATCATTGTCCTCAATGCGACTAACATTCAAATTTTTAGCTTGTATTATAGATGCATCATCTTCTAATGCAGCTGCCTCTAGATCATCTCCTGCAAACACTGGACGAAACATAATTTCATAGGAGTCATTCTGCATTAAAATTGGTGTTTCTTCCGTTAAACTTTCTGGTAGATAATGTTTTTTATCTCCTTGATTATTTTGATATTTATATTTCTTTAGTTTCTTATTAGTCTTGATATCTTTTGTCGTGATCTCCACTAAACTCGGATCATAGTCTGTTAATAAACCCTCTTCGTTCTCAAAACGGACATCAGAACCATACATAACTAATTCTTTTGATCCGTCTTCATTTAAAAATGTTGTAGAATTCTTTGTCTTATTATATACTCTTTCTTTTTTACCTTTCTTTACCTTCTTATGCTGTACTTCATTTCCTTCCTGTTTCTTTTCCCCAAAAAACACATTTTTGAAGTCACTTGCCACAGCATGGCTTGTCACTGATGGAACACATAAACTGATTACCATCAGAACAGCTAGTACTCTCATAATTACCCTTTTTTTCATGCATCATACCTCCCATAAATATTAGAATAATTGATAAAACGTTGTCACTTTTTATCAATTAAGGAAATATTAGCATACCCCCCCCACAAAATGTCAATATGTCATTTTTGTGACATAAAGTAGGCAACTAAATGTCATACGAGATTAGATGGTAGTTTGTTTCAATAACCTTATGACTTATCTCAGTGACAACAATGTTACAAATAACGATAACTTCACACAAAAAAAGAAGCTACCTATTAACTAGATAACTTCTCTTATATTTCACACTATCTTATCTACTCTATACCATCCCTACAACACACTCTTCAAAAAGCTCTTTGTCTTTTCATGCTTCGGATTGGTAAAGAT
Source organism: Bacillota bacterium (assembly GCA_023434365.1). GTDB lineage: Bacteria > Bacillota > Clostridia > Lachnospirales > Lachnospiraceae > KM106-2. The sequence goes on along the minus strand of JAEYSV010000039.1, from coordinate 21,879 downwards.
ATCTTCTGGTTTTCCTTCTTCTAAGATCTCACTGTCCGCCATAAAGATTACACGGTCAGCAACCTCTTTGGCAAACCCCATTTCATGGGTTACAACAAGCATTGTCATACCCTGGGCTGCCAGATCCTTCATTACATTTAATACATCGCCAACTAACTCTGGATCAAGTGCTGAGGTCGGCTCATCAAATAACATGATTTTCGGCTCCATTGCTAACGCTCTTGCAATGGCTACACGCTGTTGCTGTCCACCGGATAGTCTGGCTGGGTAAGCATCGATTTTATCTTCTAATCCAACCTTCATTATTAGATCTCTTGCAATCTTTTCCGCCTCTTCTTTGGTACGTTTTCTTACATTAATCGGCGCTACCATAACATTTTCTAGAACCGTTTTATGAGGAAACAGGTTAAAACGTTGGAATACCATCCCCACTTCCAGTAGCATCTCGTGCTGGACTGCAGTTGGAATTTTGCTGATATTTACCCCGTTTTCACGATGTTCAAATAACTTATCTTCAATATAGATTTCACCGGATGTGATTTTTTCTAATTTGTTCAGCGCACGCAGATAGGTTGACTTACCGGCACCGGAAGGGCCAATAATACAGATTACTTCTCCCTGCTCTACTTTTAAGTTAATGTTTCGGATAACTTCTAAGTCTCCAAAGCTTTTGCATAGATTTTTCGTTTCGATCATTGCCATATGTACGTCCTCCTATTCGTATACTGAATACTTCTTTTCCACTTTATTAAATACAAACTGGAAGATTGCTGTTATTATAAGGTAAATAATCATAGCAGGGATGTACACTAATTCATTACCCGCCTGGGATGCGATTCCTCTGGTGACTTTTACGGTGTCTGCCATCGAAATAACAGATACGAGGGAAACGTCTTTTAATACCATAATAAATTCATTCCCGACTGGTGGAATCAATCGTCTGATGGATTGTGGCAAAATGATTAACTTCATTGTCTGACCATAACTCATTCCTAATGCTCTAGCTGCTTCAAACTGGCCTTTATCAATTGATTGAATCGCTGCTCTTATGACTTCAGCAAGATAAGCACCAATATTTAATGCAAATCCGATAAACGCTGCAACAGCGGCACTCTTAATATTGAACAGCGGAACCATTTTTGGTAATGCATAATAGATAAAATATAACTGCATCAATAATGGTGTGCCACGAAAGAAAAAGATATATGCACTACAAGGCCATCTTAATATTCTTTTCTTAGACATCTTCCCGAGTGCCAGGAAGAGACTGATTACCAGACCAGCCATAACAGAGAGAACCGTTAAGGTTACCGTTACTTTGGCCCCTTCTAGTAATGCTGGTAACCAGCCGATTATTTTATTCATAAGTTCTTGTATATTATCCATAGTCTATTCCCCTTCGCCTTTCGTCGTTTGGGCCTCCTGTTATCCGGTAGCGCTGTTGTTTTGTTACATCACTTTCTTACTTAACATCCTTTGTTAAATCCATTTTAAAGATATCCATTGATATCTCAGTTAATTTGCCTTCTGCTTTTATTTCTGCAAGTGCAGCGTCTAGTTTTGCGGTTAATGCATCATTTCCCTTTTTAATGCATACACCAAAGGTTTCATCTGCAGTTCCCTGCCATACGATTTGGAACTTGCTGTTCTCTGCGTTCACGTAATCAAGTGCAACCACGCTATCACATACTATTGCATCAATTCTACCAAGATCCAAGTCATCAAATACATTGATTACTTTTTCATATTCTTTTTCTTTAATATCAAGGCCTTCCTCTTTTAACTTGGTCATATAGTAATCGGTAGTAGTTTCTGCCTGATATCCTACTTTTAATCCAGCACATTCCTCTAGACTTTTTGCTGTAATCTCTGTGTCTTTTAATAATACAAGTGCCTGAGCATTCCCTATGTAAGGTTTGGTAAAGTTAAACTCTTCTAATCTTTCTGGTGTAATCGTAACTGCAGAAATGATAACGTCATACTTATCAGTATTAAGTCCAGCGAAGATTCCATCCCATGCAGTATCTACATAATCTACTTCTAATCCAAGTTTATCTGCAAGTGCTTTTCCTAACTGAACATCAAATCCAATTGGTGTAGAACCATCTGTATCAAAATATTCAAACGGTGGATAACCAATCTCCATACCAACTTTTAATTTTCCTTCTTCTAAAGTAAGCTTATCTGATTCCTCTGGTGCCTTGGAAGCATCTGCTGCCTTAGATGCAGCTGGTGATTCGGATGTAGCTTCTTTGCTTTCTACGGATGCCCCTGTATTATCATTCTTGTTTCCGCAGGCTGCTAACGAGAATACCATAGCCAGGGTAAGTAACATAACGATTAATTTCTTCATTTTCATATTTCTCCTCCTTTAAAACTGTTATAAATTTACTTTTAGTGTATTTTATTCTGTTTGCACTTATAAATATGCATACTTCATTTTCTATTAAAGCAAAAAAATGCAAGGAGTGCAACACATTTTTTCAGATATTTAAAAAAATAATATTTTAACTCCTAAAGCAAAATAATATAAGGCGATGGAGCCTGGCTCCATCGCCTTATATTATTTTGTACTTCGTAATCAATTAGTTCTCAAATTAATAAATATGCAATATAACTGTATAATTCTTACATTCTGTCAGGAGCGGTCAACCCAAGTAAATCGATGCATAAACTTAAAATCTCTTTTACCAACGTGATTAATGCGATATAAGATGCCTGACGTTCTTTGTCCTCATTTGTAAGAATTTTATTATCATGATAGAAACGATTGAATGCATTCGAAATATCATAGATGAACTGACATACCTTATGAGGTGCATCTTCTTCACAGGCCGTATCAATCATCGCATTAAACTTGGTCAATTCAAGCATAAGGTCAAGCTCTGAATCGCTTTTTGGTGGCAGCAACGCCTGACTTGCCGTTAAGTTTTGCTCTGCACATTTTGCAAGAATGGATTTGATTCTAACAATGGTATATAGAATGTATGGACCAGTGTTGCCTTCAAACGAAGCAAAACGCTCAATATCAAAGATATAATCTTTGGTTGCCTGATTGGATAAGTCGCCATACTTGAGTGCTGCAAGGCCAACGATTTGACTGATATTTTTCGCTTCCTCTTCGCTCATCTCGCGGTTTTCCATAATCTTTTTATATACTTCTTCATTGATGGAACCAATTAGGTTTTCTAGACGCATGACACCACCATCTCTTGTTTTAAATGGTTTGCCATCTTTTCCATTCATCGTTCCAAAGCCTAAAAAGGTCAATTGGGCTTCGTCTTTAATGAATCTTGCAAGTCTGCAAGTACGAAATACTTGTAAAAAGTGAAGATCCTGACGTTTGTCTACGATATATTTGATTTCATCTGGCTGAAACAGTTTTTCGCGTTCGTAAATAGTCGCAATATCTGTCGTCGCATATAACGCAGAGCCATCTGATTTGAGAATCAGACAAGGTGGGACTTCCTTTGTATCTGTCTCTTCTTTGACGTCAACAACTAAAGCACCTTCGGACACAGTAGCCAACCCTTTTTCTTTTAACTGAGCAACTACTTCTGGAATATAAGCATCTGCATCACTTTCCCCTTTCCATAGGTCAAAGTGAACATTTAACTTCTCATAATTCTTCTTTAGATCAGTTACAGATACCTCTAAGATATGTTTCCACAGTGCACGGTAGGCCTTATGACCTTCCTGCACCAAACGAGTCACTTCTTTTGCTGCATCACGAAATTCATTATTTTCTTTGGAATATGCACTGGCTGCTGGATAGATTTCTTCCAGTTCACTAATGGTAAATGGTGCTTCAGCCGGATACTCTCCTTCATATTGCTCATCAAAATAACATAGTTCAGGCTTTCTGCGCTTAAGCTCACTGATAATTAAGCCAATTGGCAAACCCCAGTCACCAAGATGCACATCACCAATTACATTGTGTCCCTTAATCCGATTAATTCGTTTGATGCTTTCTCCGATAATCGCTGGTCTTAAGTGTCCGACGTGAAGCGGTTTTGCAACATTGGGACCACCATAATCAATGACGATTGTCTTTGGAGCTTTCGTTTTCTCAATTCCATACTCCTCATTTTGCTTCATATCATTAAGATAATCCGCTAAAAAAGACGGACTTAATGTAATATTGATAAATCCAGGACGTACCATTGTCACAACCTGAAACATAGCATTCCCAGTTAGTTTATTTACCACATCGTCAGCAATCATAAAAGGTGCTTTCTTATATTCTTTTGCCGCAGCTAAGGCACCATTACACTGATACTGACATAAATCAGGTCTGTTGCTGATTGATACTTCTCCAAAATTAGCATCAAAGCCACATTCCTTAAACGCAGATTTTACTTCTGCACTGATTAATTCCAAAATAGGTTTCATTCTCCACCAAACCTTTCTTTAGTCTTGTTTCATTATAGTAATTCTCTTTGAACATGTCAACGTCAACTTCCGTTCAAATAGGGAAGATTACCTATTACATTATGATGAATTATGTAGTAAAATGTATTTATCGGAGCAAACTAGTTACATTATTTTAAGATTTGTTCTCAATTTTTTAACGAACCATCCGATATATATAGCAATGAATTCTTTAAGTGCCGTTTATACATAGTAAGAGAATTAACTTAAAGAGGTAACATCATAATATCATATTAGATGTTCGTAGAAATACGGAGGGAGATGACCTATGTTTAAATTTATTTTTGGGGAGCATTTAGTTTCCACAGGTAAGCTTACGTCAGGCCAATACAACGAAATTATTGAAATGGTTGAGACTTCAAGGGTAAAGCTTGGTATGTTAGCAGAAGCAAACAATATGCTTTCAAAAAAACAAGCGGATGAAGTAAATCGCTTACAGGCCGTTGTAGACAAACGCTTTGGAGATATCGCGATTAGTAAGGGATATCTTACAGAGGAACAAGTTTCTAGCTTATTAAAACTTCAAGGAAATACTTACTTCAAGTTTATTCAGGCAATCATTGATAGGGAATATCTTTCATTAGAGGATGTTACTGATTCTCTTTCTTCCTTTCAATCAAAGAATGGTTATAGTAATGAACAGATGGAGTTATTTAAGACCGATGACTTAGATAACATCCTCCCAATTCTGATTCAGATGGAAGAACCATTTTATAACGATTTGATTGAACTAGTAATCCGTAATCTTGTTCGTTTCGTTACTAACAACATTATGTTATCAGGCATTAAAAAAGTAAACGAATATGGTTTTGACTATCTCTCTAATCAAACGGTAATTGGTGATCATACCATTTACCTTGGATTTAGCGGTTCGAAAGATGGTCTTTTACTCATTTCTAATAATTATGCAAAAGAGGAATTTGATGAGCTTGATATTGATTCCTTTGATTCTATCTGCGAATTCATCAACTGTATCAATGGTCTTTTCGCGCGCTATTTAAGCGACAAGGATGTTGTTGTGGATTTGTTACCTCCTACTTATGCAGTAGACGGTAAGTTGACTACGAATGCACTTTATGTCGTGTCCTTAAAATTATGCAGCAAGCCAGTGGATATTATCGTTTCCATTGACCAAATTATCAAACAATAATACTGGGAGGATTACTTATGGCAAATATATTAATAGTGGATGATTCTAGAACCTCTAGAAAATTTCTCCGAAATCTATTAGAGGCAGATGGCCATGTGATAATTGGCGAAGCTGTTGATGGAGATGACGGAATAGCAAAATATAAAGAATTAACTCCAGATATCACAACGATGGATATTACAATGCCTGTAAAAGATGGAATTGAAGCTTTAGCAGGTATTATGGAATATGATAAAGAAGCAAAGGTTATTATGGTAACCGCTGCTGGACAGAAAGAAAAAATGATGTCTGCTCTAAAGGTGGGTGCACAGGAATTTATCACAAAACCTTTTGATGCAGAAGAAATCACTAAAGTCATTGCCAAAATTCTTGGTTAATCACTGGTAAAATTCTTCGTTAATCATTGGTAAAATTACGCCCATGCAGGGCGCACTATAAAACGGGCCTTCATTTTGAAGTGCCCGTTCTTTTATTTGCTTTATTTGGTATCAATTGTAATATCTCCAACATTAGTTTCACAATCTATAAGAATTCCGTTATCGGTACCAATGGTCTTATCCCCATAACTATCATTGTTAATCTCGATATCACCGACATCAGTATCACAGATAAACTGATAATCCTGCATCTTTCCATCTAAGTCTAGCCCGATACTTCCTACATTCGTTGATAATTTGGCTTTTGATTTCACCGTACCTGCCCCTTCAAAGTTTCCTACATGAATCTCAACATCCATATTATCCACCTCAAACTGCTCCACATTAATATCGCCAACACGAATTGTAAAATCAGCTTTTTCTTCTATAACACAACGTTCTAATGTCAATTCACCAACAGATACTTCGAATGTACCCTTTTTTGATTTAATCTCTTCTACTTCTATATCTCCGGTATCTAGATTCATCTCCACTTTATCCGCTACAAAATCTTTTGGTATCGTTACCGTTACCATCGACTGCTCATCTTCTAGAAATAATCCATCCATCCAACGAAAAGCGTTATCAAGAACATTCCAACCACTATCAAAACCGACATCTACTACTAAAGTATCTCCTTCTACACTGGCATCCACCGAATCCTCTGGAACATTTTTCACAGATACTTTAAAACTATCACCGTATACAACCTTCATAGACATTACTTCATTGGATAATTTCAGATTCTTAATCTCCTTATCAAATGTAACATCATAGGAAACTAATTTCTCGTTTGATTTGAATACAGGACTTAATTTTCTGAAATCTCCCCCACTTACCAGTCCAACTACTACACACGCTACTCCAACCACGAACAAAATCAGACTCGTTGTAAACAACGCTTTGCTTGCTTTTTTCATACCGCATTACTCCTTCCAGAAAACAGTTTACGAATAAGGCCACTTACTTCACGTACAATCCAAGGGATGAGTTTGGTTGCAATTAAAAGCGTAATCGTTAAAAAAACCAATCCTAGCGCAATCAGAATAAATCCTACTCCAATTCCAATGATTCCTGATGCAGGTGAGAATACGATACGTGCGACACCAACACCAAAGGATGCCGCTCCACCAATTAATAATCCTATGGTTGCTCCACCAAAACCAAATACGATTCCAATGAGTCCTCCAAGCAAACCAATTCCAAGTCCGAACACACCACCAGCCAGACCGATTAGGATTGGACTAGCCAAAATGAGCAAAATAATGAGTATCACATTGTTGTTTTTGTTTTGATTTTTAAACTCTTTGATGTTCTCAAGAAAATCACGGCTTCCGCTACTTCTTCCATCCGCACCCATTTCTCCATTTGACACTTTGTAGCTACCCTCGTAATTTGGGTCATGATAACCGGTATCCGTATACTCCACCTTTTGATATGCATCCTTTTCATAAACATTGGCTTTAATCATCTTTGCGATATCCTCAGGTGTACCCAAATTCTTTACCACTTGTTCTTCATCAAGGGTACCGGCATCTTCAAAATAATCTTCATAAAATTTGAGCGCTTCCACCCTTTCCTCATAAGAAACGTCCATAAGTAGCGCTTCTAATTCTTTCATAAACTCCGCTTTAGACATACTATCTCACCTCCAACAAGATCCCAGATATTTTATTGGAATATCTCTTCCATTCTTCGCAATACAAATGTAGCTGTACTTTTCCCTGTCCCGTCAACTTATAATAACGTCGGTTTCTCCCGCCAAATTCCTGGTCATAGACTTCGAGGCACTGATCTTTTTGTAATCTTCTAAGTACAGGATATAAGGTTGATTCACTAATGTCAATGACATTGCGCACGTCCTGTGTTATTCGATAACCATATGTGCCCTCTTCTTCTTTTGCTACAACAGCCAACACTATAGCATCAAGCAAAGCGGCTCCTGTGTTGAATACCATACAATCACTCCTTCTCTTGTTTAGTCTCATAATCAATCTACAATACTTATACTATAATATGTTCAATATTATAACTTATTACATATTATACTAATGTACATATTGTTATTATAACAATACTATATGCTGTATAATATTATTTGTCAACAATTATTTTTATCTTTTGTATTTTCGTTCAATAATTGGTATAATATCTTATATACGACAAAAAATGTTTACAAACTTGACAACTATCAGGAAAGAAGGGAACTAATATGTACGCAGTAGTAACTGGAGCAAGTAGCGGGATTGGTCGTGAAATCGCTTTTGAACTTGCAAGAAAGCATGTAGATATCATTCTTGTCGCTAGACGCTTAGAACGACTAATCACCTTAAAAAGTGAAATTGAAGAAAAGTATGCGGTAGATGTTGTATGCTATCCATGTGATCTGACCAACGAAAATCGGTGCTATCAATTATTTGAAGATTGCAAACAATATCCTGTTGGTGTATTAATTAATAATGCTGGTTTTGGTAAAACTGGAAACTTTACAGATATCCCATTAGATGAAGAAATAAGTATGATTCAAACAAATATTACAGCACTTCATATCCTAACCAAACTTTTTGCAAACCATATGAGCAAGGGATATATCCTTAATGTTGCAAGTATTGCAGCCTTCTATCCCGTTCCAATAATGGCCACCTACGGAGCAACTAAAGCTTATGTACTTAGTTTAAGCCGCGCAATCAACTATGAGCTAAAACTTCAGAAGAAAGAAGTAAGTGTCTCTGTCTTATGCCCAGGTCCGGTGGATACAGAATTTAACGAAGTTGCTGGAGCCAACTTTACTCTCCGTTCAATCTCTGCAAAAGAATGCGCAAAAGTAGCGGTTCAAGGACTGATTCGCCGACAGGAAGTCATTGTACCAGATAATACAACCAAACTAATGCGCTATTTAAGCAAATTTGCTCCAACAAAACTCGCATTACCGATTGAATATCAGATTCAAATGAAAAAATAGTGAAGAACTAAGAGTGAAGAGTGAAGAGCGTTATAAGTGCAGTGAAGAGTGAAGAGCGGAAAGATAGTGAAGAACCGATAAGGGCAGTGAAGAACGTTATAAATACAGTGAAGAACTAAGAGTGAAGAGTGAAGAGATGAAAGATAGTGAAGAGCCAATAAGGACAGTGAAGAACAGAAAATACAGCGAAGAATTATAGCGTGAAGAACTGGAAATTTTCTGCTTTAACTATTATATTTACGAATTAAAGAGCTGTATTAAAAGCTGGATGGAGGATGTGTTTAACATTGGGTTATGGTACGAAATTGGCTTGGTATAAACCCTGTTATCCAATACAGAATCTGATAATACGAAATGATGTAACACTTCGTTCCAAAGAGACAATTCTTCGTGAACGGTATGAATTTCTTAAATCTGAATATATCGACCTGTTCAATGATTTGCGAGATTCATTCCATCGGTATTTTTGATTTATACAGATTACCTAACAAACCCGTCAATAGTACAAATATCTGTTTTAAGATATAAGAGCCAGAAGCAAAAAGAAGCCGCCGGAACCCATTCCGACGGCTTTTTTCTATCTTAGACTCCAAAATCAAAGAGCAATTATTACTGAATTATCTACTTCTATAGGTAAATGAAGAGCTTTTGTTAATATCTATAAATCTTAATATCTTAGCATCTAAAACCCAAATACCTTAGTATCTTAGTATCTCTTCACTAATCATTTCCGCTCTTCACTCTTCACTATCTTTCTATCGTTCTTCACTATCTTTTCAGCGTTTTCACTCTTCACTCTTCACTCTTCGTTCTTCACTGCTCTTTTAGCGCTCTTAGTTCTTCACTATCTTTTTATCGCTCTTCACTCTTCACTCTTCGTTCTTCACTGATCTTCTATCGATAGTGAAGAGAATGATTAACAGCGCTGCGATTGATACGAATAATGAAATAATACTTCCATTAAGTATTCCCATTAGGATATATCCGAGTAAGCAGCATACGGCTACTACAGAGGCATATACGAGTTGGGTTGATACGTGCTGGATGTGATTACATTGAGCTCCGGTAGAGCTTAGGATGGTCGTGTCAGAGATAGGTGAAACGTGATCTCCATAAACGGCTCCGGCTAGCACTGCACTTAATACTGGAATCAAGAATACGCCAGATGGATCTACCATGCTGATTTCTGCACCAACAGGAATTAAGATGGCCATCGTTCCCCAGCTTGTCCCTGTTGCGAACGCTAGGATTGCCGCCACGACGAAGATAATTACTGGTAAAAACATCATTGGGAAATTAGAATTGGCAATGACATTACCAATAAAGCCACCAGTGTTAAGGTATTCGCTGCTGCAGATTCCACCTATCGTCCAAGCGAGGATTAAGATAGTGAAAGCTGGTACCATTGATTTAATTCCTTCTGATACACTTCCCATAAAGTCATGGAATTTTAGTACTTTTCTAGGTAAGTATAATATAAAGGTAATCACTAGGGCAGCAAAACTTCCAAGTACTAGTGACAAGGAGGCATTACTGTTTCCGAAAGAGCCAAAAAATCCTGTTTCTCCAAATCCATCGCCGGTATAAACCATTGCTAAAACTGTAAATATGATTAAGGATACAATTGGAATGATTAAGTCATACACTTTGCCTTTTTGTGAAGCCATGTTATTTAAGTTTTCTGTTACCACTTCTTCGTTAGGCATGACATCGCCTGTTTCCATTGCATGGTTTTCGATTTTTCTCATTGGTCCAAAGTTTAATTTTGTTACACATATAACGATAACCATGATAATGGTAAGAATCGCATATAGGTTATACGGAATAGTACGTATAAATAATTCCATTCCATTGGAATTCTCGGAGGCGTAGTCATTCATATAAGAAGCTACACTCGCTCCCCAGCTACTAATTGGGGCAATGATACATATAGGAGCAGCGGTTGCATCTAGTAAATAGGCAAGCTTTGCTCTCGATATTCGATGCTTATCCGTTACCGGTCGCATTACGGTTCCTACAGTCAGGCAGTTAAAATAGTCATCTATAAAGATTAAGATACCAAGACCTGTTGTTGCAAGAGAAGCTCCCCTACGGGTCTTGATTTTCTTTATCGCCCAGTCTCCATATGCGTTGGCGCCTCCTGCCTTTGTGACAAGTATAACAATGGTTCCAAGCAAAGCTAGGAATATTAATATATTAGCATGGTCAGGATCGCCGATGCTACCACTCATGTTTACAAAAGCATCTTGTACCATCAATATGATGTTACCGTTGTTAAATATTAAAGTACCAGCCAAGATACCAACCAACAATGAAGAGATTACCTCTTTTGTCAGTAAGGCAAGTACTATCGCGATTAATGGGGGAAGAATCGATAGCCACCCATAATTTGCCATGTCAATTGCACTCATTTGTTGCTCTTCCTTTCAAGTAGTAATTTTATCCTAATCAATATAACATTGATGAAAGTGAATTGCAAGAATATAAGTGTTATTGGAATATATTATCGTAACAACATCGAAAATTCTATATATTGTAACTACAACTCTATTGGACCATTTCCAATACTTACGACATAAAAGCTTGCCTCATAGCCGATTTCGCTTACGTATCTTTTTCCTACGTTATCGATAAATTGGTCTACCATTTCTTCTTTTACTAAACTTACCGCACAGCCACCGAATCCAGCACCCGTCATTCTGGCACCGAGTACTCCTGGCTGAGCTAGCATAGCAGATACGGCTGCATCTAGCTCTAACCCAGTTACTTCATAGTCATCGCGTAAAGAGATACCTGACTGTGTCATCAATTCGCCAAATCGAGTCAAATTGCCTTCTTTTAATGCTGCAACTGCTTGAATCGTTCTTTGATTTTCATATACCGCATGTTTTGCACGCTTTCTATTTGTCTCGTTTGTTATCAACGCTTGATTCTCTTCGAACATTGCAATCGTTAGATCGCCTAGGCTCTTAATCTGAAGCACCTTCTGCAATTCCTTAAGACTTAGTTCACACTCACTTCTTCTTTCGTTGTATTTGGATTCTCCGAGTCCTCTTTTTTTGTTCGTGTTAACAATTACTATTTTAATACCATCTAATTTTAGTGGTGCATATTCATAACTCAGATCAGCAGTATCTAAAAAGATGGCTTGATTTTCTTTTCCCATTGCTATTGCAAATTGATCCATGATGCCACAGTTTACACCAATGTACTGGTTCTCTGCCTTCTGGCCGAGTAGCGCCAAATCTATCATTGAAACATCTAGGTCAAATAATACTTTAGCAACAAATCCAGTTAACACTTCAATTGACGCAGACGATGATAAACCAGAACCATTTGGAATTGTTCCAAAATAAAGAATATCCATTCCAGAATCTATGGTATATCCTTGTTCTTTTAGTGCCCACAACACTCCCTTCGGATAATTAATCCAATCTTCTTCTTTACGATAGGTTAAATCATCAAGGCTAGACACTAGCATACCTAATTCTTCAAAATTAGCAGAGTAAAATCTTAGAGTTTTATCATGATTCTTTCTAGCTACAGCATAGGTACCAATTGTCAGTGCACATGGAAATACATGACCACCATTATAATCAGTATGTTCTCCAATCAAATTGACCCGACCAGGAGCAAAAAATACTCTTGCCGTCTCTTCTCCTTCAAATACCTGATAAAATTTCTGTAACAGTTCCTGTCTCATTCTGATACCTTCCTTTTATATTTATTCACTTTTTCTTAGTATGTACAATATTAGGCACATCACGAAAGATTCCCGGTGAAGACACCGTATGTCCTCCATTATAGACGCTAAAAATTAACGGTGCAACAAAATTTTCATTAATAGTACAATATGATTGCCTTAGTATGAGATACCCAAAAAAAGGAACCCACAATATTAGTTATTGTTCTAATATTGTGGGTTCCCATATTTATGATATCGTTCTAAGTCAAGCGAATATACGCAGCTTTGCTGCTTGGTAGGTTAATGAATCTTACCAGTTTCCTTGTGCAATCATTGCAGTTGCTACTTTTTCAAAGCCTGCAATATTAGCACCAACTACATAGTTACCTGTTGCGTCATAACGACGAGCAGCATCATCCATGTTATGGAAGATATTAACCATGATAGTTTTTAATTTTTCATCAACTTCTTCAAATGTCCAGCTTAAACGTTCGCTGTTTTGTGACATTTCTAATGCACTAGTTGCTACTCCACCAGCATTAGCTGCTTTACCAGGTGCAAATAATACATTATTTTCAATCAAGTATTCTGTAGCTTCTAAAGTCGTAGGCATATTAGCACCTTCTGCTACAGCAATAACACCATTTGCTACTAATGCTTTTGCATCTTCAAGATGTAACTCATTTTGAGTAGCACATGGTAATGCTATATCACATTTAACGGTCCAAACGCCTCTACCTTCAGTGTAAACTGCATTTGGACGATATTTCGTATATTCAGTAAGACGTGCACGTTTTACTTCTTTGATTTCTTTTAACGCTTCTAAGTCAATACCTTCTTCATCATAAATCCAGCCCTGAGAATCAGATACAGTTACAACTTTTGCACCAAGCTGAATTGCTTTTTGTGCAGCATAAATCGCAACATTACCTGAACCGGATACAGTAACAGTTTTTCCTTTGATGTCATGTCCGTTGCAACGTAACATTTCATCTGTAAGGTATAATAAACCATAACCAGTAGCTTCCGTTCTAACTAAAGAACCACCATAAGTTAAGCCTTTACCAGTTAATACACCCTCATATAAACCTCTGATTTTTTTGTATTGACCAAACATGTAACCGATTTCTCTTGCGCCAGTACCGATATCGCCAGCAGGAACGTCTGTGTCTGCTCCGATATATTTGCAAAGTTCAGTCATAAAGCTTTGGCAGAATGCCATAATTTCGCGGTCAGACTTGCCTTTAGGATCAAAGTCAGAACCACCTTTGCCACCGCCAATTGGTAAGCTTGTCAAGGAATTCTTGAAGATCTGCTCAAATCCTAAGAACTTGATAATGCTTAAATTAACGGATGGATGTAAACGTAAACCACCTTTGTATGGTCCAATGCTGTTATTAAACTGTACACGGTAACCAGTGTTTACCTGTACGTTGCCCTTGTCATCTACCCAAGGAACACGGAACATTACCTGTCTGTCTGGCTCTACTAATCTTTCAAGTAAAGCTTCTCTGCGGTATAATTCTTCATTTGCTTCGATTACAGCACGTAAAGAATTAAGAACCTCTTTTACAGCCTGAAGAAATTCAGGTTGGTGTGGATTTTTCTTTTCCACTAATTGTAGTACCTCATCAACATAGCCCATTTTTTTAATCACCCTTTTATTGTATTTGCGGACCTTCTATACATATCAGACAGTACAATTATCATAATATAAAAGTTATTATTGTTGTACCACTTTAACGTAATGAAAACTCACTACGCATATTATAATTTTTCCTACCATGATATGCAAGATTTTTTTTGCTAATTTTAATCGAAAAAGCACAAATGAGTTTAATTTATTAACTTTTTTATTAAAACCATTCATTAATATGCCACATTTTCATTCTTCTATTAACTATTTTTAATTATACACATAAAGTAAAGAGAAGAAATTCTTTAGGAGGATTTATGCCTACAGTCAAGCCATATAATCGTGCTGCCGCTATTGCTTACTCGAATCAATGGGCCATGGGGCGAAACCCTGCTTATCTCGACTTTACTAAGATTGGGGGCGATTGTACTAATTTTATCTCTCAATGCCTATATGCTGGTAGTAAAGTGATGAATTATACCAAAGACTATGGTTGGTACTATATCTCTGCTAATAACAGAGCCCCTGCGTGGACCAGCGTAAGATATTTTCATCGGTTTCTTACTACCAATAAGACTAAGGCAGTTTTTGCAAGCGAAGTACCTATTGAGAAAATGATACCGGGAGATGTGATACAGTTAGCCGATCAAACCGGAACCTATTACCACACCCTTTTGGTAGTACAAACAGGTGAAGTGCCATCACCCGATAATATTTTGATTAACGCCCATGATTATGATGCTCTTCGCAGACCTCTGAATACGTATAATTACGGATATTATCGCTGTCTGCATATCAATGGCGTCTATGTATAACAATTGCCAAGCGGATATTCGCCTTCCGCTTTGCTATATTCTTAGAAACTATATTGTTTTACCAAACGTATCTTGATAAAAGATATCTCCAAATTGCGTAAGTTCATCCCTACACTCGATTCTTGCAACCCAATCGATCGGGAGTTTACTTTCCCCAAGCATCACACCAAGAAGATTACCACATACGGCACCTGTAGAATCACTATCTCCTGAATGATTGACTGCTAACCTAACCGCACTTAGATAATCATTAGGATAGCTGAGGGCACAGTATAAAGCGATTGCCAGACATTCTTCGGCAACCCATCCTTCGCCGAGGGTTACTAATAACTCCCGCTTTGGTGTCTCCAAACTTGCGAGAGCAACCGCCTCTTTGATTGCAGTTACTGTCTCCTGATGACCTGCATAGATGGTCAATAATGCCAATGTCATCGTTATGGCCTGTGAAAGCGTCTTGCCATCTAGTAGATTCGCTATAATAGAGGCCAATGCTCCAGCTGACAGATATCCACTAGGATGCCCATGAGTAATTGCAGCCACTTTCGCTGCAACTGAGAACGCTTTGCGATAGTCCTGATAATAATATAGGCCGATCGGGGCTACTCTCATCACTCCCCCACAACCTTTACTGTCATTCACTGGTTGTTCAATTGTGCCATAATTCTGATCCTTCGCATTTTTAAGGGCATTCAGGCAAGTGGTTCCTGGTGCCCTAAGATGAAATAAATTCTCACACGCAAGAAGCTTAACCTCTACCCCAAGCCGCTCATCATCAAGAACCCATTCATAATCTTTTTGTGCTAACTCTTCGAATTGTGTATGTAACCATCTTTGATAAGAATAGAAACAGCAGGAGGTTACATTGCTAAGTCCAACCTGCTCTTCTTTTCTCCTCGCCCAAATGATTCCTTCTGCCGTAAATAAGGTCATCTGCGTATCATCTGAAATGATGTACTTCCCTGTGATACCATTGGCAACTGGCTTTTGTATCCCGTTTGCACCAAATCTCTGAGCAATCTCTTCCCATCGATCAAATTCAACCACATAGCCTAGTGCATCACCTAAAGCACCACCGATGAGACAACCTGAAAACTGGTCCCTGTTAGGCATGTTATTCACCCATTTATCTCCCTTTCTTAAGCTCATATTGCTATTATGTGCTTTATTTCCTGACATTTTATAGGTTTCTATAGTATATTAGTATGAAACAGAACACCTATATTATATCTGAAATTACATAATTTTACAATAACAAGCGAAAGTTATAGGACTTTTGACAAAAACTCTTGAAGTCTTGCTTCTTTTGGTTGATCAAATATCTGTTGTGGCGTACCTTCTTCTTTTACGATTCCATCATCCATAAATAATACTCTAGTGCCTACTTCTCTTGCAAAGTTCATTTCATGCGTCACAACCACCATCGTCATTCCTTCTTTTGCAAGATCCTTCATTAATTCAAGAACTTCACCTACCATTTCCGGGTCAAGCGCTGAGGTAGGTTCATCAAATAATAATACTTCTGGATTCATTGCCAATGCTCTGACAATTGCAATACGCTGTTTCTGCCCACCTGATAAGCTGTTTGGGTAAGCAGCTGCTTTCTGTTTTAACCCAATTCGTGTTAATAGCTCAAGTGCCTTATTTTCTGCCTGTTCTTTTGTCATAAGGCCTAGTTTGATTGGTGAAAACGTAATGTTTTCCATTACTGTCATATGTGGAAACAAATTAAACTGTTGAAATACCATTCCCATACGCTGTCTTAAGCGATTAATATCTGCATTTTCTGCATTGAGCAACTCACCATCTAGTAGAATCTGACCTTCATTCGGAATTTCCAAAAGATTTAAACATCTTAAAAAAGTAGATTTACCGGAGCCGGAAGGACCAATGATTACAACTTTTTCGCCTTGTACAATCTCCTGATTGATTCCTTTTAATACTACATGGTCTCCATATTTTTTTACCAAATCTTTAACGATTATCACTTCTAGCTAATCTCCTTTCAAATGCTTTCAATGCTTTGCTAAGCGCTAACACCAAAATCAGATAGATACTTGCTGCAATGATCATTGGTGGCAATATGTCATAGGTTCTCGTACTGATATACTGAGCTCCTTGAAATAAATCAGTAACACCAATAAAACTTACGATTGCTGTTTCTTTGATCAATACAATAAATTCATTGCCAAGTGCCGGTAATATATTTTTTACTGCTTGTGGTAAAATGATATATCTCATTGTAGTGACCGTACTAAGTCCAAGGCTTCGTCCCGCTTCCATCTGTCCTCGGTCTACCGAAGTAATCCCGGCACGAATGATTTCTGCCACGTAAGCTCCGGAATTAATACCAAAGCAAATAATTCCAACGAATACCTCATTCGTATTACGGGACGTAAAGATTAACCCCGAAAATACCATAAGCTGTACTACTACAGGGGTACCACGAATGACGGTGATATAGATATCGCAAATCTTTATAATAATTTTATCTAACATTGTATGTTTTCTTTTATTTTCAATTCCCACTTTTGCACTGGCTACAATAATACCAATGATTACGCCAAGTAGAATCGAAAAAAATGCTAAAATTAATGTAATCTTCAGCCCGTTTATATAGTTCATATAACGGTTTTCAAAAATTAAGGCCTGTTCAAACCGCCTAATTAGATCTGATAGCATAGTATTCCTCCAAAATTATGATAATTCTCACTGTTACAAAACGAATAACCGATAGGCTAAACTTTTCTGTATAACTTTCGCGGCATGCGAATTATTATACGGTCAAACAGCCTATCGGTCAATCACCAAGAACCCCTTACCAGAAATTACACGATTACTCCGCTTGAGTCGTATGATTTCTAGTGAATTCCTCAATTTTACCTTCTTTAATCAGGGTATCAATTACTTCATTAATTGACTTTAATAATTCCTCATTTCCCTTTTGTACTGCAATTGCATATTTATCTTCAAATAACACTGCCATCTCGCCATCAACACTTAGAATCTCAAGATCTTCATTGCTTTTTACAAGCTCCATAGCAGGATAAAGGTCCATAACGATACAGTCTAGTTTGTTATTTTTAAGTTCCAGTGCCGCTTGGGAAAACTTTGTATAACGTCTGATTTCACCTGCATTGGCATTTTCTTCTACCCAGAAATCTGCCAGGTTTCCTTGTTGTACCCCAACTAGTTTGCCATCTAAATCAATGTTGTATGCCTCTTCAGCAGCATTGTAAGAAGCGGTTACTGCAGGTGTACTCTTATTAACCACAACTACTGTTGTAGAATCCACATACTCAGTCGAAAAATCCATATTAAGCTTTCTTTCTTCCGTTACTGATACTCCTGCAGCAACCATATCTACTTTTCCTTGCTGTACTGCAAAAAGAGCACCACTAAAATCCATTTCTTTAATTACAAGTTCTTTTCCTAGTTTGTCTGCGATTGCTTTTGAGATATCCATATCAATTCCAACAATATCATTACCCTTCATATATTCATAAGGGGCAAATCCTGGTTCGGTCGCAACGATAAGCTGGTCAGCTTCCGACTTGCCACATGATGCCAAGGATACGATTAGTGTAAGCAATAGTAACATACTAATTAATTTTTTCATTTGATTTCCTCCTAGTTTGCATAAATATTAAGTCAACAGAGAGTATTTTATATAATTATACATAAATGTGCAAGTACTTTCTTAATTATAAAGTGAAAATAATGACACGTTTCCAATTATTATGTCATATATTAATTATAAGTAGTAGGTTAGAGTAGTTTCTACTCGATGAGAGGTGATTTATGGTAAATTATAATAATATTGGATACTACTTGACGTTATTTAATTCGATGAATGGGTGTTGCCAAGGTAATTGTCCTGGAAACGCTTGTATACCTCCAGTTCCACTTGTACCAAGATGCTACAGTCCTGGTTGTGGGCCTGGGTGTGGTCCTAGAATATGTGGACCTGGGTTACCACCATATGGTGGAGGTTGCAGCCCATTTTGTTCTCCAAGTCCATGCAGGCGCCCATGTCCTATTGGTAACACCAATCCGGGGTGTCAAAATCACTGTGGGTTTCAGCTTACCTTGTATGGTGATTGCTCCAACCAAAACAACTATTGAGGTGTAGCAATTCCCCTAATAATGAATAAGATATATTGTAAGGTGATACGGAGGTTATTATGGCACACACATTAACTCATCTTGAAGAAGGTCAGTTTGGAAGAGTCTATCAAATTCTAACTACCGGTACGATGAGAAGACGCTTATTAGACCTTGGTGTGATTGAAGGTACCACAATCGAATGCATTCACAAAAGTCCTTGGGGAGATCCGATTGCATTCAAAATCCGAGGTGCAATCATAGCACTCAGAACCGAAGATTCTGAAAATATTCTTATTAACTGACTTATAGATGGCCGTTTGTCTGATGTTTCCTATCAGCAAGCGGCTCATCATGTGGAAAGGATGATGTCTATGGAGCATTATACCATTGCACTGGCCGGCAACCCGAATGTAGGTAAAAGTACTGTATTTAATGCACTAACCGGTATGAATCAGCATACTGGCAACTGGCCTGGTAAAACTGTACAGAAAGCGGAAGGCACTCATACATATAAAGATAAATGCTTCAACATTGTAGATCTTCCTGGTACTTATTCCTTACTTTCTCATTCAAAAGAGGAAGAAGTTGCTAGGGATTTTATTTGTTTTGGCGGAATTGATGCTGTAATTGTTGTATGTGATGCCACTTGTCTGGAACGTAATCTCAACCTTGTTCTACAAACAATGGAGATTACCTCTAAGGTAATCGTTTGTATTAATTTAATGGATGAAGCAAAAAAACGAAACATTGATATAGATATGAAAGCATTAACTGATAAACTTGGTACCATTGTTCTTCCCATTACAGCACGTTCAAAAACTGGTCTAGATACCCTTGATGAGGCTTTATATCAATTAAATCTCCCAGAAAATAAATACGAAATCAGGTATCCTAATGCCATAGAATCAGCGCTGAATCAGCTGGTGGAAACGATTGAAATCTTGAACACCTCGTCCTTATCATCCCGGTGGATTGCATTAAAATTGTTAGAGGGTGATCAATCTTTAATTGATAGTTTGTCCAGATACCATCAGATTAATTACCTTCAGGATGAGGAATTGAATCGTAAGTTGACATTGGCGTTATATGAGCTTGAGAATCAGCAAATAGCTAGGGATAATATTAAGGACCATATTGTTAGCAAACTTATCTGTACAGCAGAACAGATTGCAAAAGAAGTGGTAAAAGAACATAATTCCAGAAAAGCAGATCGAGATAGAAAAATAGATCGTTTTTTCACGAACCGAATCACAGGCATTCCTGTCATGATTCTACTACTTCTTCTCATCTTCTGGATCACAATCACCGGAGCTAATTATCCCAGCTCTCTGTTAAGTGATTTTTTTTCAACTATTCAAATAAAATTAACAGACTTTTTTCATTATTTGAACGCACCAGATTGGCTTCACGAAGCATTAATTCTTGGTATATACCGCGTTGTAACCTGGGTTATTGCAGTAATGTTGCCTCCAATGGCAATATTCTTTCCTTTGTTTACGTTATTAGAGGATTTTGGGTACCTTCCAAGAATTGCATATAATCTAGATCATGTATTCAAACGCTGCCATGCTTGCGGAAAACAGGCACTAACGATGTGTCAGGGCTTTGGTTGTAATGCCGTTGGCATTATTGGGTGTCGGATTATCGACTCGCCAAGAGAGCGATTAATTGCCATTATTACCAATAACTTTGTTCCCTGCAATGGAAGGTTCCCAACTATTATCTCGATCATAAGCATCTTCTTTGTGGGCACTCTGAGTGGAATAACGGGAAGTTTCTTATCCACCTTATTATTAACCGGAGTCATTGTTCTTGGTGTATTAATGACCTTTTTAATCTCTAAACTACTCTCAGCTACTGTATTAAAAGGAGTTCCAAGTTCCTTTACCTTAGAGCTGCCACCGTATCGCCGACCACAAATTGGCAAAGTAATTATCCGCTCTATTATGGACCGAACCTTATTTGTACTTGCAAGAGCTGTAATTATAGCTGCCCCGGCAGGATTAATTATATGGCTGACAGCTAATATCAACATTGCAGGTACTTCCATCCTTACTTACTGTACTGATTTTTTAGATCCCTTTGCCAGACTTTTTGGCTTGGACGGTGTCATACTCATGGCTTTTATCTTAGGCTTTCCAGCAAACGAAATCGTTATCCCAATTATGTTAATGGCTTATCTTTCTACCGGAAGTCTGATTGAACTAGATTCTCTTTCCGATTTGCAAAAAGTACTTGTAGACAATGGATGGACCTGGTTAACAGCAATTAATGTCATCTTCTTTAGTCTGATGCATTGGCCTTGTTCAACCACTTGTCTGACCATAAAAAAAGAAACTGGCAGCATCAAATGGACTGCTATCAGTTTCTTAGTTCCACTACTCACAGGTCTTATCATCTGCTTTGTGTTTACACAAACGGTTCACCTGCTTCAGTTTTTGTTTTAATTATCGTTATATTGTGTATTCGCTCTTTGGGGTGGGGATCATTAGGTTCCCACCGATTTTTATATCATAGGATTAGGGCGTCAAAAGCCCTTATTAAAATTATAGATCGTCAATTTGCACAATTCTGTTTGTGAATCGTGATGCAAGGCATAGTTCATTCGCAACACGCTCTCGCTTGGATGAAGTTCGTAGTGGCACATAAGGCCCTAAAATACAGGGCCAAAGTGCCAACG
>JAEYSV010000035.1 GCA_023434365.1 Bacillota bacterium | reverse complement strand
TATTAAATAAACTGAAAGAAATAGGTTATGAGATTGTAGTTGATTGGAGTCCTTCTCGTATCGAGTTATATCATCCTGAATTGAGCTATATAGATATACACCCCTTAATAATAAATGAAGATGGAAGTGCCAGACAGGCTGATCTGGAAGGTGGCTGGTATGAGTTTGAAGCAAAATGGTTTTCGACTGCAGTGTTTGATGGTCGGGTTATTACATGTATTTCTGCTGAGGCTCAAAAATTATTTCATAGGGGATATGAACTTAGAGAAATTGATAAAATCGATATGAAAAACCTTGATAGCCTCATTGCAGAATAGTGTATTAGACTTGATACAAATATTTTAGGTAAGAATAAATAATTAAAGGAGTAAATATTTATGAATAAAGAATTGGTTGTTAAGAAAGAAATTGAAATTAATGCTGATGTATCTAAAGTTTGGAACGCCTTGATAAATCCTGAATCGATAAAACAATATTTATTTGGTACTGATGCACTTTCTGAATGGAAAATCGGAAGTACTATAATTTTTAGAGGAGAGTGGGAAGGGAATATCTATGAGGATAAGGGATTAATTTCAAAACTAATAACAAATAAAGTTTTACAATATGCTTTTTGGTCTCCTCTTTCTGGTTTGGAAGATAAGCCAGAAAATTATGCAAACATAACTTATGAATTGATGGATAAAGGTGAATATACTTTACTTTCAGTTACTCAAGACAATATAAAAACAGAAGAAATATTTAATCGAACTTGTGAAAACTGGGAGGTTATTCTCAAAGGATTGAAAGAAGTAGTTGAGGATAATACGTATAACTAACTATTGTACATTTTTATTATGCTAATTCGCAATGGAAAGATATTACGATTTATGTTCATATCAAGGAGAGGCTACAATATGACTGTTTATATAGCATTGTTAAGAGGTATTAACGTAGGTGGAAAAAATATAATCAGGATGGCAGATTTGAAACGAGTATTTGAAACAATTGGATTTTGTGAAGTGAAAACATATATTCAAAGTGGAAATGTTCTATTCAAATCAAATGAAGCAGAGGAATCTCTGTGCAATAAAATTGAACATGAGATTGAGGTAGTTTTCGGGATTCCTGTAAAAATTATTTTGAGGACGTCTACAGAGTTAGAACAGATTATTTTAAATTGCCCATTCACCAAGGATGAAGTAACAGAAGCAGAGACGTTATCCGAAGTAGTGAGTCTATATGTTGCATTATTGACACATAATCCTTTAAAAGAAAAGATTGAGTGCATAGATGTTTATAGAAGTGAAAGTGATAAATATCATATTGTAGGTAGAGATGTATATCTTTTATTCCATCATAGTATTAGCAATTCAAAACTTGCTAATAATCTTTATAAATTAAATGTATCAATAACTGTGCGTAATTGGAAAACATTAAGCAAACTTGCTGTATTAGCAAAAGCTATGGAAATATGAAATGAAATATGCAAAGTTCTAAATACGGATTTTTCTTATAATGCGGTGAAGTAGATATGTTTCCGTATACCTCGAATGAAAAAATACGGTGGATATGTTTCCAAGAACCGATAGATCGAAAGACATCAATGCCATCAACTCGGCCCATGTGGAGAGTGTAGTATTGCTAACAAGAAAGTAAGGTCAGGGAAAGCCTTGGAAATACTGGGTTTCATAAAATGAAAGTAAATCTATCCACCCGACTTAAGCCCCCGATATGTTTATAAGTGAACATATCGGGGGTAATTTTTTGGGCAAAAAATTGGGTAGGATTGAGTTGGCAGATTAGTTAAATTCGAGGGGTTGAGAAGATGTGGCGGCATTTCATTATATTTTTAGATAATATATGCTTACCACTTCTGAAATTTTTTGAAAAATATCAAGTTAAACTCCAATTATCGCTTGACGAACATTAGATAACACCATATTATATAACTAAAGTTATATAACGAAATGTAAGGAGAGATTAATATGCCGCCAAAAACAAAATTTGATAAAGAAGCAATTATAGATGCTGCTTTAGCAGTCGCAAAAGAAGAGGGCTTTTCCGGAATCACTGCCCGAAGTGTAGCAGATAGGCTTCAATCTTCGGTAGCTCCTATCTATGTCAATTTTGCTACAATTGATGATTTGGTTGATGCTGTGGTAGAGCGGGTGTTTTCTATATCGGAAGAGTTGCTTACAAATCAAAAAGGAAATAATATGTTTGAAAACATTGGAAAAGCCAGCATAGATTTTGCTCGAGAGTATCCAGTATTGTTTCGAGAATTGTCACTGCAGCCTAATCCATATATGCCTTCTTACGAAACAGTAGAGAATACTATGGTTGATGTAATGGCTGAGGATGAAACTATGAAGGGCTGGACTCTTCAGGAACGTAGACGGCTATTGCTAAAAATGCGAGTCTTTCAGATGGGGTTATCAGCCATGGTGGCCAACGGCCATGTGCCTTCATGGCTCGATAATCAAGAGTTCGACCAGTTGCTTATGGAAGTGGGAGATGATATATTGCTGGCACATCAAATAAAAAGAAAGGAGAATTTGTAATGAAGAAAATAGTTATTACTGGTGGAGGGGTGGCTGGATTAAGTGCAGGTATTTTTGCCCAAAAAAATGGGTTTGACAGCGTTATTCTGGAGAAGCACCATACATTAGGTGGAGAATGTACCGGCTGGGAACGTCAGGGTTATCATATAGATGGTTGTATACATTGGCTGGTAGGTACAAAGGAAGGAACACCTCTTCGGGATCTTTTTAATAATGTAGGTGCTCTTGATGGGGTGGATATTTATCATCCTGAGAGTTTTATGGATGTTGAGTGCGGAGATGTTACTGTACACTTTTATCGTAATATTGAAAGGTTGAAGTCTAGTTGGTTGGAGATATCTCCAGAAGATAAAGACATCATTGAGGAGTTTTGCAAAGATATCAAGCAACTACAGTCCTTCTCCATACCAGCTGGAAAGCCAATGGATATGATGAATATTGTTGAAAAAATAAAGTTTATGCTTGCTATGAAGGATGCTGGCATGATTATGAAAAAATACGATAAAGTCACTTTCAAGGAGTTTGCTGATAGATTTAAGCACCCGGCCCTTAAATCGGCTATTTATTCATTTATGCCGGAAGGAGAATACAGTGTCTCATCAATTATCTTTGCCCTTGGGACCTTCACCGGGGAGCAGTCTTCTATTCCCATAGGAGGATCTAAAGCAATGGCCCATCGAATGGTAGAACGATACATTTCTTTAGGTGGAACCGTAGAGTCTTCCTGTGAAGTGGTAGGCCTTGATATTAAAGGGGATACGGTACGTAAAGTCAGGTGTAAGAATGGTAAGTCTTTTGAAGGCGATTTCATTATTGCTGCTTGCGATGCAAATGCTCTATATGAACGATTATTAAAAGGACAATATCCGGATTCTGAATTTCAGAAAAGGTTTAACAATCCTGACATTTATCCCCTAGCTTCAAATATTTATGTTGGAATCGGTTATGAAGGTACAATGAATGAAATTCCTCGTACTCTTAAGTTTCCTGTAAAATCAGTAGATATCAAACAAAACAAAAAGCCAATAGAGTATTTGCAGATGACGCATTATGCCTATGAACCAGATTTTGCTCCACAAGGCCATACTGTAATAACCTTTGCCATTAATCAGTTCCAAGACGAACTGGAGGCATGGGAAGCTTTATATAAAGATAAAGAAGCTTATAAAAAGGAAAAGAAGCGAATTGGCGAAGCAGTAATTAAGGCAATGGAAAACAGGTTTCCCCATATGATAGGGAAGCTTAAGTTGCTTGATGTAGCAAGTCCTCAAACCTATGAACATTATTGCAATGCCTATCGTGGTGCTTTTATGGGCTTTTGGCCGACTCTTCGCGGAAAATCATTGCAACATACCGGGCGTATTAAAGGTCTTAATAATATGGTCATAAGCGGACAGTGGCTTCAACCTCCGGGAGGACTCCCAATAGCAGTCATTACAGGAAAAGATACAATTATGCGGCTGTGCAAGAAACTAAAACGGCCTTTTATTAGTGTTTAGAGTCACTTGAAAATGATATCTGCGGAACAGAAAGAGTATGCAGAAGTGTCCGCTCATTCAAGGATTGCTGAAAACAACGACATCATTGCAAATTTTCAGACGGACGAACTATTAGAACAGATTTTGAAATCAGATAACCTTAACAAGGCTTACAAGAAAGTGAAATCTAACAATAAGCAAAGCTGAAAGAGCTCACATCTAGGAGTAACGGATGGGGAAATGAATACAGAGCTTTGAAATTGACGCAGTATATTAGAGGATGGGTAAATTATTTAACAATGGCAGATATGAAAAGTATGCTAAGTAAAGTTGATAAATGGTTACGTCATAGAATTAGGTGCATTTATTGGAAACAATGGAAGAAAGTCAAAACAAGATTAGTGAAAACTAGAGAAGCGCCGTATACGGAACCGTACGTACGGTGCTGTGGGAGGTCGGTAGATAAAATAATTACCTACCTCCTACCCGATTTCTGAGAAACTTTTGTTTGATGGAATGATAAAGATAAAACATTAATCACTATTCAATATTTGTGTTAATTTAGCTTTGAAAATTGGGATTTGTATGAAAAATGATTTTGACACAGCCTGCCGGAGGTCTTTGCAAGAGCGAAGGCTTGAGATTGCTAATAACAAGAATCATTTAAAGTCCCTCAATCAGCAATTGAATGAACGCTCGCATTTGTTCTTTGAAGTCAAAATCAGGATAACGCAGGCAACATTCATAGGTGATACCCCGGTAAGCTGTCATTAGATATTTTGCCAACTGCGCCGGGGAATGTCCTTCTTTAAATTCCCCTATGTGGCAACCCTCCTCCAGAACATCGATGATGAGTTTATACAGCGTTCGTTGGTATCCGCTGACGATATCGGCAATCATCGGTTCGGTGAGCTGTGTCTGGTATAAGATGCGCATTTTGGGAATGCCAATGTCATTGACTAAAACATGGCTGATTGTGTCCGTCAGCGCAAGCAACTTATCCTTACACGAGGTTTCCACCGGAAGAGACTGCAAACAGGCAGTATATTTGAGGTCGACATTTGAGGTTTTCTGTAGGATGAGTTGCGCAAAAAGAGTGCCCTTGGATTCAAAATGCTGATAAAAGGAACCTTTGGATACCTTGGCGTGTGTCACGATAGCGTCAACACTGACCGCAGTATATCCCTTGGTTTCAAAAAGATATTCGCCACTTTTATATATTCTTATTTTTGTTTTCTCTGCTTTTAATTGTCGACTTTCATTATTATATTTCATCAAAAACCTCTATTTCTATTGACAAATTAAGACAATACAGATTATACTAATTATACTGACTGCAGTCAATTAATTTCTTTACCCATAGTAACTAATGCCATAATATCAATTTGCAGACAGGAAAATGGCAAGGTAATTTTACTTTATTGTAACAGCACTTTGCAATGAAATCAATATGATGCAGGAGGGCATATGAAAATGAAAATGAAAAGGATCATCAGTCTTCTATTAGCGATTGTCATGATTGCTGCGAGTTTGGCAGGATGCGTGTGGGAAACAACTGATTCTGAAAAAACATTGGCTGGATGGGTATATGCAAACGAATCGATTTCCTTGGCAAAATTAACTATATACAACACAAAAGGTGAGCAGATTCTTAAGAATGACAGCATTGTTGCTGACGAGCAGGGTGCGATTGTTCTTGCGACAAAAAAGCTGCCCTCTAATTTCAAAATCGTAGCGAAAAGCGGAGAACTGTACGGCGAGGCATTTGACGCCGTTCTGAGTACGGATTTGCGTGAATTTAATGCGGAATCAGATAAAATCTATATCAATCTTGCAACGACCATCGTCAGCGCTTATCTGGAAAAAAAACCGGAAGTTACCCTTGATGAAGCCATACTGTCGGTTAAGACCTTCCTTGAATTGCCGGAATGGTTTGATCTTGCCAGCGGCACACAGCTATCAGGCGAGCACTTCAACAACGCACAATTTTTGACCGAAGCAAAGGAAAACGGTGGCGTAAATCCTTTTATCGATAAGCTTTTGACTGAAATGGAAACTGGAAAAACCCATCCCTTTAAGGATGAATTGCTGAGGAGTGCAGGGTCAATGATTGCCCAGGAACTTGCCAAGGGCGCTTTATCCTATGCCGGAGGGGAATTGATGGGATGGGGTCTTAGTAAGGCGGGAATCGATCTTGGAAAGGACCACACTGCCGAAGAGCTGGCTGAGATAAAAAATGGTATGCAGGAAATGAAGTCTAAGCTGAACGACATGACTATCCAATTGAGTGCAATGAGTACACAGCTGACTAATATTGCAAATCAGCTGGATGATATGCTCAAGCAAATCACGCATCAGCAGAAATTGTCTGAGTATAACGTCCGGATAGATCAAATGAATGAACTGTTTTCAAGTGTAGACACGATTCAGCGGGACTTAAATTATTTTGTGACAAATCCATCGAAAGATCCTGAGGATATGCGTAAGAGGCTAATAGACCGAATTGAGAACAGCATCGTTAACAATGCAGACACCATGCACAATTATCTTGTCGGTGCAAAGGGGGGGGGATCTCTTATCACGCTTTGGCGGGAAATTGTGTATGAAGACCGGTTTCTAGACTTTTACGATTATGCCCTTGTTAAGGCACAATATGATATTTTCAAGCAATATCAGGAGACCATTCTTCTTTTAAGGGTTGAATATTATCACGCACTGGAAGAGGAACCGGGAAAAAACGAGAAGCTCATTATGGATTGCATCGAGCGTTTTAATTCTCAGATGGAACAACAGGAGAAGCTGCTTTGCGCCCCCATTGAAAAAAATATCGTTATCGACACCAAATGGGGTGGAATGTATTATTCGGAGAATATTGAATTTGGCAAGGCAGACAGCGTCTTTTCGGCAGAGAACAAAACAAGCAAACAGGTTTTTGAGTATATGGGGGAGCTTTCCAAAACAAATTATGCAGGTTTTAGCGATTGGAATACTCTGAATGATGATTACTTTGGAGCGCTATATTTAGATTATAAGCCGGAAAAAGGCAAAGGGAATTGGTCGGAATATCTGATATCCAACGGCTGGCCGGGTAAAAGTGTCGCCGCTACCGTTGTACCTCTCAAGGATTATCTCGGCTCAAAAAGGTATCCGCAGGCATGCTTCTTAAATGACAGCTCACATCCTAAAAACTTCTTCGAATATCCGAAAAATGGTTTTAAAAGCGACAACGACAAGTTATTCTTTATGATCATGGCCGCCCGTTGGATTTCGGAAGACCCTTTGAGCACGGCAAAGTTGTACGGATACGAGCACTTGAAACCATAATTTTTACTATGTAGCAGTGAATAAATACCTCCGTCTCCCGCCGGTGGGAAAATAGCAATCATCTATATTGAGTGGGACAGACGCCTCTACTTTATGAAAACAGTAAAGCAGAGGCGTCTTTTATAGGTGCAATATCAGGAGAATAATAGTAAGCGGCAAAAATTCTCCATATTCAACAACAAGAATTTCCATGATAAACTAAATCCAGCAGTAAGCTGAAATCAGCTTTTCTGTTGGATTCTATTTTACTTTTTATCACAGATTATCTTTCTTATCAGTATAACTAGAGGACTTCTGGTGTTTATAAGTTATTTCTTCAATGGTAGGCTCAGCTATATTATTGTTAGTATATTTTTCAGCTTCATTAAAAAGAGAGAGTAAAATTAAAAGTGGGTTACATGGGGACATTATATATGAATTTATTAGGATGTTCAGAACAAAAACAAAGTATGTACGTATGGAATAGCAGCATGCTGTTTATTGGCAAAGCGATCGATACAAGTGCACTAAGCACCATAACATCCAAATATCTATTGCGTTGGATAACTCTTTTAATCTAAATTGATAATGCTTGGAAGGAGTATTGTGCTATCATTATTGATAAAGAGCAATTACATGAGTTTGATGGAAACAAAAAAATCTCACGGATTAGACAATAATGTAGCTCTGGACTTTGTGGAATATAGAAATATTACTATTGTTTAGTAATTGTTACTTTAGAGTGGTAAACGATATGTTTGTGTGGTAGAATTTAGAGTAATTACGGATTATAATAAGTACATAAAAAGTAAAAAACATAAACAAAGGAGAGGAATTACTTAAATGAAAAAAATGTTGTTAAAGCACCCATTGCTTCGTACTCTTACTGAGCTGCGCGGCAATCCGAGGGCCTGTATTTATACGGAGCCTATGTGGGGGCTTTCCATGAACCTGTGTCTGCCATATGCTACGGTATACATGCTTACTTTTGGTATGAGTGATGTGCAGGTGGGAATTGTCACGTCCATTTATATGTTTTCTCAAATGATATGTGCATTATTATCAGGTGCTATCGTTGATAAAATGGGGCGCAGGAAGAGTACTGTGATATTTGATTTTCTAGCTTGGAGCCTTCCTTGCTTAATATGGGCATTTAGTCAGGGGTTTTGGTTCTTCGTGGTAGCTGCCTTGCTTAATGGTACAATGAAGATTACCACAGTATCGTGGGATTGTTTGCTCGTCGAGGATGCTCCAAAGGATAAAATAACTCATATTTATTCGTGGGTGATGATTACTGGAAACCTCTCTGCACTGTTTGCACCGATATCCTCAATCCTGGTGGCAAAATTAACCCTTGCACCTGCAATACAAATACTTTATATTAATGCTTTTATTATTATGACTGCAAAGCTATTAATCCTGTATAAGTTCTCAACTGAAACAGCTGTTGGTAAAATCAAGCGTGAGGCATCTCGCAATATGTCATGGGGTGAGATGTTAACTGGGTATAAGAGCGCATTTCATAAAATACTTTCTTCCAGAGGAACAAAGTTTGCGATTGTAATTAGTATCTTAGTTGAGATTGTAGCCATGATTGGAATGACTTTTTGGCAGATTATTGCGTCCAGACGTATTGGTATCTCGGATACATTACTTCCTATCTTTCCAATGGTAAAAAGTATACTTTCCATTGTACTGTTTTTTACAGTGCTTACCCATATAAAACAAACCAAGTTAAAATGGCCGCTGTATGGAGGGTTCTTTAGTGCTATCATCAGCTGTGTTTTGTTAATTTTAATTTCAGATACTGGTGTGTGGGGATACATAATATTGATACTGTCTTTAATTTTTGAAGCACTGGGTGTAGCTGTATTAAGTACACTTAGAGAATCGCTGGTGGCTATCCATGTCGATCCGACGGAACGTTCAAACATTATGGCTTTACTTCAAACAACGGTAATGCTAGTAAGTGTCCCATTTGGTTTCATAGGTGGGCTGTTAAGTGATATCTCAAAGATATTGCCATTTGTTTTAAGTATTGCATTGTTATTACTAGGCATGTTGGCAACAGCGTTGTTTTATCGACATTCTTCAACTAGCTGTTTATAAAGTAGAATTCTATATATCAATACAAGTTATTACATTTATTACAGAGTTTTCAAATTTTTAAGGAAATCTTAGGAAATTAATAAGATGAAATTTCAATATAGCTCCTTATTCTGTGGTTCAATAGTAACATCAACAGAATAAGGAGATTTTTTTAATGGAGCGAAAAGTAGAGAATAATAAGTCAAAAATATTAGTATTGCTATCATTTTTATTAATGATTGTTATTGCTACTTTTATTATCAAAGATATCGATACACCAGAAGACTCTCCAAACAAACTTAATAGTTCTAATGTAATTCTAGTCAGATTAAAAGATCAAGCCACCTTAATGCAAAAAAACAGTAGAGAAAGAATTTATCCGGCTTCTTTGACTAAGATGATGACAGCGATAGTTGCAATAGAGAAGCTACCTGATTTAGAGGTGGTGATAAAACTTGGTGATTCAATATTTGAAGATTTGTCCGGAGCAAATGCATCAATGACAGGTTTTGAACCGGAAGAGGAGGTAAGAGCAATAGACCTTTTATACGGTGCATTGCTTCCAAGTGGTGCGGAATCCTGTATCGGACTGGCTTGTCAAATTGCAGGTTCAGAGGATGAGTTTGTAGAAATGATGAATCAAAAAGCGAAAGAACTTGGAATGGATAACACTCATTTTGTAAATACAACCGGACTTCATGATGATAATCATTATACTTCAGTGGAAGATATGGCAGCACTTCTTAGTTATGCGTTACAAAATAACACGTTCAGAAAAATATTTACTGCATCTCGCTATTCGACAAAACCTACCAATATGCATCCTGATGGGATTACGTATCACAGTACTATGTTTCAAAAACTCAATGAACAAGACATTGTTGGTGGTGAAATATTGGGAGGAAAAACCGGGTATACAGATGTAGCTGGTCTATGCTTAGCAAGTCTAGCCAAAGTGAATAATCAGGAATATATTCTAATTACAACTGGAGCAAAAGGAAATCTTCGTTCTAAACAGTATAATATTGCGGATGCTATTAAAGTATATAATAACATTGGAACATTGCATGTATTAGATAACAATTAGTAATAACCTAAGGCTATGTCAGATTTTCAATAGCAAATAATATTGAACTGGTTCAGTTAAGAGGAGGTTTATCTTATGAAGAAATGTATAAGTCTTATGTTTTGTCTTTTTTTAGTTCTTTGCCTTTTTTTGGTTTTTTGTCTTCGTGCATGTGGTGACAATACTAAGAATGCAAATATTATCGATGTTCCTTCGGAAATTTATTCTGACGAGGATATTAAAACTGCAATAGATACAATAATTCAAGAGTTCAGAAAAGAGTGGTCGGGCTGTACCCTTACTGAGATTTCCTATGGAGGCGATGAAAGAAGCAATTGCGAGAATTTTTTCTGATAATGTGTTATAATGAACACTGACATATTATAGTAAATTCGAAAAACAAAGGAGATAAATTATGAAACTATCATTTCGGTGGTACGGTGAGGATGATAAGGTTACATTAGAAAATATTCGACAGATTCCAGGAATGCATTCCATCGTCACTGCAATATACGATGTTGCTGTTGGTGAGGTATGGAGTAGAGAAAGCATTGCAAAGTTAAAAAAACTAACCGAAGCAGCTGGGCTTCATTTTGAAGTAATTGAAAGCATTCCTGTTCATGAGGATATTAAGCTAGGCAAGCCTTCTAGAGACAAATATATTGAAAATTACTGTGAAAATATCCGAAGAGTAGCAGAAGCAGGGATTAAATGTATTTGTTATAACTTTATGCCTGTTTTTGACTGGACACGGACACAGCTAGATCACAAGCTTCCCGATGGTTCTACTACCTTAGTTTATTACCAGGAACAGGTGGACAAGGTAAATCCTCTTGAAAGTGACAGTGATTTGACATTGCCTGGTTGGGATTCAAGTTATACAAGAGAAGAACTTAAAAATATAGTGCAGCAGTATAATGCCTTAACGGAAGATGATTTGTGGAGCAATCTACAATATTTTCTTGAAAGAGTAATCCCGGTGGCAGCTAAGTATGATGTTAACATGGCTATCCATGAGGATGACCCATGTTGGAGTATATTTGGTTTGCCAAGAATTATTACAGAGGAGAAGAACTTAGATCGTTTTCTTAAGTTAGTGGATGACCCTCATAATGGTATTACCTTATGCGCGGGCTCTCTTGGATGCTCAAATAAGAATGATGTTGTAAAATTAGCTGCAAAATATGCGAAAATGGGTAGAATACATTTTGCCCATATGCGTAATGTGGCTGTCTTGGAAAATGGTTTTGAAGAACGAGCGCATCTGTCTGCCTGTGGAAGCTTAGATATGTATGCTATAATGAAAGCTCTGTATGATAATGGGTTTACAGGGTATATCCGTCCGGACCATGGAAGAATGATCTGGGGTGAAACAGGAAGACCTGGTTATGGCTTGTTCGATCGAGCACTAGGGGCTATGTATTTAAACGGTCTTTGGGAGGCGATAGAAAAGCAAGCGAAAGGAGAGTAAGGAATGAAGCTACCTTTTCAAATAGATTTGTCCGGAAAAGTAGTTGTAATTACGGGTGCCGGAGGCGTTATCTGTTCCGTTCTTGCTGAAGCTGTGGCTATGGCAGGAGCAAAAGTAGCACTTCTTGATTTAAATGAGGAAACAGCCAAAGTAATTGCAGTTAATATTGTTGAAAAAGGTTATATCGCTAGCAGTTATCAGTGCAATGTTTTGGAGAAGGAGAGCTGTGAGGCTGCTAGAACAAGAATTAACAAAGAGTTAGGGACATGTGATATTTTGATTAATGGTGCAGGTGGTAACAATCCAAAAGCAACAACGGATGATGAATATTTTATACCAGAAGATTTAGGAAAAATGAAGACATTTTTTGATCTAGATCCTAGTGGAGTATCCATGGTCTTTAATCTGAATTTTATGGGTACTTTAATCCCAACGCAGGTATTTGCAATGGATATGATTAATAAAAAAGGTGCTAGCATCATTAATATTTCTTCAATGAATTCATACACTCCACTTACTAAGATACCTGCCTATAGTGGAGCAAAAGCAGCGGTCTCTAACTTAACACAGTGGTTAGCTGTGCATTTTTCAAAAGTAGGTATTCGCTGTAATGCAATTGCCCCAGGATTTTTCTCTACAAAGCAAAATGCTAAGCTTCTTTTTAATGAAGATGGCACCCCAACCGCCAGAACGGGAAAAATACTTGCTGGAACTCCGATGAATCGTTTTGGTGAAGTAGAAGAACTAATCGGTGCTGTATTATTCCTAGCAAGCGAAGAAGCTTCAGGATTTGTTAATGGTGCAATTCTGCCAATTGATGGTGGGTTTGCTTCTTATTCGGGCGTATAAAAGTATAGCTTTTTTGCTTGCTAACAGACTTGGAAAGAGTGGTCATAAAAAGGGACAAGGTGTTTGCAGATTGTTTAGTAAGTAGATTAATGAAAGGAAATAGATAGCCAGAAAGTAATACATGTTAACAGAAACTCATATAATAGTAAAAAATCAGGGGTTATGGATAACAACATGAATGTTTATGTAGTACAAGAAGGGGATACTATTACATCAATTGCAAATACGTTCAAAGTATCGGAAACTAGATTAGCTCAGGAAAATTTTGTGACCGACCTTAATAATCTGGTAGTCGGTGATACTCTGGTTATTACCTACCCAACACAAATATATGTCATAAAGGACGGGGATTCCTTAGAAGGAATAGCAGATAGCTTTGGCATTCCGTTAATGCAATTATATAGAAATAATCCTTATCTTTGGGAGAAAGAGTCTCTTACAGTTGGAGAAATGCTTGTAATTAGTTATAACACGCAAACAGAAATAACGTCAAACGGTTATGTATTCTCTTTTGTAGGATTGAATACTTTAAGAATTACACTACCATATTTAACGTATCTAACAATTATGAATTATAAGATGAGCGAAAAAGGGAATTTGAAGCCATACTATAATGAATCAGAAATTACTACCTTGGCAAAACAATTTGGAGTGCAGCCATTACTACTTATATCAAGCTTGGATATTAGTGGTAATCGTAATCCTCAAGTGGGTTATGAGATTCTGATAAATCCTGAGGCTCAATTAGCGCTAGCCAAGAACATGATTCAAGTTATGAAGGAAAAAGGGTATTATGGAGCGAATATGGTATTTACAGTACTTAATGAGAGAACGCAGAGATTATATATTGAACTGCTGAAACGTATTGTTCCTCTTATTAATGAAGAAGGTTTTACTGTATTTGTGACAGTAGATTCGGGGATAGAACGACCTGAAGGTGAAAGCGTTTACGAAAAATTAGATTACACAGAAGTTGGCAAGCTAGTTAAAGGGCTCTACTTAACAAGCTTATACTGGGGTACTCTTATAGGGCCGCCAAGACCTGTTGGCTCTATACCAGAAGTTAAAGAGTATTTGGATTATGTTAAAAAAATGGTTGACCCGAAAAAACTTAATATAAGTTTTCCTTTAATCGGTTATATTTGGACACTTCCCTATATAAGAGGTTATACCAAAGCGAATTCTTATACAATTAATGCGGCGATTAACTTGGCATATTTAACAGATTCTACAATATTATTTGATGAGGTTTCAAAAACACCTTACTTTAGTTATGAGTATGAATCCAGAACAGATATCATCAAACACGAAGTAAGGTTTGTAGATGCTAGAACGATTAATGAAATTATTAAATTAACAATTGAAAATGCTTTGCAAGGAACTGGATTGTGGAATATAATGAGTTTTTACCCACAAATATGGATTATGTTCAATTCTATTTATAGAATTATAAAGCTATTGCCAGAAGAATAGATATTCACAATCACTAAAAGAACCGTCACTGTTATTAATGAACTAGGTGACGGTCTTTCTTATATTTTCTATTACATGGGATTATGTTTATCGGCTGCGATATATAGCTCTATTTTTTACCTATAGCCACTCGCCATACTTCAGGACCTTCCTCAAGGTATTCCCAATCATATTGATCGGTATATTCTACGTCCAATTGATAATGTAGTGGACGTGGGTCGTGGTCATTAATTAGTTCCATTTTCTCGCCAGTTTTTAAGTCTTCGAAGGTTTGGAAAATAACATTGTGCTTATCTCTAGGTTCATATTTCCTTGCATCAACTTGTGCATTAAATTGTGTCATAATAGGTTCCTCCTTGAATTGAGTAATAGTTTTTGGGGTTCTTTTAGTTATCCTTATATTCTAGGTTTTATCTTATGCATAATTATATACTAAAAATTAGGTGTAAAACTACAGTAACCAATATCATCGCATCTTAATTTCATATCATTCCAAAGGTTACTATCAGTTATGTGCTCAAGAGCAGTAGGATATAGAATATGATTCTCTTTGTAGATATGATCACGAAGGTTAAAGATGATATATTTGGATTGCTCATCTACAGTGGCTTTAAAATCATTAAAGTCCATCAGGTCAACCATTTCAGCTGCTTCCTTTAACTGTTTTTTGCGAAGTCTGAGCTCATCATGCTCCATTCTCATAATTCTTGTTGGACCAGTGATTCCTCTTTGTTCAAGTTCTGGGAAAAGAACTAATTCTTCTCTAAGATGGTGGTGCTCAGCGTCTAAGATCAGAAGAGTGAGTCTACGCAACTGGGCAATTACTCTTGGATTTTCATCCTTGTTAGATAGTGCTTGTATTGTAAAATTAATAGTTTCTAATTGGGTTAAGAATTCTATGATTTTTTCATGTTCTGCAATAAAAGTATCAACTACATGACCAGAAGTAAGTTTAGTTTTCACTTTATCTAGTTCACCTGATAATACCTCCATGTGAATATCGCATAGATGTCTTAACTTCTCAGGTTCCATACCATCTTGGATTAACTTTTGTTCAGCCATAGAAAGTTCTATGGGGTCAATATTAGCAACAATACTTAAGGCTTGATTTCTTAAATCTTGTGTAACTCCTTCTTTGCCTAGCCGATCTAGTAGATTGGCTAGATCATTTATTCTTTTAGTATTCATTTTTTTCCCTCCCGCTTTGTGTTGTTAGCAAGTACGCTGTAAGGCACCTGATTTATATACAAATAATATCAAGCGTGTAGTATAATTACTGTGATTGGAATCACAGTTTGTAATTATAACGATAAAATAACTTATTAAAATTATGAAAATAGTATAGAATATATCAAAGCAGATTACGGGAGGAAAGCAAATGAACAAAAGTGGATGCAATTGTGATCGATGTAATCATCAGGTCTGTGCGCGAAGAGTACCGATTTTTTCTTTACTTAATTCAGAGGAATTAAATAAGATTGTAAACTTAATTATTCATAAAGAGTATATCAAGGGAGAACTAATTGTTATGGAAGGAGAACGGTTAGAAAACCTTGTCATTATTAATCAGGGTCAGACTAAGGCATTTAAAAACAGCCAGGAAGGAAAGGAACAGATTCTTTATATATTTTCTGAAGGAGACTTTTTTGGTGAAAGTAGCTTACTTAGGGAACAGGAAGCAGCCTTTTATGTTGAAGCGTTAGAGGATACTAAAATATGTATGATTCAGAAAAAAGAATTTCGTATGCTTATAAAAGAATATCCTGAGATTGGCTTGAAGATTATTGATGAACTTAGTAATCGTATTGACCGATTAGAACACACCATTCAAAATATGGGCTCAAAAAATGTTGATATCAGAATCTATGCAGTATTAATTGAATTTGCGAATAAATATGGAAAGGAATATAAAGAAGGGGTAGAGTTTGACCTTCCATTAAGCAGAGAGGGGATTGCTAATTATATTGGTCTCACCAGAGAGACAGTGAGTAGAAAACTTAATCTTTTACAGGAAGAAGGCATTATCGAAATGATAGGTAATAAGAAGATAGTGATTAAGGATAAGCAAGCGTTGGAAGATGGGATTGATTAGAGTTTAAAAAAAACTTTAATAAATATGATTTGAATCACAGTTTTTGATAAGAAAAGGGTGTATCCTCATATCAGGTCGCAAATGACAGATTAAGGAGGATTAAATTATGAATTCAATAAAAATTTCAGATAATGCATACTGGGTAGGAAAAGTAGATGATAGAAAGGTACCATTTCACCGATTAATTTTAGAAAGAGGAACTACTTATAATAGTTATCTTCTGATGACTGAGAAACCAACCGTGATTGATACGGTAGACATTATGTTTGGTAAAGAATATGTGGAAAATCTAAGTCAGTTAATCAGCTTAGATAAACTTGAGTATATTGTAATTAATCACGTAGAGCCAGATCATGCAGGTGCATTGCCAGCTCTGGTAGCTAAGGCTCAAAATGCTAAGATAGTTGCAACACAACTTGGAGCGCAAATTTTAAAGGATATGTTTAAGCTTCATAACCGAGAGTTTATTATTGTGAAAGATCAGGATACCTTAGACATTGGTGGAAAGGTACTAAAATTTATCGAAACACCATTTCTTCATACAGAAGAGACAATGATTACTTATAGTATTGACGATGGAGTATTATATCCATGTGATATCTTTAGTACTCATATTGCAACCAATAAGATATTCAATGACGAAGTACAAGAAGATTTTTATTTTGAAGATTTTAAAGTTTATTATCAACTTATAATGTCTCCTCATCGCCCATATGTAAGAGAAATGCTAGAGAAAATTAAAGCGCTTAACATTAAAATGATTGCGCCATCCCATGGATTTGTTTTAAGAGAAAATGTAGATAAATACATTGACCTGTATGATAAATTGAGTCAGGGTAGTCAAAATAGTAAGAAGGTAGCTATCGTTTACAGTAGCATGACAGGAAATACTGCAAAAGTTGCACAAAAGTTATCCGAAGGAATGTTAGATGCTGGTGTTGAGACTTCAATTTTTAATCTTAAGAACGCTGATGTGAATGAGATAGTGGCAAAGTTACCTGATTTTGATGGTATTTTGGTTGGAAGTTCCACAAAATACGGTGACATGGTAGGTAATGCAGAAGAGTTCCTAAAATCGTTACAGGATACAGATCATAGTAGTAAATTAGCTGCTGCCTTTGGTTCCTTTGGCTGGAGTGGAGAAGCGATTACACATGTGGAAGATTATCTTAACAAAGCAGGTTTTCAGGTAATCAACCAAAGATATCTGATTACAAATCAGGGAATAGATGCTCCACTTTTTCCATTAAGAGTCAGATTTGCACGTGAAGATGGATTAGAGTTTGCTATTGAGGCAGGTCGCATCTTTGCAGAAGAAATTCTTAACCGAGCATAAAGTTAATCATAGATACAGGCCGTGTTAATTCGTAGTTAACACGGCCTGTTATTATAGGAAAGGAGTTTACTCTAACATATATTTACTAAGGTTTTAAAATGACTTTAATGCAATCTTCTTGTTTCTCGTCAAATATTCTATATGCATGATCACCTTGATCAAGTGCGAGTTTATGGGTAATTATATCAGTAGCATCAAATTTTCCTTGTTTGATAAGCTCTAAGATTGGGTCAATATAAGCATGAGCTGGGCATTGACCCATTTTTAGTGTAATGTTTCTAGTAAAGAAGTTGCCAAATGGAAAGAGGTTATATCTTCCTCCGTAAACGCCAACAAACATAACCGTACCGCATTTTCTTACTGCTTCAGATGCTATTTCAATTGCTGACTTTGAGCCAGCTTGAAGTTTCAAAAAGCTTTCTACTGTTTCTACAACGGACATTGTTCCATCCATTCCGACACAATCGATTACCTCATCTGCACCACCACCTGTAATTTCTTTAAGGTAGAGGCCGGTATT
Organism: Bacillota bacterium; assembly: GCA_023434365.1. Classification (GTDB taxonomy): domain Bacteria; phylum Bacillota; class Clostridia; order Lachnospirales; family Lachnospiraceae; genus KM106-2. The sequence goes on along the minus strand of JAEYSV010000035.1, from coordinate 19,318 downwards.
GTCATGATCTTCAATGTTAATCGTTTCCACACCATAGCTTTTTGCATGTGCAAGTCGATAAGGAACTCTGTCTACCGCAATAATTCTTTTCGCATTTTTTAACATACACCATTTAATTGCTAGAAGACCTACTGGGCCACAACCCAGTATCACTACAGTATCTCCAGGCTTTACACCAGCCATGTCAACCCCCCAGCAAGAGGTTGGGAGGATATCTGTCAAAAATAAAACCTGTTCATCAGTTAACTCTTCAGGAACTACTCTTGGGCCAACATTGGCATAAGGAACGCGAAGGTATTCTGCTTGACCTCCGTCGTAATCACCATAGGATTTACTGTAACCAAACATTCCGCCCGCTTCTCCATTTGGATTAGAATTGTCACATTGGCTAAACTGACCGTGTTCACAATACCAGCAATGACCGCAGGAAACCGGGAATGGAACTATGATTCGGTCTCCTTTTTTTACGTTAGTGACTTCCTTACCGGCTTCTTCTACTATACCCATAGCTTCATGACCTAATACAAATCCATGAGGCAGATGTCGTACTCTGTTGTGAGTTAGGTGTAAGTCTGAACCGCATATAGAAGTAGAAGTAATCTTGACAATAATATCATCATTCTTTTCAATACTAGGATCACTGACATTTCGGACATCAACTGATTTGTAACCGTTATATACAAGCGCCTTCATATATCGTATCTCCTTAACTAATATTATTCTATAGTATAGAGTTAGTTTTGTTTATTGCGATTTTTTTATTCAGAAATGTTTTTAGACTGTACTCTAATTTAAGGTTCCTATATTTCTGTTTTTCAGTACATAATTTTTTCGATATGAATAATACTATCTTCGAATAATAAATGGAAGGAGTATTTGATATGTCAGAATTAAATCAACTTGAACTACAAAATCTTCGTCATCTTATTGGGGCTCATGATAATACTTATCAGAAGCTTCAGACTTATGCTCAGGATGCTCAGGATCCTCAGGTAAAAGCGTTCTTTGAACAATCGGCTCAATCAGCACAAGATACAAAGCAAAAACTAATGTCATTCTTATAGAAGGAGGAATAATATGTTACAAGATAAAGTAATGGTAAATGATTTGCTAAGTATGGAAAAAAGTAGTCTTACCATTTATGCTAATGCAATATCGGAATCTTCCAATACCCAATTAAGGCAAACCCTGCAGCAAATTAGAAATAATTGTGAAGCTTCTCAATATAATCTATATAAACTAGCAGAGTCAAAGGGATTTTATCAGGCTGCTTCTAAGGCTAATCCTCAGGAAATGCAGCAGGTTAAATCTCAGTTTCAGAGTTCAAGTTCCGGAAGTTCAAGCTCCGGAAGTTCAAGTTCTGGTAGCGCAAGCTCTGGAAGTTCAAGTTTAGGAAGTTCAAGTTCTGGTAGCGCAAGCTCTGGAAGTTCAGCTTTAGACAGACTAAGTTCAGGAAGTGCAAGCTCAGGAAGTTCAAGAATATAGGATTAATAATATTATGAAAAAATTAGGGCGAGTGTGGATCATGTTAGATCTATACTCGCCTTACTAGTTCTATAGACTAAAAAAGGCTATAAAAATAATTTTTACATTGCACATAAAATTGGCATTAACCAAGGTAATGTAGTGGTCAGATGGTAATACATTCAAACAGCGATTCATATATTAATAAAAAAGTAGGGGCATTTAATAACAGTATGGTTGTTTATATAGTACAAGAAGGGGATACAATTACGTCAATTGCAAATAAATTTAATATGTCTGTAACGAGATTAATAGAAGAGAATATGATTTCACACCCAGACACTTTAGTTGAAGGCGATACCTTTGTAATTACCTTCCCTAAACAAACACATATAGTAGAAGAGGGTGATTCTTTACTTAACATAGCAAAACAGTATCATGTTCCGCTAATGCAGTTATATAGAAACAACCCTTATCTTTGGAATAAAGAGTACCTAACAGTTGGAGAAGAGCTCGTAATTAGTTATGATCAAAAAGCGGAGACTAGAACTAATGCTTATGCTTTTCCGTTTATTGGGAAGGATGTTTTAAATAAGACATTGCCGTACTTAACTTATCTTTCAATTATGAATTATAGAATGCTAAGAAAAGGAGAAATTGAGTCAAGCTATGATGATTCCGAGATAATAGCAATTGCAAAGGATTTTGGAGTCCAGCCAATTTTGTTTATTGGAAGCACAGATTTGAGAGGAGAAAGACATCCAGAGATAGCATATGAGATATTAATTAGCCCTGAGGCTCAAGATCATCAAGCACAAAACATAATTAAAATATTAAAGGAGAAAGGGTATTACGGAATAAACATTTCATTCACTTTAATAAATGAGACAAACCAGAAACTTTATGTAGATTATTTAAAACGTATAGCATCCCACCTTGCCAAAGAGAAAATTCCTATTTTTATTACAATTGATACGTATAATATGGAGGAGGAGAATGGAATAGGTGGCTTGTTATTAACTCAACATTTCATATAATAAAACTATTACCGGAAAAATGATAACTATATAAAAAATCGCCACCATTCTAAAAGTATAAATACAACTTAAAGAAGTAGGTGGCGTTTTTGATAGTATTATTAAAGTAAAGTTACATAGTCTCTCCAGGAGTATTTCGGTTGCCAGTTTAATAACTCTTTGGCTCTTTTATTACTAAGTAATGTAACAAATCCTTCAATAGAATCCCTAAAATCAGTAACCTGAGGATAACTTGCCTTCATTAGTTCTTTGCTAGTTAAATCCATGCTCGTATCATCTGCTGCAATATTCATGATAATATTACCCAAGCCGTCTTTTTCTATAGCAAGTCGGCAAGCTGAGGCAACATCTCTTGCATCAATGTAACTCCAAACGATATTCTTTCTCTTTTCTGGTTCATAAAGAAAGGTTGGGAAACGATTATAGTCTTCCGGTTCCATAACATTGCCGATTCGCATAGAAACAATCTGCATTCCTGTTTTACGATGGAACACTTCTGCGGTTTGTTCATTGACTATTTTGGATAGCGCATAGCTATCAATTGGTGTCAGTGGATGTTCTTCATCCATAGGCACATAGCTAGGTCCGCCATAAGCTAAACCATAAACGGATTCACTGGAGGCTAGTACCACTTTCTTGATTCCAAGTCCTGCGGCTGCTTCAAGAATATTATAAGTTGCTATGACATTGTTTTGAAACACAACTTGACTAGTATATCCTCTTGGTCTCGGAATTGCGGCAATATGAACCACCGCATCAGCACCAGTTAGAACATTAAATACTTGCCCAAGATTCGTTAAATCCACTTTTACCGGGATTCCCACTTCATCTGGAGTTATATTAATATCCACATTGACTACTTCATAGCCTTGTTCGATAAATTCTTTGACAACCCATCTTCCTGTTTTTCCGGTTCCACCCGTTACTACCACTCTTTTCATGTTAGTCGCTCCTTTTAGTCTCGATACGTAGTAATTCGTAAATATTAGTCTATGCATTTTTTGAATTTTAAGCACTCTATAGTGCGATTACGCTATTTCATAGCAAATAGACTACTTATTATTGAACAATTAATAAATCCTTTTCAAGAATATGAGTCACTAACCAGTCATTCAGGAAATTAAGTAGATTAAAAATGGCTTTGTCCTGGTCTGTATCGATTTCATCCAGATCAATATTTTCTAATTTCTCAATGAAAGCGGCATGGTCTACTTTCTGACTAAACATATATTTGTATGCAATGCTTTCCATATACTTTTCTTCATTCTCAAAGTGAAGTCGAGTGTATTCTTTTAATTGCTCTAGCACAGATAGGATATTGTCGTACTTATCTGGCGTATATGGATCCATCATTAGTTGATAGATTTCATCAGTAATCTCAAATAATCTCTTGTGTTCGTTGTCAATGCTCTCAACACCAATATAAAATTCAGGTTTCATTTCGTACATAAAGATACCTCCTCGTAGTAAATGTTTTTCTCTGTTAGAGTATAAGATATTCTTATTATAGCAAATAATGTAGAATTGGGTCTAGTGTTAGTTTTGCTAGTGATATCTATTGCACTATTAGCATCTAAAAAGGATAAATTACATCTTCAGTAATATTCCAACCACTCAAATAAAATGCGGGAGAATGTCCTTTTAAATAACGTGGATGGAAATCCACAGTTATGATCTTTGTGTCATTTGGCATCAATGAGACATAGTTATTATCATAAAAAGTAGGAAGAACATCCTCACTAGTAGTGTTGTCAACTACTCTTACCCGTGCTAAGAGAGCAGGAGAGGAGGATTCATTCTTTAGCATTACACTAAATTGCTCATTACCATTAGGTAATTTGCCTATTTGTTCTACAGAGGCTGTAAGTTTTACCGTTGCAAGGTCATTTAGTGCCTGGTAATTCATGTACTCTGACCGGTTATACCAATACAGATTCTCTCCAAGAACTTTATTGGAGGAATCAGCTACAGTTAATCGGATAAAAATGATATCTGTTGTGGAGGCACTATAATCAGCATTATCTAATATCAGACCATAGGAATCTGGGCCTAAAGTTTCAGTGGTATATGACTTAGTTAATACTTCCGTGCCAGATAAATCATAGAGTTGGTAGGTCGTAACTACATTCGTATAGGAGTGAGATGTTGCATTCGCCAATACAATTTCGTTGGTGCGAGGATCAATGACCGCGTGGGTTGGCTGATTGCCTGCCTTTACCCCAAAGTATCCCGCATTTGTTGCTAGAAAATAATCATACGTCTGCCACATGAAGGAAGGGAAAGAAGACTGACTCATCCACATCAAGGCACCATTAGAGCGTTGTACGCTTAACCCTTCAAAAAGAGCGCGATGATGTTCGAAGTTAATCATCTGTGCAATACGTGTGAATTCCTTAAGAGATAGTTCTTTTGCAAGAGCATTGACCATCGTATAAATACTATCCTTGTAAGCAAGGAATTCCGGATTATCATGGGCGGTTAGTGCCGGGGATGGTCCCCACTTTTGTCTAGGATTTTTCACAATATTAATGTCAAGTGCCTGGTAAGAGGTTAATGCTTCAATGTAGGTATTGGCAGGTCCATTCATATAAAAAGTAAAATCATGAAGTGCCCATGCTTCGCTGATTGGCCATTGGTTTTTCTCGCTTAAGAATTTTTGGATACTTTCATATTCCGGAACATTTGGTATACCCATTTCGCTACGGAGCGTTACCGCAGGTACATCATTAAAATATTGAATAGGATCTCGCAGGGAATATCCACCACCACTACCAACGGGAGCTCCTGCGGAATTAGGAATATAGTAACGGGTACCGTCGTACTTTTCAGTCAGTTCCTTCATTCGAGTATCTAGTGATTCCGGTGGCATAGCTTCGTTTCTACCACAATAGAGAGCCAGTGATGCATGAGAACGATATTGCTTGATTTTATCCACCACATTCTGCAAAAACATATCTTCATCAGCTGGATCAGGTCCATCTGCTGGATTAGCCAGCCAGAAGTCATCCCAGATTAAAAGACCATACTCATCACAGGCATCATAAAACGCTTTGTTATTGGTTTGACCGACCCAGTTGCGAATCATTACCAGATTTTCTTCTGCCGTTAAGCGCGCCTTATTATAATAGTCTTCGGTTCTGTCAAGCTTTAGACCATCATCCATTCCCCAGTTGCCGCCCTTTGCAACAATACGAAGTCCGTTACAATACAAAGTCAGACGATTACCGTCAATTGGATAAGTGAATTCTCGAACTCCGAAACGAAACTGCTTTCTGTCTGTTATTATATCCTCTACCACAATCTGAACATTAGCCGTATAGAGAAATGGGTCACCATAGGTGTTAGGCCACCAGAGGTTTGGTTGATGAAGCGTAATGTCTGGTATTTCAATTGTTTGAGTGGTCCCTGCAGTAATAGTTATTGTTTTTGAGAAAGCAAGGTTTCCCGGAGTGATAAGACCATTGATTGTAGCTTTTATAGGAGTACTGCGGTGGTTGCATACTTCCGTCCGAAAGGTCAGCTCTGCTTTAGAGTCATCTAGATGATAGGTTCGTATCATACTTTGTCCAACTTCTTCTGCAGACGCTGCATAAACTAAAAAGTCCTTAATTTTTGGAGGTAATACTCCATGACTTGAATTGATGCTTTTCATTAGTTCAGTAACGGTAAATCGTAAATACCGGATAGGAACTGATTCATGAACTGGAATGTGATGAACTCCCCAGTCTTTCGATCGCAAGTCAAGATGAAGGGTTGTATGAGGTCCATTGATTGTATTGGAGTCATTGAAGCCGTCGAATTCATCTGTGCCTGCTGTAGCTTCAATATTTATCTTCCCAAGCAGTTTATGTTCGACAGTACTGCCTGGATAAGCGTCAAAATTATTCCAGACAACACCATCTATGGAGGACTCTAATCTAAATTTTTTGGCATTTTGCGACTCATATGCAGCAGTATCGGGTACTTCATCCCAATTAATTGTTACACTACCCACCGGGGTATCTGCGCCTAGATCAATGGTGAATGAACTGCCAACCAACGCATCCTTCGTCCATTCACTTTTATCAACAGCTGCCTCCTTGGCCAGATTGACTGCAGTCAAGTTGCCGCTTGTTTCTGTGATATTAAGATGAGTTTCCACCCAAGGATCTTTAAGTTCAACACCTTGATGAAAGCTGAGATAAACATCATTATAAATACCGATGTCGCGCCCTCTTATTGTTGGCAACCAATCCCATCCAATGGCAGCATGGAAGGTTGGGTTATCAAGACCAAGCCGGCCACCGTTATTCCATGGACCTTCTGCAAGACCTTGGGTTGACACCATAATTTTCTCTCCTGCTTCAATGCTATTGCTGAACTTAGGACCATTTGGACCATTTATCATATGTCCAAACTCCGGAGTATTGTTTTTATAAATATAGACCGCTAGATAATTCTCTGAACCATAATTCACATACTCTGTAATGTTAAACATTCCGCGTATAAAGGCACCCTCAATTGATTTGAGTCTGTCAGGATCCTGGTTTGGCAGCAAATGTCCATTAAAGTAAATATCTGCTTTCCAGTTGATTGCGTTAAAGTTTAACATCACCTCCTGTCCTTTCTTAGAGGAAGGAATAGGAAAATGATTACGGTACCAGAAATCTGCAGTAAAGAAACTATCTGAGACTTGATTTTGCCAATCATCATAATTGGGATTGGGAATAGCACCTGCTTTTAGGTAGGAAACTAAGATAGTATCCGGAACGGAAGCGGGTAACCAATCCGAATCATCGTAATTGTCTAGTGAAAGAGTGAATCCGTCTGAGTCAACCTCTGAGGCACGTTGCACTCGCCAGTTTCCATCGGTTAATGGCCATATGCCATCATTAGCTGGTTCTGGCATAGGAGGAAGCTGATAGGTATAATCGTTGGTGCCATAAACTTCGACCTCTTTTATCATATAATTGTTACCAGAGGAGGTATTGCATAATATCCGTAGATATCTTGTGTTGTTGCCAGAGATTTCTGAAGCGACAGGGCTACTAGCTCTGCCAACTTCCTTTTTTATTGTGTTCCAGTTCATTGCATCTAGGGATGTCTGAATAGAATAATCTATTGCATATTGTTCACCCCAGTACACGATAACGCTTGTAAGGTCAGAGGCTGTTCCAAGGTCAATATAGACCCATTCCTCACCATTTCCTTTACTAATCCAGGTGCTGTCAAAGATACTGTCAATAATTCCATCTGTGATAAGATGCGCGGTATTATCATAGTTCACGGCACTAGAGTGCCAGGCAGCCCGTCTAAGTGCCACATTTCTAAGTGTATTCATGGTTTTGTCCTTTCGAATGAAGTAATGTGAGTCTAGATGATAATTTGCTGATAATGTCTATTATCTATTATACAGAAAACGGGTAAGAATCCAATACAGATATATGAAAAGTGAATATAATAGCTGGCTTCGGATGCGGACGCCGATCAAGCATCAAGGATAGAGAACGAAAAACGATAATATCTGGCAATGGAATCGTACATACTGATATTGATAAACTTAGCAGCATACGGAGGAATATAAAATGTATGAGAAATTATTTACGCCAGGAAAAATCGGTTCATTAAAAATAAAAAATCGAATTGTCATGACGGCGATGGGCAATCATCTAGCGAATGAAGACGGGACTGTTTCAAAAGAAGATATTGCATTCTATGCAGAAAGAGCCAAGGGAGAAGTTGGGCTAATCATAACGGAATGCGCTTGTGTCGATTTTGCAACGGGGAAAGGAAACCTGAGGCAACTGGCGATTGATGATGATAGATATATCAAAGGGTTACAAGAATTAGCAGAGGCTATTCATCAAAATGGCGCGCTTATCGCGGTGCAGCTCTATCATCCAGGAAGGCAGGGGATTGCTGCCATTAATGGAAATACAACGATGAAGGCTCCAAGTGTAAGCGAATGCCAATGTGTTCATCAGCCGACACATGAAATGTCTTTAGAAGAGATTCATGAGATGATTGATCATTTTGTTCAAGGTGCAAGACGACTAAAGGAAGCTGGAATTGATGCTGTCGAATTACATGGTGCGCATGGATACCTAATTGGACAATTCTTAAGTCCGTATACAAATAAAAGAACCGATGATTATGGTGGAAGTTTCAAGAATCGAATGAGATTTTTAGGTGAAATCATTCGAGGGATTAAGAAGGAATGTGGCGATTACCCACTTCTGGTCCGGTTTTCCGCGGATGAATTTATGGAGTATGCCGGGAAACCAGAGGAAGGCTTACATCTATTAGATGGAGTGCAGATTGCGAAACATTTGGAAGAGATGGGAGTACATGCACTTAATGTCAGCGTGGGGATTTATGAAACAATGAATACTGCATGGGAACCGGTGGGGTTTGACCAGGGATGGAAACTGTATGTACCGGCAACCATCAAAGAAGCCGTAAAGATTCCGGTGATTGGAGCTGCGTTAATTCGAGAACCACATATTGCGGAACAAGCATTAGCGGAAAATAAGGTGGACTTTATTGGTTCGGCAAGATTATTTTTGGCAGATGCAAAATGGGCGCTTAAGGTAAAAGAAGGAAGAGAACGTGATCTTAGAAAATGTATCTCTTGCCTTTATTGTATGGAATCATTAATGGTGGCGGATACTTCCGATGTTTCCATGGGATGTGCAATTAACGCCAAAGCCTGCCACGAAACTAAGTTTTCAGACGAAGAGTTAGTTCAGGATGGAGGACAAAGAGTAGTTGTCATTATCGGTGCAGGACCTGCGGGAATGGAAGCGGCCAGAATTTTGGCAAAGAGAGAGTTTAAACCAATCGTATTTGAGAAAAGTGACAAAGTGGGTGGACAGATTGTGTTTGGCTCCAGGCCACCGAAAAAAGAAAAACTACATTGGTTAATCGATTATCAGTTGTCTCAGCTGCAGGAACTGGGAGTAGAGATCAGGTTAAATCATGCGCCTACGATAGAAGATATCAAAGAGCTACAGCCGTATGCTATATTCGTAGCTCAAGGAGCAAATTCGATTAGACCAGAATCGATTGAAGGTATCGATGGAGAAAATGTATTTACAGCAATTGATGTGTTAGACGGGAAAATAAAGATAATGAATCAAAAGGTAGCGGTAATAGGATCAGGGTTAACCGGCCTTGAAACAGCCGAATTACTTGGAGCACAGAAGAATCAGGTGTCTATTTTTGAGATGGCAGATGAAATCGGTCCGGATATCTTCTTTCAAAATCTAATAGATATCTTAGGGCGAGTATCCTCTTATGATATTACAATGTATCCAAAGCATAAACTAGTAAAACTTGAGGGCACACAGGTGGTCGTAGAAACCACAGATACCGTGGAAGAAAAAGTGTTTGAATTTGACTATGTAGTCATTTCTCTTGGAATTAGTTCGAATACGGAGTTGATTGAGGAACTGGAAGAAACGTTTAATAAAGTTATCGTACTAGGAGATGCAAATAAGGTTGGCCGTATTGAAGGGGCTGTTAGGAATGGGTATGTAGAGGCATATCATTTGTAGAAGGAAAAGAGGAGCCAGGGAAACACGGGATTGAATAGTATATTAAATGAGCGAAGGGCTAATTAGTAGTGATCTAATCAGCCCTTCGTTTTTTACTATACATTAATATTATTGAAGATTATTATACAGTGCATTCAATAATGTGCCAGTAGAATCTTGGCTTAACTCCCATATCATTGCGCCAGCCAGCCCGCTGGTGTTAATATAATTAGCTTTTGCTTTCATGGACTGTTCATTTTCAAAACTAATGAAGGTGGAACCGTTAAATAACCATGGAACCATCGACACTTCATGGTAGTAATATTGGTAGGTTGGATCAGTTAAGTAGTTAGCAGCGATATTATTATAATTTATTGACTGCGCACCGGAGTAGCTTTGATATAACCCATTGTTAATATTACTTACTGCTTTATAGATGTAGCCATAGAATGGAACACCCATAACAATTTTGCTATTTGGGAAGCCTGCATTCATCCAAGCTTTAATACTTGCATCAACACTCCATTTGTATTGAGGTGATGCATCGTTATTACTATATAACGGTGCATTAAAGTCGGTATAGGAATCCCATGTGCCATGGATGTCATAAGTCATCACATTAGCAAAATCTACATATTGATGTAGCTGATTCAGTTCCACGTTATTAATATAAAAGGTGCCACTTGCCCCAGCGAAGGTAAGCAGATATTCTTTGTTGTCTATTGCTTCACGTTGATCTAATTTTTCTCGTATTGCTTTCATTAATAATGTAAAGTTTGTCTTATCCTCTGGACGTTTCTGATTGGTAGAAAGACCTCCGGAAACGGGATATTCCCAATCAATATCAACTCCATCAAATCCATGCTCTACGATAAAGTTGACACAACTTTCAGCAAAGGTATTCCTAGAGGCTTCTGTTAACGCAATATCAGAAAAGCGTCCTGACCAGGTCCATCCGCCGATTGCTATGAGTGTTTTAAGGTGTGGATTGGCCTTTTTAAGTGCATTTAGTTTACTAAAATTTGAAAGGTCGACATCAGGATAGCCAAGTATGATTTTATTGTCACTACTAATATTGGCGAAAGCATAATTAAGGTGAGTTAGTTTACTAACATCAATCTTGTCAGGGGTATAACCTGAATATGCTCCCCATGCCGCGTAATATCCTACAACTTTTGCATTTTTACTAATAGGTGATGGTGTACTAGTAGGTGCAGGTGTAGGTACTGGCGTAGGCGTACTGATTGGTGTTGGAGTAGGTGTACTGGTAGGTACTGGTGTAGGTGTTGGAGTAGGTGTACTAGTAGGTGTAGGCGTACTGGTAGACTTCTTTTTAGGTGTTGTTGACTTTGGAGCTGCTTTTGATGTAGATGTTGCTGATAATACTGCAGTAGCTTTAGTCTTCACGGTAATCGTATTACTAGGTTTAGACTGCGTTCCCTTTTTAGGAACAGCACGAACATAAAATTTATAAGTTTTTTTAGGCGATAATTTGTTGACTTTATAATTCGTTGAAGTAGTAGAACCAAGCTTTTTACCATTTTGATAGATATCATAGCGCTTAATTTTTGATTTACTTGTTGAGTTTGTCCATTTCAATACTAAGGAATTACTAGTAATACTTTGTGCCACTAATTTCTTTGGTGGAAGAGTGGTTTTACTAGTAGTTTTTGCTGCATTAATATGCTGCGGCCAACTACTGGTGAATGTTATCATAACCAACAATAGAAGATAAGTGATTATTTTCTTTTGTGGAACTTTACTGTATGTTCTCATATTATCCTCCTGATATTATAATTGTTGAACAACAATTAATGTGACATTTGTGATATAATTATCTTATCAGTTATGAATTTTGTCGACAAGTGTAGAATATTGGAAGATGGGGGACCCCCCTAAGCCAATTAAAAAATAAATACGAGGAGATTAATTATGAACAGACCAATCCTTCATTTTACACCCGTAAGAAACTGGATGAACGATCCGAATGGATTAATTTACTACGGAGGAAACTATCACATGTTTTATCAGCATTTTCCTTATGCAATGAAATGGGGAACGATGCATTGGGGCCATGCAACGAGCAAGGATTTGTTACACTGGGAACACCAGCCAATTGCGCTATTTCCAACTAAGTCTTATGATCAGGATGGATGTTTTTCCGGAAGTGCGATAGAAGTGGATGAGGAGCTATATTTGTTTTATACGGCGGTTAGATATACTGAGGTAGATGAGGAAGATGTGACGGTAGCAAAAAATGGTAACTTTCTAGCTGCTCAAGCTTTAATCATCTCAAAGGATGGATATAATTTTGATAACTTTAAAGATAAATACGAAGTAATTCCGGTGATGAATGAAGAGTCATTTGCACATCCGATACATACGAGAGATCCAAAGGTTTGGAAAGAGGGGGACGTTTATTATATGGTACTAGGTACCAAAGTTCAGACTCCAGGCAACCAAAAAACTACACCAAAATTACTATTTTATCGAAGCTATGATGCAAAACAATGGGAATATATGAATGATTTTAGCTTATACGGTGAGTTAGGAGATATGTGGGAGTGTCCAGATCTGTTTGCAGTTGATGGACAGTATATATTAGCGATGTCACCAGAAAACTGTCTTAATGAAGTTTCTCTTGAACCAAGTCATGCTATGTTTGGACTGATCGATTTTAACCAAAAAGACTGCCTGGTTTCGGCAACAGGAAGTGTATTTCGTTTCATTGATTATGGATTAGATTACTATGCACCACAAACCATGCTAGATGAGAAGGATAGAAGAGTACAGTTTGGATGGCTTCGGATGAAGACACCGGTGGCAGGAGAAGAATGGATTGGAATGATGACACTTCCGAGAATACTAACTGTTAAGGCTGGTCATATTTATACAACTGTTCATCCAAACGTAACAGCGTTATTTTCTAAAGCAATCTATCAATTAACGGACATTACATTATCTGATATGATTGCCATAGATGAACTAGTACTAGAGAAACCGCTCTACCTAAAAGCAAGGATGAAAAACAACGGGATAATTTTACTCGGAGAATATCAGATTAACTATCAAAATGGTATGGTGATTGCCAATCGCTCAAAAGTAATGAATGGAATAGAAGGACAGCAGGTATCTCAGACACCTATAATTAAAAAGTATCAGGAAGCAAAGATCAGCGGGGAAGAAGATAACATTATATGTGAGGTAGAAATCTATATTGACCGTTGTGTAGTTGAAATATATATTGAACAGGGAGAATATGTAATATCGCATGTTACGAAGCCGCTCAAAGGGTCAATTCAATCAAAACAGATTATTAATTTTGAGGGATATACAATAGAAAATTAGGTATAAAAAAAGCAGTGAAACACCACTAGAAAAGTAATGTTTCACTGCTTAATCAAATTATAGAAATACTTTTTTATCAATAGTATAACGTTAAACAGTGTTATTTAATATTCACGACTGTCCCAATGAAGAGTGGTAAGTTAGTGGACTGATCGATGATAGCATAAACAAAAGGACGATTTAGGATTACATTTTTCATTTCTATCGCTGATTCAGCCTTCATTTCTACTTTTGTAACAGCACCTGCTTTAGTACCAAGTTCATCAACTGCAATAAATGTTTTGTGAAGTACTTCACCGATGTAGATATTACCCATTGGTGAACGACCTAGTCTATTAAAATCGGCTTGTGTAGGAGAAAATCCAAGTGGCATGCCCATTTCTTTTAAGGCATCATTCATTGTTATCTTATAATCATAGCTAAATTTAGGTAACGAAGCATTTACCATTTGACTACTGGCACTTTGAATCGTCTTTATTAGCTTGTCTCCAGTAAGGGAATTGATATAATTCTCGATAGAGATACCCTCGTTCGGAAGTAGTGCTACAAAGCTATAGTTATCTCCAGCATAAGGCTTGATAAAGCCAGTAGCTTTACCATCATCTATAAACAAGCTTTCCTCGGATCGCATAAAGTCTGTCGTTTGTTTTTCACCATCTTCGGTAATGAAGGTATCCTGATACACATTCTCTAATGAGTAAACGGTTTTCCACTCTGCATCAAAGATAATAGCATTGATTAAGTACATCACCGTATCAGAGTCGATTTCATCAAGAATGGAGTCAATGAGGCCATCGGTTTTATCTTTAACCCAATTATTGATCTCATTTAATGTCTGATTATCAAAAGCTGATTTGTATATTGCAGCATGGTAATAATCTGCGTTTTTTTGCAAAAAGTCTTTCTCTACAACTAGCTGACTTTCATTATCTCGAAACCAAATGGAGTTAGCGATATTAAATTTGGATTTTGATTCGGATGGAAGACTTTTGGAATAGGAATATAAGTACTCATTTAAATCAGCAAGTTTAATATCACCTGCAAGTACTGTTTCCATTTGTGTTAAAGTCTCGGTGTCTGCACCGTTTGCCGTCATTGCCAAGGCAAGTAAGACAGAGAGTGGAGAAACTAGCGAATTCTCTTTTTCAGTAATTGTCTTCTGAAATAAGTTTATTGTAAAATTAGCTGTATTATTTATGAATATATCATCGATGATACGTTCGTCAACTGCACTTGGCGATATGCCTTCTGTAAGATCCTTTGCAGAAACATCAGAAGTCTCCATAAAACAAGAAGTCGCAGAAAACGTAAAAGTTAAGAGTAGTACTACAATAAGTGCAAAAGAGAATAATGGTTTATTTTGGTATTGCAGTTTCATAAATTCACCATCCTTAATAATAATTTTTAATCTTGATAGTTAATTATACCATTGAATACCAATTGCTGTATAGGCACTTAGCTCTATAAATAAAAGAAATCGGTTAAGATAATCAAAAATGTTATGCTACTTATTCGACTAATTAGAGTATACTAAAGCTAAGACAGTAGTAAAAAAATCAACTATCATTAAGGGAAAGGAAGTGAAAAGATTGAACGAACCTCTGTTTTTTGTAGACAACATAACTTATAAGCAAAGATTAGCATATCATAATATCAATATTGAACCAGGAAAAATTCACTTTATTGTTGGCGAGAGTGGAAGCGGAAAAAGCACGTTACTAAAATTATTGAATAATACAATCAGTCCGGATGCTGGGGAGATATTCTACCTCGGTAAGTCGTTAATTGAATATGACCCTATCAGCCTACGTCGTGATATAAGTCTGGTTTCTCAAGAAACCTATCTTTTTGATGAAAGTATCCTTGATAATTTTAATACTTTTTATTCTTTACGGCAAATGTCCGCACCAGATAGTGAGTGGATCAAGTATATGAATGAGCTTTGTCTTGTCAATGTACCACTGAATCAAAATACATCAACCTGTTCCGGAGGAGAACGTCAACGTATTTACTTATCTATTTTCTTATCTTTTTGTCCAAAAGTGATACTGCTAGATGAACCTACTTCAGCACTTGATGAAAAAACTAGTCATCAAGTAATGAACAACATAACAGAATTCTGTAAAGAAAAGAATATAGATCTTGTCATAGTGAGTCATGATAAAAGTATTGTGGAAACCTTTGCAGAAAGAAAAATAGAAATAAATAGGCAGGAGGGATAGAATGGAAGGCATTGCAACACTTACTATTTTACAATTTTTATTGATTTATGTATTGCTTGTTGTTGTATTATTAATTATGAAGCGGTCAAAAATCAATCAAACCAAGCTACTAATTATCGCCAGCCTGCGGATGACGGTTCAGCTTGTAATTGTCGGGTATATTCTTCAATATATGTTTAAGAATCCAAACCCTGCATTTACAGTAATCTTCTTAGCTATAATGTTAGTGTTTTCAGCGCATCGGGTTATTAGCAGTAGAAAAGATCTGAATAAGAAATTCAAAATTGCTCTTGCGGCATCATTAACGTCTTCCGGTTTATTTGTTTTGATATTTTTCGTAATGGCCGTCGTAAACAAATCAATATTCAATCCACAGTACACAGTGCCGCTTGCCGGTATGATTATTGGGAATGCGATGACAGGAGTAAGTATTGGGTTAAAGACGTTTATGGACTCAGTAAATAAAGAAAAAAATAAAATCAATACGTTGCTTAATCTTGGAGTAGAGCCCAAAGATATTCTAAAACCAATTGCAAATAATGCGTTAGAAACTGCATTGATTCCTACTCTCAATTCTATGGTAGGTATGGGAATCATTTTTTTACCAGGTATGATGACAGGACAGATTTTGTCAGGAACACTGCCAACCACTGCCATCATGTACCAGATAGCAATTATGATAGCGATTTGTACCTCGGTTTGTATCTCGGTATTTTTATCGTTGAATTTGGGTTATAAATCATTATACAATCATCGGAAACAATTCTTTAGTTCTACATGATATCTCCATAAAACAGCGATATAGTAAGGAAAGAAGTTGACTTATTATATCAAAGATTGGAGATTACTATGAGCAGAAATAATCAACACAAGAACATGAAAATTAACAAATTAGCTATTGTCGCATTAGGATTAGCAGTTATTGCAATAGCAGCAGCATTATTTTCTAATAATGGTAAAGAAGAGAACCAGCAAGTAGGTAATGTAATGGAATCTCAATTTGCTGAGAATGGTGATTTATTAATACCCATTACAGATATTACAGAAAAGGCAAGCTTTTATAGTCTTGAAGTTGATGGTACCAAGTTAGAAGTTCTTGCACTGAAAGCTCCAGATGGAACGATCAGGACGGCATTTAATACCTGTCAAGTATGTTATAACTCTGGAAGAGGCTATTATGTGCAGGAAGGTGATGCGCTTGTATGTCAAAACTGTGGAAACCGCTTTAGTGCAAGTGATGTAGAAGTAACTAGAGGTGGGTGTAACCCAGTTCCAATTTCTGAAGAATACAAAACTGTTGACCAAGAGAATATTTCAATATCAATGGAATTTTTAAAAGAAGCTGTGATTATATTTGGGAATTGGAAATCCTAATAGTTTTAAGGTAGTAGATAACAGACGCACAGTTACTTTTACCCCATGCTAAGACAATAGTAATGGAGGAATATATTATGAAAGATACAAAGAAAAAGGTGCTTGTTGTAGATGACGAGGTCAAAATTGCTGAAGCAGTGACCGCATATCTTGAAAAATCCGGATATGAGGTAATTTTGGCACAGGACGGAGAAAAAGCATTAGAGTTATTTGGAAAGCAAAACCCTGACTTAGTGGTGCTTGATTTAATGCTACCAAAGCTTTCAGGAGAAGAAGTATGTAAAGCAATAAGAAGAACATCAAGGGTTCCTATTATTATGCTTACTGCTAAGATAGATCTGGATGATAAGATAACAGGACTAGAAATAGGGGCAGACGACTATGTTACGAAGCCATTTAGCCCACGTGAATTGGTTGCGAGAGTAAACAGCTTATTTCGCCGTTCCGACGATGGAGTGTTACCTCTATTTAATACAATGAGCTGGAATAATAATGATTTAGAAGTTGATTTAAACGCTTATACAGTAAAGAAGGCCGGCAAAATCGTCAGTCTTACCCCGAATGAATTTAAACTTTTTTGTGCGATGATCAAATACCCTAAGAAAACATTTACCAGAGAAGAATTAATTGAGATAGCATTTGGTGTAGAATATGATGGATATGAGCGTACGATTGACTCGCACATTAAGAACCTAAGAAGTAAGCTGGAGGATGATACAACTAATCCAATTTATATCATAACAGTTCGTGGTGTTGGTTATAAGTTTGGAGATAACTATTAAGTAAAATAAGGGAGGAAAGGAAGGAATCATTAATGAATATGAGTCTAAAACTAAGGTTAACTCTTTCCTATGTATTATTATCCTTATTCTTGGTTTCCTCCTTGTTGATTGTGTCGAATTATTTCTTTGATCAAAAGTTTCAGGGCTATATTATGGAACGACAAGAGCAAAAGAATAAAGATATTGTGTATATGATCTCCAACGAATTTGGCGAAAATGGTAAAGTGCCAAGTACAGAGGTTTTACACAATATTGGAATGAATGCACTTTCTAAAGGGCTGATTCTTATGGTGAGCAACCCAAAAGGGCAGGAATTATTCTGCATGAGTACCGTTGATAGTCAGATGTGTGATGACATGATAGTTAGTATGCAAAATCATATGGTTAGTATTTATCCCAATTTTGAAGGGAAATATGTACAAAAAAATTATGATGTGTTTAAGAGTAATCAAAAAGTAGCAGTAGTAACACTAGGTTATTATGGACCATTTTACTATAATGATGAGGATATTCATTTTTTAAATGTATTAAATCAGATTTATATTGGAATCGCAATTGTATTTTTAGTTCTTGCTGGTTTTGTCGGATTCTTTATTGCCAACAGAATTTCTAATCCGATTAGAAAAGTAATCATGAAAACAAGACAGCTTGAAGTTGGAGATTATGCCAATAAAATACACCTTGATTCAAAAACGAAAGAAATTAATCAGTTGATCTACAGTATTAATAATCTAGCGGATACCTTAAAAAGACAGCAAAGCTTAAAGAAACGAATGGCTAAAGATTATGCACATGAATTCAGAACACCGCTCGCTACATTACTGTCAACTCTAGAAGCCATGATAGATGGTATATGGGAGCCAACAGAAGCACGTTTAGAAAGCTGTAGGGAAGAAATATTACGACTGACTCGGATGATATCGGACCTCGATAAGCTGGTAAAAATCGAGGATGATAATCTGGTTCTTCACAAATCCGTGTTCGAATTATCAACAGCAGTAGAGCAAACTATATGCAATTTTCTACCTGAAATCAGATTGAAAAATATTGAATTAGAGACCGATCTAGCATCTTATGAACTATTTGCAGATAAGGACAAGATCATACAAGTAATTGTTAACTTAATGTCTAACGCAGTCAAATATACTGATGATGGTGGGAAGATAGCTGTATCTATAATACCTTATAGTGATAAAGTAGAGATCATTGTGGCGGATACTGGAATAGGAATTGAAAAAAAAGATTTGGATAATATCTTCGAGAATCTCTATAGAACAGACATCTCTAGAAACCGTGGTACTGGAGGGTCTGGAATTGGTTTATCGGTTGTGAAAGCAATTGTAATGGCGCATGATGGAAATATTGAAACGAAAAGTGAATTAGGAAAGGGCAGCGAATTTATTATTACATTGCCTAGGGAAGAGAGGTGCTAGAAATAGTACTTCTTTTTTATGATATAGGATTAGGGCGTCAAAAGCCCTTATTAAAATTATAGTTCGTCAATTTGCACAATTCTGTTTGTGAATCGTGATGCAAGGCATAGTTCATTCGCAACACGCTCTCGCTTGGATGAAGTT
>JAEYSV010000061.1 GCA_023434365.1 Bacillota bacterium | reverse complement strand
GGTCATTAAATATTTTTTGTAATTTATTCATACGACTATTATGAATCAAAGTGACACAAAAAGAAACCCCAAATTCCCCTCATGAATGAGGGGCTAGGGGAGTTGAAGTGTCGAAGACACTTTTTTGTTCGGAATTGAAGGAGGAGTCATTATGAGCGAACAAAGAGTATTTACGATGGAAGAATTGGTGGCGTACTGTAATCAATATGGATTTATTTTTCAAGGAAGTGAGATATACGGGGGGCTGGCCAATACTTGGGATTATGGTCCGCTTGGAACCAGACTTAAAAATAATGTTAAGGATGCGTGGCGATACTATTTTATCCAAAAGAGGGAGCGCAGTTATGAGGTAGATGCCGATATTCTAATGAACCCCAAGGTATGGGAAGCAAGTGGGCATGTATCAAGTTTTTCTGATCCGCAAGTTGACTGTAAGCATTGTAAAACCAGACATCGAGCAGATAATCTGATCGACCAGTTTGATTCGAATGCTATTGCAGATGCGATGACTTTAGAGCAGATGAATCATTTTATATCTGAATATAAGGTGCCATGTCCGGTTTGTGGAAAATTGGAATTCACCCCGATTCGACAGTTTAATCTGATGTTTAGCACCAGGCGAGGGGTTACTGTGGATAATGCGATGACAATTTATCTTAGACCAGAAAATGCTCAGGGTGAGTATGTGAATTATCTGAATGTGCAAAGAACGATGCGGGCAAAGCTGCCTTTTAGTATTGGACAGATTGGAAAAGCATTCCGCAATGAAATTACGCCAGGTAATTTTACTTTCCGAACTATCGAGTTTGAACAGATGGAATATCAAACATTTTGCAAAGAAGGGACGGATCAGGAGACTTACGAGTATTTCAAGGAATATGGAATTGAATTTTTTAAGTATCTAGGAATTCCAGCAGATAAGTTAAGATTCCACGACCATGAAAAATTAGCTCATTATGCAAAAGCTGCCTGCGATATCGAGTATGCCTTTCCATTTGGATGGGGAGAAATCAACGGAACGCACAACCGTACGGATTTTGATCTAAGACAACATCAGGAGTTTTCGCATAAATCAATGGAGTATCTTGATGAGCAATCTTCAGAAAAGTTTATTCCCTATGTGATTGAGTCAACATATGGATTAGATCGAATTGTGTTAGCCCTACTGTTTGAACATCTCAAAGAAGAAACGATCGGCGAGTCGGATAAAAGAATTGTCTTAACTCTGCCACCTAGACTAGCTCCAATTAAGGTGAATGTGTTACCATTACTTAAGAAGAAGCATTCGGCAGTAGCGAAAGACATTTATCAGATGCTGAGCCAGTATGTGATGGCAAGCTTCGATGAGGCGGGAAGTATTGGTAAACGATACCGCAGAGGGGATGCCATTGGGACTCCATTTGCGATTACGATTGATGATAACACCATTGAAAATGGACAGGTGACAATTCGATTCCGGGATAGCATGGAACAGGTGGTTATAAATAAGAAGGATGTTGTTGCGTTTATTTTGGAGAGAGTATAGGGCAGAAAAAATAAATAAATCTTATGTAACATTTGATAAGTAAGATTCGTCTAATAGATATAGCTTTGAGTACAAAGGAAAAGAGGGGGCAGAACTTGAAGCAATTTGAAGAGATATACACCACCCATGCAAAAATGATCTATAAATATCTACTTAGTATTTCTCTGAATGAACAAATTGCAGAGGATTTATTACAAGAGACATTTTATAAGGGAATTAAGGGCATACGTAAGTTTCATGGTGAGTGTAAAATTGAAGTCTGGCTATGTAAGATTGCGAGAAACTGTTATTACGATTACCTTCGAAAAGAAAAGAAATATCTGTTAACCGATGACATGACAAAGTATGAGCTGCGGTATGAGGACAATTCCTTAATAGAACGAGAAGGGTATGTTGAGTTGTTAAAGATATTGAATCAATTACCTGAGGTTTACCGAGAAGTATTTATGCTAAAGCATTATGGTGAGTTATCGCTAAAGGAAATCGCTGAAATGATGGGTAAATCAGAATCTTGGGCAAGAGTTACCTATTTTCGGGCCAGGCAACAACTAAGGAGGCAAGTAGATGAAAAGAGAGTGTAGTATATTTCGGGACTTGTTACCTGTATACCATGATGAGCTTACTAGTGAAGAGAGCAGTCGTTTTATTAAAAAGCATAAAGAAGAATGCAGGGACTGTGATGAATACTATCAGCAGTATGTCGGGATGGCCTCGGAAAATTATCTTCAAGAACAATATATTCAAGAAGCGAGGCCCTATAGTACAAAAAGGCGGCAGTCAGCTGTTAGAATGATTATTGCAGCAGTCATATTTGCTTTTTTTGGTTTTATGGGAGTTGTGGTTATCTCTACCTGGAGTCGGGGAAATTATCCTGAAGTATTAAGGTTTGAATCGAAATATAAGGGAAAAGACCGTTTTCAACAGGAAAAGTCAGTGTTACTTGAGGTGGCAAAGCAATGTGAGTTTTCGAAGGATGCGAAGGTAAGGTTAGTAGGACTTGTACCTGGAGTGGATTTTTGTTTAATGGAAGATGGAAACGAGATTAGTTTTAAACCTGGCCTTCACACTATCTATATTTATGATGAAGGGAAAGAATATCAACTCCAATATGATGGAACGTATCGTGTATTTGTTACTGAAGTTGAGGATCAGCATCAAGAAGTGGAGGAGCAAAATTATTGTAATTTTTATGACTACATTGAGATGTTAGATTATTATGATAAGGATGTGGTCAGTACTCTGGAATTTTCCTATTACCATGTGGAGTATATGCCGTATGAGCAAGTTAGGGATACATTCGAATTAAAGGAAGCGAAGCTATATCTGTATACTGAGGGAGAGTATCAAGAAGTAACTCAGATTCCTGCGGGGGAGTATGCTTATTATGCGTATGTGGGAAGCGAATCGGATTCTAGATTTACACGAACGGAAGGTACTTATGGATATCTGTTTATCTCAATTAGTGAGCACTCCAAATAAGAGGATTAGAAAGGGGAACCATGAAACTAAGTTGTGATATGTTTTGGGATTTGTATCCTCTCTATGAGGACGATGCTGTTATGGAAGAAACGAAAGAGGCAATTCATGAGCATCTAGAAGAATGTGTAGAGTGTAGTAATAAGATTAATGAATTCAATCAGGATACGAAAGATATTGAAGAGGCTGTACCATTACACTTGGAGCACAATGTAATTAGTGAAAAGCGCGCGATTAGGTCTTTATTTAAGAAGTATCACCGAACAATTATAGTTAACTTTGGTTTGGTGGTGGCGATATTGATTGCCATAATGGCACTTGTGTTGTACTTTTCGAGAGAAGAAATCTGGGCGATGCAGGTGATGGGGAAGCTTGAATTGGTGCAAGAGGCGAAGGGGAAAGCAGGCACAGCAAGTGTTTACTATGAGAAAGAAACCGGGATCTATTGGATAGAAGCGCCAAATCTACATGTTCGTGATAGTAAGAAGTATGAGCTTTATTGGAACGATAATGGAACTTTGCTCACGATGTTTTATAAAGATAGGTATATTGAGGATGATCTTGTTTGGAAGATTCGTATTAGCGATTATGAGGAAGAATGGGATTATATAAATTCTTATAACGTATCAGAAGGAGAAGTTCTTGAGAACTTTACTAATGAGTTAGGGTATGAAGCGAAAGGTGAGGTATCGGTAGAATTTGACCGATGGCTTGATGATACGACACATCAATTAACATTCAAGTTAGTGGAAGCAGATGGTACAGTACATGTGAAAAATGAGCAAATCGTTTTGGATAAGATTAATTTTGCAGAGTAATATATGGTTTGAAATGGGCACTTGCTGATTAAGTTCAGTCAGTGCCTTTTGTGTTTTTATAAGAATTTGTAGGGTACGGGTATTAGTATATGTTGTGGAAAAAATAGGGTCATTATGGTAAAATGAAAAGATAAAGATAAAAAGACAACGTATGAGAATAGTTGATATTTTCATATAGATCCGGTAGGTATTAAGGAGGATGAAACATGTACGAGCTAATCAAGCATTACCATAACGATAATCAGTTAAGAAAGAGTTTTAATGAGTTAGCAAAAAGGACATTTTCACTGGATTTTGAGGATTGGTACCAAAATGGATATTGGAGAGAAGATTATATCCCTTATTCGATTATGCATAATGGGATCATTGTGGCAAATGTCTCGGTGAATATTATTGATATGATGTGGAACGGGAAGGGAAAGCACTTTCTTCAACTTGGTACGGTAATGACGGATGAAAAATATAGAAATCAAGGGTTTATTCGGAGAATTATAAATGAAATTGAGCAAGACTATGCACACCAAGTAGACGGAATGTATTTGTATGCCAATGATAGTGTAGTTGAGTTTTATCCGAAGTTTGGTTACCAGAAAGCTAACGAGTATCAATACACGAAGTCGGTAACGATTACAAGTGAGCGTAGAGTAAGACAGGTATCTATGGAAAATAAAAAAGACTGGGATATTATTGAAAGCGCAATTGAAAATCGTATACCTTTTAGTTCCTTTGAGTTAATAAACAATATAGGGCTATATATGTTCTATCTGACGCAGTTTATGAAGAACAATGTGTACTATGATGAAATAACCAAAGCTTATGTTGTTTCAGAGATTGAGAATGAAGAAGTCTTAATTCATAGTATTTTCTCAACGGAGAAAGTTGATTTGGATGACGTAATTGAGGCCTTTGGCAATGAGATTAATAGAGTTGTCTTAGGATTTGTTCCACCGAATAAGGAGAATTATACGGTTACAGAGATAATCGAAGAGAATACAACATTTTTTGTTAAAGGGAAAGTATTTATTGAGTTTGAGAAAGAAAAGTTAAGATTTCCTACGCTAGCTCACGCTTAGATTTTGCTTGTATAATTTTATTCTACATTCAGTAATAGAGAATTAATAGTGGCTATATTGAATATTTCAGTATAGTCTGCTATAATAGGTTAAACGTTTAACTAGAAAATAGCAGGAGTGAGAAAGTTGAAAGTTACCATTAAGGATATAGCCAGATATGCTAATGTTTCGATTGCAACCGTGTCTATGGTTGTTAATAAGAAGGACCAAAGAATTGGTGAGGATACTAAACAACGTGTGTTAAAAGCAATCGAGGACCTGGGTTATGTTCCGAACCGTTTAGCAAGTTCCATGAAAACTAAAAAGACGAAAGCGATTGGATTGGTTCTCCCAGACATAAGAAACCCATTTTTTCCTGAATTGGCAAAAGGGGTTGAAGATTGTGCGCAGGAACATGGTTACCATGTAATATTATGCAACACAAATAATAGCATCGCAAAAGAGCAGCAATCTATTGAAATGCTTCGGGAAAAAATGGTGGAAGCTATAATCCTGACTGCATCGGGTCATAGCCAAAATAATAACCTATACTTTGAAAAATTAGATATACCACTTGTCACGGTGGATCGTCCAATGGAAGGTAAGGGGCTGTCAGGAGCAATTTCTACTGACAATGAATTAGGCTCTTACCATGCAGTGAAATATTTATATGAAAGAGGATATCAACAAATTATCCATCTATCGGGACCAATGAATCTGCCTACCAGCCAAGCTCGTTATAATGGTTATGAAAGAGCATGTGAAGAGTTTGGAACTTATAAGGCAATGAGGAGTATTGAGTGCACTTACAGCATAGAAAGTGGGTATCAGGCAACGAACGAGCTAATATTATCGCATAAAGTTTTTGACGGACTTTTTTGCGGCAATGATTTGATAGCTATCGGCGCGATTAAAGCGCTACATGAGCATAATATACAGATACCTGATCAAGTTGGAATTGTTGGGTTTGATGATATTTATATGGCAGAATTAATCACACCACCCTTAACAACAGTGAGACAACCAATCTATGATATAGGTTATAATGCGATGCATATAGCACTCCAAATTATCGATCATTCGATGAATAATGAGTTAGGTAAATCAAATTTGCAAAAGGTACACAAGAAACTTGACACATCGTTAATTATAAGAAGATCAACTAGATAAACTTTTATGAAGTTAAACGTTTAACCGGGAAAGGATTCTTTATGAAGATAGCAGTTATTGGAAGTATTAATTATGATCAGTTTATACAAGCTGAAAGGATACCTAAAAAAGGCGAAACGGTACATGGATATGATGTGAATTATGGAATAGGTGGAAAAGGAGCGAATCAAGCGGTTGCAATTGCACGACTTGGAGGAGAAGTGACGATCTTTAGCTGTGTTGGAGCGGATCGTCAGGGGGAGTGGTTAATCAGACAGTTAGCGAAAGAAGGAGTAGACACCAGATACATTCAAAGAATAGAGGGTGTCACAACTGGCGTAGCTTTTATCACAATTGGCGAGAAGGATAATACCATTGTAGTGGTGCCTGGTGCAAATAATGAGGTGAATGTTTCTTATATAGACTCTATTAATGGCGAATTAAAGACCTATGATACCATTTTAATTCAAAATGAAATACCAAATGAAACGATTACACATATCGTTGAGCGAGCAAAACAACGGGGTCAGAGAATTGTATATAATCCAGCACCGGCAAGAGAAATAGCTGCCAATATTATGAATTCTATTGATTATATTACACCAAACCAACACGAGGCAGAGCTATTATTTGGCTATACAGATTCCTTAGATAAGATGGTGAAAGAGTTTGGCGGAAAACTAATCATAACCCTGGGCGCAGAGGGGGTTATTGCCAGTACGAAAAAAAATAGTCTTATAAGGGTGAAAGCTAGAAAAACGGAGGTAATCGACACAACTGGAGCGGGAGATACCTTTAATGGCGCCTTGACCTATATGCTTTCTTTGGGTAAAGACCTAGAGGAGGCAATTCAATTTGCCAATGTTGCGGCTAGTTTATCAACGGAAAAGCTTGGAGCCCAGGAAGGAATGCCGACATTTGAGAAAGTAGAAAAAACAAGAATAAAGGAGAATCTATAGGGTGAATAGACAATCAGTGATTTTGGATACAGATATTGGTGGAGATATCGATGATACTTGGGCATTGGCCTTATTACTTAAGTTGGATGCAATAGATATTAAACTTATTACAATTGTTACCTATGATACTATGTATCAAAGTAAATTGGTAGCAAAATTGTTGCAAACGGTGGGCAGAGAAGATATTCCAATCGCAGTCAAACCTGGAATGAGCGGCTGGGATGGACCACAAGCAGGATGGGTTAAAGATTTTGATTTGGATAAATATAAAGGGATTATTCGCTATGATATCGAAGATGCAATTGGTGAAATGAGCGAGGTGGAGAATATCGTCTTGCTGTCCATTGGGCCTGTCACTAACATAGCAAACGCAGCGAAACAATACCCTCAGATGGGGGAAAGAATTAAAGTACTTGGAATGCAGGGTAGCATACATATTGGATATAACGGCGATACAACTCCTGTAGCGGAAACTAATGTAAGATTGGATGTTCCATCCTGTCGCGAGCTCTATCAGTTATTTTCTAATTTGGTTATTTTTCCACTTGATAACTGTGGATTATTACGCTTTAAAGGAGAACAATATCAGCGTATTCTTTCACATAATGATCCGTTGATAAAAGCAGTTATAGAGAACTATAAGAATTGGTGGTTGAACTGTGATTGGAACGAACAAGCTCAAGACGTGGATTATGAAACTTCCGTTCTGTTTGATGTAGCTCCTATCATGTATTTGGTGTGTCCAGATTGCTTTGTAATCGAGCAATTACAATTATCGATAGATGACGAAGGAAATACGATCATTGATAAGGAAAACGGGACACTTATGGATGTGGCTATTGGATGGAAAGACGAAGCTATGTTTTATCAGTTACTAGAAGGTGCAATGTTGCGCGAAACTATGAAGGAGGGTTTATAATGAAATTGAAAGTACATGAGGAAATGAATTATTTGATGTGGGAGGATGGTAGTCCCTTCTTTTATCTTGGAGACACTGCCTGGGAAATGGTACATCAGTTAACAATAAGTGAAATAGAGTATTACCTGGAAGTTAGAAAGAATCAAGGATTTAACGTTATTCAAGTGGTGGCCCTAGCGGAATTCGATGGTCTGGAAACGCCGAATGCTTATGGACATAGACCTTTAGAAAAAACAGAGGGACAATATGACCCTTGCAAACCATGCATAAAAGAGGGACAAGACTACTGGAAGCATCTTGATGACACGATTCAACTTGCGGCAAGCAAAGGTTTGTTTATTGGGCTTTTACCAACTTGGGGAGATAAGTATAACCTCAAATGGGGGAAGGGGCCAGAAATATTTGATGAACAGAATGCCTATGTCTATGGTCGATGGTTGGCCAACCGTTATCGCAATAATTGGAACATTATCTGGATAATAGGAGGAGACCGTCCTTTAGAGACAGACAAGCATTGTGCGATTATTGACTCTATGGCTAGAGGGATTAAAGAAGTGGATGATGTTCATCTTATGACCTTCCATCCGAACGGTACATGCTCCTCCGTTGATTATGTATGTAATAAAGACTATATTGATTTTCATATGGTTCAGTCAGGTCATGGTATTGAAGCTTATGATAGTTATCAGCTCTTAAGGAAAACGAAGAAAAGAGAGAACAAACCTGTGATAGATGGAGAACCTAGGTATGAAGACCATCCGGTTTGCTTCAAAGCTGAGCTGGGTGTTTTGTGGGATGCGCAGGATGTTAGAAATAACGCATATTGGAATCTGATGGAGGGTGTTTGCGGACATGTATATGGTAATCATGCAACCTGGGCCTTCAAAACAAACGCAGATTCTTATTGGGCATACAATTGGCATGAAGTTATGAATCACCCAGGTGCCGAACAGATGAAATATCTATTTCAACTTCGAATGATGTATGACTACTATTCTTTTCGACCATTTCCTGAGATTGTTGAACAACACGCAACGGCAACGAGTTATCAAAGCGCGGGACGAGGCAATAATTACGCCTATATCTATACACCGATAGGACAACCAATACTCGCTAATTTGGACGTGTTTGGAGGAAGTATCATTAAGGCAAGTTGGTTTAATCCAAGCAATGGGGAACTTAGTTACTATAAGACGTTACCAGCGAAGCAGTGTCTTTGTGTACCTCCAGCTACGGAGAAGGATTGGGTATTAGTATTAGAAAAAATTGATTGAAACAACCAAACGTATTAACATATTCAATCGTATTACTAATGAAAGGAGGTAGTCGATTGCAGACTTCTTTATTACGTACGGATGAAGAAATGTTACAACTTTATAATCGTCATGTGAATACTGTTTATCGTGTTTGCTTTATGTATATGAAAAATAAGCCGGATACAGAGGATATGGTTCAAAACACATTTATACGGCTTATGAAAGATAAAACGATATTTGAAAGTGAAGAGCATGAGAAAGCATGGCTGATTAGGACAGCAACGAATTTATGTAAGGATCATTTTAAGCATTGGTGGTCAAAAACAGTAGGAATTAATCAGGTAGAAGAAATCGCGGTTGAGCAGCCTTTATATACAGACAGTAGTCTTAGTAAGGTGTTGGCGCTGCCTGCCAAATACAAAACAGCGATCTATTTGTTCTACTATGAAGGGTATTCCACTGTCGAAATAGCTAAGATATTAAAGAAGAACCAATCCACAGTTAGGGGCTATCTTCATTCAGGAAGAAAGCTTTTGAAAATGGAAATGGAAGGTGATTTGGATTGAAAAAAGAAAATTTGAAGCTCGCTTTTGATCAAGTTAAGCCTAGTGAGCAGGAAAAGGAGAGAATGTTTGACAGCATCTTGGATTCTGAGAAGAGAAAGAAGGGGAGCTTTATGACGTTATCTATGGTTAGAAAAGCAATTCCTGCATTGGCGTTGGTGGTTTTATTAGCAGGAGGATTATTCACTTATCAATTATTATTGGGAAAAGACAATTCGGAATTACCATCTCAGGATGATTTGGTGGAGGAGGATTTTGCTGAGGAGGATGACTTAAGAGAGGATGCAGTTGCGCCGCTTGTGAATCAGTTTCGAATTGAAGATAAGCATTATATATTGCTTCCGGATAGTTTGAGAAAGGAATATGGATTACCTAATGCAGTAAAGGAAGGCGATATTGGAGAAAGGATTACAGATATCACCATTAGCTCAGATAATAGCCTAAAGGGCAAAGGAGTATACCGTTATCTGCCGGCGGGATCAGAGGCGGTAGTTGCAGTAAAAGTGGACAATAACTATCAGCTTTTTAAGTTTTTTACATTTGAAAATTATAATAATAATCAAGATGAAGATTCGGTTAAGTATCTGACTTTGCATGGAATTACCAAAGCAGAAGATATTCTAAAAGTGCAGTTTATCGTTCACTCCGAGCAGAGTAAGTTGCAAAACAAGACGGATATTAGGGCCGAAATAACGAAGCAGGAAGAGATTGCTAAGTTCTACAGCTATTATTCTGTACTAAAGAATTCTAGTGATAAGTATTTTGACAAATTGTTTAATTTTAATAGCGTGGATGGTGGTGGTAAGGATATTGAAACACCTATTGAGACACCTGTTGATAAACCTGATTCTGCACCCGATCATACTAGTAATGCCAATGATTTGCCGTTAGAAATATCTGAAGCCACATCAGCAAACGATATGATGGATATGGGTGACACTGATTCGGGTTCAGGTTCGGTAGAACCAAGCGAGGGCTCAGCGGGAGAAGCATTGTCTAATCCTATCACAATCAGAATCTATAATCAAAGTGGTATATATTATGATTCTCCTTACTATGTAAATATGCAATTCCTTTCTAGATATGAAGTGAGCGATGATTTTGCTGACTTTATTGCTAACTATTATGGAAAATAGTCATGTTGAATTTTATAATTATGAAATACAAGTGATTTATAAGTCTAGTAGACCCTCCTTTCTCATATAATGTAAGGATTAGTATTTGGTAAGGGCATAACTACTATATGAAATCTATACAGGCAACTGATACACGCCTAAGTAAGAGTATGTGCAGAGTAAGATGACTGAATAGAGTTATAAGTGAATTTGTATTGAACTGTAAAATATAGTATGATATACTAAATTATGACAACTTTGTTTACTAGTCAATACTTGCACATAGTAATGTAATCTTAATCTGAGCACAAGTACGCTAGGGTGTACTTGAATAAGAACTCAAAATAGGCGAATGAAACATTCAGTTTAGTTGGGAGGTCATATTATGAAACAAGGGCTACCATTACTACTAGTAGATAATAGGAACGTGATGTCTATTATTAATGAAGGAGAGTTTCAATGTACAGCATTAAGTTTTGAAGAAGCAAAAACAATTATTGATATGAATGATGAAAATGAAATCATTCGTTGTTTTGCAGGAGCAGACCTAGAAGACATTGTTTTTAATTACTTAAAAATTGAACAAAGGGGAATTAAGTATAAGAATATTTCCAATATGAGAGTAGGACAGGATGCGATTGCATTTAAGTTATTTATTACACCTTCTGAAACACAGCCTGTTATAAAGACACCTAGTGGCTCCGAGGCTAAGAAAATACAAAATATTTATGTGTACTGTCAATACATCATAAGAGTAAAATAAAATAATAAAAAATTCAAAGGTGCTGTTGATGTAGTTCAATGGTGCCTTTTGTTGTATTTGTTTTTTTCGAATATCTCTTCATTTTTACTGTCTATATAGTTAGAGGTAATAATAACCGGTAAGGAGGAGGCCGTAATGGAGGATCAACAAATAATTCTATTGTATGAAAAGCGGGAGGAAGAAGCAATCGTTCAAAGCAGTAACAAATATGGCCATATGCTGTCGAAGATTGCTTATAATATTCTATTGAATCTCGAAGATAGTGAGGAATGTATCAATGATACCTATGAGAAGGCTTGGAATACGATTCCACCAGTCAAACCTAATAGCCTTCTTGCTTATCTTGGAAGAATCACCCGTAATCTCTCCATTAATCTGTGGCACAGCAATCATGCAAAGAAACGGGATACTGGCGCTAGTATCTTACTTTCAGAACTAGAGGACTGTATCCCATCTAATCATGATGTGGAAGCGGAAGTTGAATTAACGGCTTTAACGGATGTTATTACAGACTGGTTATATTCCCTCGCGAAAGAAGAGCGTATCTTATTTATGAAGCGGTACTGGTATGGAGAGAGTGTAAATATGCTTGCAAAAGAAGTACATACCACCCCGAATAAATTGGCAGGGCGAATCTTTCGTTTACGACTAAAATTAAAGACCGTGTTAGAAAAGGAGGGCTATCTTTATGAAAGATAAGGAATTATATGATGCGATTACGAATGTTCCGGATGATTTGATCGTTGAGGCAGGAAATAACAAACTGAAAAGAAAGATTCCGGTATGGAAGTATGGTGTAGTGGCAGCAGCTTGTTTAGGTTTAGTTATTGGGATAGTGCTGAATTTTTTCCCAGATAATAAGGTGACATTCCATGAGAATAAGATAGCATTAAAGGCAATTAGAGAAGTAACCTCACCTAAGGTGTATTCTTTTAATGATTATGATACACGTCAAGTAGTCATGGAAAGTAATCCAGTTAAAGATGTTTTTATAGATGGTCTTAATCAATTTGCTTACAAAACAACAGCTGAGTTAGCAAGCAAGGAAGAGGGGAATCTTAATTACTCGCCATTGTCCTTATATTTTGCGCTAACAATTGCAACGGTAGGTGCTAATGGGCAAACCGAAGAAGAATTAATGAAGTTACTTGAAGTTCCTGATCGAGACACATTATTAAAACAAGCAGGCAATTTGTACCGTCTATTATATATGGAAAATGAGATAGCGCAATGTAAGATTGCCAATTCTCTTTGGATGGATGAATCAGTTTCATGGAAAAATAAGTTTATTGAAGAAGTGGGAAAGAATTTGTATGCAACAGTATATTCTGCTGATTTTTCCAGTAGTGCAACTGCAAAAGCCATGGGCAATTGGATTGCGAAAAATACGAACGGAACATTAGAACCTGATATAAAGGTTACAGATGATCAGATACTATCTATTCTCAATACTGTTTATTTTTATGATGAATGGACAGACCGTTTTGATAGTAAGAATACAAAAGAAGATATGTTCTATCTAAGTAATGGAGAAAAGGTGTCTTGTGATTATATGAATAAGATTTATGCAAGTGCAGGTTTTGTAAAAGGTGATGGTTATACCTTATCATCTTTGGGATTAAAAAACCAAGGAAAGATGACTTTTATATTACCAGATGAAGGCGTTAGTGTATATGAACTACTATCTTCCCCACAAAAGATTGAGGAAATGTTGAAAAATGATAACGGAAAAAGTGGTAAGGTAACTTGGCAGGTTCCTAAGCTTAGTTTTGGCGATTCCTTTGAATTAAGTGATACGCTTAAATCATTAGGAGTGACAAGTGCATTTGATAAGGATGCTGATTTTTCTAATATAACTGATAATATGAGTTATATTTCATCTATTAAACAAGAAACCCACATTGGAATTGATGAAAAAGGGGTAGAGGCATCTGCTTATACGCAAATCGATTATTGTGGTGGTGCTATGCCAGAAGATGAAGCATTTATGATTTTAAACCGACCATTCATTTATGTAATTACTTCTCCATATGGTGCGAATCTGTTTATTGGTATTTGTGATAATCCAACACTGAGTGAATAAAAATTCATCAAGTAGGATTGACGAATTATATCATTAATGATAAACTTAACTAAAAATTACCAGGGAGCTCGTGTGGCGGGCTGAGAGGAAGTGATCAACTTCGACCTGTATAACCTGATTTGGATAATGCCAACGTAGGGATGTATTTATAGTGAACTCTATTAATATGCATCTGTTCCTTTGTTGGAGCAGATGTTTTTTTTGTGTTATAGGATATTGTTTTATGATTTTCTATAACATAGGAATGCACCGCGAGGATTGCATTGTGATGAAGATGAAAGGAAATGAAAAGATGAAGTATATGACGCAGATGGATGCTGCAAGAAAAGGTATGATTACCGAGCAGATGAAAATTGTTGCAAAAAAGGAACACATGGATGTAGAAAAAGTCCGTGAGCTGGTAGCGGAGGGCAAGGTAGCAATTCCAGCCAATAAACTACATACCTGTCTTGATGTTAATGGCATCGGCTCAATGCTGAAAACAAAAATTAACGTCAACTTAGGAACTTCAAGAGATGTAAAAGATTTGGATATGGAACTTAAAAAGGTTAATGATGCAGTCAAAATGGGAGCAGAATCCATCATGGATTTAAGTTCTTATGGAGACACTCAGCAATTTCGTCAGAAGTTGACAAAAGAATGTCCCGCTATCATTGGAACGGTACCCATTTACGATGCTGTTGTCTATTATCATAAGCCTTTGAAGGAGATTACATCGGAGGAATGGATTAAGATTGTTGAAATGCACGCAAAAGATGGGGTGGATTTTATGACCATTCATGTGGGGATTAACAAACATACAGCACAGAGATTTAAACAGGCAAAACGTCTTACTAACATAGTATCTAGAGGGGGCTCCATTATATTTGCATGGATGGAAATGACGGGAAATGAAAACCCATTTTACGAACATTACGACCGTATTCTTGAAATTTGCAGAGAGTATGATGTAACGATGAGTCTGGGAGATGCTTGTCGGCCAGGATGTATTGCAGATGCAGGGGATATTTCTCAAATAGAGGAACTGGTAACACTCGGGGAATTGACAAGACGTGCATGGGAACAGGATGTTCAGGTAATTATTGAAGGTCCAGGACATATGCCGCTCAATCAGATTGAAGCGAATATGAAAATTCAGCAGACCATTTGTAAAGGTGCACCATTTTATGTACTTGGACCGCTTGTTACAGATGTAGCACCCGGATACGACCATATAACGGCGGCAATTGGAGGAGCGATTGCAGCGGCAAGCGGAGCAGCCTTTCTTTGCTATGTGACGCCAGCAGAACACTTACGTCTTCCAGATATTAATGATGTAAAAGAAGGAATTATTGCTTCGAAAATTGCAGCACACGCTGCGGATATTGCCAAAGGGATTCCATATGCTGCTGACTGGGATTATCAGATGAGTAAAGCAAGAAAAGAACTTGACTGGGAAGAAATGTTCAGGCTTTGTATGGATCCAGAAAAAGCGCGTAGATATCGGGAGGAAGCGAAACCAGAAAAGGAAGATACCTGCAGTATGTGCGGCAATTTTTGTGCGGTGAAGAATATGAATCGGATTCTGGATGGGGAAATTGTCAATATCTATGAAGAATAAGAGGAAAGTGAGAATGATATGAGGACAGCGCTGACAATTGCCGGAAGCGACTCCAGTGGAGGGGCCGGAATTCAGGCAGATATAAAGACAATGACTGCCAATGGTGTGTACGCAATGAGTGTAATAACCGCACTTACAGCGCAAAATACCACGGGCGTCACAGGGATAATGGAAGTGACTCCCGACTTTTTAAAGAAACAATTGGATTGTGTGTTTACAGACATCAGGCCAGATGCAATAAAAATTGGAATGGTTTCTTCAGCGGAGTTGATGAAAGCAATAGCGGGGAAGTTAAGTGAGTACGATGCGGACAATATCGTATTAGATCCGGTTATGGTTGCCACCAGTGGGGCAAAGCTGATTGACGAGGGGGCAATCCAAACCCTTAAAGAAGTATTACTTCCTAATGCGACAGTGATTACACCTAATATTCCAGAGGCAGAAGTGTTATGTCAAATGCAAATTAAGACAAAAAATGATATGGAAGAAGCGGCAAGGAGAATTGGCAAGGAGTATCAATGCGCGGTACTTGTAAAAGGCGGTCATCAGTTTAATGATGCGAATGACCTTTTATACAGGGAGGGGACTATTCGGTGGTTTCATGGTAGACGAATTAATAATCCGAATACGCATGGAACAGGTTGTACGCTATCAAGCGCAATTGCGGCTAACCTGGCAAAAGGGTTTTTGCTTGATGAAGCAGTGGAACGGGCAAAGGCATACATATCGGGAGCCTTGCAGGCAATGCTAAATCTCGGAAAGGGAAGTGGGCCTATGAATCATGCATTTGATATTACGGGAGAGTATATAAGAGAAGCAGAGAAGGAGATACCGTTATGAAAAGAAATGCAATACAAAGAATGGTGTTATTGGCAATGCTAGTAGGGCTGGGAGTAGTGATTTCCCCGATTCTTAGAGTAGAAGGGATGTGCCCGATGGCTCATTTCATTAATATTATCTGTGCTGTACTACTTGGGCCGTGGTATGCGCTGTTGTGTGCGATATTGATTGGTATCATACGTATGATGTTTATGGGAATTCCGCCTCTTGCTTTGACAGGGGCCATATTTGGAGCGTTTTTATCAGGAGTCTTCTACCGCGTTGCGAAAGGGCGTATGATTTATGCAGTTCTTGGAGAAATAATTGGAACTGGATTTATTGGAGCAGTCGTATCCTATCCGGTGATGGCTGGGTTAGTGGGTAGGACCGATCTTACTTGGTTCTTCTATGTTCCAAGTTTTATCTGTGGAACGTTGATTGGTGGAAGTGTAGCATTGGTATTCCTAAAATACTTAAATCGGGCGAAACTTCTTAGCAAGCTACAGATGTCTCTTGGCGCATCCGTAACAGAACGCCCTGAAAACAGAGCTGCGGATTCTATCGGAATCGCTATATTTGGAGTTATCATCTGCTTTGTTGTTTATATCATATTAAAGAATGTGCTAAATATGGAGGGAGTATTAACAATAGGAATTCCAGCAGCAGCCTTTTTGCTGGTAGAGATTGTGGCTGCGAGTTACCTTAGGGGAAGTATCATTACCGAGTGAAAAAGGAGAAGGAAAGGATAACTATGATTAATACTGTGATTAATACAATGATTAATATAGAAACAATGAAAAGAATCATGGAAACGGTACCTAATAAAGCTCCGTTAATTCATTGTATTACCAATCCTATCTCTATACACGATTGTGCCAATACCGTATTAGCTACTGGAGCGAGACCGATTATGGCCGAACATCCGATGGAAGTCCAGGAGATTACAGCTACGTCAAAAGCACTAGCATTAAATATTGGTAATATCACCGATGCAAGAAGACGTTCTATTCTACTCTCAGGAGAGGAAGCGTTTAAGCGAAATATTCCAGTTATTTTAGATATCGTCGGAATTGGATGTAGTCATTTTCGGAGAAAAATAATCTCGGAATTTCTCAATATGAGATATCGGATTATGTCAAACCGAGAAAAAAATGCTCCGTTGATTATTAAAGGGAATGTATCAGAGATAAAAGTACTTGCAGGTTTAAATGAAGGAAGAGACCTGTTAGTGAGCGGTGTGGATGCAAGGCCACAAGATATCCTAACAAAAGAGACTCAGAAGGATAGTTTAACTGAGATCCACAAATTAGCAAGCGTTTACCAAGCAATCATCTTGGCAACAGGAAAAACGGATGTAGTTTCAGACGGCGAGAGTACATATCTGATAGAAAACGGATGCCCTCAGATGTCATTGATTACAGGCACTGGTTGTATGCTGACGGTTCTGGCGGCAGCCTATTGTAGCGAACATCATCTAATGGAGGGTGTGCTTTTGGCTACTGTGATGTTTGGTGTATGCGGAGAGTTGGCGGCCAAAGAATGGAGAGGCACGGGAACATTCCAGGTTCGCTTTATGGATGAGTTATCTTCCTGTACATGGGAAAAGGTAGAAAAAATGATGAAAGTAAGGGAATGGAATGAAAGCGCATAAAGTTTTGGATACAACATTATATCTGATTACAGATAGTACTTATCACACAGAAGAGACTTTTTTGAAAACAATTGAAGAGGCACTAAAAGGTGGAGTGACACTGCTTCAGCTTCGTGAAAAGGACATCAGCGCCAGAGAATATATCGAATTGGCAGAGAAAGTGAAAAGAATGACTGATCAGTATCAGGTTCCGCTTTTGATTGATGATCGTGTGGATGTTGCGGCAGCAGTGGATGCGGCGGGGGTACATGTCGGGCAAAGTGATATTCCGGTGGCTGCAGCAAGAAAAATACTTGGACCGAATAAAATAGTAGGTGCAACAGCAAAAACGGTGGAGCAGGCTAAGGAAGCATATGATCAAGGAGCTGATTATCTTGGCGTTGGAGCCATATATCCCACTACTACAAAAGTTAAAACAGTATTAACTAAGGTATCCACATTACAAGATATCTGCCAAGCAGTACCAATTCCGGTCAATGCGATTGGAGGACTAAATATCGAAAACATAGAGATATTGGATGGGAGTGATATTGCGGGAATCTGTGTTGTCAGTGCAATTATGAAATCAAAATGTCCTAAAGAGTCGGCGAAACAGTTAAAAGAAGCTGCTAATAAAATGAAAAAACGCTATAGCAAGGCATGACGCTAGCTATAGCGTTTTGTTTTAATCTAATGCTTGGGTAGTTTTTCCCTTTGTATCTAGACAAACTGTTGGACAAATTCTATCGGATGTTGAATGAAGTTGGCAGTTTCCTCAACAGAATGACCTTCTGCTAAGTGACGTCTAGCAATCACTTCCATGGATTCTGCTATTTCAATAATGTGATAATCAGGATCATAGATGCGGACCCCGCGTTGTTGCCACTCATATAGCGTTGGCTCACTAAAGTATTCTATATCAGGATATGTACGTAGTTTCTCTAGGAATGCATCAAAGTCATCAACTTCAAAATACAATTCCATATTATTAGGTTTTTGTATAATTTGTTCCTTAGGGAAATTAGCTATTTGATCAAAATTAAGCTGAATGGAGAATCCACCGTTAAATACTACGTTCCAGCCTAGATCCAATACAACCTTCATATCGAATAATTCCTGATAGAATTTCTTTGATTTTTCCAAATCAGTAATAGCAATCAATGTTCCACAATATTTCATAGTTTATTCGACTCCTTTCATATTGTTAATATTGGCCATTCGTTCGCCGACATTTTTCTTAAATTCCTCATCTGTAAACTTTGGGTCTCTTGTCTTTTCCCAAATCTCGCATGGTACTTTGTCACAATTACCACAGTGCGGATAGTTCTTCGTATTCACGGAACATTCATAGATAGGGCATGGTTGTCCTTCAGGTGCATGAAATACTTTACCTTGTGCTTCATTGCATCCTTGACACATCTTGCCATAGCAGTAACACGCTGAGCAATCGGTTCCGCAACAGCTGATATCGTTCATAAAAACACCTCATTTCTTTATTAATTTTTCGATTATAATTCCTGGTATATGGCGATAATCATATCTTGCAGTAAAGAGCATCTCAATATGATTTACAACTATTATTTTATAAGAATAAGACAAAAGATTATTGTAAAAATGCGACATAATTAAGTGCTAATTCTTTTGCCAAGGATGGAGTCATGGTATGGAATCGCTTAAAATCATTTAGCATATGAGCCTGGTCGGTGTAACCTAGTTGATACACTTTATCCAAAGTATTAAAGTTTGGTTCATTTACGATGCTATTCCATAAATATTGATATCGTACTAGGGAGGAGAATTGCTTTGGTGAAATACCAACATATTCACGGAATAAGCGCTCAATCTGCCTTGTACTCGTATGAAGTTCTTTATGTAAGTTTAAAATCTTAAGGTTTCCTTTGCTTTGTAGTATTTCGGAAACAGCTTTCATAACAAGAGTGTTTTCCTTATTATGGTGGATAAGGTTAAGTAAGTACTTTTCTACAATTGCAACAATTTGATAGATGTTGGTAATCTCAAATAAAAGTGGTTCTAGTTCTCTCTTTAGTTTTGGGAAATGATATTCTACACTAAAGTGCTCATTTTTAACGAGATTCATGGATTCTTCGGAGAACAGGACAGCACTCCAGGCATAAAATCTAATTCCAAAGGTTGATATTAACATAGATTTATCATTTGCGTGGTCCACTGTAAAGGTTGAATCATTGATACCATAAAAACTACTTGTAATGGTATTCAACGTAAAATTAATGTCAAATATGATATCCATGCAGGAATCAGGAATTACTAAGCTTTGGTTGGCCGAAGCAGTTTGATGATACGGCGTTATACTGCCCCAAAAGCAGCGTATGTAAGGTTTAAGCTCTAAACAGGGCTCAATTTCGATGTGTGTGCGGTCACGGTAAAAAGGAGTGGCGGTTATTGGTTTGTATATTTGGTGTAATTCCATCTTACATTCCTCTATTAGACATAATTTTACTTTCTATGTTAAGTATATTCTATCATAGAGAGAGAATTTTGTGTGAAAATATTATAGGGTTTAGGAATTTAAAAAATAAGATAAATAGGTGTTGACATTTAAAATTAAATTGTGCACAATGTAATTAATAAAATATTGCATACAATTTAATTTAAAGCAACTAAAACAACATCTATTTGACTAACTAATAACATAATAAAATCATCTAAGGAGAAGAACAATGAGCGCAATAATTATAACAAAAGATAATTTTGAAAAAGTGGTATTACAATCTGAAGTACCCATACTAGTTGATGTTTGGGCGC
The DNA here is from genome assembly GCA_023434365.1 of Bacillota bacterium. Lineage (GTDB taxonomy): Bacteria > Bacillota > Clostridia > Lachnospirales > Lachnospiraceae > KM106-2. Next base: position 23,284 of record JAEYSV010000061.1, on the reverse strand, counting down.
CATGGTGTGGACCATGTAAGATACTGTTACCTATTATAGAGGAAATTGCTTCGGAAGCTGAAGGATTTAAAGTAGGTAAAATTAATGCAGACGAAGAGCAGGAACTCATGAAACAGTTTAAAGTCAGAAGTATTCCAACATTGTTAGTTTTAAATAACGGAGAAGTAGTGAACAAATCCGTTGGGTTGATAAGCAAAGAAGAAATATTGGGATTATTAGAGTTTTAATCAAAGACATTCAAAGACGAGACAGGAAGGGAATAAGACAATGTATGATATCATTATTGTTGGAGCTGGCACGGCAGGGCTCTCCGCAGCAATCTACGGTGTAAGAGCTGGGAAAAGTGTTCTGGTATTAGAAGCTAATGTTTATGGTGGCCAGATTATCAATACACCCGAAATCGAGAACTATCCAGGAATTAAACAGGTATCTGGTTATGAGTTTGCCACTGGCTTATATGAACAGGCAATTGGTCTGGGAGCAGAGTTAAGATATGAAAGAGTGTTATCGATAGAAGACCATGGCGATTACAAGATTGTGCATACGAATCAAAGTGACTATGAGTGTAAAGCAATTATTCTAGCAACGGGAGCCAAAAATCGTCCACTTGGACTGGAACATGAGAATGAATGGATAGGAGCAGGAATCTCTTATTGCGCCACCTGTGATGGAGCCTTTTACCGAGGTAGGGACGTTGCAGTGGCAGGAGGCGGTAACACTGCTTTGGAGGATGCTATATTTCTCTCCAACTATTGCAATAAAGTATATGTGATTCATCGAAGAGACCAGTTTCGCGGAGAGCAAAAACTACTAGAGATTCTAAAGAAGAAGGAAAATGTAGAGTTTGTTCTAAATACCAATATTACAAAATTGATTGGAACAGATGGTTTAGATGCAGTGGAAGTCGAGATGAAAGATAGTAACGAAAAAAGAGAAATTACGATTGATGGTTTATTTGTTGCAATTGGCCAGATGCCTGAAAATGCAGTATTTGCGAATCTAATAAACTTAGATCAATCTGGATATATTATTGCAAAAGAAGACTGTTATACCAATGTCAAAGGAATATATACCGCAGGGGATTGTCGAACCAAAACCGTAAGACAGTTAACAACAGCAGCAGCAGATGGAGCGATTGCGGCATTAGCAGCATGTGAAGTGATGTAATGAGGCGGAATACGAATATCCGCTTGACGTTTTAGCAACATTATATTAGGAGGAGAAATAGGATGAATATTTATGATTATGTAGTAAAAGATGCAGATGGTAACGAAGTATCGATGGAGTCTTACAAAGGAAAGGCATTGCTTATTGTGAATACGGCAACGGGTTGTGGATTTACACCGCAGTATGAAGGGTTAGAGAATCTTTATAAAAAATATCAGGCACATGGCTTTGAGATTCTTGATTTCCCATGTAATCAGTTTGGTAATCAAGCACCAGGAACGGAAACCGAAATCAAAGAATTCTGTCAGTTAAAGTATGATACGACATTCAAATTATTCTCCAAGGTTGAGGTAAATGGAGCGAATGAAGCACCACTCTTTCACTATCTAAAATCACAGCAGTCAGGAATTCTAGGAAGTAAAGTAAAGTGGAATTTTACTAAGTTTCTAGTAGATCGAAATGGTAATGTCGTTGAAAGATTTGCCCCAACAGTAACAGCTGATAAGATTGAGAAAAAGTTAAAAGAAATATTATAAGAAAGTCGAGGAAACGATTATGAACATTTTTAATATTAAAGTAGAAGATGGATATGGAACAGAAAAGACCTTAGAGGAGTACAAGGGAAAGGTACTATTGATAATGAACTCCGCTACCGAGTGTGGATTTACACCACAGTATGATGCGATACAGGATATGTATGAAAAATATGCTAATGAGGGGTTTGTGATTCTTGATTTTCCTTGTAATCAATTTGGGAATCAGGCACCAGGAAGTTATAAGGAGATTGCTACGTTCTGTGATTCCAGATACGGAATTACCTTCCCGATTTATTCAAAAGTTGAAGTAAATGGAGAGGGAGCATCAGAGTTATTTCGTTACTTAAAAGAACAGCAGGGTTTCAAAGGATTTGACTTAGAAACCGAGCAGGGTGTGATGATGGATAATTTACTCAAAGGAATGGATCCAGAGTATGCTTCAAATAACGATATCAAATGGAACTTTACTAAATTTTTAGTAGACCGCGATGGAAACGTTGTTGAGCGTTTTGAGCCAACAGAAGATATGGGAGTGGTAGAAGATAGAGTGAGAGAACTGCTTTAGTAAATGATTAACTTATATTACTTTACTCTTCTCCAAATTGTAAAGACAATTAAATTGTGCTAAACTATATTAATCAAAGTCGATGCACATGAATTTAAAGCAAATTGATAAGGAGTAAATGTAATGAATGATAAATATGATGTTTTGAAATTAGAGAAGCAACTATGTTTTCCTCTCTATGCCTGCTCAAAAGAAATAGTAAGAAAATATAAGCCTTTTCTTGATGAAATAGATTTGACGTATACCCAATATATTACCATGATGGTTATGTGGGAGAGAAAAGAGTTAAACGTGAAAGAGCTTGGTGAATTTCTGTATCTGGATTCTGGGACACTTACGCCAGTGTTAAAAAAACTGGAGTCGAAAGGGTATATTACGAGAGAACGATCAAAACAGGATGAACGCACGTTAATCGTTGCTATTACCGAGACTGGGGAACAGTTAAAAGAAGTAGCAGTGGAGATTCCCTATAAGATTGGTAGTTGTTTGATGTTATCCAAGGAAGAAAGTGAAGTTTTGTATAAGCTTCTTTACAAAGTATTAGGTGATATCACGCAAGAATAAATAATAGATAGAATAAGAATAAAGCGGCCACCCTATCATGTGAGAGGGGATGGCTGCTTTGTTGTTATTACAATAATAAAGTAGCGATATAGAATAAAAATTTATTGACAAACAATAAATAATGAGCGATAATTGTACTATCAATTGATAGCCAATTGAATGAATAGGTAAATAAATCGGTGAGGTGTTTTTATGAAAAAATGTTCAACACTCTTTTTAAAAGCAGTGGTTATTTTGTTTGGAACTTTAGTTCTTGCATTCTGTGTCCTTGTGTTGCCTAAGTTTGCAGGCTTTTATGCAGAGTGGTTGCCGCAGGTTAAGTATTTGGCTTATCCTATTATGTTCTTTTTCTATGCAACGACACTTCCATTCTATTTTGCTTTGTATCAGACGTTACTACTACTTAGCTACATTGACAAGGACAAAGCGTTTTCAGATTTATCAGTAAAGGCCTTAAAGAATATAAAATACGCAGCATTTACTTTTACGAGTCTGTATGTGGTGGGCATGCCACTATTTTATATTACAGCAGACTTAGATGACGCTCCTGGTATCATGGTGATCGGATTAATTATTGTGTTTGCTGCAAGTGTGGTTACTGTTTTTGCAGCGATCCTTCAAATGTTATTAACGAATGCCATAGAAATAAAATCTGAAAATGATTTGACGATCTGAGGTGAGAATATGGCGATTATAATTAATATTGATGTGATGTTAGCAAAAAGAAAAATGAGTGTAACTGAACTAGCGGATAAGGTGGGAATCACAATGGCGAATCTTTCTATCTTAAAAAATGGAAAGGCAAAAGCGATTCGCCTGTCAACGCTTGAAGCAATATGTAATGCGTTAGACTGTCAGCCAGGAGATGTTTTAGAGTATAAAAAAGAATAATAGAGAGAGATAGCACCATCGTAATGTTAGTGAGGTTACGATGGTGCTGTTTTGTTATGTGGCATAAAATAGCATATGGGATTGCTAATTCGACAATATTGAAATAAAATATGCATATGGAAGATTATTCTAGCAACTGCAAACGAAAGGGAATGGTGATTGATGATATTTCAATTAGGATATTATAAAATAGATGTTGATATTGAGCGGACAAGAGATTTTTATCAGTCATTATCCGAAGTAAGTTCTGGATGTTATTGTGGCGGCTGCCGTAACTACGAAATAGCAGTTGATACTTTACCTGAGGAGGTTACTTGTTTTTTTGACAGTTTAGGTATTGATATGAAGAAGATTCGAGAGGTTTATGTTAATTGTTCTCATGATGATAAAACTGTATATTATGGGGGATTTTATCACCTTTGTGGCACTGTACTTGAAGGTGAGAGTGCGTGGAAGCCAGTGAACTCATCCTTATCTCATTGGGATGAGGAATTAACTTATAAGATTAGCGATAACTTTAACGTTTCTTTTAGTAATGCATGCCATTTAGTTGAAGAAAATCACCCTCTTCCTATAATGCAATTAGAGATAGCAGCAGATCTTCCGTGGGTGCTTGAGGAGGATAATCCATATGTGGGATAGGTATAATCCTGACTCTCTTTTATATCAAATTTTCGCTTTGCGAGAGTGATATTTTGTTTATGGTTGGTGCAAAGCAGTGATATAAACTTTGGAGGATAAACAGCATGGAACAACAAATTAATTATATCATGAAACACTGGGGTTATGATCATTGTAAGATTGAGAACAGATTTCATCAAGAATCATCAAGATTAATATATCTAATATCACGCAGTCAGGAACAACGATTTATTTTAAAAGGTCTTCCAGATTCGATTTCTGAGACAGTAATAAAAGGAAACGTCCTAGCCCATGAATATTTAGGTAATGGCAAGGGCATTGCGCCGAAGATATATTATCTTTTAGATGGAAAAAGCTATCTGCATATAGACGATTATCATTTTTACCTAATCGAGTATATAGAGGGAAGAATGCTTGAGGAAACGGTTGAGGACGAAGATGCGCTTGGTAAATTAGCAAGAGAACTCCATTCCTATAAAGATTATACTTATCCAACCGGGTTAACTTGTAATAAAGCGAAGTTTTATACTTGGTTCCATGAGAAAAGCTTTAAAAAAGAGTTTGATGCAATACTTGATGGAATTCCCGACTTTGACATATATGAGCAGTGTTTTATTCATACCGACCTAGGACCGCATAATGCGATGATGAGAAATAATGGTAGCGTTGTGTTGGTTGATTTGGATGACGCAGGACTTGGTTCCAAATATTTGGGTCTAGGGTGGCCATTGATTATGCAGTTTGTGAAGTTCGATAAACAATCGCATGATAAGGAATACCGTTTTGATCTGGCAAATGCCTTTTTACAGGGGTATTATGGTGCAGACACATTATCACGCAAGGAATACGAGTTGTTATGGCAAGGTGCCATATATATGCATATCTCATATATGCAAACCTTTGGGCCGGATGCAATTGATTCCTTATGGGAGATTTTAAGATATGGCATGGAACAGCAGGAAGAATTATGGAGGATTTTATCAACAGCAGTGATTGAGACTTGGCAATAATGATATATACTATGCGTATTTTTGAGAATTAGGACAAGGTGGGCTATGAGTACATATAGAATAGAAGAATTAAAAATTGATGAATTGGAGCAGCTTACACAGTTATTCCAGTATAACAATATTGAGGAAATGATTGCCGCGAATGCTAAGGCAATAAAGAGAAATCGAATTAGTATATTTGGATTATTTAAGCAAGAAAGACTAATTGGAGAACTTCACGTTAAATATATCAGTGAGGATACTTTGGAAGCAATCAAGGGGCAACGTGCTTACCTATATGCGTTTCGGATTCATCCAAGTGAACAGGGCAAAGGACTAGGAAAATATTTGTTACGAGGTGTAATCAATAAGTTGCTTTCTATGGGATATGTTGAATTTACAGTAGGAGTCGAAGAGGAGAACGAAAGGGCAAAACATTTATATCAAACGTTTGGATTCACGCAAGTTTTAGCTCATAAGCAGGAATCTTACCAGGGTGATAGTTATTGCTATGATTTATTAATAAGGTCTCAGAAACGGTTACGAGATTTTATCTTTGTAATTGGTCCTAGTGGAGTTGGTAAAAGTACACTTTGTAAGAATCTATATCAGCATTACAAAAGTGTAACGCTTGAGTTAAATCAAGCGCCCGAATTTAGTAGTTTTGATGGTTTTGAGGAGGTTGCAGGGATATTGGAGGAGGAAGCTTGTTGGCAATGGACCCTTTCTTCCTTGTTTTGTTACCATAAACTTGGTTTTAAGAATATCATTTGTTGTGATTTTGATGATCTAAGAACAAAGGAGATTCCAAAGGTTTTTCATAGGTATGATTATATTACGATTAAATTAGTCTGTAGTAACTATGAGCAAAACTATCGGCAGATGCAAAATAGGGGCGAAGGTTTAATTAATTTTGATTTGTTAGAGAAGTCATCTCAAATCATCAATTCAAGACCGCTGCTAGTTAATGAGTTTGCAATTGATATTGCAGAGAAAACACCAGATGAGGTTTGCAAAGAAGCAATTGAATTAGTTGAGAATGCTACAACCACAAGAGAATATCACTATGAAGAGCCAAATGAGGAGTGGTTTTACTCTTGGGTAAGGGCGTATAAAACTACTTGACGATAATGTTATACAGTTGTATAATGGAATTACCATAATTTTCATGTGCAAAGAGGGTGTATTAATGAGTGAAAAAATAAAGCGTCTAGGTGATGCAGAGCTAGAGATAATGCTTGTTATATGGGGAAGCTCCGTTCCTGTTACGTCTAATTATATACATGAGCATCTAAAAAAGAGTAGAAATTGGGCACTATCTACTTTGATGACTACATTAGAAAGATTAGTTCAAAAAGGGTTTATCTACTGTGATAGAAGTACTCGTACGAATTACTATTCAGCAGTAATAGCCGAACAAAGTTATAAAGTACATGTTGGACGGTCACTTTTAGAGCGTTTATTTGGAGATTCGGTGCAAAATCTTGTGACAAGTTTATATGACAGTAAGAATATGACGAATGAAGATATCCATACCTTAAAAGAATATTTGGATGAACTTGAAAGGAAAGGTGATAAATAATATGATTTTATACCGATATATAATAATTTCGGTGATAATGAGTATTATTGTAAGCTTGATATGTATATTTGCTTCATACTTGAATAAGGTTTATTCAACGAAATGGAAATATTTCATATGGTTAGCGTTAGCTGTTAGATTAATCCTTCCTATTACTATTTCCTTACCTGATGAAATAATTGGGTTGGTGGTATCTGATAATTCAAATGCCAAGATACAAATCGTTCAAGTCGATAATACTCCACTGCCAGGAAAAATTGAACTACCTAATAATAATAATAAATCTGACATAGCAGACAACAATAATACAAATTTATATGTTAATGACAAAACTTCTCAAATATCTAGAGTGGAAGTGAGTAATCAGATAATAAGTATTCTCACTATTATATGGATGTTGGGTACAGTATTCTTTTTGTTTTATTATTTATTAAGATATATAATTTTTAGAAGGCGTATGTTAGGTTGGAGTAAAGAATGTAAGGAACCATTGGTGTGTTTAATGGTAGAAGAGTACTTAAAACGCATGAAAATACCGAAAAAAGTAACTGTTTTAGTGACATACAAAATAAGTAGTCCAACTATGCTTGGTTTCTTTCAGCCAATATTAATCATACCACATGAACGATATAAAAAAGAGGAACTGGAATTTATTCTGTATCATGAATTTGTACATTACAAAAGAAAAGATATCTGGTATAAATTAATTCTTCTAATCGCTAATGCGTTACACTGGTTTAATCCAATTATATACGTTATGAGCAGAGAGGCAAACATAGATTTGGAAAGAGCATGTGATGAAGAGGTGGTTCGTGGAAACTCTTATGATTATCGTAAGAGATATTCAGAAACAATTTTATCATGCGTAAGGGAACAGTGTATAAGAGATTGTAAGATGTCAACCTATTTTAATGGAGGTGTGTCGACTTTGAAAAAAAGATTCCAGAATATTCTAAGTTTGAGTAAAAAGAAAAACGGTTTAGTGGCATTTTTTATCGTATTGAGTTGCAGCTTATTCATGAGTGGATTTATAACTGTATTAGGACAAGAGAAAAGTACCCCATTAAATGAGAATAATAGTGTACAGAATATATCAAGTGATAACAAAAAGGATTCGAATGACAACAAAGCAGATTGGTCTGAACAGGAGTCTTCGAATCAGGAAGACGCACAAGAAAGTCCCCAAGATATAATAGGTAATGACTTAGAAAAGGAACCTGATGTTTATAATAAAAACGATGCTATGAAGCAATTTGCGATGGGTTTTATTAATGAGTTTACTTCCTCAGTGGCAAATCAGGAGAATATGGTATTTGATAACTATATATCCAATAAGAATCTCTTGGAGTTTGCAAATAAATTTCATATAGCAACTCGCAATCAAGTAAAGAGAGGTGCTAGTTTTGAATGTTATAGTGATGATAACCGATTTAATCTTGTTGAAATTCATGAATTAGAGAATAATGTTTACCATATCACACTTCAATACGACCATAATATTCAAAGCTGGGGTGGATATACCAGTAGCGGTTGCGAATTATTAGTGACTTTGGAAAACGATCAAACGATACAACTCGTTGATTTTTGCTTTTCCAATATGGATGGTATTGATGAATTAACTACGGGACGAAGTTATAATGGACACGATAAGGACTGGAATGCAGTTAATCCAAAGCAATGGGATGATGAAACATGGGTAAACGCTGTAATGAAGAAGATGGAAAAATATATGTAATAGTATAATCGATATAGGATAAAATAAACCAAGGCGCTATGGATATTTCATAGCGCCTTGGTTTATAGATTGCTGTATGATGTGGTTTTAGGTATAAGCATATTAATATTTATTTATCCACTTTGTTAATGGTACCATCCTCGTTGTAGCTTAGTTCTGCGAACTTTAATGATCGTAAATGGTCTTTTTCAGAAATCGAGGCATCATGATAGAACAGATACCATTTTCCATTAAACTCTACAATGGAATGATGAGTCGTCCATCCAGTAACCGGATCTAGAATCTTTCCTTGATAGACAAATGGTCCGGTTGGTTTATCACTAGTTGCATAAACGATATTATGCGTTGTGCCGGTTGAGTAGGAAAGGTAATACTTATCCTTATATTTATGTATCCAGACACCTTCAAAGAATCTTCGATCTTCATCTTCTGCCAGCAGCGGATTACCCTCTTTATCTAGGATGGATATTGGTTGTGGCGTCCCTTCAATCGATAACATATCTTCACTGAGTTTGGCTACCATTGGCCCCAATGCTGGTTCGGAGCCTTCGGGTGGATTAGCAGACTGGGCATATTCTCCTGTCGCCCAGTTTTGAAGCTGACCTCCCCAGATGCCACCAAAATATAGATAGGACTGATCGTCCTCATCAATAAATACAGTAGGGTCCATACTGTAGCTACCTTCTAGATATTTAGGTTCCGCTTGAAACGGTCCAGTCGGACTGTCGCTTGTGGCAACCCCGATTCGAAAGATACCTGCGTCATCCTTTGCAGGGAAGAATAGGTAATATTGATTATTTTTATAGGCCGCGTCAGGTGCCCAAAGTTGTTGTTTAGCCCACGGGATATCTTCTAGTTTTAAGGCAATTCCGTGATCGGTGCAGCCTTTTTCGAAGTCAACCGAAATTACATGATAGTCCTTCATTGCGTATTGCTCTCCATTATTGCCTGGAGCAATACCGGATTCTATGTCATGGGAAGGATATAGGTATAATTTATCATCAAAAACATGTGCAGAAGGATCAGCAAAGAATATGTCAGTAAATAATGGCTCATTTGGTTCTAACACAGTTTCTGCATTGGTTGATTCATCTGAATTATTATTAGTTGCACATGCACTTATAGAAAGCGTTGCTACTATCAGTAATCCTAGAACTTTTAGTTTTCTTTTATATAACATATGGAAACCTCCTTGGTATAAATAGAGTTATTATTTAAGTATATTTTGTTTTAATTAGGAGTGGAATGGATAAATCTTACTTCTTAAAGTGAAAATATGACTTTTATTATACGAGGAAGTCGGGTGTTGATTTTAGTTGATCTTCAGGAAGTATATGTTATCATTTAACCTAGCAAGATTACCATCGGTCATGAGGCTTGCAATGGGCGTGTAAGGAGGTTATCCCTAGCAGTTCAAAAAGATAATTATGCAGTTAAAATGTATCAAAAGGTAGGATTTCAGATAGTTGATGAAAATGAGGAAGAGTATATTATGATTCACAGTTTATCATAACTAATTAGGTCTTCAGGCTAAGTTAGAATTGCTTAAAAACAGTACATTAGTCTGATTTTTCTTTGCGAGAGTATATGGTATTATATCAAAAGTGGGGAATTAAACCCGCTGATATAATCTTTTTGAGGGGATGGGGAAGCAATGTTTAAAATATTAGTAATTGAAGATGATGTTGATATTAACAAATTAATAGTGAAGATATTAAAAGCAGAAGGGTATCATGTAGTTCCAGCATATTCAGGGACAGAAGGGATTCTTCGAACGTCAATGGAAAGTTTTGATTTGTTATTGTGTGATTTAATGCTTCCAGGACTGCCAGGGGAGGAAGTGATTGAAAAAGTGAGACAGACAAGTCAAATGCCGATTATTGTGTTAACAGCAAAGGTGAGTCTAGATGATAAGGTAAACGTTTTTAGTGTGGGAGCGGATGATTATGTAACCAAACCTTTTGAGCCAAGAGAGTTAGTTGCAAGGGTACAAGCCCAGCTAAGACGGAACACGTTACTTCGACGTAAGAAAGGTAAAAAGGAGCAAGAAGTAGAACCTTCCTTAACATGTAAAGAACTTCAATTATTTCAGGACTCGATGGTTGTAACAATTCAGAACACAAAACTTGATCTGACCGCCCGTGAATTTGAGATTCTTAAAATTATGTTACAAACACCAGAAAAGGTATTTTCTAAAGAAGCACTTTATGAGGCAGTTTGGAAAAATGGTTATTATGGGGAAGATAATACTATAAGTGTACATATTAGTAATATTCGAAAGAAAATTGCGAAGATAACGAATCAGGAGTATATTGATACCGTTTGGGGGATAGGGTATCGTCTCCATCTTTAGACTTTCTTTACACTTTCTTTATGACTCATTAAAATTCCTTCTTTATACTGTACTCAGGTGAAATGAAGAAAGGGGTTCCTATCATGAGTAACTACATTCTGACAATGAACAATATTACAAAAGCATACTATAACACAGTTGCCTTAGATGGAGTATCAATTGCAATAAAGCGTGGCGAAATATATGGTTTGGTTGGCAATAATGGAGCAGGCAAAACCACTCTAATGAGAGTTATCGCTGGCCATACCAATGTTAGTCAAGGAGTAATGACCTTGTTTGATGCGAATAGTGAACAGGAGATTCGTGACAGTCGAAGACGTCTTGGTGTCTTAATTGAGGATCCAGGATTTTATCTTAATATGACGGCAGCACAAAATATGGAATACTATCGAATACAATTTGGTATTCCGGGCAAAGAAAAGGTTGCTGAGGTTTTGGCGGAAGTAGGATTAGATCCAACATCTAGGAAAAAGTACAAAGAATTTTCCCAGGGGATGAAGCAGCGGCTTGGCATAGGGTTAGCGCTTTTAAACACTCCGGAGTTCTTAATTCTGGATGAACCAATTAACGGATTAGATCCTGCCGGAATTATTGAAGTTCGTCAAACGCTACTTAAGCTGAATCAAAAGAAGAATATTACAATTCTTATCTCCAGTCACATCTTAGCAGAGATGTCTAATATCGCAACTAAATATGGATTTCTTAGCAATGGGAAACTGTTAGAAGAGCTAACAGCCAAAGAATTATTAAAGAAATGTAATGCATATCTGGATATTACAGTATCCAATCCTTCCGGGATGTGTATGTATCTTGAAAAGGAATTACAATTATACGATTATAAAGTCTATCCAAATAATCATATTCATCTGTTTGAGGGCCTTGACCTGGGGGAACAAATCTGTGAAGTTGCAGTCAAATATCATCTTGGTCTGTCATCAATCGAACGGCGTGCAGTGAATCTTGAAAATTACTATATGAGTATGGTGGAGGGTAAATAAATGTTAAATTATATGAAAAGTGAATTATATCGAACATTAAGAAACCGAAGTCTTTGGATAGCAACATCCGTGGCTGCTATTTTAATGTTTGCAGTAATATTTATTCTGAATCATTTTGCTTCTGATCCTACCTTTCCCTATAGCGATACGCGATTTGCGTTAGGTAATATTTATATGCAAATGATGTTAGTCCTATTATTTGCTGTTATTTTCGTATTGTATATGAATGATAACGAAGAAAAGCAACATACGATTAAACATTCGGTTGCATTTGGATTCAAGCGCAGCACTATTTATATGGGTAGATTTGTTACGCAAATACTTGTTAGCAGCTTAGTTTATATTGTATTGGTTACGTTGTATACTTTGTTAGCATATGGCTTGTTACAGCATTCGAATGAAGGTGAGTTAGAATTATTACTTCGTGTTAGTTTTGGAAGTATGACATGCTTATTTGCGGTAATTGCCGTAACAGACTATTTTCTAATAAATTATGAGAATCAAAGCGCGGCTACCGTTTCTTCAGTTTTTATTTTAGTGGGGCTACCTATTATATTTAATTCATTAGGAAGGAAAATTGGAGTATTTGAAGTACTCTCTGAGGTTCTTCCTTATAATCTTATGGCATCGTATGGACCACTTTTTTCTACCGAAATGGATAAGACAACTGCTTTGTTGCAATGTCTTGGTATTGGAACTGTTTGGATGGTCGTATTTTTAGTACTGGGAGTAATGAAATTCAATAGAAAAGAGATTATATAATGGTTATTGCATTGATTTTGCTAGGCGCTGTTGCCATCTATTTGATAATAAAGCTACTTATCTTGAAAAAAAGCCTTCAAAAGTTGTCAAAAGAATATGAACGAGCAATAAGTAATCTGGAGGGGGAGCAGCATATACAAATTGCTGCTCCTGATCGTGCTCTTGAGAATTTGGCAGTGCAGATGAACAAGGGAATCGAGACATACTTCCAAGCTCAATATTCCTATGAACAACTGGTCGAGAATATTCGCAATGAAATTATGGGACTATCTCATGATTTGCGGACTCCAATCACTTCTATTATAGGGTACTTAACATTTATAGATACGAGTGCTTTTACGTTAGAACAATTAGAAGCCTTTGAGGTAATTGAACGTCGTACGAATGATTTAAATACGTTAATTGAGCAGTTATACGAATATGTACGGGTGGATAAGAATGAATTGACTCTTCATTATGAGCAAGTCGACTTATATCAGATGCTAAAAGAACATCTGCTTAGTTTCTATCTGGAATTTGAAAAAAGAGGCATTGTGATAACAGTGGAGTTTCCAAAAAAAGAAGGTCCTATCTATGTCAATGCAGATAATCAAGCTTTGCTGCGTGTACTGTCCAACTTAACCTCTAATACATTGAAATATTGTTATGGCCAAGCAGCAGTCATACTACAGGTAAAAAAAGAGCATGCCGTGGTGACTTATAAAACTCCAAAAGCCAATCTAACAGATTATGATATCGCTCACTTGTTTGACCGTTTTTATCAAAAGGATGGATCAAGAGGTGCAAGCCAAAGTAGTGGATTAGGTCTTACCATTGCAAAGTTATTAATAGAGCAGATGAAGGGGGAGATGGAGGCATTGGGTGATGATGAGTTTTTGTATTTATCATTCAAACTACCATTAGTAAAAGGTGATCTCAGTATCTTGTGTTAATTCTCATAATCTCCAAGATTAAATTAGTAGGAGATTATGAGAAAAGTCTAAAGATTCTACTCAAACAATTATGTTCCACTGCGTTTCTTAACTCAAAACTAAAATCCTTCAGATCACCACTTAAATAATTGAATAACGGAGTGTTGCCAGGATACGTTTCATCAATCAATCGTTCTAATATCGTCGACAGTGCTTTTTGTAAGTCTTCTATAGTTAACTTACTTATATTCTTAGTAAGCTTCTCTGTATTTACAGTGCAATCAGCTGTCGTAAGATTTTGTCCAGCAAGGATTCTTCCCAAAATATTTCGTAATACGATACTAGCTATATTATAGAACTGCTTATGGTAATTCTTCTGATAAGAATAAAGCACATTATAAATATATTGTTGAGGCAGTTGACCAAAAAATTGTTGTTCTAAGGTAATGAATTGAACATAGGTTTCTATCGCATCAATACCAACCTGACTTGCGATGGGCAGAATTGTGGGATAGTCCATTGTGATAATGGTATCCTGTGGACACAATAAGGGATTATAAAACTGAAAAAACCCTACAATGCCTTTTACAAACGTGTCCTGATAGTTTTCATTGCCATAGGCACAAAAGTCTACAATACATTCATTAAATAAGAGTCGTGTTCGATTAACTTTATCCAGTACTCTCTGATAACCAAGTTGATAAGCATCCTTAGCCAAAACTGCTTCTATTACGATAAGCTCAGAATCCTTTGTAGTAACTTCATACTCATGAATGCAGTATAATACAGCATCCATAAGTTGTCTGGCTGCTTCATAGGTAATGGAGGTGCTCTCTTTGCTTGTATACTTTTCTGTTAACTGTGCAACGATGGGCAATAGTTCTTTCATTGAATAATTACTCATCTTCATCACCACGTTTCCCAATAAATCTAAAGCTACCTTCTCTTATCGTTCTTGCAAAGTGATCTAGAGAAGTATCTTCCAAATAATCAAGGGAACCCTGGCAGTCTCCTTCAAATGCTTCTTTCATATATTCAAGTAATTCATCATCGGTTACTTCATCTAACGATTCATTCTTATAAAGATAAAATATCTCTTGCAGCCTTCCAATCGTATCCACATAGTTGTCTTGATATATATAGGGTGAGTCACAAAAAGTAAAGATAAGTTTGGGTAGAATTCCCTCTCCAAACTCTATACGTTGTTGCTCTTTTAAGCTATCCAGTCGATCAGTTAATAGTAAACCGGCTTCTTCTTCGGTTAGTGTTAATCCAAATCGCTCCGTATACTGATTCGTTTTTATTACATTTTGCAATTGATTTTGTACGGAAAGTGATTGCATAAAGTTCATTTCATCCATATTGAATTCTCCTCTCGAAGCATAGATTTACCACATGGCTCTATGATTATACGCTTACTATATTGGCAGTACAAGACTTGAAAAAATTCCTAATTTGTGGTAATATAATATATGTTAAGAAGAAAGATTCGGAGTCATAATTATCTTTCTTCTTTTTTTATGGAGAAATAAAATATAAGGATGTAGATAATAAAGAAGTGGTGGTAATAAAAATACTTGCGAGAGGGGTACACTAAGTTAGAGGTGCCGGTGTACTTCTTTATTGGGAGACATGATATTAATGCGCCGGTAAGCCTGGCAGAAGACTATTACAATCGTTTGGAAGCTCCAAACAAAGAGTTAGTCTGGTTTGAACATTCTGGGCATAGCGCCTGGATTAATGAAACGGATAAGTTTGTAGAAGAAACTGTTCGAGTTTTTTTGAAGTGATTTGTTAGGTACGACTAAGTTGATTGGTGATGTGTAGATATTTAGAAGTAACGAAATATAAACAGCTTAGGTATAAGGCAATCTCATACCTAAGCTGTTTATTGTATTATTGCCAGCGTTTTAGAGTTGGGAAAAATGTCTGCATCATGCTACGGGCTTTATTTTCGTCCATACCAGAATTGTTTGATACCATGTGTGGTACGCAAAAATTAATCATTTCCTCCATCGTACAGTCGGCAGTAAACTTGCCGTTATCATAGCAGTACTTACAGTAATCAGTATTTTTGTTACCATCCTCATTCGTTCCATACATTTCGTCGCTGTCGCCCATTGGCATTCCACAGCTTTGACAATACCTTACATCCATATTCATACTCCTTTCGGTTTGATAGGAATAGTATAGTAAATGTAACTTGACAACAGTATGTCAACTTTTAAAATAATTTTGAAGTTTTTCTAGATAGTATTTTAGTTCATTCTTTAGAGATAATGGAGATAGGATTTGAACATCTGTACCATAACTTAATAGGTAGCTATAAATCCAACTTCCCGGTGGCATAGTTGCAGTTACAATTAAACTTCCATCTGTTTGCATCGTTATGTTCTTTAGCTCAAATTCATCATAAGCGCGAAAGGCAGAGCTTGCAGCAATTTTTAGTGTTAGGTTAAAGCCACTCTCGTTTGATAAGTCTTCACTATCAATAGGAGGGATAATGTCAAATTCATCATCAAAAAAGTCACCAGATAGTTTAAGTGATAGGATTCGATTTATCTTAAATGTCCTGAAGTCTTGTGCTTTTAGACAAAAGGCCTGTAAATACCAGTTAGCTGATTTGAAAACCAAGCGAACACTTTTTATATTACGTTTGGTATGTGAACCATAGCTATTTAGGTAATCGATATGTAAAATCTGTTTGTCTAATATACTTTGCTTGATCAGATTAAATTTTTCGGAGTCTACCTTCTTGTATCCCCAACGTGTAAAATCTACTTCAATCCAGTTGTGATTGGTTTTTTTGAATACGGAGCCTAGTTTTGCAAGAAGCAAGTCTACATTTTGGCCGGTAACTTGTAAGCTTTGTAGGGCATACAGAATTTCATTTTGTTCTTTATCAGATAGTAATGTTTTATCAAAGGTGTATCCGGGCATAAGTGATATTCCACCGTTCTTACCAGCGACGGCAAAAACAGGAATTCCACAAGCGGAAAGAGAGTCAATATCTCGGTAAATTGTACGAGTAGAAACTTCAAGCTTTTCTGATAATTCTTTGGCAGTAATGGTTTTCTTCTCAAGAAGAAGATATAGTATTTGAAATAAACGGTCGTTTCTCATGACACACCTCCTAGATATATCATAATACATTAATATGACAGCGCATGTCAAAATTATATTTCCATTATAAGTAATCTGATAATTGCTATGTAATTATTAATAAGGTATAATTATATAAGTTATTTACTTAAAGAAGAAGGTGAAGAATATGCTAAAAGATTTTATTGCAAATGCGGCTTTATTAGTGTCATTTCTCTATGCAAGTGGAGAAATTTCAAAATACAGTAAATTGCATCGCGTTGAAAAGACAAAGAATAGGTTTTATGCTGGGATCATTGCTGGTATCCTTGGGTGTATATTGATGGTCTATAGCGTCGAGGTATCATCAGGTGTTATTGTAGATTTACGACAGTTTGCACTCATTATTGTCGCTATGAGTAATGGAGTGGTTTCCACTTTAATCGCGGGAATAATGATGAGTATATTTCGTATCATTTATTTTGGATATAGTCAGAGTGCAATACTAGGTGCAATTTTAATTCTATTGATAAGTGTTTTGTGTGGATTGATTTATAAGTTAAAGATAAGCGAATATAAAAAGTGGATTATTATGAATCTGAGTTCTATTATAGCTTTTAGTATCTTAATTATTGCTACGATAGAAAGAAATGCTGCAATAGAGACATTAAGCTATTTCGTAGTGATTTGCATTCTGGTAGGTGTTCTTGTCTATTATATTTCAAAGCACATCGTCTTAACGAATACGTTATATTTTAAGTATAGGAAGGAATCAACGAAAGACTTTCTAACAGGTTTATATAATGTGAGGAACTTTGACTTATCAATTAATGAGATTATTGATAAATCTGATGGGGTTACGAGTGTGGTATCAATGCTTATGCTGGATATCGATCATTTTAAATATATTAATGATACATATGGTCATCTGGTTGGAGACGAAGTATTAAAAGAACTTGCACAAGTGCTAAAAAAATCCTGCAGAAGTACTGATTATATTGCAAGAGTCGGTGGAGAAGAGTTTTGCGCTATTCTTATGGATTGCAATAGCGAAATGGCACTTGAAATTGCTGAAAATATAAGAAAAACAGTAGAAAATCAGAAGTTTACCGCTGAGTTGATTTCGATGACAATATCGATTGGGGTAGCGACTTACCCAGAAACTATACATTCCGTAGAACTAATACGTAGTGAATCAGACAAGGCATTATATTATTCAAAGCAAAATGGTAGAAACCAGGTGAATCTTAATTCAAACTGTAGGTAAATCATGATTAATAGGGAATAGGGGTTTCTATGGAAAAAAAGGTATTAATAGTAGAAGATGATATTAATATAAATAATATGATTCGTGAAGTGATTGAAAAAGAAGGTTATTTATGCACTCAAGCATTTTCAGGAACGGAAGCGATTCTTTGTACGAGAGTAGAGGAATATCACCTTGTATTGTTAGATTTGATGCTACCGGGTATCGGAGGGGATGAGTTTTTAAAATTGTACCGTAAAGAGACTCAAACTCCTGTTATAATATTATCGGCAAAGGATGAGCTAGATAGCAAGGTAGACTTGCTATCTAGTGGTGCAGATGATTATCTGACAAAACCATTTGAGTTACGAGAGTTACTTGCCAGAATCAATGTTCAATTACGCAGGCATGCAGACGATAATATAGTGAAATGTGCAGAGGAAGAGGTACTAGTACATAAGGATTTGACATTGAACAAAGAAACAATGGAAGTGTGTGTATGCATGCAAGCAATTAGTGTTACAAGACAGGAGTTTAAGATATTAGAGCTCTTATTATCAAACCCCAACAAAGTATTTAGTAAACAAGATATATATGATTATGCATGGGATGATTATTTTATCGGAGAAGATAAAACAATTAATGTCCATATTAGTAACATTCGTCAGAAGCTTAAAAAGTATTCCAAAGAGGATTATATTGAAACCGTTTGGGGGATAGGCTTTAAATTAAGTAAGTAAAACTTTTAATGAAATCTTTACCATTTCTTTAACTTTAGTTTGCGATATGTTAACGGTTCTATTCTATAATAGGTTATGAGCTTGTAGCGAAGCGGGGTGCAAATATCCGCTTGATTTACTAAGAATTTGTAAATGAAAGGGGTAATAGGATGAATGAAGTGTTGCTTAACACAACGATGTTAACAAAAAGGTTTAAAAATTATGCAGCTGTTAATGAAGTGAGCATAAAGGTTAGACGTGGAGAAATCTATGGATTTATCGGTAGAAACGGTGCGGGGAAAACAACTTTTCTAAAAATGGTAAGTGGGCTGACGTTTCCTAATCAAGGAGAAATTCAGTTGTTTGGCGAAGATTGTGCTAAAAACCCAGATATGTTTAATCGAATTGGCGTATTGATTGAGGCACCAGGTCTGTATGGTGGGATGACAGCTTTTGAGAATCTTAAAACAAAGTGCATTGCCTATGGCATTTCGGATGATGATTATATCAGACAGTTATTGGACTTTGTTGGTTTAGCTGATACTGGTAAGAAGAAAACCAAGTATTTTTCTCTTGGTATGAGACAACGTTTGGGAATTGCTATGGCATTAATTGGTGATCCAGACCTTATGGTACTAGATGAGCCGATCAATGGATTGGATCCTCAGGGGATAGTTGAAGTGCGTGATATGATTCTGAAACTGAATCGGGAGAAGAACATAACTATCATAATATCATCTCATATTCTTGAAGAACTTTCTAAAATTGCTACTAATTATGGTATTATTCATCAGGGTAAGTTAATTCAGGAGCTTACAAGAGATGAACTATTAAGTTGTTGCAGCGAGCATATTGAAGTCAAAACGGCTCAAACAAAGGAAGCCTGTACAGTACTTGAAGAAGTATTAAAGATTCATAATTACAAAGTGGTAGACGCGGGTACGATTCATATTGAGGAGCGATTAAATGATTCGGGATTAATTAATATGACCCTTTCTTCGAAAGGAATAATGATTAATTCTATCAATGTCACGAGTGAAGATTTAGAGTCTTATTTCTTGAATTTGACGGGAGGTGTAACTCATGCTTAATACTATAAAAATGGATCTTTATCGAATGATCAAATCCAAAGCACTTTTGGTTACAATTATTATAGCTGCTTTTAGTGTTTTTCTCAACGTAGCTACCGCAAAATTTCAGCTTTCTAATCCAGAGTTTCAAAAGTTAATGCAAGAGGCAATGGAGGAATCCGGAGATGTTAATGTTGGAATTCAAGCAGGAAATGTGGGGTTGATTACCGAAACCACGCCAACAGAGAATATCTTTGCGAGTTCATTTGTAGGTGGAACATTCTTACTTATGGGAGCTATCTTTATTATTATCTTTGTATGCAAAGAGCACAATGAGGGATTTATTAAGAATGTGGTTAGTAGAAAAGGATATCGTCGTCAAATGAGTGCCTCCAAAGCAATCATTACGGTAGCATATACATTAATACAATTTGTAGCCTGCTCTATAATATTCTTAATTGTTTATGGAGTTTTGTTCCAAGGATTTCAGTTTAAGAGTGTTGTAAACCTATTGCGATATACTGCGGTGCAAGCCCTGATTCAGATAGTCATTATGAATTTGTGTGTGCTATTTAGTAATCTTGTTCGAAATATGGCCATAAGTATCACATTCGGAGTTTTATTAAGTTCAGGACTTTTTTCACTAGTTACCGTGTTAATTGATCATTTAGAGCTGCCATTTAGAACGACAGATTATTTATTAACGATTATAATGAATCAGTTACCAGTGGTATATGATAGCAGTATTTATCAGCGGGCATTAGCTGTTTCACTCATAGGCGTAGTAGTTTATCAAAGTGCAAGCTTATTAGTTATGAAAAAACAAGATGTAAGATAAGAGAGCTTACTTGAATAATCACCCATCTGGAAGCAGATGGGTGATTTTATGGAGGGCGGTATGGAACAAAGTATGGCTTGGATTACGCTAGGCTCAATTGTGGTGGCAGTATTTTATATAGTTCGATATGAGTTATATCGAAAACAAGTGAATAGCTTTCGTGAATCAATTCAATTTATTGAACAACATAATTCGAATATGCGTATTACTCAGGAGGTTTCCAACAAAGAAATCAAAGTTCTTGTCAATGACTTAAATCGGCTTATGCAAAAATATCGTTATATTGAGCGTGAATACGTAAAAAAGGAGCAGGAGCTCAAAGATTTGGTAACGTATCTATCTCATGATATTAGAACACCGCTTACGTCGTTAGATGGATATTTTCAGTTGTTGATGGATTGCACAGATTTAGAGGACAGAGACCGGTATCACCAGATCATTCGTGGTAGAATCGATAGTTTAAGGGTATTGTTAGAAGAATTATTTATGTATATGAAGTTGCAGAATAATGCATATGAGGTGGAGCTATCTGATTGTAATCTAAATAACGTGTTATATGATAGTATATTAGGATTTTATCAGGAATTCTCTAATCTTAAAATTGAACCTGTGGTTACGATACCCGAGGGAAAAATAGTTATTAATGGCAATAAACTAGCAATGACTCGAGTAATGCAAAATATTATTAAGAATGTGCTAGAGCATGGAAGTAATCGATTTGAACTTAAGGTTTGGCGATCAGACCATAAAGTATTTATAGAATTCGAAAATGAATATTCATATGATAGTAAGATAGATGTTTCCAAATTATTCGATCGTTTTTATAGGGCAGACAAAGCGAGAACTTCTACATCAACTGGACTAGGTCTTGCAATTGCAAAGGAATTGGTGGAGAGGATGAAAGGAACGATTGAAGCTAGGGTAGATGAAAAGAGCCTTGCGATTACTTTACAATTTGACCTAATGTAGTTAGAATAAGTGTTGTGGTTTGATGTGAAGCATCAGAACATTTATTTTGATGACAGGGTAAAGGAAGTATTACATTATGAAGTATACGTATCAGACAAAGCAAACTTGCTCAACTAGCATCCAATTTTGTTTGGAAGGAAATGTAGTGAAAGATGTAGAATTTACGAATGGTTGCAATGGTAATCTTAAAGCAATTGCTTCATTGGTTGATGGTTTGACTGTAGAACAAATTGAAGAAAAATGTAAGGGTATTACATGTGGTCCGAGATCAACCTCATGTGCGGACCAGTTAGTTAGTGCAGTAAAAAAAGCATACGAAGAATCACAAAATCAGTTGAATAAATAAGTCGTTATGAGTATTTAGTATATAGTGACTCATTGGTCTACTGATAAGGTTACAAAAGTAATAGCTCCTGTTGGGCATTCTGGCAAACAAGCTGCTAAACCATGGCAATAGTCGGTGTTGAGCAGCTTTGCTTTTCCATTTACTATTCCAATTGGACATTCATAACAAGCTGTCACACAAGCACCACAACCATTACATTTTTTATCGCTAATCTTTATCAAGGTATTTATCATCCCATCTTTCTCCTTCCTAGGATAGTGTAATTATATTCTTTCACTTTGTTTATCCATAATCTTGCTATTGTTACATAATTATACTATAATTTACAGTGTAATCATGTTGTATTTCCAACGAAAGTGAGAAAAATAATGGAAGAGTATCTTAGTTTATTAAAAATGGTCCCCTTATTTTGGGATATTGAGGAACAAGAGTTACATAATTTATTAAAGTGTTTAAATGCGAAAGTCAATGACTATAAAGCCGACTCGATTATTTTTTGTGAGGGAGATGTTGCGCAGTATGTAGGTATTGTCATATCAGGGGAGGTTCAGATAGTAAAGGACGATTATTATGGTAATCGGAGCATTGTTGCTTACAGTCAAAGTGGTCAGCTATTTGCGGAAGCATTTGCCTGTGCGGATGTCAGAATATTGCCAGTTAGTATATTGACCACATGTGATAGCAAGGTTATGTTAGTGGATTATCGTAAAGTCATTACCATGTGCTCGGGAGGATGTTCCTTTCACAATCGTTTAATCTATAACATGCTGAAAATCGTAGCTAATAAGAATGTGATGCTAAACCATAAAATTGAGTTTACATCAAAAAGGAGCACGAGGGAGAAGCTGATGGCGTATCTTGCTTATGAAGCAAAAACAGCGGAGAATAATACTTTTATAATTCCGTTTAATCGACAAGAACTCGCAGATTATTTGTGTGTAGATCGAAGCGCGATGTCCAATGAGCTGTCCAAACTAAGAAAAGAAGGTACATTAGAATTCCATAAAAATAAGTTTCGATTAATATAATGAAGATATAGGGTTGTCGCATTGCGATGCCCTTTTTTATATCATAGGAAATTGCGTCCTATGATATAAAAATGCTCCGCAAGGATCGCACTACGGCGGAAATGAAAATTGTCGCCTAAGCGACCCGCCGCAGGCGGAGAGTTTCGCTAGCGAAACTCTTTCTTGTATTATAGGAAACTCCTCCTCGCGGAGGAGCCTTAATCAAAATAGCCCCGCCGGAAGCGGGCATGAAAAATGGACAGTGATTAGAAAAGGTCTATATAAAAGCCTTCTTCAAATTCACCATCTTCTA
>JAEYSV010000040.1 GCA_023434365.1 Bacillota bacterium | reverse complement strand
CTACGAACTTCATCCAAGCGAGAGCGTGTTGCGAATGAACTATGCCTTGCATCACGATTCACAAACAGAATTGTGCAAATTGACGAACTATAATTTTAATAAGGGCTTTTGACGCCCTAATCCTATTCTGTAATAATATCTAATTTCCTTGGTATAACATACACAATACAGTTAGTTCTATTACTTCAGTTCTATCTATTATATTATCCCTTTCAATCTCCAATTTTATAACTATCGTTTATTACAATCTTGACTATCTCGACATCTCCATAAATACAAATTCTATGTTATCATTTGTGAACTCGTACCAAACTACATCCTTCTTATTTCTCTGTTTCTCAGAGAAAGCATAATACTCTTCTTCTAAGACCTCCTTTTGGTTAACATAATACCGAATACTAATATCACCATTTGAAAAATTCGACTTAGCATATCCAATACTATCAATCTCAGACGAATTATCAGAGAATATTAACTTCCCAACACCATTATCAGCGGCACCACTTGAAAATCCAAATGTTCCATCCATCTTTAATTGTAATAAAGCTCTGTAAACTATGTTATATCCGAATACTTCATCTTTCACATAGTGTAAGACGATATAACCTATGTCCTCAATATAGAGAACTACTTCTGGTATTTCATCACTATCCAGATCAACTACAGTAAACCGAGCTGTTTTAACTGGCTTATCAAGGTTCATTCCCATAAAATTCTTATATTTATCTAAATATACATAAGTTCTCTCATCGATACTTAAGTATTTACATTCACTTTTTAAAACTGCCTTATATGCTCTTAATGCAGAATACTTTTTATCGACATTTGAATCTACTTCACTTACTTCTTCGTTCATAAAAGCATAACTAGCTTGTACCTCAGCATGGTCTACCCGTCGAATTACTCCACTATTTATATAACACATATCCACTAATAATATTACAAACCAACCAATAGAATATACTACCTTCTTCATATATACCTCACATAAATTGTTGTCCTCCGATAGAACATTATCGCAACTGTACTCCACTCAAATCTTCTTTCTGGCCTGCTCTCTGAATGTTCTGTATCCTAATCTATTCCAACATTTCTTAGCAAGCTGGTTATTGGCAATAACGCTAACCTCTACTGATATTGGCAAATGAGTACCAAAAAACATCTCCAACCATATGAGCATGATTGGAGATATATAACACTATATTCCTATACTATCTACAAGAATTAACTTCTAATACATCACCGCTCATTCCATCTACCACCACCGCAAACGTTAGACGATAGGAATCCGGTTGATCCTTAACTTTAAGGTTAGAGATATATATATCCCATTCCACAGCTCCGCTTCTTCTAATAAATGCTTCTGCTTTTACTTCATAGTCTGCTTCATTTTCAATAATAATATAATCTACTGCCCTTTTTAACATATCAACAGCATTTGCTACTGCTGTCTCCTTTGATATTTTTATACCACTTTCTAACACTGATCTGCGTTCTGAAAATTGAACACTCTTAACACTACCTATTCTGTTAAGTATAATATGGTACTCATTGGTTATTACACCAGCACTGTCATATCGTTTCAAATGTACCCAATATGACGGCCAAACATTTGGACCCGGGTTATGTTCAATGTCTATCTTATAAAACTTGATATCAAATTCTTCATGATAACGCTCTACTTCTTTCTGTACTATCTCTGTGATTTCTTCCTCTGTTAATTCCTTATCTTCTGTAACTGCATCCTCTCTCCCCTCATAAACCTTAAGCGAGAGCTCTCCTTCTATATTAAAATGATAGTAAGCATCTTCATCCTCGTAAGTATTCCATAATTGACTATCCTTTACTGGAGTAAGCTCAAACTTATTAACAAATTCATCAATCTTAGCTTGTGCCTCATCAGTAAGCGGCAAATTCTCGTCAATGTTATCTATCAAATCCATTTTAGCATTCAGTTTAACCACCGGCTGTGGAGTTTTAATATCAGACTCTTCTGGTGTTTTACTAGGTTCTAGCTGAGCACTTTCCACCGGTTCACTACTTTCTTTTGGCTTATCCTGCTCATTATCACTGTTGACAGTTGGAGATGGACTCACCTGATTGGTAACTACAGGCTCGTCATTATTCGCTGTTCTCCTCAACAAATGATTAGATACAACGATAATTAATACCAGCGCAACCGCTGCCACCGCAGTACTAATTGCTCCAAATACATATTTATGTCTCTTATCCTTCCTCATGTCGACTTGATAATGCGTCTTAACACTTTCCTTATTCTGCCCTTCACGATTAACCTGCTTTTTCATATCATATTTGCGCATAATATCCTCCTTCATACGATTCACTTTATCCGCATCCATCTCAAATCTCTCCAAAGATTTTCGATACCGATTATTCATTTAGAACACCCCCTTTAATGCAACCTGTAATTGCTTTCTTGCTCGTGCTAAAAGACTTTTTACTGTCCCCTCCCGCTTTCCAAGCAGCTTGGCAATTTCTGCAACGCGGTATTCCTGATAATAGTATAGATAAATTACTTCTCTATACTTAATTGATAGATTTAATACTGCCTGCAATACTTCATCCAAATCATCTGATTCATTAACATTGGTTTCATCTTTTATTTCCTTTGTCACAGAGTACAATTGCTTTTTTAGCCGGTTTTTCGCCATATTCATTGTCACTCTAAGAAGCCAAGCCTTTTCGTGTTCCTGACTTTCAAATCTTGGCTCATGTTCGAGATACTTTACCAAGACATCTTGTACAATATCCTCTGCATCATATGTATTCTTTACATAGTGAAATGCCACTCCTATCAACATCCCACCATAACGGATTAGTAATTCTTCCACCTTTATCCCCTTATTATCCACGTGGATCCACTCCTTTTTGTATAGCGCTTATACATCATTAATACAATCATAACATAAAAACGGTTGCATTTGATTCAGAAAAAAAGTTGCAGAACGCAAAAACACCCTTGAAAACCTTACGATTCTCAAGGGTGATTATTTTCTTAAGCCAATTTAGATTTTGCTTAAAAGTCAGCATTTATAGGTATCTAAGACACTTTCAGTATATTACACGTATATTACTATTGTTTTTTACCACCTATTACTGGTTATTATTTTTGTCTTTAAATAATAATTTTATATATTTTTAGTTCTATCAAGGCAAGCTTGTCCATATAATTTAATATAGACCTGTATAAAACTAACTAGAATTATTATACAGGAAGTAATAATTTTCTATAAATATATTAAGGGAGGATTTGTACATGATTAAAGGCTTGGATACTGGCTACATGTACACGAAAGATAACAATCTGAACATCTTCAGAAGTTCCTATTCTGAAGTTAATACTAGCGTAACCGGCGCTATCAAAATTGTGATTGATGGA
>JAEYSV010000029.1 GCA_023434365.1 Bacillota bacterium | reverse complement strand
GTTGTGTGGTAACTCCAATTATACTCGAAAATAAGGGGTCATTGTTTTTTTATTTAAAAAAGAAGTGTAACCCTTGAAAATATAAGGTTTTAATAACAAAGAGTAGTGTAAAACTTTACACTAACATGAAATAAGAGGAGGTAATGGTATGAGAGTTTGGAAAGATACAGGCCAATAATACTACGCTCGAGGTCCACCTAGTATAGCAGGTAACGAATTATAAATGCTAAATCAGGAGGATTCTATGAATAAAGTAAACTATTATTTTTATCAATTTTTTAAAGAGTTAATGCCAATTTACCCGATATATTTAATTCTTTTTGACAGCAAAGGTTTTGACATATTTTATGCCATTGGGTTTGTTTTTTGGGGTGTAAGCGGTACGTTCTGTTCTGGTGCAGAAGAAGCTTTACTCTTTGATTCGCTTAAAATGAGTAACGAAGAGAATCTATTCGATAAGGTATATGGAAGAGGAAAATTTCTTTCGGGAATCAGTGTGGCGATTGCTTCCTTGGCCGGTGGTTACATTGCAATGTACGTTGGAATGGAGTGGGCGTTAGGGATTAGCATTTTCGTTGGAGTTCTTACCACTGGAATAGCAGCATCATTTCATGAGGTAAATCATTATATAGACAAAAAAGTGAAAAGTACCTCTCGGTTACGATCTATTTTGACTGATGAAATCCGATTTTTTAGAAAAAAAAGACGACTCACGCTAATCGTTTTCATGGCAATATTGGCAGTTGGTACAGCTGGAGTAATTGATGAGTATGACCAACTAATTGCAAAAGGATTTGGTTTATCTGTTGGAACTGTCGGATTGTGGGTAAGTTTTAGAAGCTTAGTGGCAGCGTTAGGAAGCTTAGTAGCTCCATACTTAAGAAATGCAGTAGATCAAGTACTTGGTATTAAGAAAAATATCAATAGTATTGGATGTATTTGCATTGTTGGTGCGGTATTTCTTGGATTGTCGGGAAGTATTAAACAACTATGGGCTATGATTTTTTATGGCATGTTTTTTTTCTTAATGGCTGCGTGTGAGGTTTTGCAGGAGGATTATGTTCAGCAAAGAATTGAGGAGGAAGGACGCTCTACTGTTCATTCCATGATTTCGCTTATGTATAATTTGTTTGGTATGGTATTTTATGGTGTGCTAGGAATTGTATTTGCTTTGAGCGATTTGTTTACTGGACTGATAATTATTGCTGTCTATATGGTTATCATTGTTTTGTTGTTAAGTTATGTAAATAAATTATACGAAAAAAGTTGTAAGCGAACAAATTTACAGAACAAGCAATGAATGTAAGTTTGTAAAATTACGACTTGTAACGAAGCAAAAGGTTATTATAATAACGATGCGGAAATGAGAAGTAAGTCGAATTTTCTGCATCGTTATCTTGTTTTTATAATTAACTAAATTAATGCTCAATTATTTTGAATGTTATGCCTTTCACTTTTTATGCGAAGATTATCAAGGCTGTAACATGGTGGCTTATTATAAGTGCAGATTAGTATGCCCTATAGGATGTGGAACAATGAAAGGGGATCTTTTGATGAAACTTAGGCTACTATTAGCAAATATAGTATTCTTTGTCATTGGTGCAATACCAGAACATCAGATAAGCGCAGCAACGAATTATGTTAATGATGCAGGAAAGTATAGCTATGAGGATATGCAAAAAGATTTGAAGCAATTAGAAAATGAGTATGAAGAACGAATGAAGGTAAAAAGCCTTGGGCACTCAACAGATGGTAGAAATATTTATGTTGTACGTATAGGGAATTCAAAAGCAAAAAAGCAAATGATCGTCAATGCATCGATTCATGGAAGGGAATACTTAAACACCTATTTTTTGATGGAGATGGTAGAAAAATATATGAATGAGTATTCCAAGGAACAACAGAAGATAGGAATGTCTTATGAGGAATTATTTGATCAAGTATGTCTTTATGTGTTACCAATGATTAATCCGGATGGAGTAACCATCGCTCAATACGGTCCCACCAAGATAAATGATAAGGACCTAAGAAAAAATGTTGAGAAAAAATTAAAAGGTTATTCTTATAAGCGATGGAAGGGCAATGCCAATGGAGTGGATTTGAATCGAAACTTTCCATATGGTTGGAAAAAAATAAAAAACCGAGGAGTCATTGGTTCCTCTGGAATAAAGGGAAAACCAGAAGCAGAGACAAAAGTATTGATGAAGTTTATCAATAACTTGTCAAATCCAGTGGCCAATATCATTTATCATTCTTCAGGAGAAGTGCTTTATTGGGATTACAATGTTTTGGGAAAACTAAGGAAAACGATGAAAGCGATTAAAAAAACAGTATATTCACAGACGAAATACCGCCCAATACCAAAATCATACCTAACAGATCCTGGCGGAGGATTCGGAGATTGGTGCGTATATAAAAAGAAAATAGCGAGTGTGGCAATTGAAACGGGTCGAGTGGAGTGTCCGTTGCCTAAAACTCAATATGCTAGGTTATATAAAAAGAATAAGTATTTAGTAGAGTCTATTACTAAACTTTTTTATGAGTAACTTTTGACAAAAAGCTCGAGCCAACATAATGTCTGGACGAGCTTTTTAATTTATCATCTGAAAGGGTTCATTCATGGAGGATATGACTTTAGTATACTAGAACTATAAATTGACTTTACTATGGATAAATATGTATAATTATCCTATAAAGCTATTTAGTAGTGATGGGAAAGCGATATAGACGGAGGAAGATATGGTTCAACCAAAAGAGTGGGATTGGAAATTGGCTGACAAGAAACTATGGACCAATCCTTGTGAAGAAAGCTATTATTATGTGAACAAGTGGCAACAAGAGGGGCGCCGTAGTGTTCTTGATTTAGGATGTGGGCTGGGACGTCATGCCATATTATTTGCAAAACATGGATTTAAAGTGACAGCGGTAGATCTGTCCGAAGAAGGGATTCGTTATCTTAGGGATTGGAAGCAAAGAGAGAAAGTTGATTTGCTCTGTAAAGTTTGTGATATGAATCAGTTACCATTTGCCGATAATGCCTTTGATTGTATCTGGGCCTATCATGTGATATCTCATACGGATTTTATCGGATTACAGCACATTATTACAGAGATAAAGCGAGTACTAAAACCAGAAGGTCAGTTTTTTCTTACCCTATGTTCGAAGGAAGCCTGGGCGTATAAAGATGCTGGATATAATCAGATTGATAGCAATACAATAATCAAGACAGAAGGGCCTGAGATTGATGTTCCTCATGTGTACGTGGATTTGGAGGATATTCAGTTCCTGTTTTCGGAGTTCTCACTAAACAACATTCGACATATTGAGGAATGTTATGCTGATGAAAGAAAAGGTAAAAGTATACACTACTTTATTGAGGGAGTGCTACATAAGGAAGGATGTCTATCTATTAGGGGTTGACCATGCCGTGGAAGCATTTACGGGAAAGGTCATAGCAGTTTATCATCGACTCAATGATAATGAGGACAAGTGGATCGTTGTGCCTGACGAACTCTGTTTCACTGAGGAGGAGATTTTGCGTCTAATTCAATTCCAGGAACAGTATTTTGATGGGAAGTTATATCGATAAAATACTGGTTTTCTTTACCAAACGCATTGGAGTTGTATTTATTCTTGAATATGGTACAATACCCGTTATCGGGTATTAAACGTAATTAGGAGGATACAACAAATGAAAATGCCGTTATTTTACAGACAACTTGATAAACAAAACAGATATGTTTTGATTTGTTGTTTTTTTGTATTTGCTGTCAATGGTTTATATGCAATGATTTTAGGATCTTTATTACCACTGATTAGTGACGAGTATGGACTAAATAATACAGTAAGCGGATCATTGTTATCTGCACATCAAGCAGGTAATCTAATTGCTGGCTTTATCGCGGGGATACTACCAATCTACCTTGGAAGAAAGAAATCTATCCTGTTTTTATGTAGTTTTGTTGTGATGGGATTTACGATTATGATATTAACGGGGAATCCGGTGTTATTAATTCTGGGATTCTTGTTTACCGGATTAAGTAGAGGAAGTATTTCGAATTTTAATAATACAGTAGTAAATGAAGTATCAAACAGTAGTGCGGTGGCGCTTAACATTTTGCACAGCGTTTTTGCCACAGGCGCATTGCTTTCTCCATTTTTAGTTATCGTTAGTACGAATATCGCCGGGGATGCTGGCTGGAAAATATCAGCGGTTGTCATTATTGTTCTTGCTATCATTTCCATGATTCTATTTTCTAGAATGAAGATTGATGATGTTGCAAAGCGTAAAGAGAATACTTCATATGAGTTTTTAAAGACTAGATACTTCTGGATTATAGCAGGTATCATATTTTTCTATTTATGTGTGGAATCTGCCGTAAGTGGATGGATTGTGAAATATTTTGTTGATGCTGGTATTATGACAATTCGCTATGCTCAGATGCTTGCGTCTTTATTATGGGCCGTCATTTTAGCTGGCAGACTGACCTGCGCATTCATTGGAGAAAGAGTGCCTAGAAAAGCTTTACTATTAGTAACAAGTATAGGAACGGTAGTGTTTTATCTTTTATTATTATCTACTCAAAATATTCTTATCATCACCATTGCGATTATGGGCTTAGGATTTTCGATGGCCGGAATCTATCCGACTACCATTGCTACGTTTGGATCAACAATTAAGTTATATCCGATGGCAATGGGAGTTTTATTAATGCTTGGTGGAGTAGGTTCAATCATTATGCCAATCGTAATTGGAGCGTTATCCGATCGGTTTGGAATTTTAGCAGGAATGAGTGCCATTATTTTTGTAATTGTTATGATGATGGTATTTGTAATTCTTAATGTTATGCAAAAGAAGAATTAGAATTGACGCAAATCCTTGAGGTGAAAACCGGTGTAGTTGAGAAACTCGGAACCGCACTTGCAGCAAGTGTTTCAATAGAATAAATTCAAAAACTATATAGTGAAAAAAGCACGTCTCAGTTGGACGTGCTTTTTTTCTTTTAATATAATTCTCCACATGATGATAGAATTTTGTTGAATTAAGAATTATGCAGGATATTAGAGATGAATTTAGTAAAATAATTTGTATTTTACTAAAATATGTAGTAAAATGATTATGAAATTGATGTTGAAATACAATGGGAAGGCTGGAATTTCATATGGTTGGGATAAAGGATGTAGCCAAACAGGCAGGCGTGTCTGTCTCTACAGTATCCAATGTTTTAAATAACAAAAAGAATGTTGGAGCCAAAACGAGAGAAAAAGTACTTAAGATCTGTGAGGAGTTATCGTATCATCCGAATTTGGCGGGTAAGGGCTTAAAGTCTGGCAAAAGTAATACGATTTTATTCAATTTTAGTGATTTTGATCGAAGTTTTTACTTGAAAATTATCAACGGGATTAGCGATTATGTGAATGACAATGAGTTTGACCTAATCATATGTACCGATAAATCATGCGAGAAGTACATGCATGGTAATCTGACTAGTGGAAGTATCATTCTTGATAAGAAGATGCAGGATGATGTGCTTACTCGAATTGCTGGAGAGAACTACCCTATCATTGTATTGGACCGGATTATGAATCATCCGTATATCAAAAGTGTAGTTGTCAATAACTATGAACCGATGTTTGAGCTGATTCAAGGTGTTATTCATCGCGGATATCGACATTTTGGCTTTGTCGGAGGACCAGAAGAAACGGCAGACAATAAGGAGCGGTACAGGGCCTTTCGAGATGCGTTAGAGGCTAATCATATCGTGTTTCAACAAAAAAGTTATTTTGCCGGGAACTACCGTGAAAAAAGTGGCTACTCTGCAGCGAAGATATTAATGCTTAGTAGGGAGTTACCGGATTGCCTGGTCTGTGCAAATGATAATATGGCAATTGGAGCGATAAAAGCTTTTCGTGAAAATGGTCTGCGAGTGCCGGAGGATATTGCAGTTACCGGGTTTGATAATTGTGATCTTGCTGAAGCGATGGGACTTACCACGATTTCAATTCCGAATTATGAGCGAGGTTATATTGCTGCCAGATATCTGATTGAAAATATCAGAGGGCAAAGAAATGTGGAGACCTTCAAAATATCAGCAAAGATTATATGGAGAGATAGCGTGGGCGTAAAATCAACTGATATTTAGTAAAATATAAGTAAAACATATAGTGTTTTAGTAAAACTGTGGAAGAAACTAACAATAATCAATGGTTTCTTTCGCAGTTTTTTTATTTGCTATTGTTTATAATGCACAAAAATATTGAGATAAAAGAGATATCTTTTAATAGATATTGACAATATCAGGAAAAGCATTTATTATTTTAGTATAACGTTTTATCAAATCATATTATTTAAGGAGAGGATTTTATGAAAAAAAGGAAGGTATTAGCTACATTATTAGCAACACTTATGGTTTTTGGTATCATGCTAACTGGATGTAATGGTTCTGACAAGAATGCGGTGGATACGTCGAAAGACACAGAAGCTGCTAAAAAAATCATTATATTCCAATCAAAAGTTGAGATTAGTGATCAACTTGAAGCTTGTGCTAAGCAATATAAGGAAGAGACTGGGGTAGAAGTCGAGGTATGGGGCACCACTGGTGATGACTATCTGCAGCAGCTAAAGATTAAGTTAGGCAATAACCAAGGACCAACATTATTCTCATTGGCGCCAGGTTCAGAATCTAATGAATTAAAAGCATATCTTGCTGATTTGAGTGGATTATCCTTTGTAAAAGATATTGCTAAGAATATGGCCAATGTCATTGATGGTAAAGTGGTAGGTATTCCTTACACAATGGAAGGCTTTGGTGTGGTTTACAATAAAAACTTAATTGATGCATCTAAAGTTACGGATTATGACTCCTTTGTTCAGATGCTGAAAGATCAGAAAGCAGCTGGAATTAATGGGTTCAGTCTTTCTCAAGAAAGCTACTTCCTGATTGGACATATCTTAAATACACCATTTGCATTACAAGCTGACCCAGCTGCTTATGTGAAACAGTTGATTGCTGGTGAAGTAACAATGCAGGATACCGATGAATTCAAGGAATTTGGCAAAATGATGGAGGCTATTCGAGAAAATACCAATAACCCATTAGAAGTAACTTACGATAAAGAAACGGGTGATTTTGCGACTGGTAAGTCTGCTTCCATTCATCAAGGAAACTGGTGTTATGGTATGTTTAAAGATTATAAGGTTGATTTTGACATGGGAATGATGCCTCTTCCAATCAGTAAAAATGATAGTCTTGCTGTTAGCGTGCCAGCTTGTTGGTATGTTAATTCCCAGGCAAGTGAAGCAGAGATTTTAGCAGGTAAAAAGTTCCTTGAATGGCTTTATACAAGTGAAACAGGCGAAAAATATCTTATGGAAGAGTTTGGATTTATGCCAATAGTTTCTGGTATGGAGAATCCGAATATGGATCCTTTGTCTAAAGCAGTTTCTGAATATGCAGCAAACGGTAAAACAATTGGATGGACAATGAATTCAGAATGGCCTGCAGGTATTGTAGATGTATATCTAGTACCGGTAGTTCAAAAATTCTTCACAACGACAATGACGGGAGAAGAGTTACTTAAGGAATTAACAGATGCGTTTGTACAGGCAGGAAAAAAATAGAAAACCTCTATGAATTGAAATCTAACATCCACTTATGGATACTCTAAGAGGGTGTTAGATTTCATTAAGTTACTAGATATTAGGAAAGCATCAAACTAATAAAGTAAGTAAGGAGCAATGATAATGAGAAAAAAAAGAGACAGAGCGTGGTATGCTTTCTTCGTATTTCCACTGGTATTCATATTTACAACAGTAGTTGTGATACCGTTTATTATTGGAATTGGTTATTCCTTTGTTTCTTGGGACGGTATGCCCTTGAATGATAAAGTTTTCGTTGGATTTGATAACTACAGTAAGCTGTTTTCGGATGCCAGATTCATCGCATCTTCAGGTCATACGTTACTATTTACTATCATAGCCGTAGCCTTGATTAATATTTTGGGACTATCCTTTGCGTTAATGGTAACTGGAAAGTTAAGAGTTAAGAATGCAGCGAGGACCATGCTTTTTATGCCGTATTTGATTGGTGGTTTGATTTTAGGTTACATATGGAAGTTTATATTTACCGACGTATTTAAAGCGATTGGAGAGGCTACTGGTTGGAGCGGTATCTTTTTCTCCTGGCTCTTAGATCCGAACTATTCCTTATTGGCGATGGTAGTTGTTACTACCTGGCAGATGGCTGGATATATCATGATTATCTATATTACTGGTATTCAGGCAATGCCCGAAGAGGTGGTGGAAGCAGCGAAGGTAGATGGTGCAGGTTTCTGGCAGTCTTTATTCTTTGTCAAGTTTCCACTCATCATGCCATCTTTTACGATCTGTTTATTTTTAACCTTATCTAATTGCTTTAAAATATTTGATGTTAACTTATCTTTAACTGGGGGCGGACCTAATAACGCGACGGAAATGATGGCGATGAATATTTACAATGAGATCTTCTCTGTGAATAATTATGGCTATGGCCAGGCAAAAGCAATTGTATTCTTCATTGCAGTAGCAGTGATTACCTTAATTCAAGTTACGATTACAAAAAGAAGAGAGGTGGAGATGTAATGAGGAAGGGAAGAAAGCTATTATTAGAACTGATTGTTGTATTACTGTGCATCGGATATTTGTTTCCAATTTATATCGTATTGGTAAATGCGTTTAAAAATCGTCAGGAGCTTTATGAAAACGCGCTTGCGCTTCCAGGAAAATTCACCTTTGAATATTTTGAAACAGCGATGGAAAAGATGAATTTTCTTCAGGCTTTTTCTAATTCCTTTATAGTAACGTCCGTTTCGATTGCCATTATCGTAGTTTTGGCATCGATGACCGCTTGGATGCTTGTCCGGACGAACAATAAACTGAGTAAGACAATATTCATGGTTTTTGTGGCAACTATGATTATTCCTTTTCAAACCATTATGATGCCGTTAATGCAAGTAATGGGCTGGGCAGGTGATTTTCTACATATACCGATTCTTGATACGTTAGGCGGACTTATCTATATGAACATTGGCTTTGGTGCCAGTATGGCCGTTTTTTTATATCATGGATTTATTAAATCCATTCCGGTATCCCTAGAAGAAGCAGCGACAATTGACGGATGCAACAAGTTTATGGTGTTTTGGAAGATTGTATTTCCGATGCTAAAGCCAACCACAGTTACCGTTATGATACTGGATGTAATCTGGATATGGAATGATTACCTTTTACCAAGATTGGTTCTATCTAGTAAGAGTCTGCGCACGATTCCTCTTTCCACTGCCTCCTTTTTTGGACAGTTTACAATTGAATGGAATCTTTCCATGGCAGGATTGATGCTTACTATTATACCGGTTATTTTTTTCTATTTGGCAGCCCAGAAACATATCATCAAAGGAGTTGCGGCAGGAGCGGTTAAGCTATGATTAATGTAATAAGATCACTAGACGTAATACTGAAATTATTTAACAGCGGAGGAAAGAATGAAATTAAAGCATGGGGTTTATGAAATAAATAATTTAAATATGGATAATTGTGAGCTGATGGTAAATGAGACAGTGTTCCATAATGCCAATGGATATATTGGGATAAGGTCGAATTACGAGGAAGGCTATCCAAGTGAATATAGATCAATACGGGGTTCTTATATCAATGGATTTTATGATATTGCACCGATGGAACAAGCTGAAAAATTATATGGAATGGTAGATCAAAAGCAGACGATACTAAATGTTGCCGATACCCAGACGATTCGTTTATTTATTGATGGAGAAGAGTTTAGTCTGTTTGAGGGTACCGTACTTAAGAGTACACGCTATCTAAACATGGAATGTGGATTTACAGGACGTAGTATACGTTGGCGTTCACCAAATGGAAAAGAGGTTGCAATTCATATTAAAAGGATGACGTCCTTTTATCTATTGTCTCTGTTTACGATTGAATATAAAGTGAAAGCGATAAATTTTAGTGGTACGGTTAAATTGCTATCTGTTCATGATGCAGAAGTAATGAATTATAGTAGTGAGGATGACCCAAGGGTTGCGAAGTCAAGTATTCAGTATCTGATACCGGAAAGCAGAGTAATACAGGACGGAGCTTCTTACCTGACCTCGCGTACATCAAAGTCGGATCTATTGATCTGTACTGGAGTAAAACACACCTTGTCAAAACCATGTAATATGGAAACACGCTTAGAAGGTCATAAAGCCATCAGTACTATAGATACCTCAATTAACGAAAATGAGGAGATTGTTCTCGTCAAATATACGGTGTTTGGAGATTCCATTCGTCATAATGATTGTGTCTTACACACAATGAATGAACTAAATAAGGCATTATCAATGCCGCTTAGCCTTCTTTATGATTACCAGAAAGCGTATCTGGAGGAATACTGGGATAACTGTTTTTTGGAGATAGATGGTGATGATGATTTGACTACAGCAGTAGTATACAATATGTTTCAATTAGTCCAATCCGTCGGCAAGGATGAATACAGTAATATTACTGCCAAAGGGTTAAGCGGAGAAGGATATGAAGGGCATTATTTTTGGGATACCGAGATGTATATTGAACCATTTTTTAATCTGACGGAACCAGCAATCACTAAAAACTTAATCGGATTCCGTTATAAAACCCTGGATAAGGCCAGAGAAAATGCTCGTATCTTAGGACATCAAAAAGGAGCACTATATCCTTGGAGAACGATTATGGGGGAGGAGTGTTCCGGTTATTTTCCATCCGGTACGGCTGGTTATCATATTAATGGTGATATCGCTTATTCCATCATTTCCTATTATTTGGCAACCAATGATCTAGACTTTATTGTTGATAAGGGTGCAGAGATAATATTTGAAACGGCAAGGTTATGGCTTGAGGTAGGGAATTACTACAAGGGTTCTTTTCGAATTAATGAAGTGACAGGACCTGATGAATATACCTGCATGGTAAATAATAATTATTATACGAATGTATCGGCGAGGTATAATCTTAAGTGGGCCGTTAAGTTATATGATTTGTTGTTAGAAGAGGGGAGACTATCCTCGATTGCTGATAAAATAAAGTTAAATGAGGATGAAATTAAGGAATTCAAAAGAGCGGCAGAAGCGATGTATCTGCCATACGATGAGGAGTTAAAAATAAATCCCCAGGACGATTCTTTCTTAGAGAAAAAGGTCTGGGATATTGAAAGTACACCAAAAGAGAAGTTTCCATTATTATTACACTATCATCCGCTGACCTTGTATCGTCATCAGGTATGTAAACAGGCTGATACGGTATTGGCTCATTTTATCTTTGAGGATATCCAACCAATAGAGGTAATAAAGAGTTCCTTTGAGTATTATGAGAAAATAACAACCCATGATTCCTCGCTTTCAACTTGTATATTTAGCATCATGGCTTCTAAGTTAGGGCTAGTGGATAAAGCCTATGACTATTTTGGTGATTCTGCAAAACTTGATTTGTTCAATACCCACAGGAATACAAAAGATGGTATTCATACCGCCAATATGGGTGGAGTTTATATGGCAATTGTATATGGGTTTGCCGGCTTACGAATCAAAGAGGACGGTTTACACTTTGCACCAGTAATGCCAAATCAGTGGACGGGATATCGGTTTAAGATTAACTACCACGACAGCCAGATTCAGGTAGAAGTGAATCAATCCGAAAGAAGATATACCTTGGTAAAGGGGACACCACAATATATCTATGAGTATGGACATCAATATCTTCTTGATAAGACACTTACAATATCAGGTTAACATAGCATTTACAATCTCAGATTAACATTGCTTAATGATAGAAACAGGGAAGGGCAGAAGAAACATGAAGTATAAAGCTATCATATTTGATTTGGACGGCGTTATCTGTCATACAGATCATTATCACTATTTGGCTTGGAAACAACTTGCCGATAGGTTAAACATCTATTTTGATGAGGACATCAACAATCGGTTAAGAGGGATAAGTAGGATGGAAAGTCTTGCAATTATTCTGGAGCGATACCATGGATCATTGCTATCAGATGAAGAGAAGATGAGTCTGGCAAATGAGAAAAATGAGATATATAGGGAGTATCTCAAGACGATGTCTCCAAAAGATCTGAGCCTTGAGGTAAAGAATACTCTGGAATCACTTAAAGGGAATGGCATAAAACTGGCGATTGGTTCTTCGAGTAAAAATGCACGAATCATTTTAAAGCAGCTTGGTGTTACTAATTATTTTGATGCGATTTCGGACGGAAATAATATTAGTAAATCAAAACCAGATCCGGAGGTATTCTTATATGCAGCCAATGCTTTAAGTATTTCCCCAGAGTTTTGTCTGGTAGTGGAAGATGCCGTATCAGGGATTATAGCTGCCAATGCAGCTGGAATGGACAGTGCTGCGGTTGGTGATGCAATGGGTTGTTCATCGGCAACGTATAGTATTGATGGATTGGCAGACCTTCTAGAGATTTGCAACATTCATTAATGATTTGATAAGAAAAGCGTGTGAATCATTATTCAGAAAGAGACCATGTCTCTGATGGATAATGATTCACACGCTTTTTGCTTAGTGTACCAGCCCTTTTTTCTTTATCATTCTAGTAAAAATGCCAGCGGCAATAGGAATCACAAGAATACAACCAATCCCACTCACTATAAGTGTAAGCATCTCTTCGACGAATATTTTGTAGTTTATCATTTGGCCAAAGGAGTACTGATAAACATTGAGCCAGATGCAAAACGCTACATTACCACCTAAAAATGCAAAATATAAGGTGTTGATGTTCGTACTTAAGATATCCTGACCCATACGGACCCCGGCTTTATAGAGCTCTTTATTGCTGATGGCAGGGTTAACAACTACCACTTCATACATGGAAGAGGTAATCGAGATTGCGGCGTCAATGAGTGCGCCGATTACACTCATTATGACAACCAAGATGGCTAAGGATTCATAACTTACTTGAATCTGTGTCTCAAAAACCATAAAGGTATCGCTAAGTTCCGTTGTAAAGCCTTGTATGTGGCTAAAATAAACAATTGGGACAGTAAATACGATCAAAATGGAAACGACTAAAAGAATACTATAAAAAGCAGCTATCGTTTTTAGGTTCTTGCCATTAATCATAAATAAATTCAGTAAACTAGCTAAAATACAAGCAGTAAGTGTAACCAGGAAAATGTTCGCGCCTTTACTTATTGTAATGACCATGAAGAAAAATATCAAAAAGTTACAGAGTAAGGAGAGAAAGGACTTGAGGCCTCGTTCTCGTCCAATTATGCACATCAATAGAAATAGAATTGTTGCTAATGTAAAATTGACCGCCATCTTGGTACTCCTTTCTGGATGATTATCGCTATGAGTAATGTAATCGGGATACTAAGTATAACACTAATTCCTCCTGTTAATGCTCTGGCAATCTCAAGGGATAAGTAATGATTTAATACATCACCCATAGGTACGTGATTACAATACCAAAGAATTGTGTTAGGGATACTACCGGCTAAGAACACGAAAAATAGAACATTTGTCATGGTACCCATGATATCTTTTCCTATTTCCATTCCAGCTTCCCACAATTCATCTGCCGTAATGGAAGGACTTTGTAAACATAATTCGCGAATGGCCGTATTCATCGTATTGGCAATATCAATAATAGCCCCTAATCCTCCAAGGATAATTTCTATCATAAAGATCTGTTCAGGGCTAATATAAGTTAAGAAGTTCATTTGATCATAATCTAAGGTGTTGTGGCGGATCCATCGTAATACTAAAAAGGCAAGCGTCACGGAAATTAGCAAGCTGACCATTGTGCTAAGTATACCTGCGCTACATTGCTTACTTAAGCCGTGGATACAAAGAAAGGATACAAAGGTAAAAACAACAGCACAACTAATGCCAAGTATCAAAGGATTCTCCCGTTTGATGATAAGGGGAATCGTGATTACGACAATCAGAATGTTAATACCAATGCTAAGGATGGCCATACTTCCTTTTCGTTTTCCTATGTAGATTGCCAGTGCAACAAATACCATGAAACAAAGTAACAAGATAGAGTCTCGTTTTACGCCAATGATATTTATCTTATCCTGAGATACTAATTCTAAGAATAGCTGATCGAAGATGCGATAATGTTCTTCGATCACTGTTGTCTCACTAAACTGGTTAGTTAGAGTAAACACTTCTCCATTTTTATCCCCATTTAGAATCTCTACTGAGATTGTCTGTTGATAGAGCTTATCATTGGAGTAATCAGTAGTCATTTTATCGGTATCTAGCTTTGTCTGTATTGATGTAATTTTACCGATGGTGGTCTTGTACCACGAGGAATTATTGCGACCAATTAATAAAGCCAGTATAACTAAGCCTAATAATAGAAGGAACACTCGAAGCCCATGAAGAAGCTGTTGTTTTGATGGTAGTATTGTTTTCATATAGGAAACCTTTCTTTGACAGGTAAATACAGATAAAACAACAATAATAGTGAAAAAATTGATTGTCAACAGTTTTCGCGGTAATTCTGACTTCTTCATCATATCTTCATATTAAGATGATAGGATTGATTAGAATTAAGAAAAGAGGAGGTCATAGGCCTTGAATTCAATTACAGTAACTTTATACATCGATAACATGACCTGTGTAAATTGTGAAAATACGATAGAGCGTAAGCTTCAGGGTGTATCTGGTATTGAAATGGTTAATGCTAGTTATTCGAAAGGAACCGTTATCATTACTTATGATTCTAATGCAATTCAATTAGAGCAAATTCAAAAGATAATCGAAGACCTGGATTATCACGTAGAAAAACAAGAAGGCAAAAAAACTGAGGGAAACAACAGTAAAGTTGATCGTGTCATGAACGCAATTAGTATCATTGTTATTCTTTTTTCTCTTTATGTATTCGCAAGGCATTTTGGTTTATTAAATATCATTAATTCCTTCCCGATTGCGAAGGAGGGCATGGGTTATGGGATGCTATTTATCATTGGTCTCTTAACATCAGTGCACTGTGTTGCAATGTGTGGGGGAATTTGTCTTTCTCAATGTACAAGTAATCCCGAAAAACTGGGAGAGACAGGAAGTAAGTTTACTGCCATGAAACCTAGTTTACTTTACAATATAGGTCGAATTATCTCCTATACAGTCATTGGAGGTATCATCGGGGCACTTGGTTCGGTAGTAAGTCTTTCCGGGGTGATGAAGGGAAGTGTTCAGATTTTTGCTGGTGTATTTATGGTAATCATGGGGTTAAATATGCTTAATACCTTCACTTGGCTTCGTAAATTGAATCCAAGAATGCCAAAAATTTTCGCTAGAAAAATTAATGCTAAGAAAAATAGCAATAGTCCGTTATATGTTGGTCTTTTAAATGGTTTAATGCCTTGTGGACCACTGCAGGCAATGCAGCTTTACGCATTATCTACCGGAAGCCCTATTAAAGGAGCGATGTCTATGTTCTTGTTCAGTGTTGGAACTGTACCATTGATGTTTGCATTTGGTGCACTCAGTTCTTACTTAAGCAAGAAGTTTACAAGTAAAATGATGTCAGTTAGTGCAGTATTAGTTATCGTACTAGGTATCTTTATGTTTAATAGTGGAGCAGTCCTCTCCGGGCTAAATCTATCATTATTTCCATCAACATCGAGTCAGAACCAGACAGCGAATGTTGCTACCATAGAAGACGGGGTCCAGACTGTGGTTACAGAATTATCCTCCGGAAGTTATGAGCCAATTGTTGTACAGAAGGATGTGCCAGTAAAATGGATCATTAATGCAGAGCAAGGCGATATAAATGGCTGCAACAATAGTATCATCGTTCCAGCCTATGATTTAGAAAAGGATCTCGAAATAGGAGAGAATGTGATTGAATTTACTCCAACAAGTAGCGGTACCGTACCATTTAGCTGTTGGATGGGTATGATTCGAAGTAAGATTACAGTAGTGGATGACTTAAATGAGGTGGATAGTAGTGTTGATAGCAGTACTGACAGCGAAGAAGAAAACAGTACTGATGAATCGGACTATGTAATTGATTATCAAATATCTACAGATCAGTTAGCCATTGCTAAGATTTCAGAAGAGGGAAAACAGACAGTAGCAATTACTTTTGATGAAAATGGTTTTTCTCCTGCTGTAATCGTAGTACAAAAGGATATAGAAACTGAATGGATAATAAATGGTAACAAAGTAGATAGCCTTGCTAATAGTACACTGATATTCGCACTATATAATGTACAACTTAACGTTGTGGAGGGAAGGAATCCAGTTAACTTTTATCCAGAACAGGATTTTGATTTCTTTACTTCAGATAGTAGTTTATATGGATACGTAAAAGTAGTAGATGATATTACGTCAATAGACGAGAATGCAATCAAGGAGGAAATATTAGCGTACCGACCAACGGATTCGTTCTCTGGTGGTGGGGGATTACCAAGCTGTCATTAATTGATTGAGATATAGAATAAAGAGCATGTGATTAGTTCTGATAGTAGACAAGGTCTCCTTATAGAATAATCACATGCTCTTTTTTATAATGTTAAAGTAATAAACATTCGAATTATTATGCTCTTCAGTTTATAGTGCCTAGAGATTAACAATGCTCAGATAACCATAGTTCAAGAGCCTGGCTATTTAGTGGCTTTGAGTAGTAATATCCTTGAATCAAA
Organism: Bacillota bacterium; assembly: GCA_023434365.1. Classification (GTDB taxonomy): domain Bacteria; phylum Bacillota; class Clostridia; order Lachnospirales; family Lachnospiraceae; genus KM106-2. The sequence goes on along the minus strand of JAEYSV010000029.1, from coordinate 69,422 downwards.
TCGCAGCGGTTAGTACGTAGATACTCAGCCTGTTCTTTCGTTTCAACACCTTCTGCGATAATCGTAAGATTCATTTTGTGTCCAAGATCAATCAGAGTATTAGCTAGATGAATCTCCGAATCCTGTTTAGTAATATCGTCAATAAAAAGTTTGTCTAACTTTAAAGTAGTGATAGGAATAAGCTTTAAATAAGCTAGAGAGGAGTAACCAGTACCAAAATCATCTAATGCAATTCTCACTCCCAACTGCCTAAGTTCAAGAAACTTATTGGAGAGTAGTTCAGAGGAATCCATAATAACAGATTCTGTTATTTCTAGCTCCAACAAATGAGGTGGAAAGGAAAGCTCTGTTAATATCTCCTGTACCATTGTAACAAAGTTGTCTTGCATTAACTGGATTACTGATATATTTACCGATATTTTATAGTTTTTATTATGTTGCTGATTAAGCTTTTTAATATATTGGCAAGAGGAGCGAAGAATCCACTCGCCTAACGTAATGATGAAGCCGGTTTCTTCAGCAATTGTAATGAACTTGAGTGGAGACAGCATTCCTAGTTCTGGACTACACCATCTTACCAGTGCTTCAAACCCAGCAATTTCGCAGGAGTTAGCTGTAATTAAAGGTTGATAATGGAGGGTAAATTCTTGTTCTTTTAACCCTTTGTCGAAGTATTTTTCGATATTTATTCGTTCTAAGAGCTCTTCCTTGATCACTGGAGAAAACATTGAGACACCATTTCGTCCCTTATCTTTTACTTTATACATTGCCATATCCGCATTTCTAAGTAATATATCTATGTTAGTGCCGTTATCAGGAAATAAGGAAATGCCAATGCTTAACGTCATCATAAGCGTGTTTTCCTGAATTCTAAAAGGGCTGGAGAAATTCTTAATTATATCAGATGCAAATTTGTATGCCTCATTTTTATTGCTTATGTCATAGAGGAAGAACACAAATTCATCTCCGCCTAATCGGAACAGGAAACGGTCTTTGGAGCTATAAGAGGCCAGACGGTTACTCACCTGGATTATCAGATCATCTCCAATATTGTGTCCGAGCGCATCATTGACAAACTTGAAATTATCCATATCGATAAATAGCAGCGCTGATTTTTTTGCATGGTCCTTTAGGAGGCTTTCAACTTCTTCATGCAAACAATGACGGTTTTTCAATCCAGTGAGGGTATCATGATGAGCATGATAAAAAAGTTCATCATTACGCTCTTTCAACTGCAAGTGAGCGTTAGATAGTTCAATATAATGATTCCTGATTTCTTCTTCAGTAGAAGATAAATCGTTATTCAGCTTCGTGAGCTCTATATTGTTATCTTCAAGTGTTATCTTCATTGTTTTAATTTTCTTAATATAGATAAGTAGAATCAGAGTGAAGATAAAGAGCAGGATAAACATAGTGACCACTGATATTACCAGGTTCTTGTATGTTTTAATAAAAGAGAAAGGTTCGTTAATTAAAGTGCTGCCATTAGGCAAATCTTTGATAGCAATATCATATTTCTTGAGTAAGGTGTAGTCAAACATATATTGATTCGTATCATCTTTTATAACAGGTATTGAAGAAGCCTCTTCGCCATGCAATACACGAAGCGCAAGTTTGCCGGCAGATTCCCCTTGCATTCTTCCACTAGTAAGGCGACCTCCAAGGACTCCGTGATTCAGTCCAAAATCATAAAGGTGGTAGAGCGGGGCACTAGATGTGTGACTAAGTTCCATACAAAAATGTTCATGTGAAAGATATTGCTTGTCATAATCTAGGGAAAATGTAGTCATAAGGATGATAGAATTGCTATCTGCCTGTTTCACCGCATCTAGGATATCACTTGAATGCAATTTATTTAATGAAATAACATTTAGATTTTTATCTACTTGTTTGGCAGCTTGGATGCAGATCTCACCTGTAGAAAGACCACTTTCTGTATCTTCGTAGACTAGGTAGATGGTATCAAGAGATGGATTAAGGTTCTTGGCAATCTGAATAGTGGAAAATGGGTCAATTTGTTCAAGTACTCCAGTATAATTAGATATTCCTGAACCGAGTTCTGTAAGACCTTCTGAATTAATCCCGGAAAAAACAATCGGTGCATCAGAAAAAAGTTCTTTTCTATACTTGGTTGCAAAGGAAAATGCTGCATCGTCGGTACAGATGAGAACATCTATTTTTTTATTAGAATATTTCAGCTTAAGATTATTGTAAATGTTCGATAAATACTCTTCATAGGGATAGCGTTTCCAATCTAGATATTCCGCTGAGATATTACAAGCGATGGATGACTCAGTAAAGGAGGAAATGATACCTTGAGTTTGATTATCTGTCCAGGTAAATCCGCTATGATAAGAGTTAAGAATCAAGATGTTTTTATTTTCCTCTGAGGCATGTACAGATACAGGCAATGCAGATGTCGTTGGTATTAGGTAAACAAAAAGAAAAACGAAAAAGAGAGTAATTTTTTTTATCATAAGGCCCTCGTCTATTCTTTTATCTTGGTGTGATAGGTTATGAGTTTGTAGCAAAGCAGAATGCGAAAGTCAGCTTGACTACTTACGAAAATGATGGAAAAATATTCATAAATTATTAACTATTATATAGCTTAGTAACATATTCGTCAATGAAGAGTTGCAATTAGGGAGGGGATTATCCTCAGATATTGCTAGTTTTCACACAATAACCTAATGTTACCAACCTGTAAAATCAGTTTCTCCATGTAATCTCCACATAAAGAAGTTATAATAATTTTGTAACATATTTAACAAATGCGTAATAAATTCGGAGGTTCAAATGAGAAAGAAACATAAGATATTAACCTATTGCATGATTGGTACTTTTGCCCTTGCATCTCAAAATACAGTTATTAAAGCAGAAGAAACGCCTATAGCAGGTATTGATGTAATGTTATATAACTTTTTCCAGAGTGAAGAAAATGATGCGAATGTGATAGAAGACTTTCTATTAGCAGAAACAGTCAGCCCATATCGAGGGATATCATTTGCACAGGTAGCAAATTATGTAAATATTCGCAATACTCCAAGTGAGGAAGGCGAAATTCTTGGAAAACTCTATCATAACTTTTCAGCAACAATAATTAATCAAGTTGATGATTGGTATCAAGTACAGTCGGGATCAGTCACTGGCTACATAAAAGGTGAATACCTTGTGATAGGCGAAGAAGCACAGCAATTAACAGAGAAATTAGTTAATAGAATTGCTCGTGTTAATGCAACAACATTGAAAGTACGAGAAAGTGCATCCTTAGAGTCAGTTACCTTAACACTCGTACCAAATGGAACCGAGTTTATTGTAAAAGAAGTAGTGGATGGCTGGGCAAAAATTGTTTTAGAAGAAAACAGGATAGGTTATGTATCAACGGATTATGTAGAAATACGTGATGAATATAATGAGGCTGAGTCAATTGAAGAGGAACAGGAACGTATTGCAGCAGAACAAGCTAGAATAGTGGCTGAACAGGAACGTATTGCAGCAGAACAGGCTAGAAAAGCAGCAGAACAAGAACGTATCGCAGAAGAGAAAGCCAGAAAAGCAGCAGAACAAGCTAGAATGGAAGCTGCTGCGCGTGAGAAAGCAAATGCTGTTAAAAAAGCCCCAATAACTAATAGTGTGAATAATACGACCATTGCAAAGACCTCCTCAATTCGTAAACAAATAGTAAATTATGCACTACGTTTTGAAGGCAACCCATACAAATGGGGGGGGACAAGCCTAACATACGGAGCGGATTGCTCTGGCTATACCCAATCGATATTTAGAGATAATGGAATACGTATACCAAGAGATTCCAGGTCCCAAGCTGCGAGTGGAAGAAGAGTAACTGTTAACACTATGCAACCTGGAGATTTGATCTTCTATGATAGAAATGGAACGATTAATCATGTTGGTATCTATATTGGTAATGGAAAAGTAATTAGTTCAAGTAGTGAAAAACACGGAGTTAGAATTACTAGGTACAATTATCGACGTCCAGTGAAAGTAGTTAGTTATATAAGCAATTAATCATAGCGAGGAAATACCTCACTTGTTAAGTGGGGTATGGACTTGCTTATTACATATCATACGAGGAAATTGCTTAGCAAGCGAAACTCTTTGAGGTTATGAGCTGCAACTTAAAACAATTAGACGAAGAAAGGAATAATATGACGAAGAAAAGAACATTTTATATTGGGCTAAGCAGCATTGCTTTTTTATTGATTCTATTAGTTTACATCGGTCAACAGAGTAATGACTCAAATATCCAGACGATGGAGGCTTATAAAAATATGGATGAGAGCCCATTTGTAACACCAGACACGATAAACGCCGTAAGTACCTCTGATGATCCAAAAGCGAAAGAGGAAACAAAAGCGAAAGAGGAAACACTTGAAGTATACCAAAGTCTGGAGACACAAATAGGACCGTTGGTGAAGGAATATTATGATGTGACCAAGGAGTTTAACGCTAGTATTTTTAGCGCAGGCAAACCTGAGGATCTAACATATAAAGAGGAATTATTTAATAGAAAAAAAGACATTATTCAAAGTTATGAGAAGCTTAATAACTTTATTAAACCTGGTCTAACCGAGGATTCATATATTGTATTTACAACATATGAGATTAAGATTAAACATATTGAAGCTACGGTACCGGGAATGAGTGTTTTAACAATAGTAAGAGGCGATGATAATAAGTTGGTGATTAAGAGTTCCAAAAACGAGGAAGAGTTGAATGCGTATATTAATCAAGTTTCTGAGTCAGAAGAAATGAAGGAAGTAATCAAGGAAGTAAATGATAGGTTAACTAAAGCGATAGAAAAAAATGAATCGTTAAGAGAATTCTTAGAATATCTGCAGTAGTAATTGTTTACTATATTGGATTACAGTGGATTTATCCAATACGAAGAACATTTTGGTGCTAAGCTCCATATATATTGTCTTAGCACCAATGACTTCATTACATTTCATGCCTTACTCACCAATTCTTGTGACTGCTACATATATCCCAGATATTTTATACCATGTTTTCAAATCTACAACACCAGTTTGGGGCAAATTAAAGATTTGCTGAAAAGTCTTTACTGCATCCGAAGTTTTGTCTCCATATCGTTCATCAACTGCTTGTTTTGGAATAAGTGAATAAGCGTCTGCTATTCGATTCAACTGTTCTTGTATGGTTCTTACTGCTGCACCAGAAGAACCCATCTGCAAGGAGGCACCAGGCCAGGATACCGGTACTCCAGCAACTTCATTGGCGGTATTGAGATAGATGGAGGAACCATAAAAGTTTCGTAATATTTGAATTGCGCTAAATCCTCTATCTCCCAAATCTTTGGAGCCCCACTGTGTCATCCAATTAGGGCATTGCACCTTCTTTCCGTCACAATACTGCGTTAAAATTGGCTGAATTACATTAGGTCGTGAGAGATAATTGGTAAATAATTCATCAACAGCTAACCCTATATTGGCATATATATTTCTACCCTCTATCCATTTGTGGTCAAAGGCAGTAGATGAAGTAATAGTAAAATTATAACCCTTACTTCGATACCACTCTGTAAAAACACGGTTTAGCGTAAAAGATATAATTGCTAATATATTGGCCTGAATGGTTGATTCGGGCCAGGTCGAATAGATCTCGCTAGAAGCAACATTCTTAATATAGTCCCGGAATCTTACATAATAATTTTTGGCGCCAGAATCGGAGGGTGGCCCGTCATGAACTACGATAAATTCTGGAATCACTACTTTATCAAGTACAATGGCACCGGTTTCTGATGGAGGTTTTATCTCAGGTTCGTCTATCTTAGGAGGATAATCTCCATATAAGGTATGTGGTGGAATCACGAATACATTTCCAGTATCTTGAGTTCCCTCGGTATATAATACAGTATCCTGTAGTGCTGTAACATTTGGGAATATTTCTACGTTTGCAACAGTAACCGGTAACAAATTAGGTGCACTAACCTTCACGATATATTCTGAGTAAGGTTGATTCGTAGCTTCAGGATCTAAGCTATAATCAACTGCTGGAGCCGGTAGTGCAATTTCTTCAGTTAGGCCAGAAACATTACTAGTAAATTCTTCTATAATATTATCTGGTTGTGCTGTGGTAGAGATTTGCACAACGGCATTCTCAATAGGGGTAAAACCTCTGGTTACGCAACGAACTTGTAACCTTCCAAAATTCTGATTACCAACTTGAGCTAGGGATATATTCCTACGAAATAGTTGGTTGTTTCTATTATAATTTTTATTCATTATTCATCCTGTTTTTTGTATTAATATATGATAGAAATCTTGTTATGATTCTGATTTGATCATTTCTAAAACACCTCGTTTACATACAAATAGGGACTGCTCTGTTACAGAAGAATTCTTGTAACCAAACAGTCCCTTTATTGTTCTAAATATGTCAAGAATTGATATCGAATATCAGTAATAATGGGCCTTAATTAACATTAAATTTGATATTGTTTAGTATGGCTTCATAATCAGCGGCGAGAGTATCAAAGCTATCACTGATATCACCAAATGTTATTACATAGGTTTTATCTTCCACGATAACGTAGACATAGAGATATTTCATGGATAAACCCGAAACTCCGCAAGTAAAGGTTACTTTTTTGGCGTCATATCCATCCACCTTAATTGATTCTGAATCCCCAAGTACAGTGACATTATCAAATGCATTTTTGAATATTTCTAGTGATTCGGATACGACCTCATCTAAGGTGTTACTAGCATAAGGCTCTTCTTTGACCATAAGGCTTGAGGTGTTTTTCATGTATTGAACAGGCAAGACGGAGCCTTCCACTGGTTCCCAACCTTCAGGAGGGGTAACTTCTATGTGTATATCCTTCTCTTGTGAGCTTTCTGTTTGTACAGGCACTGATTCAGTTTGTACAGGCACTGATTCAGTTTCTTTCGCTGGCTTGGTTGTATTTAAGCCTGGAGAAGAGGAAATGGCTGGCGTTGTATCTGTACTTGAATTCTCTTGATTACAAGAGGATAGGCAGGTCGCCAAAACTAAGATTATCATAATTACTAGTATTCTTTTCATATAGTTCCTCAAAATAAATATTATTTTATTTATAACTTGCATCCACAATCGCCACAGAACTTTGTGCCTGGAGGATTTTCTTTGCCACAAGCAGGGCATTTACTTATTGTAGGAACACTTACAGCTGACATGCCCATTGGTGCACCACACTGGTTACAGAAACGTACTCCCTGTGCATTTTTTGCTCCACATTTGGAACATACTGCAAGTTCCATATTAGCACCACAATTATTGCAGAACTTGCCGTTGCCTGCAGGTTTGCCACAGACTGGACAGACTGTCGTCTTACTTTCTAATTGACCCTTCCAGAGTGTTGCTGTATCAGCTGCTTCTGAGATATTGCGTTTTATGGCATCAGCGCGAGCCTTTGCTACAGAGATTTCTTGCCGTGGAGCACATTCTGTACATAATCCTTCTTCTTCGTTAAAACATGAATCACATACCCAATTTGTGCAGCCATGGCAGCGATGAAAATGTTGTTGCGCTTCGTTTTTTGCTTGCTCAAAAGCTTTTTCATGTTCCTTTTGCCATTCTGGACTCATTCCCTCAAAACGCTCAGACAGAACATCTCCGCCTCGTTCTATCGAATAACCGACACTACTAAGTCTACCTCCAAAAAAATGCCCTAGTACACTGGCGCCTTGAGCAATGCCTCGTATTCCTTTCCCTTTTTTATAAGTTTCAGACTGAATAAAGCTACTTTTAAATCCATCCTGGCAATGATCACAGTAAAAAGTAAACTGAAACCCTGCCTCAGTGGAATTATCTTCGTAATTACGAGTAAAAGAGTAAAGCATAGATTAACACCTCATTTCTTGTATGGTTTGATTTTTTTGCCACAAGCCGTGCATTTCGTGTTTTGGAAAAATTGAGCCTCGCCACAACGAGGGTTCTGACACAGTACCATTAATGATGAGCCACAAACCTCGCATCTGTCTTGAACAAAGGTCGGGTTGCCACAGGCAGGACAGCTCACATATAAAGGGCGCCCACAGTCAGAGCAAATTGGCTGACCTTTTAGGACCTGCTTACGGCATGTTGGGCAATGATATCCAAAGGGACTGCTACTTTGACATGAGGGACAAAAGCGTGTATCTCGATCAATATATGTACCACAGTGAATACAGGGTTGCTTATAAAAAGCCATCTTAGCCCTCCAGTCTCGCGCCACATTCACCGCAGAATCGTACCCCAGGGACTAATTTTGCGCCGCACGCGGGACAAGCTGAGATAATCCCAAGTTTGGCTCCACATTCTTGACAGAATTTTATCCCCTCTGCATTACGATGACCACATTCTGGGCAAGTACATTGTTCATCGATTCGTCTCTGCTCTTGTTCTTTACGCTTTTTTTCTTCTTGGGCGGCATTCAACTTTGCTTGTGCATCAGCAATATTGGCCTTCACTAGGGTTAACCTTGCTTCTTGTTCTGGAAATTGCCCACTCATTTGCGTAAAAGCTTGTCGTCCTATTTCTGCATACAGCATTGTTTCTTCTTGTTGTAGTTGGTTTAATTGGGATTGAGTGTTTAAAAGTTTTACATCTGGATCATCTTGTGGCATGAAGTTTGAGAAACCTTTCATAAAACCACCTAATCCACCAAATAAATCATTAGCCATACTTATTCCTCCTTTCAAAAAATAGCAAGTCAGTTGAATAGCAATTGGTACTGTGATAATATTTACATATTTTTACAATTATTATTTTAATATATTTTCATATATTTGTAAATGAATAACGAAGGACACTAGAGTATATTTATCTAAAAAGTACTTCTCAGAGTCTGAAGTCTTGATTTTTCCAAAAAATACCTTGTTTTACAATTCCAACAACGCTATAATTAATCTCAGTAAACGTACTTGAGAAAGAAAAAGTCAGAAAGAACATAAACAATGTTTTTTCTGACTTTTTACGATAAGCCTGTGTGGTATAGTAGTGTACTTTAAAAGGATTGAGAGGGATAAGAATGGCGATACAGGTAGAAAAGGTATATAAAGGTTCAATGGAACAGTATAAAATGAAGCTGGTTGCCGGAAAAGAAGGATTAAAAAATATAATCAGCTGGGTACATATACTAGAAAATGTTGTAGTAAAAGGGTATGTTCGTGGTAACGAGTTTGTGTTTACCACAGGAATTGTATACCAGAATAGTGAATTTCTGTTAGAATTTGTAAAAGGGTTATACGAGTATCATGTAAGTGCGTTAGCAATTAATATAGGTCCATATATTCAGGAGATTCCTGAAGTGGTAATCCAATTTTGTGATGATCATGCGTTTCCTCTGTTTACAATTCCATGGGAAGTCCAGATTATTGATGTAACGAAAAATTATTGTAGTCAGATTATTGAAGATAGGCAAAACGAATCCAATGCAGCATCCATATTCAAAGATATTTTATTTGATTCTGCAGATATTGCTAGTTATCAAGTGGAGCTATCAGGATACGGGTTTGATATTGGTGCGAGCTACTGTGCATTAATCATGGTGCTCGATATGGATAATAATATGAATCGCAATAATTATCTGCAGATTAGTAGGAATAGTATCAAGATGCTAATGAATTGGATGGACGTAAAGCATATTGTTTTTAATCGTAATGGTCAGATTGTTGCTGTTCTAAGTGAGATAAGTAAAGAGCAGTTAATCCAAATTGCTGAAAAAATACACCAGGAATTAAGCGCAAGACAGTACTGCTTTCATATTAATATGGGAGTGGGGAAAATCGTGAATTGTATCTATGACTTAACGGACAGTTACACCTGTGCAGGTCATAGCCTGAATTTGGCTAAGAAAACAGATGAATCAATTGTTTTTTATCATAGAATGGATATCTATAAAATATTGTTGCTGATTGAACAAACAGAGGTATTAAGGGATCTTTATCAGGAAACAATTGGTACTCTTGAAAAAATTGACCAGACCACGAATGCTGGCTATGTGAAGTTATTAATTGATTATATTGAATATAATGGGAATATTAAGAAACTTGCAGAGGATATGTATGTTCACCGTAATACGATCAACTATAAATTAAAACAGATTCATAAGTTAATTAACTGCGATATGAAGCAGATGGAGGACCGTTTTCGGATTATGCTAGCTTTAAAAATTGGAAAACTGCTATAGTGTTTTGTAAGTTTGCACAAAATATTTTGGGCAAAATTGGATTGAAACAAAAAAATGCAATGTTATAATTGCCATATCTAGCAACGGGGTCATAATACGGCGTTACTTCCCTATTATGACCCATTTTTATTATAAGGAGGAGAAACATGAAGAGGAAACTTGTAGTGTTTTTAGTGTTAGCGATGGCTATGCAGCTTGTAAGCTGTGATAATAAGGCAGATAGTACATGGAGCAGAGTAAAGGATTCTGGGACGTTTACTTTTGCGTGCTCAGGAGGGTATCCACCATTTAATTACATAAGCGAAGAAGACGGAACCTTGACAGGGTTTGATGTCGAGATAGCCAATGCTCTTGCTGAGAAAATGGGTGTAAAAGCAGAAGGAATAACAACTGTATGGGATGGTATTCTTGGAGGGCTTACCGGGAAACGTTTTGATTGTATCATTGGCAGTATGGCAATAACAGAGTCAAGACTGAAGGAGGTTAATTTTACAAATCCATATTATTATGATGGTGCACAATTTTTTGCTACTACCTCATTAGGGCTTAATTCATTAGAGGATTTAGTAGATGGAAAAGTCGGTGTAGTAACAGGCACTACCTTTAAAGAGGAACTTGAAAAGTATGAGAATATAGATGAAGTCCTCCAATTTGAAAGTGATATTGAGAACTTTATTGCTGCTGGAGATGGTAGAACGCATGGACTAGTAACAAGCCGATTTGTCGGCCTACAGGCTCCGAAAGAGTATGATTTGAAGCCAACAGGACCAGTTCTTTATCCAGAAGACATTGCAATTGCAGTAAGAAAAGATGATAAAGAGTTATTGGATGAGCTGAATAAAGCTCTGGCAGCAATTATTGAAGATGGTACCTATGAGAGAATTAGTAATAAATATTTCGGTACGAATATTCTTATTAAGCAATAGCGGGCAATGAGGTAATCACAAGAAAAGGAGAAATATATGGGATTTGTCGAGTTTTTCGATGGAATTATACGGTTTTTTACCATAGCATTTACGAATTTGCCAAAGTTTGTTCCCGCTATTATAATGACACTTGAATTATCTATATTTTCCATTATTTTTGGTACAGTTCTAGGTGTCATTGTGAATCTATTAAAAATGGCTAAATTTAGGCCGGCTGGGTTACTTGCCGATCTATATGTTAGCGTAATTAGAGGAACTCCATTACTTTTACAATTGTTTTTTATTTTTTACGGGTTACCTCAGATGGGAATCTATCTAGACCGATACTTATCAGCAGTACTTGGTCTTGCGTTACATAATGGAGCTTATATCAGTGAAATATTCAGAGGGTCTATTCAAGCGATACCAAGGGGACAAAATGAGGCAGCCAAGGCTATTGGTATGACGAAGGTACAGGCATTTCGCCATGTAATCTTTCCGCAGGCATTTAAGAATGCAGTACCAGCACTTGGCAATCAATTTATTCTTGCAATCAAAGACTCCTCGTTAACCAGTGCAATTACAATAACAGAAACAATGATGCTTGCAAGACAGTTAGCTGCTGCAACATACTCTATCTTTCCGATCTATTTTGATGCGGCAATCATATATATGATTTTAACGTATTCATTAAGTATTCTTTTGAAAAAGCTTGAAAAGAGATTGAAGGTGAATGAGCGGTGAAAGTTTTAGAGACGAGGAATTTATATAAAAAGTTTAATAAGGTTGAGGTTTTAAAAGGTATTGATTTTTCTATTGAACAAGGTGAAGTAGTTAGCATCATCGGCTCGAGTGGATCGGGAAAGAGTACTTTTTTAAGATGCTTGAATTTTCTTGATAAGAAGGATAAAGGAACGATAGTGTTTAAAGACCAAGTCATTGAGAATAAGGCGTCTTCTTTTATTAATCTGCGAAAACATGTCGGTATGGTCTTTCAGAATTTTAACCTTTTTTTAAATATGACAGTTTTGGACAATGTAATGAGGGGGCCAGTTATCGTAAATAAAGTAGAGAAAGAAGTTGCTAAGAAGATAGCAATGGAGCATCTTGATAAAGTTGGTCTAGCAGATAAGGCGCATGTCTATCCAGATACCATGTCAGGTGGACAATTACAGCGTGTGGCTATTGCCAGAGCACTTGCGATGCAACCGGATTTGGTTTTGTTTGATGAGCCGACATCAGCACTGGACCCTGAATTGGTAATTGAAGTGCTTAGTGTTATGAAACAGCTTGCACAAGAAGGGATAACCATGATTGTTGTTACCCACGAAATGGCCTTTGCAAAAGAAGTATCTGATCGAGTTATTTTTTTACATGAAGGAGTGATAGCAGAAGAGGGAACACCCAACCAAGTATTTAATAATCCACAAAATGAAAGATTGCAAGGGTTCTTAAGTAGTATGACGTTTAGCTCTGAATAGGATTGTTGCTTTGTTGCTTAATAATGTGAATAGGATTATTGTTTTGATGAATTAGTAATGCTGAAGAGATTGTTGTTTTATGCCGATTATGATATTGTATACTAAATGACAGAAACTAATAACTCAGCACACTAGTTAGGAGTAGACATGATTGACGCATTATTAGCAAAAAAACTGATTGAACGTTTGTCAGAATGTACAGATTATAACATCAACATTATGGATGAGAATGGTATTATCATTGCAAGTAAGAATCCTTCAAGGGTAGGAACTTTTCATGAAGTAGCACTACAAATTATTCGAGGTGACGCAGAAACGATTATAGTAGAAAATGAGAGCACACAGTTTGGTGTAAAAAAGGGTGTTAATATGGCGATCTACTATAAAAAGCGTAAAGAAGGAGTTGTAGGCATCACGGGTGAACCTGGTGAGGTTAAATCAATTGCTTTAACAGTTAGGATGGCAGTTGAAGTAATGCTTGAATATGAGTTATTTAAGTATGAAAAGATGAAGCGTCATAACCTCAAAGATCAGATGTTAAATTTAATCCTTTATGGTGACGATTTGAGAATTGAAGACTTAGATCGCTATATTACACAATTACAATTAAGAGATGATGTTAATCGTATCCCTATTTTGTTTCATATTGGTAATGCATTAGGTTCCAATGAGAATCTGATTGATGCTTTTCGAGGTGGAAGAGGATATTCTTCTCAAGATTTGATTGGAATCACACGTGAAGGAGATATTCTTCTATATAAAGCACTTGATTATCCACTACAAGAATTAATGAAGAATCAAAAGTATTTGATAGGAGAAGCAATAAGTGAGATTCTACGTTACTTACGAAGTGCGGGATTTCAATATACCGTTTATATTGGAACCATACAGAATAACTTTTTATATTATCGTATGGGATTTGGACATTGTATGTGGCTAAAGAAAAATATAAGTACGGATGGAAGTGTTTATTTTAATGATTATGTAAACCAGTATTTCTTGTCAGTTCTTCCGTTAACCGAACTTGAGGTAGTATATTCGGTAATAGAAAAAGGGTTTGGAACTAAGCTTAGTGAGAACTTTAAAGAAATCATTGGTGCTTTAATTAATTCAAACTACAATTTGAATGTAGCGAGTAAGCAATTACATCTACATAAAAATACGTTAGTATATCGTTTAGATAAAATAAGAGACTTACTGAGTGTAGATCCTCTCGGAAACAATAATGATAGAGAGTTTGTGAATAATCTCTATTACTATTTGTTGCGAAAAGAACACATTTATCAAGTGCATTAAAGATGAATCCAGAATTTTTGTATCATCGACACAAAAATTCTGGATTTCTTTGTTTGCCGAAACATGTTTTATAAGAGAATATATTAGTATAATGTGATTACAAACTTAACAATAAGTTATTTTATAGGAGGTAAGAAATGAAAGTATTTAAGAAAATGATAGGTTTATTATTAGTCGCAACACTTTCAATTTCGCTTATGGCAGGATGTAGTAATTCTGCTAACAATGGGGAAAAACCAAAAGAAAGTCAAGGAACCAGTAGTGAAAAGCCAGCAGGCTCCAGTGAGGTAATTAGTGATGTATCTGCAACATTAAAACTGTATGGACCAGGTTTATTCACTTCAGTAACTGAGACAGGCAGCAAAGATATCGTAACTGGTGTTTCGAAACCAGGATACAATGTTGTTATCGAAAGATGGAATGAGTTATATCCTAATGTAAAATTAGACATTGAAACAATCCCATGGGATAACTGGAAAGCAGCAGTTCAAACCGCTGCATTATCCGGAGAGGTTGACGTTCTTTTACATGGTGCATCAATTATTCCAATTAGTGAACCACTTACACCATACCTTGAAAAAGATTCCTTTGTAAAGGATTCCGTTGGTATGATGGCAATGAGAAAAAATGCAGATATTGCACCTCTTAAAGATTATGTACCTTATGGTTTAACAGTTACAGTTAACCCTGTACTTGTTGTAGTAGATAAGGAAATCTTTAAAAACTATGGACTAGATGTTCCAGATTTTGAAAACTGGACAATGCAGGATTTACTCGATGCTGCAAAAGCTACAACAGGAACAGATCCTGTAACTGGAAATAAGACATACGGAATGAGCATGATTGCAGCAGGAAGTGCTAATAAAAACTATATCTGGGCATCAAGAGCGTTCAATAACGTAATCAATGAGTGGGGCGATACCTTAGGAAAAACAAAGGTAAACTTTAATAACGAAGTAACTCCAAAAGTTCTTGATTACTTAACAGAGCTTTCCAAATATGCAAGTCCTGATTATATGGAAGGTTTAGATTTAACCAATGCTTACACAGAAAATAATGAGTTGGCAATGTTAATTGTTGAAGATGCATATGGTGCATATAATACAATTAAAGCTGCAGGTTTAGAAGATAGATTCATGTTAGCAGCATTACCTAAGATTGCTGGTGGAGTACATGATGGAATTACTTCTAGCCATATGGGTGACTGGAATATGTCAATCAGTAATTCAAGTAAACAGAAAGATTTGGCATGGGAATTCATGAAATTCATGGTTACTGATGAAGTGGTACAACAGTGGATACTTGATACATATAGTATACCTGCTAACAAGAAAGCTGCAGACAAACTTAAAGATGTTATACCTGCTGATTATTCCAGTGCAATCTCTTATGTAGTTGGTACAAGTCCACTAGAGTTCAGTGCATCTTCTAATGATTGTTATGATAGTAGTAACTTTGGTACTTTTGCTAACGATTTAACAACGGTATTAAACGAAATGTTTATCGGCAATATGGATGCAAAACAAGCGATAGAACTAGTTGAGAAAAACTTGGCTGATTTTCAGAGTTCATTAAAATAATCTCATGATACAAAATAGAGGGTGCGGAATTTCTGTACCCTCTATATTACGAAAAGAGAGTAATGTCCATAAGTTATATAACGCATTACCAGTAAAAGGAGTTAGTCATATGAATAGTAGGCAAACATTGAAATTACGTTTGAAAAAGCAAATGGTATGGTATTCATTCATTATTGTAAGTATTTTGACATTAATATTATTAACATATGTACCTATGCTTACAACGGTTAAGTATAGTTTTAGTGATATACAGGTACTTGGCTTTGGAGAAGATAAATTTGTAGGGTTACAAAATTATCAAAAAATAATGAATAACTCTTCGTTTATAGGATCCATTGGCAATACATTTATGTTAGCTTTTATGGGCTTGGTAACCATTCCTCTTGGATTTATTATTGCATCATTAATCAATAATGTAGGAAAGAGCAAGTGGCAAAGTTTCTTCCGTGTAGGATATTATTTTCCAAATATTATTACCGGAGTCAGTGTAGTATTGATTTTTCAGGTTGTTTTAAAATCAAACGGTGGAATATTAAATGATGCGTTATCATTTATCACTGGAAGAGAGATTAATATTGGTTGGTTATCGGACTCCAACTTTTCCAAAATGGGAGCAACATTCCTTGGTGTATGGGGAAGTTTAGGGTATTCGATGTTAATTAACCTGGCAAGTTTACAGTCGATTTCATCCGAAATATATGAAGCAGCAGAAGTGGATGGAGCCAATGGATTCAAGCAATGGTGGTATATTACGATTCCTCAGATGAAATCATGTTTTTCATTCCTATTTATTACTTCAATTATTAATGGATTAGCAAGATTCACGGACCTTTTTATCATTAGTGGTAATACATCATCAGGTAGACCAGGAGGAACATTGCAAACTATTTTAATGTATATCTATCAGTTTAGCTTTGAGACACCTCAATATGGTATTGCTTCTGCAGGAGCAATGATTTTATTTACCTTAACTTTTGCAATAACTATGATAAACCTAAAAGCAACAGGGTTCTTTAAAAAGAAGTAGAATATGGAGATGAAAGCATGAAAGCAAAAAAAATACGAAGAATAATTGTAATCGTGATATTGTTAGCAATTCTGGCAGTGATGTTAATTCCTTTAGTGTGGTCAATCTCTCTTTCCTTTGATAGAAAGGCTTTAAATACTTTACCAGAGTTTAATTTGATTCCTCACCAATTTTCGTTTTTTAACTACGAAGTAGCATTTACGACGATTCCATTAGTGAGATACTACATGAATACGCTGTTTGTAACGGTAGTACATACCTCTATTGCTGTGTTTTTCTCACTTATGTGTGGTTATGCTTTTGCTAAAGGTAACTTCGTTGGTAAAAAGTTCTGGTTTATCTTTATGTTGGCGGTAATGATGATTCCTTTTGAATCAAGAATGGTACCTCTTTATATTCAATACAGTAAATGGGGAATGATTGATACTTATTTTCCATTATTATTTGGTGGTTTTGCTTACGTATATGGTATCTTTTTTGCAAAACAAAACATAGAAGCTATTCCGGATTCTTTAAGAGAATCTGCTTACATTGATGGAGCAAGTGAATGGCGTATCTTCTTTAAGATCATTATGCCACTTTCAAAGCCTTTAATAGCAACTTTATCAATTTTGCAAGTACTAGGTAACTGGAACAGTTATCTATGGCCTCTAGTTATACTTCGCAGCTCCAATAAGCAGTTAATCTCTGTAGGTGTTTCAATATTTAACTCGCAACAAGATGCAATATACTATGGTCCTAGAATGGCAGTTGCTGTAGTCAGTGCTATTCCATTAAGTATTATGTTCTTGTTCTTACAAAAATATATTGTACAGAGCGTTGCTTTAAGCGGAATAAAACAATAAGGGAGTAAAAATTTATGCAAAGTACCATATGGTGGAAGCAACCATTGAGAATGATTCAATACAATCTTCAAACTAAGGATACTGGGGGAATGATTCCAGAAAAAATTGCAACCGATCTTGAAGACTCCAATGCCAATGCAGTAATCATCAATGTAGGTGGAATCTACGCCTGGTATCCTAGTAAAGTAAATTATCATCACATCAATGAATATTTACCTGCGAATCGTGATCTGCTGAAAGAATTAATCGATTGTTGTCACATTAAAGGAATTCAGGTAATTGCAAGATTTGATTTTAGTAAAACTGAGGACTACACTTACCTAACGCATCCTGAGTGGTTTGTGAAAGATATACATGGTAAACCAGTAATCTATGGGAAAGAGCGAATGGGGAACTGGTCCTTGTTGGTTTCTACATGTATCAATGGTGGGTATCGTAATGAGGAAGTTGCTACCAAAGTGTTAAGGGAAGTCCTTCTAAACTATGATATTGATGGAGTATTCTTTAATGCACCTCATATGGAAACTTGTTTCTGTGAAAAATGTCAGGATAAATACCAACGCTTGTATCATGAAGAACTACCTCAAAATGCAAAGGACTTTGATATAAGCTGGAGAAGTCGATGTTTGAAAGACAATATGAGTATCCTGTACCAGGAAGTGAAGAGCGTTAAGGAAGAAATTCCTGTGATTTTATATTATGATTCTCATCGAATCTCGAAGGATCAATTTATTGAGAGATTGCCAGACAGATTTGAAACGGCCGACTTAATCTGTACCGAAGCACAGGATATTCTATCACTTGGAAAAAATAAATTGCCGGCCAAATGGAAACCGACAATTAATATGAAGCTGGGTCAGCGAATTGATAACAGGCCAAAACCTTGTGGTATTATTCACTCATGTCCAGGAATGGATTGGCGTCATACCGGGTTACCGGTTGCGGAATATGAATTCTGGATGAGTCAGATTCCTGCTGCAGGGGGTCAGTTATGGCACTCACTTACCGGTTATCAGGACACCATTCAGGATAAGCGTATTCTTGATGTTGTCAAAAAGGTAAATCAAAAGGTGAAGATAGTTTCTGATTATATGGAGGAAGCTAAGCTAGAGGCAGAAGTGTTGTTGTTACTTAGTTCTTCAGAATCTGAACGTGGTCTGATTGATGGTATGATGACAAAAGGAATTCAGTATGATGTAAAAGATCCGCTGGACTTAAGTAGTAATGAATTACTATTGTATCCTGTTGTGTTATTACCAAATGATTTGATCTTTGATGATAAGCTTCTTAAGATGCTTGAGGAATACGTCTTACAGGGTGGAAATCTTATTATTGAAAAGACAAATCGAAAGGAATTAACTAAAATATCGAGTCTGTTAGGGATTCAGGATCAAGCGACAGAACTTGTAGATGTGGTTGCTGCTTATGGAATCATGGAAACTACAGACAACAAAATGATACAAGGATTATCCGAGACAAAATATATTCCGGTCAAAGGGAATATTCTAGCTACCAAACGATGTCAGAATACTGATATGTTAATGAGTTATATTCCACCATTTGCACCGCCGGATGCGGTTGGCGCTCCCCCAGAACGAGCAAGTATTATAGTATCGCAGACAGACATCCCGCTGATTACTGTGAGGGAGATGGGAAATGGACGCGTAATGGGGATATTCTTTGAACTATCAATATTAAATAATACGTATCGTTTAAAAGATCACAGAGAATTGCTTAACAATTGTATCAAGTTTATGGTAGGTGAGAAGGAAAAAGCTGATTTTTCAGAACTACCAGACGATGTATATGTTTACGCTTACCGTAACAAAGCAAATCGAATGATTCATTTGGTGAATGGAATTGGTGAGAGACCATTAAATCAAAATATAAGTTGTCAAAATATAAGTTTCAAATATTTTATAGGAAAAGAAAGTAAAGTTAGTAATGTTATTTCAGTTCTTGATAACCAGGAATTGACTTGGGAAAAAGACAATCAATGGATTACGATTCATTTAAAACAATTGAATGTATGGGATATGATATTGATTGAGCTCGAGAGGAGAGATTTAAGATGAGCTGGTGGAATGCCAAGAAATACCGTATGATACAGAATAATTTAAGAGATATAGATGCCGGAATGGATATCGACAAATATATCGCCTACTTGAAAGAATTTGAAGCGGATGTATGTATGGTTGGATGTGGTGGAATCTCTTCTTTTTATCCAACAAGTTTAAAATATCAGCAGGTTACACCTTATATGAAGGATGATTTTTTCGGAGAACTTATTCATAAATGTCATAAAAATAATATTAAAGTCATAGCGCGCTTTGATTTTAGTAAAACTCACGAAAAGTTTTTAAAAGAGTACCCACAATGGTATACCAAATCTATAGAAGGAAATCCAATTCTCTACAATGATACAGCGGCTACTTGTGTGAATGGTGAATATCAACAGGAGTGCTCCCTAGCTATTTTGGAGGAGGTAATTACAAAATATCCTGTCGATGGTGTGTTTTTTAATATGTTTGGATATCAGACATGGGATTATAGTAATAATTACGTAGGCATCTGTCAATGTGACAACTGCCGTTCCCGTTTTCTAACCTATAGTGGGTTAGAGCTACCGACTAGAGAGGATATAAAGGATGCTTCGTTTCGAAAATATCAGGAATTCAAACGTGATACAGTTAATGAACTACTAGAAAAGATATATCAAAAAGTAAAATCGTTAAGTCCTGAGATTGCAGTTTGTACTTACAACCACAAAGGGGTGGATTTGGTAAGAAACGAATCGAACTCTGCAGTTGACAGGCCATACCCAATTAACGCAATGACAAGTGAAAACAATGTGTCAATCGTCAGGGGAACCTTTGATAATCCCGTATCAAGCAATTGTGCAATAAATGCTGTTGATATTTTTTATCGATTTATGGGAGTGTCAAAGTATCTGAATGCATTAAGATTATATGGTAATATGGCGTCAGGAGGTAATCTTGACTGGTGCATTATCGGAGATTTTGAGACTTATCCTGACAAAGAGAACTTTGAATATACAAAAAGAGTATTTCATTTTCATAAAAAGCACGAGCAGTATTTTAATCAAATGCAATCGGTTGCTAAGATTTTGTTAGTTCATCCGGGGGCTTATGCTTCTTCAGAAAAACAGAGAAAAGAATATCAAGGTATCTTTAAAATACTGAAAGAAAGTCATTTATTATTTGATGTCATCGATGGTAAGGAAGAAGCTGAAATAATAAAAAAAGCAGATTTATATAGGACCATTATTTTGCCTGCTGTTGATAACTTATCACCAGAAACTGTGGAAGCATTGGAACAAAGCAAAGCAGTTATTGTAGGTACTGGTTTGGCATTAATGCAATCAGATAGAGCAGTTGAAAAGTTATTTCATTTGAATCTAGCGAAAAAATTAGAGAATGTGAGAAGTTCGTATCTATTAACGGAACCAAAATCAGTGTTCACTCACTTTATCAATCGGCAATGGGTTTATCTGGACATGGATTACTATTATATGGTGCCAGAGAGTGATAATTTAAACTATATGCCATTAGTATCCTCGAGTACGTATGGTCCGCCAGAGCGGTGTTTTGGTCATCAGGTAACCGAACAAAGTAGTATATCAGTAAGGAAAGAGAAAGCAATTTATTTTCCTTGGATGATTGGTTCTTTGTATTACCAGCATGGTTATGAGGATTTTAAGTTTATCTTACTTGATATGTTACTAAAAGAAGGAAATTGTCATAATGCAATTAAGGTAGATGCTCCGCCTTGTGTGGAAGTTTTCTTAGATCGTTGTGGCAAGAATCAATATCTATTACAGCTACTTAATTATTCCGGATTTAATGGAACTACATTCTATCAACCATTAAAAATTGATGATATTAAAGTGAACTTTGTAGACTTTAAGAGTAAAAAGATTTACCTATTGATGGAAGATAAAATGGTAGAGATCCTTGGGGATAGCGAGATTACCCTTTCCGTAAATGATTTATATCAGGCTGTACTAATTACAACCGAGGAGGGATAGAATGAAGCCATGGTATCAACGGACCTACCTATGGGGTCAAGTAAATATCACAGAGGATGATCCTGTTAATTGTGATATCGAGTTTTGGAAGTCTTATTGGAAAGACAGTGGTGTGGAAGGCGTTATTATTAACTGTGGAGGTATCGTAAGCTATTATAAAAGTAAGTTTACTGATCAATACAGGGCCCAGTCCTTAGGTGATACAGATTATTTCCGGGTATGGAATGATGCTGCCAGAGAGCTTAATTTGTCAGTCATAGCAAGAATGGATATTAACAGTACTAGCAGGACAATGTATGAGAAGTACCCTGAATGGTACTGCAAAGAAATAGATGGATCACCAATCATGTCTCAGGGCAGATATGTTACTTGCGTAAACGGAGGTTACTATCAACAATTTATACCAGAAGTATTTCGTGAAATAATAGAAGCATATCATCCAGATGGATTTGCTGATAATAGTTGGGCAGGACTAGGATGGAACCAAATATGCTATTGCGATAATTGCAAGGATTTATTTAAAAAAGAGTATGGATTGGAACTTCCTTTAAAAGTTGACTGGGATGATACAACTTATCGTACCTGGATTAAATGGAATTATTCCATACGTATTCGTAACTGGGAATATTATAATCAGGTCACCAAGAGGATAGGGGGAGAAGATTGCAGATGGTTTGGAATGCTTAATGCAGACCCTTTTCAAACTGGTGGTAGATTTTATGATATAAAAGAGCTAATCAAGGATGCCGAGTTTATCTTTTGCGATCATCAGTCGAGAGATGAACTTAGTGGATTTCAACAAAACTCTTTGAATGGTGCATTATTACGATTGGCTTCTTCTGAAAATAATATTGTTGCTGAAAGTATGGCTCATTATTACAAAGGGCTTCGTACGTTTAGATTAACGTCTGCAACCGAACAAGAAACCCGTAAATGGATGCTCTCAGGAATTAGTGGTGGAATTGCACCATGGTTTCATTTTGTAGGCGGTGGTACGATGGATCGAAGAAAATTAGAGATCTCAAAATCCATCTATCATTGGCACAAGAAGAACCGTGAATACTTAATTGACAGAAAAAACATCGCGAATGTAGGCGTTGTTTGGAATCAGGAAAGTACTATCTATTATGGCAGAAGCCAGGCACAAGAGAAATCAGCGTATCCTTTTGTTGGATTTACAGTAGCTTTATCAAAAGCAGGTATTCCTTTTGTGCCAATTCATGCAGATGATATTGGTAAATATGAGGATCGACTGGACACTTTGATTTTGCCAAATGTTGCGATACTGAGTGAGAAGCAGAAACAGTCGATTCTAGAATGGATTAGTCGTGGTAAAAACCTTATTTTAACTGGAGTGACTGGTTGCTATGATGCGGAAGGTGAATGGGCTGGAAATAGTGAGATTCACCAGGTACTAGGAATTGAGCTGGATCACACCTTTGAAGGTACCTTTGGTAACAGCGCCGAAAACTGGCTCAACCATGAGGCTCATAGTTACCTAAAAATAACCAAAGATCATTCCATCTTTTCATCAATAGGAGATACAGATATCCTTCCATTTGGAGGAATGCTATCTCATACAAGTTCAAAAGGATACTTGGAAAAGCTTTGTAGCCTAATCCCAGCCTTTCCGATTTACCCGCCAGAATTTGCCTGGATTCGTGAAGAGTCAGAACTTGGTGGTGTTTATGCGGGAGTTTTAGAAAGTGGATCAAGGGTTGTCTTTCTAGCTGCGGATATTGACCGGTGCTATGCAAAATACAAAATACCAGATCATCAGAAAATGTTAGAAGGATGCGTCAGATGGGCAACATCGAATCATTTTCCAGTCGTAGTAGAAGCGCCCGCTCATGTCGTATGTAACAGTTATGTAAAGGATGATGAGTTAATTATAGAGTTAGTGAATCTGGCAGGATGTAATGTTGAACTAGGTACACTGACGGAAAATCTTCCGATTGGACCTTGTAAGGTAGTCATTAATAGGCCGGTACATGGAGAATATGCGGTAGGACTAGTTAGTGGTGAAAAGTATCGGTTATTCGGGAATGAGAAGCAAGTTTGGTTTGACGTTCCGAAGGTTGGAGAAAACGAAGTGGTGATAGTGAAGAGTGAAAAGTGAAGAGGCTTTAAATGATAGTGAAGAACTAAGAGTGAAGAGTGAAGAGCTGAAAAGATAGTGAAGAACGAAGAGTGAAGAGGCTATAGGGGCAGTGAAGAACGAAGAGGCTATAAGGGCAGTGAAGAACTAAGAGTGAAGAGTGAAGAGCGGAAAAGATAGTGAAGAACGAAGAGCCTATAAGGGCAGTGAAGAGATAGAATAGGAGAGTTGTTATGAATATTGTGTTGTTGGAGTCTTTGGCTATAGGAGATAGTGTATTAAACACTCATGTAGAAAAATTAGTACAAAATGGACATAGTTTTAGAGCGTTTGAGAGAACGACGGATGTGCCGACGTTGATTGAGGAGGCGAGGGAGGCGGATGTGATTATGATTGCTAATATGCCGCTTCCTGGAGAAGTGATTAGTGCTTGTCCTAACCTTAAGTTTATTGATGTTGCGTTTACAGGAGTGGATCATGTGGACCTTGCTGCTGCAAAAGCGAAGGGGGTAGCGGTTAGTAATGCTTCTGGTTATTCGAATCAGTCGGTTGCTGAGCTTGTGCTTGGTATGACTATTTCGTTGCTTCGTAATATTCCTCAGACAGAAAAGAGATGTCGAGAAGAGGGTACGAAAGACGGGTTAGTTGGTAGAGAGTTAAAAGGCCGTACTGTTGGTATTGTTGGATATGGCGCGATAGGAAAAAAAGTTGCTGAGATCTTCCACTTACTAGGCTGTAAAGTACTTGCTTATTCTGAGCCTGCGATAGAGAATGCACCGGATTATGTTACTTGTATGGGGCTGAATGAATTACTGAAAGAGTCTGATATTGTTACGTTACATTGTCCGTTAATGGAGGGAACGAAAGGACTCATTAATAAAGAAAAGTTAGTTTTAATGAAGGAGGATGCAATTTTAATCAATTGCGCTAGAGGTCCGGTTGTAGATATGCCAGCACTTGCCGATGCGTTAAATGAGGGAAGAATTGGTGGAGCAGGAGTTGATGTTTTTGAGGTTGAACCACCGATTAAGACAAGTCATCCTCTACTTCAGGCAAAGAACTGTCTGGTTACTCCTCACATTGCGTTTGCTTCCAAAGAATCAATGATGTTACGTGCTGATATTGTATTTGATAGTTTAGAAAAATGGTTGGGTGGAAGTCAGGTTAACGTGATATTGCCTCGATAAGAAAGGAGACACGTTATGTCAGAAAAGTATTGGTATCAGAAGCCGATTCGAATCTTGCAAACAGTAATGAGGGAGAAAGACATTATTGACTACAATGCAAGCGAAGTAGTTGCTTATATGAAGCGTACAGATACGAATTGTATAGTGGTCAATGGTGGTGGAGTCATCGACTTTTTCCCAAATAAGCATCCGATGAGAAGGCTTAATCGTTTTATAGGGGATCAAGATATTTTAGCTGATTTGGTAAAAGAATGTCATGCCAATGGAATTCGTGTTATAGTGCGTGTTGATTTTAGAGGTGTTGAGCAGGAAAGATATGAAAGAAGACCAGACTGGTTTGGTCAAAACCCAGACGGAACACCACTGTTAGGTTGGAACGATCTGATTCATCGCCCATGTTATACTGGTAAATACGGCAATGATTATGCAGAAGAGATTCTCAGATATTTACTTGAAACTTATGATATCGATGGCATATGGGAAAACTGTGTTATTTTTGGATATGGAGCCTGTTATTGCCAAAGCTGTCGTAAGCAATATAGGGAGGATACTGGTAAAGAGATTCCAACAGGGGCAGATTATCTGTCTGATGGATTTGCTCAGTATCGCAAATGGAAAGAAAAGTATGCAAAAGGTCATATGGAGCGCATGAGAAATGTGATTAAAAGTTTTGGCGAGGATAAGGCTTATGTATCAGAAATCTTTAGTATGTTCCATGCCTCGATAGCAGTGACCTCGGGAATTGACTTGTATGATGCAAAAGATTGTTTTGACTTTTTAGTGAGTCCATATTTCCTTGATGGCTCAGCACAACCAGAGATGAAATATGATCAGTTAACGAATGCTTCCTCTTGTATTCGATTCTTAAAATCTATTTCACCAGAAAAGCAATGTGTTGTATTGACAGGCAATAATGGAACAAAATGGCGTTATGTTATGGCACCAAAACAGGAGAATAGATTATGGTACTGGGAAGTAGCCAGTGTAGCAGGTGGCTTATGGAATAATTACTTTAACGGCCAGCATCCTGGAAATGCGGTAGACCGTAGAAATGCTGAGCTTCAGAAAGATGTATATGAGTATTTGAAAAAGAATGAGGCTTATTTGGAAGGTCAGGTTCCAAAAGAAGAAGTTGGAATCTTTTATTCCAAGGCAAGTAGAGATGCACTAGGTAAGAATGAGGAAGCAAAGGACGAGTATGGCGTATTTATTAAAGGTACAGAGAGAGTCTTAAATGAATCTCATATTCCATATAGTTTTATTCCAAATCTTGATTTTAACCTTAATCGTATTAAACACTTAAAGGCGCTTGTGATACCAAATGCTGCTTATATGAGTGATGTTGAAATTGAAGTAATCAAAGAGTATGTTGCCTTGGGAGGCGGATTAGTAGCAACCTATCAAACCTCTTTATATGATGAAATGGGCAATAGAAGAACTGATTTTGGATTAAAAGATCTGTTTGGCTGTTCTTATACCGGCATCACGAAGGATACGAGTTTTGACTGTTACCAGAAAGTACACCAAATCCATCCAGTACTTAAGGATATGCAGATTGAAGAGACAGATATGATTATGAATGAGGGGAAAACGTTAATTTGTAATCAAAGTAATGAGGAGTATACCAGAGTGTGTACCTATATCCCAATGATATACAATCAGCCTCCTGAATATGCATGGATTCCAGAGGAAAAGACAGAGTATCCAACGATTATGGCAGGAAGTTATGGAAAAGGTAGAGTCGTTTATTTTGCCAATCAGACAGACAAATGCTGCTATACGAACGGACATGAGGATTTTATAAAAACTTATTTTAACGCAATTGAATGGGTAAAACGAGAGGAATTCTTAATCCAGACAGATGCCCCTGAAAGTGTGCATATCGCTGTAACACAGGATAAGGACAATCCAGGTCACCTCGTTTTAGCTTTCGTAAACCATACTGGGGCGCAGTTTAGACCAATTCGAAGTGTACAACCGGTTTACAATATAAAAGTGACATTAACGAATGTGGATTTAGAAAACTATCAGATTTTACATGCAGAAGATAATGTAACAGTAGATTATGAGACTTTGAATGATAAGAGTAACGTCGTAGTGATTCTTGATTGTTTAAAGGAATTTACATCAATATACCTAGAAATAAGAATGAATAAGTAGGAGGTAGTCATGAGAGAAAGTATACATAGTTATTTTCAGTTAGGGACGATATTATGGATGAGTTATCCACCTGCGAAGTATGAATATTTAAGTTCCTTAAAGAGTGTATTAACGGATGATTACTTTGATGCTATAGAGATTACACAGATTAAGGATGATAAATTAAAAGAAAAAGCGAAAGCTATGTTAGATCAATCGCATATGAGAGTATGTTATGGTGCGCAACCTAGATTGTTATCAACTGGTTTAAATCCGAATGACATAGACGAAGAAGGCAGAGTAAAGGCAGAAATTACGTTACTAGAAGCAATCGATGAAGCGGAGTATTTGGGTGCAAAAGGAGTTGCTTTCTTGGCAGGGAAATGGCAGGAGGAGACGAAGGAGATTGCTTATACACAATTATTGAAAACGACAGCGAATTTATGTAAATATGCTGCAACAAAGAATATGACCGTGAATTTGGAAGTCTTTGATTATGATATGGATAAGGCGGCTTTGATAGGACCAGCTCCTTATGCAGCGAAGTTTGCGAAAGATATAAGAAGTGAATATAGTAATTTTGGGTTAATTGTGGATTTATCCCATTTTCCAACTACCTATGAGACAACAAAAGAAGTAATTCAAACGTTAAAACCATATATCAATCATTTTCATATTGGCAATGCAGTAGTAAAAGAGGGATGCGATGGCTACGGTGACAAGCATCCAAGGTTTGGCTATCCTAATAGTGCCAATGATACAGAGCAGCTATTGGATTTCTTTCAAGTATTAAAGGAAGAAGGATTTTTAAGAAAAGAGAATCCATTCGTGTTATCGCTAGAGGTAACACCTCGACCAGGAGAAGATGCTGATATTATTTTGGCAAATACAAAGCGGGTAATCAACCGTGCATGGGCTTTATTGGAGGATTAAAGATGAAAATTGTCGTACTAGATGGATATACAGAAAATCCGGGAGATCTTAGTTGGGATGCGTTAGGTGCGTTAGGTGATTTAGTCGTTTACGACCGTACACCAGAAGATCAGGTAGTTACAAGAATCTCTGATGCAGAAGTAGTGTTTACCAACAAAACGGTCATCGGAAAAGAGATTATTGAGTGTTGCCCAAATTTAAAATATATTGGTGTGCTTGCAACTGGATATAACGTTGTAGATGTCGAAGCTGCAAGCAGCAAGAATATTATCGTAACAAACATTCCTTCTTATGGAACAGATGCTGTTGCACAGTATACGATGGCATTGCTCTTAGAAGTTTGTCATCATATCGGAGCACATTCTGATGCAGTTATTGGAGGAGCGTGGAGCCGTCAACCAGATTTTTGCTTTTGGAATTATAACCTGATTGAATTAAAAGGTAAAACAATCGGTCTTATCGGTTTTGGTAAGATTGGTCAGGCAGTTTCTAAGATGGCACAGGCATTTGGCATGCAAGTAGTAGTGAATACACGAGGAAAGATTAAGGAAGAATTCCTTGTGGGAAATGTAAGGGAAGTTTCACTTAACGAACTACTACAAACCTCTGATGTGATATCACTACATTGCCCTTTACTCGCAGATAATAAAGGATTGATTCGAAGAGAGACTATTGAGAATATGAAAGATGGTGTCATAATCCTAAACACTGCCCGCGGACCATTGATTTGTGAACAGGATTTAAAAGAGGCTTTAGAATCAGGGAAAGTGGCATATGCAGCAGTCGATGTGGTTAGTAAGGAGCCGATAGAATATGACAATCCATTACTAACTGCTCCGAATATTATTATCACACCACATATAGCCTGGGCTCCAAAGGAAGCGAGACAAAGACTGATGGATATAGCGGTAGATAATTTGAGGGCGTTTTTGAACGGAAGTCCCCAAAATGTGGTTTCATAGTATTATTTGATGAATTATAGCATTTGCGACAATATCAGCAAGAACTTTACAATTGAGATAAACAAGAAATGATTAATATAGAGAAAGGACTGTGAGAGATGACTATAAAGATAGGGTTTATTGGCTTAGGAATCATGGGTAAACCGATGTGTAAAAATTTATTAAAATCTGGTTACCAAATAATGGTTTATGATATAATGGAAAAAAATATGGATGAACTTTCTATATTAGGAGCAACGAAAGCACTTCATGCTAAGGAAGTAGCCTCCGATTGTGATATTGTGATTACGATGTTACCGAATTCACCTCATGTGAAAGAAGTGGTGTTAGGTACGAATGGTGTATTAGAGGGCTTTAGCGCAGGTAAAATCCTGGTTGATATGAGTTCTATTGCTCCATTAGCAAGTCAGGAAATTGGAAAGGCCCTTGAAGAAAGAGGAGTTGAGATGCTTGATGCTCCTGTCTCAGGAGGAGAACCAAAGGCTATTGATGGAAGTTTATCCATTATGGTTGGCGGAAAACAGGAGATTTTCGATAAGGTAAAAGAGTTGTTACTTTGTATGGGTAGTAGTGCTGTGTATTGCGGTGAACTTGGTGCAGGAAATACAACAAAGCTAGCGAATCAAATCATAGTAGCCATGAATATCGCAGCATGTGCAGAGGCTTTTACGTTAGCAAAAAAAGCAGGAGTAAACCCGGAACTGGTTTATCAGGCAATACGAGGTGGACTTGCTGGGTCAACAGTTATGGATGCCAAGGTACCAATGATGCTTCATGGCAATTATAATCCAGGTTTTAAAATTGACTTGCATATCAAGGATCTGATGAATGCAATTGATACTGGGCACAGTGTTGGTTCTAGTCTGCCATTAACAGCACAGATAATGGAAATGCTACAGAATCTTCATGCTGACGGTTATGGACAAAATGATCATTGTACACTAGTTAAATACTATGAGAAGCTTACAGGAGAGTCGATTGTCCTGTATTGAGAGGATATCTATGCGAGAGGATGCCAAAGTAATTATTAATAAAACAATATTGGATGTTATGCCTGACAAGGCTGTACATAACTCTTTGCAGGAATTGAGTTTACAAGAACCTATTTTTGTGATTGCAATTGGGAAAGCAGCATGGGTTATGGCAAAAGCAGCAAAGGATTACTTGTCAGAACAGCTACAAAGTGGCATTATTGTTACAAAATATGGACATTCAAAGGGTGAAATAAGGAATTTTGAGATCATTGAGTCTGGACATCCTACACCAGATGAGAATTCTGTCATAGGAGCCAAAAAAGTAATGGCAATGATAGAAAAAATACCAGAGAATGGCACTATATTATTCCTATTATCTGGTGGTGGTTCCTCTTTAGTTGAACTGCCGTTACCGGGTCTTACTTTAGAGGATATACAAAAAGTAACAGAGCAATTACTCTACTGTGGTGCTGGAATATCTGAGATTAATCTAATTAGAAAAAAATTATCTGCAATAAAAGGTGGTAAGCTTGGTAGTTTGCTTGGTAAGCGCCGTGCATATTCTGTAATACTTTCCGATGTTTTAGGGGATAATGCCGATATGATAGCATCAGGAATTACATATAAGGATGTATCTACGGTAGAGGACATTAAGACGATGTTGAATAAATACCAATTGAAGCTTAGTGAAAAAGTATACCGAGTATTAATGGCGTGTACCTCTAACGAAACCGTTGAGATAGAAAATCATGTGGTAGGTAGTGTCGTAGAATTATGTGAAGCTGCCGCAAAACATGCCTGTGAGCTAGGATATCAACCTTATATTATATCTACTAATCTATCCTGCGAAGCAAGAGAAGCTGGTCAATGGATTGCATCCATGGTGGATTCAGATAAAAAGAGACCTTATGCAATTATTGCAGGAGGGGAAACTGTGGTAAAAATAGTTGGTTCAGGGCTTGGCGGAAGAAATCAGGAGATTGCTCTAAGTGCGGCTTATGAACTTCAGGGGAAAAAAGATGTCCTTTTGTTTTCCTTAGGGTCTGATGGAACGGATGGTCCAACGGATGCGGCAGGTGGAATTGTTGATGGAGAGACAATTGATAAATTATTAAAACAAGGTATTAACAGTAAAGAGGTACTTGATAATAACGATTCTTACCATGCGTTAAAAGCAGTGGATGGTCTTATCATAACCGGTGCAACAGGAACCAATGTGAATGATGTTACCGTATTGTTATGTAGATAAATGATATGTTATGAAACGAGGGATATTTATGAAATTAATATCATGGAATGTCAATGGATTAAGAGCTTGTGTACAAAAAGGTTTTGTTGAATTTTTTAAGGAAAGTGATGCCGATTTTTTTTGTATTCAGGAAACTAAATTACAGGAAGGGCAAATTGACCTTACCCTAGAGGGTTATGAGCAATACTTTAATTATGCGCAGAAAAAAGGGTATTCGGGAACTGCGATATTTGCTAAGCATCAACCAATTGCAGTTATGTACGGAATAGGAAAAGAAGAACATGACAAAGAAGGCAGAGTGATCACGCTTGAATATCAGGAGTTCTATCTTGTAACGGTGTATACCCCAAACTCCCAGAATGAGTTGGCGAGACTTCCGTATCGTATGGAATGGGAAACAGAATTTTGCGCATATTTAAAACAATTAGATCTTATAAAACCAGTCATTGTCTGTGGAGATTTAAACGTTGCCCATAAGGAAATTGATTTAAAAAATCCGAAGACTAACCGGATGAGTGCTGGCTTCTCTGACGAAGAGCGTGCAAAATTAACATCGTTGTTGAAGTCTGGATTCGTTGATACGTTTCGTTATTTTTATCCTGATGTAACAGACATATATTCCTGGTGGTCCTATCGGTTCCGTGCCAGAGAGAAAAATGCTGGATGGAGAATTGATTATTTTCTGGTATCTGAGTCACTCGCAGAGAAGTTGCAAGGTGCTAAGATTCATACCGAGATATATGGCTCCGATCATTGCCCAGTGGAATTACTCATAAACCTAGATTAGGTATAAATAGAGCGTATGATTATTATTCAAAAGAGACAAGTCTCTTTATGGATGGATAATCATACGCTCTTTGTATTGTGATATTAAGTAGCAAACACTCAAATTATTCAAGGAACAATCTTTGCAAATGTACTTTAATCAAGTGGAATACTCGCAGACACACACAATGTGCCCCAGCCGACTTGATTATTCGGGTAATCTGTGAATCCGGGTAATGGTCTTGTACCTCTATGTAAATAGGCTTTTACTTTTTCGCCATAAAGATATTGATCATTACCATTTACAATACCCCATTGCATTAATAGGGCGACAGCACCTGAGACAAATGGTGTTGCCATCGAAGTACCAGTTCTTGAAGTATAACCTCCACCTGGTGCGCAAGACATAATATCAACTCCAGGAGCAACCAGGTCTGGCTTTACCAGATAATTTTCATAAACGAATCCGCGACCAGAGAATTCGGCATATCGATTAACTGCTGTACTATAAGCGCCTACAGAAATGACGTTATATGCAGTACTTGGTACTGTAATACTTAGATCTGGAGTAGAATCTAAAAATTGTGTTCTTGATAATAGCCTGGCACCTGAAGGTAGCCACATATTGTATCTTCCATCTCTTATGTCTATGCCGTGTATTCTTATTCCCCATAATCCGATTGCTACCGTATTTTGCACTGGAATAAATTCCAGATAGATTTCCTGCGCCTTATTACCCGGTCTTGGTTTGGCATAATATAAGTAAATCTGAGTGTTATCAAGGACAAATTGTTGTCTGCCTAGTACACTTCGGATAGCCCCACTTGTTCTGCCGCTTGGCGCAATTATTTCTATGGTAATGGTATCAACATAGTTTTTCCAAAATTGAATCGAGAAGGAAAATTCGCTTGATGGTACAGCGAGTTCCACCGTTACTGTTTCATTAGTTCGAACGACACCACTATTATGTTTGGCTCCGAATCCTTCATTTCCGGTACCAACTACGATAGAAGATTTGCCTAGTTCTGATACACTATTAATATACTGCTCTAATAAGGAGCGTCCATCATGAGAACCATAATTACTGCCATAGCTTAGATTAACAACTATTGGGTATCTTTCTCTTAAGGCGGTACGAATACAAAAATCAATGCCCTCCATCAATCTAAGTGTGTTAGGTAAAGCGCTGGTAATGCTTGCTCCTAGTTTTACGATAATCATCTCGCTTCCTGGAGCCATTCCCCGATATAGTCCATTACTTGCCCTGCCATTACCACAAGCAATTCCTGCAACATGTGTTCCATGTCCATTGCTATCAATACTTGGTAATAGTGTAAATTGTTCCTGAGGATTCGTCTCCTGTAATGCGGCATTAATTTCTTCAGAAGTATAGAGAGTGCCTTTTGTATAGCCTTCAGGAGGATTGCCTTCTATCGTTTGATCCCATAAATACTTGATTCTTGTCGTTCCATCTACATTGCGAAAATCGGGATGTGCATAGTCGATACCAGAATCAATTATTCCAACTACAACACCAATACCAAGTAACTGGTTATCCCCTAGCTGTAATTGATTCACACAACTGGCACCACGTCCTTCATTCACTGCGAATTCCAGGGCAAATGGTTTCTCAATATATTCAATTTCTGGCTGTTGGACAAGTAAGTCAATTGTATCCGCTTCAGCAGTAATGATTGCATAATTAGTTAATAATTTTTCTACCCTAATAGGTAATTCTTCTGCTAGTGCATCAATATCTCCATTGTATCTAACGACAAATTCCCATGCATTTTCACTTGGTATATAGCCTATGTTCAAATCAACCGTCTTTTCTCTTGTTGCTGGGGGTACTTGTAGAGCTAAGTTAAAGGCGTTATTTAGTTTATCACTATTCATATACTTCCTCCATATAGTGTTAATTTATTTTATGTGACCATATTCAAAAAGACTACAAACATTTTTGAAAATCATGTTTATATTTGGAAAGTAAGGTGCTATAATTACAATTAAACGTGTGTCTGATAGTAAAAACATTTGACTTTTAACAAGCATACGGAAACAGTACAATACTGATAGTGCTTCTATGAGAATTCGGGGTTAAGGTTAAAAAAGGGGTGAATAAACCGTGATGGAACTACCTATTTACTTGATTGGAGCTATAGGTTTGTTATTTGTCATCTTAATATTAGGTATGCTCTTAATGCATTTAAGAAAAATAAAGGCGTTAAAGAATGAGATTGCGAAACTTTCATTGCAAGAGCACCGATATCAAGTGGCCATGGAATTGTCAAATGACATCTTATTCGAATATGACATTGTTTCTGATACAATGCGTAAATCAGAAAAATATCGTGAAATATTTGGAAGAAATCCGGTTATCTATAATTATACAGAAAATATGGCAGATTTGGATTATATTCATCCGGAGGACCGGGCATTATTCGGAATCTATTGTCACGATCTACATCTTGGAAGAGAATTTATAGAGGTAGAATACCGGATTAAAAATGATGAGGGTGAATATATCTGGTGTCATATCCGTGGGAAGACAGTCTATAAAAAAGATCATTTGCCTCTTCAGGTAATAGGCAAAATAGTCGATGTAGACATTCAAAAGAAGGAGCTAGAGAAACTACAGTTTAAGGCAGAAAGAGATCCACTCACAAACGTCTACAATAAGGGGGCAACAAAGGAGCTCATTTCGGACATAGTACAAAGTAGTAAACGATACATAAAACATGCCCTGTTTGTTATAGATATTGATGATTTTAAGCGAATTAATGATCAGTATGGGCATTTGCTAGGAGACCAGGTACTGACCAATATTATTAGCAATATAGCTTCAATGTTTCGAGAGAATGATATAGTCGGTCGAATTGGTGGAGATGAGTTTGTCGCACTAATGACTAATGTAACAAGTCGAGATCAGATAATACATAAAGCTGAAAATATTGCGCAGGCATTTAGTGATACCTATTATAGCAGCGGAAAGGAAGTTGCGGTTTCTGGAAGTATTGGTATTGCTGTCTTTCCTATGGATGGACAGACTTATGAGGAACTGATAAAAAATGCAGATATGGCACTGTATCAGGTTAAGAACACAGGAAAAAACAATTACCAACTATATGGTGAAATGAATGCAAAATAACGATTCTACGTGTTAATAATAAGTTTATTGTCAAAGATAAATAATATTATAATAAATGTTAGACGTTTTGATGTGTTAATTAGTTTACTATATTAGATATTGGCAATTGTTTTTAAGTACGAAACTATGAAGGAGTATACTATGTTTGATTTTAAAAGACCATGGGAGCATAAAGGGATGCTCTTACTACTATTAGTGCAATTAGTTTCAGGAATAAGTTTGTTATTTTTTCTAGAATCACTCCACATTTTAGCGACCGGGAGATATCTCTTAGTAATAGGAGTTTTACTGCTGCTTTTCGTAGGTGTTTATTTACTGCAGACTAGTAAACGCCATAAAGTGCTCCCAATTGTGGGACAGGTGACATCAGTGATCGTTATTTTAATTAGTGTTTTTGTTACATATAATGTAATTAAAACAGACCAAGCACTGGATAAAGTGACACAAGGTAACGAAGAGACAAGTATAATGTCAATTGTTGTATTAAAGGAAAGTCAGATTGAAAGTGTAGAAAGTATCAAAGATGATTATTTTGGAGTTTTGGGTAAAGCAGATTCAGAGAATTCCAACAAAGTAATTGAAAAAATAAAGGATACTTTACAGATGACAGTAAAGACACGAAGTTATGAAACTAATGATGCGATGATTCAGGCACTTTATAATTATGAAGTGAAAGCAGTCATATTAAATGAAGCAATGCGTTCTTTGATTAAAGATAAGTATAAGGACTTTGACCAGAAAACTGTAGTTCTTGATAATTATAAAAATGTAAAACAGGTACAGGAAGCAGAGGAATCAAAACCTCCAATTATTGAGACGAGAGAACCAATCACTATTTTTCTCTCGGGTGTAGATAATTATGGGGAGGATATTAGTTCTAGCCCAAATGATGTAAATACGCTTGCCACGATAAATTTCGAAACGAAGCAGATTCTTTTGTTATCTACGCCAAGAGATTATTATGTCAACTTGTCAATTTCAGGTGATGAAAAAGATAAGTTAACTTATGCAGGTTTATATGGAATTGATGTATCGTTGGACACAATAGAGGCTATCTATGATGTTGATATTGATTATTACGCTCGCGTTAATTTTACCGGTTTCAAGAGTATTATTGATGCTCTTGGTGGAATTACGGTGCATAGTGATTTGGATTTTACAACAGATTGGGGCGTATCATTTGTTAAAGGGGATAATCAGGTCAACGGAGATGAGGCACTTGCGTTCGCCAGACAAAGGCATCACCTTCCAGGTGGAGATTTTCAGAGAATTAAGGATCATCAGTATTTAATAGAAGGGATGCTAGCCAAAGTGACTTCAACTTCCATTCTACTTAATTATGCCTCTCTATTAGATAGTATTGAAAGTTGTTTTATTACGAACCTCTCATCGAATGAACTGAGGTCATTGATCAAATACCAAATCGATGAATCGCCTCAATGGGAACTAGTATCAATATCGACAGATGGTGAATTAGCAAAAAGACCTATTTTTTCAAAATCCAAAAAGCATTCGGTTGTGTTACCGGATGAAGTCAAAGTGGATGCAGCACAGCAGATGCTTAATAAGATATTAAAAGGAGAAGTTGTTTCAGAGGATATGTATCAGCAGTTGATTGAAGAAGGCAAAGCTCAAGCATTGATGAACTAAGAATGTAATATAAATATCAAAAAATGTTGCTACACCCACGATTTCATATGTGGGTTCAGCAACATTTTTTATGATATAGGATTAGGGAATTGCTAATTTCCTATATCATAAAAAACGCTCCGCGAGGATGCACATGACGCTTTATCGCTTAAATTCTGTTATTCGAACTGTCTTACTTAGAATTAGCATTATTAGATAGGAAGCGATTAAAAAGAGGCTTGCAATGAGGAGAATCCATACTCTGCTAAGTGATGTATATGCTAGGAGCAGAGTGTTTGCTTGGTTGGCAAAAAAGCTTAGGATAGCAATGAAAAGTCCGGGTTTTAATAACCACTCATACCAATCCATCGCAATGTTAATATTTCTCTTAATGGCAAAAACATCAAGCGTCGTGATTGCCAGCTGACTGATTAATACTCCAATCATGTAACCATTTATGCCGAATGCCGGAATTGCAAAAACAACAAATAGTATTCGTAAGCTGATTCCAACTACGGAATTAAGGAAGGTGACATGTGCTTTGCCTAATCCGTTTAGTATACTACTTAAGGTAGTAGTAAGATATAAGCATGGACAGAGCCAGGCAAGTGTTACTAAAAAGGTTCCTACCATTTCATTCCCATAAACGATGTTTCCGAGAGTATGGCCAAAGGTAATAAATAACCCAGTACTTAAAATCCCAATAATCAAACAGTATTTGATAGCAATTGCAGTGGTTGACTTTATTTGCTTCTCATTATTGCTGGCATCCGCTTCGGATATGGTGGGGAGTAGCAGGATAGCAAAAGCATTCGTAATGGCGGTCGGAAAAAAGATAAAAGGTAAAGCCATTCCAATTAATACACCAAAAATACTAAGAGAATCTGAAACACTGAGTCCTGATCTTCGAAGCATGATAGGTATTAGTACAGCTTCTATACTGTTTAGGACACTAAGTAACAAGCGGTTACTTGTTAATGGTACAGCAAGCTTTATCAATTGTTTCAGAATATGTTTATCCTCTGGTATTACTTTCAGTTGTTTGACCTGTTTTTTGGGGTTGCGTCCAATCAGCATTGATGCAATGTTATACAAGGTGGATCCAATCTCTCCAACTACAAGGCCAAGTACAGCGACTTCACAAGTGAGTTTCATGTCACCATTTCCATAGAAATTAGCAATAAGAAACACGAAAGCAACGCGTACCATTTGTTCAAGCAATTGGGTAGAAGCAGGGACAAATGTCTTTTTGAGCCCATAATAGTAGCCATTAATGTTCGCAGTAATTGCACAGAATGGAAAAACGACACTCATGATTCTAAGACTTTCTGCGCTTGCAGGTTCTGCAATAAAACGCTGTGCTATGAGATCAGCACCAAAAAACACGGCTATGCTTAAGGAAAAAGCAATTAACAAAGAGCAAGTTAAACCAAGGCGAAGTGTTTTTACTACATTTTTTGGATTACCCTGTGTTGTTTTGCCGATCTGTCCTGCTATAAGCTTTGATATCGAAGTCTGAATACCTGAGGCATATAAGGTGAAACATATACCGTAAATTGGGAAAATTAACTGATAAACTCCCATAGTTTCAGCACCCAATTCTTTGGATAAGAATATTCTATAGAAAAAGCCGATAATTCGCGTCAGAAAGCCGGCCAATGTCAGAATCAGAGTGCCTTTGATAATTGTTTTTTTGCTCATGGAGATAGTCCTAGGTTTATAATTAGTAAAGTATATTCACAAATGATTAAAAAATTAGTAAAACAAGCAGGAAAAAATAATTCGTTGTGTTGACAAATAAGAATGCGCGTGCTAATATAATTATGAAATATCCAACTAAATCACTCGGAATTAAAATACTCGGAATTAAAATACTCGGAATTGATATACTTATTATTATTTTTCAAGTACTTATTACGAGCGATAGGAATCCATTAAAATGATTTGGTTAGAATGAAGTGTCAAAAGAGGAATTTAAGTGGCACGATGAAAGAAGGGGTGTTTATGAAGCTTTCCACAAAAGGTAGATATGGACTGCGAGCGGTGATTGACCTCGCTATGACTGGAGAGGATGAGGCAGTTTCATTAAGCAGTATTGCAGAACGTCAAAGTATCTCCATAAGCTATCTGGAACAGTTAATAGCAAAACTTAAGAAAGCAGGAATTGTTGAAAGCAAGCGTGGAGCCCAGGGAGGTTATAGCCTGGCAAAATCGGCAAGTGAGATATCGGTAGGAGATATTTTACGGGCGCTTGAAGGGGATCTGCATCCAGTAGATTGTTCTGAGATACATGGCGGAGAAACAACCTGTAAAAGTTCTGATTTATGCGTCACAAAGTACGTTTGGAAACGAATAAGTGACAGCATCAACAATACAGTTGACGGATTAATGTTGTCTGATTTGGTTGAAGAAGGAAAGAATGTTAGAAAGAATCATGAAAGTAACAATAATTCAAATCATATGTGTTAACAGCAAATGAGAGTATAAAAATAGAGAAATGATATCATATAGGAGTTGAAAGTATGGAGAGAAGAATTTATTTAGATAATGCGGCAACTACCGCTACAAGACCAGAAGTTGTGGAGGCTATGCTTCCTTACTTTACAGAACAGTTCGGTAATCCAAGTAGTGTTTATGACTTTGCAGCTGGGAATAAAATCGCAGTAAATGACGCCAGAGATATTATTGCAAAAGCGTTAAATACGAATGCACAGGATATTTATTTCACTGCTGGTGGTACGGAAGCGGATAACTGGGCGCTAAAAGCAACCGTAGAAGCTTACAAACAAAAAGGCAATCATATCATTACATCTAAAATAGAACATCATGCGATTCTTCATACCTGTAATTATCTTGAGAGTCAAGGATATGAAGTAACATATGTAAACGTAGATGAGTATGGTGTTGTAAAACTAGATGAGTTAAGAGCAGCAATCCGCCCTACAACCATTCTTATATCTATCATGTTTGCCAATAATGAGATTGGAACTATTCAACCAGTCAAAGAAATCGGAGCAATTGCCAAAGAACACGGTATTTTATTCCACACAGATGCAGTACAGGCATTTGGACAGGTTCCAATTGATGTAGAAGAAATGAACATTGATATGCTTAGTGCAAGTGGCCATAAGATTAACGGTCCAAAAGGAATTGGTTTCTTATATATCCGAAAAGGCTTGAAACTACGTAGTTTTGTACATGGTGGAGGTCAGGAAAGACATCGTAGAGCTGGAACGGAAAATGTTCCTGCCATCGTAG
This sequence comes from Bacillota bacterium, assembly GCA_023434365.1. Classification (GTDB taxonomy): domain Bacteria; phylum Bacillota; class Clostridia; order Lachnospirales; family Lachnospiraceae; genus KM106-2. The sequence goes on along the minus strand of JAEYSV010000029.1, from coordinate 29,706 downwards.
GATTTGGTAAAGCAGTTCAGATGGCGGTAGATACGATGGAGGAGAGAACGAAGAAAGAAATTGAATTACGTGATTATCTAGTGGGTCGTATGCTTTCTGAAATACCATATTCAAGATTGAATGGACCTAAAGTGCAGCGTTTACCTAACAATACCAATTTCTGTTTCCAGTTTATTGAGGGAGAAAGCTTACTTATTATGCTAGACATGAAGGGCGTCTGTGGTTCCAGCGGTTCTGCATGTACTTCAGGATCCTTAGATCCAAGTCACGTTCTTCTGGCAATTGGTCTGCCTCATGAAATCGCTCATGGATCTTTGAGATTAACACTAAACGAAGATAATACAAAAGAAGAGATGGATTATGTAGTAGAAACAGTTAAAGAAATTGTAGATAAACTACGCAGTATGTCACCATTATATGAAGATTTCGTAAAGAAAAATTAATCGAATCTGATTAGGAATTATCATAAAAGGTTATAAAAATCATAGTAAAAAGTCAATTATGACTTCATATAAGAAGTATCATTTATAAAAAATTACGTTTAATATAGACCTTAGGAGGAATAAACTATGTATACAGAAAAAGTTATGGATCATTTCCAAAATCCAAGAAATGTTGGGGAAATTGAAAATGCAAGCGGTGTTGGCACTGTTGGTAATGCAAAATGTGGAGATATCATGAGAATGTATCTTGATATAGATGAAAATGGTGTAATTCGTGAATGTAAATTCAAAACATTTGGTTGTGGCGCAGCAGTTGCTACAAGCAGTATGGCTACTGAATTAGTGAAAGGTCTTACCGTTTCGGAAGCTTTAAAAGTTACTAATAAAGCTGTTATGGAAGCACTTGACGGACTTCCTCCGGTAAAAGTACATTGTTCCTTATTAGCAGAAGAAGCAATTCATTCCGCATTATGGGATTATGCACAAAAGAACAATATGACAATTGAAGGGTTATCAAAACCAAAAAGTGATATTCATGAAGAGGAAGAGGTAGTAGAAGAGTATTAATCAATACGTTAGGAGACAACCGTGGAAAAGAAGAAAGTAGTAGTAGGAATGTCTGGTGGAGTGGATTCTTCGGTTGCTGCCTATTTGTTAAAAGAAGCCGGTTATGAAGTAGTTGGTGTCACGATGCAAATATGGCAGGACGAAGATGTCTGTTCCCTGGAGGAAAGCGGTGGATGCTGCGGTTTGAGTGCTGTAGAAGACGCCAGAAGAGTCGCATCTGATCTGGGGATTGCTTACTATGTAATGAATTTTAAACAGGAATTCAAAGACAATGTTATGGATTATTTTACCAGAGAGTATCTTCAAGGAAGGACTCCGAATCCTTGTATTGCCTGTAACCGATATGTCAAATGGGAGTCGTTATTGCAACGTTCCTTAAATATCGGAGCAGATTATATTGCAACCGGGCACTATGCACGAATTATTCAATTGGAAAATGGCCGATATACCTTACAAATGTCTGCGACAGCGGCGAAAGACCAGACCTATGCGCTTTATAATCTGACGCAAGAACAGTTAAAGCATACGTTAATGCCAGTTGGAGAATATACAAAGGACCAGATTCGAGCGATAGCTGAACGAATTGATTTGCGTGTTGCCAATAAACCGGACAGTCAGGAAATCTGCTTTGTACCGGATAATGATTATGCAGGTTTTATTCAAAAAGAAGCTGGTGTTGTTCCAAAACCAGGCAACTTTATTAATAGAGACGGTGAGATTGTTGGAAAACATAAAGGAATCATTCATTATACAATAGGCCAGAGAAAAGGGTTGAATCTAAGCCTTGGTTATCCGGTTTTTGTACTGGAGATTCGCCCAGAGACGAATGAAGTAGTCGTAGGTACTGGTGAAGAAGTATTTGCGGACAAGCTAATCTGTAATAACATTAACTTTATGTCAATAGAAAAGTTGACTGAGCCAATGGAAGTTATGGCGAAGATTAGATATAGTCATAAAGGTGCTAAAGCAGTGATTCGGATGACTAAGGAAGATACCATTGAATGTGTATTTGAAGAACCTCAACGTGCCATTACTCCTGGACAGGCAGTTGTCTTTTATGAAGGTGATTATGTGGTTGGCGGAGGTACAATTCTTTCGTAGGAGGAACATTCATGAAACTAATGTTTGCATCAGATATCCATGGTTCCGAGTATTTTCTTGATATCTTACTGGAGAGATTTAAGGAGGAAGCTCCGGATAAGTTAATCTTACTCGGAGACTTGCTATATCATGGACCTAGAAATGATTTGCCAAAAGGATATGCACCAAAAGAAGTCATTAAGAAACTAAATGCAATGAAGTCTGAGTTACTCTGCGTGCGTGGCAACTGCGAAGCAGAGGTAGATCAGATGGTTCTTGAGTTTCCGATAATGGCTGATTATGCAGTCTTGTTCTTAGATAATCGTATGGTTTATCTGACTCATGGACATCAATACAATCTTGAAAACAAACCGCCGATGAATAAAGGAGATATCCTGATTCATGGGCATACTCATGTGCAGGCTATGATAGAACAGGATGGGATTTTATATTTAAATCCAGGTTCGGTTTCTATTCCAAAGGATGGCAATGAAAATTCTTATATGATTTATGAGAATGGAGAGTTCCTTTTTAAAAAAATAGTGAAGAGTGAAGAGCCTGAAAAGATAGTGAAGAACTAAGAGCCTGAAAAGATAGTTAAGAACTAAGAGTGAAGAGTGAAGAGATGAAAAGATAGTTAAGAGCGAAGAGCGTGAAAAAAGAGTGAAGAGCATATTTTAAAAGGGCAAGGCCGTTTGGTGGGTTTGCTCTTTTTGTATTATAACTTTATTGCTTGGCATGTTAATTAACGTTTATTTTGGATAGGAAAATTGGTTTTCCTAAAAGAATGAAGATGTTCATAAAATAGAGGTAATGCGGATAAAATTGTTGTAATTAGGTAGCTTAATAATATATAATGTAATAAATGGAAATAATTTTTTGCTTAAATATTTGAAGGGGGATGCTAATGATGGCTAAGCGTTTTGTGTTTTGGATTATTTTTATTGCTTTTTATGTATTGTTTTTCATGATTCTAAAATTTGTATGGAATAGGTTTATTCCGTTTAATGTTCTATCTGATATAATTGGTATTTTTGTTCTTATCGTTATAAATATTCCACTATCAGCAATTTGTACACAAAAGTTAATTAATGTTACAAGGCTGGAAGAAGTATAGCAATTATGAAAAGTTAATTAATGCTATAAACTGGAGGAAGCATAGTAATTATGCTATGTTAATTTATCTAATATGTGTGTTAAGGTATAATAAATACGGGCTTTTGGGGGCAGTGGTTTCTGCTTACAAAAGCCCGTTTATCTATGTGATCAGTCGGTTTTTTATAAGAGGGCTTAGATTTTAGCTTGCTTATAATGATAACCGGCTGTTTTGCTTTGGGTAGCATAATTATTATCTTTAATATGATTATATGAATGTTTTTGGCGTAACATGATAAGTTAGTCCAAATTTCTTATGAAATATCACATTTTACTTTGTAAGAATACAATGTATAATGGTTGTATTCAAGCACGTTTGGGTGTGCTTTTATAAGCTAATACATTAGGTGCAACATGAATATGCATAAAGATAAGTGAGGAGTCTTATGGAATTTATCAATGGAGTATCATTTACTGGAATTATGAAGGGTCACTGTTGTTCAGAGAAGGCCTTAGAATCGTTACGGATTATGAAAGAAGAAACTGGATGTAATTCGGTGATATTAGTTATTGGTGCGTTACAGGATACCGCGCAGAGTGAGTATGTGGATTATAAGCATGAACATATGCCGACAGATGAGGAACTTAAAAAGCTGATTGTCTATGCAAATGAGATTGGTTTACGTGTCATTTTGAAACCATTTTTGAATTGTCGCAATGGTACTTGGCGTGCTCATATTAACTTTTTTGATATTGATGTTGTTTGCGAACCGAAGTGGAGTAACTGGTTTGCTTCTTATACAGAATATATGGTACATTATGCTAAGATTGCTGAGCAAACAGGTTGCGAGATGCTTGTGATTGGCTGTGAAATGGTACAGGCACAGCGTAGAGACCGTGAGTGGCGTGAAGTAGTGGCTGAAGTCAAAAAGGTATATAGAGGTCTGATTACATATAATACGGACAAATATCAAGAAGAGCATGTTACTTGGTGGGATGCAGTGGATGTGATTTCTTCAAGTGGCTATTATCCAATCAATGATTGGGAAGCGCAACTTGATCGGATTGAGAAAGTAGTTAAAAAAGAGGGGAAGCCTTTCTTTTTTGCTGAAAATGGTTGTATGTCAGTTACTGACTCTAGTTTTATTCCAAATGATTGGAATCAGAAGGGTGAAATAAACGTAGAAGAACAGGCTAGATGGTATGAAGCTATGTTTGAAGCCTGTGAAAAACGCCCATTCGTTGAGGGTTACGGGTTGTGGGATTGGAGCACACGTTTATATAAAAAAGCGGAAGGCAAGAATAAGGGCGGTTACGCCATTTATGGAAAACCAGCTTGTGACGTAGTGAAAAAACACTTCATAAAATAAAAAATATGGCTTGGGTTACAAAAGCTGCAAAAAATTGAGTTTCGTCAATTTACACATCAAAGATGATATATCAAGCAGGAAAAAACATATTTTGATTCGCAACCGTTATGACGACGTCGGTGCTTAGGTCACGTATTTTGTGACCTTACGTACCGCTACGACGTCATCCGAGCGAGAGCACGTTGCGTATGAAATATGTTTTTTCCTGCTTGATTAGAAACATTAAGGTAAATTGACGAAATACAAAACTATAATAGCCTTTGTAACCTGAACCATTTTTTTAACTAGTCTACAAGGGTAGAATGATTTTTTCTCTCTTTTCGAAGACGGTATAATGGGTGACTCCAAAGGATAGCAGCAGTTCGCGTGCTTTATCAAAGTCGTAGGCCATGTGCTCTGGACGGTGTCCATCTGAGCCGATGGTTATGGTGTTGCCACCGAGTTCGAGATAGCGTTTGATTAGGTCAGGATGAGGATGAGGCTGACCTAAGCCGTATTTGAAACCGGCGGTATTGAGCTCAATTCCTTTATCGGATGCGATAAGCAGGTTGAGTGCTTCATCTAGTAGATCCTGATACATCTGGTAACGATAGTTTTGGTTTTTTGTTGGACCATAACGGATGACATAGTCAAGGTGTCCGTAGACATCAAAGTTTTGATAGGACTTAATGTTGTCTACGATTGACTGAAAATAAATTCGGTGTCCTTCTTCTTCTGTAATATCTGCCCAGTATTCACTCTGATAGGGGTCCATATCGTTTGCAAGGTGCGAGGAACCAATTACAAAATCAAAGGGATAGCTGGTTATCAATGTTTCATATCGGTCAGACAGATAGGGGCGTAAACCTAATTCAATTCCTTTTAATAGCTTGATTTTATCACGATATTTTTTCTCTAATTCATCGAGTCTTGTAAAATAAGCATCTGGATCAAAGACAAAGGGTAATTTATATTTATCTGGAAAATCATAATCCATGTGGTCGGTGATACAGACCCTGTCAAAGCCGAGTGCTATGGCTCCCAGAATCATTTCTTCCATTTCTGATTTAGAATCTGAGGAAAATGAGGTGTGTACATGATAATCGGCGGTAATCATATCATCATCCTTTCACTTGAGTGATATCAGTGATATCTGGTTCAATTAGCATGGAATAGTTGGTATGGTAGATCACAAATCCAGGTTTGGATCCATTTGGCTTTTTGACATGTTTTTTCTGAATATAATCCACTTCAACTTTTGAGGCCTTATTAGCTTTGGAATAGTAAGCAGCCAGCTTTGCTGCCTCTTCAAAGGTTTTGTCTGGCAAATCATCATTGTCAGATTTCACAATTACATGAGATCCGGCAAGACCTTTGGCATGGAACCACCAATCATTGCCGGTAGCAAGTTTAAAGGTCAGTTCTTCGTTTTGGTAATTGTTTTTGCCAACATACATATGATAACCGTCACTGGATATATAGTGAAATGGTTTGCTTGTAATTTTCTGCTTTTTGTTTCCTTTTCCAACGGGAGCTTTTCGCTTCATATAACCGTACTCTACGAGTTCTTCTTTCACTTGAACTAAGTCTTCTTCGTTTAGCGCGATGTCAAGCGAGTTTGCAATCGATTCAAGATGTGTAAGATCTGAGGCGGTTTCAAGAAGTTGTTCTTTTGTTGCCTCATACGTCCGTTTTAATTTGTTATATTTATCAAAATACTTTTTCGCGTTCTCCGCTGGTGTCAGCGTCTGATCAAGTGGTACCTTGATTTCTTCATTTGTATAATAATTTTCGCAGACTAGTTCTTTGTCACCAGGAGAGAGGGAGTAGCCATAGGAGTTTATCATTTCCCCATAGATACGGAATTTGTCACGTTTATCGGTATCCTTTAGTTGCTTTTCCTGCAGATCCTTTTTCTTTCTGGCACGTTCAATCGCAGTTGCTACGATATGACGTAAATCGGAGGATTTTTGCTTGATTCTCGTAACGACACTTTTTGCAGCATAATATTCTAATAACACGGTACTGATGCGGTCGTATGTCTGACTTTCTTTTGTCTCATAACAAGAAAGACTTAGAGAGGCAAACTCAATTGGGATATTATCATCAAAGATGATATTTGGAACAAAGTCACCTTGCTTTACTGCAAGCATCATTTTGTCAAATTCGTTATATATTCTTTGATAATTGGCATCGGTGAGCGCTGCACAATTCGTATCGGCATCAATATTAGCACGGTAACTAAGTTCATTGGCCATCACCGGGCTGAATCCAGTCAGGGAAGTATAGATTGCTTTTTCTAAAGTAGTCGGTTTTTGTAGTACTTTGGTGACAAATTCGTCATAGGTTACTTCGTATGGATTGAGTTTTTCCACCGTTTCTACTACAAAATACTGCCTGCCGGGTAGCACTTCTCGAACACTGCTGACGATACCGGAGATATGTTTGATACTATCTATTATCATGAAATCAGTATCGCAGAAAATGATGTTACTATGTTTTCCCATTATTTCGATGATTAGGTATTTCGTACAGAGGTCTCCGAGTTCGTTAAGGTGTTCAATTTCAATCTGTATAATACGTTCTAAACTAGGTTGGCTGATACTTTTAATGCGCGCGCTATTAAGATGCTTACGAAGCAGCATACAAAAATTAGGTGCTACCATTGGACTTTGTTTATTTTCCTCGGTCAGATACATGAGGGGCAGGCTGGCAGAGGCGCTAATTAGTAGTCTTGCCTGACCATTTCTCGTTTTTATCGTTAACAATAATTCATCTTTTTCGGGCTGTGCGATTTTATTTATTCGACCATCTACCAGTTCTGACTGTAGTTCTCTGGTCAGATTGGCCATTACAATTCCGTCTAATGCCATCTTGATTACCTCATTTGCTTTAAATATGACTAATTCTAACATAGGAAGCTAAAAAAGCAAAGAGTTCACAGAGATTTAACAGTTTTTTTCTTGACGAAACAGGAAAATCAGTTATGATAAAAGCTATAAGCTAACTATAGGAGGATTAAATGATTAGAATTGTTAATAATGGATTACAAATACCTAAAATAGAGACAAAGGAAGATGCAAGAAAACTGTTTTTTGGAAGAAACAGCGAATATTATCTTCGTTATTATAGAGAGTATAAAAATACAAAGAAAAAAACAAGTTGGAACTGGTGCGCTTGTCTGTTTAGTCCAATGTGGTTTTTTGCACGAAAGATGTATATCATTGGCACGATGTTTGCCGTGATGTCTACGCTATTTTCCTTAGGAATGGGCTTATTTTATAAGTATTCAGCCAATGACAGACTCATGTCCTTTGTGATACCTTGGATAGCGTTATATGTTGCGATGTCCATCACAATTGGTGTGTTTGGCAATTATCTATATATTACACATATGGAAAGTAAAATATTATATCCAGGGGACAAATCAGCCAATGGAGAATTATTGAGTAATGAACAGATTGCAAAACTTGACTTCTTTCGTGGTGGATTAACGTTCAATGGAATTCTTAACGGATATATGGTAATAATGCTGATTTCTATGATTATGGAGAGCATCTTTTTCTAACCATGAGCTTACTCCCTTTCTTGACTTATTAGAGTGTATTTACTATAATTAAGTGATGTAGTTTTTTACCTATGGTCTTGTAGGACTTAAACTAAAAAAACTATAATAAGAAAAAATAACAACAATTGAATACGTTGTGTATCGCCGTTGGCGATAGATGGGAGCCGGTATGATAAAGAGTATGACAGGTTTTGGACGAAGTGAGCATTCGGATATAAACCGCAAGGTAGTTGTGGAGATCAAATCTGTGAATCACAGATATCTTGATTTGTCCATAAAAATGCCTAAGAAACTTAGCTTCTTTGAAGTGGCCATCCGCAACCTGCTGAAACAGTATATTCAGCGTGGTAAAGTAGATGTGTTTCTGACTTATGAAGATTACACAGAGAACAAAGTCTGTGTTAAATATAACGAAGATATTGCAAAGGAATATATGTCAAGTCTATGCCAGATTGCAGATAACTTTGGACTGGAAAATGATATTAAAGTTTCAACACTCAGTAGATATCCGGAAGTTCTAACGTTAGAAGACCAAAGTATTGACGAAGAACAGTTGTGGGCAATTTTAGAGGTACCACTGAGAGAGGCTTGTGACAAATTTGTTGAAGTACGTATCAGCGAAGGAGAGAATCTAAAAGAGGATATCTTTCATAAGCTAGATGAAATTGAGGCAATGGTTGATTTCATTGAAGCGCGTAACCCTGAGATTTTGTCTGCATATCGTGAAAAACTGACTGCAAAGGTAAAAGATTTACTTGGAGATACCAAGATTGAGGAATCACTTTTGGCAACAGAACTTGTATTGTATGCAGATAAAATCTGTGTTGACGAGGAAACGGTACGGTTAAGAAGTCATATAAAGAACACAAAAGAGACATTGAATGAAGGAAAAAGCATTGGCCGTAAGCTTGATTTTATCGCTCAGGAGATGAATCGAGAAGCGAATACGATTTTAAGTAAAGCCAATGATCTGGAAGTATCCAATACGGCGATTAACATAAAAACAGAAATCGAAAAAATCAGAGAGCAGATTCAAAATATCGAATAATAGCATCAATGTGAAAGCAAGGATTGGAGTAGAAATGAGTAAACAAGGTATACTAACCGTAGTGTCTGGTTTTTCAGGTGCTGGCAAAGGCACCGTAATGAAGGCATTACTTAATAAATATAACTATAGTCTGAGTGTTTCAGCGACAACTAGAAAGCCACGTGTTGGTGAAACTCACGGAAAAGAGTATTTCTTTTTGACAAGAGAACAATTTGAGAGTATGATAGAGCAGGGTAACCTGATTGAATGGGCAGAATATGTAGGCAATTATTATGGTACACCAAAAGATTATGTTGTGTCCCAGTTAAAGGATGGGATTGATGTGATTCTTGAGATTGAGATTCAGGGAGCATTAAAAGTCAGAGAGCAGTTTCCAGAGGCGGTATTATTATTTATTTTACCACCAAACGTTACAGAACTGAAGAACCGACTGATCGGACGTGGTACTGAAAGCATTGAAACAATACAAAAAAGAATTGATCGTGCTGCCGAAGAGGCCGCTTATATGGATGATTATGACTATCTTGTTTTGAATTCTACTGTTGATCAGTGTGTCGAAGATATTCATAAAATCATAAGTGCAGAACATTTTAAAACAGCAAAGAATGAAGTATTAATGCAGGCAATTAATGCGGAATTTAATGCATGGAAGAGAGGAGATATATAATATGTTACATCCATCTTATACAGACTTAATGAAGGTAGTAAACAGCGAAATCGAACCAGGGGAACAACCGGTTGTAAACTCAAGATATTCCATCGTACTTGCAACAGCAAAAAGAGCAAGACAGATTATTGCAGGTGAGGAACCATTGGTTAAAAATAACAAGTGTCCGAAACCATTGTCAATCGCAATTGATGAATTGTACAGCTCGAAAGTTAAGATTCAAAATGACGAGATTAACGATGAGGAATAAGTCACTTTACTAGGAATGATAAAAGCACTTTCGTTAAGGGGGTGCTTTTTTGGTTTGATGTTGAAGTTTATGTAATAAGGGAGAGGTGAGTCTATGAATAACGAGGAAATAGTGAAAAATGATGACGCAATTGAGGATGAAATAGTATCTGATGAGGTTGAATTAGAAGGTTTGGAACAGACTGAGGAAGCGATAGCTCCTAGTAAAGGTGAAAAGGCGCCAAAGAGTGTGTTAGCCCAAGTGATTGACATGGTGGTTTACATTGCTGTGGTAGCGGGGATTGCTATCTTAGTGAATCTCTTTGTAATGCAGAAAGTTACCGTTGATGGTTATTCTATGACCAATACGTTGTATGATCATGACCAGTTGATGTTACAAAAGGTATCTTATTACTTTAGCAATCCAGAACGCTTTGATGTCGTAGTGTTTTTGCCATTTGGTAAGCGTACGGAAACCAAATACGTAAAACGAGTGATTGGACTTCCAGGTGAAAAGATTCAGATTATTGATTCGACCATTTACATAGATGATAAGCCGTTAGAGGAGCACTATGGAAAAGAGGATATGGAAAGTGCGGGATTGGCTGCAGAGCCAATTACACTTGGCAAGGATGAATATTTTGTACTTGGAGATAATCGCAATGGTAGTTCTGATAGTCGTGATGAAGCCGTTGGTATCGTTCATCGAGACCAGATAATTGGCAAAATTCTTTTACGTATCTGGCCATTAAATCGAGTTGGATTCATCGATTAGTGCAATAGAATGAAATGATAGGGATGAGAGCGTGAACAAAGAAGAGTTGGAATTTGATGATGTAGTAGATGGTAGGGAATTACTGTCTGCAATTAATAATAGAAATGAAAATGGTGCAAATGAAGATATCAGTACAGAATCCAGAATAGATGATAATGAAGCTGACTATGAAGTTGATAATGAGACTGACAAGATAGATGATGAGTCAATATCTGAGGAGGAAATACTGGAGCCGGTAGTAACTAATAATATACCTGGCGAAGCAGAACGTAAGAAAAAAATCAGAGGTATCATTAACGAATTATTATTTTACGTCATTCTTTTTATAGTTTGCCTATTTTTAGTGCCAAGATTTGTAGCACAAAGAACAGAAGTGGAAGGCTATTCCATGAATAACACCTTGAATGATGGGGACCAGTTAATTATTAACAAAATGTCGCTATTGTTTAGTGACCCAGATCGATTTGATGTCATTGTTTTTCATCCGACCTATGATGCACTGGCAGGGATAGGCATCTATGAGAATCAGGAAAGCGAATATTTTGTAAAAAGAGTCATTGGGCTACCGGGAGAAACGATACAAATCAAAGAGAATCAAATATATATTAATGGTACTTTGATGGAAGAGAACTATGGTAATGAGGGAATTCATTATGCTGGAATAGCATCGGATCCTGTTACCTTAGGCTCAGATGAATATTTTGTAATGGGAGATAACCGAACGGCGAATGGCAGTTATGATTCGAGAATGGAATCTGTTGGACCAATAAAGAGAGACTCGATTGTTGGCAAAGCTTTACTACGAATCTGGCCACTTGATACGTTTGGATTCATTAATTAGTGTTTGTATAAGTTGTGACTTTATCCATTCGGAGAAATATATAAATAAAAGCCAGGCCCCATGTTCATAGAGTTTATGACATTGGGCCTGGCCCTTTATTTTACTTGTTGTTTATTTATATGTCTTGATGCTATCTTAGTTAAAGACTAGATTTTCGTAGTCCACGCTGAGCAATCCCATACTTCGGTTGCTAAACCGTCATAAAACTCTGGTTCGTGGCAGATTAACAGGATGCTTCCTTTGTATTCTTTTAAGGCGCGTCGTAATTCTTCTTTAGCTTCGACATCCAGATGGTTCGTCGGCTCATCTAGTAGTAGGATATTCGTTTCTCTGTTGATTAATTTACAAAGACGAACTTTGGCTTGTTCCCCACCACTTAGTACACGTACCTGACTTTCAATATGCTTGGTTGTTAAACCACATTTGGCAAGTGCATTACGAACTTCATACTGTGTATAACCAGGGAACTCCTTCCAGATTTCTTCAATACAGGTATTATTTTTGGCACCGCTCATTTCCTGTTCAAAATAGCCTTGATGTAAATAGTCACCTAAGGTTACCTTACCAGATAGCGGCGAAGTTAATCCTAAAATACTTTTTAGTAGAGTGGTCTTACCGATACCATTTGCTCCGGTTAACACAATCTTCTGGCCACGCTCCATACTTAAGTTTAATGGTTTGCTCAGTGGCTCATCATAACCGATTACCAAATTCTGCGTTTGGAAAATGTAACGTCCAGCGGCACGAGCTTCTTTGAAATGAAACTCTGGTTTTGGTTTATCCTTCGCGAGCTCAATTACATCCATTTTATCCAATTTTTTCTGTCTGGACATTGCCATGTTACGAGTGCTCACGCGAGCCTTATTTCTGGCAACAAAGTCCTTTAATTCATTAATTTCCTGTTGTTGGCGTTTATAGGCTGACTCTAACTGTGACTTTCTCATTGCATAAACTTCCTGGAATTTGTCATAATCACCAACGTAACGGTTTAGTTCCTGGTTTTCCATATGATAAATTAGGTTAATTACACTATTTAAGAATGGAATGTCATGGGAGATTAGTATAAAAGCATTCTCATATTCATTCAGATATCGTTTTAACCATTCAATATGCTCTACGTCCAGATAATTGGTTGGCTCGTCTAGGAGCAGGATATCTGGCTTTTCTAACAGCAGTTTACCAAGAAGTACTTTGGTACGCTGTCCACCACTAAGTTCTGTTACGTCTTTTTCTAATCCAATGTCTGCAAGACCAAGGGCCCGACCGACTTCTTCTACTTTACTGTCAATAATGTAAAAATCGTGGCTATCCAGTGTTTCCTGAATGGCACTGAATTCCTCCATAATGGAGGCTAATTGATCTTCCTCAGCGGTTGCCATGTCATTACATAAATCATTCATTTTCTTTTCTGATTCATATAAAAAGTTAAAAGCACTTTTTAAAACATCTCGAATGGTCATTCCTTTTTCGAGAACTGCATGTTGGTCCAAATATCCGACACGTACATTCTTGGCCCATTCGATATTACCATCATCCGGCATTAATTTTCCGGTCACTATATTAAGAAAGGTTGATTTTCCCTCGCCATTTGCACCAATTAAGCCAATATGTTCCCCTTTTAACAAACGGAAAGAGACATCATTAAAGATGGCGCGGTCTCCGAATCCATGACTGAGATTGGTTACATTTAGTATACTCATGTTAAATACTCCTTTTCATTCTGTTCAACTTCGTTCATTGCGAAGATGGAGAGAGTGACTATTATAAGTTCGTTCAATAGAGTGGCCAAAGAGGCCAAGCGACAATAATTTTACATCATTTCTTAGAAAATATCAATGTTTTTTAGTGGAAGATAAACTGCACGAGCAGCATATAGCTTATGGTGCCACCGGCGATACTTAGTAGGATGTTGCGCTTCCATAGATGTAATAAAACCACAAGTGCTACGGATAGGAACTGAGGTACAAAACCACTTGTTAATGAGAAGGTCACTTCTTTCAGACAATAAACGATTAATATAGCCATTATGGCACTTGGAAGAATCTCACCTAGGTAATTAACAATCTTTGGTGGTTTGCTATTGCGACCAAACAGTAGAAACGGAGTGGCTCGAGTTATTAGAGTACATATAGTGACGATTAACACGATTTGGAGATCACGTTGCATAACTTAAGCCTCCTTTCTGCTAAGCAATGGTTTAATTAGTAACAGAACACCTACAGTAACTATCAGGGAAGGGAGTAGGAAGTTTTTCTCTCCAAAGAGTAAAAGGCAGATAATTCCGCTTACCATTCCTATTAACGCTGGTAAATGGTTTTTCGCAGCAAGCCACTGTTCTAGAAAGATCACAACAAATAAAGCGGTCATGGCAAAATCAATACCGGTGGTGTTAAAAAAGATTAATTCACCTATGAGAGCACCGATTACAGAACCTGAGACCCAATAAATTTGATCTAAGAGACTAATTAAGAAAGAGACTTTTTTCTCTTCTAGTTCCTCTGGAATCTGAGTGGCGTATAACAAGGAGTAAGTCTCATCGGTCAGTGAGAATACCATATAAGGATATAATTTGCCCATACTTTTAAAACGTTCAATAAAGGAAAGTCCATAAAATAGGTGGCGGCCATTGATTGATAGCGTCATTATGGCAACTGTCACAAGGGATATCGGTGACCCCAAAAAGCTTACTAAAACATATTGCATAGACCCGGCATAGATTACGGTGCTAATTACGAGAGCCCATAGAAAGTTATAACCAGCCTCTTTTAGCAATATTCCGAAACCGATTCCTAAAAATACATAGCCAAGAAGTACGGGGATCGTTTGCTTAAAGGCATATCTTAATTCTTTATCCATATCATTTTATCCTTTTTCTTTGAAGTTTTTATATTTTCTTTGAAGTATTTATATTTTGTTTTGTAGTTTATTATACTGTCAGTTGCCACTGCTTGTTTTTTATGTAGCTTTTCGTTATCCTTATTAAAGGACGTAAAGAAAATGGGAACTAATTATTTACGCTATATGATAATAGAAGAAAAATCCTGTTGAGGAATAACAGTAGACACTTACAAATGATACAACCGACAGTGAAAAAAGTCAATTAGGGGAGTTGTAAGTACAAAAAGGAGGATATTTATGATTAAAGCTGTGGCGTTTGATATAGGAAAGGTATTAGCGGATTTTGCTTGGGAGGAATACATCGAGAACATGCCGATTAGCAATGAATATAAAGAGCGGGTGAAAAGAGCAACTGTATTACATAAAGTGTGGGATGAAAATGATAGAGGACTGTTAACCGATGAGGAGTTATTACAGATCATGTGTGAGAATGATATGGAGGTAGCAGAGTACACAACACAGTTTTATGAGGATTTATGTAACTTTATTACTGAATATCCTCACTCGAAGGACCTACTTCGCCAGGTGAAAGCGAATGGATATCAAGTCTATCTGTTATCGAATTATGGGAAAACTAGTTTTGAATATGCCAGAGAACGGTTTTCTTTTTTTGAGGAGGCAGATGGTGAAGTGATTTCTTATGAAATTAAAAAAGTGAAGCCAGAACCTGAGATTTATCAGTGCTTATTAGATAAGTATGGGCTTAAAGCTGATGAAACGTTATTTGTAGATGATAAGATAGAAAACGTTGAGGGAGCGTTACGGATGGGATTACAGTCCTTTGTATGGACTAGTTATGAAGAAGGGGTGAAGAGGTTTGAGGAGAGGGGAATAATTAAAAGATAGTGAAGAGTGAAGAGGGAAGAGCGGAAAAGAGCAGTGAAGAGTGAAAAGTGAAGAGTGAAGAGCGGAAAAAGATAGTTAAGAGCGGAAAAAGATAGTGAAGAGCCTTTAAAAGATAGTGAAGAGATAAGAGTGAAGAGTGAAGAGCGGAAAAGGGCAGTGAAGAGTGAAGAGTGAAGAGCGAAAAGGGGCAGTGAAGAGATAAGAGCCTATAAGGGCAGATGAAGAGTGAGTGTTGACTTTTTTGGGGAGGTTGGATATTGTAATTATAGGTATTAAATATGTTTATATGACTTGCGGACTACGAGACTTATGTTTTGTGGTCCGTTTTGCTTTTTTTGTTAGTGTGGGCACACTTTTTTTACTTGATTGTGAGGAGGGGGACAGGATGAAAAGGTGGTATTTGGTTATTGGTAAGAGTATTATTTTGGGTATTTTTGTTGGTATAATTATTTTTATTGTATTTAAAGTTGCAAGCTCGAGTAATGTTAACAAGGCAAGCAATTTAGATGAAAAGGGAAATAAAAATTCTATATCTAAAACTAATGAAGCCTTTAATAATACAAAAGAGCTGGCAAAACTAAGTAAAGCGAGACCGTATTACGATAAAGAAACTTTTGAATTTTATTGTAACGATTTTGACGTTCCACAATTTATTAATGAGCATAAGAGTGCCTGGGATGAGAAAAGAGCTAGTATTGTTCCTGTATATCAATTTGATGATCTGCAATATAATGATTATTATAAAGGGAATCTTCTTGGATTTGATCGAGGCTACTTCGGATTAACCTTTTCTTCTTCTCGGGGTGATAACTTACAAAAAATGTTGTATTCATTAGAAACAGAAGCGATCCGAGAAAGTAAGGATAAGACTTACCTGTATTTGATGTATGATACTGAGGAGGGGATTAGAGTTTATATTTTTATTCCAAATGATGAGGGGTATCAATACCCGAATGGTTTTATCGTTCCAATGAAGAAAAAGCTTGAATATAGGGATTTTTCGGAGATAAAAATTGGAGATTCCAGTAAAGAAGTTGATAAGATAGACCCTGCATCGGGGTACTTATATACATATAATGATAGAATTACAGACGCAATATTAAAAAGAAATGTTGAATGGGGTGGATATCCAACTACGGTTCATCTACTTACCGATGGAGTGTTAAAAATAATATATGAACGAACCCCAGATAAAGAATATATAATATCAGATATCATCTTTGCAGAGGATTATGTATTAGATGATTTGGATGGGAAGACCTGCTATCAGATTCATCCGGATGATTATGTGGAGGAATAAAGGCTAACAAGAAATAAAGGCTAACAAGAAATAAAGGCTAATAAGAAATAAAGGCTAACAAGAAATATAAGCTAACAAGAAACAAAGGCTAATAAGAAACAAAGGCTAACAAGAAACAAAGGTTAATAAGCAAAAAAGGTGGTTCACGTGTTGTGAATCACCTTTTTGGGTTTAAGAATAACGACAAGCTGTAATATAATTTCTATAACATAAATTCATGAATAACGTGCGCTATTCCGTCTTCATCGTTGCTTAGGGTTACATAATCTGCTGCTTGTTTTACGGCTTCTCGGGCGTTGGCCATTGCGACTCCTTTACCGGCATATTGAATCATCGTCAGATCATTATAGCCATCGCCGCAGCAAATGAGCTGGTCTTTTGACAGACCCAGATGGCCGAGTAAATGCTTGAGGCTGTTGGCCTTATCGATGTCTTTTGGCATAAATTCAAGGAAGAATGGCTCCGAGCGGTAGATGCTTAATTGGCCTGCATATTGTTTTGCCAGTTCTAATTCTAGTTTCGCTAAGTATTCGCCTTCTCCGGTCATCAGACATTTATTGATATCAAAGTCTACGTAAGAGATAAAGTCTTTTACTGTCTTAATTGGTATATTGTTGATACGACTTTCTAACTCCATGTACTTATCGATGCGAGTTCCTGTAATAATCTGATTATCTTCATAGGTCATCAGGCCAAGATTATGTTCTAAGGCAATCTGATATATCGATGGAATCACATCGTTTGGCAGTACTTTTTGAAATACTGTTTTGCCAGTTTGATAATTAATTATTTTTGCTCCGTTATAAGAGAGAATAAAGCCGCCATATTCTTTGAGGTTTAATTCTTCAGCAAGAGGAAGAATTCCTGGGGTTGGTCTACCGCTTGCTAATACGACTTTATGGCCGCGTTTTTGAATGGTCATCAAAGCTTCTAAGGTTGGTTTTGATATGATTTTTTGTGAGTTGGTTAAGGTTCCGTCTATATCTAGAACAATAATTTCGTATGCCATCGGTCTGCTCCTTATCGTAGTTTCTATGCTTAAGTATGTATTCAATTGAATGATATCACGAACAACATAATACCTTATTTTTAGCTATTTTGTCCACATCATTTTTTTTGCATACTATATAGCACTTTTTACAAGTTTCAGCTCGTTGACACTGCATTTACGGTTCAGTATAATGAAAATTGGTAATACTATTGCTAAAATTCCTAAAATTTCTAGCGAGTGTTACACCTGTTAGATAAACTACCACTTATTGATGTGGGAGTCTTCTGTGACAGAGATGAAAATGAATTTAATGTTGCCAAGAGGCAGAAAAAAGTGATATTGTATGGAACAAAAAATAAAGAAAAACGAGGTGTCATATGAAGAATTTTTCTAATTACACAGATTATAGCAGAAAAGATGAGTTAAAGTTTGAATCAAAGGCAGTTCATGGCGCGCTAGGACACGATCCAATTACCGGAGCAGTTAGTTTTCCGATTTTTCAGACTTCTACATTTCGACATAAAGGATTAGGGGAATCGACTGGTTATGACTACTCCAGATTACAAAATCCTACCAGACAGGAATTAGAGCGGACCATGGCAATTTTAGAAGAAGGATTAGAAGGATTCGCACTTTCTAGTGGACAGGCAGCCAATATGGCACTGTTTACGATACTTAATCCTGGGGACCATGTATTATTATCTGATGATATCTATGGTGGAACTTATCGTATCGGCGAAGATATCTTTACGAAGTATGGATGTACTTTTACTTATGTAGATATGTCCAATCTTGATGAAGTGAGAGCAGCCATAACAGAACATACCAGAATGCTATTTATCGAGACACCTACTAATCCAATGATGAAAGTGGCAGATATTGCCGAGTTAAGCAAGATTGCAAAAGAAATCGGTGCGTTAACTATTGTAGATAATACATTTTTAACACCATATTTTCAAAAGCCGCTAACGCTTGGAGCAGATGCAGTAGTTCATAGTGGAACGAAGTTTCTTGGTGGTCACAATGATACGATTGCAGGAATCGTTGTAGTGAATACTAAGGAACTAGCTGACCATATGAGATTACAGTTGAAATCCCATGGTAATGGTCTGGCTTCCCTTGATAGCTGGTTGATTCTTCGAGGAATTAAAACATTGCCACTACGTATGGATAAACACAACAGCAATGCAATAAAAGTAGCAAACTGGTTACGTACCCAGCCAAAAGTAGAAAAAGTATTCTTTGTGGGATTTGAAGATCACGCAGGTTATGACATCACAAAAAAACAAACAACTGGTTTTGGTGGAATGATTAGTTTTAATGTAGATAGCCTGGATACGGTAAAGAAAATCCTTCGTGATGTAGACATGGTTATGTTTGCAGAAAGTCTTGGCGGAACGGAAACGTTAATAACGTATCCTAGAACGCAGACACATGAATCAATCAAAGAAGAAACGAGACAAAAACTTGGAATCACCGAAACATTTTTACGTTTATCTGTAGGAATTGAGCATCCAGATGACATTATTGCTGATTTAGATAGAGCAATTAATGGTTAGGAGTAACGATGAAGATTAGATTTACTAAGATGCAAGCCTTTGGCAATGATTATGTATATATAGATGCGATTAATCAGGTGCTTCCTGATTTGCCATCCTTAGCAAGGTTCGTAAGTGACCGCCATTTTGCAATTGGTTCAGATGGCATGGTGTTAATCTGTCCATCGACCGTGGCGGAGTTTCGAATGAGAATGTTTAATCCTGACGGAACCGAAGGAGAAATGTGTGGCAATGCACTTCGAAGTGTAGCGAAATATGTCTATGACCACAGATTAACGGATAAGGAAGAGTTCACCATCGAAACGCTTGGCGGAATTCAAAGATTATGGTTAACGGTAGAAGATGGTATTGCGGTTAACATTTGTGCGGATATAGGCGAACCTCGCATGAGTACAAAAGTAATTCCAATTAACACGGACTTACCTGAGTTTGTAAACCAGCCGGTTACTGTACTTGATCGTACCTTTTTCGTTACAGCTGTTGGTTGGGGCAATCCTCACATGGTAACTTTTTTGGAGGATGTGATAAATTTTGATGTGGAAGGGTATGGGAAAGCATTAGAATATCATACCGAAGTATTTCCTAACAAAACCAATGTCACCTTTGCCAAAATTGTAGACCGCAAAAATATTGCGATTCGGGAATGGGAACGAGGTACCGGAGAAACGATTGGCTGTGGTACTGGATGCTGTACGGCGGTGGTAGCAGCGGTTTTATTAGGCCAGTGTGACCGTGAAGTAACGGTAAGCCAGATTGGTGGGCCACTTCATGTCAGATGGGATCAGGACACGAATCATGTTTTTATGACGGGTCCTAGTCATACAGTATTTGAATCTGAGATAGAAGTAGGGCATCTATTGCCTTAATGTGATAAATAGTATAAAATAATGGTAAAAATACACGCCAACAATAAATGGAGCCATCTGTTTATTGTTGGCGTTTGACGGATAAGATGGAGGAAACGATGAGATTAGCTCAGTTACTGAATACGTTGGAATATGAAGTGAAAAGTGGGAGTTTAGATTGTGACATTACTTCCCTTGTATATGATTCAAGAAAGGCAGAAGAGGGATGTGTCTTTGTTTGTATTAAAGGAACAGTGCGAGATTCCCATGAATTTATTGGTGAGGTTTCATCAAAGGGAGCAAAGGCAGTGATTATTGAGGCAGACCAACTCATTTATCCAGCTAACCTAACGGTGATTAAAGTAGAAAATTCCAGAAAAGCATTAGCTGTCATGGCCGCTAATTACTTTGGACAACCTGCAAAACAGATGACGATGATTGGACTCACTGGAACGAAAGGGAAAACAACCACATCCTATATGATTCAGCATGTGTTAGAGCAGGCTGGTAAAAAAGTGGGCGTGATTGGAACCATTGGAGCCGTAATTGATGGAGTAAAGAAAAAAACTGAGAATACGACACCAGAAAGCTATGAATTACAGAGAATTTTTTCTGAAATGGTTGAGGCTGGATGTGAGTACTGTGTAATGGAAGTGTCTTCTCAAGGGCTAAAAATGGACCGAGTAGCGGGAGTGACTTTTGATATAGGCGTATTTACCAACTTCAGTAATGACCATATTGGTCCGAATGAACACGCCTCACTGGAGGAATATTTATATTGTAAGAGCTTATTATTCAAGCAATGTAAAACAGGCATCATTAATATTGACGATGAACATGCCGAAGGGGTAACCAAGGGACATACTTGCACAATAAAAACCTATGGGTTTGATACAAGGGCTGATCTGTATGCGAGTGATATTAAACTAGTTACGAAAAAAGGGTATCTGGGTATTGCCTATCAGGCAAATGGTTTGATCAATGATCACATTCAAGCAGGCACACCTGGAAAGTTTAGTATTTATAATTCGATGGCAGCGTTAATGGTAGCCAATGAGTTAGAGATAGACATAGAGGCTGTAAAGCGAGCTTTACTAAATATTCAGGTGCGTGGACGTGTAGAAATCGTTCCTGTTAGTGATAAGTTTACTATTATGATTGACTATGCGCACAATGCTGCCAGTGTGGAAAGTCTGCTTTCGACTATCAAAGAATATAATCCAAAACGAATTGTCTGTGTTTATGGTTGTGGCGGCGAGCGGAGTAAACTGCGTCGTTATGATATGGGTGAATTATGTGGTAAAATGGCGGATTTATCAATTCTTACTTGCGATAACCCTCGTGGTGAAGAGATTGAAGCGATTAATGAAGATATTAAAGTAGGGCTTAAACGCAGCAATGGAAAGTATATCACTATTTTAGACCGCGCAGAAGCAGTTCACTACAGTATGGATCATGCCGAAGAGGGGGATGTTATTATCCTGCTTGGGAAAGGACATGAGGATTACCAGGAGATTAAAGGGCAGAAATATCATTATAATGAACTTGAAGTAGTAGAAGCATATCGTGACCAGCTGAGAGAAAAAGAGATGTCTTTATTGGAAGGGATTAAGAATTCCTAAAGATAATCTTTACTTAGATGAGCTCAATTGTATAAATGAAGCCATAATCCTTGAATAGTTTAGAATAACGTTACTATTTCAGTAGTAAAGCTAATAAACTATATTAGAAGGGAGCGTGGTTTTCATGATATTAAAAGAGTTACTTTTAAGAATCCCATATATACGAAAGCAAGGAAGTCTAACCCTTGAAATTGTTAATATAGTGCATAACTCAAAAAAAGTAGTATCCGGTTCCTTATTTATCTGTGTTACTGGGATGAGGTCAGATGGACATAATTATGTAGAGGAAGCGATAAAAGGTGGGGCAATTGCAGTTGTGGCAGAGAGGGAAGTACCAGTTCCTGATGACATTACCTTAATCCTTGTGGATAATTCAAGACGAGCGTTATCCTATATCGCTGCAGCATTTTATGGATATCCTTCAGAAAAGATGACGATGATAGGAATCACCGGAACGAAGGGCAAGACTACCTGTACGTATATGCTTGAAGCCATTCTTGAAGAAGCGGGTTACCGCACCGGAATAATTGGTACAATAGAAGTATCATTTGCTGATAAACGGTATGAATCATATAATACAACCCCTGATGCACTTTTATTACAAGAGTACCTGAGTGAAATGGTACAAAGTGGTGTAGAGTGTGTGGTTATGGAAGTATCTAGTCAAGGGCTTATGTTACATCGCACAGATAGTATTGTATTTGACTATGGTATCTTTACGAACATCAGTGAGGATCATATTGGGCCAACAGAGCATAAAAACTTTGAGGAGTATCTATCCTGCAAGGCAAAGCTATTTTCACAGTGTAAAGTTGCAATCGTGAACTCAGATTGTGAATTCTTACCGATGTTACTAAAAGACGCAACTTGTAGAGTTTATACCTATGGATTGAGTCGTACCGCAATGCTATATGCACAATACACTGGGTTATTACAACGAAAAGGAGCACTTGGAATCTCGTTTGTAACCAGAGGGTGTTTAAACTATTTTGTAGAGCTTTGGCTGCCAGGAGTCTTTAATGTATATAATGCTCTGGCTGCCTTTTTAACGGGTAGGCAGATGGGAATCAATGGTAGTATTATGGTGACTGCGATGAGTAAAGTAAGTGTAAAAGGAAGATGCGAATTAGTTCCAGTGAGTGATGACTATACAACCATCATTGATTATGCTCATAACGCAGACAGTCTTTACAAAGTACTACATACCATTCGGGAATATCATCCAAAGCGCATTGTCTGCCTGTTTGGTTGTGGAGGCAACCGAGACCGACAGAGGCGTTTTGAAATGGGTGAAATTGCAGCGAAATATAGCGATGTCGTAATTGTTACGAGTGATAATCCGAGAGAAGAGAGTCAGTCAGCAATCATTGACGATATTGTAATTGGTATTGAACGTTATTCTGATTCGTACATCAGAATCGAAGATAGAAGTGAGGCAATACATTATGCCTTAGACCAGGCGATACCAGGGGATGTCATACTTTTTGCAGGAAAAGGACATGAAACTTATCAGGAGATATGTGGAGTGCGATATCCGATGGATGAGCGGGTAATCATTGAAGAGTGGAAAGGAAAAGAAAGATGGAAGCACTTAGTATAAAAGAAGCCGTGATGGCAACAGGGGGAACTCTGTTATGCGGTGATGAGAATACACAGATAACGAGTGTTGTAACAAGCTCAACGGAGGTAACAAAGGATGCTCTTTTTGTTCCATTAATCGGAGAACGTGTGGATGCTCATCAATTCATTGCCCAATCAATCCAAAAGGGAGCATGTGCAGTATTTGTAATGAAACCAAAGGAAGAGATTTATTATGATCCGGCTGTCTGTTATATTCAGGTGGAAAATACACTAAAAGCGCTACAAGACCTCGCTTTCTATTACCGGAATCGTTTTCCTCTTCCGGTCATAGGAATTACAGGTAGCGTAGGGAAAACGACAACTAAGGAAATGATTGCGGCGGCCTTAGAAACCAAGTATGAGGTGCTAAAAACAGCTGGGAATATGAACAGTCAAGTAGGGCTTGCACTAACGATGTTTGGCATCGAGAGAAAACATCAGGTTGCGGTAATCGAGATGGGGATGAGCGAAGAGGGCGAAATTGCAAAGCTCGCTAAAATAGCACGTCCACGTCTGGCAGTTATTACAAATATTGGAGTAAGCCATATTGAACAGTTAGGATCTAGAGAAAACATCCGTAAGGAAAAGTTGAATATTATCAATGAATTTAGTCATGATAAAGACTGTTATCTCTATGTAAATGAAGCAGATAATCTGTTAAATGTTCTGCCAGCATATCAAAGTGAACTACAGCAGCCAGAACATAATTGCATCATTGACTTGAATTATAAAACCAAAGAGGCATTAAAAGACTGCCATTTGCTCATTTATGGCATTAATGGGAACGGAAATTTTAAAGCAACCGATGTAACCATTCATGGGGACGGAATGAAGTTTATCTATCACTACCCAGAAGGTGCATGTGAAGTGTCATTGCAAGTATTAGGAGAGCATAACGTTATGAATGCTGTGGTGGCGCTGTCGATTGCATATCAGCTTGGAATCGAGGTAGATATTGCAAAACGTGGCTTAGAAGAATATCTTCCAATCGCGATGCGTGGGCAGGTATATAAAAAAGACGGAGTGACAATCATTGATGATACGTATAATGCTAGTCCTGATTCGATGAAAAGTGGATTGAATGTATTGTGTACGGTATCTGACTCTACCAGAAGAATTGCGGTATTAGGAGATGTATTAGAACTTGGAAAAGTGAGTCATGACTGCCACTACGAGGTAGGAATGTATATTGACCAATTAAGTAAAAATGGGATGCACGTTGATGAGGTATTGACCGTTGGTAAGGGCTCACGCGCGATTGTGGAAGCAATTGTTGCTAGTAATTCGAACATTTTATTGCATTGTTTTAAAGATAACTGGCAGATTATCAGATATCTTAAACAGACACTAAGTAAAGGGGACGCTGTGTTAGTCAAAGGCTCCCGTGGAATGCATATGGATGAAATCGTGAAAGAACTAATATAAAAGAAAGGTGGTGCAGTGTATGAGGTTTGCTGACGTGATTATTGATATCAGTCATGAAAATCTGGATAAGACCTATCAGTATGCTGTACCGGAGGAATTAGAAGACAGCATTGTGATTGGAACCCAGGTTGTGGTTCCTTTTGGAAAAGGAAACACCAGACGAAATGGTTTCGTGTTAGCATTTAGTGACAAACCTAAATTTCCGGTAGAAAAAACAAAATCCATCATTCAAATATTACAACATAGTGTGGTACTAGAGTCTCAATTGATTGCTTTGGCAGTATATATCAGAGAGACATTTGGTGCCACACTAAATGATGCTCTTCGCACTGTTCTTCCGGTAAAAAAGACGATAAAAAATAAAGAAAATAAATTTCTTACCTTACGAATCCCTGAAAATGAGGCAGCGGATATTCTGGCAGAATATAACCGAAAACACTATACGGCAAGAGCTAGATTGTTGTCTGAACTAATCTCTGAAAATACATTAAATCAGGAGCTCGTTACTGGAAAACTGGGAATTACTACAGCTACAATAAAAGATATGGTGAAATTAGGAATTATAGAAGTTAGTAGTGAAATCATTTACCGTAATCCAGTTAAGGAACAAAAAAGCAATAAGGAAGCGGTTTTATTAAATGAAGATCAGAGAAGAGTTGTTGATGTTATTACTGCTCAATATTTAGAGGGAGTACGTGATACCTACCTGATTCACGGAGTAACGGGAAGCGGTAAAACGGAAGTCTATATGGAGTTAATTGCCAATGTGCTTGCAAGAAATAAGCAGGTCATTGTATTAATACCAGAAATTGCGCTGACTTATCAGACCGTCAAGCGGTTTTATCAACGGTTTGGTAACCAGGTATCAATTATTAATTCCAGAATGTCTCAGGGAGAGCGCTATGACCAGTATCTACGTTCGAAAAATGGACAAGTCAAGATTATGATTGGACCAAGATCCGCACTATTTACTCCATTTGAGCAGCTTGGTCTGATAATCATTGACGAAGAACATGAAGGTAGTTATAAAAGTGAAATGCCACCTAAGTACCATGCAAGAGAGGTAGCATTAGAACGTGCCAGATTAGCTGACGCCAGCGTTGTATTAGGAAGTGCAACACCAAGTGTAGACTCCTACCAGAAGGCGCTTAGTGGCGAATATCAATTATTTACCTTGCTAAATCGTGCTGGTAATGCAACAATGCCTCAGGTAGAAATCTGTGATTTACGTGAAGAGTTAAAAGCCAAAAATCGATCTATCTTTAGTAGGCGATTACGCGAGTTAATGGCGGATCGTCTGAATAAGCAGGAGCAAATTATGTTATTTATCAACCGTCGTGGGTTTGCTGGCTTTGTTTCCTGCCGAAGCTGTGGAGAGGTAATGACCTGCCCTCACTGTGATATCTCCTTAACGCAACATAATAACGGGAAATTGGTCTGCCATTACTGCGGGTATGAGATCTTACAGCCAAAACATTGTCCAAGCTGTAGTTCTCCTTATATCGCTGCATTTGGGATAGGTACGCAAAAAGTAGAAGAATATGTAGCAAAAGAATTCCCGCAAGCAAGAGTACTTCGTATGGATATGGATACAACTTCGGGCAAAGAAGGGCATGAGAAAATCTTAGAAGCCTTTGCAAACCATCAGGCGGATATTCTAGTTGGAACGCAGATGATTGTAAAGGGACATGATTATTCGAATGTTACATTAGTAGGGGTCATAGCTGCCGACCTATCCTTGCATGCTTCTGATTACCGAGCAGCAGAACGTACCTTTCAGTTACTTGCTCAGGCAGCAGGGAGAGCAGGGCGTGGAGAGAAAGCGGGCAATGTAGTAATCCAGACCTATAATCCGGAACAATATAGTATTGTTAGTGCAGCTAACAATGATTATCTAGGATTTTATGACCAGGAAATCGCATATCGGCAACTAATGATGTATCCACCAGTTTCCAATATCATGGCGGCTCTGTTTACTTCAAAAGAGGAGAAAGTTGCCAGCGATATGAGCGAACTTATTAAGCAGGCATTATATAAGGAATTTCAAGTCGATAAAAATGAAGATATCGTGAGAATTATAGGACCAGCCAAAGCAAGCTTGGCGAAAATTAATGACATTTACCGATATTTGGTATATATTAAGTGTATAGATTTGGAACTACTAAAGAAAATGAAAGAATATATGGAAGGATTCTACGAACATATTGCAGCTGGTAAGGATATTAACATGCAACTGGATATGAATCCGATGACAGGTTATTAAAGGAGTTAAGTAAATGAGAAAAGGACAACTTGAGGCTAGACTGAGTGAATGTTTTTCACGATTTGAGATGAATTATATGGGGCGTGGTCCTAAGACTATAAAAACTACAATTCTTGGAAGCATGATTATAGTTAGAATGTCCCTGTACTTCAGTCCGGCAGAGAAGAAACTGATAGAGACATTAGAAGGAGTTAAACTCTTTAAAGAGGTAAGACGCACGCTTTTTGAAGAGGGAAAAGAGTACCGACTGGAATTATTAAAAGAAGTTCTTCTAGAGGCCTATGATATTCAAATCGAAAGTACGCATATGGACATCAGTGTAAAAACGGGGGAGGGTGTTGTAATACTTTCGTTAAGTAGTAATTTGGAGGAATTGGTGTTTAGTGTGGAACCGAAAATGAAATGATAGTGAAGAGATAAGAGTGAAGAGTGAAGAGCGGAAAAGGGCAGTGAAGAGGCTGAAAAGATAGTGAAGAACTAAGAGTGAAGTGTGAAAACGAGAACTGAAAATTGCGCACAACAAAAAGAGTGCGACAAAATCCCACTCAAAAAAATTATATTATACTAAAAATATCAAGGAAGGCTATATTGTTTTATTAAGATTTCAATAGCTTTCTCGTCAGCTCCTTGCCCTTTTAAGAACTGAATGACATTTTCAATATTGAATTCAGGTGTTTTTACACGTTGTTTTGGATTTACGATCTCTTCAAAATCGCTTGGTTTAAACTCTTCATCATTTTTGATTATATGGTAAATCGATATAAGCATCATACGTGCAATCGCTATAATTGCCTTTTTATGGCCTCTTCGCTTTTTTATGCGATTGTACTTTATGTTAAAGTAAGGATTCTTCGTGCTTCTTATAGCTGAAAGAGCACATTGTATTAAAAGTGGTTTCAGATATAGTCCTGCCTTAGAAATACGGGTACTTTTTTTCTTGCCAGCGCTTTCATTATTGGCAGGAACAAGACCAGCCCAAGAAGCTAAGTTTTTATCCGACTCAAAAACAGTCATATCCGTTCCAATTTCAGCGATGATACATGCAGCTGAAAATGGCGTAATTCCAGGAATGACAGAGGCCCGAGAAATGATTTTTTCATATGGTCTAGTCAGTAAAAACATTTGTTTTTCAATATCCTCCATAATATCATTAATAAAATCGATGTGAGCTTTGGCCTTTTGCATTTTAAATTTCTGTTCAGGAAGAATATGAAACCCATTAATGGAATCCATTAATATATCATGTTTTTCAGCTTTCACATTAAAGTCAATCAAAGAGCGGCACTTTGCTTCACTGAAATTTTTGGTATTTAATAAGTATTGCATAATATTTGTAGCTGTTTTGCCAAATGGGTCTGTTAATACACTATCCATACGTACACGAGAGATTGTCATACTATTTTGATACCTGTTTTTCTCAGCAGTTCTTTGATGAGAAAGTTTACATCGGTAGCGAAATAATTCACGTAACGCTCGAATCTCTGCAGGTGGTATAAATGAGGAACGAACGATGTCAAAGCGAAATAAGTTAGCAATCCATTTCGCATCATGGTTATCTGTTTTTTTACCTTTAATCGCCTTTACGTATTTTGGATGGGTAAGAATAGTATGCATATGGGTTTCCAAAGTATTAAAAACTGGAATCCAGTATTTACCGGTAGATTCCATGCAGACTTCATAACAGTTATAACTAAGGATCCAATCTCGAAGATTTATTAGGTCTGAATTAAAGGTCTTAAAGTTTTTTACGAAATAAGAAGCTTCTAAGGTAATTGGATTAGAAATAGCAATAGCTGCAGTTACATGTTTTTTATGGACATCAATTCCACAGCAGACTTTATGAACAATTTCCATGGTATACCTTCTTTCTAATTATAATTTTGGGCAAAAAAAAAGCAGTAACATTGACTGCCATCCAAGCGAATACTTATCATAAAAATGTAAGTTGTCCTAAGTGTACGGGCTCAAAGTCCCAATTGTTTGTGCTTAAATAGATGGCGGCACAGATAAGAGTGCGGGTTAAATACCTACTCCTCATGGCGTGCTCTGTAGTTGTTACTGCAGGATTTATTTTATTTTAAATATAGTAAGAAGTCAATGGAAATATTTCATGCAATGTTTGTGACGTAAGGCGTAGCCGCACGACATGTTTCGAAGAGTGAAGAGCATGAAAGATAGTGAAGAACTAAGAGTGAAGAGTGAAGAGCGGAAAAGGGCAGTGAAGAACTAAGAGCAAAGAACTAAGAGCAAAGAATTAAGAGCAAAGAATTAAGAGCAAAGAACTAGTAGCAACGAACTAAGAGCAAAGAGCAAAGAGCTAGGAGACAAGGACAAAGGGACAAGGGATAAGGGTTATGAGATAAGGGGCAAGTGATAAGTGATAAGAGATAAGGGATAAGAGATAAGGGATAAGAGATAAGGGGCAAGTGATAAGGGACAAGAGATAAGGGACAAGGGACAAGGGATAAGGGATAAGGGACAAGGGATAAGGGATAAGGGACAAGAGATAAGGGCTAGGGGACAGGAGACATGGGCTAGGACTAGAGACATGAGACTTGGAGTTGTGAGGAACTTGGATTGTATAGTGAAGGGGGAATTATGATGAGGTTTTTTGAGTTTGGTTGGAAGAGGATGGTAGTGTGTTTTGCGGTAGTCTTGTTGTTGGTGACTGGATTC
>JAEYSV010000013.1 GCA_023434365.1 Bacillota bacterium | reverse complement strand
ACTACGAACTTCATCCAAGCGAGAGCGTGTTGCGAATGAACTATGCCTTGCATCACGATTCACAAACAGAATTGTGCAAATTGACAAACTATAATTTTAATAAGGGCTTTTGACGCCCTAATCCTATGAAATAAAAAAGCCTGGAATAGTATCTTGCTAGATACCTCCAAGCATTTTTATCTTAATATATTATTTTGCTTTATCGTAAAGTTATTCCTACAGGTTACGTAAGTCCTTTACGGAAGAGCGAACAATCAATGGGGATTCCAAATAAACCCGATCCGTAAACTGCTTCTTTTCCTTGATCATCTGGAGCAAAATTTCAGTTCCTTTGATTGCGATACGTTCCATACTACGTTCAACTGTTGTCAAACCTGCCTTAGTTACAGTTGTTAGATCTATGTTATCGTAACCAATCAGTGAAATATCTTCTGGAACCCGTAAACCAGCTTCTATAATCGCATCCCGGGCCCCCATAGCCATTTCATCATTAAAGCAGAGTATCGCTGTTAAAGGTTGTTTTAATAACTCTTTTGCAGCATAATAGCCACTTTTAATTCGATAATTTCCTTCAATAACAGAAAAATCTCTAGGGTCGATTCCACGTTCTCTAACAGCTTCTACCCATCCACGATGTCTTGCTCGAACTGATGGTAGCTCATGACTAGCCTCTATAATACCTATTTGCGTATGACCTCTGTCTAAGAGATAATTCATAGCCAGATTCATCCCCTGTGCCTCATCTGTAAGAACATTAGAGATTCCTAAAAAAACCGGACGGTTTAATACCACTGCAGGAATTTTTTTCTGTAGTGCTTCTTCCATAAATTGATCATCTTCTACCCTCTGACTTAAAATCAGCGCACCATCAATATTTCTATCATTCAGTGCATTTTTTTGAAGAAGATCAATGCCTTTGATTTGGATATTATAATCCTTTTGAACAATGTGAAATACTCCTGTTAATACTTGATGTAAAACAAACGGATTCGTATTTTTCCCAATAACCGAAAAATAAACACCAATTGTTCCTGCTTTGGAGGACTGTAGATTCTTAGCTGCCAGATTGGGTGAATATCCCATTTGCCTAGCCAACTCAACAATACGCGTCTTCTTTTCTTCCTTTACCAAACCAACATCATTCAAAGCACGAGATACTGTTGAATAGGAGACCCCCGCTTTCCGTGCTATATCCTTTATCGTTACCGCCATATTAACCACTCTTTCAGATTTCTTAAAAACCCATGGGTTATCCAACTTTTAAATCCTTATTCCTGCTTTTTTCCCCGGATTTGTTTGCATTTAACATCAATTATAATGAAGCTAATATTAATTTGCAATATATATCGAATTTTGATTGATTAAACAGAAACAGAGTCATATATATTTTGTAAAAACTCTCTTGCACGAACAGCATTATCTGGTGTTGTATTTTCCAATGTAGCGTGAATATATGGCTTTTCCTTCTTCGCAAACGCTAATATATTATCATAGTTCATAAGTCCAGTTCCGGCAGCAACTGATTTTAGGTTATTTCCTTCTACTACAAAATCCTTAAGGTGAATTACCGCAATGTCCTCAGCGAGCAATTCAATCGCTTCATTAATAATCATTTCACGGTTTTCATAATTTTCGTAACACAAAAGATTAACAGGATCAAATATAATTTGAAGATTAGGACTATTAATTGCATCTAGTACTTTTCTCGCCTGGACACCGTTATATACAATATGACTCCATACTGGCTCGATTGCAAAAATTACTCCCATTTGCTCCGCATATTTGACGATTCCCTTTAAATTATTGATAAAAGTCTCCAGTGCTTCCTCAGTATGGCATGCAGGTTCATATTCATATGCTTCATTAACACAACCAGTTTCCGTTCCCACTACACCACATCCAAGATGAGAAGCAAAACGAATGTGAGTTTTATAGCGGTTTATAGTCTTTTTCAACGTTTCCTGATTCGGATTGGCAAGATTCAGATAACATCCAAGTACCGCAACATCTAAGTTATGTTTGGTAAACTGCTTTCCAAGGTGCATTGCAAAACCAGGGGTTAGTGCACTATCCTTAATCGAATGCTCCTTAATCGTCTTGCTGAGAGCCAAATGAGCGCAGGTAAATCCCTGCTTTGCTGCAATACTAAGTCGCTCTTCCAAAACAGCTTCTTTTGCATCATGTAATCGTAATCCAAATTGCATATTATACCTCCTCTATTACATCTACTCCAGAAAACTCAAACGCTTCTCCATCACAACCTTCAATCACAACATTTTTCATACTAATCTTATCAACGTTTAATGCGTAGAATCCTTTCTTTGTACATGGATCGATTCCACAAGTCATAGCTGGGTATTCAGGAGTTGGGTTATCCGTGTAACTGATATAAACATTCTCCATCGTGATTGACTCAATCTTTCGTTCTGGAAGACCAAGGAAATAAGCAGCTGCGACATGCGCATCTGTACAATGGATATTTTTAAAAGTAAGATTCTTCACATACGGAGTTCTTTCATCTATTGGTAATGGATCTCTGGTTTGTACATAACTAATCTTACCATCTGGATCACAGAAATAAAAACTATTTACAACAAGTGGGGTTAATACGCCTTCCATGCGAATATTGTCAAAGGTAATATTATCAAGAACGGAGTCTTCTCCTCTACCTCTTCTCGTCTTAACACGAAGTCCACGGTCTGTATCTTTAAAACAACAGTCTTTAACAAAGATATTGTTTACTCCTCCGCCAATTTCGCTTCCTACTGTTACTGCTCCATGACCATCTTGCATATAGCACTGACGAATCGTGATGTTTTCACATGGAGTTTTATGCTTTCTTCCCATATATACTTTACCGGATTTGATAGCAATACAGTCATCGCCAAGGGAGAAATGTACGCCAATGATATCAACATTCTTACAGGATTCTGGATCTAATCCATCGGTATTAGGTGAGATTTTAGGATTTTTAACGGTTAAACCATAAAAACCAAGATTATTACTAAAGTAAGGATGAATTGTCCAACAAGGACTATTTTGTATCGTAATACCTTGTAAAATAACATTATTACAGTGGTTAATAAAGAACATTCTTGGACGCCATGCTCCAACTTTCTGACGAATATTATGCCACCAGTTATAATCAGAAGCACTTCCATCAACCGTACCCTCTCCATAGATCACGACATTATCAACATTTATCCCAGTAATAATGGATGCAAAGGTATCAAGTGGGTTGCCCTCCCAACTTCCAAGATTATATTCATCTTTTTCATCATAGCTTTCTATAAAACCAGGAAGAATGGCAAATTCAGAACGCTCCGTGCTTGCTTTTAATAACGCTCCTTTTTGAATTTCGAGTTTTAAATCACTTTTCAAAAAAAGATTGGTGATTTTATAAACACCAGCTGGAATCAAGACACGGCTATCTTTTGGACATGCCATAATCGCTGCCTGAATAAAATGAGTATCATCATGCACTCCATCACCTTTTGCACCAAAATCTTTTACATTCAGTGTAACAAATTCATAATCTGTTTTAAATATAATTGTATCTTCCACTTGATTCTCTGATTTTATCGTAACGACATATTCTGTTTCTGGTTTTAAATCATATAAACTAGTAACTATCTTATCGGTTTTCTTGTAAAAAATATCGTTTATCCAAATATCATACTCTTTCGTTGTTTGGTATATTCCACCGTCACTCAATTCAATTACTGCATTCCTAGCTGTGTTCATTAATAGAGATAGTTTCAACATAGAATACTCCTTTCTGTTGTACAATTCTAAGGTAGTTTGATGATCTCGCCACATTAAGTAGCGGGAGTAGTAAAGCAATTTCCTGATATAAAAAAGGTTGTTCCAGGCTTCTGGTACTAAATATAAGTACACTTCACCAGGAACAACCTCTAAAGTAACAAGTATATACTATCATTCCAAATAGGTTGACAGTTTAAATCAAAAATAGCTTAACCTTTCAGAGAACCTGCAGAGATACCCTCTACAAATGTATTCTGAGCTAAGAAGAATACGATTAAGGATGGAAGAATAGAGATTAATGATACTGCTAATACTCTGTTCCATTCAAATCCATTGTCCGCATCCATTGATAATTTTACGAAACGAGATGCCGGGAACTTGTCCGGATCATCAACATAAAGTAATGGTCCCATAAAGTCATTGGATGACCACATAAACTGGAATAAAGCAGTGGATACCAATGCTGGTTTAATCATTGGAATAATAATCTTTACAAGAGTTTGAACGATATTACATCCATCAATCTGGGCTGCTTCTTCTAGTTCTTTTGGCACATTACGTAAGAACTGAACAAGCATGAATACGAAATAAGTATCAACTGCAAACAAGGTAGGTACAACTAAAGGAAGGTACCATCTACTGTTTAACCAACCCAGATCTTTATATAATAAGAACTGAGGAACATTTAATACAACCTGAGGCAGGAATAACGTAGCAAGCATAATTGCAAAGAAGAAATTTCTACCTCTAAATTTGAATCTTGCAAAACCATAAGCAGTAATTGTACATGAGAATAATGTTAACACTACTTTTGGAATTACATACGAATACGTATTAATCATAGATTTAATCAAGTCTATATTGCCACCATAACTTTTAAAAGCATTTTTATAACCATCAAAAGTAGGATTACTTGGAATGAATCCAATTCCTGCAAAAATCTCATTATTATTTTTAAAAGTAGCACCAAACATCCAAATCAATGGATAAACCATGAAGGTACCAACTAATATTAAGATACCATATTTAAAAAAGCTACCAATAACTCTTTTTGTCTTCATTGACATTAGTTTTTACCTCCCTTCTTCATCCCCATAATATACCCAGTATTTCTGGCTAAAGAATGCTATCAACGTAAATACCATAATGATAACAAACATTACCCATGCCATTGCACTTGCCATACCCATTTCATGTGATTTAAATGCACTATTATATACAAGTAAAGACATTAATGTAGTTGAACCACGAGGTCCACCTTGTGTAATAATATATGGTCCATTAAACTCCTGGAATGCCTGTGTTAACTGTGTTACCATGTTGTAGAAAATAACCGGTGTAATCATAGGAACAGTAATCTTAAAGAACTGTCTCCATTTTCCGGCACCATCTATTTGTGCTGCTTCATATAGATCGGTTGGTACTCCCTTTAAGGCAGCTAAGAAAATAACCATTGCAGAACCAAACTGCCATACTCTTAGTAATGAAATAATAAACATGGAGTAAGCAGGATCACTTAACCAGTTTGGACCATCTACACCAATAAAAGATAACATCGTGTTAATTAAACCGTCATTACGGAATAGAGCCTTCCATAAAACCGCAATTGCTACAGAACCACCAAGGATAGATGGAATATAGTATGCTGTTCTAAATAAATTAACACCTTTGATTTTAAAGTTCAGAATATATGCGATAAATAACGCAGCCACTAATTTTAATGGTACTGTAATAAATGCATATCTAAATGTTACTCCAATTGCTTTTGTAATCTGGTTATTCGTAAATATCTTTTCATAATTCATGAAACCGGTTTGGCTGATTCCGTTAAATAAATGCATATCCGTAAATGAATAATATAAAGATGAAATAAACGGATAAAAACGAAATACCAAGAAACCGATTAACCATGGTAAGATAAAGAAGAAACCAATGTTTCCCTTTAATGACTTGGATAAATTAAATTTTTGCTTTGGTAAAGCTACTGCAGCTGCAGAACTCTTCTTTGCCATAACAATTTCCTCCATTCCCTGATCGGTTATTAATTAGATACCAACATAAGCTTCTCAGCATATGCCATCATGAAAGGTCCCACACCCTTCGCATCATCACATACTATTTTTTCAGAAAGATAATATTCCACACTTCCGTTTCTTTCTTCATTAGGCCCCAAACCAGCTACCTGACAGATGTCCTTTAAGTAAATTTTATCATCCGTTGTGATTAGCTTCTCTTTTACAACCGCATCAAAGATTTCTTCACCAATTGTTTCGTATTTCTCTCTACTTAGAATACCAAGACGGCAAGCCTTCATAATTGAATATGCCACCATCAGACTCCCAGATGTTTCAGTATAATTACCCTCAACTTCTGATTTATCTATCACCTGATAAAACAATTTTGTTTGCTTATCCTGATATTTTAGAATCCCTTTTGTTGCTTCCTTAAATAGTTCTCTCAGTCTGTAATAATGTTCAAAAATTTCATCTGATATAACATCTATAGTGTCGATTAAAGCCATTAGATACCATCCCATAGACCGTAACCAAAAGTTTTGCGATAATCCTGTAACAGGATCAGCCCATAACTGGACTTTCGCTTCATCATATGCATGATAATATAGTTGTTTTTCTTCATTAAATATATATTTTCTGACGTTATTAAACTGGTTCAATATGTCATTGTAGTTTTCTTTCTTATTAAACTCAGTCTCATACTGCATATAAAAAGGCTGAGCCATATATAAGCCATCCAACCAGATTTGATTCGGATAAATCTTTTTATGCCAAAAATTATTACATCCGGTTCTTGGATGGTCTTTTAATTGATCCACCAAAGTTTCAATAGCTTTATAATACTTTTCTTTCTTTGTTTCAGTATACAAGAAGAATAATACCTTACCCGCATTTATACTATCTATATTATATTTTTCTTTCTCGAACCGATTGATTGTACCATCCTCATTTATAAAATAGTCCATGTATTTAAGTATAAACTCTTTATACATTTCCTCTCCGGTCGCTTTGTACATTTGTACACATCCCGATAAAATAAGACCGTCCTCATAATTCCAGTACTCTTTGTAATTATTATAACTTTTAAGATATTCCTTAATATATTGATTTACTATCATAGTTACTCCTACTAATCAAAGAATGTAACTCATTCTACCTACGAGTAGCATGTCAGATATTCTGACTGAAATAATTACTATTTCTAATATAGTATCCCATAAAAAATACTTTTCCATTCGTTATAATATGCCGCCGACAGTAGATGCCGGCAGCATATCTAATAATAAACTATATTCAAATTACTTTATCAAGAAAATTACTGACCTAATACTTCGTTGATTGTAGTAGTAACCATATCAGCAGCTGTAGCAGCATCATAATCACCATAGCTTAAACCAGCCATTGTATCAACATAAGCTCCAGTAGGATTAGCTTTTAATTTAGCATCTTCAAAGAATGGGTCTAATGGGAACTGTACCCACTCAAGAACTCTTTTATTAGCTTCGCCAACAATTGGATTTACTAGGCCTTTATCAGTTACAACTTGAAGAGCTTTCTTACTTAATGGAACACCACGTTCGGATGCCATTAACTCAACACCAGCTTCTTCATTTAATAAGAAGTTAACTAACATAGCAGCTTCTTTAGGATTTTTACAAGTTTCAGAAATAGCAAAACCTAAAGATACTTTAGCAAACCCACCTTGGAATTCACCAAGATCTTTGAAGAAGTTACCAACTACTAACTCTCCGCCAGATTCTTTAAGAATACTATCGTATTTTGGTGCTCCGGTATCCCATTCAAAAATACCAGCATAATGTCCATCTGCGAAATTAGGGTTTTTATCAATTGATTCAGCGCCATCACCAAGGATAGTTTCAATTGAAGGAATAATTTTATCAGCTTCAAGGGATTGAATCCACTCATAACCTTTTTGAATTTCTTCTTTAGTATAGTTAAGAGTATTGTTTTCTACCCAAGCTTTTCCATATACGGATTCAAGGTAGTATACCATAAGGATAAATCTGTCGTATTCACCAACAACTAATGGATAGTAGTCAGCGCCTAATTTTTCTTGGAATGTTGCAGCAGCAGCTTTTAATTCAGCAAAAGTAGTTGGAACACTAATACCAGCTTTATCAAAAGTAGCTTTATTCCAGAAGAAGATTCTACCAGTCATAGATACAGGTACCGCCTGAAGTTCTCCAGATACAGTACATTGTTCTAATGCAGCTTGATCAAACTGAGTTAAATCAAGTGTATCAGATACAGTATTTAAGTCTAAGAATTTACTTCCGTCTGAACTAAAAGAAGTAATCCAGTTCCAGTTAATCTGGTTTACATCTGGAGCTGTGTTTGCATAGAAACTTGTAGACATTTTATCTTCCCAACCAGTCCATGCATCATAAGTATAAGTAACTTTGATGTTTGGATAAGTCTCCATAAATTTGTCTACTGCTTTCATAGTAGCGTCATGTCTAGTGTCTCCACCCCACCATGATAATGAAAGATTTACTTGTTCAGTCCCTGCATTGTCAGTGCCAGCAGGTGCTTGTGTTGCGTCAGAACTTGCTTTTGGATCTGTATCTTTAGCATTGTTATTTGAACCACAAGCTGCTAAAGAAAGAACCATAACCATAGTTAACACTAAAGCTAAAATTTTCTTCATAAATTTCTCCCTTTCTTGATGAATATTTTGCAAAGGTTTGCATTAAATTTTATAAAATTATGCATATCCAACAAAGCATCTGTAATACTTCGATGTTTTATGCACATTTCATTTTACAATACAAATATACCAAGATTCTTTTAGAATGTCTACTGTGTTATTCTACACATATTTGTAGAATTTTTGTGCAATATGCACAAAAACCTACAAATATTTTCCAAATACACGCCAAAGCGCCACAATACTTGTTTTATCGCAATGTAAATACTTTCATCCTGATTTGTGGGTAAGGCATAATGTGCACTAATTTTTATAACATTTCACTATACCATAAAAAATTAATATAACTATTTAGGCTGTTTTCCGATGTATGCAAGAATACCACCGTCAACATATAAAATATGACCATTTACAAAGTCGGACGCTTCAGAAGATAAGAATACCGCAGGACCTACTAAGTCACTTGGTTCTCCCCATCTAGCAGCTGGAGTCTTTGCAACAATAAAGCTATTGAATGGATGACCTTCTTCTCTTAATGGAGCGGTCTGTGGAGTTGCAATATAGCCAGGTCCAAGGCCATTACATTGAATATTATACTCGCCATATTCAGAAGCAATATTTTTCGTAAGCATTTTAAGTCCGCCTTTTGCAGCTGCATATGCAGATACAGTTTCACGTCCTAATTCACTCATCATAGAACAAATATTGATAATCTTTCCATGACCTTTTTTGATCATGCTTGGAATAACTGCCTTAGCAACAATAAATGGTGCATTTAAGTCAACATCGATTACTTGTCTAAAATCAGCAGCAGACATTTCTGTCATTGGAATTCTTTTGATAATTCCTGCATTATTAACTAAGACATCAATTACGCCAACTTCTTGTTCAATTTTTGACACCATTTCATTGACACCTGTTTCATCAGTAACATCGCATACATAGCCATAAGCTTTAATTCCGATAGCTGCATATGCTTCTACTCCTTTATCAACAAGTTCCTGTTTAATATCGTTGAATACGATTGTTGCTCCTGCTTTTGCTAATCCTTCTGCAATCGCAAATCCTATTCCATAGGAAGCACCTGTTACTAATGCTACTTTACCTTCTAGTGAAAAACTTTTCATAATATCCATTGTATAACTTCTCCTTTAACTTCAATTACCTATCTATTTCAAGGCAGAGATAGCTACGCTATCCATGTCATCGAAATCTTGGTTTTCTCCTACCATTCCCCAGATGAATGTATATGCTCTGGTTCCACTTCCTGAGTGAATTGACCAGCTAGGGCTAATGACAGCTTCCTCATTACGCATTACAATATGTCTAGTTTCAGATGGTTCACCCATATAGTGGAATACCAAAGCATCTTCTGGCATTTCAAAATAAAGATAAACTTCCATTCTTCTATCATGCGTGTGAGTTGGCATTGTGTTCCATACACTACCTGGTTTTAAACTAGTCATACCCATAACAAGCTGACAGCTTTCTACTTGACCAGGAAGAATATATTTTGTAATAACGCGGTGGTTTGCAGTTTCTAAAGAACCCAATTCCACGTTAACACAGTTTTCTGGCTTAATTAGTACAGTTTGATAACTTTTATGCGCTGGCGCACTGTTAAAATAGAACTTTGCTGGTTTGTTAGTATCATCACTAAAGAATTCAATATCTTTTGATCCCATACCAATATACAGACCGTCTTTATTCTCCAATTCATAGGCGGTACCATCAACCACAACACGGCCTTTTCCACCAATATTGATGATTCCCATTTCTCTTCTTTGAAGAAAATACTCTGCGCGAATTTCCTCTCCTGCTGTTAATTTTAACATTGGAGTAGGCACCGCACTTCCTACGATAATACGGTCAATATGACTGTAAATTGATTTAATCATTCCATGAGTAAATAAATCACTGATTAAGAATTC
Source organism: Bacillota bacterium (assembly GCA_023434365.1). GTDB lineage: Bacteria > Bacillota > Clostridia > Lachnospirales > Lachnospiraceae > KM106-2. Next base: position 13,968 of record JAEYSV010000013.1, on the reverse strand, counting down.
CTCTCTTAATCGATCGGTTGTATAATGTTTTACATCTTTTGGAGATGCAGCAGTACGTAATTCCATTTTACATCTTCCTTTCGTTTAAAATCTCTTCTGCCTGGTTCTCAGGCAGAAGGAAATATTACACTAAGGTCTTATCTCTGAACACGACCAGAAGCGTCTCCACCAGCTAATTTTGATACTTCATCAACTGAAACCTGGTTAAAGTCACCTTCAATACTGTGTTTCAGACAACTAGCAGCTACAGCAAATTCAATCGTTGCTTGTGGATCCATGCCTTGTAAGCTTGCATAGATTAAACCACCACCAAAGGAATCACCGCCACCTACACGGTCTACAATATGCATCAGATAGCTTTTGCTGAAATAGAATTCATTACCATCATATAACATTGCAGCCCATTTATTATCATTAGCACTGATAGAACCTCTTAAAGTAATAGCAACTTTAGAGAAACCAAAACGGTCTACTAATTGCTTTGCTACATCTTTATATCCTTCGTGATTTACCTGACCGGATGTTACATCGGTATCCGCAGCTTTAATGCCAAATACGTCTGCTGCATCTTCTTCATTAGCGATACAAACGTCAACATATTTACATAATTCACCCATTACTTGACCAGCTTTTTCTTTTGACCATAATTTATTACGGTAGTTTAAGTCACAACTAATTGTAATGTTTCTCTCTTTTGCTGCTTTACAAGCCTCTAAACAGATTGCTGCAACATTATCGTTAAGTGCAGGAGTAATTCCGGTAAAATGGAACCAGTCAGCTCCTTCGAAAATTTCAGACCAATTAAAATCAGCAGCTGTTGCCTGTGCAATGGAAGAACCTGCTCTATCATAAATTACTTTAGAAGGACGTTGGGAAGCTCCTTTTTCAAGAAAGTAAATTCCGACTCTATCTCCACCGCGAACGATGTTTTTTGTTTCTACTCCAAATCTTCTTAAAGAATTAATAGCAGCCTGACCAATATCATGCTTAGGAAGCTTCGTAACAAACTCAGCATCCATCCCATAATTAGCTAATGAAACAGCTACGTTAGCTTCTCCACCGCCATAAGTAGCTCCAAAGTTTTCTGTCTGGACAAAACGATAATAGCCTTCTGGGGCTAGTCTTAACATAATTTCACCGAAAGTTATAATTTTCTTGCTCATTTTATTCTCCTTTTACCTACTTTTGTATTAAATGCACTGCAAATCCGCTAAGTTCTTTTTTAAAGTAAACAGTAAGCATATTGCCTTTAGCGTCATATTTAGCAGTTTCCATGTCGAATTCAAATCCTTGTCTGCTAAGATGCCAAACTGCACGTTTCATATAATTAGTCTGAATTGCAATATGACCATTTTCACCTAGGAAAGGACTTTTCATTACTTCGATTGCACTACCAGCAAAGATAGAACTGTTACCAACTTTTTTCGTAAAACCAAATAAACTGTCGAATGCTGTTGCGGTTTCATCTGCCTCGATTTCATCTTTTGCATTGATACCAATGTGTCGTAATGAGAAACCTAACATTTTCTGTACTGCTTCTTTAGTCAATGAAGTGATTTTATCAAATTCACCGGCAGTAACATAATCTTTGTTAACCATCCAACTACCACCACAGGCAACAATTTTATTAAAATCCAAATAATCATTCAGATTGCTTGCATTGATTCCACCTGTAGGCATGAATGTTATATTAGTATAAGGTGCTGACATTGCTTTAATCATCGCAAGGCCACCTGCTTGTTCAGCAGGGAAGAATTTCACAGTCGTTAATCCTAATTGAATCGCCTGCTCCACATCACTTGGATTAGCACATCCAGGAACGATTGGAATATTTTTTTCTACACAGTATGCAACAATCTTTGGATTCAATCCAGGACTCACAATAAATTTAGCACCTGCGTTCACTGCTCGGTCTACCTGATCAGTTGTTAATACAGTACCTGCACCAACTAACATTTCAGGAAATTCTGATGCCATAATACGAATGGATTCTTCTGCTGCTGCAGTTCTAAATGTAATTTCTGCACATGGAAGTCCCCCATCGCATAAAGCTTTTGCCAAAGGTTTTGCATCCTTTACGTCATCTAATGCGATAACTGGCACGATACCGATATTTGAGATTTGTTCAATAATTGTACTCATAGTTCCTCCTTAATTTACAAGACATAACTTGCCAATTTTAATGCTACATGAATCCCAAGTCAATCCATTTTTCACTAAAAATTGATGGTAATTCATGCCACAGTATATTATAACACTAGTAAAATCGTTATAAAGCAAAACTTTTAAAGAGTAACACCTTGTTTAAAAATCGCCATATCGTGAAAGCCTGCTTCTTCACTTTTCACTTTTTTTCCTGATGCTACTTCAATCACCAAATCAAAGAGACGATTTACCATGGTTTGCATTGTCTCGCCTTCTATTAGTGCACCAGCATTAAAATCAATCCAATTTGATTTCTTCTGGGCCAATGCAGAATTACTACTGATTTTCATCGTTGGTACTGGAGAGGCAAATGGTGTTCCTCGCCCAGTTGTAAAAAGAACAATGTGGGCTCCACTTGCCGCAAGTGCTGTTGCAGCAACCAAGTCATTTCCAGGAGCACTTAATAGATTCAGACCATTTACTTTCACTGGTTCTCCATAGGAAATAACATCTTTTACAATCGCTTTTCCGGATTTTTGTGTACAACCAAGAGATTTATCTTCTAGCGTTGAGATACCGCCTTGTTTGTTACCTGGAGATGGATTCTCGTAAATTGTTTGATTATAACTTTTAAAATATTGTTTGAAGTTATTAATCAAATCTACTGTTTTGTTAAACACTTCTTCATTTGCACATCGGTTCATAAGAATCGTTTCCGCTCCAAACATCTCTGGAACTTCTGTAAGAATAGTAGTGCCACCTTTACTAATTAATAAATCCGAAAATCCTCCGACAATCGGATTGGCAGTAATTCCACTCAAACCATCAGAACCACCACATTTTAATCCAATTACCAGTTCTTTTGCACTAATTTTTTCTCGGTTAAATTGTCCTGCATAGGCAATCAATTCTTTTAATAGTTCCACTCCATCTGTTAGTTCGTCATCACTTTCCTGACTCACTAAAAACTTCACTCTGTTTTCATCATACTCGCCAATATATTTCTTAAGTTCAGCGATATTGCTATTTTCGCAACCCAGTCCTAATACCAGAACACCACCAGCATTAGGGTGATTGATTAAGTCTGCTAATATGGTACGGGTATTTTCCTGGTCATCACCCATCTGTGAACATCCATAAGGGTGAGGAAATGCAATTATATCTTCTACCGATCCTGATAGATATTTTTTCGCCATCTCGGCCATTTTTGTTGCTACATTATTCACACATCCAACCGTAGGAACAACCCAGATTTCATTTCTTACGCCAACTTTTCCATTAGAAAAACGATAACCATCAAAAAATACTTCTTCTGTCATCTCTTCTTCAAATGATTCTGGCTGGTAACTATAATCTAGTAAGTCACCTAACCCAGTTTTTATATTATGCGTATGAATCCATTCACCAGAACCCACTTTTTTCTGAGTTAATCCAATGGAGTAGCCGTATTTGATTACCGCATCTCCTTCTTCAAAATCCTTGAGAGCGAACTTATGTCCTCTCGGTATATCTTCTTTTATTGTAACTGTTAAGTCCCCGACTTTTACTTCATCACCTTTTGTAAGGGCTTCAATCGCAACAGCTACATTATCATTGTCATGAATTCTAAGAATATTATTCATTAAAGCCTCCTACTTCTATACGAAATATTTTTTGAGTGCTTCTCTCATCCCTAATGATTTGATTGCATTAAGATATTCCGTAACCTTATCTAACGTATCCCGTTCTTGTGTTAAGTCCTGTCCAAAGAACACTTCGTTACTTAAGAATTCTTTAACAAAACTTCTTGTGTCCTGATCATTACGGCTTGCGAAGAAGTCTAACACTTCTTTATCATCCATAATTTTATATTTTTCACCGTTTCTCTCACCATAGTAAGCACCATCTTCATATCCTGTTCCACTATAGAATTCGATTAGCGCAGCCAATGAGAAGGTAAGGTGTTTTGGAAGTTCATTATATTTTTCAACATATCCAAGAAAACTTGGCATACATCTTGCTCTCCATTTGGAAACAGAGTTTAAGCTGATAGAAAGTAGGGCATGCTTGATAAATGGATTTAAGAAACGATCCGTTACTGCTTTTGCAAACTCTTCTAACTCGTCCTTTGGTAAGGATAAGGTAGGAATTACTTCGTCGAAGATAGTTTTGTTCATAAAATTACGAATAATATCATCATTCATAGATTCCAGCACCAAATCATTGCCTGCCAAGTAAGAAGCTAGTACAAAAGACGTATGTGCACCATTTAGGATACGAACTTTACGTTGTTTATATGGTTTCTGATTATCAGTGAAAACAACCGGAAGGCCAGCTGCATCTAACGGAAATTCTCCTTTAATCTCTTTTTCACTTTCAATTACCCACAAGGCAAATGGTTCGCCGGTAACAATCAAATTATCCTGATATCCGAACTGCTCCCACATTCCACTTGCTTCTTCTCTAGGGTATCCAGTAATAATACGGTCTACTAATGTACTACAGAATATACAAGCATCATTTAGCCAATTTAAAAATCCCTCTTCAAGGTTCCATAACTTTGAAAGCTTAACTACACATTTTTTTAACTCAATTCCATTATCATCTATTAATTCAACCGGTAAAATTATTAATCCTTTATTAACATCACCCTTAAACGCTTCATATCTTTCATATAAAAACTTAGTCAATTTTCCTGGATATGAATTAGGAGGTTCCAACTCAAACCTATCATTCTCATCATATACAATTCCAGCTTCAGTTGTATTAGAAACAATAAAGCGTAGAGACTCTAATTTTGCAAACTCTGAATATTTTTGATATTCCACAGTAGCATCTACTACATCTGCTACACTTGTAACAATACGGTTTGTAACGGTCTCTTTGCCATCAACTAAACCTCTTAACGATACTGTATACTGACAATCTTGCTCACGAAACATTGATAAATCACCAAATGCAATCGGTTTTACCAATACAATATCTCCGTCAAACATTCCTTTTTCATTAGCGATATCGATCATATAATCAACAAATCCGCGAAGGAAATTCCCTTCTCCGAATTGCAATACTTTGATTGGTCGATCTTTCTTCTCTGATATAACTCTGTTTAGTAATTCCATGTTGATACCTCGTATGTCATTATTGTACTTTATAGTCACGATATAGTATAAACACAACCGTTAATTATATTCAAATTTTATTGTAAGTACTTACATTAATTTTACATGTTGACAATCCATTCGTCAAGAGATTTTTCTTATTATGGAATATTTATTTCATATAATTTACATTTCATATATGAAATATGTTTTATTTTGTAAGTTTTGTTAATCATTCTTATATATTGCTTGTTTTTTTTAATAAAATACCTTATAATTAGGCAGACTAGAAGTGAAAGCATTTACAGAATTGCTCGATTATTTATACTGAATAACAACTCTCCCACTGAGGCTAGTTTGAAACACCTAATATCTAAAAGTGAGAGTCTTCTTTGACAGAGATAAATCGAATTAATATAAAGGGGATATACTATGAATATATATGATGTATCAAAAAAAGCTGGAGTATCGATTGCAACAGTTTCGAGGGTTTTAAACGGGAATTCCAAAGTAAGTGAAGCAACCCGGGCAAAAGTTCTTACAGTCATAGAAGAATGTGGCTATACACCCAATGCCTTTGCAAGAGGATTAGGTCTTAACACCATGCAGACAGTAGGAATTATGTGCGCAGACTCGTCTGACCCTTATCTTGCGAGTGCTATTTATTATTTGGAACGTTTGCTTCGAAAAGAGGGTTATGATGCTCTCCTTTGTTGTACAGGCTACGAAGTTAGCGAAAAACAAAAATACTTGGAACTCTTATTATCGAAACGAGTAGATAGTGTGATTTTAGTTGGTTCAAACTTTGTGGAAGCCATCGAAAAGAATAATGCCTATATCAAACAGGCCGCTAAGCAGGTACCTGTTATGCTACTTAATGCAGCTATGGATGGATCAAATATATATAGCACCCTCTGTGATGACTTTCAGGCAATGTATGAAGCTACCATCACATTATTCAAATCAGGCTGCAATAAAATTCTTTACTTATATAATTCAAACTCTTATAGCGGTAAGAAGAAATTGAAAGGATTTAAAGCAGCCCACGAAGATGCCGGTATCGAAGTAGACTCTAATTGTGTTCAGTATTTTAATGGACATATCAATGAAGTGGCGTCCTTTCTCTGCTCTTTGAGACAAAGCGGGACTACCTTTGATGCAATCATTACTTCTGATGATAGTCTTGCAGTGGGTGCACTAAAATATGCAAGATTAGAAAATCAGTCAGTTCCAGATCAACTGTCGATCATTGGGTACAATAATTCCATTATAGCTGAATGCTGTAATCCAGAAATGACGTCAATCGATAACAAACTAGAATTGGTATGCCAAACGATTGTTACCTCGCTTATGGGTATACTGAATGGACAGTCAGTCCCACTTCGAACAGTTTTTTCTGCTGAAATAAAAAAAAGAGAAACAACAAAGTTTTAATGACTTAAGGAGGAATCCAAATGAAATCATTTATGGATCAAGACTTTTTATTAAGTACGGAAACTGCAAAATCCCTTTATCATGAATATGCAGCAACTACCCCTATTCTAGACTATCACTGCCATATTAACCCTAAAGAAATTGCAGAAGATAGAACCTTCGATAATATTACGCAGATTTGGCTTGGCGGAGATCATTATAAATGGAGACTGATGCGTTCAGCAGGAGTAGACGAGCACTATATCACAGGTAATGCATCTGACCGTGAGAAATTCCAAAAATGGGCAGAAACATTAAGTCGTGGGATTGGTAATCCTCTTTACCATTGGAGTCACTTGGAATTACAACGTTATTTTGATTACCATGGCGTGTTAAATGCGGATACTGCCGAGGAAGTATGGAATCTCTGTAATGCAAAGCTCGCAGCAAAAGAAATGAGCGTAAGAAACTTAATCCGTCGCTCCAATGTTACATTAATCTGTACAACAGATGATCCTATCGATACTCTTGAATGGCATCAGAAAATAGCAGCTGATCAAAGTTTTGAAGTTCAGGTATTACCTGCATGGAGACCTGATAAAGCAATGAATATCGAAAAACCAGAATATTTTGATTACCTAGCACAACTTGGTAACGTAAGTGGGATTGCCATAACTAACTTTGCTACCTTAAAAGAAGCTTTATTAAATCGACTTGAGTTCTTTAACAACAATGGTTGTAAAGTTTCTGATCATGCACTTGAATATGTAATGCATGTTCCTGCTTCAGAAGAAGAAATCGAAAGCATATTTGCAAAACGTCAAAAGGGTGAAAACATCACCAGAGAAGAAGAATTAAAATTCAAAACTGCATTCATGATTTTCGTCGGAAAAGAATACCACCGTCTAGGTTGGGTTATGCAGCTTCATTATGGATGTAAACGTGATAACAACACTCTTCGTTATCGCCAGTTAGGACCAGATACCGGATTTGACTGTATTAACAACTATGCACCAAGTGCACAGATGGCAGACTTTTTGAACAGTTTAAATATCACGGATCAACTTCCAAAAACAATTCTATATAGCTTAAATCCAAATGATAACCAGGCAATTGGTACAATCCTTGGCTGTTTCCAGGACTCCACTACAAGAAGTAAGATTCAACAAGGATCTGCTTGGTGGTTCAATGATCATAAAGTAGGAATGACAGACCAGATGGTTAGCCTTGCTAACTTAGGATATCTTGCTGGATTCGTAGGAATGTTAACTGATTCAAGAAGCTTCTTAAGCTATACAAGACATGAGTATTTCAGAAGAATTCTCTGTGAATTATTCGGCTCATGGGTAGAAAACGGGGAATATCCAGATGATAGGAAAGCACTTGAAGAAATCGTTAAAAACATCTCCTATTACAATGCTGTAAATTATTTTGGTTTCAATTTGTAAAATCTTTATGTACAAAAAAAGCGGCTCAAAACGAACCGCTTTTTTTATAATTCAATTATCGAGAGGATACCCTTTTAATAAATAGAACCTTTTTTAATTCTCCGGATTACTATAAAAGCAATGATTGATGCAACAACACCAACGGATATATTACTAACTAACATAACGACACCTACACTTTCTGCTCCCATTCCGGTAAAGTTTTGCAAAAACCACAACACCGGAATTCGAAAGACAAAGACACGGCTAAAGTTTATAAATAGCGTCCATTTCATCATTCCATATCCGTATAATAATGCGATGACAGATGAATTTATACCTAAAGTTACCGCACCAAATGCTTCATAACGGTAAATATCTTCGACTAATGCTTTAAAAACCATATCACCTTCTGCAAATAGACCACTTATAAAATCGAGATAATATAGTGTAGACAAGAAACCAACAAAACCAATGATAACATTGGCAATCAGAACTTTTTTAAATGCATCAAGCGCACGGTCATATTTCTTTGCTCCAAGATTCTGGCTAATGATAGCAGCTGCCCCCTCCTGAAAACCAAGTTGAGGACATGTAGTTAACCCACCGATATTATTGGAGATTCCTAATGCTCCAACCGTGAGCGAGCCATAATCTGTACTCATGGAGTTAACCATAACTTTACCTAACGAAAATGCTACTTTTTCGATTACTACCGGGTAAGATCGATTTAACATTGGACCACAAATTTCTTTATTTAATCTAACCGCACGCATTGAAAAACCAAATGCATTATCTTTTCCATAGATATAGAATAGAGCAAGGATGAATAATATAATTTGACTGAGTAACGTTGCAACTGCAATCATAGTAATGTTCCCATTAAGAACATATACAAAGACTGCTGTAATACTGAGTTTTAAAACTATACCAAATATATTAATGTAAAGAATTCGCTTTGAATTACCTCTTGCACGTTCAATCGACATATACACATTATTAAAAAACATAAAGACCAGTGCCAATAACTCCACATTAAAATAGGTTTTCCCTACGCTGATTAAATCGGCAGGAGTATTCGCCATCTTTAAAAATTGTTCAGTAAACGGAATGATGCCTACAATAATGATAGCACCTAAGACAGCACACATTGCATAAAGAGAACTGACTCTTTGGCGAACCAGTTTGTAATCACCTTGTCCATATGCCTCGCTGATTTTTAAACTAGCTCCAATTGCCAGACCTGCTCCAATTGCAGCAAGCATCATCTGAATTTGCGAAAGATATACAACCGCTGATACAGATTCAGAACTGATATGTGCCGCCATTTTTGCATCCAGCACCTTAAAGATTTGATTTAAACTTTGATAGATCGCAAGTGGAATACAAATTACCATTACAACTTTCCACATACTTCCATTTAATATGAAATCACGATTTTTCTGGTCCTTTTTCGTGAGATTAGCTTTTAACTCTGCCATACTTACTCCCTAATACCTTTCTTTTCTCCATCGTTTCGATACGTTTTACTGTTCCTATGCATTGTAACGCAAATAATTAATAGTAACCACCAACTTTATCGACTTTTTTAGTCAAAAACACTGATTTTTTATGATATTATATAATTTGGTAAACAGTACTTACTTCGTGATCATTTCACAATAACTTTTATGCACTTTAGACATATTATTAATAAACTAAGGAGGGATTATGATGCCAACCATATCAAAAAATCACATAATTATTGATCGTCTTGTTCGAACTTCTGACTTTGACATGCCTGCTAACCACAATCACCCGTATCATGAATTCTATTATTTAGTCAGCGGCTCTCGCAAATTTTTTATTAATCACAGCTTTTATACACTGTATCCAAACGATATTATGCTAATAGCCAATGGTGATTTACACAGAACCACATATAATACGAAAGAGCAGGAACATGAAAGAATCTGTATTTACTTTGACGATATTTTTCTTGCTGAATTAAAAACGGAATTTGGAGCTGAACTAATTAATAGTTGTTTCTTTTACCCAAAACTCACACTTGTTGCTAAAGAAAATGATTATGTGTTATCACTTTTTGATAAAATGCTTACTGAGCAGGAAGAGCAAGATTCGTTCACTCCCTTCTTATTAAAGCAATGGTTAAAAGAGCTTCTTCTCTTTATCCTTCGAATTAAATTAAAAAACCGAGTTAAGCTTGGAGCAGTAAATCAGGCCGAGATTGATATATCAGAACGGAATCTACAAAAAAGCGCACTGCAGATTCAGAAGGCAGCACGCTTTATCTGTGATAATTACCATAAAGGTATTACACTTAATGAAGCCGCCGCCAAGGCCAATATGAGTGCTACGTACTTTAGCATGAAATTTAAAGAGGAAACTGGATTTGGCTTTAAAGAATATCTTAATCACATGAGGTTAAAAGAGGCTCTTCATCTACTTACTGAGACAAAAGAGAGCATTACCGATATTGCTCTCCAATGTGGATTTAATGATAGCAATTACTTCTCCGATGTATTTCGAAAAGTATATGGAATCTCCCCTCGAGAGTATAGAAAAAAAGCAACGGTGAAACCTCATTAGCTTCACCGTTGCCTCTATTATCATCAACTACTATTATTATCAACTACCATTATTATCAACTACTATTATCACCAATTACTATTTAGTTCTATCTCCGCACTTATACTATCACTTACTGAATTTCTTATCTGTTTTAATTCTATTTTACACTCTTTTCTGTCAAAGGTAAGCAATCCATTTACCTCTTCTTCAACATCTGATAATTGAGTGTAAACACAAGCACATAACCCTTGTGGAATCAAGAGGTAGATATCTTCATGAAATACCTTCAAATATGCCTTAGTCAGGTCTTTTTTTGTATTAAAAATCTGATAGCCGTATGTTTCTTTTGCATAACTATGACCCTCTACATAATATGCGTAACCACCAAACTCCGACAATGCGAAGGCACGTTTGTCTTTCCTTACCTTCAGTTTTCTAAAATAATTATGAACACCTTTTATATCCCCACTGCCACCATCAAACCATCCACTTGCCTGAAGTATCAAGCGGTTTGGATCTAACTCTTTTACCATTTGCGTAATCTCATTCGTCTTAAACTGTCCCCATCCTTCATTAAATGGTACCCAAACCACAATACAAGGGGAGTTATTTAGATGACCAATCATTTCTTTAAGTTGGGAGGTCCACTCCTCCATTCCGGTTTGATTTAGTCTTCCCACGAATTTTGGAGACACCTTGCGCTTCTTAACAAACCTATTAGGAAAAAGAGCAGGTAACACCCCAGAATAAAAGGAGTTATAAGTCTCTCCACCATTTATCATATCCTGCCAAACCAGCATTCCCATTCTGTCACAATGATAATACCATCGCATTGGCTCTATCTTAACATGTTTACGTATCATATTAAAACCAAGTTCTTTCATTTTACCAATATCGTAAATAAGAGCTGCGTCACTTGGTGCTGTATAGAGTCCATCCGACCAGTATCCCTGATCAAGCACGCCTCGTTGAAAGTAGATTTTGTTATTCAGATATATTCGCATGATGTGATTAGCATCTGGCTTCACACTTATTTTACGCATCGCAAAATAGCTTTTTATCACATCTTCTCCAGTTTCTATAACAAGATCATAAAGATTGGGTTGCTCAGGAGACCATAGTTTCACCTCGGATAGTTGGATATCAAATCTCAGGTCAGAGCTTTTGATTTGTTTTACTAATTGGTCCTGATAGTATACTTTCGCACTAACAGTAGAAACTTCACTTTCGTTAAGCATATCATGCCACTGCATATCAACGGTAACAGAAAGTAGCTCTTTATCAATGTCCGGAATTAGCTGAAGCTTTTTAATATAATTTGATGGCACCCATTCCATCCAAACCGTTTGCCAGATCCCGCTCTGTCCGGTATACATAATATTATGTGGATCTAACGATTGTTTCCCTCTGGCGTGAAATGATGTATCGGTATCATCTTCTACGCGTACTATCAGTGTATTGTTCCCTTCATGAATCATATCCGTGATGTCAAAGGAAAATGGTAGATATCCCCCTTGATGACTTTCCACCAACGTATCATTAACATACACTTCACACCGTTCGTCTACCGCTCCAAAATGAAGAAGCAATCGCCCTGTAATGTCGATATAATCGATTGTAATGTTTCTTCTATACCACAAAGACTCTCCTGGCTGCAGAATTCGATTTACACCAGATAACAAAGTCTCAGGTGAAAATGGTACAAGAATTGCTCCATCCATCTCCTCTGGGACCTGTCCAAAATTAATGCAATATTCCCAAAGACCATTCAGATTAATGTAGCTTTCACGCATTAACTGAGGTCTTGGGTATTCCTGTAGTACATGATCTGAGCTTAATGATTCTCCCCAGATAGTATATAATTGTTCCACATTAGTCCGTTTTCGATTCCCCTTTAATGCTCTTGCTGCTTTTATCAATTTCATTCTATCATCACCAGTCTTTATTCTTCTTAATTCACTGTCACCAAAATTGTTATTATTTTACCACTAATACTACGTTTTGTTAATGTCAATGTCAAAAACATAACAGAAATTTAACATTTATATAACAAATTACTGAAAATATATATTATATGTGTCAATATTAAACTAATTTTTACATTTAGGTTTTATTTCCAACAAAAATATTCATAAATCATCAACAATATTATTGACAAATAAGCTTTTTTTTGTTAATATTTTAACTTGAACACACATTTTATGCATAAGCAATCTAAGGAGGATTTGTATTATGAGACTAAACAAAAAATTTCTTACTGTAACAGCTGTAGCTATGTTAACTATGGCAACTATTACTGGTTGTTCTTCAAACAATGCTCCAGCAGCAAGTCAAACTCCTGCTGTAAGTGAAGCTCCTGCAGCAAGCGAAACTCCTGCAGCAAGCGAAACTCCAGCTGCTAGCGAAACTCCAGCTGCTAGCCAGGCTCCAGCTGAAGAAGTTACTTTAAAAGACGGTACTTACACTCAAAAAGCAGAACCAGACGACAAAGGATATACTTACGAATTAGTAATGGACGTTGCTGGTGGAAAAATTACTAAAGTTGTTTACGATGCAAAAGACGCTGAAGGTAAATCTAAAGCTCAGTTATCTTTAGATGGAGAATATGTAATGACTCCAGACGGTCCAGTTTGGGCAGTTCAATCTGAAGCATTATCCAAATATGTTATCGAAAACCAAGGCGTTAGTGCTTTAGTTTTAGACGAAGAAGGCAGAACTGATGCTATCGCTGGTGTTAGTATTAAAATTGGCGGATTTGTTGATATGGTAAATGCTGCAATCGCTGAAGCTAGTGGAACTGGTGCTATTGAAGAAGCTGGTTTAAAAGATGGAACATACGAAACAAAAGCTGAGCCAGATGATAAAGGCTATACTTATCAAATGTCTATGACAGTTGCAGGTGGAAAAATCACTGCTCTTGTATATGATGCAAAAGATGCTGAAGGTAAATCCAAAGCTCAATTATCTTTAGATGGTGAATATGTAATGACTCCAGACGGTCCAGTTTGGGCAGTACAATCCGAATCATTATCTAAATATGTTATCGAAAATCAAGGCGTTAGCGCTTTAGTTTTAGATGAAGAAGGCAGAACTGATGCTATTGCTGGCGTTAGTATTAAAATTGGCGGATTCGTTGACATGGTAAACGAATTACTTGCAAAAGCTGCTAACTAATTAGACACTTTTTAAGGGGTACCTATATGGTCAATGTCATTAAGTTAACATTTGGCCAATAGGCTAAGCTTTGAATCTAAAAGTGGAAGAATTCTTTAATTAAAGAGTACTTCCACTTTTTTTCTGCTTTTGTGCATAGCAAAAAGACAGATCTGCAT
>JAEYSV010000012.1 GCA_023434365.1 Bacillota bacterium | reverse complement strand
ACTACGAACTTCATCCAAGCGAGAGCGTGTTGCGAATGAACTATGCCTTGCATCACGATTCACAAACAGAATTGTGCAAATTGACGAACTATAATTTTAATAAGGGCTTTTGACGCCCTAATCCTATGATATAACAAAGCATAGCAAAGGAGGTGCCCTATGATAAAACACACCGATTACCATCTACCAGACCCTGGCTTTAACGACAGTCATATAGAACATGAACTAACCCGGACAACCTTTGTTCAGCGTGAAAATAACAACCGTCATTTAGCATATGATAAAGAAATGCTCCAGTATGAGTATATAAAAACCGGAAATATTGAAGGAATCAAATCTTGCTTTAATGACTTTTCACCGAATACTGCAGGACATCTTTCTGATAATCCACTTCGAAATTCACAGTATTTATTTGTCTGCTCGGCCACGTTGAGTACACGCTTTGCTGTGGAAGGGGGAATGGAACCAGAGATTGCTTATAATGCCAGCGACTTGTTTATTCAACGTGCAGACAAGCTAACCAGTCCAGAGGAAATTCTTGAGCTACATAAAGAAATGACTCTTTATTTTACCAAACATATTGCAACGTTAAAGAAAATGAAAGTCTTTTCCAAACCAGTTGTACTTTCGATGGATTATATCTATTATCATTTACATGAAAGTATTAAGGTAACTGATATCGCTAAGCAAGTTTCTTTGAATCCAACCTACCTTTCGACATTGTTTAAAAAAGAAGTGGGCCAGTCCATTAGTGACTATATCAACCAAAAGCGAGTAGAATCAGCCTCCAATTTACTCAAATACTCTGATTATAGTTATGTAGATATTAGTAATTATCTTGCCTTTAGCAGCCATAGCTATTTTGTAAGTGTATTTAAACGCTATACCGGGCTAACACCAAAAGCCTATCGGAAAAAATACTTTCGTGTAAGCTTTCATCGGGAAAAATCATAAAAACAGGTGTTTCTTTACGTCACTTTAAGCTAGTAAAAAACACCTGTCTTTATATTTAGCTATTTAATCTGTTCCGGTTCAAAGCACTTGTTCAAGTCTTCTGTTCAGGTCTTTTATTCAGGTCTTCTGTTCAGGTCTTTTGTTCAAGTCTTCTATTAGTTTTTTCTTATAAACTATTAATCTGATCTAATAGAGCAAGCATCTGTTCTTCTGTCACCATACCATTTGCAAAGTTAAGGATACCACGAACTGGCATATAGTTAATCATCGCCATTTGCATTTCGTTAGTGATAGCGCTATCTGCCACATCGGAACCCTGCTCAGGGCTCAACATATGATTCATGGCCTCCATATATGGGGTTAATACTGCTTTTGCCTTAGGGTCTGCTAAGATATCGCCCATGGTGGAATTCAAATGATATACTGGCTTAATAACTGTTGTACCAGTTACGGTTACTACTTCACTAGCAACAATGTCTCTTGATGACTTACCAATCTCAATTGCATAATCACCAGTTTCAACAAACCAGTCATTTACCTCAGTATTAAAGTAAGCAAATGCTCTCTTACTTAAGGTAAAGGAAACGGTTTTGCTTTCCATTGGAGCAAGTTCTACTTTCGCAAATTGTTTTAATTCGCGAACTGGACGAATCACTTCCGTAGTTTTTGGTGCAACATAAAGTTGAACCACTTCTTTTCCAGCAACCTTTCCAGTATTCGTTACTGTTACACTTACTGTTACGGTATCTGTGTCATCAAATGATTTTTTGTCTACGGTTAAATCACTGTATTCAAAGGTTGTATAGCTTAATCCATAACCAAATGGGAATAGAACATCCATTTTCTTCTTATCATAATAGCGGTATCCTACAAACACACCTTCACGGTATTCAACCACATCTTTTTCACCAACATAGTATAGGTAGGAAGGGTTATCTTCTAAACGGATAGGGAAGGTTTCAGCTAATCGTCCACTTGGGTTAGCATCACCATATAATACATCTACGGTTGCTCCACCAACAGCCTGCCCACCAAGATATACTTCTAATACTGCTTTTACATCATTAATCCATGGCATTTCTACTGGAGAACCATTGTGAAGTACAACCACGGTATTTGGTTGAACCTTCGTAACTTCTTGAATCAGATAATTTTGGCACTCAGGCATTCTCATATGAGATCTGTCATATCCTTCTGACTCAAAAGAATCAGGCAAACCAGCAAAGATTACTGCAACATTGGCAGCTTTCGCTACTTCTACTGCTTCTTTTACTAACGCTTCATCAATTACATCTTGCTTTGTACCATAGCCTACTGCAAAAGTTACATTCGCGTTACCAGCCATAGCATTTACAGCACTTGTTACTTTAGTGGAATTAATGTGGGAGCTACCACCACCTTGGTATCTAGGTGCACTAGCAAATTCACCGATGAAAGCAACTTTTTCCTCTTTTGCAAGTGGCAAAATGTTCTCATTCTTCAATAGAACCATACATTCTGCACTGATTTTTCTTGCTAACTCATGGTCTTTGTCTTTATCCCAGATGGCATCTGCTTTTCTATTATTAGTATATAAGTCTACGATATTTAAAATGCGCTCTACTGCCGTATCCAGAACACTTTCTTCAAGAGTACCAGCTTTTACAGCAGCTACAATTTTAGCATCATTTACTCCGTTAGAAGAAGGCATTTCAAGTTCCAATCCAGCTTTTAGTCCAGCCACACGGTCATTGACTGCACCCCAGTCACTTACTACATAACCATCAAAGCCCCATTCCTCACGTAATACTTCAGTCAGGAAGCGTCTGTTTTCAGAAGCATACACACCATTTACCTTATTATAGGAACACATTACTGTCCAAGGTTTTGCTTCTTTTACTACAGTTTCAAATGCAGCAAGATAGATTTCACGTAAGGTTCTCTCATCAATCTGAGAATCAGAGGTCATTCGTCTATGCTCTTGATTGTTGGCAAGGTAGTGTTTTACACTTACACCAACGTGATTGCTTTGTACTCCTTTAACATAACTAGTTGCCATCTCGGTAGCAAGATAAGGGTCTTCACTAAAATATTCAAAATTACGACCACAAAGTGGGGAACGCTTAATATTTACCGCTGGCCCTAATACAACACTAACATCCTCTGCCTGACATTGATTGCCCAATGCATCTCCTAGTGTATTAACCAAATCACGGTCAAAACTGGATGCGGTTGCACAACCTGCTGGGAAGCAAACTGCTTTGATACTATCATTGATTCCAAGATGATCTGACGCTAAATCCTGTTTTCTAAGTCCATGAGGTCCATCACTTACCATTACTTGTGGTACTCCCAGACGCTCAACTGCCTTGGTATGCCAAAAACCTGAACCAGAGCACAAGCTTGCTTTTTCTTCTAAGGTCATTTCACTTACAATTTTCTTAATATCCATTGTACTACCCTTTCTTTCTGCATATTTAAGAAATCTTCAAGCCAGGGAACATGATTCATTTTACCTTGTAAATGAGATTTCTTATTCTGTCATAATTGTATCAAAAGGGGGTAACAATTTGTATTAATTTTATTCGTTTTATATGAAAATTGTTTTGTTTATTCTTTTAATAGTTATCATGATTTTTATGCAAAATGATTCGCTTCCAATACCATTTTGTAATTAATTACAGAGCGGTTTAGCAAAACAGGAGTTTAATGCCTCTGATATCGTATAACTGATGCGATGAATGGAATCATCAATATTTTTTGGTGTCACAAACATATTACGCATCTCATTATCATTCATTTCCCACAAGAATTGAGAGATTTCATCCTCTGTGAATCCCTTCCCAGTCAGAACTTTTTCCATTGTATCATTCACGATGGTCGCAGCATCTACAACCGTAGGTACACCCAGAGCAATAACTTTTACCCCTAGGTTCTCTTCATTAAAGGCATTGCGGTTATTGCCTACTCCAGCACCCGGACTAATTCCGGTATCCGTAATTTGAATGGTCGTATTTAGTCGATTGACACTTCGAGCTGCCAACGCATCCACAACGATTAACAAATCCGGCTTTGTCGTTTGGATAACTCCTTTAATAATCTCACTACTCTCCATTCCTGTTTGTCCCATGACGCCAGGCGCAATTGCACTCATACTTTCAAGCTGGTTCCGCTTAGCAAACTCGCTCCCAAACTCCTTTACAAGGTGCCTTGTAACAAACAAATGATCAATCACCTGTGGGCCTAGGGCATCTGCGGTCAGATCCTTGTTACCTAAACCAACCACAAGAATATTCTTTCCTTCCACTTCCCCAGCCAGTTCCTTGATGTATTTAGCAACAAGCAACATTACCGGTTCATGATAGCTCTCATCACTTCCGCTGATTTTAGGGGCTTCAATGGTGATATAGGTGCCAATTGGTTTTTGCATCGCTTGGGCTCCACGCTCATCTTTAATCACAACTCTGGTAATCTCTATTTCATTCTCCTCATCTCGTTCTTTTTCTAACACGACGCCTCTGATTTCGACATCATCATCTTCAAAAGATTCTCTGACCTCGAGTGCGAGGTCTGTTCTTGTTCTACTTCTGTTATTCTCCATCATTTTTTCGTCTCCCATTATCTTACAACCTCGTCTAAACGCTTGATTTTCCTCAATATTGTGAACATTCAGTATCTAGTTTTCCTAAAATTATCGCAATTATGTATTGACAACATACAGACTTTATACTAATATATAGTAGCATGTTTACATTAAGAACGTCCGTGTCCGGGTTTAATGAAACAGAGAATATAATACCATTTAGCTATTGGAGGTGTACGGATTGGCAAATATCAAATCTGCGAAAAAGAGAATACTTGTTATCGAAACTAAGACTATGAGAAATAAAATGATCAAGTCTAGAGTGAAGACTGCTGTAAAAAAAGTGGAAGCTGCTGTTGCTGCTAACGATAAAGAACTTGCTATTGCTAGCTTAAAGAATGCGATTTCTGAAATTAGCAAAGCTACGTCTAAGGGAATCTACCATAAGAATACTTCTGCTAGAAAAATTTCCCGTTTATCTTTAGCTGTTAATAAAATGGCTTAATGAATAGACACTACGAATAGTCGACCCACTATTCTTATGAAATGACAAACACCAACGTCGTGTACCGTTGGTGTTTTTTTCATGTATTCTATTGTTTATGGAAGCCAAGCTTCTCGATTATCTAAAAAATTCCTTTAAAAATTCTTTTGTTAACTTATTTACCTGTTCAAAGTCCATATATTCTTTATATACCGCCTCAAGATCATCATGGATTTGTTTTGTCTGCATCAAAGACTCTATTGCCGCTTCAAGTAGTTGCTTCTCATATAGCTCATTAAACGCAAAGGTAGATTCATATTTATCGACTACTGTTTGGTTTAGAAGGTAGGTAAGATCAATAATCTTTTCAATTTGTTTAGCAAAAGCCAGCTGAGTAGTAATGCATAGACCCAGATCCTTTATAATTAAGTGTTCCACATTATCCGGTAATAAGGAGTTATGGTATACTTCGCATCCATAACCCATGAACATACAAAAGTGTAAGGCAAGATTTATAAACTCATTTGCAATTACATTTGGCCCATGTAGGGAAATGATTTTTTCATTCGATACAATGGTATCAAAAACATCTATCATTCCTTGAGGAGTAATCGCATCCGCAAATAGGCGACGGACTTTTCCATGATTTCTTCCCCGTTTTAACTCGTTTGTTCCAAAAACCTCTTGCACCTCCGCACGGAGTTCCTCTCGATTTAACGCACACATATACAAATAGTTCGTGCTTTCCTGCAATCTGCCTGCTGCTCCAAGATAGGCAAAGGTTCTACGATAACCTCTCTGATTATCACGGCCTAATGATAGAATGTTCTCTCGTTTTGTCTCTAATCCTTTTTCGTCCAAATATTGTCCCAGATTGATAATCCCATCAATGGCTCCTGGTGTCACAGGATCAATGACATGCGGTGCCGTGCCATCAAGCATGGTCACTCCTAGTTTTGGAATATGTACTGCATCATAGCTATTGTAGTCGCTGGCACAATGAAAGTATTCAACATCATAACCTTTACTGTCTGCCTTTTTTCCAAATGCTTTCATGAAGGTATTCTTTCCTACGCCAGGTCCTCCTTTAAGTACATATATTCTTTTATTTTCTACCCAAGGTGCTATAATTCCATCAAAATAATTGACAAAACCTTTGCTTGTGTTACCGCCAGGAAAATAATGTTTGACTTTATTCATACAGACCTCCAAGCTTATGACTTACAACCTACTTATTATCATTTTATTAGTCAAAGGATGTCTGTATGAACAGTTTTCGCACTCTTTCTAACAAACATATAGAATCTTTCCAGTTCCAAACCTTCGCTCTATTTCATCACGAAGAAACAATTCTCCCTCCACGCGAGGTTCTTTCCGATAATGATATTTTCCCATGCCGCGCCCTGTCATCATACTCTTATCATACAAATCTGCTTCTTCGCCAAACGCTTCGGTATTGATTTTATGTTGTACAAAACTATACGTCATAAAAATCACTTCAAATATCACCTGTTCTTTTACTTTAGGAGAAAACTCTTCCCAAAGAACATCTAGCAACTCCAGGTATAGGTCTTTCCAGTTATCTACCATAATGATTGGTGCAATCAACACCCCAATTGGATATCCTGCGTCGGCCATTTTATTAAGTGCAGTGATACGGTTTTTCAAAGCTGCTGTTCCGATCTCAACATTCGTAATAATTTCCTGTGGGTTAAGTGACATTCTAAAAATTACCCTTTTTTCATGTCGAAGATCAAGCAAGGAATCCACCATATCAAACTTTGTCGGAAACGTAATCGTTCCCTGATGCGCCCGTTTCACGAATTCATCAATAATCCATGGAAGATTGCCAGTAATCGTATTTTCTAAAATCATGTCACTATTACTTCCAATCTCATAGCAAAGTGGCTGATTGGCAGAATTCGCTTGCTTAATTAATCGATCCATCATTTGTTCGCGGTTAACAAATAACCTCAAATAAGAGCATTTGTTATAATTACATACAAGATAACAATATAGGCACATTGCAGTACAACCAGAGGAAGTAAAGGGGACCAAATAATCCGATACCTTATTGTTTTCTACATACTTATGGGTTTTTCGAATTCCCACAATTAAAAGTCGCTTTAACTGTTGAAACTCTTTATTCTCTTTTGTTCTTAGCTCTTCAATGTTGTTGTGATTGTCAATTGGCACCCACTCCACGTCTGAAAACTGACGTTTTAACTGCATTCCAAGTGGATAACGAAGGCTATCTGGCTCATAATACACTCTACTTGGTTTCATCCTATCTGCGCCTTTCTAAGTACAATTTTTTGCTATACTATTAATAATGCTAGTATAAACAATCTTAATTTTAATCATGCACTTAATTCCCGCTCAACACGGGCACGCTAGATGATATCTGACTTTTTGATAATGAGTAACAGATAACTGGAACTCCAATATACGTATTTTCATAAATAGTCTTTGCCACATTTTTCGGAAGATTAATACACCCATGGGAACCACCACGCAGGTAAATTGTGCCACCAAAACGACTGCGCCAGGTTGCATCATGTAACCCAATTCCACCACGAAACCGCATCCAGTAAGATACCGGTGATGCATATCCTGGTCCACGAAGCACCGTATTGCGACGCATCTTGTGTATCGCACTAGTACCAGTTGGGGTTGCCATATGCTTTGCCACATTACCAGAAACCAAATCAGATTCTACTAATAACACCCCATCCTTATAATAGAACAGATGTTGCATTGCCAAATTGATTTCGACATAAGTATTTCCCAAATCATTTTCCGCATATCCAGCACCCTTTTGCAGATAGTCAATCTCGATTACCTTCTCATCTCCGTTAAGTACACTATCTATAATCTGCTCCTTCAAGCCTTCTTCATTGATGCGATATCCGTACTCTCCCCCCGTCACACTAACAGAAACACCATAAGAAGTTCTAAAAGTTCTAGCCTTATGATACGTGGTATACTGGTCAATTAAGCCATTTACATACTCCGATAATGCGTCCTTATTAAACTCAACATCATAATCAGAAGTGATGTGTACCAATGGAGCTAATACTGATTCCTCTATGATTTCTGCTTTATTATCAAAATGTAACGTCACCTTTGCACAGATGAAATCTTGTGCTTTTCGACTAGCTTCTACAAGTATCTCAGAGTCACTCGTTAACTTCGGAAGAATATAGCAGTCTTCTTTCAGTAAAGAAAGTTCTGTTTTGGCACCAGATAGTGCCTTAGCAATCTGAAGCCATAATTTCTCCTCATCAATGGTATTGCCCTCAACTTCTTTGACAATGCGGTATTTTCCTTCCTCATATAAAGTAATTCTAGCATCCTCTGGAGCTACCCAATTACTTTTTTGCATGAACTCCATATTTTGAACCATTTCTCTTAACGCGGCTTTGTTATATTGATAGCTTATTTGGGACTCCAGATTCTTATGTTGGCACAATTCCCAAAGTGATGTCTCATCATGCTGTCTTTTAAACAACTCCTTCACAGCTGGCTCCATAAGCACACGATACTCAATGTCATCGCCACCAACGATTTCCTGTTTGCCCTCTTTTGTAATCAGCCGCAATGTATATTGGTCCGTTTTCGAGATCAATTTCTTCTCCGCTTCTTTTACCGACAACCCGGAACAATCTATTCCGTTAATAAAAGTCGCTGGCCAAAATGTTTCTCGGTACTTGGCTATCGTTTCTTGTACTTCTTTCTCCTTTTTCTCCTGATTGGCTTCCATCTGCAGTAAATATAATGCGATGCCACAACTAATCAGAAGTAGTACAACACCAATTACTCTTTTTGGCAGAATCAATCGTGATAAATGGTACACTAGTCAGCCCTCCACGGATTAAGTCTAACAGAATTAGTTATCAATTTTCTGTTAGACAAAAAAAGCCTTACTAACATTATATTATTGTGGTCTGCTTAAATATTCACAAACTGTTCATAAAGTATACATACGGACAACATATATGTACAATATACTTAGCTCATCAAAGGAAGTTGGTAGCATCTAACGCGCGCTAGCTACTAGCTTCGACTAACAATTATTCCCTTTATATAGATTCTTTTTTTCATAAAATAACTCCTTTTTTAAATACAGCCATTCTTTGGCTGTATTTTTGTTTGCTTTGGGAGCTTGGAGTCTGTGTAAATAGCCGAAGCCCATGGGGGTGTTGGTTTGTCAATTTGCACTTATGTGTGTTGTTCAAGCAAGTATAAAACATATTTTACTCGCAACGCGCTCTCGCTCGGATGACATCGTAGCGGTACATAAGGTCATAAAATACATGACCTAAGTACCGACGATGTCATAACGGTTGCGTGTTAAAATATGTTTCATACTTGCTTGGTACATACTTCTTGAATGCAAATTGACAAATTCTACTTCGCGCTGCTTCGGCTATTTACACAGTTTTAAGTTTACGAAGCAATCGAAAACATAGTTTTGGCAGAATGGATGCAGCGGTTCGAATAATGTATAATTATCCATTTTTTTACTGCATAGCGTTCTAAACTGTCACAAACCTGAATAGGCGCCCGCAGACAACTTGAGTGTTTATCACATCAATATGATAAAGAAAGAGCATATGATTATTAATCCATAAAGAGACCGTATGTCGCCATCGGTACTTAGGTTGTGACAGATGCACTTCTCTGTCACAACCTTACGTACCGCTATGAGCGACATCCGAGTGCGAACGTGTCTCTGTTGGTTAATAATTATATGCTCTTTTCAATAACTATAGTGTGATAAACATCGCAAACCAAAAAATGGGCGCCACTTGTTATGTCGCCATCGGTACTTAGGTTGTGGCAGATGCATTTCTCTGTCACGACCTTACGTACCGCTATGAGCGACATCCGAGTGCGAACGTGTCTCTGTTGGTTAATAATTATATGCTCTTTTCAATAACTAAAGTGTGATAAACATCACATATCAAATGGGCGCCACACATTACAAAACGGAGATGGAGGGATTTGAACCCTCGCGCCGGTTACCCGACCTACCGCATTTCGAGTGCGGACCCTTCAGCCACTTGGGTACATCTCCAGCTATTATTTTTGACTATACTGCACAATTAAAAGTTCTACTCCTACCTTATCGATGAGACGGCCTGTTTTGACAGACTCCTCGATATCCGTTGCGGTTTTTAGAGCATCGCACAAAGTTTTTGTAGTAAAATTACGTGCCTGAGCCGCATACTTGCTAACGGTAAAAGGAGGAACTCCTGCCTTTTTAGCAATCGTCGCATTATCCATTCGTAACGACACCATTTCCTTCACCTGCATAATCAAGTTGATCTGTCTCGTTACTAGGAAGAGGATGGTCATCGGTTTTTCTTTTAATGCAAGCAAATCATAGTAAAGCTTCAGTGCCAGACTCTGATTCTGACTTCCAATTGCATTGACCATATCAAAGATTTTGTTGCTAAGTTGCGTTACGCAAACGGCATCAATCTCTTTACTAGTCACAATTTCTTGGTCTAGCGCGTAGCATATTACCTTTTCCATTTCTGTACTGATGTTTTCCATGTTTGAACCGGTTTTTGAGATTAGGTGACGGATATCACCATCACTGATCTTTTTCCCATTCTCACTAAAACGACTACGGATCCACCGAATCAGCATTGCTTCGTCTACCATCTCACATTCTGCAATGTGACCAAGCTCCTTAACAACTTTGTATAGACGGTTTCGCTTATCGACTTCCTTTTCCACGAAAATGATATGGGTGGTTTGTGGCATTGATTTCAGATAATCAGCAAAGTCATTAGATGACTTAAACCAGCCACTATCTTCTATCATAATCAGTCGTTTTTCACTAAAGAAAGGCAAGGTATCTGCCATCGCCATCACTTTAGAAGCATCAATCCCACTACCTTCATAATAAGAGTAGTTCATCTCGTCTGTTCCGCCGAGAATTGCTTTTTTTAACCGTTCTTTGTATTGAATCTTCAGATATTCCTCGGATCCACTTAATAGATATACCGGTTTGAATTCCTGTCTCTTAATATGTTCTGCAATGATCTTCATGATTTCTCCTATCAGTGCTTGACTCTTAGCAATTACCTTACCTATTGTACTAACAATTCAGAAAATTATCAAGTACTTCTTATCATTTTCTTCCTCTATCTATAACTAGATGGCAATACTCTTATTTTACTACCTGTAAGGTCCAGCATTCGGAATGGAAATCACCAAACTTACTAATGATTTCAACACCAATATTCATCAGTTCGTCACCGTTTAAGGTTTTATCAAGTTCCTTAATGTAATAACTATATTCTGGATTGAGCCCTTTAAAGCGTAATCTTGGAAATACCATATTCGGTCTGGCAAGAACACGGTAATAATAAGCTACTGCCTCAGTCTTATCCTCTGTTACATACATCCAGGCAGTTTCATTACCATCACGGTCATATGGGCTGATCATACGATATAAGTCACCAAATTGAATAATATGGCGAATGTCTTTGTAGCGTTTTACCTGTTCTCTTACAGTTTCTTTCTCATCGTCAGAAAACTTAGTAAGATCAAGCTCATAACCAAAGTTTCCACACATTGCTACATTTCCTCTGGTTTCCAGACTTGTATAACGACCTACCTGATGATTTGGGCAGGCGCTGATATGTGAGCCCATTGTTGTAATTGGGTAAACCATTCCTGTGCCGTACTGAATCTTTAATCGCTCAATCGCATCGGTGTCATCACTTACCCAAGTTTGTGGCATGTAATAAAGCATACCCGGATCAAAACGGCCACCACCGGAACAGCAGCTTTCGAATAACACTTCTGGGAATGCGGAGGTAATGGTATCAATTACCTGATACACACCAAGCATATAGCGATGTGCAATTTCTCTTTGCTGATCTACTGGTAATAATGCACTACCGTAATCGCATAATGGGCGGTTCATATCCCATTTGACATATGAAATTGGACAAGAGCTTAGAATATCACTCACCATTTTAATGACTGCCTGCCTAACATCCTCTCTACTCATATCTAGAACTAGCTGCGTTCTCTGATACTGAGATGCTTTTGGTGATCTTTCTGGTACGTGAATACACCAATCTGGATGTGCACGGTACAAATCACTGTCAGGAGAAACCATTTCCGGTTCAAACCAAAGTCCAAAACGAATGCCTTCCTTTGTGATCTTATTAACCAAAGTATCAAGACCTTCTGGTAACTTCTTCTTATCTACAAACCAGTCACCAAGAGAACTATTGTCAGAATCACGGTGTCCAAACCAGCCATCGTCTAAGACAAATAATTCTAAGCCTAACTCTTTTCCGGTCATTGCGATTTCATAGATCTTATCTGCATTAAAGTTAAAGTACGTTGCTTCCCAGTTATTCACAAGGATTGGACGCTCTTTGTACTGATAGGTTCCGCGACATAGTCTTTCTCGGTAAAACTTGTGGTACGTACGGGTCATCTCTCCCAGACCATTTTCCGAGAAAACAAGAACTACTTCTGGTGCGTCAAAGGTTTGTCCGTCTTCTAGCTTCCATCTAAAATCAAACGAATTGATTCCCATCGTGATTCTTGTATGGAAGAACTGATCGACTTCCACTTCCCCGGACCAGTTGCCGCTATAAACTAAGTTATAGCTATATACTTCGCCAAAATCTTCTGACGCGTCTTTGCCTAATAATGCGATAAAAGGATTCTGCGCTGCACTACTGATTCCACGTTTGCTGTCGATTGACTGTAATCCTGGAACTAACGCACGTTTGTACATATGTTTTTCACGGCTCCATCCACCGGATAACTGCATCATGTCAAAACGGTCGTGGTCAAAATCCATCGAAAAGCTCATAGCTTTGTCAAGATAAAGAACGCTGTTTTTCGTTCCTTCGTTCGTATAACTAATTCTTCTTGTAATTACATTATACTCTTCAAATACACTATAATATAGGGAAACACGAAGTCCAATTGCCTCATCGGCTAAGTCTATTCTTAATGTCTGTACTTCGTCCTCATTTACTGCATAAGTAGATGGTAAGCCTGATATTACTGGCTTTCCTTTTAATATTTCATAAGACTTATATAAAAGTTCCGTACTAGTAGAACCATTCTGTGCAGTTGTCATTACCGTTGGTACGCGAAAATCTCCAGTTCCAAAGGAAGCACATTCCTGGGGAACGGTATCGGAATTAAAATTCGTAAAAATGGTATCTGCCATGCCACTATAATTATTAATTTTCTTGCCATAATAAAGATGACACAGATAGCCTGCCTGATTTACTCCGCATACATAACTCGTTTTGCTTGTTTGAAGATGAAATAATGTTTGGTTTTGTAACACCTGTATGCTCATTGATGTTTCTCCTTTCCTACTTAAGCAGCTGCTGGAATCCTAAATGATAAAACCTAATATCCCTATGTACTTACTGCTTGTTTCAAGTCTTATTGTATCACAGATATAAGAATAGGCAACCACTATTTCGCAAAAAAGTTGTTATTATTCATAAAAAATGCATTGTAAAAAAACAATTGTATGTGCATTTTAGTGCTTTTTTTGTGCATTTGGTGCATTTGTACACTTTGTTTAGCATCCCAATTACTCTTTGCACCGGATTTCATTAATCTCTGCGCATTGTGGATTGTCGCACACTTAATTGCACTTTGCCAAAATCTCACTTAGCGCACTTCCACTACTTGTATGACACCGAATAATATTAGCTCTACATTTCTCGGCTTCTTGCACAGCACAGCGAGCCATTTTATGTGATACTGTATTCGTAAATAAAATTACTACATCCGGTGAGCCAATCTGGTTACTTAGATTAGCTGTCATCTGCGTAAATACTTTAACTTTACAACGGTGTTCCTTACATATCTTTTTATATTGACATACCATGCGGTCATGACCGCCTACTATTACTATGCTCATATTAGCTCCTCTTTTCTTATTTATTTAACTAAGCGGATAATCGCATTCCACTATGTTAGAAGTCTATTTTCAATAGTTAGTTTAATCTAACTTATGTTCATATTAACTAATCCTAATTACAATGTCAAGTTATTATATTTTTTTATGCAATCTAAAAAGAAACAAAGGGGAGGTGTCGCAAAATAATCTTTAATCTTTTATGAAAAAAGAGCTTTTGCTACATAGATTGAGCATATCAGATTCACTCATCTATTTTGCAAAAGCCCTATAAAATCATTGTAGTTTTACTAGATAATATATTAGATTCTCTTCTTTGCCCTGAGTAGACATTAGTACATAACCCTCCCTAGTTAATCGCTCTATATGGACATTGCCTTCTAGTTTTAATACCTTTTCTTCTTTTCCAGTGATTAAATTAAATAGAAATAGTTGTGTTTCATTACTGTCTTTGTTGTACTTATAGTAAGCAATGTTTGGCGCATATACATTTTTATTATATAAGCCTGTTTTATCATATGAACTACCAATATTTCCAATCTTATCTTTTTCCTTAGTAACTGTATTGAGTCTATATATAGCATAATCATCTATATAGTAAATATAGACAACTGAATTCTCCATAGAGGCATATACAGCATCTTTGCATTCATACGTTGTTCCATCATCTAGATTTCTCAGAATGGAAGTGCCATCATAACTAAAATTACCATTGCCACCTTTAAAGTAACTTTCTATCTTATGTTCTGAACCATATCTCAGGTCTGGATTTAAAGTTCCATCGGGATACAAGTATCCATTTCCTTGATTACTTTGTATACTGTTATCTCCCTTGTTATATGTTGCATTCGTAAATTCAGCCACTAAAGTTATAGAATCTTCAGTAAATCCATACATTTTAATAGTTTGTGTTAATTCATCAATTAATATCCCTCTATAACAATCATTTACGAATAAACCATCTCCAGTATAATACGATATATCATTAAAATTTATTAAGTCAAATGATATGCTATGTTCAAGAACAGTAGCTTCTTTGTTTGTAAATGCTAATTGACCGATTAAGTTCGATTTATTATAAAACTGGTAAATAAGGCTAGCAACACCATTCGATTCTTCATTCACGGCATATGTATACCAGATATCCCCATCAACTAAATAACACTCATCATTTACAGCAGGTTTAAGCAAAGATAACAGCTCCAGCTTTTCTTCATCATAATAATATGTCACCTGGTCTTTCCTACTTATGAAAATTCTATCATTATGTACTATTTTATCATTTTTATCTATCCCGAATTCATAGTATGTACCTATAGGTCCAAAATAACAAAAAAATTGCTGGGCAAAACCTGTAGACATTATGTACCCTTCTCCCTTAGAGTTAAAACTCAATCTATGCTCAAGTTCGTTTTCAGTCTTATTCTCCTTGAATTCACTATACATTTGACCAATCAAGTTGTAGCACAGAATTTTATTATCACAACAAACATAAAGAAATTCTTTTGCATCAAAAACATCCATATCTGTCGAGCGTTTCAATATAGTTCCTTCATAATCATATAATAAATCAGCCTTATTATTGGCGTTATCCTCAAATAAACCATTATCGAATAATGTTACTGTACTATCCTTTTCTACTTTTTTACTGAGTATGAGCTTTGCATGACTATATGGTGTATTTATTGTGGTTGATGAATCCTCCTGAATTATTTTCCACTCTTCGTTAGGTAAGCTTTCAGTACTGTAAATATTCTCAAACTTAGCAATTACCGCATCTTCTAGTGACACCTCACCCTTAGATATTTCTTCTTTATCTTCTTTATCTTCTTCCAATTCTATATCACTATCTACCTCTTTGAGTTCATAGGATGCCTTCTGGCAACTTATCATATTAATTACAATAATTATAAGCAACGTCGTATAACACATTTTTTTAACCCATATTATACTCTTCATACTTAACCCCTCCATAAACTATAAGTAGAATCAATAAAATTATTATCACCAGTATTCTACCATTTTTTTGATATATTTACAATTCATTACGGTTACCCTCTAATACAAAACTCCCGCTTCTAAGACGGGAGTTTTATCGATAGGTAAATTATTCTTCTGTATCTATCAATTTACCGCTATCATCATATAATTCAGCCGGGTCACTTTGACTATTATTCCATGTCCCATTGCGATCAAGCCAATGAAAATCTATGTCTTTATTACTATCACTGTCACCCACTTTTACAGATGCATTTGCTTTAAGAACATATTTGGGAAAAGTAAACTGTTGATTACCTCTAACTGAGACAATCGTCCAACCAGTAAGATTGATATCCTCTGAACTTGAGTTCGTTATAATAATATATTCCGCTTGCTTATCAAGCTCAGCAATATATACTTGCTGATTGTTAGTACTATCTGCTTTTTCTGTTTGCTCCGTATCGACGCTTTCTTTTGTACTTTCTTTTTTGCTCTCCTCTAGCTTAGCATTTACTTCATCCGGATTCACATTATCAAAACTATCACGAATGACATTTCCATTGATTGTATAAGTGTACTCATAATGACTTGGTACCTGTGTCTTGGTATTCGGATAAGTAATGATTGCTGTAAAATCGGTACACCCGCCAGCAGTCCTAATCACCTTTTCCATATATGCCTGATCACCGTGTCGATTAAGCGTAGAGTTTTGCGGCGTTATATTATACGCATTTGATACTCCACCTAAGGAATCTGCAATAACATGTCCTTCATCCAATGATGCGCTCTCTACGCCGGGAACCTTTGCTTCATCTCGGTAATATCTTCCCGTCGATAATACTGGTTCCGTTTTATCATTCTGCAATACAATAACATCTGCGATAACTTTGACTAGCTGCCCATATTCATTGGTAAATGCATAATACTCTCTATCGCCAAACCCAATATCTACTACTACTTTAGCTTCTCTGTGACCTGAAAGGTCGCCACCGTCCACTTCAATTAAACGATAACCTTCCAATAGATCCGCTTTATTGGAAGCTTGCTTTGGCTCTTTTTCAATATGATCAGTATCTTTTTGTTCATCAATTGGCTCTGATGTGTCTTCTGTAACAATTGATTTGCCAGGATTACTTTCTGTTTTATTAGCGTCTTCTTCAACCGCCACGATACTTAACAATAATACTGTTAAAATACCACCGACTGCCATTGTTGCTTTATTTTTATTCTTCCATCCCCGATAAGTGAGCATAAATGGAAATAAAAGAATCCATAAAATGATATTTATACTTTTTTTCATTGGTATCCTCCATAACATACATTGATTCCTTTGTTTTCGACAAACAAAGTTTATCATATAGGAGTTTATCATATGTCTGAAGGAAACACAAATATGAATGAAAAAGGCAACTTACCCGGAAATAAGCTGCCTTTTGTATTCCTACCTATTGTATCTCTATAACATACCGCTTAGTTTTTCGCGATGCCCGCATTGCATATTCTGTATCCGATATCTTTTCGATCACAAAATAATAATCTACGTCTCCATCACTACCTAGTCCATTAGCCCACTCTTCCTCCTTCGGCATTGGTCCAACAACTCCATAGACCCCAGAATATTTATACAATGCCTCATAATGACAATACCACTGGTTCTCTTTAAGCGGCGAGAGTCTTGATTCATCTTTATCAATTTTGGCTGTTAAATCTTTATATTCTGTTATTGTAAACATTTTTCCATCGTAATCTGTTTTCATGTCTTCCATAAGCACTTTCCCTAATTCAAGTGCAACTTCCTCAATTGAACTATTATTTTTATCCGTATATTCATACAACTTGTAAGCATCATATACAGTATACATATCATAAAAACGTTCATCCTGCTGCTGTATAGGGACATCAGATATCACATCATAAACATATTTACTCCCACCAGAAACAGCCTCCTCTTTTTCATTAGTCGACGTATTTGTAACCGGATTATCACTCACTTGTGGTGATTCAGTTGGAACTGTGGTCTGATTGATTTTTTCACTTACTTGTGGTGTTTCAGTTGGAATTGTAGTCTGATTGACTTTATTGCTTACTTTTGGGTGATCAGTTGATTCAATGGTGGGTTCTTCTTTCGAGTTACATGCACTTAATATTAGTACAAGACAAATTACTATAATACTCATTTTCCTTTTCATAACGCCTTCTTCCCCCTTATTAATTTGAAGTAGTTTATGTACTTTTTTGAAACGTAATTCAATTACTATATTATACCAAATGTTTCTACTTATCAACATATTTCTTTTATTTCTAACCCATCTTACTCATAATAACTCATTTTTTCCCATTCTATCGTAATACCTTCTCCATATGCAGATAATATTTTAACAAGCTCATTAATCTGCTGTGAAGTTGCATCCGACGATACACCTACAACTACGCCATAACTGCCAACACCACATGATTGGACATAGGGGTATTTGATTCGATTCCTCAATACATCATCAGTTATTTTATTTTGTATTCCATAAAAATCCGAAAATTTTACATTTGATTTTGCAAATGTAACTAATGATTCATCCCCAAACACTTCAATTACTGACTCACAATTTACTTCACTATCATCCACTAAAAATACTTTTACTTTTAACTCATTCTCAACAAACACAAAGTCAAATCCCCCAAACCAATTCTCTGTTTCAAACTGCATAATAGCACGTAATTTCGATTGTATTTTTTTATATCGCATATATTCATCTGTGTAATCCTTATTAATATCAATTTTGCAAAGGTTAATTAACCAGGTATTGAATTCGTGCGATAGTTCTTCAAAACACTTACGTCCAATTCCTTCTCCATTTATCTCAAAACATTCCATTATACGATTACTTAATGGGCAATAATTTACCTCTTGAACACTTCCGTCTTTTAGATAAATTAATATAGTTCTGTTCTTAGCCCCATCACTCTCTTTCCACTCAGGTTTAGATGGCAGTGTATTAACTATTTTAATTTTAATAATCTGATTATAAAAATATGATATGTCCTTTAAGTCTGTTATAATAATATCGCTTACTTCTGGAATCCACGAAACATCACTTAACGTGTCTTTCATAATAACAATTTTATCTATATCATCAGCCGATTTCACTCCAACCATATTAAATATTTCTTTTCCGCTTTTTCCAACATTTTCAAAATCCTTAGCCAATCCACTCTCTGGTACCAATGAATTACCTTTTATTAATTTTATTTGCACCTCTGATCGGTCGACCTTTTCTATTTCTCTGTTACTACCAAAATAGGAACCGCTTAAGCTTAGTGCAGCTAAAACAATAAAGAAAGACATGAATACAGCAGTTGCAGTAATAACCATCTTTTTATGACGAAAGAAAATATTCTCCTTCCCTACATTTTTGCTTTCCACTTCAACCTGTACCATTTTTTTAGCTCTATCTATTATGGTTAGATCAGGTTTGGTATATTGCTTTATCTGAGAAATCTGATTTTCATTAATTAAATTATCTTTCATTTTTCTCCTCCAATCTTACTTTTAAATACTGACGACCTCTCGATAATCGTTTTCTCACCGAGGATAATGTCATATGTAAACAATCTGCTATTTCTTTGCAAGATAGTTCTTCAAAATAATATAGAATAATCACTGTCATATATTTATATGGAAGAATACAAATATTCTCATAAATGGTTTGACAATCATTATCCATCTGTATTGACCCAGAACTGTCAATTATTTTTTCTATCTCACTGGTTTCAATTAAAAAATAGGGTTTCCTGTTATGATATTTCTTACATAAATTTACAGTAACTCTTAACAACCATGCTTTGCAATGTTCACTATCCTTAAACGCAATGTTCTTCTTAAGAAGTGTAAGAAATATATCTTGAAAAATGTCATCTGCATCATCGCGATTATTTTTTGTATGTATTAATGCTACCCTATAAAGCATTTCCCCAAAGTCGTCGATAATCTGTTCTACCTTATCATTATTAATCAAAATCTCCCTCCTCTCATCTATAACTACTTTTTATTGCATGAAATGTGACAAAATTAAATCTCTAATGAAAAAAATAAAGTCTTTATTCAATTGCACTCACACAACATAAACAAGACTTTTCACTAAAATTTCGGTTTTCGAACTTATTGACTTCTAGAGTGCAACGATACATTTCTCTTTACACGATTACAATGCGTAATACACACCTGGTTATTAATCAATTCTGAAGAGCTCCAATATATATAATAACATTAATTGCTCCACTTCTGACGTACTTAATATGTAAATATTGACCATTCTCCTTCACTACGCCATTCTTAGCAGCTACATCTGAATATCCCGCTGTCAATCCTGCCTCGTCCATATATTCAAAATATACTCCATTAATATTAAACGATTCCAGGGCAGATTGACCTCCTACAAACCCTGTTTCAGCTGGTTTAAAGTCTTCCACATACCCTTGTACTTCCAAATAATGTCCATTTTCCAGGCACTTTGTCCTATAATATAAGTTGGCAAAATAAAAGATATTAATAAATAATGTTATTGATACTCCAAATATAATAGTATATCTAAAAATTTGTTTTAACGTTCTCTGTCCCATGTTAATTCTTAGATCCTGATTTCGTTTTAGCAAAAATAAAAACCCTAATATTATTATTGTGAAAATTGCTGGCATAATAAAACCCCAATAAAATTTGAAATGAATCTGGTATAACACAGTTTCCATGCACATACTCCTAACTACATTACTTTGGTTTCATTCGTATGAAAAAAGGCGATAAAAACATAGATATTATTTCAACGAATAAAAAGACATACTTTATTGGTTCTCTTTACGCAGTGTGATTTTTTACATCCCACCATATTATTCCTTACTTTTGACATTTCAGATAGAATAGTAATCTGATTGAGTTTGATTTAATTAGTTACCACAACTTCCTCTTCTTTAATAAATATCTTACATTTTGGCAGCACAGTATGCATTGCTTTAGCAAATTCAATGATTTGACCATAATCACTAGATGTATTAAAAATTATTTTCTCAAGATTATGACAATCTGAAAACTTGCTTACTTTTTCATATTCAAAAACTGTCTGAAAACAGCGATCATTATCGATTAAGCGAACTTTTTTCATCATATGATAATCAGTAGCGACATTTGCAGTACTATTAAATAAATAGTTAAATTCATATTGATCACTCTGAAGGTCAACAAAGCAAATAGTTTGAATGTCTGAATTGCCGATTGTAAAAATCATGTTATAGCCTGTATACAAATCATCTAGCTGATCTACTTCATTTAGATATGCCATTAATTGTTCCACCGATTGATTTATAGCTAATAATTGTTCTTCATTAAAAGCTTCAGAAGCTGTGGTTCTATGCTTCAATTTTAAGAAGAACAGAACTCTATGATATTCACTATCAATATCTACGGAAGAAAGCCTAAAATCTGATATCCCTTTCATCGCCGCCTGATAGATTGGCTTTGCTTGCTTTTCCTCCTCTGTTTTAAACGGTGATAAAAAGTTCTGCACAGCAATAAAGTTAAAGCCCATGAAACATATACCTAAAATAGCACCAAGTAGGCTTATAATAACGATTTTTATAGTATTATTGTTGAATTTCTGTTCTTTACTCACTTCAAATCACCCCTAAGCCCTCCTAATTTATTACTTGCTACAATCTATCTTTAAATGATACTTTGTACAATCTATCACAGTAATCCTTATTCATTATTTCATCACCAATTAATTCATATGCTCGATAACTTTCAGCATATCCATCTGGACCAGGATTAAAAACATAATGCTCGTGCGATAAGGAGGCACCTCTCATATAGAAATAAACTTCGGCTTCTCTTATGTGATTATTTTCATATTGATAAATTTCTTTCCGAAGTTCTGTTACTTTATTCATGCTTTGTGAGTATAGTCCGAATTCATAGGACTGTAGCAGCTCATTCGTAATGCATCGACAAACCTCAAGAATCACTCCATCCGGATCAAATGTAACACCTAAATCATACGTATCAAAATATTGAATATACTCATGATTTGTACATTCCGAGAGTTTTACAACTTGTACTAATTGATGGCGAAGATTGTAGATGTATTGGTAATCCGCTTTCTTTTTATAGCTATCTATTACACGGCCACGTTTTGTCCCTCCCGTTACAATATGTAAAATGGGACTTGGACATAATGCTCCTCTGT
Organism: Bacillota bacterium; assembly: GCA_023434365.1. GTDB lineage: Bacteria > Bacillota > Clostridia > Lachnospirales > Lachnospiraceae > KM106-2. Next base: position 11,329 of record JAEYSV010000012.1, on the reverse strand, counting down.
GCAAATACCTTGAATTAATTCCGTATTTCATGTATGTTTCTTGTTTCTCGACTTCTTTTGCCAACATACTTTCTTTTCCAATATAATTCCTAATCTCGTTTTCATAATCAGAAAGAAGTTGTCTGAAGTATATTACTTCTTCCTTATACCTTGCAGTATTTCTGCATTGTTGTACTCGTTCTGTTCTTTGTCTCCACCAGTCGTTTTCCATAATAATAAGAATTGAATGATCGCAATCAAATACACGCTTTTATCCAATTTCGCTCCTCAACATTTTACTTAATAAGATAAGACCTATTCCAATGTTATCTTTTCTTCCACTTTTTTATAATAGCGATAATAGAAAAAATAATTGCTGCACTTAATGTAACTGGAAGCAAAAAGATTAGTATTAATGTTCCTGCTAATCCTGAAAAGAACATGTCTTTTTTATTTAAATCATATATTGAATATATTAAACAGGCAGCAGAAATGGCGTAAAAACTAGAAGCAAAAATGGTCCAAAAAAATGCCTGAGTAATCGTTTTCCTTTTAATTAGTAATGTAATAATTGCAGTAATAAATAAAGCAACACAAGCAAAAACACAATAAAAAAAACCAGCTATAAATAAAGGGTCTATATAGTTTCCTATCAACCAGCAAAACATTGCCATAATCAGCGTAATACCAGTTCCGATAAAACATCTTTTGCTTATTTGATTCATTATGTATCCCCTCCAATTTCCCTTAGAACTTTTATTATTAGTGTAATTACTAGAATTACAAAAACGACAGCTCTCAGAATTGATACTCCCATATAAATTACGAATCTACCAACACTTCCTAGAGCAGCAAGTCACTCCTTATTTTTTACTATTGATTCCTTAAAAATAGCTAATACTGCCATTAACATCAGACACCCAATTCCTATCACTTTATAGTCTTCATAAAAATTGTTTATATATATTCCAGTTACGCATAAAATTACTATTACAATATTAATTATTGTTACTCTACTCATATATTCCACGAATCTCCTTATAAAGTCCTATTTTGTTGCTAATAAATATAGTCGTTATCCTGCTCCAATAAAAGAAAATATTAAGGCTCATAACATGAGAATATTCTTATAATCTTATCATCCTTTACTTTATAGAAATAGTATCCCATTAAAGGATCTTGTATTGTTCCATCAATTCCAATATAAGATTCTTTTTTCATTCTTTTAAAATCTTCCAGGCTTACTAAATTATAAGGACCATAACCCGTATCAAAAGTTAAAACCCATATTTCACAATCATCTGCCAGCTCGTAAGTATGTTTACCATTCTCTATCTCTTCAACCTTAAGCATGACAGGATCATCTGTGTACCAATATTTTAAGTCTTGTAGTTGTATCTTTTTTTGTTCTACTTGGGTTTTTTCAATGATTGCTAGTGGCAAATCCTCCTCCATATACGGAAGTTCATTACCTTGACGTATATAAGTTGGCGACCAGATGATTGGTGTATTAGTTGGGCTTGATGTATTGGTTGGGCTTTGTATTTTAGTTATAGCAGGTGTTTTAATCATATCCTCTTCATTTATAGAGGGCTCGTTCTCCTTATCACATCCGAATAATATCATGCATACCGATAAAACAAGAGACACTAGAAATATTTTGCTTTTCACGTTTTTACCTCTCTAATAGATTTTTGTGTAGCAAATAGTATTATGTTTCATAAATAGTGAACTTTAGTTGCTTACAGTAACTTTCCATTGCCTTTTAATAAAATAAAATTTGTATAACGGTTCCACAATCGAATCAAGTTCTTCATTAGTTGGATAAACTTTTATTTCTCCTACTATTACATCAAACAAATCATCTATACTTTTAGAAACCATATTAATATCTTTACGAATCTGAGATAAAAATTCTTTCTCACTATCAGAAAACCTATATCCCGCTTTCAATCAGTTCTAGATCATTCTGCTGTTCTAACGGAACTTCAGAAACCACATCATAAATATACGGTTTACCACTTTTAGCAATTGCCAATTTTTCATTGGAGGGAACGCTAATATCTTGATTATTATCGTTAGGTTTGTTGTCGGTTTCTTCTACAACATACTTTGCACAACTAGTAAAACCTCTCATTATATATTCTGTATCAGAAGTCTTCTCAATAATAAAATAATGATCTTCTCCGCTTCCATCACAACCAAAAGATTCCATCCATTCAATATCCTCAGGCATTGCGCCCAAAACTCCGAAATCTCCCATATATTTGTATTTAGCTTTAAACTGACATAGCCACTGGTTATCTTTAAGAACAAAATCTCCAGTAATATGCTCTCTTCTTATGTTAGCTGACAAATCTTTATATTCCGTTACGATAAACTGTTTCCCCTCATAGTCTGTTTTCATATCCTCCATGAGCACTTTCCTTAACTCAATAGCAACTTCCTCTATTGGCTTGTTATCATTATCCTCATACTTATATAATTTATAGGAATCATACATAGTTCCAAAAATTTTATAATACTCGTCTTGTTCCTCTAAAGGAATTTCATTAGCAACATTAAATCCCCATTTTCCATAACCAGTATACTCATTTTGATTATCATTAGATTCTTCTGAAACCGGACTTTCACTTGCTTTTGGCTTTTCACTTACTTTTGGCTTTTCACTAGCTTTTGGATTTTCACTTACTTTTGTTTCTTGAGTTGGACTGGTAGAGTGACTAATTTTATCACTTACTTGTGGAGTAGCCGATGAACTAATAGTAGGTTCTTCTTTCATATCACATGCACTTAATATCAGTGCAAGACTAAATATAATAAAAGACATTTTTCTTTTCATGTAAGCACCTTCCCCTCTTAAATTTTTGTATTGCAAATAGAATTATGTTTCATAAAAAAAGCCTCAAAGTATCACAACTTTAAAGCTTCAAATCCTACAAAGATATTCTTCTATTCAGTCCCGTCATTTAAGTCCTATCTCCCCATAGACTTTTTGCCTTATCTACTAATATTTCAATAAGTTTGTCCCTGTCATAGTTCCTATCAATATAATATCATCTTTTTTCTGTATATGTAAACCAATTTTTTACTATACTGTTATAAATATGATCCGCTGTATCACCCTTTCCTCCTTTCATAACCTTCATGTTCCACACTATCTCATTGCGGATAGTCTCTGTGTTCAGAGTTTTCTGCCTTCATCACCCGTGTCAATTCATATCATCAAGTACATTCTCACCGTTTGACTCATAGGTTATATCTATTTTTTATCTTTTGCAGTTGACATATTTTATAAAGCCAGTAAAATAATGGTAAATGCACAAAATTTATATGTGTATGAGCAGACTCCTTACAAAGCAAGATATTCAACATGGCATTACGAGGCATTACAATTTGGTAGTTATATACCTATTTCAAAAAATCAATTAAGATAGGAGAAAATATGAAAAGGAATAACATGATGGTATTATGTTGCTGCATTTTCTTTATATCCACGCTATTATGGAACTGTGGTAACGATAATAATAAGATTAATACTACAGATGTAAATACTTTAATTGATAATCAAGAGAAAACAAGTGAAGTGAGTAAAGAACCTACTGAAAACGATACAGTTCAGTATAAAATAATAAATAATGTTTCGATGCCTCAAAAAGGAAATGCTTTTCAATATGATATTGATAATGATGGTATTACCGATAAAATTCATTATTCAGCTGGACAAGTAAGGGTTAATACAAAAACTTTTGATGTTAATAAAATTGTAGATAATGTTCACACCGATTACTTTTACTTAGTTGATATTGACAAAAATGACTCTTTTGTTGAGATGTTATTTAACGCCGATGGGCCAAGTGCAGATGAGGGTTTTTCTATTATTCGGTATAATAAAGGCCAATATACTTTGTTAGGGTGGATACCTCAATATGTTGATCATGCAAAGTTTAATGGATTTGGTGAGATAAAAACCACAACGGATTTTTGCCTATTGCAGATGTTCTGGGCAACAGTAACCTATAAATTAAATGATAATGAGTTTGTGTTACAAGAGCAGCCAATTTATGATACATCAAACTTTGCCTCCGTATATTCCAACATGCTTAAAGAGGAAATATTATTATATTCTAGTAAGGATAAGTCTAGTAATCAAATCAGTATGTCTCCTCAAACGGTAAAAATGATACAAAATGATGCAAAGAATTGGGTACAAATTGTAGGCGCGAATGGAGTTAGTGGATGGCTTTATCTTGATAGTATGTTTACCATAGAATTTCCTGATGGAACTAAAAAGGATAGTCATGATATATTTGATGGTTTATTTGAAGTAGGTTAATTATATAATGAATTACTAGTAACGTATATTTTACTATATTATGGTTGGTAGAATACCAAGATTAATGCTACCACGAAGAGAAAGGCTCCTCATTTCTTTTTTTCCATAACATGGATACTCATGCAATGAGGAGTCCGAGATAGAGTTAATGGTCCCTACTACACCAAGACGCAGGCCAAAGCAGTACTTAAGAGCTGCAACCACTATTACTCTTCTACTGCATACCGTTTACATTTATTAAAACTTCTCATTACATAATCTGTATCTGATATCTTTTCAATTACAAAATAGTGATCTTCTCCGCTTCCATCATCACCAAAATCTTCCATCCACTCAATATCCGCAGGCATTGTCCCTGTAACTCCGAAATCTCCAGTATACTTATATTTAGCTTTAAACTGGCACAGCCACTGATTATCTTTAAGAACTAGATTTCCAGAAATATGCTCTCTACTAATATCAGCTGACAAATCATTATATTCCGTTACAACAAATTTTTTTCCCTCATAATCTGCTTTCATATCCTCCATAAGCACTTTCCCTAATTCGATTGCAACTTCCTCTATTGGCTTGTTCTCACTATCCGTATATTTATATAATTTATAGGCGTTATACATAACTCCAAAAATTTTATAACGCTCATCCTGTTCCTCTAAAGGAATCTCATTAGCAACATCAAATCCAAATTTCCCATAACCAGTATACTCATTTGGGTCTACATTAGGTTCTTGCGAAGCTGGGCTTTCACTTACTTTTGTTTCTTGAGTTGGACTGGTAGTGTGACTAATATTATCACTTATTTGTGGAGTATCAGATGTACTAATGGTTGGTTCTTCTTTCGTACCACATGCACTTAATACTAGAACTAGGCAAATAATTATCGTACTCATTTTTTTCTTCATAATAAGTTTCCCCCTGGTATAATTATTCTTTCTACTTAAAAAAGCAGGGCCAATTAGGTATGTATTGAATCAATTCGCACTACCTATATGCCAATAGTCTGCCTCTTTTTATTATACCCCCCCCAGCAAAAATCAACTTATTTTAGAATAATTTTCAAATTCGTTTCATGCTTTCAGCAAGTCTATTTTACTGGTCTTTTGGTATCTTCATGACATATCGTTTACATTTTGAGAAACCTCTCATAACATAATCTGTATCAGAAATCTTCTCAATTACAAAATAATGATCTTCATAGTCTGTTTTCATATCGTCAATTTTTCTTATCATTTTGGCATCTTCACCTTCTAATTAATTATATATCAGCTTAAAACAGGGCCTATTAGTTATGTAATAAAACCCTGCTTATGTATTACTTTGGTTTAAGTTTCATGAAAAATGGAGATAAAAACAGAAATATTACACAAATGGATAGGAAGGATGCTAATCCATATATACCCGAGTCTAATTTTGATATAATAAAGATTCTTAAGATTGTAGGCAGTACGATTAATAATATATATAAAACAAAATTTGAAAATACAGTAATAACATATTGCTTATTGCAATTATTACAAGTTATAGTTTTGGACGTTCCACACACACCTTTAAAAACACTCCACCAACTTATTCTATTTTGGCATGCTATACATTGTTTCATGTCCTTTACTCCTATTCATCATATATTATGAAAATTATTGTTCTAATACTCGTGATACTTACCTGAAGTAAAAAACACAGTGAAAATGATTAATATACATTAATACTTGACAGAACTTTTTCTTCTTTTCCTATAGCACCGCTTTCATATCATTCTTACTACCTAATACCGAAACGTAATAAAAAGCCTCAAAGTATCACAACTTTAAGGTATTTTTCTGTTATTCCTTCTAATGATATTGCTTCCCCATGGTAGATATCCTGTGATAGAAATTTTCTGGTATCCGGATCGTAGTATCTTGCCGACATATAGTACAGTCCTGTACTATCGTCGTAAATTGCACCAGTATATGTAATTCATTGTAGCATGTACTACTCCCATAGGTGGTTCTCTTGCCAAAGTCGTCGTAAGTATAGACTTTCACACTTGTAACTGCGGATGTTACAATGTTGATGGTACTTCCATTTATATCCTTATTGTATAAGTAATACGTCGTTTTGTCACCATCATATCTAGTCGTTGCAAGAATATTGTCGGTTAATCCGAAATAACTTAAGGGCTGCGAAGATTGCCATCCCTAGCAAGGTGACATGAAGGCCCGTCTGCCTCTTATGTTGTGATATATTCTCACAAAAGAAAAGAGGGGAAAATTTATTCCACCTTTGCTGCGGTTATTGATGTTTTGTGAAATTGTTAATGCCAAGATTCCCAAATAAAATTAGTAATTAGCGTTATTCAGATAACAACATTACATTTTGTGTTATTTATTTTTATTACCGGTTTCAGTAGGTATGAAAATACCAATAATAAAAAGAGCAACTCCAATAACCAGAAATATTAATGAGAAAAGCTCACCGAAACCTGATGAAACTTGATATAATTCACAAACACAGGATAACACCAGAAAACATAATGAAATAAGTAATATCTTTATCGAAAGCATAATTCACCTCCCTATTTAATATTTAATTGTATGTATTTGGTAACATCTTTATCATGTTACTGCTATATGAACAGAAAATACTAACCCTGCTAATAGATTACTTTAGTTTCAGATGCACAAAAAAAGGAGATAAAAAAAGAAATATCATATAAGGTATAATAAAAGTTAAGATACCATACATGCCCAGATCTAATTTTTTCTGGGTAATATTAGAGAAAATTAAAGGCAATATAATGATACATATATTCGAAAAAAACTTTGATAATCGAGTATGAACATATTGCGTATTACATTTATTACAAGTAATAGTTTCAGAAATACTACATATACCTTTTAAAACAACCCACCAACTTAATTTATTATGACACTTTTTACACTCTTTCATATTTACCTCCTATTTTTTTGTTTAGGATCCTCTTTTTTAGGTGATTGCGAAACTAACTCTAAATTGTAACTTATTTTAACTAGAGTAAAGAAAGGTTGTATTTTTTCACTCTTATACGGCTAATCATTATTTACAGACATGACAAATAGACAACTGCTATGCAGTTGTTAACGAAGTGACTATAGGATAAGTTATGCTATTAACGGTTTTAAGCTTCGTAGGTATTGATGTTGATTGATTTTATCCGCAACAAGAACTGTTATTAGTTGTGTAATCCCTCCTAACAAGAGGTCTGCATGAAGTGTTTTTTCATTTTGTGTTTTTCTACCAGCAACACAGAAGCTATCTTTCAGGTGATTAATTGTTTTTTCTACATTTACCCTGATTTTATAGGTTTTATCCCATTCAACAGACCCACGTAAGGTTCCAGGATATGCTCTTAAATTCTTCTCTGGATAAATATAAATCATGCGGCCACAGGATGAAGTCGTACAGGGATTATCACAATGACAAACTCGGCGTTTGGTTTTGGTCTCTTTATTGTATTCCCACTTCATTTTGGGGCATACAAATTTCATAGTAGGTAAACCACAACGAAGATGAGTTTTACTTCCTTCTCTACGCATTGGAAGTGATGAATCATGTGGACAGCAAGGGATTCCGTTTTCGTTCATGGTGTATCCAGTATCTTCTTTACTAAGTTTCACACGTAAAGGGATATATGCTTTTTCATAATGAAATTCATGAAAAAGATCATGATATATCTGGATTGTATCAAATGCAGCATCACCTAGAAATATCTTCGGATTGATGAGAGGGTGCTTTGTCAAGAAATCCTTTAGTACCGGGATTAAAGCTTTAGAGTCTGCAAGAGATTTATCCTCATCAGGGGAATCAGCTTTCTTTTCTACTACGATATCAGGATGAGAAGACAAAAAATCTTTGTTATAGAACGTGATGTCACGAACGATGCCAAGTCCATTGGTTATGAGACCAAACTTATAAGAATAGCAAAAATGTCCATTGATGTACATTTGCTGGATTGCAGAATTTGCAGCTGCGTGAGAAGGCATAGCTCTATAGGCTGCTTTGTATGGATCGTAAGAGTCATCAAGATTCTTGGATTTTTTATATGCTTTTAACTGTTTAATGATACGGTTTGCGAACTTAGGATTATTTTCAGTGACCCAAGCTTCAATACCAGAAGTATCAAACAGTGTCATGGATGCAAGTTCAGAGTTAATTTTTTGACAGATTGGCTCGGTCAAATCAACAAGATGATCGAATGTCGATTGTAAGTCCGGAAGAAAATCTTGTTTAAAACGAGTGAATTTAGAAGAGTCAGGAACAACATCAAATCCACAGAAATCACGTAATTCTTTAGAGTATTTAAGAAATGTAATTAATAGTGAATCTGTAGGAATCGAAAAAATACGCTGTAAAATAAGAGCCCAAAGCATTGGAAAAAGCAAGTGCTTACGTGGTCTTCCGGTGGAAGCGCGGAAATGAATTAGAAAAGATACCGGAACAATTTCCTCTAAATTAATAGTCTGTTCAAGAAGTTCAAGGAATTCATATTTGTCATTTTGAAATTTTTCTTGGCAATCTTGAAAAATATTTGCCAAAGAAAGCTGTTTGTATGGTATCATATAGGTACAACTCCTTTCTTGGTGTGTGGTGTAAAATTTTTGGTCGTACTTAAATTTTACCACAAATCAGTGAGGAGTTGTTTTATTTTGTAAGAAAAAATATCCCGTATTTATGCGGGGTGTGGCGTTTCGCAAACGCCTAATCCTCTTTTTTATTGAAAGGAATAATCAGATAAAAATACAGTAGCTATGCTGTGTAGAGTGCCGTTAGATGAGTTAAATTTATTTATGATTTTTTTGTGTAAACTTTAGACATCCGTTATGATTCCATATATATAACGTACTATAATCATCATTAAGAATATATATCTTTTCACCTGCTGAAATATACATATTATTTGTTAACTCATCTGAAGGAAGTGCTGTGTTTTCTATATACCCAATCATTCTAGCAATTTCAATTACATTATCTGGCATATAATCGCTAAATTCATCATTCGGAACATTATAATATAATTCTCCTTGATAAATTAGAGCGCCTTGTTGTATTTCAGAAGAAGAACTACATGAAACAAATAAAAACATTATTAACAGTAAACTTATCAATAATTTTTTATTGAAATTCAAAATATCACCTACCATCTATTATTCTAATGAGCTCCATTCTCAAAAGCTTTTATCATCTATCCAATAAAAAAAGCCCCAAAGTATCAGAACTTTAAAGCTTAAAATCATCAAAAGATATTCATATATTCTGTCTCGTCACTCAAGTCCTATCTCCCCATAGACTTCATGCCTTATCTTCTTATATTTCTATAAGTTCTCCCCTGTAATACTTGCCTATAAATATAGTATCATCTCCTTTCTATAAGAGTCAACTATTTATTTACAACTTTGTTATAAATATGCATTCGTATTACTTTATTGTTTATTTCCTACCAACCAAAGAGTCCCATCCATCAACCATACAATAAACTCTGTCCCGCCATAAACAACCAACTTTTCTAGCACCCTCTGCATCAGTTCCGGAATCATGCTGCCAATGAGCTGACAGAATGGTCCCTACTACACCCAAACGCAGGCCAAAGCAGTACTTAAAGGCTGCGAAAATTGCCATCCCTAGCAAGGTGACATGAAGGCTCGTCTAGCTCTTACGTTGTGATATATTTTCACAAAAGAAAAGAGGGGAAGATTTTCACCCCCCTTTGCTGCGGTTACTGATGTTTTGTGAAATTGTTAATTAGCAACTAAATACTACAAACACCACTCTTTTTCTAAAATCATAGTACTCGTAATACCCCAAGTAATCAATTAATAACTATTTTACGTCACTTGTATGCTCTAAACTACTGATGCAATAATAGCTTAATCTCATCTGATAATTTTAAGATTTCATTCCAGTTTTCACTATTTCTAACGGAATCGACATTCCACAGGTCAGTGTTTTGAAGAAGCAAAAAGTTACTCCTTAACACAGAACTTTTTTGAGATATCTCTTCAGTTATCAAATTTGCTTCTTTGAGCTTTGCTAAAGTATCATCATGTAGAAATGAAATTGCCCCTACATCGAACTCCTCAAAAATAATATACTCAATATCTTCATCGCTCATTTTTAATAAGTATGTCCCGCATTTTTCTAAGGTATCAATGTAAAATTCCATAAGTTTATTAGTTATTATCTCCATTATTACCATGCCTCCTATTTGACAAATATTATCGTTGCCTTGAAAGCTTACCACCACAAAATTGTCCGAACCCTTTACTGCCACCAGATTTGCAACTATTATATAATTGTGTTTTTATTATAAATATAATTTTATATATATTGTATTTACTTTATTGCTTTTGAGTAAAAGAAAACCCGGCAACCGTTTTATTGGTTTGCTAGGCATTCTTATGCTATTTACTTAAATCAAATCTCTCAAGATAATTATTTGGCTCGCTAACATACTTATATGCATCTGATTTTTTTATTTCATTCAACAATACACCTTGCTCAGGTTCAATAATTCTACCATCCTGAAGTAAAATCAATGCATTATTTGATTTAATAAAGTCCAAAATTTCATCAAAAACATCTTTATTTAGCTCTCTCAGATCAATTCTTAAAGAGATTTCCTCTATTCTATCTTTGTCAAATGATATTTCTAAACAATGACTATCTAACTCTCCATACTGTTTAATATCTACTGACCAACTTTTTTGGGGCTTCAAGACACGCTCAATTTTTGGTATTGATTCAACTTGTAATTTAAAATCTCCCCACAAAATATTACGCTCCTCTTGATTAAAAGAAAACTCAGCGTTATTATTTATTAAATTACAACTAAATTGCCAAGAAGCCATTCTTTTATCCTCCTATTCTAATCAATAGTCTCTCGGAATCTTTAAGCCAGTAAAATCAAGGCTTCTAGATTCCTTTTTTATTAAAATCCCCCACTTTTTTTGTTAAACCACTTGACAAGTAAATCGAAAAATGCGGCGCTTCGCGCCCTTA
>JAEYSV010000067.1 GCA_023434365.1 Bacillota bacterium | reverse complement strand
AAGGCCCTAAAATACAGGGCCAAAGTGCCAACGACTTCATACAGTTGCTCATTGAACTATGTCTTGTATCACTTTAATTTACTTTGTAATTGTGCAAATTGACTAAGCCAAGTTTTCTGAAGGGCTTTTGACGCTCTAATCCTATAAACTATACACGCAGATATTGGCATTCCTCTTAAGAAGCAAGGAACTTACTTGATAGGATAAATAACAAAAAATACGGTTCACTTTCATGTCAAATGAATAGTATTTAGTAAATAGTAAAAGTAGGTGTGTTATGAATTATCCCCTTCCTTTAAGTTATGGTGATACCATCGGCCTTGTTACCCCTAGTTCGTCAGTAAAACCGGAACAATTAGCAAAGTGTATTCAGTTGATTCTCTCAATGGGATATCAGGTGGAACTTGGAAAAGCAGTGGAACAATCCCTCCATGGTTATGTTGCAGGATCCGCCAATACAAGGGCCAATGATCTCAATTCTATGTTTGCGGACCCCAAAATTAAGGCAATCTTTTGCTTACGTGGTGGATATGGAGGCACTCAGTTGATGGATCTTCTTAATTATTCAATGATTCGGCAAAACCCTAAAATATTTGTTGGTTATAGCGATGTTACGGCTCTTCATCTGGCATTTCACTCATTATGTGATTTTGTAACATTCCACGGACCAATGGTCTCTTCCAATATGATCGAAAACTTTGACACCTATACGAAGAATAGTTTCTTTCGTGCCATCAACATGCCCTCATACCTGGAGTTTACGAATCCAGACAATGAACCCTTTCACCCTATATGTGAGGGAATCGCTAGCGGGCGTATCATTGGCGGTTGTCTTTCTTTACTGAGCCCTTCCATCGGAACCTTTTATCAGACAGATTTCCGTGAAAAAATCTTATTCTTAGAGGATGTAGGGGAGTCCCTCCCACGATGTGACAAATTGATGCACCATTTGAAACATTCTGATATCCTAAGTCAAGTAAATGGCATTCTCCTCGGCGATTTTCTTGACTGTGAAAATAGTAATGAGAAAACCTATACGATGTATGATTTCTTCGTCGATTTTTTTAATGATTATAATAAACCTGTATTATATCGTGTACACTCCGGTCACGATAAACCAATGGGAACAATACCACTTGGAACTATTTGTACGATTGATACCTATCAAAATCGTATCTGGTTTCAATATAACTAACCTATCTTCACTCGCCTTCTTTCCCTATGGAGTCAAAATGATTAGGCATGAAAGGAGTCTCTTTTTAGAAGAAAAGGGTTATTTAATTGCACCAAACTGCATTTTTTTCATACTATACTATTGAAACGAAATACTAATTATTTTGAAAGGATTAACAAAATGGACCAATCTTATGATCAAGACGTAAACAGTACTGCAATTCCTAATAGAAGTGCATGTAATCAATGCGGCTATCCTACCTATGATACAAGGACTAGAGCAGGAATGTCACCAGGTCGAGTTGGTGGCATGCCATATGCAGACACAAGAAGACCAACAACATCCTTAGAAGCTGTTGATGTAATGCCTCTAGCTATGTGTTATGTACCAATGCAACAATGGAATGAAGTATTTGAATCATGCCATGCTTTAAAAGCTGGAACAATATTCCCAGAGTTAGTTAAACCATTCTGGATAAAATGTGGATTAAGAGTGAGGTAATAGATTATGAAAAATGACGATCAATGCAGATTGCTGCAATTTATTAATGAAGTAAGTTTCGCAGTTGATGATTGTGTACTTTATCTCGACACTCATCCAACTGACGAAAATGCTTTAGAATATTATAGAGATTATAGTGCGTTAAGAAAGGAAGCTTTAGAAGAATACGCAAAAGCTTATGAACCTCTCTTAGTAGAACACAATTATTGCAAGAATGAATGGACCTGGGCAACTACACCTTGGCCATGGACGGGAGGTTGTTAGTGAATGTGGCAATATGAGAAAAGATTACAGCATCCAGTAAATATTACAAAATGCAACCCTAAGATGGCTCAAGTCATCATGAGTCAATTTGGTGGACCTGATGGAGAATTGGCTGCATCAATGAGATATTTATCTCAAAGATATGCATGTCCTTATAAAGAAGTGCAAGGATTATTAACTGACATTGGTACCGAAGAATTAGCGCATATGGAAATCATATCCGCAATCGTTTATCAACTTACTAAGGATCTTCCTCCAGATGAAATCATAGCAAGTGGCTTTGATAAATATTACGTTGACCATACCCTCGGCTTGTGGCCTCAATCAGCCGGAGGCGTTCCTTTTAACTCTTGTTTCTTCCAATCCAAAGGCGATCCAATTACCGATTTAGTGGAAGACTTAGCAGCAGAACAAAAAGCAAGAACCACTTATGATAACATTTTAAGACTGATTACTGACCCTGAAGTATGTGATCCTATCCGTTTCTTAAGAGAACGTGAAGTAGTCCATTTCCAACGGTTTGGAGAAGCACTAAGAATCACTCAAGATCATTTGGACGCTAGAAATTTCTACGCAATCAACCCTGCTTATGATTTAGCTTTCTTAAAAAAAGAATGCTAATATAAAATAAATCTGTAAATGAGGTAATAACAAAAAGCATCAGTCACACACTATCGAGAAGGAGGTAGCTGATTATTCCAGCTACCTCCTTCTCGTTCGTTCTACATTATTCCTCTACATAATCATCTGGGTGAATCTCGTAGCAGGTCTTTCCATCCAAACCCTCTAATACAAAATCTTTTGCGTAAATTATATTGCTAATCACATATTGTTTGTTCGAATTTCGTATATAATCAATCTTAATTGCCCCGTCCGTTAATATATGAATTGTAGCCGGTCCGTCTCCGTCTTCAATAACTTTTTCTAACGGGGAATCCGAAAAATTATCCCACTTTTCTCGAAACTGAGAATCTATTGATGGTTCGAGTGCTACAACTTCCTCATACAAATCCCCCGGTTGAAGCGATGCAAAATCCGAATAAGGTCGTTTCTTACTCATTTTAACAGGAAAACCATCTAGGAATTTGTAGCTATGTTTACTCTTTGAGAAGAATAGATATAGTCTTATTCCTGTCTCTGAATCATACATCGCATAGATATAGCTTTTATCTTTCCCTTCCCGTATCGCCGTTGTCGGTAAATACCGAAAGATAATATCAGTCCAGTCTCCTCTAGATGCCATACAGTCTTCTGGTACTCCGCCTGCATCTTGATTAAACTTAATACCATGCCAAGGATCAAACAATTCCTCTTCTAGATATACTGGCACCTCAGGTTTCTCCTGATTCCAGGTTGTTTTTGTGCTTTCAATATATCCAAGGTAGTCTTTTAGTGGATTAAAATTACCCGCCTCATCTTCTATCGATTGCGCCTTAGATATTTTACCTGGCTTTTTTGTTTTGTCTGGTTTTACAGTGGGCATATTTGTGGCAATTGCGATCTCCGTTGACGGTGATTTTGTTGCTTCAATATTCTCATCTTCTGACTGCTTCGCTGTATTTTCTGATCTTTGTTGAACTAGATAGAGTGTACCAACCATGGCCCCCACAACAAATACTACTGTGAAAAATCCTAATATAAAATTCCTAACTTTGTTCATACTCAGACTCCCTTCATAATTATGTTAGTGTAAAGTTTTACACTACTCTTTGTTATTAAAACCTTATATTTTCAAGGGTTACACTTCTTTTTTAAATAAAAAAACAATGACCCCTTATTTTCGAGTATAATTGGAGTTACCACACAAC
>JAEYSV010000038.1 GCA_023434365.1 Bacillota bacterium | reverse complement strand
GGTCATTAAATATTTTTTGTAATTTATTCATACGACTATTATGAATCAAAGTGACACAAAAAGAAACCCCAAATTCCCCTCATGAATGAGGGGCTAGGGGAGTTGAAGTGTCGAAGACACTTTTTTGGAGTTAGAAATATTTTCTAAATTACAATTTTATTTAAGGATTATTTAATAATTTGGACGTTATACTAAGCTCACAATCAATCAAGGGGGAACACATATGTATATATCTATACTTCGCAAGGACTTAAAGCGAAAAAAGACAATGAATTTTATACTATTACTTTTTGTTATACTTGCTACTACATTTATTGCCTCCAGTGTCAATAATCTGCTATCGATTATGAATGCAATGGAAGGTTATATTGAAAAGTCACAAATGGGAGACTATGTCATCTGTGCCAAGGAACTACCTAACCAAGTTAAAGATGAATTTCACCAAATGCTTAATGATAGTGAAAATGTTGACAGATGGGTTAGTGATAAAGCGGCCTTTCTATCGAAGAATAATATTTGTCATGAGGATGGCACATCTATTGAATTTAATGGGACTTCAGTGGTTAGTAGTATAAAAGCCAACCACCAAAAGTTTTTTAAATCTGACAATAGTATATTGACTGAGATAAAACAGGGCGAGGTTTATGTAAACACACTTGTCTTTAGCGAGAATGATTTGGAGTCAGGTGATAAACTTGTATTCGAGATAGGAAAAGAGAAGATTACCCTTACAATAAAGGGAGCGATAAAAGACATTATTTTCGGTTCATCCATGATGGGAGCAACACGGTTTTTGCTCAGTGAAGAGGATTTTAACAAATTGTATCATGAATCTGTTATGAATGGTGAAATGTATTCCATTTATACAAACGATTTGGAACAATTTGTGACTCAGTTTAATGAAGCAGGCATACCGGTTATGTTTTCGGGAGATAAGAATCTGATTAAGACGTCTTATCTAATGGATATGATTATAGCTGGAATGCTCTTAGTAGTGAGTGTATGCTTGATATTAATCTCCTTTTTAATCCTTAGATTCACAATACACTTTACTCTGGCTGAAGAATACCGGGAAATAGGAATTATGAAAGCAATTGGAATTAAGAATCTACAAATTCGTGGCTTGTACATTGTAAAATATGTTGCACTTTCTGTAGTAGGTGCGTTGATTGGACTTTTATTAAGTATACCATTCGGGAATATGATGATTGAGCAGGTCTCTAAAACCATTGTTATGGAAGCAGGAAGTAACATTTGGTATCTTCATATCGGTACTGCACTGGCTATTGTTTTAATCATTCAGTTATTCAGCCTTCACTGTACTGGAAAAATCAAAAAATACAGTCCAGTTGATGCTATTCGAAATGGTTCGAATGGAGAGAGGTTTAAGGGAAAAGGATTCATTCGATTGCATCATTTCAGATGGTCACCTGTAACCTTCTTAGCAATCAATGATATTTTTAGTAACATCAAACGATTTGGGGTTCTTATTCTTACTTTTACGCTTGGAATCATCCTCATTACATTGCCAGTAAATACGGTAAGCACATTACGTTCAGAGAATATAATACCGGTGTTTGGTATGGCAAAAAGTGATGCGTATCTGTTAAGCGAGGAGAAGTTAATTGAGAATATAATACTCGCTGGTGATGCCAAAAAAATTCGTAACTATCTGCAAACATTTGATAAAGCCTTAGAAAAAGAAGGAATAAAAGCAACTACAACGACAGAATTATTTTCAAAAAATAAAGTTACTAAAGGGGAGAAAAGCTATGCATCAATGGCGCTGCAAGGCATTAATATTAAGGCTGATCGGTATACTTATTCCGAAGGCATTCCTCCAATGTTAGAAAATGAAGTGGCACTTACCCATCTTACCGCGGATTATATTGATGCAAAGATCGGTGATACCATTAGGGTGAAACTCCATTCAACTGAAAAAGAGTTTATTGTAACGGCGCTTTATCAGTCAATGAATAATATGGGGGAAGGGATTCGTTTCTCCGAATGTTTTACTGAATTTGATTATAAGAATCTTGCCGGTGTCTTTGCTATTCAAATTACATTTGATGATTCCTATACTGAGAAAGAAAAAGAAGAATATTTCGAGCAATTAAAAACTATTTTTCCAGAGTACGAAGTCATGACGGGCGAGGAGTTCTTAAGCCATATGCTAGGTGGTATCTCTGATTCATTAGAGAGTATTGGTTCTTTGATTGTAATGGTAGTTATATTCATTAATATGCTAGTTACAGTATTAATGGTTAAGAGTTTTATGACAAAGGAACGAGCACAGATTGGGACGATGAAAGCAATAGGATTTCATAACGGTGCAATTATGCGTTGGCAATGTACCAGAATAGGTATAGTAATGATAGTGGCAGCTATCATAGGGTTAATTATTTCCTATCCACTATTGCACATTACGATAGGACCGATCTTTAGAATTATGGGTGCTGAAAATATTGAATTTACTATACAGCCTTTGCAGGCATATATAATATATCCTGGGATTGTGTTTGTTGGAACGATGATAGCATCTATATTAACTACTCTTGGTGTGAGACGAATCTCAGCCCAGGAAACCAATAGTATTGAATAGGAGGATTAGATTATGAGTAACGCAATTGCCGTAAAAGATTTATGTAAAACTTATATTGTGAATAAACGACAAAATAATGTCTTAAAAAATGTTAATTTCGAAATCAATGAGGGAGAAATGATAGCCATTATGGGTCCTTCTGGATCTGGAAAATCAACGTTACTGTATACGGTATCAGGAATGGATCGAGTTACTTCTGGTTCTACCATATTTTATGGAACAGATATCTCCAGTATGAAAGCAAAAGAAATAGCGCAAGTACGACTTAATGAAATGGGATTCATTTTTCAGCAGATGTATATGCTAAAGAATCTGACGGTGCTTGATAACATTATCTTACCAGCAATGCAGTCCAAGAAAAATGCGAAAAGCAAAAAAGAGATAACCGAGTATGGTTTGGCTTTAATGAAAAAGTTAGGAATACTGGATGTGGCAGAGAACGATATAAACGAAGTTTCCGGTGGTCAATTGCAGAGAGCCTGTATTTGCCGAAGTATGATTAATAATCCAAAAGTGCTTTTTGCTGATGAGCCTACTGGAGCACTTAACCGCAGTTCTTCCGATCAGGTAATGAGTGAACTTAATAAGATTAATGAAGAGGGCACCACTATTATGCTGGTTACTCATGATGTAAAAGTGGCAGCCAAATGTACCCGAGTTCTGTATATTGTTGACGGAAATATTCAAGGAGAATATAATTTAGATAGATACAGTGATGGAGAAGATCTTCGTAAGCGCGAACGTGTATTAAGTAACTGGCTGATGGAGATGGGTTGGTAGGAAGATAAGTTCCTGGAGGGGAGGCCTGTTTTGACGGATATTTTAATCGTAGAAGACAATGTTGAAATTGGTGGTTTGTTAGTTGATTTTATGACAGCGGCTGGATACTCTGTCAAGTTATGTGTCAGCGGAGAGGATGCACTTGCGTTTTACGAAGAACATTCTGTCCGACTGGTACTGCTTGATATTATGTTGCCGGGGATAGACGGATTTGCGGTTTGTTGTCGTATTCGTGAAAATAGTAATACTCCAATAATTATTGTCAGTGCAAAGGGAGAAAAAAACGATAAGCTAAATGGACTTTTAATGGGGGCAGATGATTACATAGAGAAACCATACGATATTGATATTCTTATGGCAAAGATTGACGGAATTTTTAAGAGGCGTTATGAAAGTGAGTGCATTACGGATGGCAATTTGTCTTTACATCTGACGAAGAGAACGGCTAGCTGTAATGGAGTTGCGCTCGACTTAACTGCTAAGGAGTTTGAACTATTACTTTTACTTATTGAAAATAAGGGTCGTACTTTGAAGAAAGAGTTTATTTTCAATAAAGTTTGGGGCTTTGATAGCTTTAGTGAGCCACAGACATTAACCGTTCATATCAAATGGTTGCGTCAAAAAATTGAGAAGGACCCTAAAAATCCCCTACGAATTATTACCGTATGGGGGACAGGGTACAGGTTTGAATAGATGAGGGGGTATCATCGTTTTATCGCGCTGATTGGTATCTTATTATTAGGAAGTATCATTGCAGTAAATTGGTATATGAAAAGTCTGGATACATCAGAGTCAGCTAGGCCATACCTAGTAGAAGTGAACCGACTCATGCAAAGGATTAAAGAAACAAGGACCACAGAGTTTGATAAAAAAGAGTATCCTAATGTAGTCCGAGTGGCAGCGTTGTCAGACGAGCAGCACCTAGACGATTTTTATACTTCCTCAGATTATGATTATACGATCCGTGAAATAAATGGAAAACTGTATCGCTTTGATTATATTCGTAGTGAAAATCCTTATCAAACCGCAAGAATGGTCGTTACGACTGTTATGATACTGGTGACAATAATGACGATGCTTATTCTTTGGGTGTTACGGATTAGGATTATCAAGCCCTTATATATATTACGTGAGGTACCAGTTGAAATATCAAAGGGTAACCTAACTATGCCGTTGAAAGAAAATAAAAATCGCTTTTTTGGTCGATTTGTTTGGGGATTAGATTTGCTGCGTGAAAATATAGAAACACATAAGAAAAAGGAGTTGTTATTGCAAAAAGAAAAACAGACATTAATTTTATCTATCTCTCATGATATAAAGACACCGCTTAGCGCAATAAAATTGTATGCGAAAGCGATGTCTAAGAATCTGTATGGAACAGAAGAAAAGCGTATGGAAATTGCTAATAAAATCGATCAGAAAACAGATGAAATTGAAAATTACATATTACAGATCATTCAGGCTTCCAAAGAAGAGTTTCTTAACCTAAAAACAGAACCTGGAGAATTCTATTTGGGGGATCTGATCAAACAAACCAAGTTATTTTATCAAGAGAAGTTAGAATTACTACACATTACATTGGAAGTGTCTACCTATCAAAATTGCATTTTAAGAGGAGATCTGAATCGTACTATTGAGGTACTTCAAAACATTATCGAGAATGCAATTAAGTATGGGGATGGTAAAAAGATAGCACTCTCATTTTCAAAAGAAGAGGATTGCAGGCTTATAACAGTAAAGAATAGCGGATGCTCGTTAAACGGCAATGAACTCCCTCACATTTTTGATAGCTTTTGGCGCGGTTCGAATGTAGCAAACCAATCAGGTAATGGACTTGGACTCTATATCTGCCGGCAGTTAATGCGTAATATGCAGGGAGATATTTATGCGGAGTTAGAAGGTGACTGGTTTGCTGTTACAATTGTCGTACCGGTGGCGTAACATATCATTCTAATGTTCTGTGTTGTCATAACACTGATAATAAATGTTACCGTTGTAATCTGAAAGTGTAAAGACGTTTCCACGCTTTGTTGCTATAAAATCATCATTTGCGTAGTACACCGATTCATTATCTAACGAAGTATACTTCAAATCTGCATTGACATAAATAAGAGCTGTATTTTGTTGATAAAGTGCCACACAGTTGTCGCTAAGTACTTGGTACGAGTCACATGAAGATAAGAGGGTATTGCCATAATAAAGTAAGTGTGCTACACCGTTATTAATAAGGGTATAAGGATATTCGTATTCAATCCTAAGAAACATGTCGGATGGTAACTCTAAACCTGTAATAGTAGTTTTTTTACCTGATGTAATATTTACAATATGAAGGCAATCATTTTCATACCAGAAAAACATGTCTTTTGATGCACGTTTGTAGTGCTCCGGAACACTTTCTTTGATATTACCTTCCAAATCTGTAATATAGTAGGTTTTGTTATATTCAACAAGAGCAGACTTTGTATCCTCATTAATCCATTGGAAAAAGCCCCCTGTAATATCTTGTTCTTGGAGCTTATTATTCTTTACAAAGGTGATTGCGTCAAAAACATTCTCACCATTTAAGTCATATAAAAAGGAATTTCCCGATTTTATATCATAGGTATAGTCTTGATGTGAAATTTGCCTTTTGTAATGATCTAGGTCCTCAACTTGCTTAATATGAAGAGTTTTCTTGTCATAATAAGTGATGCTTGAGGATTTTTTTACATAGACAGTGTTACCGATTAACCTGAATTCCTCTTTTGCTTTCAGTAATTTTATGCCCTGATAATCATAAATGGCATCCGTACTATAAATATATCGTGCGGTTAAATATAGTGGTTTTGTTTGAAGTGGAACAATCCACTCATTTTTTAGAAGATTATAAGCACCATAACATTCTCTGACATCCTCCTCACCCTTTTTATCATCTAAATAATCCAGGCTTGTACTAAGAAGTAATGGGACGTTTTCATTGAGGATAAAAGGTTCCGTTATAGGGTTATCATGCCCTCGCCATTCATAAAAGGAAAACACGTTATATAGCCGATTCGTAATATTCCCCTTATTATCCATAGCAAAGATAGTATGTTTTGAAGGGTTCAGAATTAGGCGTTCATTGTCTTCAAACGCAAATATCTTTTCGGTGTACGTAGTATCATCCTTTAATAAACTAGACGAACTCATAAGTAATGTTTCATCTAATTCTGTCTGGAGATCCATATTAGGATCTGCAGGAATATAACCTAGTGAGGCAATCAGTGTTTGGCCTTCTTCACCCGTTAACCAATCAAATAATTGATGAGTCACAGAGTTAGTATCTTCGTCGCTTCGAATGATAGCATAGTAAGGCATAATATATGGATAAGATTGATTATGTATGGATTCTAAGCTTGGCTCTACTCCATCTATTTTTAAGAATTTTCTATCGGGCTGTCTTGACATAAAGGTTTCATAATAGAACGAGGAATAGGCGAGAGAGTTAATCTTGTTGTCGTATCTTGCCATATCTCTTGTTATGTAGGTCTCAACGCCATAATTATAATCGGGTGGCTTCATTAATGGATCCTCTATGATAATCTCGTGATTTAAATAGAAATCACCAGCAGAGTATTCAGGTAGTTGAAATGGAATAATTGTTCCCTTTTGTCCACCTAGCTTGGACCAGTTGCTTATCTTGCCACTGTAGATATCAATAATCTGCTCAGTAGTTAACTCTTTTATAGGATTGGCTGCATTCGCAACAAATACCAAGGCATCCTGAGCAATTGGTTCTGCTATTAATGTAATACCATGGCTTTCTGCTTCTCTAGAAAAGTGGCTATAGGGTTTAATTGTAAGTATCATATCTACTTCCCCATTTATCAGACGTTCATATGGTGCCTCCTGGTAATAAGCACAGTGGGTAATCGCATCTTGTGCCTCTTCTTTCGTAGCACCAGTGAGAGACTCATAGAGAGCATGGGAAAGTGGCTGAGTTGCAATTGTACCATCAATTTCTGGAAACTCTTCTTTGGAAATTGTAAATCCACCTGTGTTTACTCCTTCTGAAGTAGTTGGTTCGCTTGAAGCAGGTTCTTTGGAAGGAGATTTGGATGGTATAATGTCAGATACAGATGGTAGAGGAGTTGGTGTGGTAGTAATTATATTTGTTGAGGTGCTATTTGAGCAAGAACATAGAAGTAGAACTAGGATACACAAAGCAGAAAATGATTTATTCATGGCGTCCCCCCTGTATAATAGAAAAAATTGCTTTATTTTGGTTATATAATTCTAATTTAGACTATTTCACATATAGTTTCAACCATATTTAAAAATAAAATATCATTGCACACAATACTATTAATTTTCATTAGACAAAGACCGACATAATACTTGTGTTAATTACTTAAGATAGTAGGGAGATGCAGTATGGGAAGAGATTGGTGCAATGAAAGCAGCAGTAGGAGAGATGCTTTTAGCCAATGGAGCACAAAATGAAACAATTGAGGGTGTTAAGGTAAGCTTTAGCGAAGTGAAGAATCGTGTTGTTACGGTTCAGGAATCTGTTTCGCTATTAAATAATAGCATGGCGCAGGTCAACAGTAATACAAGTGAGCTTCAAAAAAATATTGAAGGTGTGTCTGCAATCACTGAAGAAGTATTAGCATCTTCGGATGAAGCAAAGAATATTGTTGAAAAAAATATTCTAGTAATGGAAGAAGTAAATACAATAGCAGAAGAGATAATGAGAGGTACCAGGGCATTGAATGAAAAATGCCAGCAAAAATAGGAGAGAAAGACAAACGAAAACTTATAATTATGGGATTGGGTGGTACAATAAAAGTACCACTCATTTTTTAAGATATAAAGAAGCAAGCGACACTCTATCTTGTATAGGAGAGAAGGGAGAACATGAATATGGATGTTTTGACAGGATATATTCCGTTTATGGGATATAAGACCTGGTACCGGATTGTAGGAAAATGCGAAGAGGGAAAGTTTCCCTTACTAGTACTGCATGGTGGGCCTGGTTCTAATCACAGCTATTTAAAATCATTAGATGATATAGCTAAGACAGGGCATGCAGTTATTTATTATGATCAGCTAGGGTGTGGAATGTCTAAGGTGCCAGATGGTTGCATTGATTATAGCACAGAGCTTTGGCAAGAGGAAGTTAATGTGGTTAGGGAAGCATTGGGTCTTAAGAAGGTTCATATTCTTGGACATTCCTGGGGAGGAATGCTGGCAATGCAGTATGCGATTAGTCAGCCCAATGGAGTAATCAGTCTTATTATTGCGAGTTCACCTGCGTCTATTCCGTTGTGGGTAAGTGAAGCAAAGCGTTTGCTTTCCTATCTGCCCAAAGAGATGCAAAAAGCTATTGACATTGGGGAGAGTACAGGTAATTATGATTATAATGGTTACAAAGAGGGTTATGATGAGTATTATCGCAGGCATGTTTGTATGCTTAATCCATATCCGGATTATATTAAAAAATCATTTGATGATGAACCAGAGTGCTACCTGTTGATGCAGGGACATAGTGAATTTGTTGTAACTGGGAGATTAAAGGATTGGGATGTGACGGACCAATTACATACCATTGCTATCCCTACTTTGGTTACGTCAGGCCTGATGGATGAGGCAACACCACTTATTGCAAAAGCAATCTATGATAGAATTCCTAATTGCAGATGGGAACTATTATATGGAACGCATATGGTACATGCAGAAGAAAGAGAAAAATATAATAACTTGATTGTTAACTATATTACAGAGACAGAAGGTAATTAACTAAGGGCTGTTTGGTGCCCGTTTTCAGTTAAATAGTGAAAGTGAAGGAGTGCAAAGATTGAACTATCAAACTATAATATTTGATCTTGATGGAACGTTGTTAAATACAATAGATGATTTGGCGAATAGTGTCAACTATGTAATGAAATCAAATGGATGGCCCGAACATTCGGTGAGTAAGATTCAGAGTTATGTAGGAAATGGGATATACAAACTCATAGAAAGAAGCGTCCCAGTAAACGAACCAACAGAAAAGATTGAGAAAGCATACGAACAGTTTAGGGAATATTATAAAGTGAATTCTAGTATAAAGACTCGGCCATATGAGGGAATAATGGAATTACTTAACGAGTTAAAAATGAGAGGATATCATCTGGCAATCGTTTCAAATAAAGCAGATTTTGCAGTAATAGAATTAGCGGATTACTATTTTAAGGATCTATTTGATATTGCTATAGGAGAGCGTAAGGATGTCCCTAGAAAACCTGCTCCGGATATGGTGAAACGAGTTATAAAACAGTTAGAGGTGAATAAAGAATCTGTACTGTATGTAGGAGACTCTGAGGTTGATTATGATACGGCAATTAATGCAGAGTTAGATTGCGTGTTGGTAAGTTGGGGGTTTCGGAGTAAGAAAGAGTTAGAGAAATTGAATTGTAAAAGGCTTATTGACCAACCTAGCGAACTACTACATTTTCTTTAAAGGTATCTATAAATAATCTTAATATGGAAATATTTTGAAGTTATACTGGAATATTACGGGCATATAGTATATAATAGACTTCGAGTTTATAACTACATATTTTAGGGAGGATTATTTAATGAAACTAAGAAAGTTACTTGCGCTAATTTTGGTAATGGCATTAGCGTGCTTGAGTCTTGTAGCATGTGGTGGCAGCAAGGATCCAATAGTGGGGACATGGAAAGCAGTATCAATCGAGGCAAATGGCCAGACAATGGAATTGGAGAAGTTTGCTGAGATGGTAGGTCAGGAATTTGAGGCCTCAATCGAAGTAAAGAGCGATGGAACAGCCATTTTATCAGTAACTGGTGAAGAGGATCAGACAGCGAATTGGAAAGCAGATGGTGATAGCTATGTATTTACTGGTGATGGTGAGGAATCAAAAATTACTCTTGAAGACGATGTTATGAAAATAACTGTTAATGGTATGGTTATTAATTTCAAAAAGTAAATATACATGATAAAATAGGATGTCTATAAAGATATCCTATTTTTTATGGCATAGGAAATTGCTAATTTCCTATGCCATAAAAAATGCTCCGGGGGATGCACATGACGCGCATATGGAAGTTTGTCACTATCGTGATAGCGCGTCAGCACTAGAGTCTGGCTAGCATAGATTGGCATAATGTGTCTAATAAAAGATTACTATGAAGTATTGAAAATATTCTAAATCTTCCGATATTAATAGTAACAAGAGATTATTGACAGGAGGAATATAATATGCGTAAACGGATGTATCGTGCAATCATGGTAATCGTGTTCCTTTGGAGCATAGTAATGCCGTTTGGGACAGACCATGCTTTAGCCGCAGAGCAGAAGGAAGCAAAATCTAAGAAGGATGTTTATCAAATAATATATAATACAGTCTTAAATCGAAAGTCTTCTGTGTCATTTCGGGCTAATTTTAAGGATAGTAACTTCCTTATGGATAATGGAAATAATAATTATGGTGAGAATCTAAGCAATGGAATTTTTAGCTCATTTTTTATAGATGATAAAAAGACAACAGATGATGGAGATTATCTGATGACGGTGTTTTATGAATGCAATGCCAGTTACAGAGGAGGAAATGATGGTGGGGAATATGTTCTTTCCTTTCGTTATCACGAAAGTGCTAAGGAAACAAAATATGTAAACGACCAAATTAAAAAGATTCTAAAAAGTCAAAAAATAATAGGTTATGGATTAAATCCTTATCAAAAAATTAAGAAAATTCATGATTACATAATTAAAAGAGTATCCTATGATTACACATTTAATACTAATAACCGTAGTGCCTATGATGGCTTAAAGAAAGGTAAAACTGTTTGTAACGGTTATGCTATGCTGTTTTATAAGATGTGTGTGGCAGCAGGGGTCGATTGCAAAATTGTATTTGGCGAAGCTTTTAATGGTAATGATTTGGGACCTCATGCGTGGAACATTGTGAAGCTTGGTGATAAGTGGTATAACGTTGATGTTACTTGGAACGATACGGACATTGACGGCATAAATAATTACAATTATTTTTTGAAGGAAGAATCATTTTTTAAAAAGAATCATTATCGGGATAGTATCTATGAAACATCTTCTTTTCATAAAAAATATCCTATGGCATCAAAAGCATATAATCCAAAAAATTCTGGGAAAAATATGTCTTTCTCTGTATACGACACAAAAATCAATTTAACGAAAAAGACAGTTAAGGGCAAAAAGACAGTGAAATTAGGAGTGATTCTTCCTACTATCTCTTCAAAGGATGACATTAAGTCCATATCTTATCAATCGAGTAAAAAAAGTGTGGCCAAGGTTTCAGAAAAAGGAACTGTGACTGCATTAAAGAAAGGCACGGTTAAGATTAAAACAACAATTGTGCTAAAGAATAAAAAGACCAAGTCGTTTACCACAGTAATTACGGTAAAATAGTGAGTTAATTCAAAATTATTTGGAGGTAGTCCGATAATAAGAAGAGATTTATACTATTTTTGCATATGATTTTACTATTCATTAAAGGCTGCTTTCAGTAAGATAGAATCAGCAAATATTTCTACGCAAAGGAGATAATTATGACTAGTATTACACTAAACAAGAACTGGAGAATGAAAGAAGTTGGCGCTGGGGAATGGGTTGCTGCATCAGTTCCAGGTTCTGTCTACTCAGATCTGCTCAATGCCGGATTAATGGAGGATCCATTTTGGAGGGATAATGAACTAGAAGCGTTAAAACTCTGTGACAAAGACTATACTTACGAAACAAGTTTTGAAGTGCAAGATAGTTTACTTAAATCTGATGATATAATTTTACAATTTGAAGGAATAGATACGCTAGCGGATATTTACCTTAATGATACATTATTAGAGTCTGTTGCTAATATGCATCGTACCTGGGAGTTTCCGGTAAAAGACTTGTTAAAAGAAGGAGAGAATGTGCTTCGCGTTGAGTTTCATTCTCCAACAAAATATATCGAAGAGATGCACTTAAGCTACCCACAAGATGGTTCTACCGATGCTATGAGAGGGTTTTCTTATCTTAGAAAAGCGCATTGCATGTTTGGATGGGACTGGGGTCCAAGATTACCAGATATGGGAATTTGGAAAGAAGTAAAATTACTAGGAGTTAATAAAGCAAGACTTGACAGCGTTTATATCACTCAGACACATGAAGAAAATCTTGTAACGTTAGACGTGGATGTGCAAGTTGAGTTAGCTTCCAATGATGAAGCGTCTGAATCTTGCTGTTGTGAAGTGGATTGTTCTTACCGTGTAACAATAACTAGTCCAGATGGAGATAGTAAAGTTTATGAAGATGCACCTTCCACTATAACCGTTGAGAATCCACAGTTATGGTGGCCAAATGGCTATGGTGCACAACCGTTATATACAATTAAAGTGGAATTAATCTGCGAAGGCAATGTTGTTGATGAATGGACACGAAAATATGGTCTACGTACCTTAACAATTCATCGTGAAAATGATGAATACGGGGAGTGCTTCTGCCACCGAGTAAATGGTGTCGATATCTTTGCAATGGGAGCAGATTATATACCAGAAGATAATATTTACAGTCGCATTACTCCAGAGCGTACGTATGACTTACTAAAACAGTGCGTAGCTGCTAACTTTAATACTGTTCGTGTATGGGGAGGCGGTAATTATCCTGTCGATAATTTCTTTGAAGCCTGTGATGAACTTGGTTTGATTGTATGGCAGGATTTCATGTTTGCGTGTGCAGCATATCGTTTAACTGAAGAGTTTGAAGAGAATATCATCGGAGAATTTATTGATAATATTAAGAGAATTCGTCATCATGCTTGTCTGGCATTATGGTGTGGCAATAACGAGATTGAAGGGTTTACTGGTCCTAATAGCTGGTTAAAAGACATCCAATGGGCTGCTGATTATATTAAAATCTTTGAATACATTTTGCCTCAAGTATTAAAAGAATATGATCCACAGACATTCTATTGGCCATCTTCCCCATCTTCAGGTGGTGCGTTCAACAAATCAAATGATGAAAACATGGGAGATGTTCACTACTGGGATGTATGGCATGGCAATAAACCAATTACGGAATATCGTAAATTCTATTTCCGTTATGTATCAGAATTTGGATTCCAATCCTTCCCTGGACTCAAATCGGTAGAGAAATTCACTTTACCAGAAGATCGTAACATTTTCTCTTATGTAATGGAAAAACATCAAAGAAACAGCACAGCAAATGGTAAAATCATGAATTATATGGAGCAGACTTATCTGTATCCATCTGAGTTTGGTACGTTATTATATGCATCTCAGTTATTGCAGGCGGATGCAATTAGATATGGTGTGGAACACTTTAGACGTCACAGAGGCCGTTGTATGGGTGCAATCTATTGGCAATTAAATGATTGTTGGCCAACAGCATCTTGGGCAAGTATTGATTATTACGGAAGATGGAAGGCATTACATTATTATGCAAAACGTTTCTTTGCACCAATCCTTCTTTCTTGTCAAGAAGAAGGCATTTTGACACAAGATACGAATCCTAATGCTCAGCCATATGACGTAATCAAATCCATCCACTTAAATATTAGCAATGAAACGATGGCAGACCAACTTGTTACAGTGAAATGGGCATTACGTAATAATAGAGCCGAAATCAAACGCCAAGGCGAAGAAGAGGTTAAGGTGCCTGCATTATCAGCGATTTGGCTAGATAAAGAATGTATGGAGGATGCGAATCTATACGAAGATTATGTAAGCTATGATTTATATCAGGATGGCCAGTTAATCAGTAGTGGTACCGTTATGTTTACGCCTCCAAAACACTTCCATTTTGTAAAACCTGAATTAAGTTACCGTCTAGAAGGTGATGAAATCGTTATTACAACTGATGTGTATACAAGAAGCGTTGAAATCATCAATGAAGCAGATGACTTATTATTATCAGATAACTACTTCGACATGAACGCAGGAGAGACCAGAGTTAAGATTTTAGCTGGTTCTAAAGAAAACATTCAGTTACACAGTGTTTATGATATCAGATAGTAAGCGATCAATTAATTAACCAATACCCCCCTCTTTATATAGAAAAATCCTTTGTAGCCAATCTACAAAGGATTTTTCATTTCATGGGAATTGAGTCCTAGTCAGTCTAGTCGTAATTATATAGTTTTCGCTTATGTTTTTTGGGCGTAATTCCTTTTATTTTTTTGTAAGTTTTTATAAAATGACTACAGTCTGAGAATCCAGTCTCCTGACTAATATAGTTTAAATCATATTCGGTGAAAAGAAGTAAATCCTGTGCTTTGCTGATTCGGACATATTCAATATATTCTTTGCAGGACTTCCCGTATAGGTTTCTAAAGGATTTTGCAAAGTAGGAGTAACTCATATTGCACATCTTTGCCAAATTTTGAACCTTAATAGGTTCACCGGAATGAGAATCAATGTACTCGATGATACGATCTAGATCGAGTTCGTCTTTTGCCTCTTCTATAAGCCGCGTGGTTTTAAATCCCTGTTGGCGCCAAATTCGGATTAAATAAGTCATTAAGACACATAAATGACTGTGCATTGCAATATCATATCCAAAATGCATATGCTGCATTTCGTTGATACAACGTATTACAAGATCCGCAATCGGATATCCCTTTAGATGTTGATTGGTGAAAAGGTTACTGATCTCCGGAGTTTCCTGAGCTTGTTTTAAAACATAGCGAAAGGAAGGAGTATACATACTTGAACTTCCTAATGCATTCACATCAAACTTTAACACAGCATAGCGGAATGAAACACCATCAATCTGATAAAATGCATGAATACTTTTTGAATGGAACAAAAAGAGCTCTCCTGCGCTTACCTTATATTGCTTTCCATCACACTCAACCTGAACACTACCATCAATTAGGTAGATAACTTCAATAAAGTAATGCCAGTGTGGATGAACCGGAGGATAAGCTACATCGGAATTGGCAATAAAGGCTTCATAGGGAGAGTTTAAGACATCAATGTACTCAAATAACTTATGCATGAGTTACTCCATTCTATCATTGTAGTTACGGGTTATAGTGAAAGGCTTGCTTTTTGTCCTTTCGCACCTCGTTTTCGGTTTCGAACTTTCTTGGCACTTAGTTGTTCCGAGTTGTATTCAAAAGACTCAGTGCTTGTTGATACAACGGTGACATAAGTAACGAAATCATTAGGGTCTAAGGCAATTCCCTTGACTCCTCGGCTTGTTTTCTTTTGTTCTGGTACTTCTTCCAAATTATACCCAAGAGATAATCCAGCTTGTGTGAGCATAATCACTTTTTGATCACTAGATAAAATCTGGCTTGCTGTTAACATAATAACGGAGATTACTTCATCTCCCTCGTCTAATTTGGTAGCGGAGATTACACTTCGATTTGTTTCGAATTCTGCTCCACCAACTCGTTTGATATACCCATGTTTTGTTGCAAATAATAAGTCTGTCTCATACAGTTCCTCAAAGCTTGCATACATAATAATGTCTTCTTTTCCTACCTTACATAAGGACTGAATCAGAGTACCCTTGTCTTTCATCTTAACTTTTGGGATTGCAGAGGCTTTGACCTGATATACATTACCGACGGAAGTAAATAGATACAGTTTGTCGGTGTTTTTCATCACAATATGATATGGATATTCTTTTAGTGTATCCTCGGCTGCTCTAGTGTAGCTTGCGGCATCTACGGATTTGGTATATCCAAAGCGGTCAATTAGGATATAAATATCTTCTACCTTAACCTCTTCCACATATTCTACTTTTTCACAGTTTTCTAAAGTGGTACGACGTTCTGAATTAAAATGCTTTTTGTAGGAGCGTAATTTGGCCTTAATGACTGCAAATAATGCTGTTTTGTCTCCTAGTATTCTTTCGTATTCAGCGATGTTAGTTAACAGGCCGTCTTTTTCATCATGAAGCTTCAGAATCTCCAGACCAATTAATTTGCTTAACTGCATCGTGAGAATTGCTTCGGCCTGTCTCTCAGTAAAATCAAGGGTAGAAGCTTGTTTTTCACTTGCTTTGGATTTGAATTTGATCTCGGTTGTATCCCCTTTGATTAAGCAATTCTTTGCTTGCTTGATGCTAGAGCTTCCACGAAGAATTTCTATAATCAAATCAATCACGTCAGTAGCGCGGACTAAACCATCTACGATTTCTAAACGTGCTTTTGCTTTTTCTAGCAGATGTTCATATTCTTTTGTATAAAGCTCTTCCTGAAAATAAATGAATTCCTCAATTAACCGTTTCAGATTAAAAGTAACAGGCTGTTGTTCTTTGACTGCTAGCAGGTTAACGCTATAAGTATCTTCCATTGCTGTCTTTTTATATAGACCATTAAGTAAGTTGTCAATATCGCGGTCTTTCTTTACTTCAATGACAACTCGAATTCCTTCTTTACTAGATTCATCTCGTACATCAAAGATTTCATCGAATACCTTATCTTTCATTAAGGCAGAAAGACTCTCCACTAATTTGGTTTTGTTACCGGCAATGGTATAAGGGATTTCGGTTATTACGATATTCTTACGACCATTTTCCCCTTTTTCTATCTCGTGACGGGCGCGTACCTTGATTTTTCCTTCACCCGATTCATAAATCGAAAGCATATCACTTTGATTGGTAATGATGCCTCCGGTTGGAAAGTCAGGTGCTGGGATATATTTCATTAATTGTTCTGTGCTTAGATTAGGCTTATCAATGCAAGCGATGATACCATCAATGACTTCGCATGGATTATGTGGTGGGATATTGGTTGCCATACCTACCGCAATACCGGTTGTCCCATTAATTAGCAGGTTTGGAATGGTAGCAGGCAGAACGTCCGGTTCTTTTTCACTGTCATCAAAGTTAGGGCTAAAGGTGACAAGTCCTTTCTCCAAGTTATTTAATAAGGTTAAGGCACCAAAGCTGAGTCTTGCCTCCGTATAACGCATTGCTGCAGCACCGTCGCCGTCAATGGAGCCGAAGTTACCATGACCGTCTACCAGTGGAATGCTTAAGGAATAATCCTCGGTCATACGCACTAGGGCGTCATAGATGGAACTGTCACCATGAGGGTGGAATTTACCCATGGTATCACCCACAATACGGGCGCTTTTACGGTGTGGTTTGTCAGGGCTTAGTCCTAGCTCATGCATTGCATAAAGGATGCGTCGTTGCACCGGTTTTAAACCGTCACGTACATCGGGCAAAGCTCTGGCAATAATAACACTCATGGCATAATCCCGGTAGGAGGCTTTCATCTCCTCGGAAAAGTCCATCATTATAATATTATCCGTTGGTTTACTCATTTTACTTCGTTTCCTTCCTTATATATCAAGTTTTGCGTATTTTGCTTCTTCCATAATAAATGATCGTCTTGGTGGGACATTGCTACTCATTAACGTTGTTGTAATTTCATCAGCTTCAATGTTGTCACCAATTTCTATTCGAGCTAAAGTTCTGGTTTCTGGATTTAATGTAGTTTCCCATAATTGGTTCGCATCCATTTCTCCAAGACCTTTGTATCGCTGCAGGTTAAGAATCTTATGACCTGATTTTTTACGGAACTTATCGAGTTCAAAGTCATTAAACAAATACTCTGACTTCTTTACTTTCTTATTACGTTCGGTCGTTTCGTATTGAACACGGTAAAGAGGAGGTAGCCCACGATATATTTTGCCCTCCATAATCAACTCTGGCATGAACCGATAGAAGAAGGTTAGCAACAAGGTGCTAATGTGTGCTCCGTCAACATCTGCATCAGTTAGGATTATGATTTTATCATAACGAAGTTTCGTAATATCAAATTCTTCCCCGATTCCGCAGCCTAACGCAGCAATCATAGATTTGATTTCATTATTTACTAGAATTTTTTCAAGTGTAGCTTTTTCAACATTCAAGATTTTACCACGTAGAGGAAGAACTGCCTGCGTTCTGCGATTCCTTGCTGTTTTTACTGTACCACCTGCAGAATCTCCTTCGACAATGTATACTTCACATTCTTCCGATTTTTTAGAAGAGCAGCTTGCTAGCTTACTTCGAGTGTCTACATCGTTTAGTTGCTTTAAAACCGCGGTTCTTGCTTTATCCGAAGCTTTTCTTGCATTATAGCTTTTCATTGAATTCTCAAGGATTTTTTTGAGTTCCTCAACATTCTTATCAAAATATCGCTGCACTTCAATGCTGAAAGTTTCGTCAACCGCACTTTTAGCATCCGTATTGCCTAGTTTTGTTTTTGTCTGACCTTCAAACTGAGGATCCGGATGTTTGATGCTTATTATCGTGACAATTCCATTACGGATATCTTTTCCATCAAAATTTTCGTCTTTATCTTTCAGAATACCTAGTTCTCTCGCATATTGATTCATAACACGAGTCAAAGCTGATTTGAATCCAGTAACTAATGTTCCGCCATCCACTACATTGATGCGGTTACAATAAGCATTGATTTGCTCACTGTAATTCGATGTATATTGAAATGCTACTTCTACTTCAATCTCACCACTGGTACCTTCTATATAAATTGGTTCGTCGTGTAAAGGAGTAGACTCTCTAGTTAAGTACTTGACAAAGCTTTTTATTCCAAGCTCTTCCTGGTAAACCTTGGTTTCGCCACTCATTTGGTCAACAAGCGTAATTTTAAGGTTCTTATTTAAATATGCAATTTCTTTTAATTTCTTCTGAATGATCTCTGGTTTGAACTCTACTGTTTCAAAGATATCCGCATCCGGATAGAAGGTAACTTTGGTTCCTGTATTTTGTTTGGCGCATTTTCCAACGACAGGAAGTAAGCCGTCTTCTAGTTCGGTCACTGGATATCCACCATTGGCATATTCATCACGGTATATTTTACCTTCGCGACGAACTTCTACTATCATTTTGCTTGATAATGCATTTACAACAGAGGCACCAACTCCATGGAGGCCGCCGGAAACTTTATAAACGCTGCCACCAAACTTGCCCCCTGCATGTAATATTGTATAAACAACGCGAACCGTTGGAATATGTTTGGTTGGATGCATATCAATTGGTACACCACGACCATTATCTTCTATAGTAATGCCCCCATCTTTTAGCAGGGTAATGGAGATTTCGCTGCAGAAACCCGCCAAATGCTCATCAATGCCGTTGTCAAGAATTTCCCAGATTAAATGATGAAGACCACGGGAACCGGTGCTTCCAATGTACATACCCGGTCGTTTTCTGACGGCCTCCAGTCCTTCTAAGACTACAATCTGACTACCATTATATTGTTCCATATGCATTTCCTTTCTGAGGGTGTTCAAAATTCTTTAAAAAGTATACCATAGTTTTATCCAAAAAACCATATGTTCGATGTTGATTTGAGAAAACACAAGATACTGTATTACAAATATTCGACATAAAATGATATGTCGTGAATAATGATAGTCTTAAGCTAACGCAGAAAAATATTCACAAAGATTCGTTTGACCAAATTTTAACTTATTCATATACATACGCATTTGTTTCAAAACCGTTTACGATGCATATAATAACCGATATAATAGATACTTAATGA
The DNA here is from genome assembly GCA_023434365.1 of Bacillota bacterium. Taxonomy (GTDB): domain Bacteria; phylum Bacillota; class Clostridia; order Lachnospirales; family Lachnospiraceae; genus KM106-2. The sequence goes on along the minus strand of JAEYSV010000038.1, from coordinate 25,783 downwards.
GTTGTTAAGAAAAAAATCATAAATTTTCTCTAATGTTAGCAATGAATCGTCCGATAAATATGTTAGGAAGCTAGTTAATCAGTTTATAAAAGGTGGTGAAATTATGAGAATCGAATCTCTAAACCAGGTTAGTCAGTTGTACAAAGCAAATGCGACGGGGGTAGCCAAGCATACGGATAATGTGAGCGGAGCAGATAAAGTAGAGATTAGCAGACAGGCAAAGGATCTGCAGTTTGCAAAAGCAGCAGTGAAAGCAAGTGAAGACATCAGAGTAGATAAAGTAAATTCGATTAAGCAACAGATTGCATCAGGTACTTATCGCGTTTCCAATGAACAGATTGCAGATAAACTTGTAAATCACTATTTGGATGCTTTGAAGTAAGAGTAAGGAGCGCAGACAATTGGCAAGTTTAATTGAGGAGTTAATTACAATAGTAAATAACGAAGTGGAACAATATGAAAGTCTGGTTACTATTGCAAGTGAGAAAACAAAGGTAATTATTGAAAATGACCTCCCAAAACTTCAAACAATTACACAGAAGGAGCAGTCGATTATCGATATCGTCAGCTCCCTAGAGCACAAAAGAATGGATATCATCCATAACATTGCGACCGTATTGGGACGAGCTGACAAAATCTTAAAGATAAAAGATATTATTGCGATGTTAGAAAATCAACCGAAAGAACAAGAACAATTAAGCATTCTACATGATCGCTTTAAGGCGAACATTCAACAGTTGATGGATATCAACAATCGAAACAAGTCTTTAATAACACAATCCCTTGAGATGATAGAATTCAATATGAATTTTATTCAAAGTACACGGATGTCACCAGGGAATAACAACTATTCGAAGGGAGCAAAAAGTATAGATGCTTCTTTCCCTCAAACAAGGATGTTTGATACAAAACAATAGTTTATAAGGAAACGGTGGTGAAATCATGGGTAGCTCTTTGAGTAGCTTATATATTGGCGTGTCCGGCTTAAACGTAAGCCAGAACGCACTAAATACTACTGCCCACAACTTGGCCAACATTGATACCAAAGGCTATGTGAGGCAGCAGATTTTATTTAAGGACACTAATTATAGTTCAAAAAGTGCAGGTTATCTTTCGCCAAACCAAGTAGGGCTTGGAGCCGATATCGACTTGGTAAGACAGGTGAGAGACCGGTTTTTAGATAAATCTTATCGACTTGAGACTGGGCGGCAAGGGTTTTATGATGCGCAGGCCAAGGCTGTGAGAGAATTAGAAGATGTATTTGGTGAGCTTGACGGTGTGGCTTTTCAAGATAGTATAGAGTCATTATGGCAGACAATGCAAGAATTAATCAATGAGCCTTCAAGCATTGTAAAACGCTCATTATTTATTAATACAGCAGGTTCCTTTGTGGAACGAGCAAATATTATAGCAAAACAATTAGAAGAATATCAGATTAGCCTGAATACTGAGATTACAGTACAGGTAAATAAAATCAATAACATAGGGAATGAAATTGTTTCACTAAATCGTCTTATTCTCCAAAAAGAAAGTGCTGGGGTAGAGAGAGCCAATGATTTGAGGGATACCCGAAATCAGCTTTTGGATGAGTTGGGATTATTAGCGAACATTACTTATAGAGAAGATACAAAAGGTGTTGTAACTGTAAACCTAGAAGGAGTTCCATTCGTTGGCGAAGAGTCAATGTCAAAGATGGATCTTGCTCCTGTCAATAGTACATCCAAGATGCTGAAACCAGTATGGACCAGCTTAAATCAAGATGTATTTCAATTAAACAGAGCATATTCTTCTGAAAATAATACTGATGTAGGTTCTTTAAGAGGGCTTCTGATTGCAAGAGGAGATTTTAAAGCAAATTATACATCGATTCCGGTTGAGCCAAAGCAAGCAGACTATGCTGATGTGAATGCATATAATGCAGCTTATAATAAGTTTCAAACGGAACTTGAGTACTATAATAATATGATTGAACCAAGTACAGTTATGACGGTTCAGGCACAGCTTGATCGTTTGGTACATGGCGTAGTTACAAGAATTAATGACATTCTTTGTCCGAATATTGAAAAAACATATTATGATAGTTTGGGGCAGCCGGTAACGATGACAGTATTAGATACTGAACTTGCTCCGATAGGATTAGGAGAAGATAATCAAAAACAGGGAAACGAACTATTTAGCCGAAAAAGCCAGGATCGTTACATAGAACGCCAGGTATTTGATGATTTGGGCAATCCGGTAAAGGTATATGAGTATCAGCCGGAAGTGAAAGGAGATTATTTTTCTCTTTACACGGTAAGTGAACTTGAGATTAATAGTGATCTTATTAATAATGTATCCTTGCTTCCATTAAGTAATGCAAAGAATCCGGATGCTTTTGATAAGACGGTACGGGATGCTCTTTCAGAAATGTGGAATAGCAAATTTGCACCACTTGGACCGAATACAATGACAACAAATACGTTAAAAGGATTCTATACTGCGATGATTTCAGAACTTGCCAATCGTGGAGATACGTTTGAAACAATTGCAAATAGCCAGAACGAAACATCAACAGCGATTGATCACGAGAGACAGAAAGTCTCCGGTGTATCTTCGGATGAAGAATTAACTAATCTGATTAAATTCCAGCATTCTTATAATGCGGCTGCAAGATATGTGAACGTAGTCAATGAGATGCTAGAGCATATTATAAATACAATGTTTTCTTAATTAGGAGGTGAAGGGTATGCCATCAACATTTTTTGGACTGAATATAGGAGCAAGCGGTTTGTATACGTATCAGAGTGCATTGAATACGACAGGACAAAATGCCTCCAATGTGGAAACTCCTGGTTATACTAGACAGATTGTGGATCTAAAAGCGGGCAATCCAATCTCCGTATATTCAGGTTACGGCATGGTAGGTACCGGCGTAACTATCTCCAGTGTATATCAAGTGCGTAATGAGTATTTTGACCAAAAGTATCGCTATAATAGTGGGGTATATGGATTTTATAATACTTGCGAAAACTATATGATGCAGATAGAAAATTATTTTAATGAGTTCCAAAATGAAGGATTTACAAAGACTACCGGATTTCTAAGTAATGCGTTACAAGAATTATCAAAGGATCCGACAAGTGGTCCGGTGCGTGCCCAGATCACTCAGTATGGCACCAGTTTAACCGAGTATGTGAATTCATTGGCAGCAGGTATGAAATCACTGCAGGAAGACTGTAATTTTGAAATTAGGAATACTGTGGACCGAATTAATGCTTATGCAAAACAGCTTGCAACACTTAACAAACAGATTAATACAGTAGAAATTAATGGAACAATGGCCAATGATTTGCGTGACCAAAGAAACCTGATTGTAGATGAATTGTCCAAACTAGCGAACGTTTCAGTAAAAGAGAGTGTAGTAGGCGATAACATAGGTAAAACTTCTTATCGCGTTAGTCTTGCGGGGCATATGTTAGTAGATACTGCAGAATTTAACACCATTCATGTAGTGCCAAGAACATCGGAAATAAATATGGACGATGCCGTAGGGTTATATCAGATTGAATGGTCGGACGGTAATTTCTTAAACCCAGCCAAAGTATCCGTAGGAGGCACATTACAGGCCTTATTTGATATGAGAGATGGGAATAATGGTGATAACTTTGGTGGTACAATCGAAGCAATCAACGGAAATGAGATTACTATAACCAATACGAATATTAACCGTGAAGAGCTGCTAAACATTGCAAAAGAGGGAGTCATTACCTTTGGCAAAAAGGAATATGAGTATACCTCATTTTCGATAACAGAGACCGCCAATGGCTACCAGTATTCATTTGTCTTAAAGGAAACACCTGATGCAAGTTTAGTTGGAGAAGAAGCAAGAATTGGTGATTCGATTAATGTAAAAGGAATTCCTTATTATATGAATCGTTTGAATGAATTTGTGCGAACCTTTGCTAAAAACTTTAATAAGGTTCATAACCAGGGTCAGTATCAGGATGAGCATGGGAATTTACAGAGTGGACTTGACTTTTTTGGAGTAATGAATGGTGCGATGTCCTTTAATGAAGGACAGAATGCATTAAGCTATGGGTCGTCTTATTATCACATGACCGCATCTAATTTTAGCGTTAATAGTGATATTGTTCGTGACCCAAACTTAATTGTTACGACAGATGATATTGGCAATGGAGAAGGCAATACTAAAATTCTCGAAAAGCTAATTGCCTGCATGGATGATCGTAGTATGTTTAAAGAGGGGGCACCATCAGCCTTCTTGCAATCATTTGTTGCAGATATCGGGGTAGACGGAAAGAAAGCCTATACATTTGCTCAGAATCAACTAAATTTATTAGAATCAATTGAAAATCAGCGGCTTTCCGAATCTGGGGTAGACCCGGATGAAGAAGCGTTAAATCTTGTGAAATATCAGAATGCCTATAATTTGTCTGCCAAAGTGATTCAGGTCATGGATGAGATCTATGAACGACTGATAAATTATATGGGAGCATAATAATTGCGTAAGAGGAGGAATCTAGATGCGAGTTACGAATAAAATGATGACGAATAATACGCTAAACAACATAAATCGTAATAAATCGATTATGTCGAAGTTAGAGGGTCAATATTCTACCCAGAAAAAGATTCAACGACCTTCTGATGATCCAATTGTTGCAGTTCGTGCGTTAAAGCTAAGACAGAATCTTAACGAGTTAAATCAATATTATGAACGCAACATTCCAGATGCCCTTTCTTGGATGGATACGACAGAAGGTGCTCTGAATAACATTAATGAGATATACACAAAACTATACGAGCAGTTTAACTATGGAACAAGTGATTCCTTGACGGGGGAAGACCGCAATAGTATTCTGGAAAATATAATAGAGATGAAAAGACAGATCTACCAGGAAGGGAATACCGACTATGCTGGACGCTATGTGCTGACCGGACATAAAACAGATACCAGTCTTGTGTTTGATAAGAATACGACGGAATATCAATATAGTATTACTCAAAGTTTTAAAGGATCTGAAATTGGAATTGGACATACTGTAATGAATACAACAAAGCTGTCGCAGTATGTACCAGGGGTATCTACTGCTGCAACTTTTGCAACGACACCTACTACAGAGCAGTATTATCGAATTCGTCTGGCTTATGATAACTTGACTGAACCAGCAAGTGGACAGATTAATGTAAATGTAACAGATGCAGCCAATACAATGACAAGTCATACCGCAACTTCCTATCAATCCTCAGATACGAATGCCTATGTTGATGACGGGAGCATACATTACATTGCAGATACTGGAGAATTAATTATTCCTCAATCCTTATATAATTCGATGGCGAATGCCATAGATGTCTCCATTACGTATGAGAAATCTTCGTTTGAAAAGAATGAGCTCAGACCAGAACACTATTTTACTTGTACCAAAAAGAATGTTGCAACGGGTAAAACAAATGATTATCTAGCATTAAGTCAGGAAATCGAATATGAAATAAATTATGGACAGAAAATTGTAGTCAATACACAAGGAAAAGATGCACTTACCCATGATTTGGCACGTGAAGTTGAGGAATTAGCTCAGGCAGTCAACAGTATTCAATCTCTGGAGACGAATATGGGAGAAGTAAAAAAGAAGTTAAGTAATATCAATCTTTCAACAACAGATAAAGAGGCATTAGAGGCATTATATAAGCAAATGGAGATGGAACATACACTAAAAAGCAGAATTCTATCTGATAAATTTGGTGCAGCTATGACGCTTACTAGTAGCTGCCAGGATACTATGAATGTTGCTCTTGCTGATCTAGGTAGCAGGTACAATCGTGTAGAGCTGGTGGAGAATCGTTTGAGTATTCAAAGAACAGAATTTGAGGAATTACTATCCAAAAATGAAGATGCAGATTTGCTGGAAACATATACTCGCTACACTTCCCAACAAGTAGCTTACAATGCTTCTTTGGAAGCGGCTTCTAAACTTGTAAAAAATACATTACTAGATTACATCTAGGAAAGGGGTCATATATGCGTATTGAGACGAAATATTTTGGTGAAGTAGAGATTGAAGAGGAGAAGATTATTACTTTTGAACAAGGGATTCTGGGTTTCAATGATCTGAAAAAGTATACCATCTTATACGATATTGAAAGTGGGGATGATTCCTTAATCTCCTGGCTTCAAAGTATGGAGGAGCCGGGACTTGCGCTACCAGTGTTGAACCCAAATTCTATAAAACAAGACTATAACCCGGTGATTGAAGATGAATTACTTACTCCGCTAGGAGAAATAAGGGAAGAGAGTCTCGTTGTTTTTGTAACAGTGACGATTCCGAGTGACATTACCAAAATGTCTGTTAATCTTAAGGCGCCGATTATAATTAATGCAGCTACCCGAAAAGGAATGCAAATCATTGCAGAAAATCAGGGTTATGAGATCAAATATCCAATCTATGATATCTTCAATCATGTGAGTAAGGGGGTTGAATAGTATGCTAGCCCTGACAAGAAAAAAAGATGAGACAATTGTAATTGGCAATGATATAGAGATTACGATACTAGAAGTAAAAGGTGATCAAGTAAAGATTGGAATTAATGCACCAAAGTCAGTTCCAATCTATCGTAAAGAAATCTATGTACAGATTCAGGAAGCAAATAAAGAAGCAGCATTAAGTAATCAAAACATTAATTTATTAAAAGCATTGAAGAAGTAGCTACTACTTCTTCTTTTTTATCAAATAAAGTATAGATAGCCTAACTTTGAAGTATGATATTGCAAGATTGTTAGGAATAGTAAAAAGTATTAATGTTTTAATTCAATGTGACGATATATGTGATAGTAGCGATAGTTTGTGTACACATGGAGGTGATTCGATGCAAATCGGGGGAATCAATCATAGTATGCCTGTATCAGAAGTGAGTAAGGTGGCAAAAGTGGCGGATAATGTACTGCCAAATGAAAAAAAGGTGGAAACCGGTAGTGAATCAGTTGTTGATACACTGCAAATTGACGGACATACGGTGAATTATGCTCAAAACAAAGAAAATGAAGAGTTCCTTAACAATGCCATTGAAGAGGCAAATCAAAAATTACGTATGAATAATCGATATTGTGAAATTACATATCACAAAGAGGCGAAAAGGATTTCGATCAAAGTTATCGATTCAGATACTAAGGAAATCATACGTGAAATTCCATCAGAAAGCGTAATTAGAATGGCTGAAAAATTGAGAGAACTAACCGGATTACTTGTTGACGAAAAGTGTTAGAAGGGAGATATCTAGATGGCAATTAGACTAAGTGGAATGGCTTCTGGACTTGACACAGACGCCATAATTAAAGAATTAATGGCTGCTCAAAGCCTTAAAAAAACAAGGATTGAAAACAATCAAACCAAATTAACATGGACACAGGAAAAGTGGAAAGAATTAAATAGTAAAATCTATAAACTATATACGGATCAAGTTTCCAAATTAAGGCTTCAAGGGAATTACCAAACAAAAAAAGTTTCCTCTGCAAACGAGGCTAAAGTAACAGCCACAGCAACGGCTGGAGCACCTGCTGGAACACAGATGATATCGGTTGATAAACTCGCGAGCTCTCAATATGTTACAGGTGCTAAAAAGACAGACTTGACAGCAGATACAAATCTATCTTCCTTAGATGCCAGTTATGGGGTTGGAACAATAATTAAAATATCAGTAGGGACTGATAATCCCAAGGTAACAGAATTTGAAGTTAAAGCAGATTCAACAGTGAATGATTTTGTAAATACACTTAAAAATGCTGGATTAAATGCTAATTTTGACAGTAGTCAACAACGTATTTTTATCAGTTCTAAAAATAGTGGTGTTGATAATGGATTTAGTATTACATCTGCTGTATTATCTACAGAGGCAAGTGACCTGCGTGCATCAATCACAAGTCAGCTAAGTTATTCCTCATTAAGTACCACTGATAAAACTACTGTGGACAATGCATTATACAGTCTACAGTATGGTACGGTAGAAGAGAAAGAGGCTGCAGAGACCTCGTTAATAGATATATTAGAAAAGAATGTTGAGAAAGAGAATCTTGCAAAAGCTACTGCCTATCTGAAAGAGCTGAAAATAAAAGAATACTATACGGATTCAACATTGATTACTGAATTAGAAGCAAAGCACTTCTCTTCTTTAGGAGAAGAGTTTGATACTGTAATGCGTAACGAAGCAACGGCAGCAATCGATAAGCAGATAGAGGATGAAAGTCTGACAATGACTGAGGCAGAACGAAGCCAGGCAATTGAAGACTACTATAATTCACACTATACGGAACGAAAAGATCAGGAAGTGGATTCTTTAGTTTTAAAAGAAGTAACAGCCAGAGTTGCTACGGATATGGCTACTACAGAAGGCCAGGCAGAAGTAAATGCATTAAAAGTAAGTGGGTTAAGCGAAGCTACGTTAACAGCAAACTTTACTACAGAGGAGATTACAAAAGCTAATCTATCTTCCTTTGGAGCTCTCGCAGACGTAATCGCTAGCAGAACTGCTAATTTAAGCACTTCGATGAATAGTTATGAATCTCTTGGGACAATTGAGAGTGGAAGTACTAGCCAAGTACTAAGTGGACTAGGTTTAGGTGAGATAACCGGAGCAGCAGTGGGGACATCAGGAACAGACAGCATGGTAGTGGTTGCGGCATCAGATAGTCAGATTACGTTAAATGGTGCTGTATTAACTGGATCCACTAATGCTTTGGCAGTAAATGGTGTAACATATGATTTGAAAGCATTAACAACCCCAGGTGAAACAATTAGTCTAACTGTTTCCGATGACACGAAGGCAACCTATGATATGGTAAAGGATTTTGTGAAGAAATATAACGAAATTCTTAAAGAAATGAATGATCTCTACTATGCAGATTCTGCAAGAGGCTATGACCCTCTTACAGAGGATCAAAAAAAGGTAATGTCAGAAGATCAGATTAAGAAGTGGGAAGCAAGAATTAAAGATTCACTACTAAGGAGAGACTCTACGTTAGGATCTCTAGTGTCATCAATGAAAACTGCAATAAGCTCATCTGTGATGGTAGATGGTAAATCATATGCGCTTTCAACCTATGGAATTCAAACATCTCCTAATTATTCGGAAAAAGGATTGCTTCATATCTTTGGAGATGCTGAAGATAGTACTTATGCAGTGAAAGATGATAAATTAATGAAGGCATTAGGAGAAGATCCGGAAACTGTGACTAAGGTATTGTCAACTATTGCAAAAAATTTATCGGATGTTATGAATGATAAGATGAAGGCTACGACCATGAGCAGTTCGCTTACATTTTATAATGATAAACAGATGACAACATTACAAAAACAGTATTCTAATGATTTACTTAAAATGGAGAGTAGACTTAGTAGTCTCGAGGAAAAATACTATAAACAGTTTGCGGCTTTAGAAACAGCAATGTCTAAACTGAATTCACAGAGTGCGTCCTTAGCAGGATTATTTGGAACACAACAGTAGGAAGACTTTTGTGATTTGAGAGGTTAATAAGGAGGATAATTATGGTTATGAATAATGCAGCACTAGCCTATCAGAATACAACAATTGCAACAGCTACGCAAGCTGAGCTTACACTAATGTTATATGAAGGAGCAATTAAGTTTTGTAATATAGGATTGATGGCAATTGAAAAGGGAGATATTCAAAAGGCAAATGAGAATATTATCAAAGCTCAGATGATTATATCTGAGTTTCGGGCAACATTAGACAGTAGGTATGAAGTTGCTAAAGATTACGAAGTTGCCTATGACTATATCTACCGCAGGTTAGTCGAAGCGAATATAAGAAAAGATGCTGAAATCTTAGAAGAAGCGCTAGGTTATATCCGTGATATGCGTGATACATGGAAAGAAGTTATGGAGCTGACCAAACTGGCAAGATAGAATAGGAGCAAGTTACTATGGTAAATAACAGTAAGGAATATCTTGATATGCTTATCCAGGCATCAGCGAAAAAACTTAAGATACTGAATGAGCTGCTATCGCTATCAAAAGATCAAGAAGAAATCATATTAAAAGATTTGTTTGAAGTGGAACAATTTGATATGATTTTAGGTCAAAAAGAAGAATTAGTTAGAGAGTTAGAAAAACTGGATGAGGGATTTGCGACAGTCTATGACCGTGTCCGTGAAGAACTAAGGGCAAACGGGAAAGCATATCAACAAGAAGTTGTATTAATGCAAAAGTTAATACGACAAATCAGTGAAAAAGTACTTCTGTTAGAAAGCCAAGAAAAAAGAAATCGTGATAATCTGAATCCTAGTATGGCAAGAGCAAGAGCAAAGATTAAGAACTATAATGTGAGCAACCGGTTAGCAGCTTCCTATTATAAGAATATGGGTGGGAAGTACTCTGGTGAATCTGCGTATGTTGATAAAAAAAAGTAAAAAATAATCAATTATTTTTTGAAAAGTATAAAGTAATAAATAATTATACCGATATATAGAGTGTGACAGAGTAATAGAGATCTCAAACAAGGTTACTCAATACAAGATTGAATGGCAAGGATGCCTCAATAAAATGTATCAAATCAAGGAGGAATAAATTATGAGAATTAATAACAATTTAATGGCAATGAATACTCATCGTCAATTAGGTGTTAACGGTAACAATGGTGCTAAATCTATGGAGAAATTATCTTCTGGATTTAGAATCAACAGAGCTGGTGACGATGCAGCTGGTCTTTCTATCTCAGAGAAAATGAGAGGACAGATCAGAGGATTAGACCAAGCTTCTAGAAATGCTCAAGATGGTATTTCTTTAATTCAAACAGCTGAAGGTGCATTAAATGAAACACACGCAATTCTTCAGAGAATGAGAGAATTATCTGTACAAGCAGCAAATGGTACAAATAATACAGATGACCTAGCTGCAATTACAGCAGAAGGTAATGAGTTAATCAAAGAAGTAGCAAATATTGCTACTAATACAAAGTTTAATGGTAAGGCTCTTGTTAGTGAAGCCGTTACAACTGTTGATATTCAGATTGGAGCTAATGCTGGTGAGAAATTAACATTAGATTTAGCTACAAATACAAAAGCTGATATTGTAACTCTTGGATTGGGAGATGATGCAGCTGACGCAACAAGTAATCCTTTGGATTTAGCAACTGGAACTGCAGCAACAACAACAATTGATGCAGCAATTAAAAAAGTGTCAGTAGCACGTTCTTATTTGGGAGCTAATCAAAACAGACTTGAACATACTATTAAGAACTTAGATACTACATCAGAAAATCTTCAAGCTTCTGAATCTAGAATTAGAGACGTAGATATGGCAAAAGAAATGATGAACTTCACTAAGAATAACATCTTACAACAAGCTGCTCAGTCTATGTTAGCTCAAGCAAACCAAGCTCCTCAAGGAGTACTTCAGTTATTAAGATAATATATAATAATAATTAGTTTATTAATAGACATGGATGTCTAAATAAAATCATGGAGGAATAAAATATGAGAATTAATAATAATATATCTGCAATGAATACACATCGTCAATTAGGCGTTAATGGTAACAATGGTGCTAAATCTATGGAGAAATTATCTTCAGGATTTAGAATTAATAGAGCTGGAGATGATGCAGCTGGTCTTTCTATCTCAGAAAAAATGAGAGGTCAAATCAGAGGTTTAACTCAGGCATCTAGAAACTCTCAAGATGGTATCTCTTTAATTCAAACAGCTGAAGGTGCTTTAAATGAAACTCATGCAATTCTTCAAAGAATGAGAGAGTTATCTGTACAGGCAGCTAATGGTACAAATAATACAGACGATTTAGCAGCAATTAAAGCAGAGGGCGATGAATTAATTAAAGAGGTAGCTAATATCTCTACAAATACTAAGTTCAACGGTAAAGAATTAATTGGAGCAACTGCTGCTGATGTTACAATTCAAATTGGCGCTAATGCTGGTGAATCATTAACTCTTGCGTTATCTACAAAAACAAAAGCTGATACTACAACTTTAGCAATAGCTGCTTTAGATGTATCTGCTGGAACAGCTTCAACTACTACACTTGATGCAGCAATAAAAACAGTGTCCGTAGCACGTTCCTATTTGGGAGCTAATCAAAATCGTTTAGAACACACTATTAAAAACTTAGATACAACTTCTGAGAACTTACAAGCATCTGAGTCTAGAATTAGAGACGTAGACATGGCAAAAGAAATGATGAATTTCACTAAGAATAACATCCTTCAACAAGCTGCTCAGTCTATGTTAGCTCAGGCAAATCAGCAACCTCAGGGAGTACTTCAGTTATTAAGATAATTGAAACTCTTGAAAAAAATATATAACAATCACAGAGGGTCAGGGGAATTTTTCCTCTGACCCTTTTTATCATCGGAAATTGCTTTACAACTTCCGATGATATATAAAGCTTCTCAAGTGAAACTCTTTCTTACTAACTAAAAGAATTAGAAAGGAGCTGATTACATGGATATAGCAGCTATGTCAATGGAATTAAGTCAAATGAAGGTAGCTCAACAAGCAAGCATCTCAGTTATGAAAATAGCAATGGATGCGGGTAAAACGCAAATGAATGATATGATGAAGATGATGCAGGTAAATACTAAGATTATGGAGCAATCTGTAAATTCACATCTTGGAGGAAATATAGATATAAGACTGTAAATGAGAAGATATAATGGCAGACCATGAGATAATCTCATTAAAATATCAAATACCATATAATTCATCCATAATCTATTAACTATGGATAATTTCCCCGGAAAGTGATATAATTAGTATACATATCATTTGAAGTGTACTGAGGGAGGAGTGGTAATATGTTGTATCTTCTGCTTGTAATCTTGCTAATTCTTGGCGAAAGAATCATTAAGAATAAGATGGATCAAAGAAGAGAAGGGGATACCCTGATTCTAAAAGAGAAAATCATTATTCGAAGATATCGCAACAAAGGAGTAGCACTTAACTTTTTACAAGAGAATGTGAAGTTAGTCAAAATTATTACAGGCTGTTTAATTGGAGGTCTAGGTATCGTTTTTATTTGCATTCTTCGCAAGAAAGATTGCGGTCTTTATAAGCTAGGGATGGCAATGATGCTAGGTGGTGCCATTAGTAATTTTTCTGACCGACTAGAGAGAGGTTATGTAGTAGACTATTTTAGTTTTAACTTTGGTAAGAAATTTAAAGAGATTGTGTTTAATCTTGCAGATGTTTTTGTAGTAATTGGAGGCTTAATTATAGTCATTGCTAATATCTGCAAGGGACATAAGTAACATGCATATTATGAAATCGAATATAAATGAATCAAATATAAAAAACAACCAATAAGACGGTATCCTATTCACATAACATTAGGATACCGTCTTTTATTTGGATATCTATTCTATTACTTTTATCAAATCTTTTACTACTTCTCCACCAATGATTAGGCCAACAACACTTGGCACAAAGGCAATACTGCCTGGAACCTGACGTTTATCGGTGCATTTTCTGGTGGTACCAGGAGGGCAGACGCATCCAACTTTACAGCTGTTTGATGTGTCTTCTAATGGTTTAATTGGCTGTTCTTTGGAGTAAACAACCTTGCATTTTTTTACTCCTCGCGCTTTCAGTTCCCGACGCATGACTTTTGCAAGTGGGCATACACTTGTTTTATAGATATCGGTTACCTCAAATGCGGTTGGGTCTAGTTTGTTGCCGGCACCCATGGAACAGATGATTGGTACCTTGGCTTCATTGGAACGCATGACAAGTTCGATTTTACCCGTTACGGTATCAATGGCATCTACGACATAATCATATGCACTAAAGTCAAACTGGGAGGCAGTATCCGGTGTATAAAAGCATTGATGGGCAGTTACATTACAGTGAGGATTGATATCAAGAATGCGCTCTTTCATTACCTCTACTTTATATTTCCCTATCGTCTTGCGAGTTGCAATTAACTGACGGTTGATGTTGGTTAGACATACTTTGTCGTCATCAACGATATCAATCGCACCAACGCCGCTACGTGCTAGTGCTTCTACAACGTAGCCGCCAACACCGCCCACACCAAAGACGATGACGCGTGAGTTCTGTAATTTTTCCATTGCTTCTTTTCCAAGCAAAAGTTCTGTTCTCGAAAATTGATCTAACATAATAACCTCGTTTCTTATTGTGATAAGGCAAAGATGTCTTTGTTAAACAAGACATCTTTGATGCTATTTTTCATGTGAAATAGAAAAATAGCGTATCCTTAATGAGTTATACTATCATTAATCATACGCTATCTCATTTATTGTTATATATCATTTTTTATAGCTTGTGTCAATGTAAAACATTTTATAAGTTAATTGGCAAGCGACAACAATGTGGGGTAATACGGAACTACTTAGCTATTATAGTTTAGTGCTGCCTCGATAAATCCTTTAAACAATGGATGTGGACGGTTTGGTCTAGACTTAAACTCTGGGTGAGCCTGGGTGGCAATATACCAAGGATGGCTTGGTAATTCAATCATTTCCACAATGCGTCCATCAGGAGACAGACCAGAGAGGGTTAAGCCTGCTTTTACAAGATCTTCACGATAGTAGTTATTTACTTCATAGCGATGACGATGACGTTCTTCAATCTTTTTTTCACCATAGAGTTCTCTTGATTTGGTACCATCGGCTAATACACAAGGGTAAGAGCCAAGCCGTAGCGTTCCACCGATATCTTCAATGCCATCTTGTTCTGGCATTAGATGAATTACTGGGTGTGTGGTTGCAGGTTCTAATTCTGCGCTGTGTGCGTCATAAAAGCCAACCACATTACGAGCAAACTCTACGATTGCAAGCTGCATTCCTAGACAGAGACCTAAAAATGGGATTTGATGCTCTCTGGCATAACGAATCGCGCATATTTTCCCTTCAATTCCCCGGTCACCGAATCCACCAGGGACCAAAATACCACTTACATCATTAAGAAGTTCGTGAGCATTTTCCTCAGTTACTGTTTCTGATGGAATCCATTTGATTGTCACACTGGCCTGATGTGCGACTGCTCCATGTTTTAAAGATTCCACAACGCTGATGTAGGCATCGTGAAGCGAAGTATATTTGCCCACGAGAGCAATCGTGACGTCTTTTGTAGGGTGTTTTAATGCATCTACCATCTTCGCCCACTCTTCTAGAGATGGAGTAGGGCAAGGAAGGTTTAAACAATCTAAGGCAATGTCAGCTAGATGCTCTTTTTCTAGTGCAATAGGTGCTTCATATAAGGTTTCCACGTCCATGTTCTGGATGACGTGTCGGCTAGGAACATTACAGAATAAGGCGATTTTATCTTTAATACTCTGCTCGAGAGGCAACTCGGTACGGCAAACGATAATATCCGGACGGATTCCCATTCCCTGTAGTTCTTTTACACTTGCCTGAGTTGGTTTTGTTTTCATTTCACCCGAAGCGCGTAAATAAGGAATGAGGGTGACATGAATCAAAATAACATTTTCTCTACCCATATCATGCTGGAACTGGCGGATCGATTCAAGGAAGGGTTGACTTTCAATGTCCCCAACGGTACCACCTACTTCAATAATGGCAATTTGGGTTTCTTTGCAACCATCATTTCGATAAAATCTGCTTTTAATCTCATTGGTAATGTGAGGGATAACCTGAACGGTTCCACCGCCAAAGTCGCCACGTCGTTCCTTGTTTAGAACAGACCAGTATATTTTACCGGTTGTCACATTGGATTGCTTCGTTAGTTTTTCATCAATAAAGCGTTCGTAATGACCTAAGTCTAGGTCGGTTTCTGCACCGTCATCGGTAACAAACACTTCTCCATGCTGAATGGGATTCATAGTGCCTGGATCAATGTTGATATAAGGATCAAATTTTTGCATAGTTACACTGTATCCACGGGCTTTTAATAAACGTCCGAGAGATGCTGCGGTGATTCCTTTCCCAAGACCGGAAACAACACCACCTGTTACGAAAACATATTTTACCGCCATTTTGCTTCCTCCTTAATTAAGTTAAAAAAACTATAGATATTAAAACAGTAGAATATAAAATCTTATAAGTTATAAAATCTCTTAAATCATAAAAAAATATTATAGTCGCTACGAATAAGATAATCCATACCTATTTACAATTTTATGAAAAAACTCAGATTCCTAAGTAAAATATAAAGAATACGAAAGAATTATAAGCCAGAACAGAAGAAAATTAAGTGATATTATATTTAAACGATGGCATAGCCTGTTACTATTTGTGGGAATACTTAATATTTAGGACATAGAATTTTAACAGGTGTATTACTTGATTTATAAATGTAGGAACAGTATAATTAATCTGATTATTCATTTTAGTCAAAGACCTATCTTTGATTAAGATAGAAGTTATGAATATTCAGAGATTTGAATAGGACAGTTCCCTGTGATAAAGCCGTCGTGTCTATGCACAAAGGCTTTTTTATAATATATACTTTGAGGAGGATTCAATGGAAAACAATAACTTAAATAATGGTTCAAATAACAATGATGATAAAAAGAAAAATAATCGGAATAGTATCATTATTGTCACAGTAGCAATGCTTGTCATGTTTCTTGTATTTTCCTATCTTTCTGATATGATTCGTGAGAGTAATTATAAGGAAGTTCCTTATAATGAGTTTCTGAGTATGTTAGAGGAAAAGAAAATCAAAGAAGCAAAGATTAGTACAGACAGAATCGAGTACCAGTTAATCACCGATGACGAAAAAAATCCGATGGTTTATTATACAGGACGTATTCTTGCTTATGATGAGAGTCTGATTGAAGATCTGAAAGCAAGTGGCGCAAAATATTATTCCGAGCCAAGTAGCGCATCAGATGGAATTGTGAGTTTCTTAGTAACCGGAATCTTACCATTTGCTGGAATTGGGTTCGTCATGTACTTCTTATTCCGTATGATTTCAAAAAGTAGTGGCGGAATGATGGGTGTTGGAAAAAGTAATGCCAAGGTGTATGTACAAAAAGAAACCGGAGTTACGTTTAAGGATGTAGCTGGACAGGAAGAAGCAAAAGATTCTTTAAGAGAATTGGTGGATTTCCTTCATAATCCTACAAAATATACGAAAATTGGTGCTAAACTACCAAAGGGTGCCTTATTAGTAGGACCGCCGGGAACCGGTAAAACATTACTTGCCAAGGCAGTAGCCGGGGAAGCGAAAGTTCCATTCTTCTCCCTATCTGGATCAGATTTTGTGGAAATGTTTGTTGGTGTTGGTGCTTCCCGTGTTCGAGATCTGTTTAAACAGGCGCAACAAAGTGCTCCATGTATCATTTTCATAGACGAAGTTGATGCGATTGGTAAAAGTCGTGATTCAAAGTTTGGTAATGGTAATGATGAGAGAGAACAGACATTAAATCAGTTATTATCCGAGATGGATGGATTCGATACATCAAAAGGTCTTGTTGTATTAGCTGCAACAAACCGTCCAGACGTATTAGATAAAGCATTGCTTCGTCCAGGTCGTTTTGACCGTCGTGTCATTGTAGATAAACCGGACTTAAGAGGACGTATTGATATTCTTAAGGTACATTCTAAGACAGTTTTAATGGATGAAACTTGTGATCTTGATGCAATTGCACTCGCAACGAGCGGAGCGGTGGGCTCTGATCTTGCCAATATGATTAATGAAGCAGCAATTATGGCGGTAAAAGATAATCGTCTGGCAGTTTCCCAGGGAGATTTATTTGAAGCAGTGGAAGTAGTCATTGCTGGTAAGGAAAAGAAAGACCGAATTCTTGGGAAAGAAGAAAAACGAATTGTAGCATATCACGAAGTAGGGCATGCATTGGTGGCTGCCTTGAAAAAAGGAAGCGAACCAGTACAGAAAATTACGATTGTTCCAAGAACCATGGGTTCTTTGGGATATGTAATGCAAGTGCCAGAAGAAGAAAAGTACCTGATGTCAAAAACGGAAATGATTACAGAGTTAACGACATTATTTGGTGGACGTGCTGCAGAACAGATTATATTTAATAGCATTACAACTGGTGCATCTAATGACATTGAAAAAGCAACCAAGATGGCTCGTGCCATGGTAACTCAGTATGGTATGAGTGATGAATTTGGCTTAATGGCATTGGAATCAGTGGAAGACAGATATTTGGAAGGTAGATCTGTATTAAACTGCGCAGATACAACAGCAAGTAAGATTGACCATGTAGTAATGGATATCTTAAAAGAACGTTATCAAGAGGCAGTAGAGTTACTTTCTGGTCATCGTGAGGCGCTTGATAAAATTGCAGCCTACTTGATTGAGAAAGAAACCATTACCGGAAAACAATTTATGCAAATCTATCGAGAGGTAATGGGCGTTGCTGAGGAAGAGAAGGATGAAGTACTGACTCTTGAGCTATCTGTTGAGGGTGATGTAGCAGAACAACCTATTGATAGCAATCAAGTAGATAATCAAGTAGAAGATCAAGTAATAGAAGAACCTATAGAAGACGACAAAGAGAAGCAACTTGTAGAAGACAACAAGGATGAGCAATCTTTGTAAGCCCCAAACGAGGTGAATTATGTTTCATATAGAGGAAGAATTAAAGAAACTCCCGGCTAAGCCGGGAGTTTATATCATGAGAGACGAAAAAGATACGATATTGTATGTAGGAAAAGCCATTAGTTTGAAAAACCGTGTACGTCAATATTTTCAAAGCAATCGTAATAAGACACCAAAAATCATAAAAATGGTGTCCTTAATCGACCATTTTGAATATATCGTTACGGATTCCGAGCTAGAGGCTTTAGTTTTAGAATGCAATTTAATCAAAGAGCATCAGCCAAAATACAATACAATGCTAAAAGATGATAAAACCTATCCATATATCAAAGTAACTGTGCAGGAAGCATTTCCACGTATCTTTATGACGCGTGAAGTGAAAAAGGACAAGGCCAAATACTATGGTCCATATACAAGTGCACTTGCGGTGAAGGATACGCTTGATTTGATACAGAAAATATACAAACTTAGGACTTGTAATCGTAATTTGCCAAAAGATATTGGGAAAGAACGTCCTTGTCTGAATTATCATATTAAGCAGTGCCAAGCCCCTTGTCAGGGCTATATTTCTGAGTATGAATATAAAAAAAATGTAACTCAAGCTATGGATTTGCTGAATGGCAAATACGAAGCGGTGTTAACAATGCTACAAGAAAAGATGATGCAGGCATCCGAGGTGTTTGCGTTTGAGGATGCAGCAGCTTACCGTGATTTGATGAATAGTGTGAAGGTAGTAGCACAAAAACAAAAAATTACGCAGGCCGATGGTGAGGACCGTGATGTGATTGCATTTGCCAGAGCAGATGATGAGGCAGTGGTACAAGTATTCTTTATCCGAAGTGGGAAGTTGATTGGAAGAGAGCATTTTCATCTGACCGGAGTAAAGCATGATACGCGAAGTGAAGTAATGACATCGTTTGTCAAACAGTTCTACGCAGGAACACCATTTATCCCAAGAGAGCTATTCCTACAGGAACCACTAGAGGATGCAAAAGTGATTGAGGAGTGGTTAAGTGCGAAGAGGGGAGCAAAAGTTTATCTTAGAGTTCCCCAAAAGGGAGAAAAGGAGCGTCTTGTGGAGCTGGCAGCGAAAAATGCTTCCTTGGTATTGCAACAAGACAGTGAAAAAATTAAGCGCGAAGAGCAACGGACGATTGGCGCAATGGGGGAGGTTGCGGATTATCTTGGCCTCCAGAATATCAGCCGAATGGAATCTTTTGATATCTCCAACACCAGTGGCTTTGAGTCAGTTGGCAGTATGGTGGTTTTTGAAAATGGGAAACCAAAGCGAGCAGATTACCGTAAGTTTAAAATACGAACCGTAATTGGAAGTGATGATTATGCCAGTATGGAAGAAGTACTTACGAGAAGATTTACTCATGGGTTGCAGGAACAAAAAGAGCTTGAGGCCAAGAACCTAAGTAGTGATGTGGGAAGTTTTACGAGATTTCCTGATCTGATATTGATGGATGGTGGTAAAGGACAGGTTAACATCGCGCTAAAAGTGCTCAGTGAGCTAAGACTTGCGATTCCAGTCTGTGGTATGGTAAAGGATGATAACCATAGGACTCGCGGATTGTTTTATAATAATATTGAAATTCCAATTGATACTAAGGGAGAGGGATTCAAACTAATTACCAGAATTCAAGATGAAACGCACCGATTTGCAATTGAATATCATCGTTCCTTACGTTCTAAGGCTCAGGTTAAGAGTATCCTTGATGATATTGAAGGGGTTGGACCAACGAGAAGAAAAGCTTTGATGAAGCAGTTCAAATCCCTTGAGGCAATCAAGGACGCAAGTATCGAAGATTTGTTACAAACACCTACGATCAATCAGGCAGTGGCGGAAAACGTATATACATTTTTTCGACGAGAGAAACAAGGGAGTTAAGATTGTAAACGAAAACGTCGTATGGTAGAATAAGTTTATAACTGTTTATGAGCAATCGCATTATTATGACCGGAAAGAAGGTATTTGTTATGTATTCAGTATCATTAACTACTTTAATTGAAAAGATGAATTTAGAAAACTGTACCCCAGATATTAATACAGATGAGGTGCAACTGACACAGACCGATGTAAACCGTCCCGCACTTCAGCTGGCAGGATTCTTTGACTATTTTGATTCTAATCGTATTCAGGTAATTGGAACAGTAGAGAATACTTATATGAAAAGGATGTCCGATGATCATGGGACAAGTGTACTTCGACGAATCTTTGAATATGGGATTCCTTGTATCGTATTCTGTAGAAATATTGAAATAGATGAAGACTTTATTCAGATGGCAATCAAATATAATGTTCCTATTTTACGTACGAAGCGGTCTACTTCGTCGTTTATGGCCGAAGTGATTCGTTGGTTGAATGTTGAGCTCGCACCAAGAATTACAATTCATGGAGTTTTAGTTGATGTCTATGGTGAAGGCGTACTAATCATGGGTGAAAGTGGAATTGGTAAGAGCGAAGCAGCTTTGGAACTGATTAAGCGTGGGCATCGTCTTGTATCCGATGATGTTGTAGAGATTAAAAAGGTAAGCGATGAGACGTTAATTGGTACAGCACCAGATATCACCAGACATTTTATTGAGCTTCGGGGTATTGGAATTATTGATGTAAAGACTTTATTTGGTGTAGAGCATGTGAAGAATACGCAATCCATTGATCTGGTTATTAAGTTAGAAGAATGGAATAAAGGTGATGAATATGACCGTCTTGGATTAGATGAGCAGTATACGGAGTTTTTAGGCAATAAGGTCGTATGTCATTCTATTCCGATTCGTCCTGGTCGTAACCTGGCAGTTATTTGTGAATCTGCAGCAGTAAACTATCGTCAGAAAAAAATGGGGTATAATGCCGCACGTGAGTTATATAACCGTGTGACGAATAATCTGATGAATAAATAAATAAAGTGAAGGTATGGAGGAAAAGCAAATGGCAGAATACTGTTTTGGGATTGATATTGGGGGCACTAGTGTAAAAATTGGTCTGTTTAACCTAGCAGGCGAAGTGCTTGAAAAATATGAAATTCCTACTCGAAGAGAAAATGATGGAGAGTTTATTCTAAGTGATATTGCTATCGCTATTAAAGGAACAATGGACAAAAGAGGCCTTACTTTGGAAGAGGTAATTGGTGCTGGTCTTGGCGTTCCAGGTCCTATTACGAAAGATGGAACGGTTTTAAAATGTGCAAACTTAGGTTGGGGCGTTTTTAATGTAGCGGAACGTTTTCAAGAATTATCAGGAATTGAGAATGTTAAAGTTGGAAATGATGCGAATGTTGCAGCGCTTGGTGAGATGTGGAAAGGTGGCGGTCAAGGATATCAAAATATCGTCATGATAACACTTGGAACTGGTGTTGGTGGTGGTATCATTTTAGATGGCGAGATTTTAACCGGAGTAAAAGGTGCTGCGGGAGAGATTGGTCATATTACAATTCGAGAAGATGAAACAGATACCTGCGGTTGTGGAAAACGTGGCTGTCTTGAGCAATATACATCAGCAACAGGTATTGTAAAAGAAACAAAAAGACTATTGGCAAAAGTTGATACGCCATCTACTTTACGTAGTGTTGAAACGATTACTGCAAAGGATGTTTTGGACGCTGCAAAGGCGAAAGATGAACTGGCTGTTCGTGTAATTGAACAGGTAGGACACGATCTGGGACTTGCTTGTTCTCATATTAGTGGTGTTATTGATCCTGAAGCATATGTAATTGGTGGTGGGGTATCAAAAGCTGGCAATATAATTACGGATGTTGTGGAGAAATACTATGATAATTACGTAATGTTTGCGTTAAAAAATAAGGTGTTTACATTAGCAACCTTAGGAAATGATGCCGGAATCTATGGTTGTGCCAAAATGGTACTTTAACCAATAGGGAAAGCATGGTATAAAAAGAGTAATCATTGTGATAATAATAGGAATACAATGATAATAAATAAGAAAATGGATTATAAAAATGAAGGAATTAATCAATCAGGCAATCTACGATAAATTAATAAGAATACTTGGAGATGAGAAAGTAGTAATCGCAGAACCAATGAGGAAGCACACGAGCTTTCGAATTGGAGGTCCAGCGGATTATTATGTTCTTCCAGAAAATAAAGAGGAACTTCGAGAAGTTATTACTGCTTGTATCGAAGAAAACATTCCCTATTTTATACTTGGGAATGGAAGTAATCTGCTAGTAGGTGATTTGGGATATCGTGGAGTTATCATACAGTTGAGTACGGCTTTTAGTGAAGTAACCTTGAATAAGGGGGAAGAAGGCCATTGTCAAGTCGTAGCCGGTGCTGGAATATTATTAAGTAAGCTTGCAATGACTGTGGCAAAAGAGGGTTTAACTGGATTTGAATTCGCTGCTGGAATTCCTGGAACACTTGGAGGAGCAGTTGCAATGAATGCGGGTGCCTATGGTGGTCAGATCAAAGATCACTTGTTGTGGGCCCGGATTATTGACCGAGAAGGAAAAGAAGAGGTATTATCTAACGAAGAATTGGAATTATCGTATCGTAACAGCCTTGTTCTTAAAAAGGAAGCAGTTGTTTTAGAAGCAGCGTTCTTATTCGAGTATGGGGACAAAGATACCATTCTTGAGAAGGTTACCAATCTGAATCGACAGCGCAAAGAAAAGCAGCCTCTTGAGTTAGCGAGTGCTGGAAGTACGTTCAAACGTCCTGATCCTCGTGATGGTGAAGTTTTATATGCTGGAAAACTGATTATGGATAGTGGACTACGTGGATACCGTGTGGGTAATGTCTGTGTGAGTGAGAAACATTGTGGATTTGTTGTAAATCTTGGAGATGGAACTGCAAAGGAAGTTAAGCAGCTTATTGAAGATGTGATTCGAATAGTAGAAGAAAAATATCAGGTTACGTTAGAACCAGAGGTTCGTTTTATTGGAGAGTTTGAAGCGTAATTTTAGGCAATGCAGGACTAATGATAAATGAAATCAGGAGAAAGAAAGGAAGTGTAAGGGCATGAGGTTTGTTCTAGTGACTGGAATGTCCGGCGCAGGAAAAAGTTCAGTATTAAAAATGCTTGAGGACATGGGCTATTTTTGTGTAGATAACATGCCAATTGAATTAATACCGAAGTTTGCGAAACTTACCTTTGAAGGAAATAAAAATATCAGTCAGGTGGCACTTGGAGTAGATATACGTAGTGGTCAGTCGCTGGAAAAAATGAGTGATATTTTAGAAGGCTTTGAAGAAAACGACTATTCTTATGAAATCCTATTTTTAGATGCTACAACAGAGGTGTTAGTAAAGCGATACAAAGAAACGAGACGTACGCATCCCCTGGCAGGAGACTCTAGAATTGATAAGGCTATTGATCTAGAGCGCGACAAACTAGAGTTTCTTAAAAAGAATGCTAATTATATTATTGATACGAGTATGCTTCTAATCAGAGAACTGAAGGTAGAGATTGATAAAATATTCGTACAGAATCTGGAGTATAGAAATTTTATTATTACAGTGTTATCTTTTGGTTTTAAGTATGGAATTCCTGCTGATTCAGACTTGGTATTTGATGTCAGGTTTCTTCCAAATCCTTATTATGATCTAGAATTAAGGCCTTTGACGGGCAATGATAAACTAGTACGTGATTATGTCATGAAGACAGATCTTGCCAAGGAGTTTTTAAGTAAGCTTGAGCAAATGTTAACTTTTTTGATTCCAAACTATATTTTGGAAGGAAAAAATCAGCTGGTGGTAAGTATCGGCTGTACCGGCGGAAAGCATCGTTCGGTTACCATAGCCAATGCGATAACAGAAGGATTAGGAAATCAGGATTATGGCGTTAAAGTGGAGCATCGCGATATCGAAAAGGATCTGATACGAAAAGGGTAACCGGTAAAGGGGAATGGTCATGTCATTTTCAAAAGAGGTAAAAGAAGAGTTAGGAAAGCAGATCAGTCCGGCGAGACATTGTCAGATTGCGGAAATAGCAGCAATTCTCAGTATGTGCGGCAATATTGCTATCACACACAAAGAGGATTATATTGTAAAAATTCACACAGAAAATCTAGTTGTCGCAAAAAAGTACTTTACATTGTTAAAAAAAACATTTAATATAAATACTGAAATTTCTGTGAAGAGAAGCAGTTATTTTAAGAAGAGCAAAACATATACGCTTACAATAAAAGATTCATTAGAATCACTTAATGTACTTAAGGCGACAAGACTAATCGATGAAGATGGTGAAATCAGAGAGAATTTAAATATAATTAGTAACCTGATTGTGCTACAACCGTGTTGTAAGAGGGCATTTTTGCGCGGAGTTTTTTTAGCTGCAGGAAGTCTGAGCAATCCGAATAAAACGTATCATTTCGAAATTGTTGCCGCTACCATGTCAAAAGCAAAGCAAATACTCCAAATCATGAAGACCTTTGATATAGATGCAAAAATAGTTGTACGAAAGAAATATTTTGTAGTATATATTAAAGAGGGAGCACAAATTGTTGACATACTCAATGTTATGGAAGCACATGTCGCATTAATGGAATTTGAGAATGTAAGAATATTAAAAGAAATGAGAAATTCTATTAATCGTCAGGTAAACTGTGAGACTGCGAACATTAATAAAACGGTAACAGCAGCAACGAAACAGATAGAAGATATCCATTATATTAAGAAAACTGTTGGTTTTTCCGAATTGACTGAAGGCCTGGAAGAGATTGCAATGTTACGGACACAATATCCAGAAGCGTCTTTAAAGGAACTTGGTGAACTCCTTAGTCCGCCAATCGGCAAGTCTGGAGTAAATCACCGACTGCGTAAATTAAGCATAATTGCAGACCAGTTAAGGGAACAAAAGGAGGAGATTAGTTATGGTAACAAAGAAAATAGTGATTCAGATTCCAACCGGTTTAGAAGCTAGACCAGTGGCATTACTAGTTCAAGTAGCAAGCCAATTCGAAAGCAGCATTTATGTAGAATGTGATAATAAAAAAGTGAATGCAAAAAGTATCATGGGCATGATGACTCTTGGGTTAAGTGCTGGTGAAGATGTAACAGTAATTGCAGATGGGGTAGATGAAGAAACAGCAATGGAGAATATTGAAAAATATCTTAGCTGTAAATAATTCTTGATTCTTAGGAGTAGTGATAGAGTTTCTGATGAAGACTTTATCACTATTTTTTTATATCATAGGATTAGGGCGTCAAAAGCCCTTATTAAAATTATAGTTCGTCAATTTGCACAATTCTGTTTGTGAATCGTGATGCAAGGCATAGTTCATTCGCAACACGCTCTCGCTTGGATGA
>JAEYSV010000016.1 GCA_023434365.1 Bacillota bacterium | reverse complement strand
AGCTGCTAGCTTTATTAACCGTCATGTCTTTCGACATGTTTACTGTTTTAAGGTTGCTGTTTGAATCTTGCGATCCAAAAGCTGTTCTTAATTTGAAATCTCTTTGCGAACTCTATGTTTCGCTTTTTAGAATTTTCAAGGTTGTTTCACTGTTTAGTTATCAAGGTTCTTTTCAACTCAAGGCAGTACATCTGTTGTACTTTCAAGCTTTCGCCCTTTTGGAGCGACTTGATTAGTTTACCACGAATTGTTTTCTTTGTCAACAACAAAGTTATTTTTTTTATTTTTTCATTTTCGTAAAATGAAAACGGAGAAAGAGGGATTTGAACCCTCGCGCCGCGCAAACGACCTACACCCTTAGCAGGGGCGCCTCTTCAGCCTCTTGAGTATTTCTCCTCACTGAACTTGATGTTCAATATTTAATTAACATATGCGTCAGACGCAAGAATTAGTATAGCAAAGAATTTTTTGTTTGTCAACACATTTTCAAAACAATTTTATATTTTTTTGGCACAATAGCAATTAAAACTTTACTATTGTGTAAAATGTGTTAAACAATAAGATTATTTACGATATAAAATAGGTGCTGTTTCATATAAGTTGTTGCCTGCCGAGTCTGCAACCACTATAAGTGGTAGTTTTTCTATTTTTAACCTTCTTATAGCTTCAGTACCAAGATCTTCATACGCAACTATTTCAGAATCTATAATACATTTAGACAATAATGCCCCTGCTCCACCAACTGCTGCAAAATATACACCTTTATGTTTTACTAGAGAATCTATCACTTCCTGGTTTCTTTTTCCCTTACCTATCATACCAAGCAGCCCATACTCCATTAAAAGCGGAGTATATTTATCCATACGACTACTTGTAGTCGGGCCGGCGGAACCAATCACTTGATTCTTTCTTGCTGGTGTTGGACCTAGATAGTAAATTGTCTGATCCTTTAGATCCACAGGAATTGATTCTCCATTTACTAATGCATCATATAAGCGTTTATGTGCAGCATCTCTTGCTGTATAGATTGTACCACTTAAATAAACATAGTCTCCTACCTTTAATGAGACACAAACTTCTTTTGTAAGCGGTACTCTAATATCTTTATTCATAACCTAATTTAACAAATTCTATACATTATTATAAAATTTGTTCTCTCCCTTCTATAAAAATGAGTACTCTGTTTCACTATTACAATAGATTATATAATATTCTTATAGTTCTCTTTTTGCATGGCGATTAACATGACAACAAATATTAATCGCCACTGGTAAACCGGCAATATGTGTTGGATAAGTTTCTATATTGACACCAAGTGCTGTTATTCTTCCTCCTAAACCCCCTGGGCCTATTCCAAGATTATTAATCTTAACTAACAGTTCCTCCTCTAGCTCTTTAATGTATAATATACTAGATCTATTATTCAAGTCTCTTGTTAGTGCTTTTTTTGCTAAGTAGGTACATTTTTCAAAGCTACCACCAATTCCTACACCAACAATCATTGGTGGACAAGCATTAGGACCAGCTAATGATACCGTTTCTAACACTGCATTCTTCACTCCTTCAATACCATCGGAAGGCTTTAACATATAAACACGGCTCATATTCTCACTTCCAAATCCTTTTGGTGCAACTGTTATTCTGATTTTATCACCAGGAACAATATTATAATGTATGATTCCCGGTGTGTTATCATTGGTATTGACCCTTACTAGAGGATCACTAACAACAGAATTTCTTAAAAATCCTTCTCTATACCCTTGTCGAATTCCCTCGTTAATTGCATCCTCTAATTCTCCTCCTTCTATATATACCTCTTGACCTAGCTCAAAAAATACAATAGCCATTCCTGTATCTTGGCAAATTGGAATCGAATCTTCTTTTGCTATTTTCATATTTTCTTTTAATTGTCCTAATATCATCTTTCCAAGAGAAGACTCTTCATTTATGTGTGCTTTTTCAATAGCATTGCAAACATCGTCTGATAATGTAAGATTTGCCTCAATACATAGTTCTTTAATTGTAGCTGTAATTAAATCTGTTGATACTACTCTCATAATAAATTAAGGTATTTTAATACCTTCCTCCTATTATTTTTCTTTTCTAAATAATCTAATGTAACTTTATTAATTATCAATTACCTCATAGTTGTTATTCAGAATAACATAAAGTACTCTGCAGAATTTATCCTATAGATACAGAACAACTCACAGAAATTAGTCTATTAATTCTGTGAGTCGTTCTACTTCAAACACTTATATATTATTGTTAACGTATTACAAGTTATTCATTATCTTGATCTTCTAAAGCCCGTTCTAATAACAAGTCTATATCTTTATTTGAATAATCCGTATTCTGAACTTCTTTAGAATCATTATTAACTTCAGATTTGTTCTCTTGATTATCCTTAATATTATTTTCTTCAGATATATCAATTGTTTCATCGTCGACTGTATTTTCACATTCTTCTCTGACCTTCGCAATACTTGCTACAAAAATATCTTTATCAGAATTAATATCAATTAATTTAACCCCTGAGGTGTTTCTTCCTATATGACTAATACCACTTACAGGCATACGAATAATAATACCTTCATTTGTAATCATCATAATTTCATTCTCAGAGTTTACTGCTTTAACACCAACAACATATCCTGTTTTTTCAGTAATTTTATAGCATTTTACACCCTTTCCTCCACGGTATTGAGGAGTGAATTCATCTATGGATGTACGTTTTCCCATACCTTTTTCTGATACAATCAACAAATCTTCACCTTGAGTATTTAACTGCATGCCAATGACTTCATCATTTGGCTCTAAATTCATTCCAATAACACCCATTGAGGTTCTTCCTGTTGGTCTTACATCCACTTCATGAAAACGAATGCACTGGCCAAATTTAGTTACAAGAATAATGTCTTTTTCATTATCCGTTGATTTTACTTCAATTAACTCATCGTCTTCACGTAAACTAATTGCTTGTAAACCAGTCTTTCGAATATTAGCATAGTCAAGAATTGGTGTTTTCTTAACAGTACCATTTTTAGTTGCCATAAATAAATATCTGTCCTCTTTATATTCACGAAGAGGAATTATAGATGTTATTCTTTCACCAGGTAGTAATTGTAAAAGATTAATAATAGCTGTTCCTCTTGCTGTTCTAGAAGATTCCGGAATTTCGTATGCCTTCAACCGATACACACGTCCTGTATTCGTAAAAAACATAATATAGTGATGAGTTGTCGTCATTAATAAATCTTCTATCACGTCCTCATCAATTGTCTGCATTCCTTTAATTCCTTTTCCTCCACGATTTTGACTACGGAAATTATCAATAGTCATACGTTTTATATAACCCATATGAGTCATTGCAAGAACTGTACTCTCTCTTGGAATTAAGTCTTCTGTTGTAATATCAAGCTCATCAAAACCTATAGAGGTACGTCTATCATCTCCATATCGATCTAGTATTACAGTTATTTCATCTCTTATTACTCCTAATAGCAACTTTTCATCCATAAGAATTGCTTTATAATTAGCAATTCTTTGTTCTAACTCCTTAAACTCATTTTCTAACTTTTCTCGTTCTAAACCTGTTAAAGCACGAAGTCTCATGTCAATAATTGCTTGAGCCTGTGCATCAGTCAGCTCGAAACGCTCAATTAATCGTTCCTTCGCTATAGCACCATTATTGGATCCTCGAATAATATTAATTACTTCATCAATATTATCTAAAGCAACTAATAATCCCTTTAATATATGTGCACGTTCCTCTGCTTTATTTAAATCATATTTTGTACGTCTTGTTACAACTTCTTCCTGATGCAATAGGTAATAATATAACATTTCAGACAGATTAAGAACTTTAGGTTCGTTATTAACCAATGCTAACATAATTACACCAAAAGTATCCTGTAATTGAGTATGTTTATATAATTGATTTAATATTACATTTGCATTTGCATCTCTTCGCAACTCAATGCATATTCTCATACCTGTACGATCGGACTCATCTCTCAGTTCTGTAATTCCATCTATTTTTTTATCACGTACTAATTCAGCTATTTTTTCTATTAATCTTGCTTTATTAACCATATAAGGAAGCTCAGTAACAACAATTCGATTCTTTCCATTTGCCATTGGCTCAACTTCAGTTACAGCACGCACCTTTATTTTACCACGTCCCGTACGATATGCTTCCTCAATTCCCCTTTTTCCTAAAATGGTAGCACCACCAGGAAAATCAGGGCCTTTAATAATTTCAAGCAATTCCTCTATGGATGTTTCACGATTATAATCAATTCGATTTTCAATAATTTTAAGTACTGCATTAATTATTTCTCTTAAGTTATGTGGTGGTATATTTGTTGCCATCCCTACTGCAATACCAGTTGTACCATTTATCAATAAATTAGGATATCTACTTGGAAGAACTTTTGGTTCTTTTTCTGTCTCATCAAAGTTTGGTGCAAAGTCAACCGTATCCTTATTAATATCAGATAACATTTCCATAGAAATTTTACTTAATCTTGCTTCAGTATAACGCATAGCTGCCGCACCGTCGCCATCAATAGAACCAAAATTTCCGTGACCATCAATTAGCGGATATCTTGTTGAAAAATCTTGTGCCAATTTTACTAAGGCCTCATAAATAGAACTATCACCATGAGGGTGATATTTACCCATAGTATCACCGACGATACGAGCACATTTACGATGTGGCTTATCCGGACCGTTATTTAATTCTATCATTGCATATAGAATTCTTCTTTGAACCGGCTTCAAACCATCGCGAACATCAGGAAGGGCTCGAGCGGCTATAACTGACATAGCGTATTCTATATAAGACGTTTCCATTGTCTTTTTTAGATCGACGTCATGTACTTTATCGAAGATATTTTCGTCCATTTCTTTTCCTCCATTTTGTAGCTTCATAAACAAACATCTACAAAAACATATAAAATCATGTCTCTCGTAGTTAGAAATATATCATATGATTAATTAGCCTTTATCTATTCTAAAAGACAAATCATAATTATGACTGCACTTCTTTTGTTTATATAACTAGTTATATATCTAGATTTTTAGCATATTTTGCATTTTCTTCAATAAACTCTCTACGTGGTTCTACTTTGTCTCCCATTAATGTTGTAAATGTTAAATCAACTTCAGATGAATATTCCTCATCAATAGTAACACGAAGTAAAATTCGTTTCTCTGGATCCATTGTTGTGTCCCAAAGTTGCTCTGCATCCATTTCACCAAGCCCTTTATAACGCTGAATTTTATTATTCCCATCGCGCCCAAACTCAGTTAATACACGATTTAATTCTTCATCACTATAAACATATTGAACTTGCTTACTTCGTTCTACCTTGTATAGAGGTGGCTGTGCCATATATACATATCCGCCACGAATTAGTTCTGGCATAAAACGATAGAAGAACGTCAACAAAAGAGTTGCAATATGTGCGCCATCAACATCTGCATCTGTCATAATAATAATTTTATGATAACGTAATTTGTTAATATCAAAATCATCTGCAATACCCGTCCCAAAGGCTGTTATCATGGCCCTAATCTCATTATTTACTAAAATCTTGTCTAGTCGAGACTTTTCTACATTTAATATTTTACCACGTAACGGAAGAATTGCCTGTGTTGCACGAGAACGTGCTGTTTTTGCACTGCCACCTGCAGAATCTCCCTCAACTATATAAATTTCACAGTTTTTTGGATTTTTGTCTGAACAATCAGCTAATTTTCCAGGTAAGCTCATTCCTTCTAATGCAGACTTTCTTCTTGTCAATTCGCGCGCTTTTCTTGCAGCATCTCTTGCTCTCTGTGCTAAAACTGCTTTCTCTACAATAGTTTTAGCAATTGATGGATTTTGCTCTAAAAAAATAGTTATCTGCTCACTAGCTATACTATCAACCGCACCTCTTGCTTCGCTGTTTCCAAGTTTTTGTTTTGTCTGTCCTTCAAACTGTGGTTCTGGGATTTTAATACTAATAATAGCTGTTATCCCTTCCCTAATATCTTCACCACTCAAATTAGGTTCATTTTCTTTTAAATACTTCTGACTCCTTGCATAATCATTAAAACATTTTGTTAATGCATTTTTAAATCCTGCAAGGTGTGTACCTCCTTCAGGAGTAGTAATATTATTAACGAAACTGTAAATTCCTTCTGTATATGAACTATTATGTTGAAATGCAACTTCTACATAAATTTCTTCTTTTTGGCCTTCACAATATATAATATTTTCATATAATGGATCTTTGTGGCGATTTAAGTAATTTACATATTCCTTTATACCACCTTCATAATGAAAAGTTTTTTCAACTACTTTTTCTTCACGTTTATCTCGAAGTACTATTTTGATACTTCTCGTTAAGAAAGCCATTTCACGAAGTCTCTGTTTAAGAATTTCATAATCATAAACAGTATCTTCAAATATCTCTTTATCAGGTTTAAATACAACTTTTGTACCCATTAAATCAGTGGTTCCAACTTCCTTCAACGAGTAGACAACTTTTCCTCTTTCATAACGTTGCTGATATACTTTTCCTTCTTGATAAATAGTTACTTCTAACCACTCAGATAAAGCATTAACAACGGACGCACCTACTCCATGAAGTCCGCCAGAAACCTTATATCCTCCACCGCCAAATTTACCACCTGCATGTAATACAGTAAACACTACTTCAACAGCAGGTAAACCAGCTTTAGTATTTATTCCAACCGGGATACCACGACCATTATCGATAACAGTAATTGAGTTATCTTCATTAATTGTAACATCAATGGTATTACAAAATCCTGCCAACGCTTCATCAATTGAATTATCGACAATTTCATAAACTAAATGATGCAGACCTTTACTGGAAGTACTACCAATATACATACCTGGCCTTTTTCTAACCGCTTCCAAACCTTCTAATATCTGAATCTGATCAGCACCGTATTCTGAACTCATATTTTTCCTCCTACTTATGTCAAATCATAAAATATACAAACATAACTCACTAATACTCATATTTAGAGATTATTTCATTAATTTGTTATCTCTGATTGCCTTTTTCATCTATTACTTGTCTGGTAACTGTTCCATTTACAACTTTAAATACTCTATCCAATATTCCTCTCTTATTTACAAATTCCTCTAGTCCCGTACATGTTACAAATGTTTGAATATTATAGATACTATCTAAAAGATAATTTTGTCTGTTTCTATCAAGCTCGGATAAAACATCATCTAATAAAAGAATAGGATAGTGATTGCTAACATGTTTTACTAAATCTATTTCTGCCAGCTTTAGAGATAATGCAGCTGTACGCTGCTGTCCCTGAGACCCGTACTTACGTAAATCAATATTTTTAACAATAAACATGATATCATCTCTATGAGGGCCAATTGAAGTAAGTCTAGATTGAATATCTCGATCTAAGTTTTTAATTAATTTTTCCTGAAAATCTTCTGTCTCAACATTTGGCTCGTAGCATATTAATAGCTCTTCCTTTCCGCCTGTTAACTTTCTATGTATTTCCAGTATAATACTATTTAATTGTTTAATAAACTCTTTTCTTCTTTTAATGATTTGACAACCTGCTTCAATCAATTGACTATCCCAAATAGAAAGAGTATCAAGCAAATCGCGTTGAAACGCAATTTGCTTTAATAAATTATTACGCTGAACTAATATTTTATTATACTTTGATAAATTATACAAATATAATCTATCAAGTTGGCATAATTCCATATCAATAAATCTTCTTCGTTCACTTGGTCCATTTTTAATAATGGAAAGATCTTCTGGAGAAAAAAAAACTATTTTTAAAAAACCCAATAGTTCGCTGGATTTTTTAATTGGAATACCATCTATTGCTATTCCTTTAGATTTTTCTTTTTTTAAATGCATATCAATACGATGATCAATCTTACTTTTTTCTACCATCATACGAATATGTGCTTCATTCTCATTTAACTTTATAATCTCTTTATCTTTGTTGCTACGATGAGACTTTGTAGTTGCTGCTAAATAAATTGATTCTAAAATATTAGTCTTGCCTTGAGCATTATCTCCGTAAATAATATTAACGCCATTATGGAAGTCTATTTTTAACTGTTCATAATTACGAAAATTTTTCAGTTCCAACGATTTAATTATCATTTTTTAATTTTAACCTGCTCATTATCAAATTCTATGATATCTCCATCATATAATTTTTTCCCGCGTTGAAGCTCTTTGACACCATTTACTTTAACTTGTCCCTCTGCAATTACTATTTTTGCCTCAACACCAGAAGAAACTAAATTAGCTGCTTTTAAAGCTTGGCCTAACTTAATGTAGTCTTCTCTTAGCTTAATTATATCCATTATCTTGCCTCCTAACCAATTAATTTCCGCTAGTATTAAAGTTAACTGGTAATACAAGATAGATGTAAGTCTCATTTTTATCCTTAATATAACAAGGTGCTTTAGGATTAATAAGATAAATATCTATCTCTTCATCATCAATTACACGAAGGGCATCAATTAAAAATCTAGGATTAAATCCAATTAATATGTCCTTCCCATCCTTCTTAATGTTAATTTCTTCATTCATAGAACCAATACTAGAGTTCATTTTTAGTTCCATATTATCGCCATTAATATTCACGATAATAGGCTTTTTTTCAGATTCTTTTATTAATAAAGTTGCTCTATCAATACAACTTAAGAATTCTTTATTATTTATTGTTACTTTGGTTTCATAATCACTTGAAAGCATTTGCTCAATTCTATAATACTCTCCTTCGATTAATCGAGATAACACTATAGTATCATCAAATTCAAAAACTATATGTCTATCAGTAAAGAAAATCTTTACTTCATCAGCCATTTCACCAGAAAGAATTTTGCTAATCTCTATTAAAGTTTTACCAGGTACAATAACTTTATGATTTTCATAACTATCTTTTAATTCTACATTTCTAATAGAAATACGATGACCATCTAAAGATACAACTTTTAACAAGTTACCATTAATTTCGAATAACTCTCCAGTCATTATTTTATTACTCTCATTATCAGCAATAGAAAAGACCGTTTGTCTTATCACTTCTTTTAATGAGTATTGTGATAAACTAATGAACCTATTTTTTTCTATGATAGGAAGATAAGGAAATTCCTCTCCTGACTTACCTGTAATATTAAATAATGATTTTTCACTTTTAATAGATACTTTAAAATTACTATCAACTTCTACAGTTATATCATTATCTGGAAGCTTTCGTACAATTTCAGCAAAAATCTTTGCATTAATTGCCACAGTTCCAGTTTCAATGATATCTCCCTTAACAATGGTTTCAATACCTAACTCCATATCATTACCTATTAACTTAATATAAGAGTTGGTTACCTCGATAATAATACATTCTAAAATAGGCATAGTAGATTTATTGGAAACTGCTTTTAATACAATATTGATACCTGTAATAAGATTGGATTTTGGACAAATGATTTTCATATTGTGTATAACTCCTTTCGCGGAAAAAATAGATAAATATATTAAATATTTTAGTAGTAATAGTAATAGGGGGTGTTAATTTGTTGAAAACCTTGAGACCTATGATAACTACTAGTTTTGCTTTAATAATAACCATGTGTATAACTCGTAAAATTTTAGTGAATTTTTTTGAGGTTATTCACATGTCATTTTTGACCTATTAATTATTAACAACAAACTAACATATTATAAACTTGGGGTTGTGAATAACTTTTATGATATTCATAAACACAGAATTTAAACAATATTATCGTTATTGGACTATAAAATAGTTACTATATACAATTATATATAAGTAATATTCCGTTTTTTTATAATAAAACAATCAATCCATAGTATTATTTATATTTAGAAACACCGAAAACTCCTACTCTTACCAAGATATATTTTTTCATTAGTCGATGGAAAAAATAAGTTGGAGATCGAAAGGAGTCTGCGAGATATAGTATACTATTGAGGATTGATTTTTTTGCTTAATGTATTTATGATATTTTCTAAATTGGAATCTTTTAATATATCATTTTCAATTTTGTTAATTCCGTGAAGGATAGTGGTGTGATCTCGATTTCCGAGCTTTTTACCAATGTCATTTAAGGATACGTCAGTTAGTTTTCGACATAAATACATACTTACTTGTCTAGGATATGCGATATTTCTACTCTTTTTGGAAGAAACGATTTCTGTAGGTGTGATATTAAAGTGTTCTGAAACGATTTCAACTATATAATCTGGTGTAATATCTTTTTTGTTATTTGGTGAGATTAAATCCTTTAATGCTTCTTCTGCTAGTTCAACATTTACTTCGCGATTTTTTAATCGACTCAAAGCAACAATTTTAGTCAGTGCTCCTTCAAGCTCACGTATATTAGACTTTACATTTGTTGCAATGTACTTCATAACATCATCATCAATCTGAAGTCCATCTAACTCTTCCTTTTTCTT
Organism: Bacillota bacterium; assembly: GCA_023434365.1. Taxonomy (GTDB): domain Bacteria; phylum Bacillota; class Clostridia; order Lachnospirales; family Lachnospiraceae; genus KM106-2. The sequence goes on along the minus strand of JAEYSV010000016.1, from coordinate 350,452 downwards.
AAGGATGGCCATACGTGTTTCATAGTCTGGTTGTTGAATATCTACTGTAAGTCCCCATTCAAAGCGAGAACGTAAACGTTCTTCTAATGTTTCCATGTCTTTCGGAGGCTTGTCTGAAGAAATGATAATTTGCTTTTTGGATTCATGCAAAGTATTAAAGGTGTGGAAAAATTCTTCCTGAGTACTTTCCTTACCAATAATGAACTGAATATCATCAACCAATAAAACATCAATATTTCTGTATTTTTCACGAAATTCTGCAGTTGAGGAGTTTTCATTTCGATTACGTATAGAATCGATCAGTTCATTAGTAAAGGTTTCACTGGTAACATAGAGTACCTTACTATTTGGATTGTGTTTTAAAATAAAATGAGCTATAGAATGCATTAAGTGAGTTTTCCCAAGACCCACTCCCCCATAAATAAATAAAGGATTATATACTTCAGCGGGAGATTCTGCAACGGCTAAAGAAGCAGCATGTGCTAAATTATTATTCGTACCTACTACGAAGGTGTCAAAAGTATACCGTGGATTCAAAAATGGATACTTGTTAGTATTTGAATTGTCAACTTTTTTAGAAATTTGTTTATTCGTCTCTTGCTGTTGAGCTTGAGAAGAAGTAACAAAAGCAACTTCATAATTATGTCCTGTAACTTCTTCTACTGCAACTTTAAGCGGTAGGCCATATTTCCTACTTATAAAATCTATACTTCCCGGTCCTAGAACAACATCATCTATTAAAACTGTAATTTTATCATTTTCAACAGAGTAAACTTTAAGAGGAAGTAACCAGGTGCGAAAAGATACATCAGAAATAGCATGTTCAAATTTCAAAGCTTCTAATATTTCGCTCCATTTATCTTGAATTATGTTTTTCATCATAATCCCCCTAATTATAATTTTCTTAACTACAAGTGTATAACAATGTTTGTAAATTTTCAATAATGAATATTACTGTTTAGTGGATTAAATAAGGTTTTTCGTGATAAATTTACAAAAGTTAGGCACATAACTAACAATTTACTAACAGTTTTGGAAATGTTTATAAGTGTATAATGTGGATAAGCATGGATTCATATACTTTTATCCCCTAGCAACTAAGAAGTTATTAACGAGTACGTTTTTTAAATTCACAATAGTGTTAATACTTTATAAATATTATGCACAACACTTCAAATGCCTAATTTTTCTAATGATTTTTATAGTGTTGTATATAAAATTAACATAATATAAAGTTGTTATCCACAATTTATCAACAATTTGTGGATAACTCGTGATTATTACTTTGTGAATAAATTTTTATATACATATTTAGTGGAATTTTTGTGGTTTTTTAAAATTAAGTACAACAGATTGATGATAGATTTGTGCGACATTTATGTAAAATAAATAAAATTTAAAATTCTAAATAAATTTAGAGATAATGTAGAAAGTAATTATAAAGTTAATTTTTTGGTACAAATGGATAAATTGAGCTATATTTGAGATAATTGGAATGCACATTTGTAAGTTAATTTCTATAATATACTTGACGTACTGCGACTTAGCTAATATAATATAACGTGATATTTCAAACTATTAGAATAGAATAAATATGCTTACTTTATAAGAATAAGTAGTATCAAGGAGGTGTTAAAACATGAAAATGACATTCCAACCAAAAAAGAGATCAAGAGCGAAAGTTCATGGCTTTAGAGCTAGAATGGCTACTAAAAATGGTAGAAAAGTTTTAGCTAGTAGAAGAGCGAAAGGTAGAAAAGTTTTATCAGCATAGGTCGCAGTTTTGTGACCTTTTCTTCGCTTATTAGGATGAAATCCTATGGAAAAGGAGATTTTGAATTTGTCAGAATCGTTACGTAAATCAATACTTTTTACCCAGGTTTACACAAAAGGTAAATCGTATGCAAACAAATATCTAGTAATGTATGTGCTGCCAAATAGTGTGGACAATAATAGAATTGGAATATCAGTTAGTAAAAAAGTAGGAAATAGTGTAGTAAGACACAGAGTAACTCGCCTAATTCGTGAGAGTTACAGGTTGAATGAAAAATTTTTTGATACTTCATTTGACATCGTTATTGTAGCTCGGGTAGGAGCAAAAGGTCGAACCTTTGATGAGATTGAAAGTGCTTTAATGCATGTGGGGAAACTTCATAATATTGTAAAAGAGATGACGTAATTATGATTATAAAGCGATTATTAATAACAATTGTTAAATTATATAGAAAATTCATTTCTCCATTAAAAAGAAGGCCAAGTTGTATATATACCCCTACTTGTTCGGAGTATGCCATTCAGGCACTGCAAAAGTATGGTGCATTAAAGGGATCTTATTTAGCTATTCGAAGAATATTACGTTGCCATCCCTTTCATGAGGGAGGCTATGATCCCGTTCCATAGAATTTCACTATTTTCGAGTAACCCTTTAAGGAGGAGAATGAATTGTCAGAACTATTTTTAACGCCGGCAGGTGGAATGTTAGGGCCGATTGCTGGAGTATTAGGGTGGATTTTAGAACAGCTTGCTAATTTCCTTAATCTATTCGGTATACAAAACACAGGCTTAACAATCATTTTATTTACCTTTATAGTTAATGCGTTGATGATTCCACTAACTATAAAACAAAATAAATTTTCGAAATTACAGTCTAGTATGGCTCCTGAGTTATCTAGAATTCAAAAGAAATATAAAGGCAAAAAAGATGAAGCATCCTTAAGAAAGCAGCAGATGGAAACACAAGCGATTTATCAAAAGTATGGTAGTAACCCTATGGCAGGTTGTCTCCCTATGTTAATAACGCTTCCAATTTTGTTTGCTTTATATCGAGTTATTTACCATATTCCTGCGTATGTTGGTATTTATTATGATGAGTATTTACCAGCGGCAAAAGGCATGATGCAAACTAGCAATTTTACTGGGATATTCCAGGATTTTATAACATCTAATGAAATTAAATTTTCGCAAGGCCTACAAGCTGGAGTAGATACATGGACTCAACATTTAAATGATGGAAACGTTGTTCTTGTTCAAAATAATTTGGTAGAAGCTTTATCTCAATTCAATCCTAAAAATTGGGATGCATTATCAGCGGTTCCTCAGTTTGCTGGAGGCGTATCTAATACAATTAAAGAAGTAGCTTCTTCTGTTAATCAGATGAATACTTTTCTTGGAATGTCTATTATGACACAACCAGGATTTACTTTCCCGGGTATCATAGTTCCTATAGCAGCTGCTGGATTCCAATTCTTACAGACTAAAATGATGCCTCAGCCTCAAACTGATCCTGATAATCCGACAGCAAGTACTATGAAGAGTATGAATAATATTATGCCAATTATGTCTGGTGTATTTTGTTTTATTTTACCTCTTGGTGTAGGCCTCTACTGGATTGCAGGTAGCGTATTCCGTATTATTCAACAGTTCTTTGTTAATAAATATTTTGACCGTATTCCAATGGAAGAAATTATTAGAAAGAATATGGAAAAACAAAATAAAAAACGTGCAAGAAAAGGATTGGAACCTGTTAAAATGGAAGATCTTGCAAAAACTAAAACAAGTTCCATCGATATAGATACAAAAGTTAAATCGACGAAAAAAACAGTTACACCTTCTGATTATAAACGTAGCGATGCCGAGGTCAAACGAGGAGGTATCGCAGGTTATGCAAATCTTCTAAGCAAAAATAGCGGGGAGAAGGGAGACAAGTAATAATGATGGATTGGGTTGAGTTTACAGCAAAAACAGTAGATGATGCATTAACGGAAGCGTTAATTAAGTTAGCTACTACATCTGATAATGTTGAGTATGAGGTTATAGAAAAAGAAACTAATGGTATTTTGGGGTTTTTTAGTAAATCAGCAAAAATTAGAGTTCGTAAAAAGCAGAGTATTCAAAATATTGCGTCTGATTTTCTTAATAGGTTATTAAGTGCAATGAATATTAAAGCTAAAATAGATATTGAAGTTGATGAAACTGAGAATGTAGTGCAAATCGATTTATCCGGAGACGATATGGGAGTCTTAATCGGAAAAAGAGGACAAACATTAGATTCATTACAGTATCTGACTAGTCTTGTTGTAAATAAGGAAAGTGAAAATTACCTTAAGGTAAAACTTGATACAGAGAACTATCGTGAAAGACGTCGTGAAACACTGGAGAATTTGGCAAAGAATCTTGCTTTTAAAGTGAAAAGAACGAGAAAAAGTGTTACTTTAGAACCAATGAATCCATACGAAAGAAGAATTATTCATTCTGCCCTACAACATGATAAGTTTGTTGAAACGCATAGTGAGGGAGAAGAACCTTACCGTAAAGTAGTGATTACCATGAAAAAAGGGGTAAAAGAAACCAGACCATATAATAATTATAAGTCATCATATAATAAAGGTGAACGTCGTGGATACCGTAAGGTTAACACACAGGTAGATTAATATTAACAGGGGACGGAGATTAAAGACTTATATTAAGTACTTTAGTTTTCGTCCCTTCTGTGCTATGAAAGGACCGGTCAGATGAAAACGGATACAATTGCGGCAATAGCCACAGCTTTAAGCAATTCGGGTTTAAGTATTATTCGAATTAGTGGGGAGGACGCATTTACTATTATAGATAAAATATACACGTCTAAATCGGGAAATAAAAAATTAAGTAATCAAGAGAGCCATACGATTCATTATGGATTCATTAAAGATGGAGAGATAATTATAGATGAAGTTATGGTTGTGGTTATGCATGCACCTAGAACATATACATGTGAGAATGTTATCGAAATAAATTGTCATGGTGGTGTTCTTGTAACAAATAAAATTTTAGAGACAGTAATTAAACATGGAGCTAGGATTGCTGAACCTGGAGAATTTACAAAACGTGCTTTCTTAAATGGACGAATCGATTTATCAAAAGCAGAGGCAGTAATTGATGTAATTCACGCTAAAAATGAGTATGCACTAGCTAGTAGTGTAAAGCATCTTAAGGGTGAAATGTCAGATGCTGTAATTAAAATTAGAGACATTATAATTTATGATATTGCTTATATAGAAGCAGCTTTAGATGATCCTGAACATATAGATATTAATGATTATATGTCAACATTAGAGGAAAATATTTGTGAAAGTATTAAGAAAATTCAAAAATTGTTGGATACTGCAGATAATGGTAGAATAATTACTGAAGGGATTCAGACAGTTATATTAGGAAAGCCTAATGCAGGAAAATCATCGCTATTAAATCGATTAGTAAAGCAAGAAAGAGCAATTGTTACAGATATCGCTGGTACAACAAGGGATGCACTTCATGAATCTATTAATATTAATGGATTACAGCTTAACATAGTAGATACAGCAGGTATTAGAGATACTGAGAACATTGTCGAACAAATTGGTGTACAAAAAGCAGTAGAGTATGCAAGTGAAGCAGACTTGATATTATATGTAATAGATGGTTCTACCAATTTAGATGAGAATGATTTAAAGATTATAGATACAATCAAAGAAAAAAAGTTCATTGTATTAATTAATAAATCTGATCTAGATATGAAGGTTTCTATTGATATGATTAAAGAGTTAACAAATTCTGATCCTATAGTTATCTCTGCTAAGACAACAGAAGGACTTGATAGATTAGAAGCAAATTTACTTGATATGTTTATAGCTGGAAAAGTATCATTTAATGATGAAGTTTATGTTACTAATATGAGACATAAAGCAGCTTTAATCGAGAGTTTAGAAAGCTTAAAACAAGTAAAGGATAGTATTGATGCGGGGATGCCTGAGGACTTTTTATCAATAGATTTAATGAATGCCTATGCGAAATTAGGCGAAATTGTAGGGGAAGAAGTCGATGAAGACTTAGTAAACACAATTTTTAAAAAGTTCTGTATGGGTAAATAAAGAACTTTTAATTAGAAAGAGGATAGTATATGCCAGTATTAATAGAAAATTATGACGTAGTAGTAGTCGGAGCCGGACATGCTGGATGTGAAGCAGCACTATCTTGTGCAAGGCTTGGTCTAGAAACAATTATATTTACTGTAAGCATGGATAGTGTCGCATTAATGCCATGTAATCCGAATATTGGCGGAAGTTCTAAGGGGCATTTAGTTAGAGAAATTGACGCATTAGGTGGAGAAATGGGTAAAAATATTGATAGAACATTTATCCAGTCTAAAATGCTAAATGAATCAAAAGGTCCAGCAGTGCACTCATTAAGAGCTCAGGCAGATAAACAAGATTATAGTCGAGAGATGAGAAAAGTATTAGAAAATACAAATCAGCTAACATTACGACAAGCGGAAGTGGTAGAGATACTCACAGAAGGAGACAAGGTTGTAGGAGTTAAAACATTTTCGGGAGCAATTTACAACTGTAAGGCTGTTGTACTATGTACAGGGACATATTTGAATGCAAGATGTGTGTATGGAGATGTTAGTAATTATACAGGACCAAATGGACTATCAAGTGCAAAGTATCTTACTGACAGTTTAAAGAGTCTAGGTATTGAAATGTTTCGATTTAAAACAGGTACACCAGCAAGAATTGATCGTAGAAGTTTGGATTTTAGTAAAATGGAAGAGCAGAAAGGTGATGATATTATTGTACCTTTTTCCTTTACAAATAAAGCAAATGGTTTGGAAAGAGAACAAGTAAGTTGTTGGTTAACCTATACTAACGAAAATACTCATGAAATTATTAAAGCTAATTTGGATCGTTCTCCCTTATATTCAGGAGATATTAAGGGAACAGGGCCAAGATATTGTCCTTCTATAGAAGATAAGGTCGTTCGCTTTTCTGATAAACCAAGACACCAGGTATTTATTGAGCCCGAAGGTAACTATACAAATGAGATGTATGTTGGTGGTATGTCAAGTTCTTTACCTGAAGATGTTCAATATGCAATGTATCGAAGTGTACCAGGGATGGAAAATGTTAAGATTATTAGAAATGCCTATGCTATTGAGTATGATTGTATTAATGCTAATCAGTTAAAACCTTCCTTAGAATTTAATAAGGTTAGTGGCCTGTTTAGTGGAGGACAATTTAATGGAAGTTCCGGTTATGAAGAAGCTGCAGCGCAGGGTCTTGTTGCTGGAATAAATGCAGCACGTAAAGTTTTGGGAAAAGATCCAATAATAATTGATCGTTCAGAGGCTTATATTGGGGTCTTAGTTGACGATTTAGTTACGAAAGAAACTAGAGAACCATATCGAATGATGACCTCTCGTGCTGAATACCGTCTTATTTTAAGGCAAGACAATGCAGATTTACGATTAAGTGAGATTGGTCATGAAATAGGTTTGATTTCAGAAGAACGCTATCAATGGGTTATAACAAAGAAAGTGCAAATAGAGAACGAAATAACTCGTTTAGAGAAAGTTAAAGTAGGTTCCAATAAAGAAGTACAGTCATTCCTTGAAAAGAATAATAGTCAACCTTTAAAAACGGGTACTTCATTAGCAGAATTAATTCGTCGTCCAGAGTTGTCGTATGAATTAATTGAAGAGTTAGATCCGGAAAGAGAAGAGTTAGATAATGAAGTGATTAATCAAGTTAATATTAATATTAAATATGACGGGTACATCAAACGACAATTAAAACAGGTTGAACAGTTTAAGAAGTTAGAAAATCGATCAATACCGAATGATATTAATTATGATGATGTTAATAGTCTTCGAATTGAAGCAAAACAAAAATTGAAACATATAAAACCTATTAATGTTGGACAGGCTTCGAGAATTAGTGGGGTAAGTCCTGCAGATATAAGTGTGCTATTAGTTTATCTTGAGATGCTTCGAAGAAAGTAGTGGAGAGAATATTGAAGAATATTGAGTATTTAGTAAATGAGCTTAAAAAAATTGGATTACAGCTAAATAATAAGCAGTTAGAGCAATTAGTAAAGTATTATGAAATGTTAATCTGTAAAAATGAAGTGATGAATCTTACCGCAATTACACAGTGGGAAGATGTTGTTCTAAAACATTTTATAGATAGTCTTAGTTTAGTTAACTATTTTGACTTGTCAAAGGCTTTGAGGGTATTAGACTTAGGAACAGGTGCGGGATTTCCGGGTATTCCATTAAAAATTGCGTTTCCTCATTTAGAAATGGTACTTTTGGATTCTTTGAATAAAAGAGTTAGTTTTTTACAAGAAGTAATTGATGATCTAGAATTAACTAATATATTAGCAATTCATAATAGGGCAGAAGAGTATCAGAAAAGCGAGAATACACGAGAAAGATTCGATTTGGTAGTATCGAGGGCTGTTGCTAATTTAGCTAGTCTGTCAGAGTATTGTTTACCTTATGTAACAGTAGGAGGGTATTTTATTCCTTACAAGTCAGGAAATATTGATACGGAATTAGAAGCTTCTAAAAATGCTTTATCTATACTTGGAGGAAAACTTGAGGAAGTAAATAACTTTATGTTACCTGATTCAGATATTGGGAGAACTTTTGTAAAAATTAAAAAAACGAGAAATACTCCGAAAAAGTACCCTCGTAATGCCGGAAAACCGACCAAAGAACCTTTGGCCTAATGCTATGAAACTAATATAAATATATTAGAAGCAAGGTAGTATGACAGAATAGTAAAGCATACTCTAAATAATTGAAAGAGATGCTTTACTATTATTATATAATTATAGTGAGGTGATACATATGATTAGAGGAATGTTTATTAGAGGTGATGAAAACCTAGAAATTCCTTTTTTAATAAGAGACAAAGTATTTTGCGAAGCACAAGGAATGTCTAAAGAGTATGAGTTTGATAAGTTGGATCAAGAATCTTTACATGTACTCGTATTTGATGGAGAAAATCCTGTAGCTACCGGACGCTTATATCAAAAGAATGATTATTTTAAAATTGGTAGAATTGCAGTATTAAGTGAGCATAGAGGAAAGCAATTTGGAGATTTTGTAGTTCGAATGTTGGTTGATAAAGCGTTTACTCTTGGAGCAAAGGAAGTATGGGTAGGAGCACAGGTTAGGGTGATAAAATTCTATGAATCAATAGGATTTATAAAAGAAGGCAACGAATATATAGAAGAAGGTATTTTGCATGTTAATATGAAAATAATTAAAGGTGGCTTATGCAAAGGATGCTGTAGTACACATTAAGATTTATAAAAAAGTAATAAATAATTCGCGATAAGTAGAATATAATGTCTACAAAAACGAATCATTTATTACTTTTACTTTACTGTAAATAAAGTTGAATCCATTTAAATACTTCTTCAGGAAATTCTACATGAGGTAACAATTTGGTGTTTTTGATATAGTTGACCTCTATAGAAGGGTTATAATACTGATAATCGGATACGATATTTGTAGCATTTGCAGCATTATCTCCAGCAATAATAAAAATTGAATTATTAATATCTTTTATAGCATGTATGATATTGGTATTAACATAATGACATTTGATACTCGAATATAAATATTTAGATGAGGCCCCACTAAGATGAGCACCTTCGCTATATGCTTCCACAAGGTGTTTTATTGGTTTAGAAGATGAATACATATAATCACTTTTTAATTTCTTTTTTATAACAGTTTTTGAAAAACGTATGTTATAAATGAAAGTTCCTAATATTGGGATATCAATTATCCATTTGAGTACTTTATTCTTTTTATGCGGATACTTGTTTAGTTCTTTTAAGTCAGTTGGATTAATCATTAATATGTTATGAAACAATTGATTATCAATATAACATGCCATGATTGCTGCAGCTCCAGAACGTCCACTTGTTATAATATCAGTTGGTTCTTTAATTATCATTTTTATAAAGTCACTAATCAGTTGAACATATAAATAATTGGTATATGTTAATTTGGGTTTCTCAGATTTTCCTGAACCTATTAAATCAAGTGTATATACCGTATATAGTTGGGAGAGAGAGTTTTCAAGCTGTTTCCATTCATAATGAGAACTGGAGCCGTTAATATCGTGAACTAATAAAATTGGTTTGCCAGATCCTTTTTTTGTATAAAAAATCTTTCCAAAGCGCCAATGGTAAAAGCTACCATCATTTCTTATAAGAAGTTCTTTCATTGTATTTATTGCAAATAACAATTTATTAATTAAATGCATTGAAAGCGTAACCAAAGCTATTATACCTGTGATATAAGTTATTCTTTTGGTAGTCTTTTTCATAACATACCTCGTTTCCAATAATATTCTACATAGATGTCTTTAGTATATCTCTATTATAAGGTAAATACTACTATAATTACAAATCTTTTTTTATTTATTTTATATATCAAAATTATAATTGGGTATGTAAAATATATTATATTTTTTATCTTTCTTGACGTTGTATATGAATATGTGTATATTTTTATTATGAGTAATTATTTAATTCTCTGAATTATATTACTATCATAGTTTAGTAAAAACGTATAGGGGTATTGATATGACAAAAGAAGATATTATACAGAAATTAGAAAAATTATCCAAACATATGTATTCAGATAAAACATTAAATTTAAACTCTTATGATAAAAATAAAAACTATTACAAAGTTAGCGAAACTACTAAGGAGTGTAATAAGGATAGTAGATATAATAATTTTACAAATTATTGTGAAAATATAGAGCTAGATGAAAGCGAAATAATGTACATAACAAAAGCAATACAAGCTTATCAATTTGATTATTGTGATTCACAGGATAAAGTTTGCGATAATGGACAAGAGTTTAATAATCATAATATTAATGCATTTGATTTAATGGAGTATGATCGGAAAAGAATAAGCCATGAGTTACATGATACAACAGTTCAAACGTTAACTATGTTAATACATAAAGCGGAATTATGCAAAGAACTTATTAATTTAGATACTAATAGGACTAAATTAGAATTACATGTCATGATTGCAAATTTGAAGAATGCCATTGATGAAATACGTGAAACAATTTTTGATTTGAGACCAATGTCGTTGGATGATTTGGGATTAATACCAACCGTTGAACGCTTTATAATCCAATTAAGAAAGCAGGTTAATAAAAATATTTTATTAAGAGTAAATAATATAGAATTCGATTTACCTGAATACAAAAAGTTAATGATATTCCGTATTATTCAAGAAGCATGTGTTAACGCTTGTAAGCATTCAAATTGTAATAATATATTTGTTAAAATTATGTTTTTGAAAACAGAGATGATTATAACTGTTAAGGATGACGGTGGTGGTTTTACTTATTGTGAAAACAATATGGGAATAGACGGATATGGTATTACAGTTATGAAAGAAAGAGCAAGGATAGTTAATGGAGATTTTAGTATTGACACAGATGCTGATGGAACAACTGTCACATTAACGATACTTAACGATAAAGAATATTCTGGAGGACAAAGTGAAAAAGATTAATATACTAATCGCTGATGATCATTGGATGGTACGAGAGGGTTTAAAACAGTTACTTAGTCTAAATAGTGATTTCAACATAATAGGAGAAGCCTGTGATGGTGTTGAATGTTTAGATTTAATAAACAGACTTGAGCCTGATATTTTATTACTAGATATAAATATGCCACAAATTAATGGTCTTCAAGTACTAACAGAGATTAAATCAATGAATTGTACTTTAAAGATTTTAGTTGTAACAATTCATAATGAGCCCGAATATTTAAAAAAAGCCTTACAATATGGTGCAAACGGATATGTTTTAAAAGATTCGAGTTTTGAAATTTTAGAAAAGGCCATAGTAACAGTGTATTCTGATGATATGTTTATTGATCCTGAGCTTACTCCATATTTGTATTCTGATACAGTTATTGCATATGAAAGTACGACACTGGATTCATTAACAGATAGAGAAAGAGAAGTATTAATTCAACTTACAAAAGGTCTATTTAATAAAGAAATAGGATATCATCTGGGCATTAGTGAAAAGACTGTAAAGAATCATGTATCAAATATTTTCAAAAAAATTGATGTTTCAGACAGAACCCAAGCTGCAATTTATGCCATTAGAAATAATTTAGTTGAGTTGTAATGTTTATATAACATAAATATATTCTAAGCACTTGTAATGTAAGATACTATTCTTATACTTCGACAAGAAAATTAAGTTTCATGTGAAACATTAAGATTCTTGTCGTTTATTGTTTCATTAATAAACTAGCATATTAAACTTTAGTGCTATAGTATTAAAAAAGATTATTCTTAACCATATAAATAATTTTTTACATAAGTTATCAATATGAATATAATCATTCTTTTAATCTGTTAATCTACGAAATCATAAATTATCCAGTGTACCAACTTTCAGATAATGTTTCGCTGAACACGGGTTGTGTGAAAAATAATATAGAAATAATTTATATTTGACTAACTGGAGAAGAATTCACGTCTATATGTTATAAGTCCATTAAGTCATTCTCATATGAAATGTTTAAAAGAGATAAATGCCTTTACCTGATAGAGTAACTTTAGTTTAAAGTTGCTAGTCTATTAGGCTATTTTAAGATTAATTATTATGTTGCTAAAAATATTATTTTCTATGTGTTATGCTTATTAGCGTGTTAAAAATTAATCTTAAGTTCATAGTAAGGGTTAAGAATTAATCTTAAGCTCATAGTAAGGGTTAAGAATTAATCTTAAGTAAATAATGCATGTTAAGAATCGTATTAGGTTCACTTCTAATGTTGTATTCATAAGAATAGATTAAAATGAAAAATAAAGATAATAGATATTATATACGCTTTATTTTGCTTTCAATATTTTTTATAATTATGTAACTATACAAGTTATTATATTCAATAATATATTTCGATGAAATTTATTTTATAATAACTAGATATCAGAATACATAAATGATATAATATTACAATGATGCTGGTTAAAAATTAAAATAGGATTATAGGTGATGATATGGGAAGAACAATAGCAATAGCAAATCAAAAAGGTGGTGTCGGCAAAACTACGACAGCTATTAATCTTTCAGCTGCACTAGCCGAAGCGGGAAAAAAAGTTTTGGTAATAGATATAGATCCTCAGGGTAATACATCTAGTGGACTTGGTATAGATAAGAACTCATTAAGAAGTACTGTATATGAGTTGATAATTGGAGCGGCCACACTATATGAGAGTATTCAAAGGAATGTAATTGAAAACTTATCGGTTCTTCCTTCAAATGTCGAGCTATCTGGAGCAGAAATAGAGTTAATAGGGATAGAAGAAAAAGAATTTATACTAAAAAAGTATGTTGATATTATAAAAGACGATTATGATTTCATTATAATCGATTGTCCTCCGTCACTAAATACATTAACTGTAAATGCCATGACTACTGCAGATACAGTGCTTGTGCCTATTCAATGTGAGTATTATGCTTTAGAAGGTCTTACACAATTAATACATACGATTAATTTGGTTAAGAAGCGACTAAATCCATATTTGACTATTGAAGGTGTTGTTTTTACTATGTATGATGCAAGAACAAATCTATCACTTCAAGTGGTAGAAAATGTTAAACAAAACTTAGAACAAAATGTTTATAAAACTATAATACCTAGAAATGTAAGGCTTGCAGAAGCGCCTAGTCATGGTATGCCAATTACAAGTTATGATCCTAAGTCAGCAGGTGCAGAAGGATATCGAGCATTAGCACAAGAAGTAATAGAGAGAGAATAGAGGGAGAGTGTGGTTATGGCGACGAGTCGCAAATTAGGTAAAGGTTTAGGAAAAGGGTTAGATTCAATGATTCCGGAAAAAATTGTGGAAGAAGGATTTAATCCAGATGGAACACCCGTTGCACGTGAAACTGAAATAGAGTTAGCCAAGATAGAACCAAATCGCAGCCAACCGAGAAAGATATTTAATGAAGATGCCTTGGTGGAACTGGCTGATAGTATAAAACAATATGGTGTTATTCAACCACTTATCCTTCAGAAAAGAGATAAGTATTATGAAATAGTTGCAGGTGAACGACGATGGCGAGCTGCAAAACTTGCTGGATTAAAGAAGGTACCAGCAATAATAAAGGAGTATTCACCACAAGAAGTAATGGAAATTGCATTAATTGAAAACATTCAGCGTGAGGATTTGAATCCTATAGAGGAAGCCCAGGCGTTCCAACGATTAATTAGTGAGTTTTCATTAAAACAGGATGAGTTAGCACAGAAAGTTGGAAAAAGTAGAGTGGCAATAACGAACTCTATGCGATTATTAAAACTAGATTCCAAGGTACAACAAATGCTGATTGATGACATGATTAGCAGTGGACATGCTAGAGCAATTCTTGGAATAGAAGATAAAGATGAGCAAGTGAATGTTGCTACAAAGGTTTTTGATGAAAAGTTAAGTGTAAGAGAGACAGAAAAATTAGTAAAACAGTTAACTGATGGTCAAAGAAGCCACAAAAGGAAGCAAATCAACGTAGAATTGTCAGAGCAGGAAATGGTGATATTAAAGAATGTGGAAGAGAAAATGAAAAAGATACTTGGAACAAAAGTATTAATTAATCAAAAAGTTAAAGATAAAGGCAAAATAGAAATAGAATACTATTCTAATGAGGAGTTAGAACGACTAATGGAAATATTTGAGTCAATTCGTTAAAAATTGCATTTACATTTAGTGTAATATTATTCAGGATATACAACATCTATTAAAATAGGAGAGAACGTATGAAATTGTTTAATGAATTACAAATTGATATAGGTTATGTATTACTAGCGACAATGGGAGTTCTGCTAACTACTATTATTATGGTACTAATACTATTAATTAAAAATCGTAACTTAAAAAAGAAATACGATGCTTTTATGAGTGGTTCCGATGGAAAAAGTTTAGAAGAATCTATTCAGTATAGATTTAAACAAATAGATGATATAAAGGAAGTATTAAAGAATTATAAAAAACACTTTGATCAGATTGATGAATCATTATTAAATACAGTTCAAAAGATAGGTCTAGTTAAATATGATGCATTTCGTGAAATGGGTGGAAAATTAAGTTTTGTACTTGTTATGTTAAATGATAAAAACAATGGTTTCATTCTGAATTCGATGCATAGCAGCAGAGAAGGTTGTTATACTTATATAAAGGAAATTGTTGGAGGAGAAGCTTTTGTAGTGCTATCTGAAGAGGAGATTGAAGCGTTGCAACAAGCCGTTCACTATAATGAGGTATAGTATATAATATAGTATAGTATTTACGAAGAAAGAATTATTCAGATAAGATACAAATCAAGAAGAAACAAGTCGTCATGGCTTGTTTCTTTTATAATATATATAAACTTACTTATATTTGATACGTTCACTTACAGAAAAGTTGTCAAAGAAAATCTAAAAATTAACCAGATAGATAAATAAATAATTAACAAAGTCATGAGTAAAAAGGATATAAATAAGCTTATATTATGTGTAATTTTCACAAAAAAAGTACATAGATTTAAATCAAGTTGTTGAGTTTATCATGAAAAAACGATATAAATTAGTGTCAATTATTCATAATGTACTATAGTAAGACGAAAAAATACTAATTATTTAGAATCTAAAAACATTGACTTTATATTCACAAACTAGTAAAATAAACACAGAAACAAAGTAAAAACGAATCAATGATTGTTAAAAAAATAACATCTATTCAATAATAGTTGTTGTTGTATGAAATATAATAACTGTAAATGCAACAAAATATAGGAGGACTACAGTATGGAAAAGAATGTTAGTATTAAATTAGTAGATAGTGTAGAAGCGTTAGTTGAAAAAATGAACCAAATTAGAGAAGCACAGAAAGAGTTTGCTACTTTTACACAAGAAAAGGTCGATGAAATCTTTAGAGCAGCAGCTTTAGCTGCTAATAAAAAGCGTATTCCTCTAGCAAAAATGGCTGTTGAAGAAACAGGTATGGGTATTGTAGAGGATAAAGTAATAAAAAATCATTATGCATCAGAGTATATTTATAATGCATATAAAGATACAAAAACATGTGGTGTGGTAGAAGAAGATAAGACATATGGCATTACTAAAATTGCAGAACCAATTGGTTTAATCGCAGCTGTTATCCCTACTACAAATCCAACCTCTACAGCTATTTTCAAAACATTATTAGCTTTAAAAACAAGAAATGGTATTATTATAAGCCCACATCCAAGAGCTAAAAACTGCACGATTGAAGCAGCTAGGGTTGTTTTAGAGGCGGCAGTTGCAGCAGGCGCACCAGATGGTATTATTGGATGGATCGATGTGCCTAGTTTAGAGTTAACCAATGAAGTTATGAAAGCTTCAGACACCATTCTAGCCACAGGTGGTCCAGGTATGGTTAAGGCAGCTTACTCTTCAGGAAAACCTGCATTAGGCGTTGGTGCTGGAAATACGCCAGTTATCATAGATGAAACAGCAGATATATTACTTACAGTAAGTTCTATCATTCATTCTAAAACATTTGATAATGGTATGATATGTGCATCTGAGCAGTCAGTAATTGTAAGTGATAAGATTTATGAAGCAGTTAAGAAAGAATTTAAAACTCGCGGTTGCCATATATGTAACAAAGAAGAGATTCAGAAATTACGTAATACTATTTTAATTAATGGTGCTTTAAATGCTAAAATTGTAGGTCAAAGTGCACATTCTATTGCAGCTCTTGCAGGCTTTAATGTTTCGAAAGAGACTAAGATTCTGATTGGTGAAGTGGAAAGTGTAGAAATCGAAGAAGAATTCGCTCATGAAAAGTTATCACCAGTATTGGCAATGTATAAATCAAAATCTTTTGAAGATGCCATCTCGAAAGCAGAAAGATTAGTTGCAGATGGTGGATATGGTCATACTGCATCTATTTACGTTAACACTGGAATAGCTCAAGATAAAATTGCACGTTTTAGTGAAGCAATGAAAACTTGCCGTATAATTGTAAATACACCAGCTTCTCACGGTGGTATTGGTGATTTATATAACTTTGGACTTGCGCCATCATTAACTCTTGGTTGCGGCTCATGGGGTGGAAACTCTGTATCAGAAAATGTAGGAGTAAAACACTTATTAAATATCAAAACAGTCGCTGAGAGGAGAGAGAATATGCTATGGTTTAGAACACCAGGAAAAGTTTATTTCAAAAAAGGATGTCTTCCAGTTGCACTTTCTGAACTTAAAGATGAACTTAATAAAAAGAAAGCGTTTATTGTAACTGATGAATTCTTATATAAAAATGGGTATACAAAAGTCGTTACAGATAAATTGGATGCTATGGGAATTCAACACACAACATTCTACCAAGTAGCTCCAGATCCATCACTTGAATGTGCTCTACAAGGTGCTAAAGAGATGAGCGCTTTTGAACCAGATACCATTATCGCAGTTGGTGGTGGTTCAGCAATGGATGCTGCAAAAATCATGTGGGTAATGTACGAACATCCAGAAGTGGATTTTATGGATATGGCTATGAGATTCATGGATATCAGAAAAAGAGTTTATAAATTTCCTAAAATGGGTGAGAAGTCATTCTTTATTGCTATTCCAACCTCTTCTGGTACAGGTTCAGAAGTAACTCCATTTGCGGTTATTACAGACGAAAAAACGGGTCATAAATATCCATTAGCGGATTATGAATTACTTCCTAATATGGCAATTATAGATGCAGACATGATGATGAACCAACCAAAAGGTCTAACAAGTGCTTCCGGTATCGATGCATTGACTCATGCGTTAGAAGCATATGCATCCATTATGGCTACTGACTATACAGATGGTTTAGCATTAAAAGCAATTAAGAATATATTTAAATATCTTCCTAACGCATATGAAAAAGGTGCTAACGATCCTATAGCAAGAGAAAAAATGGCTGATGCATCTACACTTGCAGGTATGGCGTTTGCAAATGCATTCCTTGGTATTAATCACTCTTTAGCTCATAAACTTGGTGCGTTCCATCACTTACCACATGGTGTTGCTAATGCATTATTAATTACAGAAGTAATGAAATTTAATGCTACTGAAGTACCAACTAAAATGGGATCATTTTCGCAATACCAGTATCCTCACTGCTTAGAAAGATATGCAGAAATTGCAGATTTCTTAGGATTAAAGGGTAAAACAGAAGAAGAAAAGCTTGAAAGCTTAATTAAACTAATTGAAGATTTAAAAGAAAAAGTTGGAATCAAAAAGAGTCTGCGTGATTATGGTGTAGACGAAAAATACTTCCTTGAAACACTAGACGATATGGTTGAACAGGCATTTGATGACCAGTGTACAGGAGCAAATCCTCGTTATCCATTAATGAGGGAAATGAATGAAATCTATATGACTATTTATTATGGAAGTAATGCAAATTAATTATTATTGTTCCTTAATATATACTCTTAGGACCTTAAGAATACTTCTTAAGGTCCTAAATACTTTATTCAATTATGTAAAGTATTCGTAAGGGAATATGTGCTAGAGATTTATTTATTTGAAATAAATTAAATAAACACAGTAAACAAAGAGGTAGCATTGTGAATATCTTAAAGTGGTCTAAGATATTCATAATACTACCTCTTTGAAAGAAGGAAAATAAAAAGAATTAATGTATGCAAACTATTCGTATTCTACAACGTTAACCCACTTCATTAAAAGGTCTTTTTCTTCGGGACGATTTTTTGTTAGCTGAGCAGCAGCAACAATTGGAAGCCACTGTTGAACATATTGTTTTCTGGTTCCGGATTTCTTACAAAAGATATCCATGTACATATTAGCGGTTTCAATGCTTTCTAAGGCTAATAATAAGAATGTTCTTGCTACATCGGCACTTGCATTACCCTGAGTTGCATGAATCCAATCTAGGGTATAATAACCATCTTTACTTACAATAATATTTCGTGGTTCAAAGTCACCATGACAAATTTTATCATGTTTTGGCATGGATTCCAATTTGGTCAAAATTTCATATTTAATTATACTGTCAATACAATCAAGGCTTTTTATTTGTGCTTTCATTTTGTCTTTTAACTTATTTAGTAAAGGACATTGTTTTGACTGAATTGTCATCTGAACCTCTACCATTTTCGATATGTATTCCTCCAGCTTATTTGGGTTCTCTTTCATAAGAGTCGCCATAGTTGGCCCTTCAATATAATCCATAACTAAGGTCCATTGATTGTTTATCATAGTTACCTTCTGTATGGTTGGGAGAGTTAAGCCGGTTTGCTCAACACGGGCAGTGTTTAATGCTTCCAATAAAACGTCAACTTTTGATGAGGTTTCATTGTAAACTTTAAACGCCAGATCCTCATGTAAGTATACCTGAGAAGACTTACCAGTAGCAATTTTGTTTGTTAAATCCATATAGATCAACTCCTCATAGTTATCGTTTATTAATTATTGCGCAATTATTTATGTAATACTATTATAACACTTTTTAACAAAAATGTATACTATTTATCAAATTTTATATAAAAAATATACAAAAAAATAACTATTTAGTACATTGAAGAAATTGTTTGAAACTTGTACAGTTATATTATAAAATAATATTAAAATACAATCAGACCATCAAAAGAAGGTAAAGAGATGAGTAAAATTCATGTAGCAGATATAAAAGGGAATGAAAGGCTAGCAAAGGATATTTTTTTTGATAATAACACAATTATTTTAGCAGCAGGGACTATATTAAAGAAAGAATATATAGAGAGGCTGATTAGGTTAAACATTAATGAGGTTACCATTTTTGATGATGTGATTAAAAACGTACAAAGTACGGAAATTACTGAAGATGATATAAAAATCCAGTGTTACGATATGGTAAAGAAGACAATTGACCGGTTTCGATATTATGGGCAAAAGCAGCATGATAGTGTAATTAAAGCTGTAGAGGCTGTGGTTGAAAAAGTATTAGAAAATGAAAAAGTATTATATTGCGTATCGGGATTAAGAAGAAAAAGTGAAGATATATATTCTCATTCAGTCAGTGTGTGTACTCTTTCAGTACTTATAGCAATGCAACTAAAATTACCAAAAGATAAAATTTATGATATTGCAGTAGGTAGTCTATTACATGATATAGGATATTGTCTTGTTAATGTAAATCTAGATAACGAAAAAAGTTACAAGTATACAAACGAAGAAAAAAAGGAATTAAAGAAGCATGTTATATATGGATATAATGCCGTTGAGAATGAAAACTGGCTATCAACATATGCAAAGAATATAATATTGTTACACCATGAAGCTTGTAATGGTACAGGATACCCATTTCATTTAAATGAAGAGCATATTAAATTGGGATGTAAAATAGTTGCAGTGGCAGATTTGTTCGATCGACTAGTATACGGTAGCTTTATTACAAAAATGAAAATACACGAAGCTGTTGAATATATATTGACGTTAAGTGGTGTGACGCTGAGTCATGAGGTGGTAAAGATTTTTAATGCAACAATAGCATCTTATCCAAATGGGACTATTGTTTACACAAGTGAGGGAGATATTGCTGTAGTTATAAGACAAAATTACAAATGTCCTACTCGCCCAGTTATTAGAATTATTGAAGATAAAAGTGGATATAAATATACAAATTGGATCGAAAAAGACTTGACACAGTATCTAACATTGTTTATAACGGATACATTGGAAACTATTCAAGTATAATCAGTGGTTAAAACAAGGTGGTGAGAATGTGCATAGTTATTTGAGAGCTATAGGATATAGCGACATTAAAAATCGAAAGCAGTTAGAATTAATATTAAAACAGATGATAAGAGAGAAAGATAACGAAAAAATCATATTAAAGGATGGAATTCGTTATTCAGAAATAAATACGGAAGTATTACCTGGAGCAGGGGTTGTATTACGCGGGGAGTATGATGAGGATAACGTATTTTATATGGAACAGTATTGTCCATACCATGTGTCATCTCAAAATTCTTTGGAATGTGAAGTTAGCTTTCATAAAAAGGTAGATACCGAAAGCTATGCAGGAATGTGTGACGATAACAGAATTGGTGTCTCAATGATATTCAGCTTGATAAATGTTGTAGATTATATTAAGCATCGAGAAGAAAAAACGTTAATTACCATGAATAAGCAAGTGGCCTTATCAGCATTGTCTATTGAAGGAAAAGTATTATTGGGATTTGATTACCTAAATAACAGAAAATCTAGTAAACTATATAATACTAAGCGTCGAAATCAATTAATTGCAGAAGCAAAAGAAGGATCTCAAGAGGCAATAGAAAGTCTTACTTTAGATGAACTTGATTTATACTCATCAATTAGTAAAAGATCAAGAAAAACTGACGTTTATACGATTGTAGAAAGCACATTTATACCATACGGATCAGAATCTGATTTGTATACACTAATAGGTAATATAGTTCATGTAAATAGAGTGGAAAATACATTTACAAATGAGAAGATTTATCAGATATTGGTATTATGTAATGACGTTCCCATCGATATTTGCATTAATGAAAAAGATATTGAAGGGGAACCTGCTCCAGGAAGACGTTTTAAAGGAACGGTTTGGATGCAGGGAATAGTTCAGTTTTAGGAAAAATATACTTAGTCTTGATGGGATTATAATTACAATAAGACTAAGTATTTTTTTATAAATAATATTTATCATGAAAGGAGTATTTACATGAAATTTAGCAATGGATGCTGGTTGTCAAAAGAGGGTACAGAGTGTTTTTCACCGGCAGAAGTACATTATGTTACTGGAGACGAGAAACAAACTCAGTTATGTGCGCCAACTTATCCGGTGAATCACAGAGGAGCTGTGCTTGGAGGAATAAATCTTACATTAAAAATATCATCGCCTCAAAAAGAGGTATTTCATATTACAACTTATCACTATGCAGGGGTACAAGAAAAAGCACCTTATTTTGATTTAGCGATAGATAATAAAGAGAATATGACTATAACGGATACAGAAGATCAGATAACTTTTGTTTCAGGCAATTTGTCCTTAGTAGTACATAAGAAATATTTTTCAATGAAATTTTACCAAAATGGAGAATTTATTACTGCTTCAGAAAATCGAGATTTATCATATGTAAAAACGGATTGGCGTGGATTAGCATACGATAAAGGTGAGAAAGAAAACACCTATATGAGACAAAGATTTACGATAAATGTTGATGAGCACTTTTATGGATTTGGTGAGCGCTTTACTCCTTTTGTTAAGAATGGTCAAACTATTAATATATGGAACGAAGATGGCGGAACATCTACAGAACAATCCTACAAGAATATTCCGTTTTATGTTTCTGATCGTAATTATGGAGTATTGGTTAATCATCCTGAATTAGTTTCTTTTGAAGTAGGATCTGAACAGGTTAATAAACTTCAATTTAGTGTAGCTGGCGAAAAATTAGATTACTTCTTTATAGCAGGGACAACTATGAAGGAAGTTATTCAAAAATATACAGATATATCAGGAAAACCTTCTTTACCATCACCATGGACATTTGGACTTTGGTTGTCGACCTCATTTACTACAAATTATGATGAAGAAACGGTAATGAGTTTTATTGATGGTATGTTAGAACGAGATATTCCACTAAGAGTATTCCATTTTGACTGTTATTGGATGAAAGAGTTTCACTGGTGCGACTTTCTGTGGGATAACCGCGTATTTCCGGATCCTAAAGGTATGCTTTCAAGAATTAAGGACAAGGGCTTAAATATCTGTGTTTGGATTAATCCTTATATTGGACAAGAGTCTGTTCTATTTGAAGAAGGATTAAAAGGTGACTATTTTATTAAGAGAAAAAATGGAGATGTGTGGCAGTGGGATATGTGGCATCCAGGAATGGCAATTGTAGATTTTACAAACCCAGCTGCATG
Organism: Bacillota bacterium; assembly: GCA_023434365.1. Classification (GTDB taxonomy): domain Bacteria; phylum Bacillota; class Clostridia; order Lachnospirales; family Lachnospiraceae; genus KM106-2. The sequence continues at coordinate 327,695 of JAEYSV010000016.1, read as the reverse complement.
TGATTGGTATTGTAGTAAACTTGAAGCTTTGCTTGACATGGGAGTAGACTGTTTTAAAACTGATTTTGGTGAAAGACTTCCTGTAGATTGTAAATATTATGATGGCTCAGATCCTGAGAAGATGCATAATTACTATACATATCTATACAATAAATGTGTATATGAGCTCCTTCAGAAGAAACGAGGGGAGAATGACGCTATTCTATTTGCAAGAAGTGCAACTGTGGGAGGACAGAAATTCCCGGTACATTGGGGAGGAGACTGTTGGTCAGATTATGAATCCATGGAAGAAAGTCTTCGTGGAGGATTATCGTTAACAATGTCTGGTTTTGGCTTTTGGTCACACGATATAGGAGGATTTGAAAATACAAGTACTGCTGATGTTTATAAGCGTTGGGCTGCGTTTGGATTACTTTCTACTCATAGCCGTTTACATGGCAGTAGCTCTTATCGAATTCCATGGGCTTATGATGAAGAAGCAGTTGATGTTGTAAGATTTTTTACTAAATTAAAAGCTTCGCTTATGCCATATTTGTATCGTAATGCTATTGAAACTTCAAAAACAGGGATTCCGACTATGAGAAGTATGGTTCTAGAGTTTACGGAGGATGATATTGTTAAGTTTGTTGATAAACAGTATATGTTTGGTGACTCAATCTTAGTTGCACCAATCTTCAATGATCGTAGTATGGCGAAGTATTACCTTCCTAAGGGAGTATGGACTAATTATCTTACTGGTGAAATAAAAACTGGTGGTCAATACTATACTGAAAAGGTAGACTATTTAAGTATTCCGATGTTTGTTAGAGAAAACTCCATTATTGCGACTTCAGAAAAAACAAATAGACCAGATTATGATTATGAGAAGAATCTAATATATAAGGTGTACAGTTTGCATGAGAATCAGGAAGTATCAACTATTGTTTACAACATGAAAGCCGAGGAAGCATCAAGAATAATGGTTCTCAAGGAGGCTAATAAAGTTACTATAAATATAAACTCTAATGAAGATTGCACAGTTATATTAATCAATTCTCAACTTAACAGTGAAGTTCAGAATAATTCTGAAGGATTGGTTTATGAACAGTGTAAGGAAGGAATTAAAGTTAGTGTTACTGCAGGAGTGAAAACTTTTGCTTGTACTATTAAATAGTAATATGAATATTTGTATTTTACTGTCGTAATTTTGTATTAAGTTAATATATATAATTAGTACCATGTTGAGATAGGGTCTGTTACCTTCTTGACGTGGTACTAATATGAGATTATAATAGGTAAGTAACACTAATTTCTATATTTGTTTGACTTGTTTCCGTAGCTCAGCAGGATAGAGCGACCGCCTCCTAAGCGGTAGGCCGGGTGTTCGAATCACCTCGGGAACGTTAGAAATCGGATGAGGATGGTCATCCGATTTTTTGTAATAAGGAATCCTGGAATTTCTTTTTAAAAATGACACTGTAAAGGACAATATACGAAAAGAAATGTATAAGGTTATATTAAGAAGATGAATAATATTGTATTAGACTTAGAGTGGAACCAAAATCCAAAAGGAAAAGAGGATTTTAATGATAATCTTCTTTTTGAAGTTATTGAAATTGGTGCCATAAAACTAAATAATGAAAATAAAGTGATTGATCAATTTCATTCTTATATATGCCCAATAGTGTATAATGAATTTCATCCTAAGACTAAGGAACTTTTACATCTTGATATGAGTGTACTAGAAAATGAGAAGAAGTTTCCTGAAGTTATTAATAGTTTTTTTAAGTGGTGTGGTCAGGATTATAGTTTTTGTACTTGGGGTATGATGGATATTTGGGAACTTCGGAATAATATGAGATATCATAATGTTGAACAGTGGCTAAAAGGACCTGTTGTATATTATGATGTTCAGAAACTATTCGCTCTTCAGTATGAAGGGATTAAGAATCCGAAAACTTTGGAATATGCTGTTGATTACTTGGGGATCAAAAAGAAAAGAGCATTTCATAGTGCAATTCATGATGCTATGTATACTGCACAGATTTTCGAGTGTATCAATAATCATACAAAACAGTATATCTCATTTGACTGTTATTATCCTCCTATGACTAAAGAGGAAGAGATTAAGATAAAGTATGATAATTATAAAAAACATATAACTAGGAGTTATACTTGTAAGGAAGATTTATTACAGGACTTCAGTGTTAAGTCAGTAGAGTGCTTTTATTGTAATAAGAGAATTCATAAAAAGATTAAATGGTTTAGCATTAATTCAAAAAACTATATATGTCTAGCCTATTGTAGAGATCATGGTTATATAAAAGGTCGTATTCAGATAAAAAAAACCGGTTTTGGAAGCATATACGCTAATAAAATAATTAAGCCTATTTCAAAAGAAGAAGCGATTGAGATTGGTCAAAAAAAGACTGAATTACAAATGAAAAAAAGAAATAGAAAAGAGCAAGAAGAAAAATAAGAAAGCGCGATAAAAGCTGTTACTAGCTATTATCGCGCCTATTTTATTACAAACTATTTTGTAAAATCCATAAAACTATCTTTTACACTTTCATATGTTCTACTTCGTTTTCTTAAGTCAAAACCTTTATTATTATTGTTTTTTTTACGTAGAAGAAATAACGTAAATAATAAAAGGAGTATTATAAGACAAACTATTCCTAGCACAATATAGGGTTTTAGATCCAAGTTTCCATCGCTAACATTTTGAAACAAATTAGCAATTGTATTGTCCTCAGAATTTTTTTGTATTACAGCATTACTTGTGGTTAATGTAGGAGTTTCTTTCTTTGTATATAGAATATGAGCGCCCCCAACAACTGTATCACCATAACGATATGTTATTTCTCCAATAGTACGTTTCCCATTGAATATTCTTTCTGAGTCATAATAATCTATATTTTGTATAATGTCATTTTCTTTAGCTGCAATTGGCACCACAGCACTTAAGCTTCCAGAAATAGAAATAGGGGAATCATCCTCATTAAAGAGTCTGTTAAATCTCGTAAATAATAAGTTTTCTTCAATTAAAGGAGCATTAGTTTCATTGTTTAGATTACATACTTTAAAATTATCAAAACAAAAGTCTAATAATGATATTGTATCGGTATACTGATTTCTAGATTGATTCGGAGCTTGAGATCTTAACACAACACATATTAATTCCATGTCTTCTTTTTTCGCCATAGTTACAAGAGTATTACGTGCTTTCTCAATATATCCTGTTTTTCCACCAATACATGTATCGTATGCATATTGGGGATACTTATTTCCATATACCATTTGGTGATGATTAGTTAAATAACGAGTTTCTAAATATTTATTTGTAGGAGGTATAACATATTTTTTAGTACTAGTAATTTGGCGAAATGTTTTATTTTTCATTGCGGCTTGGGTAATTAGAGCCATGTCATATGCTGTAGTATAATGATTTTCATTGAACAATCCATGTGCATTAACAAAGTTTGAGTTTTTACAACCCAGTTCTTTTGCCTTTTCCGTCATCAATTTACCAAATCCTTCGACAGATCCAGCAATATATTCGCCAACGCCAGCGCTTACTTCATTAGCAGAGGCAAGCATAATAGCATATAGACTTTGCTCTATAGTTAGTTGCTCTCCAGGGTATACACCAATTCCACTGCTTCCAGGTTCAACACTATATACTGCATCTCTACTAAAGGTAACTACTTCACTTAGTGAACAGTTTTCTAATGCTATAAGAGTTGTTAGTATTTTAGTAATACTTGCAGGATATCGTTTTGTATTAATATCTTTTGAATAAAGAACCAGACCAGTATTAGCTTCCATTACAATTGCAGATTCTGCAACAACAGAGGGACCTTTTGGCCAATTGGCAAGTTTCTGGGTAGTAGAGTCTTTTGCAGCAAAAGTATTGATAGAAGGGTATATGTTAAGTGCTATAATAAATATAAGTAAAATGGCTAATGATCGATTACACAATTTATGTTTCATAATAACTCCTTTATAATAATTACAGTTTAATTGTTAATAAAACTATAAAAAATATTGATATAATTATGTATTGTTTTTAAAACTCTTTACACAGTACATTGTTATTATATTAGATTTTATAAATAGTAGCAATATTAAATTCCAATTGTTCATAAATCTGTTGTGTAATGATACAATTATTAGAAAATATTTTCTAACCAAAATAGTATTAATAGTTAATGATCATTTTAAAAGAGTCTACTAAGAACTTATTCTATAATTAATAAAGAAAAAAAACAACGATAAAACAGTTCATTTTATCGTTGTTCTCTAAGCTTAAACTTTATTATGAGTGCGTTTAATTACTTTTAATCTTGTGAATTCTTCGCGTTCTTTTTCTTCTAGAGCATTTTGTATTTCTTTAGTAAGACTCGAGTAAAATGGAATCGTGATATTTTGTAAAGCATTAGCGCGTTTTTGTGTCTTTTTTATATTGGTTGCTAATCGATATGCAGCATTTTCAATACTACTTAATCTGACAGTAAGTTCTTTTACTTTGTTGAACTTTTTACAAGCACGGTCTAAAGAGAGACGTGTATTATAAAAAGCGTAGGCAGGAGTATCAGATTGATTATCAATAGAAACTAAAGGAATTTCTGTACCCATAACACTACGGTATTTTATTGTGATGGAATTCTCCTCTGGTACGGATTTGCTTAATTCCTCTACATTTTTAATTCCCATTTCGATATTAGCTTTCTGTAAAGCAAGATATGCTGACCGGAAAGTACTATCAATTTCACCTTGAATATTGCTAGCTTCCTCAATTAATTCCATTAATTCTCGAATCAGGATATTTCGCTTTTTATCCATTAACTCAAAACCCTGCCTTGCAAGGGTTAATGAGTTTTTGGCTAATATAAGGTTACCTTTGGTAGGAAAGGTATTCGGATTCATAAGCTCACCTCATTTTTACATGGAATATATTTTGTTTTTAAAATTACTCCGTTACAGTGTCGGGTTCACTAGCTTTGTAGTATTTATCAAGAATTTTTGTATCAATTCGATCTAGTTCCTCTTTAGGGAGTATTTTAAGTAGATCCCATCCAAGATCTAAGGTTTCTTCTATTGAACGGTCTTCATTTAACCCTTGACCAACAAATATCTGTTCGAAACGATTACCAAATTCCAAATATTTTTTATCAATTGAGGATAATTCGTCCTCACCAATAACGCTTGCCAGATTCCTAGCTTCCCCAACATGGGCATAAGAAGAAAAGAGCTGATTAGATAAATCATTATGGTCTTCTCTCGTAAAGCCAGCACCGATGCCATCTTTCATAAGACGGGAGAGAGATGGTAACACATTAATTGGAGGATAGATTGCTTTTTGATGCATTGATCGATCGAGTACAATTTGGCCCTCGGTGATATATCCTGTTAAGTCAGGAATTGGATGCGTAATATCATCATTTGGCATTGTAAGTATAGGGATTTGTGTTACACTACCAGGTTTTCCAGCTACAATACCAGCACGTTCATAAATAGTTGATAATTCACTGTATAAGTAGCCAGGATATCCTTTACGGCTAGGAATTTCACCTTTAGAGGAAGAAACCTCTCTCATTGCTTCTGCAAATGAAGTCATATCAGTTAAGATTACAAGAATATGCATTCCTTTTTCAAATGCTAGATACTCTGCAGCAGTTAATGCAACTCTTGGAGTAATTAAACGTTCAACCACTGGATCATTGGCCAAATTTAAGTACATTGTAACATGAGAGGAAGCACCACTTTCATCAAATGCACGTCTAAAGTATTCAGCAACATCATGTTTTACGCCCATTGCTGCAAATACGATACCAAACTTTTCATCGGAATTGCTACCAAGAGAAGCCTGTCGTACAATTTGAGCAGCTAACTGATCATGTGGCAGACCATTTCCACTAAAGATTGGTAGTTTCTGACCGCGAATTAATGTTGTTAAGGAATCAATTGCCGAAATTCCGGTTTTAATGTAGTTTCGAGGATATTCACGAGCGACAGGATTAAGTGGTTGCCCGTTAACATTACGTTTAATATCACTTACAATTGATCCAAGCCCATCTATTGGCTGGCCAAGCCCGTTAAAGGTACGTCCTAGAATATCCATTGATAATGGTATCTCCATAGGTCTTCCAGTTAATTTAGTATGCGTGTTACGAAGGGAAATATCATCTGTGCCACCAAAAACTTGGATAACGGCACGATCCTCATAACATTCGATGATACGGCCTAATTTTTTTTGCGTTCCATCGACAGTTAGTTCTACAATTTCTTCGTAGGAAGCGTCCTGTACTCCCTCTAGAACTATCAGAGGGCCATTTATCTCACTGAGTCCTAAATATTCAATTGACATGATGTTTCCCTCCTTTATGCATTTGTTTTTAATACATAGTTGTAATATGCATCAATTTCTTTTTTATAATCATCGAATTTATTAATCTCATCGTTAGATACATCATATTTGATTGCAATTACTCGTTCAAATATATTAGTTTCTTTTAATATTCTCATTGGCATTCCTAGAGAAATGAGTGCTTTTGATTTATCATATAGATATAAAATAATTTCCATCATTTTTAGCTGCTTATTCATAGGAACATAAGTATCATATGGATGGAATGCATTTTGCTGTACAAACCCTAAGCGAATAACGCGTGCGATTTCAAGAACAAGTTTCTGATCATCAGGTAAAACATCAGCTCCAATTAGTTTTACAATTTCGTTGAGCTGACTCTCCTGAGTTAATATACTAATTAATTGGTTACGGTCATAGACAAACTCTTCGCCAACATTCTTGGTATACCAAGGGATTAAGTCAGAAATATACTCAGAGTAGCTTGTTAACCAGTTAATCGCAGGAAAGTGTCTTGCATAAGCAAGAGATTTATCTAGTGCCCAGAAACAACGAACAAAACGTTTCGTATTCTGAGTTACGGGTTCGGAGAAGTCACCACCTTGTGGGGATACTGCCCCAATGATAGAAACACTACCTTCTGTGCCATTTAAATTCTGCATTAAACCTGCTCGTTCATAAAAAGCTGATAAACGTGATGCTAGGTAAGCTGGAAAACCTTCTTCTGCAGGCATTTCCTCTAAACGACCAGATAATTCTCGAAGGGCTTCTGCCCATCTTGAGGTTGAGTCTGCCATGATAGCTACATGATAACCCATATCCCTATAATACTCTGCTAATGTAATTCCTGTATAAATACTTGCCTCACGGGCAGCTACTGGCATATTAGAAGTATTAGCAATTAAAGTTGTACGAGCTAATAGTTTATTACCTGTTTTTGGGTCGACTAATTTACTAAAATCCTCTAATACGTTAGTCATCTCATTTCCGCGTTCTCCACAACCAATATAAACAATGATATCGGCATCGGACCATTTAGCTAACTGATGCTGAGTCATTGTTTTTCCAGTACCGAACCCTCCTGGAACGGCGGCAGTACCACCTTTAGCAATAGGAAAAAGGGTATCAATAATACGTTGTCCAGTGATTAATGGCTTATCAGCCGCAAAACGCTTTGCTGTTGGTCTTGGTATTCTTATTGGCCAACGCTGTGCTAGTGTTAAATCAATTTTTTCTCCGGATGAAGTCTCCAGAGTTGCAAGTTTATCTAATATAGTATATTGACCATCTTCTACTACGTCTATAACGGTTCCTTCGATTTTTGGAGGAACCATTGATTTGTGGGTGATAGCTATAGTCTCTGGTACTTCGGCAATAATTGTTCCACCGTAAACCTTGTCACCAGGCTTTATTGTCATGTGTACATCCCATAGCTTTGCTGTATCAAGGGAATCCACACTAACACCTCTTGGGATAAAGGATCCACTTCTATCTGCAATCTCTTTTAAAGGTCGTTCAATTCCATCAAAGATATTACTGATAATCCCAGGTGCTAAGATAACTGACATTTGATGCCCACTTCCATAAACTGTTTCATCTGGCTTAAGTCCGGTTGTCTCTTCAAACACTTGAATGGTCGTTTGATTTTTAGACAAACCGATTACTTCGCCAATCAGCTTTTCTTTACCCACATAAACCATTTCTGACATTTTGAACTCCGTGCGTCCTTTTATAGTAACCACGGGACCATTTATACCATAGATTTGACCTGTAATTTGCATACCTGTTCAAACCTCCTTGTTAATATATAGGGTGCTTAGATTAGAACTGGAAAACATTCTTTTCTTCCGCTAATTTTGTTGAGAATGAATTATCTATTAAAATATGTTTTTCATGTATAACTGCGCGAGTTCCACCTAAAAAATTCATAGTACTAATAGTTAGTATTGTATCGGTAGCCTCCTGGAGCTTTTGATGTAACGCATTATCACTTTCATTAATATAAATGGTAATAGCGGCACCTCTAGCTGTTTTTAATGCGGCTTTTATTTGCTTTATAAGCAGCTCCTCATAAGAAGGAGTTTTCATAAAATCAATCAATTTCACATAAATATCGTCAAATAATTTGTCTTTTAATTCAATGTTTTTATCATTGATTTTACGGCGTATTGCAAAGGTCTCAGTAGAGAGAGATTTGTTCTTTTGCCGTATTAGAGAATCTGTTTCGACTTTTAATAAAATCTCCGCTTTTTGTTCTAATTCTCTCTTCTGATCCTCAAATATTGTTTTTAAGGATTCTTTATACTCGTTAATAATGGAATCACTTTGCATTGTAGCATCATCAATAACAGCTTGATAAAAGTGTTCCAGCTTTTTGTCTACTTTCATAGGTATGATTCACACCTTTCGTTTCTAATTCTTCTTAAGATAGTAAGAATGATTCTTAGCTACTTAAGAAGAATATTATTAATATAAACTACAGTTTTATACCAATTGCTTCATTTACATAAGACGTGATGAAGTCAGGTTTACGTCCTGTTCCATGTCGATCTGGTACTTCGACAATTAAAGGAAGTCTTCGGTTTAACTTAATATCATCAATAATCTCTGGAAATTCTCTTCCAAACCGTTCGGTAATAAGTAAAATACCAAGATCTTTATCAGCTACCGCACGTTCTAGTTGTTCTTTTAAGTGTTTTTTTGAATGAATTACAACACCTTCTACTCCAGCTAGACGCATTCCGGTGTAAGTATCAACATTATCACTAATAAGAAACATTTTCATGTTTACATCACCAACTTATCCTAAGATAGTAAAGGAAATTAACAAACCATATAAAGCAATACCTTCTGCAAGAGCTACGAAGATTAATGCTTTACCCATGATGCTTGCATCCTCACTCATTGCACCAAGTGCAGCGCTTGCAGCACTCGATACGGCAATACCACCACCAATACAGGACATACCTGTACTAAGAGCAGCAGCTAAGAATTTCATACCATCAGCAGCAGTGCCTGCAGCTTCTGCAGCTTCTTGAGAGGCAGCAGATACACTTCCACCAAATAATAAGATATCAGCGATAACTAATGTTCCAAAAAATAAGGCTGCATTACATAATAATGATTTTTTTAGATTACCTTTTGTTCTTTCTCCGACTAAAAATGCCCCAAATGGGATAATAATACTTAAAATTAAAGCAGCTACAAAAATTAATTTAACTGTCATTGACATAATTAAGTCCTCCTTAATCAACTTTTTATTATTTGTGTTTAAAAGCATTAAACTCTTTACCGGTACCGCGGTAGAAACGTCCAAACATTTCGTAATACTCAAGACGTAAAACCTGAATTCCAACAATCAGACCTTCCATACCAGCTACGAGTATATTACCTAAAATAATTATAATCCAATTAGTATTACCAGATTCAGCACCGCCTAGCATTAATACAACACCCATCATACCTGCATGGCTTAATGCAAATGCACCCACACGTAAGAAGGAAATTGTATTTGTTGCATATGTTAACAGAATATCAAATAATTCTACTAAAGCTTCAATAAAAAACATTACCTTACTATCAGGAAGTATTTTGGATTTACGCTCTACCAGATGTGTTAATGGTTCTTTTAAAAACATAGCTAGTATTGGTAATCCAAGAAGAATAGCTAAGATAATGGTGCTTGGTAGTGCATAACCCATAAAGATACCTACAACGCTACCAACAACACCTGCATAAAACAGTAATCCTGCAATTCCATTGCTGTCAAATAGTAATTTTTCCATATCCTTTGCGCGAATGGCATTGATAATATTTAAGATAATAGCCACGAGTATTAAAACGACACCAAGACCCACAGCAACAACCAGAACAGTCATAACGTTTTCCATTGGCTTTAGCCAATAGGTAGGTAAAACATGTTCATATCCAAATAATGATCCATACATAAAACCAAAGAAAGTTGAGAAAATACCAGCCAATGATATTACCGCAGCAAGAGCCATTTTCTTATACTTACTAAATAAGAAACCGCCTACTACTAGGCATAATCCTTGACCTACATCACCAAACATCGCTCCAAAGATAAAGGAATAAGTAAGTGCTACAAAAATGGTTGGATCAATTTCGTTATATGCTGGTAATCCATACATATTAACAAACATTTCAAATGGGCGGAAAATTGCCGGATTCTTTAACTTTGTTGGTGGTTTGTTTATTTCAGAAACTTCCTGTGAATTATCTACAATAACAGTAACTTTTTTATCCTTTTTTGTCGCAGTAATAAAATTATCTGTATCTTCAAAGGACATCCAACCACATAGAATGTAGTATGCAGAATCTACTTCCGAAGATACTGTTACAGCAGCCATTTTACGAATGTCAAAACTATCATTATGACGTCGCAACTCATTTCTTGCACTTATTATGTCTTCCTCATGATTCTTAAGAAAGTCTTCCGATTGTTTGTTCATTAACTTGATTTGCTCTTCTAAATCAGTTATTTGTGTTTGTATAGTATTACATATATCTTCTGGTGTTCCTTCATATTCATCTGGCATTTCAAAGGCTTCAAAGTGAAGAGAATTATATATAGTATTTACTTGTACCTGATTGGTTGCAGGAACAAAATATATGCCATAAATGTAATCTTTGTCATTGTAACATTCATAAAAAACAGTATTTAGATTATCATAAATGTATTTACTAAATTTTTGAAAGTATTCATGGCTAATGCGTCCGAATCGAAACTTTATGAACTTAAAGTCCTGCATCTTTCTTAAGTCAAAATTCAGCATACGAAATGGTCTGATTTTTGGTAGTTGCTCAGCAAGATGATTTCGTGCATCCTTCAATTCCTGTATTTTGTGATTGATTTCATCCAGTTCTTGATGCGTTTCATTAATAGTATTAACCGCATCAATGATGCTAATTTCGACAGGGGCGGTTTTCACCTCTCCTAGTATATGCACCATATTATCCGCTTTACTTAACACTTCTTTGTAGGGGTTAATTTCTACAAACGGACGAAGATCTCTGGCATCACTTAATTCGGATAACGCATTTTCCAAATGAATTTCAAAGCGATTCAAATAGACGTTTACCATCCGGTCAATGTCATCTCGCGGACCGGCGATACTGATAAAGTTCATTTTTTCTATCACAGCGTTACACCTCCCGTGTTATTCGTATATTAGATAGTCAAGAATTTCGTTTGGGGTGAGACGATAACGAATGCATTCAAGAGCAGTCGTTAGATTTTCCAGTTCTAATTCTTTCATAAATAAAAACCGTAGTACCGGAGCCATTGAGTGGCTATATTTGGTTGCATACATACTATAAAGCTTCATTAATTTACGTACATAAGCAGATTCTATGTTTGTGTAGTCTAATTCAGAGAAAATTTTCTTGTAATATGTTTTTGATATTTCACGAGCAAATTCCTCTGTGCTGATGGCTTCAATCATATGATCCAAATTGTTTTTATTTAATTTGTAAGTAATAGGTATAATATTTGTTACAATTTTAACCGCACTCATATCATAAAACTTCTTTGAACGGTAGATCCATTGGATGTTTAACAAATCAATTTGTGTTCCATATAAAGCTTTAATTATCTTACGGTTTTTCCCTTTTGGGAAGTGTTCAATCATTTTCCATGATTTTGTGAAGTAATAGATATCTAGCTGTACTTCATAATCCTGAAGTGAATCATGATGGGTGCTATATAGTTTTTGAAAAAGACTATAGTATGGTGTGTTATGCAGATTATTGATAAATTCTTCGATTGTTTGAGAGGCAGCTAGAGTGCTAACATTTAAACTGCTGTGGCTCTCAAAAAATGATTCAAATAATAATAAATCGTGGTTATCTTCTTCGTTAAATACTTTTTGAAGACAGGCTTTTAATATATTAACTTCGAACCGGAAGAATATCAAAGACAAATACTTTCTTTGTATCTGTCCTGCAAAGCGATAAACTTTGGCATAGGATAGATGCACAGAGTTTGTAAGTATTTGTTCAATCTGTCCCCGGTGAAGTTTGCTTTCATCATATTTATCGAATATATGAGCAAAACCGGGTTGAGCTTTGATATAGGAGATAAAATCAGCGGTCGTCTCAAGATATGCAATGCGGTTATAATCATCTTTTGTCATCAGACCACTTTGCAATGCACGTATCTTTGTAATGATGCCGCTATAGGTAAAAAGATCAATCCCCATAGAAACCTCCTTTCCGCGCAATGGTTTTCAAGGGTTATAGATTAGATAGCTATAATACGTTGAAAAACTTTGTCTACTAATGCATCATGATTGTCATTAAAGTTTTTTTCCATATCAGAGAGCTGCTTATTACAGTTATCTAATAGTATAAATCGTTCTTCAAGAATCTCTTTTTCCATATTAGACTTTAAAATACTTAGTTGCTGATCTGTACTTTTTTTAATCTCTGCTTTTAGATGTTCAATGTCTATGTTCATTTTTTCATAAAGCCGTGTCTTCTCTTTGTTGGATCGTTCCAGAATGGTATTGGCTTTTTCTTCAATCTCATACAACACATTGATGACTTTCTCCATAGCATAGCCTCCTTTATGAGTTGTTGATAGATTCCAATGTCATTTTATGTTGGTAGTTTATGTTAACATAAATCGCTATATGTGAAATCTAGCACTATACCATAATACACCTTTTGTAAGAAAATACTATAGTGAATATGTATAAATTTTTATATTGTAATCATTTAATTTTAATAATAATAGTTAATAAATTTCGTGAAAATAAAAATAAACGAAAAATTATTATAAACTCTGTACAAATTTAGATTAATAGCTAAAGACGTTGCAATAGTTGACTTCCTTTTTTGTTTTACATATAATCATACTAACGTAACAAAGTCATTTTTTATATAAAAGGTTTCACTTTGTTAGAATGATTTATGTATTCAATCACGTAAAAAGTGAAACAAATAAACAAAATGATAGAATTAGATAAAATGATTTAGGAGAATTAAGATGCGATTAAGAAATGTTAAAGGCTCTCGTGAGAATATTGAGGCAAGTGAATATGTCGTTCAACATCCTGAAGAGTATAAAGGTAGATGGGGTGAGATTTTCAAAAATGATTATCCTATTCATATAGAAATTGGAATGGGAAAAGGTCAATTTATCATGGAACTTGCTCAAAGGAATCCCCATATTAATTATGTAGGAATTGAAAAATTCTCAAGTGTTCTAATAAGAGCATTAGAAAAACGACCGTTGTTAGAGAATAACAATTTAATTTTTATTCGAATAGATGCCGAAAATTTAAATGAGATATTTGAAAGGAACGAAGTAGAGCGTATTTACTTAAACTTTTCAGATCCATGGCCTAAGGATCGCCATTCTAAGAGACGATTAACAAGTAGGCAGTTTTTCGATAGATATAATAAGATTCTATCTACAGAAGGTAGAGTAGTGTTTAAGACTGATAATCGGGGTTTATTTGACTTTTCTCTTCAAGAAGTAACAGAAGCTGGATGGATTTTAGAAAATTATACATTTGATCTTCATCACAGTGAGTACTTGGAAGGTAATATTATGACTGAGTATGAAAGTCGTTTTGTAGCAGAGGGAAAGCCAATTAACCGTCTTGTCGCGTACCGTGAAAAATGTTAAGTAATAAGGATAATGAGCGATGAATAATTATCGAATAATTGTATATAGTACTTTTTAGAACATATTATCATACAATGAAGTAATGATATATGGAGGGTAGTACTATGAAACTAACTGTTCAAAAACGAATTGAACGTAAGTTAAGCCCTAATGTTAATCTTCAAAAAAAAGCACTTGGAATGAAACAATCATTTGATGAAGTGGCGAAATTACTAAAAATAGATAAAGGTAGTAATAAAAGCTAAATCATAAATTACAAACTAACAAATGATAGGAGGAAATTATGTCACTTAATTTTACTGATGAAAACTTTGAACAAGATGTATTAAATGAAGAACAAGTAGTACTAGTGGATTTTTATGCAGATTGGTGTGGTCCTTGTAAGATGATGGGACCGGTGGTAGATCAGGTTGCAGAAGAATTAACTGGAGTTGCAAAGGTTGGTAAGCTAAATGTCGACAATAATCCAAACACCGCAAGAAAATATGGTGTTATGACGATACCAACATTTTTAATTATTAAAAATGGAGAAGTAAAAGAAAAAGTTGTAGGAACAATAGACAAGAACCTTTTGGTAGAGAAAATAAAAGCTGCTCAATAATCGGTCAGATATTACTTAAATGTGTATTACATGATAAAATAAAAAAGCAAGGGATTTGGATTGAAATCTAATCTCTTGCTTTTTTATTTTGAATTATGAGTCAATAGTAATGTTTTTTTTATTTAATCGATTGGTTAAGAATTTATTAAGTAGATAAGCAATTACCGCTGTTATTGGAACACCGAGGAACATACCCAGAACACCAGCATAGGCGCCACCAAGCGTAATTCCAAAAATTACCCAAAGAGGTGTTAAACCAGTAGATTCGCCAAGAATTTTAGGGCCGAGGTAAAGACCATCAAACTGCTGAAGCAAAAATATCATAATGCTAAAAACAAGTGCATTAAAAGGGTTAATTAAGAGATAAATTACAACTCCGGGAATTGCTCCAATAAATGGTCCAAAGTAAGGAATCATATTGGTAATACCAACTATTACACTAAACAAAATCGCATAAGGAAGCTGTAAGATTGACATAATTATAAAGCACAAAATTCCAATAATTAGTGAATCAATTGATTTACCTATAATAAATTTGCTGAATATTATGTTACATTCTCTTGTGTTGATAACAATAGAATCTGCTCTTTTTTTACTAAGGATAGAGTATAATACCCGCTTAGTATTACGCGTTAATGTTTGCTTATCTGACAGCATGTAACATGATATGACAATAGCTAAAAGAATATTAATTAAGGTACGTACGATAGAGAAAGAAATACTCAATATATCTGATAATAATGAGGTACTCATACTTAACAGCAGGGGTACCATTTCATTTATCCTGTCTTCCACTATTTTGAAATTAAATTCAGGATAACGTAATTGCAAATCTTCGAGCATATCTGTTATATCTTTAGAAATCTCAGTAACGTTTATTTTTTTAGAAACGCCCTCAATATCCTTTACACTATTAATAATTTCAGGAATTATATAAAACATTGCCAGCGTAATGGTTGCAAGAACAATAATATATACTATGGCAATTGAAAAGAATCTTCGTCCCTTTAATAATCGTTTTTTAAATATATATTTTTGTAATAAGTAATCAACCCATTTAACAAATGGATTTAGAATGTATGCAATGAAAAATGCTATTATAAAAGGAGTAATAGCACTAAAAAAGGAGCTGATTAAATCACTAGTATTTTGCCAGTTTATAATTAACATAATAATCAGTGTTGCAAGAGCTACAAAAAATAAACCATAGATACAGATTGTAAAGTATCGAGAATTAGAGTGAAATAAAAAGGGATTTGATTCTTGGTTACCTTTTTCTGTTTTTGAAGAGGAGTTAGTATCTATTGTTCTTGCTATTATTGGTGGGTCTACACCATTTAAGGCATCGTCAATCGTTCCGTCAATTATTTTATCTAATTTGTCCGATAGGCTTTCCTTAACACTTACCTGACTACTCTCGCTTGTTTCATTTTTATGTGTCTTATTATTCATCATAGAATACCTCTTTACCCTATTTTATTACTTTGATTATACTTATATCTAAAGGTATAATCAACGTAATCTTCTCTCATTTTTATTATTCTTTACATTATCCTACTTTTTCCATACACAATAGGCATAAAAAACAAGAAAAAGGGGTTGCAATTTAAAAATATATCATTTATAATAACTCTTGCGTTGTTGAATATGCGCTAATAGCTCAGTTGGTAGAGCACCTGACTCTTAATCAGGGTGTCCAGGGTTCGAGTCCCTGTTGGCGTATTTTTAAAAGTCTTAGTTTGACGGAACAGAGAGTCCGTTGGGTTAGGGCTTTTTTCTTTTTCCAAAAATTGATTTATGGGTTTTTTATTTAAGAAAAATGGAATATAATAGTGTTATTACACGTTGAAAAAGTGGAAAGGAGATATGTAGAAAGAGGGAAATCTAAAATTAAATCTAGTTTATAATACAAAAAATAAATTTTTATTGGACAGTTTATGGGAGGAGCAACAGAGCATACTATGGGAAAAGATTACAAATCAAGATTTAAAAATAATACAAACTTATTAGGTGCTATTTTCTGGTATGTAGGGATAGCAGCTGTAGCAGTATCAATAGCAGGTTGTTATCTTCCATATCTAATAACAGATTATAACGAAGTATATATTTATATGAGAGATATGGACGGGCTATATACAGCAATATTAACAGCAATTTTCTTTATAGTTTTTGTAATAAAACCAAAACTAAGTGCTGTTCCTACTTTATTGGAAGCAATAATCGTAATTGGTAATGTTGTAATATATGCTCAAGAAGAGGAATGTAGATTTGGACTTGCTTTTTACTTGCTGCTATTAGGACTATTATTAAAAATATTAGCAGGTTTATTTGCTAGAGTACCGGTATCTGTTAGAAAAGTGTTACGTATAAAATAGTTAAAAGGAAAAGGGAGAATAGAAAATGGAAGACAATAGGATGGTAATATACGAGATACTTAATGAAGTAAAGAAAGTAATTAGAGGAAAGGACAGTGCTATTGAAAAAGTGTTAACGGCTATGCTTGCAAAAGGTCATATACTAATAGAAGATATTCCAGGTGTAGGAAAAACAACGTTAGCGTTAGCTTTTTCTAAGGCAATGGACCTAGAGTATAAGCGCATGCAGTTTACTCCAGATGTACTACCTACTGATGTTATTGGTTTTCATATTCTAACAAAAGAGGGGAAGTTTGAATATAAACCAGGTGCAGTATTATGCAATTTATTTTTAGCCGATGAAATAAACCGTACATCATCTAAAACGCAGTCTGCTTTACTAGAAGTTATGGAAGAAGGAAAAGTAACGGTTGATGGGGAAACAAGAGAGGTTCCAAAACCATTTTTTGTAATTGCCACACAGAATCCTAGTGGTAGTGTAGGAACCCAGATGCTGCCTGATTCTCAGTTGGACCGTTTTATGATACGTCTATCAATGGGATATCCAGATATGAATCAGGAAATTGATATAATTAAAGGTAGACAAAATAGCAATCCTTTGGAAGACGTTAATCGTATTATTGGAAAAGAGGCTATTGAGAAAATGCAAAAGGAAGTATCTAATGTCTTTGTGCACGATATTTTGTTTGCATATATTGCTGCTTTGGTTGCTGCTTCAAGAAACCATCCAATGATTAGCTTAGGGGTAAGTCCAAGAGGGAGCATAGCTATAGCTGCAATGAGTAGAGCGAGTGCATATATACATGGAAGAGATTATGTTATTCCTGAGGATATTACCTATGTATTTGGGGATGTAATTGGACATCGTATTATGTTAAGCGCTAAAGCAAAGATTAATCATGTGACCACGGAACAAATTGTTATAGATATTATTAATCAGGTAACACCTCCAAGGATATAAGAAAGGAATCCCATTATGTGGCGAAATAAGTTAATTTATTTGGTAATCATCATATATATGGGAGTGCTTGCTATATTGTATTCCCATGTACAGATGTTATACGCATTTATCCTAATGACTATGACACCAGTTTTACTTTTTTTAATTATATTGGTAGCCAAATTTAGTGTCGAAGTAGAAATTCGTTCACTGTATCCTGTTGTGTCAGTGAACCAATCAGTCAAATGTTGTTTGTACATAAAGAATAAAGCAATTTTCCCTGTGTCATCATTGAAAGTAGTAGTAAAGTATTACAATGGCTATCAGCAACATAAGGAAAAGCAAGTATTAACATTAGGCGTGATGGGAAAAAGTACACAGGAAATTCAATTTGAATTAAAGTCAGAGCACGTAGGTATATTATCGATCGAAATTGGGGAAGTCAGAGCATACGATTTGCTACGTATATTTTCACGTAAAGTGAAAACAGGTAACTCAATTGATATTTGCATTATGCCATTGATCTATGATATGCAGGACACAATGGAGCTTGGACAAAATATCTTATATGAAAGTAATGTATATTCAAAAGTTAAAAGTGGAGATGACCCTTCCGAAGTATTTGATATTAGGGAGTATAAGGAAGGTGATAGAATCCAAAGAATCCACTGGAAATTAAGTAGTAAAAAGGATACCATTTTTGTAAAAGATTATAGTTTACCAATTAATTGTGGTATTCACATATTTATTGACTTGTTTTTACCAACGGGAAATAAGCACGTTTATCAATATATGGACGCTCTTCACACTACGGTTTTGTCAATAAGCTATCAATTATTATTAGAAGAGCAGAGGCATACATTTTGTTGGTATGACAAACACTCAAAAGAGGTTATGCTACGTGAAGTTAGCATGATTGATGATTTATATGAAGTAATGAACGAATTACTTAAAAGTCCACATTATGACAATTCATTTAATTTACTTGAGTATGTTAAGAATAATTCTGAGGTTCACAATCTGAGCCATATATATTATCAGGCAATGAGCTATGATCCAGAAATTGTTCTTATTATGCACAAAGAGTTACTTAGTAGCAGATTGTTTTACACGTATGTTACAGAACAGGTATTGTCTGAGGAAAGTTTTAATCCGGAAACATCAACAGAGAATTTGCTTGTTCAATCGATTCAGATTAATAATGTACAAAAACAATTACAAGCATTACAGCTTTAAGAGGGGATTGTAATGAAATCAAAAAAAACAACTTCCGGTATTACCGGTATTTATTTTAGTAATAATGTTGAATTGACTACTAGTGTCAAGAGAAGTAGGCAGGCTATTGCTGTAATATTACAACCTATATTTTTAATAGTTATGGTACTTAGTCAATTTTTTTCATTTTCTTCTGGAATTCAAATAGAAATGAATGGATTTGCGATAGTTGTAGTGGGTATATTGTCGATATATACCATCTATATACTGTTGATATTAACTAAAACAAGAAAAATAAGTCTATTAGTTTTGTTTGGCATCCTTTGTATTTATGCTTTCATTTATACTGAACAGATTATACAAGGATTTTACCATGTTGCGAATGCAATATTAAATAGCTATTCTTTCTATTATGATACAAAAGTTGGATTATTAGATACCATAAGCAAATATGATTCTGAAGCGGTTACGATTTTTACTATTTTCTTAATGTTAATTATCAGTTATCTCATGACATTTTCTTTTTTACGTGGAAAGACATTAAGTATGTTTTATACAATAAGTCTTCCATTTGTGGTGGTTCCCCTATTAGTGGGATACACACCAGACATTATGCCGTTGGTACTTTATGTAATCTGTTTTATTGCTCATGTTTCATCGCTCCTTGCCGAGAAACATAGTTTTATTAAGAAAAATCATTTTTATAAGGTGGATTCATTTCAAAAAGAAATGATTTCAATAAATATATTACGAGTATATGTTCAATTATTTATCATTATAATGCTTTTTAGTGTATTCTTAGTCAGTTATACAATGTATAGTCCAGAAAGATATGAGAGTGAATTTGACGCAGATGAAGTAAAAAGCAGTATTAGAGATTCGGTAGATTCTTTAATGAAAAGCAACTTGCTTGAGGGTAGTTTTATTGATGAACTTTTTGACGGGTTCAATTCCTCTGCAGGAGGAGGATTAAGTGGTGGAGATTTAAGTAATGTGGGCAACTTGAAGTTCAGAGAGAAGAGTGCTTTGAAGGTTAGATTTATTAAATATGGTATTGGAGCATTTTACTTGAAAGGTTATGTAGGGCATCAATATGGTGATAATGAATGGATAGGCATAACAGAAACAGAACAGGATAAGAAAGAACAGGTGTTAAGTCAGTTAAAAGGACATATTAATGGTAATTTGACGCCAGCATACTTAATTAATTTATTGGAAGAAGATATAGAACAACTTAAAATGTATAAAAACACCTTTTTTATTGAAAATATTGGTGCAAGTGATAAAACTAATTATTTGCCATACAATGCGCTCACCATATATGAAGAGACTGTAGATGGATATCAAAGGCTAAGATCAGATGCAGCTATTGATAGTTATCAAATGCTAAATCAGACTTTGGGTAGCGGTATATTAGAATCATTTTTATCAAGGGATTATATTACCCCAAAAGTGGCTAATTTTTACGGAACTTATGACACACAATACTCAGTTGATTTAAGGGAAGAAAATGAAAGTTATTATGAGTATTACGACATTAATCGAACAAAATATAAAGAATTTCTTCAAGCGGAACGAGAGTATTTTAAGTACGCAATTGACACTTATACTCGTATACCAGAGGGACGTTTTCAAAAAGTAGTAGAAGATTCAAAACGCTTTTACAAAGAAGAGGAAAAGGAAATTTCAACAGATACTCCATATCTATTCAATGATTTTCTTACGATAAATTATGAAAAAGTTAATGTTAGCAATATATACCCTGGAGAAGAATATATTTCTAGTGAGGAAGGACAGACATTACTTGCAAAAGTTAATTATGTAAAAAACTATTTAAAGGAAAATACATCATATTCATTAACACCTGGGAAGTGTCCTAAAGGAGAAGATTTTATTGATAACTTTTTATATAATACTCGAATAGGTTATTGTATGCATTATGCATCAGCAGCTACAATAATGTTAAGAGCATTGGGGATTCCGACCCGATATGTCGAAGGTTATGTCATAACCAGTAATGACATAAATAATGCTACAGTTGTCGAGAAACAAGATATTTATCGTGATGATTATGTTGGTACAATACCTGAAGGTGATATGGTAGAGATAGATATAAAAGATACAAATGCACATGCATGGGTAGAAGTGTATTTGCCAGGCTATGGATGGTTTCCGTTAGAGGTGACACCTGCATATGTAGAAAATGGGGAAACTGTAATCCCTTCAGTAATTATTGACCCAGAAGCAACACCTTACCCAACCGTAAAACCGACACCAAGGCCAACAGCGAAACCAACGCCAACGCCTAAAACCACAGTAAAACCTAGTAGTAGTCATTCTACCGATAAAATTGAAAAACCAACGGAGCAGATTAAAAAGGTTCCATTGATTGGAACAATTATTGACTGGTTCGATGGTTTGTCAGAGCCTATTAAAAGATCAATTATAGTATTTTCACTCTTTCTTTCTACTCTTTTCATAGGTATAGTTACTATATTAATAAGGAAAAGTATTGTTAAGAACAATAAAATAGCTCAATATGAATGTGCTTCGCTTCAAGATAGAGTAATCATGGATTATAATGCAGTGTCAATATTATTAAGTAAAGATGGACATAGCTATAATACTAGAGAGTCATATGAGGATTTTGCAAAGAGTATTGAACAAACTTATCAGTTTATTGAGCAGGATGAATTCAAGGAATATATTTCTATTATTTTAAAAGCAAAGTATGCAAGCGATATTCTTAATGAGGACTGGTTAAAAGCAAAAGAATTTAGCGAAAAGTTTGTTTTTGAAAATGCTAAAAAGTTATCAAGAAGACAAAAGCTAGTCTATAAGTATATAAAATGCATTGAAGTATAGCTTTTAATAACACATGGCTTGGTAATTCTATATAAAGTAAAGGAATTGCCTTTACAAGGTTTCGTATTTTCGGTTATAATGAGTACGAAAATTTGGTAAATGTGGAAAAGCAAACAGGAGGAAGAAAAAAAGATGAGCAATATCGATAATATGTCAGTTAATGCAATAAGAATTTTAGCAGCTGATGCAGTTCAAAAGGCAAATTCAGGTCATCCAGGACTCCCACTTGGTTGTGCGGCTATTGCGTACGAACTTTGGGCAAAACATATGAATCATAATCCAGCTAACCCTGACTGGGTAAATAGAGACCGTTTTGTGTTATCGGGAGGTCATGGTTCAACTTTATTATATTCATTATTACACTTATTTGGCTATGACAATTTAAGTATAGAGGATCTGGCAAATTTTCGCCAACTTGATTCTAAGACGCCAGGACATCCTGAATATGGACATACTGTAGGAGTTGAAGCAACTACGGGACCACTTGGGGCTGGAATGGCTATGGCTGTAGGTATGGCAATGGCAGAAGCTCATCTGGCTGCTACCTTTAATAAAGATAACTACCCAGTTGTGGACCATTATACTTACGTATTAGGCGGCGATGGATGTATGATGGAAGGAATCTCTTATGAGGCACTTTCTTTAGCAGGTACATTGGGACTTAATAAATTGGTTGTTATTTATGATTCAAATAAAATCTCCATTGAAGGAGATACGGATATTGCATTTACAGAAAATGTGCCAAAACGATTTGAAGCGTTTGGATTCCAAGTTTTAAAAGTCGAAGATGGCAATAATTTAGAAGAAATTGGACAGGCCCTTTCTGCAGCAAAAGCTGATACAACTCGTCCTTCCTTTATTCAAGTAAAAACACAAATTGGCTATGGCGTTCCAAATAAACAAGGAAAAGCTAGTGCTCATGGAGAACCTCTAGGCGTAGATAATGTAACTGCATTAAAAGAGAATTTAACCTGGCCAAAACACGATCCTTTCCATGTTCCAGAGGAAGTGTATGCAAACTATAAAGAAATTGCTAAGCAAAATGCGAAGGTAGAGGACGAATGGAACTCATTGTTTGCTTCTTATGTAAAAGAGTACCCAGAAATGGAAACTCTTTGGAATAAATATCATGATAAAAATGCTGCAAAAGACTTAATCAATAATGAAGATTTCTGGGCTTATGAGAATAAACCAGAAGCAACTAGAAATCTATCTGGTATGGTTATTAATCGTTTGAAAAATTATCTGCCTAATATGTTTGGCGGGGCAGCAGATCTTGCTCCTTCTACAAAAACATATATGAATGGAGAAGGAGATTTTTCAAAAAATGATTATTGTGGTAAGAATATTCACTTTGGTGTAAGAGAATTGGCAATGGCTGGAATTGGCAATGGTTTGGCACTTCATGGTGGAGTTCGTCCTTATGTTTCTACGTTCTTTGTATTCAGTGATTATGTAAAACCAATGGCACGTCTGTCTAGCTTAATGGGGCTTCCGATGATTTATGTATTCACTCATGATAGTATTGGGGTTGGAGAAGATGGGCCAACACATGAACCTGTTGAGCAACTGGCTATGTTTAGAGCAATGCCTAATTTTACAATTATTCGCCCAGCAGATGCAACGGAAACAATAGCAGCTTGGTATTATGCACTAAACTCAGCAAATCAACCAACTGCCTTGGTGTTAACTAGACAGAACCTTCCACAATATGAAACATCAGGTAAAGATGCATTAAAGGGTGCTTATATTATTGGAAAAGAAACTGGTGAATTACCACAGGCTATTATTATTGCAACTGGTTCAGAAGTAGAAATTGCTATGAATGCAAAAGCTGTTTTAGCAAAAGAAAACATTGATGTTCGAGTTGTTAGTATGCCATCTATGGAACTATTTGAAGCACAAAGTGCTGAGTATAAGGAAATGGTTCTTCCTAAAACGGTTCGCGCAAGAGTCGCGGTAGAAGCGGCTATTGATTTTGGATGGGAGAAATATATTGGGCTTGATGGAAAGACAGTTACAATGACAGGGTTTGGAGCAAGTGCACCTGCTAATCTGTTATTTGAAAAATTTGGGTTTACGACAGATAACGTTGTAAAGACTGTAAGAGACGTTCTATAATATTTAATTCGAAGACAATTAAGCACCTGTGTATGACATAAATCATGCATAGGTGCTTTTTAGATACTCACACATAGTAAAGTTAATTGAAATCTAATATTACTCTATTGCATAGAATTGTCAAAAAGAATAGAATGTGAATAAGTATGTTGAACGGAGGACGCTAATATGCCAAAAATATTAATTGTTGAAGATGAAAGCAGAATAGCAAGATTTTTAGAGCTAGAGTTAAAACATGAAGGATATGAAGTGGATTTAGCTTTAGATGGGAGAATTGGTTTAGATAAAGTGCTACACGCAGGAGCAGATTTGATTGTATTAGATATTATGTTACCAGGATTAAGCGGAATAGAAATATGCCGCCGTGTTAGAGCGGAAGGGAATCGGGTGCCAATTATAATGCTTACGGCTAAAGATGATGTTACAGATAAGGTAGCAGGTCTTGATATGGGTGCAGATGATTATATGACCAAACCATTTGCTATTGAGGAGTTACTTGCACGAATCCGAGTAGCGTTAAATCGACAGTCTTCCCCAAAAAAGTTAGATAAGCTAAAGATTGGAAAATTAGAGCTTAACATTAGTAGTCATAGTGCATCATATGATGGTGACGAGGTAGTATTAACAAAAAAGGAATATGAGTTACTTCAGTATTTGATAGAGAATAAAAATATTGCTTTAACAAGGGAAGAATTACTAAACAAGGTATGGGATTATGAATACCTTGGAGATACAAATGTTGTTGATGTTTATATTAGATACCTAAGGCAAAAAATTGATGATAAGTATGGCATTCATTTGATTAGTACAGTGCGAGGGGTAGGGTATATTATAAGGTATGAAGAATAAACTAGTTGAAAGCATTCGTAAATTATTAATAGCGACGTTGCTACCATTAAGAAACAAATGGGAGAGATATTTGAGTCAGTTCCATTTTTCTATTGCCTTCAGAATTGCAATTCATTATATTCGCCTGTTTACTCTGTATGGTGCGCTATTTTTTCTTAGTATAATAGTATTGTATTTTTATGTAGAAATGCAACATTATGAAGACTATGCGAAAGAGAGAGTGTCACTTTTAAAATCGGGTAGTGTAGCAATTGTACCACAAAACGATCTTGGCAAAGAAGGATATATAATTTATAAATACACAAATCCTGTAGATTATAAGTCTTATGAAATCGTATCTTCCTCAGAAGAAATGAAAAGTTTCTTACAAAATGCGTATCAAGATACAATTAATCCTGAACGTAAAAGGGGTATTACAATAAAGATTAATGAGGATGAGAATACAGTTTATACTGACATAGTTGACGATGTACGCGATGATACCTCTTTGGTTGACAAAATATCGTATGACTACAAAGATAATCAGAAAGTCATAGTAAAAGATTTTTATGAGTATAGTATCAATGGTAAGAACTATGAAGTATATTTTCAATATGATCTTACCGATTCCGTGACTAGAATGCAGCAGTTTTTATTACTGCTTCTTATTATATATGCAGTTTTTATTATTCTGGTTGCTAGGTTTGGTAAAAAAGGGATAAGAGGATTATTACAGCCTATTCAAGCAATGTCAGCAACTGCAAACAGACTGACTGTTAATAATCTTAATTGTGAAAGATTAAATGTCGTAGGAACGAAAAACGAATTAAAAGATTTGGCAGTAACAATTAATAAAATGCTAGATCGTTTAGAGCTTTCTTATGAAAGCCAAAAACAGTTTGTTTCTGATGCGTCTCATGAGCTTCGCACCCCTATTGCAGTAATTCAGGGATATGCAAACATGCTAGAGCGATGGGGAAGTGATGATAAGGAAGTTTTAAAAGAATCCATAGAAGCAATCAGAAATGAATCTAAATCGATGCAAGATTTAGTAGAAAAGTTACTATTTTTATCTAGACATGATAAAAAAACACTTAAATTAGAAAAAGCCCGTTTTAATATGAAAGATATAGTTGAAGAAATGTTACGTGAGACTAAATTAGTTATACGAGACCGCGAAATAAGTACGCCAAGACTTGAAAAGGCAATGACCTATGGCGACTGCCAGGCATTAAAACAATCATTACGTATATTTATAGATAATGCTGTCAAATATTCAAAACCAGGGGATCAGATTAATGTATCTTGTTATAAGGAGAATAATTGTACGATTGTAACAGTAGAAGATACAGGTATTGGAATAAAAAAACAGGATGTTGATCGAATTTTTGAACGCTTCTATCGTTCGGATGAAGTTCGAAATGAGAAAATTGGTGGTCATGGGCTTGGGTTATCAATTGCTAGATTGATAATATTAAAGCATACAGGGACGATTAAAGTTCGTTCACAGTATAAAAAAGGAACCTCTTTTACCATTAGTATACCGGACTATAATAAATTAGGTTATATGAACTAATCTTTCGATTAAGTTATAGGGGGAAGGTAACTATGATTACGGATTTTTCTATGTACAAGATAGTAAATAATAACCTGAAAAAGGCATTTGATATTTTTATTATCGGTTATCTTGGGCTAATTGGTGCATTTGCAGTTTCATACAGTTTTGTTAGCGTATTTTCATCACTTATTGCTGCAGGAGTCGTGTTTTTAACTTCTACAGTCATATTTTTTCTTTTCAAAAAAGAGATGCTCTGTGGGTATATAAATGCATTTCTTAATTGCATAGGCATGGGATTAATTATTGGAGCGTGTTATATATTTATGGAACAGAAGCTGAGTATAATAGTGGTACTTATTGTCATAATAGCTATGTTTCTTTATCAGATGGTTATAACAATGTTAATGATTAAATCCCAGAGAAAAGATCTAGTTTGCATTATTAACTATATTGTACTAATTTCCTTGGCGATAACATTTTTTGCTGCATGGATTATATACGATACAGTGTCGTATAGCTTATGCCTATTTTTTGTTATTATAAATTTATTTGTTAACATGTCGAATTTGCTCATTATTAAAGAAAAAGGTAGATTTAATACTATGATATTTTTAGGGTATTCTGGTGCCTTTTGTGTAATTATGTTTATTGTTCTTGCTATAATTTCAGAAGGGGATGCATTGGACTTGGGAGATATTGATATTTCTGGAACCAAGAGAGATCAGAAAGTGAATAATATTATTGGGTGACAGAGTAAAAAAAACAGGAGATGGCATAGAGTAAAACTCACTATTCCATCCTCCTGTATTTTTTTGCTTTTCTCCTTTAATTGCACTGTTATAGATTTTTAAATTGCGCCATATATAGATTATAATAATGCCCTTTTTTCTCAAGCAATTCTTTGGAAGAGCCTTCTTCTAGAATTCCGCCCTGGTCAATAACAAAGATACGATCTGCTTTTTGAATTGTGCTAAGTCTATGAGCTATAACAAAGGAGGTTCTACCTTTTAATAAGGTCTCAATTCCTTTTTGTACAAGTAATTCGGTTTGTGTGTCAATACTTGAAGTAGCTTCATCAAGGATTAAAATAGAAGGTTGACTTACCATTGTTCTGGCAAATGCTAGTAGCTGTTTTTGACCAATAGATAAGCCCCCACCTCTTTCTTTTAATTCAGTTTGGTAGCCATCTTTTAGTTTTATAATAAAATCATGTGCATTAACTGCTTTGGCAGCATTAATCACTTCTTCATCGGTTGCGTTTAATTTGCCATACCGGATATTATCCATTATTGTTCCAGTAAATAAGAAATTATCTTGAGTCATAATACCCATTTGAGAACGTAAGCTATCTAGGTTAGCGTTAGCGATATCATAACCATCAATGAGTATTCGACCATTTTTTAAATCATAAAAGCGGCTAATAAGGTTTACTACAGTGGTTTTGCCTGCTCCGGTTGGACCAACTAATGCAATTGTTTCACCTGCTCTAACATGAAAGCTTAAATTTTCAAGGACGTTTATTCCTTCTTCATAAGAGAAAGAGACATGTTCAAAAGTAACCTCTCCTTTTATTGAAGGCAAAGTTATTGAATGTTCTTTATCCTTTATAGAGGGTTCTGTATCAAGTATTTCAAAAATACGCTCAGCACCACTAATGTTTGTTATTATTTGATTATAATAATTGCTTAGATTCATTACTGGATTCCAGAACATTGTAATATAAGTTCCAAAAGCAACAATAGTACCTATACTAACATTTTCTATTCCAATAATGTTAATTGCGACAAAATACATCATCATAGTGCCAAGACCCCAACAAAAATCTACACAAGGACCAAAAGCATCGTTTAAAGTAAAAGCTCTTATAAATGCGTGCTTATGCTCTTCTAATAGCTCATCAAAGGCATCACTGCTTTCTTCTTCGGCAGTAAAACTTTGAATAATACGAATTCCCGAAAGGCTTTCATGAACATAAGCATTTACATTAGAACTTTTTTTACGAAAGACTTGCCATCTCTTATGGCTAAAGCATTGAATACAAAACAAACCAATCATCATAAGCGGTAAGCTACAAAGAGAAGCAAGTGCTAATTTTACATCTTTTATAACCATTATTATTACAACGGAACAAATAGTAATAAAGTCAGGCAGCAAAGTTGTTACAGTGTTACTTAATACTTGTTTTAATGAGTTAATATCTCCAATTAGTCGAGCTAGAATCTTACCTGTCGGACGACTATCAAAAAATGAAAAGCTTAGTTTTTGAAGATGAGTGTAGAGGTCCTGGCGTATTGTTACGAGGATTCTATTTGATACTTTGGCCATAAGTAACATTCTAATTTTGACTGCAATGCATAGAATAATATTTAATATCATTGCAATTAATATAAGAATCAAAAGGCCTTTTGAGTCCTGCTGACGAATGTAATCGTCAATAGCTGACTCCATCAGTAATGGGTTTAGCAGGGTGATTGAAGTAATAACTGCCATAAGAAGAAGTACAAGGACAATCGTGCCTTTATAGCTTAACAGATATCCAAAAAGCCTTTTTAGGATTTGTTTTTTTGCCTGATCACTGGAGTGTTCATCTACTCTAGCAGAATTGATTGACATGTAATCCCTCCTTTCTATGCTATTTAAGCATTTTGTTGTAAGTACTCTCCGTATTGTGCTAGGTAAGTTTCATAATATAGACCTTTTTTTGCTAATAGTTCTTCATGCGTACCACGTTCAGCAATCTTTCCATTTTTTAAAAAGATAATTTCGTTAGCATATCGAACAGCACTAATTCGGTGAGCGATAATGAGTTTCGTTGTTTGGGTTAGACTAAGTAGTGATTTTTGAATAAAGCTTTCTGTCTCCATGTCTAATGCAGAAGTGGAGTCATCTAAAACTAAAATAGGTGTTTTTTTAGCAATTGCACGAGCAATACTGATTCGCTGTTTTTGCCCTCCAGACAAGCCTACGCCACGTTCTCCAATAACGGTTTCATAGCCTTTATCCATTCGCTCAATAAATTCTCCAGCTTGCGCTTGGTGAGCTGCATAAAACACGGTAGAATCATCTAAATTATTTTTCTTACCAAGCTTAATATTCTCTCTTACTGTTTCTGAAAATAAAAAGACATCCTGCATAACAAGAGAAATGTTTTCACGTAGATTCTTAAGAGTTAATTCCTTAATGTTTATGTCATCTAATTTTATATTCCCTTGTTGAGCATCATATTGGCGTTGAAGTAGTTGAATAATTGAACTTTTACCTGCACCAGTGGCTCCCATAATTCCAAGAGTATTTCCTTGCTCAATTGTAAATGAAATATCAGAAAGCACCTCTTTGTCATCATGTGAGAAGTAAACATGCTCAAAAGCTATCTTTCCTTTTACAGGATTAAGTTCAATTGGGACTTCAGCTTCTTTTATGGAACTTTCCTGAGCATAAATTCTTTTAATTTTCTTATTTGATGCTACTGCTGCAGAAAAGTCATTAGTTAACCAACCGAGCATTTCCATAGGCCAAACAATATTCATTGAATAAAAAGTAAAGGCACTTAAATCGCCAATTGTTATTTCTTTTTCAATAACTAAAAATCCACCAAATAAAAGAATTAGAAAAGGTAGTAGCTTTGTAGTAATTTGAAAATAAGGGTAATAACGAACAAATACTTTAGAGTGGGTCATATTTAAATCGTAGTATCGTTTATTATGACGTAAAAATTTACTAATTTCATGCTTCTCTCTTGCAAATGCTTTGACCGTACGTACTCCACTAATGTTTTCTTCTGCTACTGTATTTAAACTAGCGGTTTCCTCACTGATTTCTTCATAAATTTTTCCTAATTTTCGTTCCATAACTACTGCCAGTATTCCAATAACAGGAATTATGATGGTTGGAATTAAGGCTAATTTCCAGTTGATACGATACATACAAAATAAAACAATCCCAGTATGAATAAAAACCTCAATTATTAACATACCAACAAATCCTAAGGAGTTCCATATCATATCAATGTCATCTTTCACACGTGCCATTAACTCACCTGTATTAGTATTATCGAAGTAGTTAATAGATAATGTTTGTATATGATTAAATAGATTTTTTCGCATATCTTTCGCAATGCGTATACCCACATGATCAAAAGTAAATTCTTTTAGATAGCCAAAAATACTACGTCCTATGCCGATAAAGAAGATACTAACTAAAAGCATTGTTAAGAGTTCAATTTTTCCTTTATCAATGACATCATCTATAATAATGCCAGTAATTAGTGGACTAAGCATATCTAATATAATACTAATTACCATGCAGATAATCGCAAAGACGTAAAAATACCAATAATCAAGTATATATTGTGTTATTTTCTTCATTGTTTCACCTTCCTTTTTGAGATTCCCTGAAAAAAGACAAAAATAAGCCGTGGCTTAGAAAAACCACGGCAAATGTAGACCTTATAATAATATACAAGAATATCATAATGATACTCCTACAATAATATTTATAAGGATATCTTCCTTTTTACAGAGGTAATCTCATGGTTTACATGCATTATATAATTGTTAGATAGAATGTTATGATTTGCTATACTGTTATAATTAAATCTTGATGCCATAATGATACCTCCTTTTCTCAAAATATAAAGCTATTGTACTTGAATAATTTACCAATGTCAAGAAAAAATTATAGGTTAAAGGAATATTAATTCTTTATTAAGATAAGTTTCGTTCAATTTTTGTTCATATTTATATGCTATAATTAGACCGAAAATGCGTATGAAGTTAGCTAAATAAATAGAAAACAATAAATAATATAGATAGGGGGCATCATAAATGGATTTGCCAATGTTTTATGATGAAAAGGAAGAGTGGAGTCAGGCAATTTTATTGTATGATTCTGCGCTTAGGGAGATAAACACGAAACTTGAAATACTGAATAATGAGTTCAAGTTGGCACATCGCTATAACCCGATTGAACATATTACATCTAGAATTAAATCGCCTCAAAGTATAGCAAAAAAAATCCGACATAAAAATCTGCCATTAACAATTGAAAGTATTGTGAAGCATATTAACGATGTAGCAGGTATTCGCATTATTTGTTCTTTTACATCAGATATTTATCGTATTGCGGATCTAATAGCTAAACAAAGTGATGTAAAAGTATTGAAGATTAAAGATTATATTATGTGTCCTAAAGAAAATGGGTATATGAGTTATCATATGATAGTATGCGTTCCAATTTTTTTATCTAATAACGTAATTGAGACAAAAGTAGAAATCCAAATCAGAACTATTGCAATGGATTTTTGGGCAAGTCTTGAGCATAAAATCTATTATAAATTTGAAGGAAATGCCCCTGAAAGTATTCGGAAACAATTAAAGGAATGTGCCGATATTGTATCATTCTTGGATCAGAAAATGCTTTCAATTAATGATGATATTCAGTCATACCACCAGGAGGCGGAAAGAAAAGTTGGAACAGGTGTTTTCCAGGATATGATGAAAGCATCCTATGGTACTGTATATACAGAAGAAGATGTAACAGTGGAGAAGCGATACACAAAAATGAGCGATTTTGTTGACGCGACAATAGAAGTAGAAGAGTTTAGTACAAATAATGATAGCAGTAATTACAATAAAACCCATAAAATAAAAGAAGAAACTCAAGTATTGGAAAAAGTATCCGATATAATTGATATACCTGACGAAAACCAAAAAAAGGAAAGTACAGGATTCTTTTTCAGAAAACGTAAGGAGACAGTATGTTAACATTTTTAGGTTCAGGTGGAGCATTCAACACCAATTTAGGTAATACAAGTGCTTATTTTGAATTAGGAAAAGAATTGTTTTTAATAGATTGCGGTGAGGATGTATTTTCTAAATTAATTAATAAAGGTGTTCTTAATCAAAAAAGCAGAGTAAATATTTTTATAACACACTTACACAGTGATCATGTTGGAAGTCTAGGTACCTTGATAGCATATCTTTATTTCAAGGTTTTTAGACAAGACATGAGCAATATTTGTGTTTATTTTCCATCTCAGTCAATTTGTGACTTTTTGTTGTTGCAAGGTGTTTCAAGAAAGTGGTATAATTTTTTTGAGAATAAATGGGACGAGCTGTATATTCCCGGTTTTAATAAATTACCGGAGTATAGTTTTATAGACTGTAATCATACAGATGCATTAAACTATAAAGGAACGGTTAATACATTTAGTTTAGAGTTTATAGTGCACAATCAATTTAGTTTCTATTATAGTGGAGATACAAGCCAATTTGACAAAAGACTTCATAACTACTCTTTATACGATGCAATTTATCATGAGGTAACTTCTCTGACGGGTACAGGTGTGCATATGGAATATAGTATGTTAATAGATGAGACAAAAAACTGGCCTTTAGAGGAAAGAAAAAAAATATACTTAATGCATCTAGACGAACAGTTTGATACAGAAAAAGCAATGAAAGATGGTTTTTCTATAGTTGTAAATGAGACGAACTGAACTATTTAAAAGAAAGACAAATAAGAAGGTTAATTACAAAATGTAATTTAAAATATTATTTGCTGTCCAAGCACTAAGGAGGAGTAAAAATGAGTGGATTAAATGGCCAAGGTTTTGGATCATTTACACAAAGGAAAACCAGAGCTCGAACCGTAGAAGAAAAAAACGGTGCGCCAAAAAGGTCAGAGGGTTCTGTAATTGTCACAAAAATTGAGCGAGTGTTGTTCACATATCGTGAGACGTTAGCGTATTATCATGAATTGCTTGAGCAGATGGAAGAATCATTTACAAACAATGGAGCTATGTTTGCAGTGAATGATAGCTATAAGGCAATCCAGACATCATATGAAAAAAGTCTTAGTGAATTACAACGCTGTATCTATGCCATGGAGAAGCAACTGCGAACAATTCCTAATGAGTTTACTGTTGATACATCCAATATGGAACGAGTGATAGCAGAATACGAGGAAAAATTACGTATTTTGGATACTCAGTTTACTGACATTGACAATTCTCTTTACAAACAAATCAATTTATTATCTACTTTAATGCAGAATCAGAAGGAACAGTTTGAAAAACAGAATTTGCAGCTTGAGGATCAGAAACAGCAGTATGAGGATCAACAGCTGTTGTTTGAAGAGCAGAAACAGCAAGTTAGTGAGCAGAGAAAGTTTTTAGATAGTCAGCCAGTTCTTCTTAACGAGTTAAGAAGGCAGATAGAAGAACAAAAAGAGATGCTTTATGACTATCGTGCCGAAATGAATCTTCAGAGGGAAGAATATTATCAACAGTTAAAAGATCAAATAACAGAACATCAAATCATCATGGAAGAGCAGAAATCCTTAATCGAAGAGCAACGTGCTCAGATTAACGATTATCGTGCCCAGATGGACGTACATATAGCAAAGCTAAAACAGGTACAGGAACAAAAGCTAGTACCAAAAACTGAAAGAAATGAGAATCATGACGATAAATCCCTTGTGCGGGAGAACATGAAAATATCTTCTCTAGTAATACCATATAAAGAAAACAGTGTTGAGACACAAGCAAGTACGATGTCAAATAGGGAAAAACAGTACGCTGGTGGACTGTTTGGAGAACCTGATTTACTTATTGAGAATGATTTTTTGTCGGATTCAGAGTTTGTATCGGGTCAAGACTATAATACTGATTATGATCTTAATAATAATATGTATCTTGATTCTGGTTTCTTAAGTGGAGAAGAAGCCTATGGGATGAAAAACAACGATTATACTGATTATATGCAAAACGATGTCTATCAGGTTCATGAGCAGGCGCCTTCCCAAACTAGTATTACAGAAGAAACTAATCAGAGGAGTTTATTACAAGAGCAAGATACAGGTGAAGTAACCAAAATAGAAGATTTGGAACAGGTTTTAAATAAATATAAGGAAATTCTTGAAATATATCAAGAAAAGATGGATCATATAGATACTATAACAAATAGCATCTATCAGTTATCTAACTCGCATGAGGAATCATCCCTAAAAGAAGTCGAGAATATGTTAAATGATTATCGGCAGGCGCTTGCTTTTTATAAGGATACATTAAAACGTTATGACAATAGATTAAGTGAAATGGAGGAAGCTGCCGAAAAGGGGAATGCGCAGCCTCCTAATGCTTGGGCATCAGAATATGCTGCTACAAGTGACATGGAATATTCTTCTGGAATGCAAACAGCACAGACGACAATTGATCTTGCATTTATTAAAGATAGTATTAGCAACCTTGCGCAAAAAATAGATGAGCTAACTGGAATGGGAGCAATTCGACAATCGCAACCTTCTGTTTATGACAAAGCTTTTAGCGAAAATCAACAAAACTTGGATAGCCAGAGCATAATAGGTGAAATCATGGAATTGCGTAGGAGAATGGATGATTTAATTAAGTTTGTTGCGAAACTGGATGGCAGTATTGTTGAGAATGTTAAAACAAACACTAGTATTAGTTTGGCACAGATTAATCAAAAGCTGGAAATGGTTTTAGCGAGCAAACAAAGTCAAAAGAGATGGCCTGTCTTTTTATGTAGCTTTTTAGGAATAGCCAATATTGCTGGAATAGCGGTTTACTTGTTAATTGAATTAGGAATTATAGTTTTATAATGTAATATAGAATGTCTATGTATAAGTTGAATTAATTCTTAACCCTTAGTTGATAGAAGGTGTAGTGCACTTTTTGTTGATTAAGGGTTTTTATTTAACGAATAAGGAGGAAAAGTCATGATTATATTAGGCTGACGATTATTGTTATGTTGAGTAGGAATACGTAGAAGAATTTATTTATTAGTTAGTTGAAATGTAACCATAATGTAACTTTTCGTGTATATGATAAAAATTGTTAGAAATAACAAGTCGTATAATTGTATAGGAGGATTTAGTATGAAACGAAAAGTAATGCTTTTGGCAACCGCGGTTGCTATGGTTACGCTTATGGTAGTAGGAGCTACATTAGCGTTTTTTACGGATGAGGATACGTTGACTAATACGATAACGGTGGGGGATATTGATATTGATTTGACTGAGGAGGTCAAAGGTGAAATTCCGGGAACGTTCAGTGATGCGGGCGCTGAATATAAACTTATGCCAGTAGCTACTAAAGATGGTAGATGTAGTAGTAGTGTTGAGGTATATACTAAAGACGCATATGTTGAGAACTTGACTGATAATGCTGCCTATGTAAGGGTAGTAGTAGAATTTACAGGTTTACCTGATGACTTCGATGGTGTTAGACTATTGTCTGTAAATGACGAGTTATGGCATAAAAGCGAGTCAGAAAGTAGCGAGAGTAAGGTAGTATTATATTATTTCAGTGAGAAAACAACGGGACATGGGCCACATTCACAAAGGACTATTAAGTGTCAATTACTGAATAGTGATAAAAAGGTTAATGTTTTCGAGGATAACATTGAAAGACTTTCTAAAGCGGACTGGTTGGCTTTAAAAGGAAGGGAAAATATTACTTGGAAAGTTACAGCACAGGCAATTCAAGCTGAAAATAATCCAGTAAATAGTTATGATAAGCTTAAAGAAGTTTTTGCAAATGAATGGGTTGATTAATTAAAGAATATATATGCTAATTATTAATATGGGGCTGTAGCACTTATAGTGCGCAGCTCCTTTTCTCCGAAAAAATCAATCTTGACTTAGTAATCTCAGAAGATGATTTGGTTCGATTACTAAGTCAGTTTGTGGAGGTTATGAATTTAACTGTACTATATTCTACTTACGAAAGAGGAAGAGAAAATTCTGTATCACCATGAATACTTCTAAAAATTGTATTTTACTCTTACTTGTATGGTGATTATTCTTCACGCTCCATGGAGCTTAAGTGAAAAAGAGATATTAATTTCATGTATCTTCTAGAAGGTTCTAATACTCATAATCATGCAATCTTTGCAAGATTTCAAAGCATTCAATTTCAGTAAGTTCAAAGTGTATCCTCGCTGAAATGTCTAACCAGCATTATGATTTGGGTGAACTATATGGCGAATCATATTTATTGAGAGTAAAAAAAGGAGGCTACCGTTTCACTATTTTTCAATGGTTAAAGCGATAGCCATAGGTATACTGTTACTTTGTAAACATATGATTATCTAATAATGAATTAATTAAATTTGAATCCTTTAAATAAATCTCCAAGCCCAGTGCTTGCAGAACCTTCACTAATATATTCTTCTGAGACTTCGTCAACAGAATCTAGAATTTCTTCGTTATCTTCAACAGCTTTTATACTAAGACTGATTTTTCCGTCTTTCACATCTAAAATCTTAACAGTAACCTCTTGACCTTCTTTTAATATTTCAGAAGGTGATTTAATATGTTTCCCACAGATTTGACTAATGTGTACCAAGCCGGATAGCCCATCTTCTAATTTAACAAAAGCACCAAATGGCATAAGCTTCTCAACAGTTCCACTAGTGACAATCCCTTTTTGTACCTTAGATAATTTGGACCTTCTTTCTTTTTCTGAAAGTATTTTTTCGACTTCTTTAGCTGAAAGAATAAGACGTTTTTTGTCTTTATCAATAGTAATAATCATGGCTTGTACTTTTTTATTTAACCAAGGCTCCAGATTTTCAACATAGGACATGGTAAGCTGAGATGCTGGGATAAATCCACGAATTCCTTTCACATAAGTAACAATACCACCAGTTACCACTTCAGTTAAAAGGACAGTAAATATAACTTTCGCATTAAGAAGGGTTTCTAGTTCATCCCATACAAGGATGTCATCTGCTTTTTTCTTAGAAAGAACAATACTTCCTGTTCCGTTATCTTCCGATAGCACCATGCATGTTACTTTTTCGCCAATTGTAATATCTTTGCGTATAGAAAATCTAGGGTCGTTACTGACTTCATCAGCGGGAATAGAACCTTCTGTGTAGGAGCCAAGATCGACTAATACTTCCGTTTCGTTAACACCAATAACTGTACATGGTACAAGGTCTCCTTCAAGAAAACGATGAAAAGAACGGTTGATTTCAGTTTCAAAGTCAGCCATCGTAAGATCTTCTTGAATATCTGATTTTGTGTTACCTTTTGTTCTGTCAATTTTGCTAGCTTCTAATGAATTGCTTGAAGCAGCATTTTCAATAGTTAATTGCTCATCTTCCTGCATAATATCTACCCTTTCTATATAACTACTTTTCGTTATTATAATGCTTCTTTTCATTTTTAACAGAATTACTGAATGATTAGAGTTATTAGTATTTCACACGGAACCAATAGGTATAACAGTATTGAAAACCTAATGATTGATATAAATGTTTTGCAATATCATTATTTTGTACGACTTGAAGATAAGCATTTGAGATTTTACGACACTTAGCTTCTAAAAGTAATGCATTACATATTGCTTTTGCATAATTATTATTACGATGTGATGGGTCCACATAAATTGCATAAAGGCCAACATGGTCACGTTCCATTATAGCGAGACCTGTTGCAACTATTTGTTTATCAATGATAATACTGGCAGCAATAGTATCGCAGGGAATTGCTTCATACATTTTAGGAACAATAGATAAGTGCCGTGGATTAGTTGTTTTATTTAGATGAAATAGTGCATGAATCCAGTTTTTCTGAATATTGTCAGAAAGATGTACAGTGATTTCAGAATAATTTTCTGGAGTATATTTTGTCAAGTTCATAATAAAAGTGTCGGTAATATGTTCTACTTTATAATCTCTGTTCATTAAAAGAGCATCGAGATTCTGGTGGAATGTGGGATTGATTCTAAAAATAGCCGGAGTCTTGAAGCGTTTATATTCTTGTTCACAATAAGTTATTTTGTCATAAATGGGAAGCAACGAATTCCCGATAATGTTAACACAATGTGTTCGATGAGTATAAAAGGAGGAATTCCGTATTAGCCAGCCATCATAAAGTTTTGTCTGGTACGAAGGCCAAGCATTAATGGAGAGTTCTTCAACTAGTTGCACATATTGATTCATATATTACCTCAGTAGAAAGGATTATCACTACTATATAATGACAGTAATAATTATAGTATAGACTTTCTCGTTAAGCAATAGAAGAGATATTTCAGTTAAAAAAGAGATTATTAAACTTTGAACAAGTTAATAAGTTGATGTATATTAATACATAAGAGCAGTTAATCGGATAAAACAATAAATACAGAAAAGGAGAGTTTTATATGCCAAGCTTTTTTAAAGATATTTCATTATTTTATGGAGATGGTAGCACTAATGAGAAAGGATTGTCACTAAATGAATATTTAAAAGACTATAACCCGAAAAACTATAATAACCCTTGTGTGACAGTGGATTTAATTGTTGTAAAAAAGGATAATGAGGCATATGAGTTATTAATGATTAAGAGAAAAAATCATCCTTGTATTGGAATGTATGCACTTCCGGGAGGTTTTGTTGAAGAGAAAGAATCCTTAGAAGAGGCCGCAAAACGAGAGCTTATGGAGGAGACCTCTGTATCAGCGGTTTCGGTTGAATTTTTGAATCTCTGGGGTGACTGGGATAGAGATCCAAGGGCAAGAATTATTACTGCTTCCTATCTTTCACTAGTAAGTAGTGAAGTTATGATAAAAGCTGGTGACGATGCGAGCGAAGCAGAGTGGTTTCGCGTAAATTATCAATTATTGCAAATGAGTGATTCAGCAACTGAGATGGTAAAAGAATATGAATTAGTGTTGCAAAATAAAAAGAAGCAAGTCACATTAAAGGCAAGAGTACAAGTAAGTATGAACCATTGTACAGTATTAAAAAGGAAATCTTATCAAATAATAAAAAATCAGGGATTTGCGTTTGATCATGCGTCATTAATACTGGATGGACTACTGGCAATTGAATAGTCAAAAAGAAGCTGTTTCGACACTATTAAATAGTAGAGAAACAGCTTCTTTTCTGCTTCAATATGTAACCAAAATGTAACCGGTATATGGTAATCTTTCGTATAAGTATAAGTAGGTAAAATAATCGGCAAACAGTAAAAGACAATAGGTGTATTAAACAAAAAAATTACTTAATCAGATAGGAGGATACGATGAGATATAAAGTTATTAACAGAATTTGTAATGGCATTAGTATTATAATTTTAACAGGAATTATTATGATTATCGGAATATTATTAATTCCAAGATTATTTGGGTATGAAATGTATGCGGTAATGAGTGGAAGCATGGAACCTGGTTATCCAGTCGGAAGTATTGTTATGGTAGACACGGTTGAAGCAGAGGAGATAAAAGTCGGAGATGCCATAGCATTCTATTTAAATGATAACACTGTGGCTACCCACAGAGTAATTACTGTAGATAAACAGCAACGTACTTTTTCTACAAAAGGGGATGCGAATGAAATTGCAGATCTTAGTCCCATATCCTTTAATCAGTTAATTGGGAAGGCAACTAGCCATATTCCTATGTTGGGATATGTCACACTGGGACTAAAGTCAACCAAAGGTATTCTTATCTCAGTAGCAATATTGCTGGTTTTAGTTTTGCTTTATTTAGTACCAGAACTTGTAAAGCCGGAGAGTTTGTTACAGCAAAAGAATGAAGAGCCAGGAGACATTGTGGAGGAGCAACAAGAATTTAAAGAACCGGAGAGTGAGTCGTAGAGTGATAGAGGTTACATATCATTTTAATTCATGTACATAACTACAATATAAAGTTAAAAACAACATAACACTACTAAGAGGTAAAACAAAAGAAATAAAAACAACAGTTATAAGGAGGATTGTATATGAAACGGTCAAGGTTTTTGTTACTGGCACTCTGTCTGGTGAGTCTAATGTCAGTGGGTGCAACGATTGCTTACTATACCCATACCGACAAGGTAACCAATTCAATGAAAATGGGAGATCTTGAGATTAAAACAAAAGAGAGTTTTGACGGTACTAATAAAACAAACGTAGGAGTAACAATTGCAGAGAATTCTGCTAATTGTTATGTGAGATTATTTGTTGGTATTCCTGGAACTAAAAATCTAAACGGGTTAGGTACGGATATGTTTGATGTAGTGCTAGCGCCAAACGCTGATGAATTATGGGAATATTGCGATGCTGATGGATATTTCTATTTGAATACAATTGTAGAAAACAATAACAAAGATCAAGATTATATTCTTTACAAGAGCATTAAACCTAAAGAGAGCATGAATGATGAAATTATTAAAAAAGATCTAAAGGTAATAGTATATGCAGAAACTCTGCAAGTAACAGATGCGAATAAAAATGCAGTATCAAATGAGATGGATAAAGCAAAAGAGGCCTTTACTAAACTAAAGCAAGTTAGTAATTAATAAATGTTATTGCATTTAATAGAATTCTCATGAGAGGATGGAAGAATATGAAAGTATATAGTCGTATTATAGGAGTAATCCTTGTATTGATAATGTTTTTGAATTTGTCAGATAAGGTTATAGCTTCAGAGGATGTCGTTATATCTGATGGAACGTCAACACTTCAGGTTATTGGGGATCGTGATTTATTTACTGAAATGAAGGAATTGATGCCTGGGGATAAAGTGACTAGCTATGTTCAAATCAAGAATATCAGTGGATCTCAAATAGCAAATTTTTATTTGTATGCTGAAAGTAGTGATCTTAGCAAAATTGCTATACCAGAGACAAAAACTTATAAAGAAGATTTGTTAAAAAAAGTAAAGCTTACTGTTACTCAGGATAGTGACAACACAATTATATATCAAGGTCCTGCTTCAGGAAATCCGGCAGATGCAGCAGAAGGGCAACAGGTTATTGGGTCTTTAGTGAAAATATCGCCAGATCAACAATATGCGTTGAAAATAGCAACGCTGGCACCTAATACATATACAACACTTAATATAACAATAGAGGTGCCCGGATTAGAGCTTGACAATTCTTATCAGGATACTTTTTCTGCTGTGGATTGGATTTTTCTATGTGACAATGTAAGTGAATCAGTTTCACCAGAACCAACAGAGTCAATTCAGCCATCAGAATCAGTCGGGCCATCAGAGTCAATTCAGCCATCAGAATCAGTCGGACCATTAGAGTCAATTCGTCCATCGGAATCTGTTGAGCCATCCTTTGATAAACCTAATACACCAGAACCATCACCGATAATTATAGATAATAATATACCGAAAACAGGATCAACGGATTCAAATTTTCTTCATATAGCAACTATTTTAAGCGTACTAGTAATTGGATTTATCATAATTGACCTATTTGACCGCAAACGTCAAAAGCAAACGAAATAGAAGGGAGAGATAGTATGTCAAGAAAAATTGTGGTTTTCATATCAGCTGTCGCCCTAATAGGTCTTATGTTGATAGGAAATGTGGTAGCGTATTATTGGGATGAAGATAGTCTAGAGAACGTAATAAATGTGGGAACAATAGAAATTGATGTTACAGAAACAGGGGAAGATGTAGCACATCACTCAAATAATTATGTACTTTACCCAGGTGTTACATGTATTAAGGATCCAAAAATAAAGATCATAGGTGAATCATGTTATTTGCAGGCTCAAATTAATATAAATAATATTATTGTCGCAGACCAATACAAACCTGCGCTCTTAAACAAGTACAGTGTAACTAATGATAATGACTTAAAAACGGCAATAGAATCTGAAATAGGTAACATTATCGCGAGTGAAATAGATAAGGTTAATTTTGGAACTGCAGATGTACCAATTAAATGGGTAAAAGATAATGATAAAGACATTTATTACATTAATAAAAAGTTTAGTGAAAAGGATATCGTTCCACTTTTTAAATCAGTTACAATACCAAGTAGTTTTGGTAATATGTGGAAAGAAGTGTCTTTTGATGTTGAAATAGTAGTAACGGCAGTTCAAGCAGAAAATCAACCGCAAGAAAATGATATCTATATCAACGCTTTTAAAGATAAGGCTTAAACTTAATAGTATGTAACATGTATAGCTTATAAATATAAATATGTGATTGAGGTGACGCAAAATGGGAAAATGG
This sequence comes from Bacillota bacterium, assembly GCA_023434365.1. Taxonomy (GTDB): domain Bacteria; phylum Bacillota; class Clostridia; order Lachnospirales; family Lachnospiraceae; genus KM106-2. The sequence goes on along the minus strand of JAEYSV010000016.1, from coordinate 285,222 downwards.
AAACGACTAGTCAGATATATCTCTTTGACAATTGTGATGACTTTGTTGTTGTTTTTGTTACAACCAGTATTACAATATGGTGAGGGAATGGAAAGTAAGGCAGAAGCAGGGACAAAAGTAGCAGAAGGAGAGCAAGATTTTAAAGTTAGAATATGGGATTATATGAATAGTAATCAAGAGGATCAGAGCTTATTTTCAAACTATGTCAAAGAAACTTCAGGTAATAAAAAAGATGATAGTGTTGAAAATAATGATTTTTTGTATCATGAAAACAATACCACCATAGTATCTAAGACAAATAGCTTTGTACAGGGAATAGTAAAAGAAAAATATGAGAATAACAAAATAGTGTTTAAAGCGAATGTAGGAGCTTTTGGATCTAATTATGAAGGAAATCAAAATGGCTTAAACAAAACAATTTATCCTAAGCAAAGCGTAAATTATAAGGGTAGTAAAGTTATCGACTATAAAGGAGAATATGATTTTAACTTTTTTAATGTAAATGATGGAGTTTATACCTATGATAGTGCACTGACAAGTAATGGGATACGCATGTCAGATAATAAGTTAGTCCGATCAGAAACTGATTTTTGGCTGTTAGACAATGTAAATGTAAGTGGTCATAACTATGGTTTTGGTATGCAACTATCTTTTGGTTTCTTTTTGCCAAAGGGTGGATTGATTAATAGTAAGCCAATGACATTTAAGTTTACTGGTGATGATGATGTTTGGGTGTATTTTAGAGATGCAGATGACAATGGAACACTGATATTGGATATGGGAGGAATACATAGTAAATTAACAGGAGAAATCAATTTTAATACTGGTCTAATTACATATAGAAATACAACAGGTAGTACATTGAGATATTATAAAAATTTGAGTAGTTCAAGCAAAAATGTTAGTAACAATGAGGTAATAGCATATGACTACCTATATGATGAGGCAACTTATACATCAATGACAGGTTTGCCGAAAATGAGTGAAATTAATCGATTCTGCAATATAACGCCAGATAGAAAATATTCTCTTGATTTTTATTATGTTGAACGCAATCCGGTAGACTCAAATTGTAGCTTGCAATTTAGAATGGATCCTATTCCTGAGAAGGATAGTACTGTATCTAAAATTGTTAAAGGTCCTGTACTAAAAAATGAAACTTATCATTATAATCTGTATTACTCTACAAATATAAAGGCTCTTAAAGATTATCGCAAAGAAATTTTGGAAAATAACTCTGATGGTCTTGTGACGATGCCAGATGATATTACAAAAGTAGCCAGAAGTATATCAGGCAGTGGTTGCTTTACTGAAAAATTGAATCATGATACCTTTTATTTTGTATACGAAGTAAATAGCGGAAGTGCTAATAGTATAAAATCAAAGGTAGATAGTAAAAGCGAAGTGAGTGGCAAGGTTTCAGAAGTAGTGGCAGCTGGTAAGGATACTACATTTACCAATAAATACATCCCTGGAACAATAAATATTAGCAAAAAGATAGAAGATTTAGAACAAGCAGGTCCAGCAAGATATAATTTTAAGCTTACTCTATATGACGGTGATGATATAGTCACAGATGAGTATTTTGATAAGCAAGAAATTAATTCACATAATGAGTATGAGTTTACGCTTGAGAATAACAAGGAAAAACTAATAACTAACTTACCAAAGGGTATAAAATATAAAGTGATCGAAGAGATAAATAACAATAATACATATGAGATGTCTACAAATATTACAGACGGTAATCAATCGTTTGAACCTGGAACAGACATGATTGATTCCTCTGATACATCGAATAGAACTTTTAATGGAGAGATTAATCGCTCAGGTGATATAGATAGTATTGTCTATACTAATACAGTCACTAAATTACCTCAGTACTATAATTTGAAGATACAAAAAAAATTAGTAGATAAGAGAGGCAAACAGCAAGCAGATTACGTTGAAAATAGTTTCATATATAGAATTAAAGATATGAGCAATAATGAAGTTATATATGAAAGCATAACGCTCAATGCAGGAGATTCTGAGGAAAGTACAAATGAAATTTCATTAAAAGAGGGTACTTATGTGATAGAAGAGCTTAATCATATAAGATATAAGCCGCTTTTAGAAAAAACGCAAGAGATTACGCTTTCATCCGAAAGCAGGTGCGCTAAGAATTGCGTAACAGTTACATTTGAAAATTATAAGGTTACAGATGATTTGTTTTCTGATACTGATATTACTTTGAATAGGTATAATAAGACAAAGTAACCTTTATAAAACAATTGAAATAGCAATAGCGAGCCATACTCAAGGATATGTGATGGCTCGCTATTTAAATTGAAATTATTTATTCGGAACAAAGTTGGAGTATATGAAGTACAAAGACTTGAATAATCTAAAGGTCAGAGGACGCAGTTATGAAACGAAGATATAAATATATCAGATTATTGTTTATTGGTGCTATTTTTTTAGTTATACCAATATTTATACATGAATTTCTACTATATATGGAAGCGAAGGAAGAGTATGATTCGGTACCTGATATGAACAATATTCCAGCTACGAGTGGGCTCCCTATTATTACAACAACGCAGGAACAGTGGCCAAAAAATGAACTATTTGTGGAACAGGAGCGAGCAAACTATCGTGTTCAGATTAATGAAGAATCTCAAAAGGTAGTTGAGGTGCCTGAAGATGAGAGCTTTATGTTAGTTATCCCAAAGCTATCTATAAAAGAACGAATATTAGATGGCACATCTGCAGCAGTATTAAAACATGGGCCGGGATTATATGAATATTCTCAGATGCCAGGAGAGGGCGACAGAAATGTAATTATTGCCGGTCATCGTTCCGGCTATGGGAAATATTATAAGTTATTTCGAAATATTCATGAATTAGGGGAGGGAGATGAAGTGAAACTTTATTATAATGGCGACATCTATCATTATATATATAAAGAAACGGTAATTATTACTCCAGATCAGTCAGATGAGCTTTTTTTGCAGGGGTATTCATGTTTAACCCTAATATCATGTAATCCAATTGGAAAAAACACTCAGCGAATTCTAGTTCGGTTTCAGCTAAATAATGTGGAAAAAAGCAATTAGTAACACGTTTTGCAAGTGTTTAATATTATTTATATAGGCAATACTTAAAGTAGCATTGTACACACCTACAGAATGCGAAGGGGGTTGCTTATGGCGATGATATATGTTGAATTAATTTTACGGGGATTACGCTATTTTGGTGAAGTTCCATATGAATTGAAAGAGGAAGTGAGAAGTATTCTATATAGAATGAATCGAGAAGACCTATTATGTGATTAATAAAGAATACTAATTATAAAACAAATGATCTTAGAGTGTATATAGCCTCTAAGATCATTTGTAATTTTATGAAGGTGTCCAAACGAGTAAACGTTATTACTTGGTAAGAATAGATTCTTGTAAAGCAGATTGTACTTGTGGAAGGCCGTTGAACCCAATCTGCAAATCTTCGTCTGTTGGAACATAATCGTTCATTGTGTTTTGCATATAAGAGGAGTATGCAGACATATCAAAATAACCTGTTCCGGTTAAACCAAAAACAATAGTTTTAGCTTCGCCAGTTTCTTTGCATTTTAACGCTTCATCAATTGCAGTTCGGATTGCATGGCTTGATTCTGGGGCAGGTAATATAGTTTCATATTTAGCAAACATTTTGGCAGCTTCAAATACTTTAGTCTGTTCAACTGCTACAGCTTCCATATATCCATCATGATATAATTTTGATAGGATTGGTGACATTCCATGATAACGTAGTCCTCCTGCGTGATTAGCAGAAGGAACAAAGCCACTTCCAAGTGTATACATTTTAGCAAGAGGAGTTACCTTACCAGTATCACAGAAGTCATATGCATAGCGGCCCCTTGTTAAAGATGGACAACTTGCGGGTTCTACAGCAATTATTCTTGGGTTCCCTTTCCCGGTTAATTTATCTTGCATATATGGCGCAATTAAGCCACCTAAGTTTGAGCCACCGCCTGCACAGCCAATAATGATGTCTGGGTACTCATCAATTAAATCCATGGCAATTTTTGTTTCTAGTCCAATAATAGATTGATGCAATAATACTTGATTTAATACAGATCCAAGAACATATTTGTAGCCAGGAGTGCTTACTGCTGTTTCTATTGCTTCAGAGATAGCACATCCAAGGCTTCCAGTGCTATTTGGATCTTGTTTAATAATCTCTCGACCTGCATTGGTTGTATCACTTGGACTAGCAATTATATTAGCATCAAAAGTTTCAATGATGGCTTTTCGGTATGGCTTTTGTTCATAGGAACATTTAACCATATATACAGTAAGTGGAAGATTATAGAAGCTGCAGGCTTCTGCTAATGCTGTCCCCCATTGTCCGGCACCGGTCTCTGTCGTTAAGCCCACTAGTCCCTGCTCTTTTGCATAGTAAGCCTGAGCAATTGCGGAGTTTAATTTGTGTGAGCCAGACGTATTATTACCTTCAAATTTGTAATAAATTTTAGCGGGTGTACCTAAAGCTTTTTCTAAATTATAGGCACGAATCAAGGGAGATGGTCGGTACATTTTATAAAAATCTTGGATCTCCTCAGGAATATCGATATAGCGTGTAGTATTATCCATCTCCTGCTTTGCTAATTGTTCACAAAATACAGGATAGAGTTCTTCTGTTGTTATTGGCTCAAATGTGCCTGGATTTAGCATCGGGTCAGGTAATTCTTTCATATCTGCGCGTAAATTATACCATTGTTTTGGCATCTGGTCCTCTGTTAAATAAATTCTGTGTGGAATCCTTTTCATAGTAATCGTCTCCTTTTCAATATTAGAGATCCTAGGCATTCATCATCAATATGAAAATATCAAAATGGTTATTGAATTATTGATTTTGACTAGGACAGTTAATAGTAACGACTATCATGTAAATAGAACCAAAATGAAATAAAAAAGACTTCTGTCTCAGTATTTCTACTGGGACAAAAGTCATATTAAACTTCTGCGGTACCACCCAAATTGATGCCAAAAGCATCCTCTCTATTCATATACTAACATATATGCTCCCTTGATAACGAGTGGAGATCCCGGTAGGCATTACTCAGAAAACCTTTCTTCCTACCCTCATAAGTCCATTCAGCAAAAATCTGTTGCTATGCTTTCACCATTCATAGCTCGCTTTAAACAGGGAATATTTGCGTACTCTTCTTACTCTACGGTTTATTCACATGATTAAGTTAAAATCAGTATACGCACACAATAATGTATTGTCAATATATCTAGATAAATATGGCAATATAAACAAAAACAAATTTTGTAAATTGGTAATAATAGCTATAATTAGATCAAGTATATTTATATACAAATGATAGAGTATTCATAGCTATTTTAAATAGGTAGTGTTATGGTTTGCATGATTTATAGCATAATTAAGCGAGTACGGTTGACATATTAGTATAAGAGGTCTAACATAACTAGTTGAACAAAATATATATCAGGAGGGAAAATATGCAGTTATTAGTACTTATTCTAAAGCAAATGGATCGTATGAATGAATTAATTCGTACATTAGCAGAATCAGGTGTCAAAGGTGGTACAATTCTTGAAGGGACTGGAATGGCAGAATCGCTTGTAAATATGGAGGACTTACCAATTTTTGGAGCCTTAAGAAGAATGCTATCTGATGAAGAAAGAGAACCTAGCCAGGTTATGCTATTTGTTTTAAAAGATGAACAGGCAATTATGACAAGACAGGTAGTTAAAAAGGTAGTTGGCGACTTAAGTGGACCCAATACTGGTATTATGTTCTCTATACCAATTACGTATGTAGAAGGGTTAGGTGAATAAACATTGATCGAACTGAATACATTGACGTATTTATCCTTAGCAATCTCATTGGGGTTATTCAGTGGAAAATTAATGAAAGTATTGCGATTACCAAATGTTACAGGGTATATTGTTATTGGTCTACTAACAGGGCCATATTGCTTTAATTTAATACCCAAGGAGGCACTTGAACGCTTTTTAATTATTCCTGAAGTCGCGTTAGGTTTTATAGCATTTTCGATAGGTGCAGAATTTAAACTATCTTATCTGAAAAAAGTAGGAAAAGCACCAGTTATTATTGCTTTTTTTGAGGCGCTAACAGCTGTAGTGATAGTTGATATTGTATTAATACTAATAGGTGTTGAAGTGGATTTCGCTTTATGTTTAGGGGCTATCGCAGCGGCAACAGCTCCTGCAGCTACTTTAATGGTAGTGCGGCAATATAAGGCTAAAGGGCCTGTAACCCAAACATTACTTCCTGTAGTGGCAATTGACGATGCGGTTGCGTTAATGGGATTTGGACTCTCTGTTGCTGTTGCAAAAACTATCACTTCAGGACAGAATGTTTCGATTGGAGCAACTTTGCTTACACCTGTAATAGAAATTTTTGGTGCATTAATTTTTGGAGCAATTTTAGGGATATTGTTTAGATTTCTCATAAAATGGTTTACTGGAAGAGGAAATCGCTTATCAATAACAGTTGCGATGGTCTTTCTCTGTGTTGGAGTTTCGGACATGTTAGGCTTTTCATCTTTACTTGCCTGTATGGCAATGAGTAGCGTATTAATTAATACATCGAATGAAAGTGGCATCATCTTTGAGCAATTAGATAGAATGACACCTCCAATTTATCTACTATTCTTCTTTATTTCAGGAGCAGAGTTAGATATAACTATACTTCCGACGGTAGGATTAATCGGAGTGATTTATGTAGTTTTTAGGGTTGTTGGTAAAATATTTGGGGCTTATGTTGGAGCGAAAGTATCACATTCGCAGCCAGTTGTTCAAAAATGGTTGGGCTTTACTTTAATACCTCAAGCAGGTGTAGCAATTGGACTTGCGGGAGTAGTTATGACCGTAGTTCCTGCACATGGAGCAAAAATCAGGGCTATTATTTTATGTGCAACTATTATATATGAGCTAATTGGACCAGTAGTCACTAAGATTGCATTAACTAAAGCTGGTGAAATTGTAAAAAGTCATTAAATTTGGTAGTAAAGATGCATTAAAAAGACTGGAAGAAGGATATTACCTTTTTCCAGTCTTTCTTTAGTTATGTTAAGTTTTCTAAAACAACTGTAAATGGACCATCGTTAATTAGTGATACGGCCATATCTGCACCAAACTTCCCACTTTCTACAAGTTCAATTTCACGATTACAATATTGTATAAATTCTTCATAAAGTGAATTGGCAAGCTTAGGGTCTCCAGCTTCGATAAAACTTGGGCGATTGCCTTTTTGGCAATTAGCATATAAGGTAAATTGGCTAATTATCAGCAATGACCCGCCAACATCCTTTAAAGAGAGATTGGTTTTTCCATCACTATCTGAAAAAATTCTAAGCTTTAATAATTTGTCAGCGTATTTTTTTACAGTTTGGATAGTATCTTCATTACTAACGCCTAGAAAAACTAAAAGACCTTTTTGAATTGATCCTATTATTTTCCCGTCAACACTTACACTGGCGGAAGCAACGCGTTGAATTACAAGCTTCATATGAATTCCTTTCTGTTTTGTTTTATCTGCAAAAATGAGTAAATAAGTAACTACTTATATTACATAGAGAAGGTTATTCTTTAGTTGAATATTATAGCGAACATAATATATTCTGTCTATACTGTTTCTTCCATAATTGCATACTAATGAGTTTACAAGAATATGTCGACATATTCCTTAGAGATAGAATAATAAACCGAAAAATATCGGGTAATAAAAGGTAAAGTGAGTGTGAAATCTATGAATGTAAACGCAGTATTGCCAGAGAACCGAGAAATAATTGATGATAACAGGGACCTGGACCGTATTGCTTTTGCTGTAGGGCAAAAGTTAGAAGGAATTATAACAGCTGTCGATGAAAAGATTTCCATTGCCTTTGAAGACAAGGAATATAAAATTCCTTTGTCAGCAGTACAAAATGCCAAGGAAGGCCAAATTAGAATTTTTGAGATAAAGGAAGTATCGAATAATAGTATTGTATTAAAGGAAGTTGGAGATGAAACACCTAATTCATTTAAAGGAGTAATTAATACAAAGATATCAAATGGTTTTTCTTTGTATGTTGACGGCAAGTATCAAAAAAAACAAGTAGTTGACCAAAATCTAATAAGTTTGGTAAAAAAAGAGTTGCGAGTAATACGCAATCTTATTTCTTCAGAGGATTATAAGTTGTTAAAAGACGAGGGTACTCCTTTAGAGGAGTATAAGAGTAGCCAACTAGAACGTGCAATTAAACGAATAAAGGAAAAACGTGCATTTAATGAGGAACATTTAAGTAAACAGGTAGAAAAAAAACAAGAATATCGAGAGGGTTTTGAAAAGATAGTAATTGCAAACCAGGCAGAAGCTAGTAGTAAAGCCACTCTTGAGGAAACTCTTAAGGCTGCTCATTTACCATTAACAAAGGAAAATATAGCATCATTGCAATTGGCTTATACTTATAAAGAGAAAATAGGTTCTTTATCAGAAGGAGCCATAGAGCATTTAATCATCAATAAACAGAAATTAACGCTTGAAAATGTTTACAAAGCAAATCATAGCGGAGGAAAGACGTTATCTAGTCGAGGAGAAGAGATAATGTCTTCGAATTCATACACTATAACAAGAAACAATAGTATTACTAGCAAGGAGTTAAGAGCGTTAGAGGAGAATGTAAAAGAGTTATTAAAATCGTTGAATTTTGACGAACAAAGTAGTTTTAATAATGCAATGTGGTTATTAGAACGCAATCTAGAGATTTCTCCAGAGAATCTTGAAAGAAAGGCAGTACTTGATGAATTAAAGCTTTCTGATAATTTTAATGGAATAAATCAGCTTTTATTAACAGGGATGAAAAGAGGGCAGTTACCATTAGAAGTGGATCTGGAGTCCGAGTTAATGCATCAGCATCATGTTAATGGAGCTAAAAAGATTGTTGATCAAGTATCTATATTGTCAGAAGAAGATATAGCAAGTTATATAAACTTTGAGGTGGCTGAAGCTGCTGGCGTTATAGGTTCAGAGGAATCTGGTGAAAGTATCACTTTACAACAGCTTATTGACGCACATTATGTTAATTTAAATACTTTAGGTGCTAATTTAGATACATTTCCTGCAAATTCAACTTTAAGAAGTAAACAAGGGAGTAATGTAATTCAAACGGTTGGACCGAGTAGAACAGTGTCAGAAAAGATATCTAATACAAGACTTCAGCTAGAAGAAATTAGAGCAAAATTAACGTATGAAAATGCATATCGGTTATATGCTATGGGTATTAATATAGCATCTTTGCGTCTTGATGAAGCAGTTGATCAGTTACGTAATCAGCAAAAAGAGCTAATTGTTCGTAAGTTTAATGAACTTGGTTATACAGCAGAAACAGCAGAAGTAGCTTCTTACCTTCAAACAGAGAATGCGATGTCAGAAATTAAAGGGATGCCAGCAATTGTTTTAGGGGCTACTGTGCAGGCTGCAAATCGAATCTCATTAGGGGAGTTTCATCAACAATCTGCAGAATATATAATAAATCGTCAGATTGCTGTTGATGCATACGAACCATTAATGACAAAGCCAAATAAGGAGCTTGGCGATTCGATAAAAAAAGCCTTTATAGGGCTTGATAATTTACTTGAAGAGATGAATCTAGAGGTATCTGAGGCCAACCAACGAGCGGTCCGGATTCTTGCTTATAACCAAATGGAGATTACTGAACAGAACATTAGGGATATAAAGTTTTATGATGCAAAAGTTAGTGAGATGCTGCATAATATGACACCATCTACTACTGTTCAAATGATAAAGAACAATGTGAATCCTCTTCATATGACAATAGATTCATTAAACGATTATGCAAGAACGTTACAACAGAATAGTGATTTGATACCGGAAGAGAAGTTTAGTGAATATTTATGTCGATTAGATCAAAAAAAAGAATTGTCCAATGAAGAGAGACAAGCTTATGTGGGAGTATATCGTTTATTGCATCAGATTGAAAAAACAGACAGAGCAGCGGTAGGATCATTGATAAATAGCAAACGAGAACTTACATTAAATCATTTACTGACAGGAATCCGTAGCCAGAAAGTAGTTGGATTGGACGTACAAGTAGATCCGCAATTTGGTGGTGTTCAATTAAAAGGGAGTAATAATTCTATTAATGTACAAATCGAAGGAGCCTTTAAAAATTATAAAGAGGTTGGAGATTCTAATCGAGCAAATGATGGGAATTTGGCACATAATGATAGTTCATATCAAATGCAAGTACTTGATAACATAAAATACTTGCTTCGTAATACAGAGGTTATTTTAGAGTTAAATGGTCGCATTACTTCTGAGAATATTCAATCCATGAGTCTAGAACAATTATATGAAGAATTAGTAGTATCAGAACAAAATGTCATATCGAGTGAAAACTCGCAAAATAATGTGGAATTAATATATGAAAGTGATCTATTACAACAATATTTAGAATTAGCAAAAATGAGTGAAGAGAGTATTAATATACTGTCAGTATTAAAAGATAAACCTACGGTAGGTGAGTTATTAAGTTCAGGCACTTTACTAGCGAATAATTATTCTTTTTATCAACAGTTAGAAGATTTATTCATGAAGTTATCCCCATTAAACGAAATAGATGAGGATAATAAGGTAGTAGCAGATAAAAAAGGGATAAGTCAGCTACATAGTATATATCATTTATTTGAAGAAGCATTAGGAAATGAAGAAAAAACTAATAACCTATTTAATCAAATCGAACAATTAATTAATTACCAAGTAGAAGAAAGTATTGAGCATTCCGTAGCTAACAGAAACTTATTTGAACAGGCAAAAATAATGAGAAATGCAATACGGCTTGCAGGAAAACTAAGTAACTCACACATTTATGAGATTCCAATAACGCTTGGAGAAGATGTTGTTAATTTAAGAGTACAATTAAAAGAAAAATCGAGCAACCAATCAGGTGTTCAAATTGACTTTACTACAAAGAAGATTGGACTTGTAAAAGTCTCTATGCTATTAAATTCCGATGTAGTAAGTGGTATGATACTATGTGATAATCGAGAAGCTGTCAATGTTCTTAAACAAAGCGAGGGATCGATAAAAGAGGAGCTAAGTAAATTAGGGCTTCAAGTTAGCCAATTGGCTGTTATATTGTCAAATACTAGGGTAGTACCCGATGTTCAGTTAGATAGTTATCAAGAACAAAATACAGTTAAAACGGAAACATTATTTGAGATTGCTAAAGTAATGGTTGCAACAGTGAAACAAGCCGAGCAGCAGTTAGGTAGTATGTAATCAATATGTGTTAGTGAAAGGATGAATTGTATGAGAATTAATAATAATATACCGGCATTAAAAACAAGTAGTAATCTGAATCGAAACAGTAAGGCAATGCAAGCAAGTCTCGAACGGTTGTCAAGTGGATACCGTATTAATAAAGCAGCTGATGATGCCGCGGGAATGGCAATAAGTAGAAAAATGAAAACACAGATTGCAGGACTTGAGAGGGCTTCTAGAAATGCTGCTGATGGAGTATCCATTATTCAGACAGCGGAAGGTGCAATCAGTGAAGTACAAGGTATTTTAGTCCGTATGCGTGAGTTAGCTGTGCAGTCTGCAAATGACACCAATACTACAGAAGACAGAATGTCGATTCAAAATGAGATTAATCAATTAAATTCTGAAATACAACGAATATCGGATACAACAGAATTCAACACGAAACTATTGCTAAATGGAGGGCTAGATAGAAAATCCTATTGTTCTAACAGTGGTGTAGAAATTCTGACTCTAACCGACGAAGTTGAAGCTAAAAAATACAGCTTTACGGTAAATTCAGCACCATTAAAGGCAGAATATAGTGCAACAAGTCCTGTATTTTCAGGAACTACATTTTCTGAGGGAAAACTATCTATTAATGGTGTTGATGTAGAGATTACAAATAAAGATACTCATCAAAGTGCTTTTGCTAAACTAAGAAATGCCTGTGAACTAGCAAATATTGATGTTTACAGTGTAGATGGCAGCAATCAGGAAACGCTGTTTGGGCCGGGATCATTTCTTCGTTTTAAAAGTAAGGAATATGGAAGCAGTGAAAGTATAAAAATTTCATGTAATAGTAACTTGGCAAATGATCTTGGAATAGCAAGCCTAATTAATAAACAAGGGTCAGATGCATCATTGTTATTAGGAAGTGAGTTTAACAGTACTGCAAGTGTAGCAGTGAATGGTAATTATGCCACAATTAGTGATGTAAGTGGAATAAAGATTACTATGAAGATTGATCCGTCAGTTTTAGGAGTTGTAGAAATGAATATATTAGATGCAGGCTCAATGAAGCTTCAGATTGGTGGCAGTGAGCATCAGACAATGTATATTAGTATACCAAGATTAGACCCTGAAACAATTGGAATTGATAAGGTGAATTTTAATACTTTCGCTGGGGCAGCAGAAGCGATAAAAAAAGTTGACAGAGCCATTACTTTAGTTACAAGCGTAAGAGCTAAACTTGGAGCTTATCAGAATCGACTTGAACATGCAATAGCAAACCTTGATGTTGCATCCGAGAATATGACAGAAGCGTTATCTCGTATTGAGGATACAGATATGGCTAAGGAAATGACAAGACAAACTCAGCTTAATATCCTTACACAAGCTGGAACATCTATGTTAGCACAGGCAAATGAGCGACCTCAGACGATATTAACATTATTACAAGGCTAACCTTAGAGAGGGGTAACTAGGATGGAAAAAGATTTATTGCAAGAGTACACTGCACGAATAAGTCAAGCTTCTCGAGGTGATCTTGTAGTTATAATTTATGAATTGATTTTACATGATTTAAAAAAAGCTAGAGAACACTTAGAAACAAAAAGATATGTTGAGTATGAAAAGAAACTAACGCATGCATCAAAATGTGTTAATGAGTTAATGGGTATACTTGATTATCAATATGATTTATCAAAACAGTTAATGAGTATGTATATTTATATAGGACAGCAGATTGTGAAAGGAAAAACTACTAAGAATTCTGAACATTTTAGTATTGTGGAGTATATGATAGAGTCTCTTAAAATAGCATATGAAAAGATATCAATGCAGGAGTCTAAAGATCCCGTAATGCAGAACACACAACAGATCTATGCGGGATTAACATATGGAGTGGGGACACTTAATGAAGTTTCAGTTTCAAATAATGAAATAAACCGTGGGTTTAGGGTATAGGATAATGAAAATAAAAGCACCAGGCAAATTAGTCGGGTGCTTTTATTGATTTATAACTCGTTGGCGTGTGATGTAAAAGGATCTTTCAGTATGTAATTTTTCGCATCAATAGATCTGACTTGCTTTAATAAGAACTTGTACCGATTTAATGCGGCATTCACTTCGTAGATATAGCAGTCAATTAAATCAGGATCTACGCTGTTTTCAAAATTATTGTAGGCAGTTTCTAAAGCAATCTGGGTACGTTGCAATTCTTTTAGTAACTCTTGCTCTCGTAAATCAATTTTTTTATTACTACTTTTCAAATGAATCCAACCTTTCTATAAGAATATAGACAATTGCTACAGTTATATTGGCATAGTATATTATAGTCATTGACATTTCAGTTTATGATAAGAAAATGATAATAAAACAAATGTTTGTAAGTTTTAACCAATTATAATTAAATATTGCCAACAAATTAGATCATATTAACTAACTCAAAAATATTGAAAAAAATAGAGACAACCTATGAATATTTAGACTAGTATTTAATATAAATGTATAAATAAGAAAAAGGGAGTTTGCATATGGATTTATTCTTTTTTTCGTGTATTGTCATAGTTGGAGTTGTTATTTTTTGTGTTTCATTGTTTCGACATAAAATGGAGAATTTTATTAATTACATTCTTAAGATATTTTTAGGTGCGGTTGGTATATATAGTATTAATTATATATTAGCACTGAATGGAGCGTCACTTATTGTGGGATTAAATGGCGTAAATATCTTAACAATTGGAATACTTGGTTTACCCGGACTAATATTAATATATTCGATGGGTTTGTTTTTTTATCTTGTATAATACAATTATATGTTGAAATAGTACAAAAAAATGAGGTGAAAATCATTTGACAACAATTAGTGGTTGTTATATACTCAATATGCAATAGGAAAATAATGTAAATTTTATGTGAGGGGTGGTTTCTTGATTGTCACTGTGGCGATACTAATTTGGTTAATATGTGTAACCGTTAATGATCTTCTAGACTATAAAATTAGCAATAGGTTGATTCTTTTGGGTATGATATTTGGATTTGGTTATCGGTTTTACCAGGAAGGTATCATGGCCATAGTATTTTTCCCAATTGATTTTATATTGCCCATACTTTTATTATTCTTATTATTTAGTTTTAGAGTTCTTGGAGCCGGTGATATAAAAGTCTTTGCAGTACTGAGTGGCATTTATGGCTTACAGATAACATTGGTATTAATTATTCTATCTTTTCTATACAGTTCTATATTAGTAATCATTCAATTTCTTCATAACAATTCGTTAATATCTAAATTTCTTAAAACAATCTCCATTCCTCTAATTAGGGTAAGAATATTTTTTTATGGAAACGATATTATATCTAACTTTGGAAAGCAAGGATCTCTAATTCATTTTTCATTAGCCATTACAATTGCATACATTAGTATTTTACTTCATTAGTAATTTTAGGTTGTCAGAATTTATTAGTATGGCAAGATACATTATCTGTTGGGGGGAGATTATGAAAAGAAACATTATGGCTATTATAGAAAAAGATAGTCAGTATGCACGTATGCTGGTTACTTATCTTAAAGAACATATGACAATATCTATAACACCAGCCATATTTACCGATTATGATTCTTTTCAGAGAGCATCTTTGGAGATGGAGATTAAAATGATATTGGTTGATGATGCACTCTTTAGTAAAGATTTAGTTGAAAGATATGAACATATCATTTTACTCGTATCAAGTAAAGATATTCATAATAAAAATTGCTTGTTCAAGTATCAAGCGCTTCACAATATATGCGAGTACATTGAAAGCTATTATAAGCAAAAAATTTTTAGTATGCCATTACTTGTTAAAGAAGATAAGAGAACTAGAATAATGGGTATTTTTACATTAAATGATAATGTAGCAGCAGAATTAATTAGTTTTGGTATAGCTGCTGAGTATGGCAAAAACCATAAGGTATTGCTTGTAAATATGGAACTTTTTTCGGGAGTTTGCTACGGGCAATCATCAAGTGAAAGTGTCTCTGATCTGATCTATAAACTGAAACATAGCCCAGTTACATCAGAAGATGTAAGAGCTTGTATTGTTGATGGAGAGAGGTTTGACTATATATGTCCAGTAAACTATTATGCAGACTTATATGAATTAACTGCTTCAGAATTTTCATTGTTGCTAAAGGGTGTTATGGGCTTAAAAGAGTATACTATTATTATTTTATTGTTTGATTTTTTACATCAGATTGCTCCTGAAATTGTAATGAATTGCAATCAACTATATTTAGTTCAAAATACTGAAACAAATGACAATAGAGTTAAAAATTTCATTAGAATGACAGGATTAGATAATAAAATTGATGAAGAGAAAAAGATAATTTTTCTTCCAACTATAAAGGATTGTTATCGATATGGTATTAATGAAAATCTATCTAATCATCAATTACCTTTTTATGAAGAGCTACTATACGGAATAAGCGATATCTTTTGTATAGTAAAAAGTGAGGTGTGAAGGGGGAGAGTGAACAGATTTTGAATGCTGAATTATTTAATACTCTGAAAGAGCAAGTAATTCTTAAGCTTCGATTGGAGCCTCAGATTGAGGATGAGCAAGTACTTAAAGTAATAGATTATATTATCGGAGATAGTATACTAAAAGATCAACCAGTAAAACGCAAGCTTCTATATCGAAAGCAATTATTTCAATCACTTCGTCAGCTCGATGTTCTTCAAGATTATCTAGAGGATGAAGAAGTTACTGAAATTATGGTTAATGGTTCTAATCAAATTTTTCTTGAGAGATATGGAAAAATAGAAAAAGCTGATAAAGGTTTTGAGTCAGAAGAAAAGCTGAATGATGTTATTCAGCGGATCGTAGCAAAGGCAAATCGCGTTATTAATGACGCGAATCCAATTGTGGATGCCAGGCTAGAGGATGGTTCACGTGTAAATGCTGTATTGTCACCGGTTTCTTTAGATGGATCCACATTGACCATTCGTAAATTCGGTAAGCATAGTATGACTATGCAAAAGTTAATTCAACTACACTCTGTAACAACAGAGGTCTCACAATTTCTAGAGCAACTTGTTATAGCAAAATATAATATCTTTATAAGTGGGGGTACCGGTTCTGGTAAGACTACATTTCTAAATGCATTATCTAATTTTATTCCCGAAGACGAACGTATTATTACAATTGAAGACTCTGCAGAATTACAAATAAAGCGTATAAGAAATTTGGTACGGCTTGAAATGCGAAACGAAAATGTTGAAGGTAAGCGTGCAATTTCAATTCGTCAATTAATAAAGAATTCATTACGTATGCGACCAGATCGCATTATTGTTGGCGAGGTAAGAGATGATGCAGCTATTGATATGTTGCAAGCGTTAAATACTGGACATGACGGTTCATTGAGTACTGGTCATGCTAATTCACCGGCAGATATGCTTGACCGGTTAGAAACATTGGTACTACTAGGTTCGGATATACCCCTTATGGCTGCGCGTAAACAGATCGCATCAGCTATTGATATAATTATTCATTTGGGAAGACTCCGAGATAAGTCGAGAAAGGTTTTAGAAATTACGGAGGTAATAGGCATGCAGGATGATAACATAATATTACAACCACTATTTCTTTTTGAAGAAAAGGGTGAAAACAAAGAAGGCAAAGTAATTGGAGAATTAGTGAGAACAGAACATTCTCTTTACCACCAAGGCAAATTAAACAGGGCAGGAGTGAAAATATGATTGATTACCAGAAATATAAACTTAGCAAAAGGGAGTGGACTATCAATATTTTGGGTATAGCAGTTTTATTAATTATGATAGCTCTCCTTTTTTATGATAATTTACTTATAACAGTTTTTTTATTGCCATTAGGATGGGGAATACTGAAGTATCGGCAAAAGTATTATAAACAACAACGGCTGTGGGTATTAAATGTACAGTTTAAAGAAGCAATTAATTGCTTAAATACAGCATTAGGAGCGGGATATTCTATTGAAAATGCAATTGATATAGCTATTAATGATTTGCATTTGCTTTATGAGGAGAACAGCCTTATTATCCAAGAATTTGTATACATCAAGTATCAGTTAAGTATGAATCAAACGGTAGAACAAGCATTTCTTTCTTTTGCTAGTCGTACGGGTTTAGAAGATATACAGAATTTTGCTGACGTATTTGCATCAGGCAAGCGTACAGGAGGGAATCTTATAGAAATAATCAATAGAACAAGTCGGATTATATCGGATAAGCATGAAATTCAACAACAGATAAAAACATTAGTGAGTGCAAAACGTTTGGAAGGCAAGATAATGAGTGTGGTACCCATGGTTTTCATTTTCTATATATGGATTAGCTCGCCTGGTTTTATCGAGTCACTATATCATAATGTGTTTGGTTATATTGTAATGTCTGTATTGCTTATCATTTATGCTGGAAGCTATTTACTTATGCAGAAAATTATGAATATTGAAATATAGGAGATCAATTATGTATGTTGTAATAGCATGTTACCTATTAATATTAGCCGGATTAGTATATAGCAATTTAAAATATCATAAAGTTGCTAAGCAATATCAGTGGAAGAAACATAGATTATCAGTACTTTTGCCGCTAGCCTACGCTATAAGTGAATTCACTGCTAAGCCAGCAAGTGCAACTGAGCTAAAGCAAAAGGAAGCGCTACAATCAATTAACGTAGCGTCAGATACGTCAAAAGATTATATTTTATTTAAGGCAAACAAATATGCCAGAGTAATTGCACTTCTTTTAATACTTAATACAATGTGCTTATTGTGGCTATTGTTTTATACACCAGAAAGTAAATTGTTAGAGGGTCAGTTTATTAGACGGCCAGGTGTAGGGGAGGATAATGCTGATATAGAGTTAAGAGCATATATCAGTGAGGCAAATGACAGTTTACAACAGGACTTTACACTCACGATAGAAGCAAAAAAGTATACGGAGGAAGAGTTTTTAAGTAAGGTGGAAGCTTCAAAAAATCAGTTAATGGCGATAGTTTTAAACGAGAATGTTTCAGCAGAAGAAGTAAGGCATTCGCTACAACTGATAGATAATCTGCCAGGCACACCATTTGCTATTCGGTGGATTTTGCCAGACAACGAATTAGTGTTGAAAGATGGATCCATTAATTATCTACAATTAAAAAATAGTGGGAAGGTAGCATTGCTTGAAGCGGAAATTACATATGAAACATATCGAGTAATCGTTCCATTTAATTTTTACTTATGTCCATACACAGCGACAGAAGATGAGAATCTACTTAATAAGTTAGGACAAGCAATAAGTGATAACGCTAATCTCGAGAACAATCAAGACTATATTAAACTTCCAGAAAAGGTTGATTCAAAATCGGTTGTTTATGAAGAAGCAGAAGAAAGTAAAGGGTTTGCATTAGTTCTTATTGGGTTTGTCGCAATTGTATTTTCTGCACATTCTATGGAACAAAAACTTTATAAGAAACAAAAGCTACGAAATCGTCAAATATTACTTGATTATCCAGAAGTAGTTAACAAACTGACTATGCTAATCGGTGCAGGAATGACAATTAGAAGAGCATTTTATAAAATAACTGCTGAATATCAACAGAAGCGTAGTAAAAATCAAATTGGATATCGGTATGTTTACGAAGAAATGATAGTGACCTGTAAGGAGTTAGATAACGGAGTTAATGAAAGCAGGGCATATGATTCCTTTGGTCGAAGATTGAAGATACAAGAGTATATAAAACTGGGAGCGATTCTCTCTCAGAATGTTACAAAAGGAGTACAAGGACTTCTTGACATCCTTCAAATGGAGGCGATACAGGCATTTGAGGGGAGAAAAGAATTAGCAAAGCAGCTTGGTGAAGAGGCGAGTACAAAGGTACTTGCACCAATGATGTTTATGTTTCTTATTGTCTTAATAATTATTATTATGCCGGCCATTGCCGCAATGTAGGAGGTTTTTATGAATAAAGCAAAATTTATTGGAAGCAAAGTAAAAGAACAGGTAGCAAGATTCACGAAAGAGGAGGATGGAGCCGGAGTAATTGAGGTAATCCTTATTATTGTTATCGTTGTTGGCTTAATTGCTGTATTTAAATCAAGTATTACTGGCTTAGTTGACAGTGGTACCAAGCAATTTCAGAAGGATTCAAAATCTATTATTTTAACGCAAGAAACAACTAGAGAATCAGGAAGATAGCATTTAATAGGATTGTGTAGACCAGGAGGGAGTTTATGAGGTATAAAAAAAGCGGTACTATAACTGTTTTTATGACATTCATTTCAGTTTTAATTATTACACTGTTAGGGACTATGATTGATTTAGCAAGATTAGAGGCAGCTAAAGTATATGCGTACCGTACTGTATCATTGGGAATGGAATCTGAGTTTTCAAAATATTGTAGTGAGCTATATGATGATTATCAATTATTTTGCCGATTGAATCAACAGATTCCTGAGGAGATGTCAACAACTGAGTTTATGGCATCCATACAAATGTATCTCGACAACTCTTTTCAATTTTCACAGTCCGATTTTAGTAATATTCTATTGGATTCTTCACAGAGTTCCTCTGTAAATCAACCCGATTTTATAGAAGGTAAGATGACGGATCAGGCCACACTTTTGGATTACGATGGTGAACTTTTTATGTATCAGGTGGTTGACGCTATGAAATATGAAGTGACAACAGATTTACTTAAACAGCTGGTAGGAAAAACTGAGCAGTTACAAGGTGTGGCCGATACCGCTAAAGAGCATATGGTTGACAGTGATAAATTAGAATCTGCTTTTTCTCTTACCGATTATATGATTGCTTTTATTTCTGAAGTAGAAGGAATTGTGTTTTCTGGTAATGATGTTGCAAAAACAGGTAATTCCTTATTTTCGACAAAACAGTATTTTGCTAAGTTATATTGCACAGAAGAGGTAGAACCTAGAGCAGTAGGTGTTAATCATAAAGTTGTATGGGATTCATTAAAAAATCAATATGTAAACCCACTTCTATCCATGCAACAATTAATGATGATACTGAAGGATGCTGTAGAGAATAAAAGAGGTATAGATTCTTCTGAGTATCTTGAATTGATAAAGCAATGTAATAAAGCTCAATCTAATGTTCAGCAAGTTATTAATTGTTATGAAAATGGGTTGAGTTTAATTGAAAAGATGAAGAATGAGTACGCTATATTATCCAACCAGGGGAGCCAAAGTGAGGAATGGAATAGCAAACAGCTTACATCAATGCTTAATATGGAGAGGCAGCTGCGTAGCAATGTTGAAGTACTTAAGCAGTATAAACAGATCAATTTTAATGTATATACTAATAAAGGGGAACAAATCGAACAGTTATATAATAAAACAGAACAGTGCGTTGAAACATTTAACAAGTATTCTATAAGGATGCTACAATTTGATTATACATATTTAAGTAATGAATCAAGTGAAGCTCAATCAATTAACCCAATCACCCTATTAAAGAACTTAATAGGAGATGGAATTCTATCATTAGTTTTGGATAATACTGAGAAAATATCGGAAGCAAAACTTGAAAGTAGTACACTCGTTAGTAAAAACCGTATACCAGAGGAGGAAAAAGAAACTTATTGTTTACAGGAGGATAATATTGTTGGTGAATTAAGTGATGCCCAAAGGTATATTCCTTCACAAGATATCCTGCCTTCTGGTGTAGAAAACATTCTAAAAAAGGCATGCTTGAATGAGTATGCAGTATCTATGTTTAACAATTATGAAATGAATAAGTCTAAAGAGAGCTCTATCAAACATGACACAGTTCTTGCTTATGAGCAAGAGTATTTAATAGCTGGTAATCTTAATGATAAGGACAACCTACGCAGTATTATCACAAGAACTGTTTTTATTCGAACGGTAGTAAATTATATCACATTATTATTAGATTCTGGTGCTAGTCAAAAAGCAGAAGGTGCTGCAACATTATTGCTGGGGATAACCGGAATGCCCCCGCTAATAAAAATAGCAAAACATTTAATCTTAATTGCGTGGGGATTTGAGGAGAGCCTCGTTGAAATGAGAGGATTGCTAGATGGGAAAAAGTTACCGATTTTTAAAAAGGTAAATGAATTCTCTATCTCATTTTCAGAAATACTTTTAGTCTCTCCACAGTATATCAAAAGTGAAGCATCGAAACTAAAGGATAGTAAGTCTCTTCTTGCGCTGTCATACAAGGAGTATATAAGAATTTATCTTTTGTTAGTAAGTGATAGAACAATATGCTATCGTATGATGGATTTAATTCAGAATAATATGCAATCTAATTATAATGATCAGTTTTGTTTCGACAATGCAATATTTGGAGCGCAGATGACTGTTTCTTATAGACTTAATCCTCTTATGTTGTCTTTACCTATGATAAATCGTTTTGTAGGAGAAACGATAACAGGTGCACAGTTTGAAGTCACAACAAGTTATTCTTATTAGCATATTATTGAGGTAAAAATAACATCAGAAATAAAGTGAGATGTCCATCCTCATATCTAAGAACCAATTCTTAAATCATCCATTTCAATTTATTAATAATAATATTTAGTTCTCTCTAAGCTCTGTTGCCCCAGAAAGCCTATTTTTGAGGGTGGATGTCTTACTTTATTTCTGATTCGGGAGATGGTGTAATGAAATTAAAAAAGGCCTCATTAACTGTGGAGGCAACGTTTATAATGCCAATATTCATTATGGCTGTATTAGTTTTTTTGTACTTATTGCAACTAGTCACAGTACATGAACAAATTCAAGGTGCCATATCTGAAGTTGCTGCCGAAGCAGCACAGTATGCATATCTTTATGAGGAAGTAGTTTTAAATAAAGACCAGGAAAAAGACTCGGGAAAAAAAACAGAAGAACAAAAGAAGAATAAAACTAGCGATTTAATTAGTTCAATGGTTAATGGACTAGCTTCAGGGTATATGTTAGACAAGTTGTTTCAGGATGCTTTATCAAAATATGATATGTATGACACCTGCATTGTTAACGGGAGGGAAGGTATAAGCTTAAATGGATCAAGTTTTATGGGAGATAAGGAGCATGTTTATGTAGAGGCTTCGTATCAAGTGGAATTTCCTATTTTATTTTTTTCAATTCCTATCTACAGTGTTGTTCAATCTGCGACAGAACGTGGGTTCATAGGATTAAGTTGTAATGAAAACAATTTACATAAGGAGAATGATAATAACGACGATGAGATAGTTTATATTACTAAAAATGGAACAGTATATCATGAGAACAGTAATTGTACATATTTGAAGGTTAAGACAACACGAATTAGTATAGTTGAACTAGAATCTAAGCGTAACGATAGTGGCGCAATCTACTATCCTTGTGAAGAGTGCTTAGACGGTAATCCGATGCATCAGGGCTTTTGCTATATAGCAGAGTATGGTGATCGGTACCATAGCAATATTAATTGTAAAAAAATATATCGTAATATTATTACAATACCAAAGAGTAAGGTGGGAAATCGCAAACCGTGTAGTAAATGTAGTAAATAGTTTATGTAAAAAATCAGATAAGATAAAAAATAAAGGAAATTAAGTTTAATGAGCATTGGTATATATAGCGACCAGGAGGGATATTATGAACATTTTTGTAATTATAAAAGTAGTTTTGGCAGCTGTTTTATTGGTGTTGGCAATTATAGATTTAAAGAAGAAACAGATTCCGGTAGTTGTTGTTTTGGCTGTAACAGGCGTATTACTGTTGATAGGAATACCGTTACAATATGTACATTTACTTAATGTAACAGCAGGTATATTAAGTGGAATGATACTAATAGTAATTGCTAAGGTGACAAAGGAAGCAATTGGAATAGGCGATGGATTTGTATTTGTTATGCTGGGAGCTGGCTTAGGTGTAATAAGCAGCTTATTAATACTTTTTTATGCACTTTTACTTGCGTCTATAGTATCAGGTGTTTTATTAGTTATTAAGCGAGTTAGCAAAAAATCTCGTATGCCATTTATTCCTTTTGTATTTTTAAGTTATCTGGGGGTTACTTTAATATGATTAAATTGAATATAAAAAAACACGAAAAAGCAGGATTTTTAGTAGAAGCTGTTTTTGTTATGCCGATCATAACTACCATTATATTTATACTCTTATACCTCTCTTTATATTTGTACGATATCAATCGAATGCAATGTGCATTAGATAGTGCATTATATAATGCTAATTTACTAATTCGTCAGCCGTCGATCCTTAACTCTGATCAAATATGTTATGAGGAAATAAATAGTCGCGATATTTTATACCATATTAAGGGCAATTATCAACATGAGCTTGAGTTATGTGAAGAGCATTTGACAAATAAAATGAAAGACAGACTATGCTTAGGTAAAATAAAGAGTGTGGAACTTCATCATAGTCGACAAAGCATAACAGGGAGTATTACAGCAAGCTTATCATTGTCCGATTTGCCAGTATTTTCGTTTTTTGTCTCAGACACTTATCAAGTTGTAGCGAGTGTGCATATGCGAAATCCGACAATGTGGGTAAGGCTGCTGGATCATGGTATGGAACTTGTGAATATTAAAGACTAATAGCTTAGGAGGGTATATGCTAGATATTTCTTATAAACAAACGGCAGAACATAAATATTTGATTCTTAAGAATCATAATAAACAAGAAGAAACTGACATTGCTGTCAGAATGATAGAAGAAAATACTATTGATGGGTTATTGCCGGTAGTATTGCAGCTAGAAGAGTCCTGTCTAATGTATTATTATGATATATCAGGAATGGAACTATTAACAAGTAAGTATCAGCTTCAGACATTTTCTGCAAATGTTTTATATGATTGTTTAACTGGAATACTTAAGGCTTTATTATTAAGTAGTGAATATATGATGGATATAGAAAATTATATTATTAAGTCTGACATGATATATATTGCCTCGGATAATAAGATAGCACTTATCTATTATAGTGATTATCATGTGCCAGTGGGAGAGCAGCTAAAAGAGTTAGCGAGATATCTTCTTGACAAAACAGATTACACTGATCAAAGGGCAATTATGATTGCATATGGGTTTTATCAGTTAGTGAGCAAGGAGAAGCTAACTATTGCATTGATGTTAGAAGGTTTAACAAAATTAAATCCAATAATTGGGCAAAAAGAAATAAAAAATTCATCCAGTTTTGTTGAATACACAGATAGATTTGAAGAAGAAAATAATAGCAAGAAAGATATAGAGGAAGAAAAGATGATTAGTGATGATATATCTGTTGATATCAAGGCATTTAACAATTATAACATAGGAAAATCAAAGAATCACATAGATAAAAAGTGCAAAAGAAATGAGGAACCATTATCGTATGGTCATAGACAACTAAATAACTACGAAAGCAGGAAAGATTCAGATTCTGATAATAACCAGGATCCAAAAAAAAGACTCATTCAAGGAGCGCTTTTAACAATTTTGACAGTGGTAGCTATGGTAATTGTGTTCTTAGTGGTGGGTGAAATGGGCGTATTAAACAATAGTTATAACACAGCACCTGATCTTGTAAAAGTAGGGGGATTTGTTCTGATTATGGGATCAATTGAAACCTATCTTCTTTATCAAATACATAGTATATATATTCGACCAGATGAAAATAAGGAAATGAAGGGATATAATATGCGAGAAATAGAAGGGACGGTTTTATTGAGTAAGAATAGCAATAATAAGGAATGTTGGTTTCAATTACATCCAGTTGACAGTAGTAAGGAAAGGCAAATAACAATAGATCATTTTCCCTTTGTAGTTGGTTCTATGAAAGAATATGCTAATGGTGTGACTGTGTCACAGGCGGTAAGCCGTAGACATGCGAAATTGGATAGGTTAGGAGAAGAGATTTACATTCAGGATTTAAACTCTACCAATGGTACCTATATAAATAGAAAGCGATTGAAAGCGAATGAAAAACAATCCACACATGTTGGAGATATACTTCAGTTTGCAGATGTATCATTTCGACTAGTGGGGTAAAAGGAAATCAATAGAGATATAAATTTCTTTATTCAAACAGGAAAGATATGATATAATATTTTTACATATAACGATAGGAGATATTATCGTTTGAAAAATGGAGAGACAATACCATGATAGAAAATATTAAACGATTTTTAATGTATCAATCTTTTCAGAAAAAGGCTACGAATGTAGAGCAGATAGAGGTCTACTATAAAGAGGAACATATTGATGGCACGGAAAAGGGTGCTATCTCACTCATTGTAACAAGTGATATGACAAATGGTCATATTCTATCGAAGGATCAATATGAAGGTATATTGCGTCAAATACATCGTGCATATGAGAACAGGGGTTATCATCAGATTCGTATGCTTAGTATGCTATTTGTTTTAGATAGCAGTGATGTAAAAGAATTTTGCTTATATGAGTATGCGGTACATTGGATTGTGGATGTTCACTCAAAAAGACTTGTGTTATATGAGAACCAAGGGAATTTGTTTGAATCACTGCGTTATCAAATTGAATCAATTGTTGTGGGTGAGATCAAACCAATTAATGTTGAGTATTCGTCTTTAGAACGTCCTAGAGTACCTTTTCGTCGGGATAAGTTTTCTTTACGATATATATCAAATCGTTACAAGGAATTATCCTATCGATATCCTGTGCTGACAATATCAATTGTAATAATTAATGTACTTATATTTTTAGCTATGGAATTTACCGGACAAACAGAGGTAGAAGACCTATTTAACTGGGGTGGAACAAGCGCTTTAACTATTATAGAGGAATTACAAATATGGCGACTTTTTACAGCAATGTTTCTACATGCAGGATTTGAACATATTTTTGGTAATATGATTATACTAGTCTTAATGGGCGAGCGTTTAGAACGGGTGGTAGGCGGCCTGCGATACGTAATTCTTTACTTAATCAGTGGAGTAATTGCCAACATAGCATCTGCTTTAACTAATTATTATAGTGGCGAGAATCCAGTTGGGGTCGGTGCTTCAGGAGCAATTTTTGGAATCGTTGGAGCGGTAATGTATATAGTAATACGCTATGGAGAAAGAGGACTAGGCATTACAACAAAGAGACTCTTAATATTTATCGGTTTGAGCCTTTATAGTGGCTTTCAAAGTATGGATGTTGATAATACTGCACATATAGTAGGATTTATAAGTGGTGCAATAATAATGTTGTTAATTGATAAATTATTTATGAAGAAGAAACGATGGTATAAATAATAAGTTCACTATTATTTATTATAAAGCTTGATAACCATAAGGGATAAGGTAAGTATACCTAAAAGTCGAAGCTTTCCGATAAATTCCAAAAGTACAGGAGGATTTTTATGAAGATCAATATTTATTATGGTGGAAGAGGTTTACTTGAAGATCCAACTCTTCCTGTGATTGCTAAGATGACAGAGGTATTAAAAGAGTTAAGAGTTGAGGTTAGCAAATATAATTTGTTTGAGGAAAAACAAGGAATTAATGTATTGCCGAAAACATTAAAGGAAGCTGACGGCATTATTTTAGCAACTACTGTTGAATGGATGGGAATTGGTGGCTATATGCAACAGTTTCTTGATGCTTGCTGGTTTTATGGTGATAAGGAAAAGCTACAAAACCTGTATATGCTTCCGGTTGTATTAAGTACAACTTATGGTGAAAGAGAGGCACTATTACTATTAGAAAACTCATGGAATATGCTAGGAGGCAAGATGATTAATGGAATCTGTGCTTATGTAGAAGACCATGTTATGTTTGAGGCAAATAGGGATTATACTGCATATATTGAGAGTATTACAGAGAATTTGTATAGAAATGTTAATAAGAAACAGATCATGCTTCCAAACAGTCAAGCCATTCTTAACCAGAATGTATTAAGCAATAAAACAATTGAGTTGACTCCTCAGGAGAGCGAACAATTGTCGATGTTTGCCTCAGATGACTCTTATTTGAAAAAACAAAAAGAAGATTTAGAGGAACTTTCTTCAATATTTAAGGAAATGTTAGGAGAAAGGAATATTAATGATGATGATTTAATTATTAAGTTAAAAAAAGGTTTTACTCCAGTCGAAGGAGTTACTGTAAAATATGCAATTACTTTAAAGGATAAAGAGAAGCAGCTGAATATTGAAGTATCATCAAAAGTTCTCAACTGCTATTTTGGAGAGATTGAATCACCGGATGTAGTTGCTCAAACAAGTAGTACTGTTATGAATCAAATCGTGGATGGAAAGCTTACTTTTCAAAAGGGATTCTTAACAGGACAAATAAGTGCGAAAGGCGACTTTAAGATGTTAAGAAGTTTTGACTCGGTATTTCGTTTTTGATAAATATTTGACTGTTACCAATTATATCATAGCTGTATATCAAATAACTTCAAATATTTGACAAGGATAAGCATGGGTTTTTTACAAATAATAACCTTGAAGAAGTATTAGCAGAGGTGATTATTTGAATAAACAGACAAAACAGGCCAAAAGAGAATTATTTGTAGTAACATTGACCATATTAGGGGTTTATTTAACATTTAAGTATTTATTACCACTTGTGATGCCCTTTTTATTTGCTTATTTATTTGCAAGAATTCTTTTACCAGTGGTCCGTCGTTTGAATAAGTCATTAAAATTTCCGTACTTGGTTAGTACCATTGTAGTTGTGTTATTGTTTTTTGTAATAGCTGCAATTGTCTTATATTTTGCGTCAAGATTTTTGTTTAATCAGATTGCAGACATTCTACAGAACATTCCAATATATCAAGAAGCTTTCACAGATATTCTTATAGAAGTATGTGATGCATGTGACCATATTTTTAGGTTGGATCATGGAAGTGTATATCATTTATTGGAGGGGAATGTAAATGAAGTTTGGGCATTTGTTTGTGGAACAATTATGCCGATGATGACAGAACAGACGTTTAACATGTTTTGGGGATTTATAGGAGCAATATCTATTGTCTTTGTATTTATAGTAGCGGTTGTTTGTATTATATTAAGTTATGATGAGCTATACGACAAGTATAAAAAAACAAATATTTATTTGTTATTCCATCCCGTGACTTCAAAACTAGGCAATATCGGGTGGGCTTATGTAAAAACTCAATCCATTATTCTTAGTATTAATGCCGTTATTTTGGTCATTGGATTCTTATTATTAGGGTATCGCTATTCAATAATTATTGGAGTGGGTATTGCAATCATGGATGCTTTTCCGGTAATAGGAAGTGGTTTGTTTATCGTTCCTATGATTGTAATTAATTTGCTTTGTGGTCAGTATACAGTAGCGTTAATACTTTTGATTCTTTATGGATTATGTGAATTAATGCATACAATACTAGAACCTAAATTATTAGGGGATCGTTTAGGGATAAAACCAATCTTTAGCTTGTTATCTATGTTTATTGGGCTCAAATTATTTGGTATTAGTGGATTTATTCTTGGACCAATTGGATTTGTTATAATAAAAATTATAGTTATTGAAACGATGCAAAAATATCATAATCAAGAGATGGAAGCTTGACAAAGTCTGATTTCTGCCTTAAAATCAAGCATATATTATATGAGGTGTTGAAGAGGAATAATATATTGCAGGTACATTTAAAGAGAGAGAATCACAGGTGAAAGATTCTTAATGAAAAGCAATAGAACCTACCTTGGAGCTCCGTATGAAAATATGGCGTTTGCCCGCGTTAACGGCTTTTAAAGAGGATGGCAGTAGATTGCCATTAAATAGGGTGGCACCGCCGAGTCTTCGGTCCCTTTGGGACTAGAGGGCTTTTTTTATGATACAGGAAATTGTTAATTTCCTGTATCATAAAAAAGCTCCGCGAGGATCGCACTGTGGCGGAAATGAAAATGTCGCTTAAGCGACACGCCGCAGGCGGAGAGTTTCGCAAGTGAAACTCTATCTTATTTACTAAAAAAGTTTTTAATAAAAAAATATAAGGAGAGTTAGTATGGCTGATAATAAGAAGCTTGTTGAGGCAATAACTTCGATGAATGAAGACTTTGCCCAGTGGTATACGGATGTTGTAAAAAAAGCAGAATTAATTGACTACTCAAGTGTGAGAGGATGTATGATTCTTCGTCCAAATGGCTATGCAATTTGGGAAAATATTCAGAAGAACTTAGATGCAATGTTTAAGGCGACAGGTGTCGAAAACGTGTATATGCCGATGTTTATTCCTGAGAGTTTATTACAGAAGGAAAAAGATCATGTTGAAGGTTTTGCTCCGGAAGTGGCTTGGGTAACTCATGGAGGACTAGAACCTTTACAAGAAAGACTCTGTGTTCGACCAACTTCTGAAACATTGTTTTGTGATTTTTACGCGAATATAATTCAATCATATCGAGATTTACCAAAGCTTTATAATCAATGGTGTTCCGTTGTTCGATGGGAAAAAACAACCAGACCATTTTTGCGTTCTATGGAATTTTTATGGCAAGAAGGTCATACGGCACATGCAACAGCCCAAGAAGCAGAAGAGCGTACCGTACAGATGTTAAATGTTTACGCAGATTTTTGTGAGCAGTACCTTGCTATTCCAATGATAAAGGGTAGAAAAACAGATAAGGAAAAATTTGCAGGAGCACATGCCACCTATACTATTGAAGCATTGATGCATGATGGTAAGGCGCTACAATCGGGAACTAGCCATAATTTTGGAGATGGATTTGCACAGGCATTTGGTATTCAGTATACGGATAATGAAAACAAATTACAGCATGTACACCAAACTTCATGGGGTATGTCTACGCGTATTATAGGTGCGATTATAATGGTACATGGTGACGATTCTGGTTTAGTACTGCCTCCTAGAATTGCACCTACTCAGGTTATGATAATACCAATTGCACAGCAAAAAGAGGGCGTTTTAGAAAAGGCTAGTGAATTAAAAGAAAAATTATCAAGTTTTAGAGTGAAAATTGATGACTCTAATAAGAGTCCTGGATGGAAGTTTTCTGAGCAGGAAATGAGAGGTATTCCATTAAGAATTGAAATTGGTCCAAAGGATATTGAAAATAATCAAGCGGTTATCGTACGCCGTGATACAAGAGAAAAGTATATTGTATCATTAAATGAGATTGATGTAAAAGTTCAAGAGGTACTTGACTTAATGCAAAAAGAAATGTTAGAAAGAGCTAGAAATCATCGTGATACTCACACTTATGAAGCTACAGATTATGAGATTTTTAAGCAAACAGTAGAAGAAAAACCAGGTTTTGTTAAGGCAATGTGGTGTGGAGATCTTGAGTGTGAACTTAAGATTAAAGAGGATACAGGAGCAACTTCTCGTTGTATGCCTTTTGAGCAGGAAAAGATTGCAGATACATGTGTTTGCTGTGGCAAACAAGCGAAATCTTTAGTTTACTGGGGAAGAGCATATTAAAATGTAATAAAGAGTCTCTGTTCTTTTACAGGAAACCATTGATTGGGAGTAAGGTTTTCTGTGAACAAACAGAGACTCTCTTTTGTTATATATTTATTCGAAGGTGTTAATCAATTAGCGGACTGATATAAATTTCTTTAATGCTGAATAAAGCATAAAAAACATTATGGAGTTGATTACAAGAAGAACTATTTGCCATGGAAAACGAGTATAAAATAACTCTTTAAATGGAATTCCTACAGTCATATGACGCCAATAAGTGTTTAAAAATGCGTTAACGATTATACCAACTGTCAAGTTTGCTAAAAATATACGAATAACTCCAATGTTTTTTTTGTAAAACCATAATCCAAAAATAAAACCAAGAAGTATACCGCTTAGGGTAAAACCAGGAAAATAAGGCCCCATTGGTTTCATAATAAAGTTTACAATGTCGCTTGTTCCACCTAGAATGGCTCCTACCATTGGACCGTACAGATATGCACCAAGGGCAATCGGTAAGAAAGCAAAACTAACACGTAGATCAGGTGTGATCATAACACTGTACATACCAATGACGGCAGATAGTGCGATAAGCATGGCACAAATAGTCGTGTTTTTGACTTTGCGTAACTCCTGAAGAGAAGAAATAAACATGGAAAAAGTTTTCATTAAAAAGACCTCCTTTGCAGATCGAGCGCTACATGCATAGAGGACTCTATGTGTAGCAGCGGGATGCGAATGTTGTACCGCAAGTTTTCACTTTTCGTCCAGTTAGCAACTCCCCGTCTAACCGGCACTTAACGCACAACGTTCTACTCTGCTTACTCTTATTTTATTTATTACGTTCGCAAAAGCGGACGATTATAACAAAATTAGTATAGCATATTTTATTAAAATGGCAATATATCAAAATCATAAAATCTAGGACAGTTAATGAAGTACTAAGTAAATCTGATAGCGCTATTGTAATTTGCTATGAAGTGTACCTAATAGAAAAACTTGCGTCTAAAGTCGATGGGCTTTATAATGAAACAAGATGTCATAGAATTATTGGGATAATACTATGTTTAGATGTTGATAAAACATCACATAATGGTAAATAACCTCAGAGGGAAGTGTTCGGGAGGAACGAATATAATGACTATCAGGATACCACAACAAGTTGAATATATATTAAATAAGTTAATGGAGCATGGGTATGAGGCATACGCTGTTGGAGGCTGTGTCAGAGATGTTCTGTTAGGAAGGACTCCAGGAGACTGGGATATCACTACATCAGCTAAGCCTTATCAAGTTAAGGAGTTATTTCGAAGGACAATTGATACAGGAATTGAGCATGGAACTGTAACAATTATGCTAGAAAAACAAGGATATGAAGTAACGACTTATCGAATTGATGGTGAATATCTAGACAGTCGACATCCTTCCAATGTTGAGTTTACAGATAAACTGAGTGAGGACTTAAGGAGAAGAGATTTTACAATCAATGCTATGGCGTATAATTCCATAACGGGAATTGTTGATTTGTATGATGGATTAAGTGATTTACAAAAAGGGATTATCAGGTGCGTAGGTAATCCAGAACATCGATTTGATGAAGATGCGTTAAGGATTATGAGAGCAGTTCGGTTTGCGGCACAGCTTGGATTTATAATTGATGAGGAAACGAAAAACGCAATTCGAGTTAAGGTTGAACATTTAAAAATGATAAGTGCAGAGCGTATTCGCGCAGAACTTAGTAAACTTATTATGGCTCCTAATCCAGAACTTATTTATCTAGCTTACGAATTGGGGATAACACAAATAGCATTGCCAGAATTTGATATGATGCTTAAGACAAAGCAAAACAACCCTCATCATAGTTATAATGTTGGAGAACATTCTATTGTGGCATTACGTCATATTATTGAATATAAATCAGCAGCCCAAGAGGAGCAATTATTTTTGGACTCAAAACATTACGAAATTATGTGTTACGCTGCGCTTTTACACGATGTTGGTAAACCACTTTGTAAGTCAACGGACAATAATGGGATTGATCATTTTCATGGACATAGTCAAAAGAGCTTAGAAATCTCCCAAGAAATATTAAAGAGGCTTAAGTGTGATAATTACATGATAAGCATGGTAGGCAAACTGGTTAAATACCATGATATGAGATTACAGCCGGACATGTTCATGGTTAGAAAAGCAACTTCAGAGCTGGGGAAAGACTTGATGCCGTATCTTTTTCTTCTTCAAGAAGCCGATATTTATGCTCAAAATCCAGATACGCATCAAGAAAAACTCCAGAAGCTTTTTGCTGTGAAGCAATGTTATATAAAGATTTGTGAAGATGGAGATTGTGTTAATATAAAAGAGCTTGCTATTAATGGAGATGATTTGATTAAGATGGGTTTTAAGCCTGGGAAAGGGCTTGGGGAAGTATTAAATGGGCTATTAAACGAAGTTATTGCTCATCCAGACTGGAATACCAAAGAGAATCTAATAATGCTGTCTCAAACAAAATTAGAACATTAATTTAGGTATGAAAAAGCTCATCCACTCATATGATTAATCAAGACAAACATACTTGTAGATTAAAGAGGTTTGTGACGGAATAATGATATGATGGGAGGCATTCATTTGGAGGAAAAACACAACGACGTATTTCGGCAATACGATATGAAAGTATATAATATGTCTAAGGCAAGGAGTGCATTCCTATTAGAAACCAATCAAGGTATAATGCTTTATCGTAGTTATGAAGGGTCTAAGAATCATTTAGAATATGAAAATGAGATTAAGAAATTTTTGCTGCAGAAACAATATGACAAAGTGGATCTAGTCGTAGAAAACCGCAATGGTGAGTTGTTAACAGATGGTGCTTCAGGAGAAAAGTTCCTTATTAAACATTGGTTTAGTGGAGAGGAATGTAATCTTCATGATACTGCGGATATTGTAAAGGCTGTAAAAAATCTAGCAATACTACACCTGAATTTAGTAAATGTTTCTATTGATGAAGAAAAGGTACAGACATATCAAGAGGATAGTTTACTAAAAGTTTTTAGGAAACATAATAGGGAATTGAAGTATGTAAAATCGAACTTTATAACAAAGAAACAACGCAATGAATTTGAGTTATGTTTTTTAGCAAACTACGATATGTTCTATGAACAGGCAATTCATGCAACAGAGCTATTAGAGCAGAGTAATTATCTTGAGCTGCGAAAGGCATGCATGGAAAGAAAGACTGTGTGCCATGGCAATTATACTTACCATAATATTCTAATAAATAGAGACGATATTGCAACAACAAACTTTGACAAAGCTTGTCATGGTATGCAGATATCTGACTTATATTTATTTATTAGAAAATGTATGGAAAAAAATAATTGGAACATCGAAATAGGAAAGATGATATTAGCCGAATATGAAAAGATTCTTCCGTTGGATAAAGAGGAATTAAGAATATTGTTTTTAAATATTTATTATCCAGAAAAGTTTTGGAAAATCACAAATAATTATTTTAATAATAAGAAATCGTGGGTAAATAGTCGAAATATTCAAAAGTTGAACAGCCTAAAAGAACAAGAGTCTATGAAAGCTATATTCTTAGAGACGTTGTTTTCATAAGAGATATGAGCTAAAATTAAGCCGTACAGAAAGATAATAAGAGGGAGATTATGCAAAAGAATTCATCATCGCAGGGGATGAAATTTAAAATTATTAGTTGTTCAATAGTGGCAGCATTAATCTTTATTATTGTTGTCACTATTTATAATGCAGTTCCCAAAGAGCCTAATGGTTCGCCGGTGAAGAAGCCGGGAATGTCTCAGGAACCCAAAGAGGAACACAATAGTCAAGGAACAGAGATAGAGTTAGCAGTAATCAGAAAGATTGACTATGATAATAAGGAAATGATGATATATGATTTGAATACAGAAGATGAGCTCGTAATGAAATATAATGGAGGAACTGAATTTATTAATCGGTTTGGGCAAACTTCTCTGGATATGCAATTCATGGTGGGTGAGATTATAAATCTTTATTATGAGCTAGATACCTCAGTAATCAATCGTTGTATTGCCTCAACGAAAGCGTGGGAGTATAAAGAGGTAGTTTCCTATACATTAGATAAAGAGTCAAAAGAAATAAAAATAGGTGAAACGAGATATAAATACACAAATAATTTGTTAGTAGTTAATAATAATCAAGAGTCTGATTTGAATCATTTGCATGAAAAAGACAAGCTTATGATGAAAGGAGTAGGAGAGGTTGTTTATTCTATTTCTGTTATGAAGGGTCATGGTTATGTTAAGTTAACGAATTACTCTGCCTTCTTAGGAGGTTCCTTAGAGATCGGTTATCAGACTTTTTTAAAAGTAGAAGAAGATATGCAAATAACTGTTCGAGAAGGGGATTACCGTATTACCTTCCAAAAGGGTGACATTGTTGCTGTGAAATATATTCACGTAAATAGAGACAAAACTACCACAGTTGATATGAGTGAATATATCGCTGAGTCACCTAAAATGAGTGAGATTGTATTTCGTATTGCTCCAGAAGGTGCGGATCTATTCATAGAAGGGGTAGAAACTGAATATGAGTATGAGCATCCAATTCAACTGGAGTATGGCGAATATGAGATAGAGGTAAGATTACCTGGATATGAGATATATACAGGAATGCTAACTGTATCGAATGAAAAGCAAGAGGTTTTAATTCAGTTGGTTTCTCAAGATGCAATTAAGAAAACACCATCACCAGATATTATTGTTGAAGATACCGATCCCAATGAGGATACAGAACAAAGTGCTAATCCGTCATTGCCACCTCAAAACACACAAAGACCTGACGTTACACGTGAGCCTTCACAGGGAATGGGAGAAGTTGATGAAGCGCATACTATTACAATAACAGCCCCCGTTGGAGCGGAAGTTTATCTGGGGGACACGTATAAAGGGACAATACCTGTTAGTTTTACAAAAATCATAGGTATGCATAGGATCACATTAAAAATGGAGGGATTTCAAAGTAAGAGTTACTCTATTGAAGTGTTGAATGATAATTCAGATGCAACTTTTAGTTTTCCAGCGCTCCTAGCAGAATAAGCAATAAAAACAAAGCAGTCAATCATTTTTTTGTAAGACAAATCATACATTTTAACAAGTAAAGATTCTTGGAGGATTTTATGAGGCATTACAACAAAATGATACTGCTTTTTCTATGTATAGGTTTAATGATTTCGCTTTGCTCTTGTAGTTTAAGAGAGGGTAATATAGAAAAAGTACGGGATTTGGACTTTACAGTAGTTACGGAGAAAGAAATTCCAGAAAAACTAATGACTATTATCAATGAAAAAAAAGAGACTCCATTTAAACTTACCTATACAACAGAAAAAAAAGATTATCTTTATATTGCTGTTGGTTATGGAACACAAAATACGGGAGGCTATAGTATCGCTGTTGAGGAGTTATTCCTGGCCGATAATGCGATATATTTTGACACTGAGCTGATTGGGCCTAACCCAAATGAAGCAGTTACATCAGCTCTTTCTTATCCATATATAGTTGTTAAAACAGAATATTCGGATATGCCTGTTGTTTTTGAATAGCATTTTACATAAGAAACACTTGATAAATTGTATAAAATTTATATTATGGGGAAATAATAACTACAACTATATTTTGAGTAAATAGAGATGAGAACTCCTATATGTTGTGGTTGAGATGAAAATTCAATAAACTTTAGTGGTTTTGTATAATATTACAATAAATATTTATGCAATACTAACAGCAATACAGTGGAGTGAGTAAGGTTTATAGGTTAATGTTTATGATATGTGCCGATAATTGAATAAACTTATGGTAAAATTTTTGCTTATATACACAGAAGTTGACAAGTTTTTACTGGGCATTATTTGACATTGCCTCATTACCATGATATAGTAATTAAAGTGCTATAGGATGAGGTGAATAATATGATGAAACAATCAGATTTGAACAAAGTACGTCAAGCGGTTATTAATCATGTAGGCAGCAGAGTCAGAGTAAAGGCTAATAAAGGAAGACATAAAGTGGATATTACTGAAGGAATTATAACTGAAACATATCCAAGCATTTTCCTCGTTACAGTAGATAATTCATTAGAAGAGAGCACTAGAACAGTATCCTTTAGCTATACCGATGTATATACAAAGGATGTTAAACTCACATTATGTAACTAAAGATATTAACATAAGATATAAAACAATTTAACTATGTGAATAAATCCCTCCCTGTCTGAATATTAATGTTATATATAGACAAGGAGGGATTTTTTGTGGACTTAATTAAGAAGAATATCCATATGAATAAATTAAAATCCAAGTGCAATACGCAACTCACTCTTGACGATGATTTTAATGTTCCTGATATCAAACCGGATATTGATAGGATTATTAAAGAGCAAGGCGTAATAATTTTATCGGAAGTAAAACCGATGAATGGAAAACTGATGATAAAAGGCGAATTAAAGTTTAATCTGCTATACATAAGCAGTGAAGATTCCCGTCCTATCCATAATATTGTTGGAAGATTGCCGTTTGACGAGGTTGTGAATATGGAGGATTCAGCTACAGGGATTAATGTTAATGTTAGGTGTGAGTTAGAAGATCTTAATGCCACCTTAATTAATTCCCGTAAAATTAGTGTGAAATCTATTCTTGGTTTCTCCTGTCTTGCAGAAGAGATATATGATCAAGAGGCAGCTGTTGATGTTGATAATGAAAGGGATTGCTACTACCAGAAAAAAAGATTGAATGTAACTCAAATTGCAATTAACAAAAAAGATACTTATCGAATCAAAGACGAAATCATACTTCCAAGTGGAAAACCAAATGTTTATGAAGTACTTTATAGTGATCTAGAAATGCGTAATGTTGAAACTAGATTAGGTGAAAATAAAATTAGTATTAAAGGTGATATTATCGCCTTTATCCTGTACGCAAGTGATGATGAAGAGCAGCCAATTCAATATTATGAATCTGAACTTCCATTTAGTGGAGTTTTAGAATGTAATGGATGCAACGATAATATGGTGAGTGATATTAGCATTATGCTATTAAGTAAAAGTATTGAAACAAAAGAGGATTCTGATGGAGAAGAACGGGTGATTGACCTTGAAGTAGTTCTTGATTTAGATGTAAAGGCATATGAAGAAGAAGAGATTAATATTTTAAGCGATTTGTATAGTACTTCAAAAAAAGTGCTACCTGATTTTGAAGAAGTGAGTTTTGATAATCTGCTGGTGAAAAATAATAGTAAACTTCGCATTGTTGATCATATTATGATTGAACCAACAATGCCTAAAGTATTGCAGATCTGCAATGCAACAGGAGCAGTGAAAGTAGATGAAATGCAGATAGTACCTTATGGAATCCAAGTTGATGGTGTTATTGACATGCAAATTCTTTATATTTCTGAAGAAGATGATAAACCATTAGGTTGTGTAAAAGGTGCTATACCATTTTCGCAAGTTGTGGAAGCAAAGAATATCAATGCTAATTGCTCCTATGATGTTAAACCATATATTGATCAGCTAAGTGTAATGATGCTAGATGGAACAGATATTGAGGTAAAGGCTGCGATTAATCTGGATACGATTATTTTTGACAAAATGAATCAATACGTTATTCGAGACATTGCAACAGAAGATATTGATATGAATGAGATGCAAGCTTTACCAAGTATTATGGGATATGTAGTTCAGCCAGGGGATACTTTATGGAATATAGCAAAACGTTTCTACTGTACCACAGACAGTATTATGGAGATGAATGATTTGGAATCAAATTTGGTAATGCCAGGTGATAAATTGGTATTGCTGAAGCGAGTAGATGTAATGCAGTCTTAGAGCATGGGAGTATATTTAGGCATCAAAATATATAAGTATAAAAGGACGTTTCCGTAATAATAGGAAGCGTCCTTTTTACGTTTATAGTTTTATTCTTTGGTCTTCTTCTCGAGTTATAATGGCACTTACCGCATAGGCTTGATTCTTAATATGCATTTGAATTGTTTCTTTTGCTTTTTCTAGATCACGACTTCGAAGCGTATCAACAATATCTTTATGTTCCTTTACCAAAGAGCGGTGAAGACTATAATCCTTTAAGTATTCTAACCGATAACGGTATAGTTGCTCGCTTAGATTATTGAGTAGTTGTATTAACTTAATATTTTTGGTCGAAGAATAAATAAGATCATGAAATAGTACGTCCTTTTCTGCTATTACCGACAAATTTTTTCCTTCAACAGCTTGTTTAAACTCGAATAGAGCTTGATTTAAACGAGTTAATTCTTCTAAAGTAATTCTTTCACATGCAAGCTCAATTGCAAGGTCTTCTAATGCCAGACGTACTTCTAGTACATCGTCCAAATCCTTTTTACTCATATTTGCGACCTGTGCACCTTTACGAGGAATCATAATTACTAATCCTTCTAATTCCAGCTTCCGCATTGCTTCTCGGATTGGTGTTCTGCTTACCCCCAGCTGGTCTGCTAATTTAATTTCCATTAAACGTTCGCCTGGAGATAGTTCTCCCATTAGTATAGCCTGTCTTAGTGTTTTGAACACGACATCTCGAAGCGGAAGAACATCATCTGCTATTATTTTTAAATGATTGTTCATTGGGACCTGCCTTTCTATCGTTTCGATTAGTGAATAAAACAGCCGGTTAATATAATATCCTTAGCAAGACCGCTGTAAATCAGTGCCCGTTTCGCAGATTTCGCAATTTCAAGATCCTCATATAATCCAAATACAGTAGGACCACTTCCGCTCATTAAAGAGCCAAGAGCACCATTAGTTAGCATAAAATCTTTTATTTCTTTGATAATCGGATACTTTGTAACCGTCACGTCTTCTAAAACATTACCAAGGTTTGCTGCTATTTTGTGTAGATCTGATAACGCCAGACCGGCAATCAGACTGTCGATATTAGGGTGTTTAGTTTTTTCATTTAACTTAAGATTATCATATACATATTTAGTAGAAACACTGATATCTGGCTTTGCTATAAGAACATGACATTTTGGAGGATGAGGTAACGGTGTTAAAACTTCACCAATTCCTTCGCTGAGTGCAGTTCCGCGCATTAAGCAGAAGGGAATATCTGCGCCTAAGGATACTCCACGTTGCATTAATTCTTTCTTAGATAGGTTTAAACCAAATAACTTATTCATACCAACGAGGGTAGCGGCAGCGTCTGAGCTGCCTCCAGCCATACCAGCTGCTACTGGAATATGCTTCTCTAGAATTATTTTTAGACCATCTGAAAGTTCAAATTCATCAATAAGAAGTTTTGCAGCTTTGTATACAAGGTTATTTTGATTCGTTGGAAGATAGCTTAAATTTGTTTGAATAGAGATTCCTTCAGATTCCGTTTTTTTAATAAAAATTGTGTCATAGAGATTCACTGACTGCATAATCATCCGTACGTTGTGATAACCATCTTCTCTTCTGTTCAAAACGTCCAGACCCAGATTAATTTTTGCCATTGCTTTTACTTTAATTGAATCCATGTGAACTGCCTTTCTTAATGCCTACTATGGTTATACTGCTAGTGTATACATTGTGCATTTATTATACACACAAAGCTTAAATTATGCAAGAATCCAGTTGTTTAGAAATGCCAATCTAATAATGAAAAATGATATAAATGCAAAGGACAGAAAGTTAAATTTTACATACAGACAGGTTTAAGTCATACGGGTTGGGGGTAGAATAGTAATATCAAAGGGAAGGTGGAATACATAAATGAGAAGTTCATTATCTGAATATATTAGTAAAGCATATAATTTATATAGAAGAAAGCAAATTCTTAATAAAATAACGAAGGTGCTATTGGTTTTCTTTATTGTAGGTACAGCGGCTCTAATTAATATAGTATCGTTAAAGGGCCAGGCAGATAGAAATATTCAAAAGTCGATTGCACAGCATATTCTACGGTTTCACGTACTGGCTAATAGTGATTCTAAAGAAGACCAGGATTTAAAATTAAAAGTAAAAAATGAAGTGATATTATTGCTACAAAAAAAGTTAGAGGGTGCTCAGACTTTAGCAGAAGTGAGAAGGATTCTAAATGAAAGCCAACAGGATGTAGTAAACTGTGCTCGTATTGTTATTGAGCAAGAAGGCTATCAATATCCAGTGAGAGTAGAACTTTCGGGTACTTATTTTCCGATAAAAACCTATGGTGATCTGACTTTTCCTGAAGGTGAATATGAAGCATATCGAGTTTTAATTGGTAAAGCACAAGGGAAAAACTGGTGGTGCGTTCTCTTTCCGTCTTTATGTATGGTTTCGGAATCCTACAGTATTGCCTCAGAAGAAGGAAAAGAATCCTTACAAGAGGAGCTTACGGTAGAAGAGTATGGTGTAATAAATCAAAAAGCATCATCTGCTAATATATCATTACAAGAAGAAGTAAACGTAGAAGAACAAGAAGAAAATGTAACATATCGGTTTTTTATCGTTGATTGGATAGCCGACATATTTTCGTAATTTATTAAAATTTTGCAAATATGATAAAAAATAATCAGTAGAGAATTGAACACTCCACTGATTATTTTTATTGCCAGGCTCCTAAAATTTGGGAATATGGTCCAGGTAAAATGGGTTGATTAATAGAAATAAAAAGAGTACAATAATCATATTGGAGATTGCCTGCATATACTCTAGGCAATCAGCATGGGTAGGTAGGCAAGATTTAGCCATAATGCAGTTCTAAGAAAGGATTAAGTTATATGAGTAAATTAATAGTAGCGGTACTATTTGGAGGTCAATCTTCCGAACATGAAGTATCCTTACTCTCCGCAAAAACCATTATAACCAATATGGACAGAGACCTATATGATATCGTGTTAGTGGGAATTACTAAGGATGGAAGATGGTTAAAAGTAGACTGCTTAGATGATATAGAATCAGGTAACTGGCTGCAGAGTAAAATAACAGCGGTTTTATCACCAGATGCTCATCATAAGGGTGTTTTGTTAATGGAAGGCAATAAAGTTACTGTTAAACAGGTTGATGTAGTCTTTCCAGTTTTACATGGATTATATGGAGAAGATGGTACAGTACAAGGCTTACTTGAATTATCAAAGATTCCTTATGTAGGATGTGGAGTATTAGCCTCTGCAGTTTCTATGGATAAATTATATACTAAGATCGTTGTTGACACTTTAGGTATTCGGCAAGCAAAGTATGTGCCTGTTCGAAAAGATGAGCTTAATAGAATGGAAGAAGTCCTAAACCGTGTGGAACAAGCTCTTCCTTATCCGGTGTTTGTAAAACCAAGTAACGCAGGAAGCTCAAAAGGGGTAAGTAAAGCTGATAATAGGAAGCAGCTGGCGGATAGTCTTTTGCTGGCAGGAGAGCATGATCGCAAAATTTTAGTAGAAGAGGCTATTAATGGTCGCGAAATTGAATGTGCGGTTCTTGGCGGATTAGAGGTTCGTGCTTCGGATGTTGGAGAAATACTTGCTGCAGCAGATGCCAGTTTTTATGATTATGATGCTAAATACAATAATGCTCAGTCTAAGACCGTTATTTCACCAAATATGCCAGAAGGTAAAATGGAAGAAGTAAGGCAAGCAGCTGTAGCTATTTTTAAAGCTGTCGACGGTTATGGAATTAGTCGTGTGGACTTTTTCCTGGAAAATGGTACAAATGATGTTGTGTTTAATGAAATTAATACACTTCCTGGTTTTACAGCAATAAGTATGTACCCAATGCTTTGGGAGGCGAAGGGCTTAAGCAAAAAAATCATCATTGATAAATTAATTCGTTTGGCCCTTACGCGTAACGACTATTAGGAGGATGGTAATATGCCTGATAACGCACCCATAGGAGTGTTTGACTCTGGAATTGGTGGGCTTACAGTAGCTCGAGAGATTATGCGTCAAATACCTAATGAAACGATTATATATTTTGGAGATACAGCCAGGGTACCCTATGGAAGTAAATCCAAGGAAACAATCATTACTTATTCTAGACAGATTATGGATTTTTTTATGACAAAACAAGTGAAGGCGGTTGTTATAGCTTGTAATACAGCTAGCGCTTTTGCTCTGGAGACTTTACAAAGGGAGTATGATGTCCCAATGTTAGGTGTAGTAAAGCCAGGAGCTATGGTGGCAGCACAGACTTCAAAAAATCATCGTATAGGTGTAATTGGCACAGAGGGAACAATAAATAGCGGTATTTATCATCAGTATCTAAGTGAAACAAATCCAGAGGTCAAAGTATTTGGAAAAGCATGTCCACTTTTTGTATCATTGGTAGAAGAAGGATGGTGGGATGATCCAATTACGACAGAGGTTGCAAATCGTTACCTTAATGATTTAAAATTGCAAGATATTGATACTTTGGTACTTGGCTGTACACATTATCCGTTAATACGGAAAACTGTTCAGAAGATTATGGGTGAGGATGTTATATTGGTTAATCCAGCATATGAGACCGCCCGTTGCCTTAAAGATGTATTAGTTAATAATAATTTAATTAAGCAGACAAAAGAAACGACCCATCGCTTTTTTGTGAGTGATGGTGCCGATAAATTTAAACTCTTTGCTAATACTATATTACCATGTGAAGTAGAAGAGACAAAGGACATTAATATTGAACGGTGTTAGCTGTTGGAGGGAACCATGACAAAAGATGTATTAATTACAATTGCAGGACTTCAGATTGATTTAAATGAAGATGAACCGGTTGAGGTACTTAGTGTAGGAGAATACTATTATCGAAATGGAAAGCACTATGCACTATATGATGAGTACATGTCAGATGAACAGTATGATGGTAGAGAAATATGTAAAAACACAATTAAAATAACTGATAATCAAATTGAAATTGTCAAAAAAGGTCCAGTTAATGTTCATATGATATTTGAATTGGGAAAAAAGAATATTTCTTTTTACTCTACTCCCTTTGGAGAAATATCGATTGGAATTTATACAACCTCAATGGAAGTTCATGAATCAGAGGGAGAAATTAAGGCGAAACTTAATTATTCTTTAGATATGAATAATAGTCATGTGAGTGATTGCTATATAACGGTGAGTATTAATCCAAGATAAGAGATAGGAAAGTGCATTAATAAGTAAAGAAAAAAGCGATATGATAGCTCGGAGGTTATCATATCGCTTTTTTATAGGTTAAAACATTACTTTATTTGGGATTACTTGTTTTTTCTAAAACGTTTAAATAGGCCTTTCTTTTCCTTCTTTTGCTCTAGAGTAGTACGAAGACCTTTTACTTCCATAATGTAGATACCACTTAGCACAGCTTTAACTTCTTTTTTCACTGGGATTAAATCAAATATCTTCTCATCACAGATTAATGTCATGATTTTTGGACCGATTTTAGCTTTTACTAAAGGGACTTTAGAACCACGAAGATATTTTGGAGTTTGATCAATTACTATCTTAGGAAGATTAGATTCTTTTAACTTCATACGTTTCTTATCAATAACTAGAAGCGATGTTGTTTGAGCTGCTGCTTGCATTTGTTCCTGTGCTGC
Organism: Bacillota bacterium; assembly: GCA_023434365.1. Taxonomy (GTDB): domain Bacteria; phylum Bacillota; class Clostridia; order Lachnospirales; family Lachnospiraceae; genus KM106-2. Next base: position 241,030 of record JAEYSV010000016.1, on the reverse strand, counting down.
AGCATTTTTTTTCTGCATTTTAGATCCTACTATATATAATACTATAAGCAGAACAATGGCTATTACTGCTATAATTCCAAGTACAATGAATAATATTGTCATTGTATGTAACCTCCTTATAAGTTGAAATTTAATAACGGTATCATTTTAGCATTTATTTTTCTAAATGAAAAGAGTCTTCAATAAAATATTATTCCGTGTATTGTCTATTTTTTTCATACATATCTTTGATGATATTTTGCACATATGGAGCAAGGGCTTTTTTGACTTCTGGGCTTAAATCTTTGATATAAATTGGTTCACCAAACTCAATGCTTGTCTTAGTGCTATGAACCCAAGGAGTATGAAGTTCATAAAAGTCCTCTGTATTATTTACTGCTACTGGAATAATGGCACAACCAGACTTTTCTGCTAGTTTAAAGCTTCCTTCCTTGAACGGAAGCATCTCATCTTCTTGATTTCTAGTTCCTTCTGGGGCAATATACATGGAATATCCATTCTTCATAAGCTCTATTCCCTTTAGAATGGTTTTTAAGCCCTCTTTTATGTTAGTGCGGTCTAAAAACAAACAATTTAAATGGCGCATCCAATGGCTAATACATGGAATATGGGCCATTTCTTTTTTTGCAATAAAGCCAGTAAGTGTTGGTACATTAGCATAAGCTAATACAATATCAAAATAACTTCGGTGGTTTGATACATATAGTACGGCTTCATTTTTAGGCACACGTTCTTTTCCGAGAACGGTTACCTTTGCACCCGACAAAAAAAGAATGATTCGAAATACATTACGAACTAGAAACTGAGAAGAACGTACTTTAGCATGAGGACTAATTTTCCCAATAATAAACTCAATTAAATATAAAGGAATACTAATTATTGCGAAGATAAGAATAAATAAAACGATTAGTATGGTACGCATGGTTTCCTCCTTGAGAAAAATCTGCTACAAGATCTTTTTGAGTTTAGATTGATAAAAATCATAAACAATATAATCAAAAAAATACTAGACTAGCGCTCATATTATAACATAACAGAGAGGGTTAATCTAGTATTATCAAAAAAGAGAAAATTTATTCGATAAAATGCATCATAATCTTACTTTGTCGAAAAAGAAGTTAATCTGATTTTACCAGAGAGTTCTGTGAAATGATCGCAGGCTCTGTTGGAGAAGGCGTTTTTGAAGGCGCTGGTTCAGATGTAGTTGGTCTAGGCGCCTCTGTTGGTGCTGGAGTCGGTGTAGACTCTGGAGTTTTTGTAGCAGGAGCTTTCGTAGACTCTGGTGCCTTTGTAGTAGGAGCATTGGTTGTTTCAGGTTTCTGCGTAGAAACAGGAGCAGTTGCTATTGGTTTCGACGTTGTAAAAGGCTCCGTAGTTGTCGGTTTCGATGTTTTATTAGGGGACTCCTCTGGTGAAACAGTATTTAACTCAGATGGTATTTTACTAGGCTTTGGCGATTTACTAGGTTTTGGCGATTTACTTGGTTCTGGAGTTTCACTAGGCTCTGGAGTTGGAGTTTTTGTTGAGTTTTTCTTTGGAGCAGGTGCTGTGATCTCCTGATCAATATCTATAATATTGTCATATGTTGTTTGATTAATAAAGTCTTCACTAGGTTTATAGCCGTAGTACTCTTCCAAAGTTAACTGATGAATGGTTAGGTACGTCGCCAAGCTTATGCCTACATAGCGAATATGCCATGGTTCATACGAATAACCAGTAATATGTTCTTTTCCTTTTGGATATCGGATAATGAAACCATATTTATAGCATTCTTTGGAAAGCCATATACCTTCTTTAGTATTTTCAAACTCTTCTATTAATCGATGTTTGATTGAGGCACTACTGACATCTATAGCAAGACCTGTTTGATGTTCGCTATATCCCGGTTTCGCAGAGTATAGGTTTGTTAGTATTATACCTTTAGTTCTTAGGTTTTTATTATAGATAGAGTTTTGTCTTTGATAGGAGCGGTAGCCACTAATACCAACAAGCTCTATATCACGTGCAGCGGCATCATTAAACAATAATTCAATAGCGGTTGCTGCTTCTTCACGAAGTAGCTTTTTTTCATCATAGGAGTCAAAATCAAAGAGAATAGCAGGAACTCTCATATTATTAGGCACAAAAGAAGGATCAATTCCAAACTCTTTATTTACTAATACGGTTAGTGATGTTGGTTTCGTATCTAACTTAATAAAAGAGTTATGTAGATCGTCTACTTTGTCTATAACTTCATCATCCTTTATTGTGATTCCATTCTTATCGGTATTAATTTGCTTGTAGGTTTCCTTGGTATCAACATCTACTGTTACATCTTGTTTTGAGTCGCTATTATAATAATGTTCAGTATTATTAGTAGAATTATGTTCTTGTCTGTCTGTAGCAACCCATTGATAAAGCAATAAAACCAGTATATTTATACAGATACCTACTGCTAAATGTTTCTTCAAGGCTAAGCCTCCTTATTGATTATGCGTAATATTCATCATATGTTGCTATTATACCCACAGATTATAGCACACTAAGTATGAAATGCTATAGGGGTATAGAATGAATAAAGAAAACATTATAACTGCCGGTGTAGTAAAGTACTTGTATAAAGAACAAAGCTCTTTTAACCGGCAGAAGGTAATAACATTATACTATTTATTCTTCAGGAATTGCATTGTAAGTATCTAGTAACTCACTCTTAATCTTCCATAAACGACTGGATAAATCAACATAGACATTATGAGGATTAGTAAATCGTCTTACTTCATCCCATAATGTGTTCAATTCTTTGGCACAGTAATCACGAATTTCTAACACACTTGGGGATTCGTATACACATTTTCCGTTTAGAAAAACCGGAACAAGAAGTTCGCGTAATGTATAAGTATCTGCTTTTAAATAAGTTTTTTTCCATGTGTTAATTGGATCAAATAGCAATAAAGGATTCTTTTCGGAAAATGTTTCTTCTGCTAATGAAATTAAGTCTGCTTTAATTTTTCCAGATTCCTTATCATAGATACGGAAAATTGTTTTATTACCAGGGTTTGTAATTTTCCACTGATTTTCACTTACCTTTATTTTAGGTGTAAAGACACCATTTTTCTTTATGGCAGCTAACTTGTATACACCCCCAAAAGCAGGACAGTCTTTTGATGTAATCAGATTTGTTCCAACACCCCATACATTTATAGTAGCGCCTTGGGTTTTTAGAGAGTCAATCAAGTATTCATCTAAGTCACTCGAAGCACAGATGCTTGCATCTGAAAATCCAGCTGCGTCTAACATTTTACGTGCTTTTTTTGACAAATAAGCAAGGTCTCCACTATCTAAACGGATTCCATATTTTTCTGGCATGTTTCCAGATTCGCGCATTTCTGTAAACACTTTAATTGCATTGGGAACTCCACTGCGTAAGGTATCATAGGTATCTACTAGGAGAGTTGCATTTTTGGGATAAAGTTTTGCATATACTCGAAATGCGGTAAGTTCATCATCAAAACTCATTATCCAGCTATGAGCATGAGTTCCTAAAGCAGGTACTTTATATTTTTTTGCACATAGTACATTACTTGTACCAACACAGCCACCAATAACAGCGGCTCTAGCACCAAGAGTACCAGCATCAGGACCTTGTGCACGACGAAGGCCAAATTCCATAACAGGTTCTCCCTTTGCAGCATAGCATACACGAGAAGCTTTTGTTGCAATCAGACTCTGGTGATTTATTATATTTAGTAATGCAGTTTCTATTAACTGAGCCTGCATAGCTGGCGCAATTACTTTAACTAAAGGTTCCATTGGGAAAACGACAGTTCCTTCCGGAATTGCATAAATGTCACCCGTAAATTCGAAATTACGAAGATCTTCTAAAAAGTCATCGTGAAAACAACCGGTATTTTTCAGGTAGGCAATGTCATCATCCGTAAAATGTAAATTATTAATATATTCAATTACCTGTTCCAAGCCAGCACAGATGGCATAACCACTTCCGCTTGGATTACTGCGATAGAACACATCAAAGATTACAGTATCATTTGTATTATTTTTAAAATATCCTTGCATCATAGTTAATTCATAAAAGTCTGTTAGTAAAGTTAAATTATCGTTCATTAGAGCTCCTTTTTGTCGTGGCTTCTATTCGTAATCAAGGTTTAGTGTATAATTAGTATTTGAGAAACCATGGACTGATATTAATAATATTAATAAAAATATGTAGTACATTAATTTTACAATGCTACTGTTCAATAAATGCATCGTAAAATTAAGACATATTATAGCACATTATATAAAATGCACAAGTTTTCATCGTTGACTTTTCAAATAGAATATACTATGATATAGAAAATATTGAAAAAACCATGATGGAGACAGTAGAAATTATCGAAAGTCGCAGCGAATCGGGGAGAGTGTGAGCCTGATACAAGTAGTTGATTTTGAATATCACTCCTCGATGACAAATAAGAGGTAAGATTTTTTTGTTGTCAGTTGCAGACCGAACGGCAATAAGATGCTAAGTAAGCTAAGCCGGATTCCCCCGTTAAAAGGATAGCGTATAAAGTCAAGGCATGTCCAATGGCTCGTATGTAAAGAGGTGGTATAATGACGTTAAGTTCATCCTGTTTAGGATGGGCTTTTTTTGTTATTATTCAGAAATAAGGATTAGTGCAAATTATCATGGAAATAATTGAACTGTAATTAAGTATTAATAAAGGAGGAACAGAAGGATGTATGATAAAGTATCAACCAATCTGAATTTCGTGGATCGCGAAAAAAATGTAGAACAGTTTTGGAAAGACAATCAGATCTTCGAAAAAAGTATTGATGAAAGAAAAGAAGGGGAAACCTATACGTTTTATGATGGCCCTCCTACGGCTAACGGAAAACCACATATCGGTCATGTCTTAACACGTGTTATTAAAGATATGATTCCGAGATATCGTACCATGAAAGGGTATATGGTTCCTCGTAAAGCTGGATGGGATACTCATGGACTGCCTGTTGAGTTAGAGGTAGAAAAATTACTTGGACTAGATGGGAAAGAACAGATTGAGCAATATGGATTAGAACCATTTATAGATAAATGTAAAGAAAGTGTTTGGAAATATAAAGGAATGTGGGAGGACTTTTCCGGCACGGTTGGTTTTTGGGCAGATATGAATGATCCTTATGTAACGTATCATGACGATTTTATAGAGTCAGAATGGTGGGCATTAAAGCAGATCTGGGAGAAGAAATTATTATACAAAGGTTATAAGATTGTCCCTTATTGCCCTCGTTGTGGAACTCCACTAAGTAGTCATGAAGTAGCACAAGGTTACAAAGATGTAAAAGAAAAGTCAGTAATTGCTAAATTCCGCGTCAAAGGGGCGGAGAATGAATATATCTTAGCTTGGACAACTACACCATGGACGCTTCCAAGTAATGTAGGCCTTTGTGTAAACCCAAAAGAAACTTATGTTAAAGTAAAGGTTCAGGTTAATGAAAGAAATGATGTCGTAAAAGAAGGGGAAGAAGAAACTGCTGTCGCAATAGAATATTACTATTTAGCAGAAGCACTTTGCTCTGTTATTGACGGAAAATATGAAATTGTCGAAACAATGACTGGAAAAGACCTAGAATATAAACAGTACATTCCATTATTTGATTATGCATTTAATAATGCAAATGGAACCATTGCAGATCCTGGAGATAGAACGACAGTAGGTGGTAAAAAAGCATTCTATGTTACGTGTGATAATTATGTTACATTGAGTGATGGTACTGGTGTTGTTCATATCGCACCTGCTTTTGGTGAAGATGATGCTAATGTAGGCCGTAGATATGATTTGCCTTTAGTTCAGTTAGTTGATGAAAAAGGTCAGATGAAAGCCGAAGTAATTGATTTTGCAGGACAGTTCTGTAAAAAAGCAGATGAAGGTATTTTGAAAAAGCTAGGGGAATTAAAACTTCTTTTTAAAGTATTAAAGTACGAACATAGTTATCCATTCTGTTGGAGATGTGATACACCTCTGCTTTATTATGCAAGAGAATCATGGTTTATTAAGATGACAGCCGTAAAAGAAGATTTAATTCGTAATAATAACACGATTAATTGGATTCCTGAAAGCATTGGTAAAGGTCGTTTTGGTGACTGGTTAGAAAATGTTCAGGACTGGGGTGTTAGTCGTAATCGTTATTGGGGAACACCACTTAATATCTGGGAATGTGAATGTGGGCATATGCACTCTATCGGAAGCAAAGAAGAATTACGCTCTATGTCTGATAATTGTCCAGAGAATATCGAATTGCATCGACCTTTTATTGATGCTGTAACGATTACATGTCCTTCCTGTGGTAAGTCAATGAAACGTGTTCCAGAAGTAATTGACTGCTGGTTTGATAGTGGTGCAATGCCATTTGCACAACATCATTATCCATTTGAAAATAAAGAATTATTTGAACAACAGTTCCCTGCGGATTTCATTAGTGAAGCTGTTGACCAGACAAGAGGATGGTTCTACTCATTATTGGCTATTTCGACATTAATCTTTAACAAAGCACCATATAAGAATGTTATTGTTTTAGGTCATGTTCAAGATGAGAATGGTCAAAAGATGTCAAAATCCAAAGGAAATGCAGTTGACCCATTTGATGCTTTAGAAACTTATGGTGCAGATGCAATTCGTTGGTATTTCTATGTTAACTCTGCTCCATGGTTGCCAAATCGTTTCCATGGAAAAGCAGTAGTTGAAGGCCAACGTAAATTCATGGGAACGTTGTGGAATACCTATGCTTTCTTTGTATTGTATGCTAATATTGATCAGTTTGATGCGACAAAATATGCTTTAGAATATGATAAACTACCAGTAATGGATAAATGGCTCTTAAGTAGATTAAATACAGTAGTAAAAGTAGTTGATGAAAATTTGGAAAATTATAAAATTCCTGAAACTGCTCGAGCATTGCAGGATTTTGTAGACGAAATGAGTAATTGGTATGTTAGACGTGGGCGTGAACGTTTTTGGGCAAAGGGAATGGAGCAAGACAAAATTAATGCCTATATGACATTATATACTGCATTGGTTACGATTTGTAAGGCAGCAGCTCCAATGATTCCATTTATGACAGAGGATATTTATCAGAACCTGGTTCGTAATATTGATAAAAATGCACAAGAAAGTATCCACCTGTGTGATTTTCCAGAGGTGAACGAAGCGTTTATCGATAAAGCGTTAGAGGAAGATATGGAGGAAGTACTTGATATTGTAGTGCTTGGTCGTGCCTGTCGTAATGCTGTAAACATTAAGAATCGTCAGCCAATTGGTAGAATGTATGTTAGAGCAGAAGCAGATGAATTAGGTGATTTTTACAAAGATATAATTCAAGAAGAGTTGAATGTAAAAGAAGTGAAGTTTACAAGCGATGTACGTGACTTTACTTCCTACACATTTAAGCCTCAGCTAAGAACACTTGGCAGAAGGTTTGGTAAGCAGTTAAATGCACTAAAAGAAGTGCTCTCTACTTTAAATGGTAATGTGGCTATGGATGAAATCAATGAAACTGGTAAACTTACCGTAGTGTTAGATGGTGTAGAAGAAATATTAGAAAAAGATGACTTGTTAATAGAAACTGCTCAAACAGAAGGATATGTCTCAGACTCTGATCATGGCATTACTGTTGTGCTAGATACTAATCTTACGAAAGAGCTTATTGAAGAAGGTTATGTGTATGAATTAATTAGTAAGATTCAAACAATGCGTAAAGAAGCTGATTTTGAAGTAATGGATCATATTGTAGTATATGCACAAGGTAATGAAATGCTTAATGAAGTGCTTAGCAAGAATGCAAATATTATTCAGGCTAAAGTACTTGCTGACAAGATAGAATTTGCTTCATTAGAAGGTTATGTGAAAGAATGGAATATTAATAATGAAGCTGTTACACTTGGAGTAAAAAAAGTTGAGGTATAAAGACTATAATAAGTGAATAAAAATGATCTAATATTTTGAAAATAGGAACTTTTTAAAGATATTATCATAAAATAGTTATATACAGGCGTATTGTCGATTCCCGATGGATTCATACAATACGCCTTTCTTACTATTAGTGTAAAACAAGTGTTTGTTATATTAAATTAATGTATGAGAGCGTAAAGAGTAGCATAGTTTTAGAATAATTGTCTATTTGCAATTGGTAAATCATGATATATAATTAAAGATACATATTCGAAAGAAATATTCGAGCATATAGAAGGAAGCAGACAACTTTTAATAAGGAGGGCTTATATGCAGAAATTTAACAAAGAGGAGTTAAAAATCAATATTAAAGATAATCTAAAAGTTCTATACCGAAAGTCAATTGAGGAAGCAACAAATCAGCAAATCTTTCAGGCCGTATCTTATGCGGTAAAGGATGTTATTATAGACAACTGGATGGCAACACATAAAGCGTATGAAGAAAAGGATGCAAAGACACTTTATTATCTTTCTATGGAGTTTTTGGTTGGTCGTGCATTAGGAAATAGCATTATAGCACTAAAAGCTGATAATGAAGTAAAGCAAGCTCTGGAGGAGTTAGGAATAAAACTTGAAGATATTGAAGAGGAAGAAGCTGATCCAGCACTAGGGAATGGTGGATTAGGCAGATTAGCAGCATGTTTTCTTGAGTCATTATCTACGCTTGGATATCCTGCATATGGTTGCGGTATTCGTTATAAATACGGAATGTTTGAACAAAAGATTGAAAATGGATATCAGATTGAGGTACCAGACGAGTGGCTAAAACATGGATACCCATTTGAAATGAAGCGAAGTGAATATGCGGTCCAAATAAAGTTTGGAGGTTATGTTCGTATAACACGAGATGAAAAGGGTCGGGAACGATTTGTTCAGGAAAATTATAATTCCGTTCTTGCAGTACCATATGATTTGCCAATTGTAGGATATGGTAATAACGTCGTAAACACTCTACGGATTTGGGATGCTGAAGCAATTACTTCTTTCAATCTTGATTCTTTTGATAAAGGAGATTATCATAAAGCGGTTGAGCAAGAAAATTTGGCAAGGACAATTTGCGAAGTGCTATATCCTAACGATAACCACTATGCCGGAAAAGAGCTACGGCTGAAACAACAGTATTTCTTTGTTTCAGCTAGTATTCAACGTGCGGTAAGTAAATATTTAGAACGTCACAATAATGTACGAAGATTGCATGAGAAAGTATGTTTCCAATTAAATGATACACACCCTACGGTGGCAGTTGCTGAGTTAATGCGAATATTAATGGATGATTATGACTTAGAATGGGATGAGGCATGGGAGGTTACAACGAAAGCATGTGCTTATACAAATCATACAATTATGCAAGAGGCATTAGAAAAGTGGCCATTAGAACTCTTTTCCAGACTATTACCAAGAATTTATCAGATAGTAGAGGAAATTAATCGCAGATTTATTATAGAGGTGCAAAGTCGTTATCCAGGTGATCATAATAAATTGTCTAAAATGGCAATTGTTTATGATGGTCAAGTGAAAATGGCCAACCTTGCAATTATTGGTGGCGCTAAAGTAAATGGGGTAGCCAGATTGCATACGGAGATTCTAAAGAATGAGGTACTAAAGGATTTTTATCAAATGTACCCAGAGAAGTTCACGAACAAGACCAATGGTATTACCCAAAGAAGATTCTTATTACATGGGAATCCTTTGCTTGCTGATTGGGTAACTTCAAAGATTGGATCAGACTGGATTACAAACCTCTCTCACATGAGTGAATTAAAAATCTATGCAGACGATGAAAAATGTCAAAAAGAGTTTATGAATATTAAATACCAGAATAAAGTTCGCCTGGCAGAGTATATAAAGAAGCATAATGGGATAGAAGTAGATCCACGTTCTATTTTTGATGTACAGGTAAAACGTTTACATGAGTATAAGCGACAATTCCTAAATATCTTACATGTTATGCATCTGTATAATCAGTTGAAGAGAAATCCAGACATGGAATTTTATCCAAGAACCTTTATATTTGGTGCCAAAGCAAGTGCTGGATATCGTCGTGCAAAAGCTATTATTAAGTTAATAAATAATGTTGGAGAAGTAATAAATAACGATAAATCAATTAATAGTAAGATAAAAGTTGTGTTTATTGAAAATTATAGGGTTTCGAATGCAGAATTGATTTTTGCAGCAAGTGATGTATCTGAACAGATTTCGACAGCAAGCAAGGAAGCTTCTGGTACAGGTAACATGAAGTTCATGTTAAATGGTGCAATTACAATAGGCACTATGGATGGAGCTAATGTCGAAATTGTAGAAGAAGTAGGGAATGAGCATACTGTTATTTTTGGACTTTCTTCAAAAGAGGTAATTGATTTTGAGAATAATGGCGGATATAATCCTAGGGATATTTACAATACTGATCAGGATATCCGTGCGGTAATGACTCAGTTGATAGATGGTTACTATTCACCAGAGAACTCAGAATTATTTAGAGAGATATATAATAGTTTGCTTGATACAAATGGTGGAGAGCGAGCCGACCAGTATTTTATTTTAAAGGATTTCCGCCCTTATGAAGCTGCGCAAAAGGAGATTGAACGTCGTTACCTTGATAGTGCAGGGTGGGCTAGGAGTGCTATTCTTAATACTGCTAGTTGTGGCAAATTTTCTTCTGACCGTACTATTGAAGAATATGTAGAGGATATATGGTGCTTAGACCATGTTCATGTGGAGGTATAGATTTATTTAATTCTTAATTTGAAAAATAAACAGAATATGGTACAATTTAGGAAGGAGTGAAAACTCCTTCCTGTTATTTTTATCTATGACATAATATGAGTATAAAAGAAAAAGGAAAGTAGGGAAAAAGATGAAGAATAAACAAATTATTGGCTTAGTGGTAGCAGGCATAGTATTTGTATTTGTCTGTGCATCAAGTGTACTTGTAAATAGCTTTACAAGCGAAATAGGGGGTAACTCTTTTTTTGATTTGATGGGGATTTCATCTAGCGAAGAAGGAGAATTTAGTTTTCCAGCAAACAATTTTATTGCAGTGGTAAGAGTTGAAGGGGTAATCATGGAGAGTGAAACTACTTCGTTGTTTGAAACTGCTACTTATTATCATCAGAATACGTTGGATTATATTAATGCTTTAATTAGTAATGACGCGAATAAAGGCATTATGTTATATGTAAATTCACCTGGAGGAACAGTAACTGCAAGTGATGAATTGTATTTAAAACTATTGGAATATAAAGAGATAACAAACCGACCGGTCTATACTTATATGGCTAGTGAAGCTTGTAGTGGTGGTTATTATATTAGTATGGCCTCTGATTATATTATGGCAAATCGTAATACGTGGACTGGCTCAATTGGAGTTATTATTTCGTTGACTAATTATAAAGAATTATATGACAAGCTTGGAATCAAAGAGATTAACATTACTAGTGGAGCTAATAAAGCAATGGGCTCTAGTGGAGAAGACATGACAGAGGAACAAAAAGCTATCTTGCAATCTCTTGTTGATGAAAGCTATGACCAATTTGTGGAAATAGTAGCAGATGGAAGAAATATGGAAGTTTCTGAAGTAAAAGAAGCAGCTGATGGAAGAATCTTTTCTGCGAAACAAGCAAAGGATCAAAATCTTATTGATGAAGTTGTTTTGACGTATGAGGACGCAGAAGGCTATGTAAATGATCAGGTTGGTCCAGTAGTATTTTATGAACCTTCCAATGAGGCAACAGATTCCCTAAGTTATTTATTTGGCAAACTTGCAGATGGGATGAAGTCGCGTTCTGATGCTGAAGTACTAGCTGAATTTGTAGAAAAACAGGGAAGCGGGGTGCCGATGTATTATGCAAAACCATGAATCAGTAAATAACGAAAACAAAAACAATGAGCAGGAAGTAACATTTTATGGAGGTTTTTTTGCCCGACTTGCTGCATGGTTGATTGACAGTATTATTACTGGAACAGTACTTTTAGTTGTAAAGTTGCCGGTTGCCTTTGTCTCGCTTTTTAACTCAGATTTTCCACTTACAAAGAATGTTTTATTTCAATACAGTATATGGGATGTTTTTATTTATCTGGCAGGAGTAAGTTATTTTGTATTAATGACTTATTATACTGGAGCGACCTTAGGAAAAAGAGCATTCAATTTACGGGTAATTAGTGAAGATGAAAGCAAGCTAACATTTATCAATGTATTATATCGAGAGACTATTGGTCGATATTTGTCTGGCGTCGTAATGTATATTGGGTATTTTATGATAGGAGCAGATCGTCAAAAGAGAGCATTGCACGATATTTTATGCGATACTAGAGTAATATATTCTTGCAAAGTAAGACCTGTTTATGTATATGGGAAAATGAATCCAATGGGACCAATGTATGGATATGGACCAATGAATCAAGCTGGACCAATGAACCAGGTAGGACCAATGAATCAAATGAGACCAATTGAACCGAGATATTCTTCTGATACATTAAATGAGAATGAAGTAAACGGTTTCGAGGATACAAAGCAAGACTAACAAAAAGATACCACGTCATATTTAACAACCCCGGGCATATACTGTATAGATGCCCGGGGTTGTTGAGGTTAATGTGAAGAGATATCTAATCAGAACGCTCATTTTACTGGCTATTATATTGTTTCTTCCTTATTTGGCCACTATGTTAATAACTGGAGTTAAGTATACCAGAAATAAAAGCATGTCGACAGAAGAGGTTTCTTCTGTATTAACCATGAACGAATACATTATGGGAGTGCTGGCGGCTATAAATCCACCAAGTACACCACTAGAATCATTAAAAGCTCAAACCATTGTCATACGAACAGTGTTATATAAAGAGTACATAGATTCATTGGAACAGAATAAGGTGTTTAACGCTGCATTGCTACAACTACCATATGTTTCTTTGTCTTCTATAGAAGATGCTTATAGTAAGGATGAGTTCCGTAATTATTATTCAGATATAGTTGATGCTGTTTCTTCTACCACAGATAGAATACTATTGTATGATGGAGAGACTGCTCAGCCAATGATGCATGTTTCTAATAATGGAAAGACTAGAGATTATGAAGAGGTGTATGGGGAGAGTAGGCCTTATCTCATATCTATTAATAGTGAGAAAGATCAAGAGAGTCCAGATTTTAAAAAGAGGTCTGTATTTCAGAATGAGTATTTGTGCACACTCTTGAAAGAAAAATTTCAAATTGATATCGGGACTAAGGATATAAAGGATAAGATACGGATTGAAACAAAAGATAGTGCAGGTTATGTGGTAACCATAACAATCGGAGATAAAAAGATTACTGGTGAAGAGTTTGCAAAATGTCTATCGTTAAATTCAACCTGCTTTTTGCTCGATTGTGGTGATACTCAGACTACCATTATATCATCAGGCAGGGGAGATGGGTTCGGATTAAGTTGCTATGGAGCAAGCTGTATGGCAAATGAGGGAAAAGAATACCTTCAGATACTAGACACTTATTTTCCAGGGACTACAATTGAGCGAAAAGAATTAAAGGAAAAAGAAAACTAGAAAATTATATCACGAATGTATAATACTTCTAATTCTGGTCAAACTAAGATTAGAGGTGATAAAATGAAAAATAATTTTTTCAAAATGCTAAAATCTAGAGGATTTTATTTATCGCTTCTAACTGGAGTGATAGCGGTATTTGCATTAGCTTACGTTTATATTAGTAGTCAGGATGCAAAGAAACAGAACTTACCAGACTTAAACCAAGTAGCTGAAGCTACTAAGGATACTGACAAGGTAGCGTCTAACCCTAGCACAGAGCCAGCACAAGAAGCAAATCAAGACAGCGCAAAAGATAAAAACGACAAAAATTCAAATGAGGAAACAAAAACCGGAAAAGATAATGTGCTTAAAGAAAATCCGGAAAAAAATAACGATATGGATGTCGTAGATAATACGGGCAAGAAGGACAGCGATACTAAAACGAAAGATTCCAAGAAAGATGACTCTGTTGCTGTTGTAAATCAGAAAAAGGATAAAATTACATTATCCTTTGATCAAGAGACTGGACTTGCATGGCCAATTAAAGGCGATGTAATAAAGAAGTACAGTATGGACAAAGTAACGTATTTTGAAACATTGGGTCAGTATAAAGTAAATGATGCATTAATCATTGCTGCTACCGAGGGAATGGAAGTAAAAAGCGCTGTTAAAGGTGTTATTTCAAGTATTGAAGAGGATGAAGAAACTGGTATTACTGTAACAGTGGATATTGGTGACGGTTATCAGGTTGTATATGGACAGCTTAAGGACGTTACAAAGAAGAAAGGTTCTACTGTAAAAGCAGGTGAAGTAATCGGAAGTATTGCAAAACCTACTAAGTATTATTCAGTAGAAGGTACTAATCTATATTTAAAAGTTCTTCAAGATGAGGAGCCAATTAATCCATTACTTCTGCTTCAATAATATGTGGGTTTTGATGAGGGATATTAAATAAGATAATAAGGGATTACTGCCAGTTGGCTGAAAAGCTAACTGGCAGTTTTGTTGTCGGCTAAAAGATACAAATCCTAGAGTTTCCATGTAACAAAACTGTTGTTTTTGCGTATTATATAGTATAGTCTCAATGAGGTCCAAAAGGAGATTCGTTACATATAAAAAAATCGCGACCGAATTTTATATATACAATGAATCTCTTTTTTGACTTAAAAATAGGACTATATGAATACTATACTAGCTCATTCGGTTGCTTTTTATAGATATGGAAAGCCGGTGTCAATATGACCCGGCTTTCTTTTTGCGTGCGCGCACAGCATGGGCGCACGCTTATCCAATTGGATAAGTTGCAACAAATGAATACATTAAAATGAAGTGACATAAGCTTCCGCCCATTACAAACAGATGAAAGACTTCGTGAGAACCAAAGCTTGCATGTTTTCGGTTAAAAATGGGAAGTTTTAATGCGTAGATAACTCCACCAATTGTGTAAATAATCCCACCAGCAAGCAACCATCCAAAACCACGAGAAGGTAGAGCGTTGATTAACGGTGAGAAGCAAAGAACACAGGTCCATCCCATTATAATGTAGACCGCACTTGATAACCATTTCGGACAATATACCCAGCAAGTCTTCATGATGATTCCAGCTAAAGCCATAGCCCAAATTAATGTAAATAGAAACCATCCAGTTGTTTTACCTAGAACAATTAAACAGATTGGTGTGTAGGTTCCTGCTATTAGGATGAAAATCATACAATGATCTAATTTTTTTAATATTTTATTCACTTTTTTGGAAATATTAAAAGTATGGTATACCGTGCTTGCAGCATATAGTAAAATCATGCTCAAGATAAATACAGTCAGTGAAATAATATGAATGGCATCTGGACTCGTAGCTGCCTTTATCAGAAGAGGAGTAGCAGCAAACAGTGCCATAATCATACCTATAAAATGAGTGATTGCGCTTCCGGGATCTTTTGGTTTAAGTTTTTTCATAATAATACCTCCATTCAATAAGATAATAAAATACAACATGTAGTTTTGGATTTTATTATACGTAGTTTTTATTACTACGTGTTATTATATTCATATTACTTCGCATTTTTTTATTTGTCAAGGTATTATGTACCTAGAAAAACGACAAAAACTGATTCGTTGCGTTGAAACATTATATTATGATATAATTTACCTAATTGATGCAGGTATTTATTTTATATAGAAGTAAGGAGCGGTAAGTTAGCCATGGATATTAATGTAGGAGATATTATAAAAATGAAAAAGCAACACCCTTGTGGTAGTTGTGAATGGGAAGTCCTAAGAGTTGGTATAGATTTTCGTTTGAAATGTCTTGGATGCGGTCATCAGATTATGATTCCAAGGAAGCAGGTTGAAAAAAACATAAGAAATATACATCAAAAGGAATAAGAATAACTTTCTACTTGAAATATATTAGATTCTATGGTAATATATCTAATTGTGATATGTTAATTAATTTCCTTGCTCTTATCGTAGAATAAGGGCCAGAGACCAAAAGGAGGTGCAAACAACTATGAACCAATATGAATTAGCCTTAGTTGTAAATGCAAAAATCGAAGATGAAGCAAGACTTGCTACTGTAGAAAAAGTTAAAGAATACATCGTAAGATTCGGTGGAACAGTAACAGGCGTTGATGAATGGGGTAAGAAAAGATTAGCTTACGAAATTCAGAAAATGAAAGAAGGCTTTTATTACTTCATCAAATTCGAATCTGAGTCTACTTGCCCAGGTGAGTTAGAACAACGTGTTCGTATTATGGAAAACGTAATCAGATACTTATGCATTAGACAAGACGCATAAATCGAAGGGGGGATTCCCGAATGAATAAAGTTGTCTTAATGGGACGCTTAACAAGAGATCCAGAAGTAAGATATTCCCAAGGTGAAAGCAGCACTGCTGTAGCTAGATTTTCACTAGCTGTTGATCGTCGTTTTGCCCGTCAGGGTGAAGCTACTGCCGATTTTATTAATTGTGTAGCATTTGGTAAAACAGGAGAATTCGTTGAAAAGTATTTTAAGCAAGGTATGCGTATGGTAGCTTGCGGAAGAATTCAGACAGGCAGTTATACCAAGAGTGATGGCACTAAGGTATATACAACAGACGTAGTGGTAGAAGAAGCTGAGTTTGCTGAAAGCAAAGCTTCAAGTGAAAATAGAGGAAATGGTATGGAAGTAGGATTCCAGCCAGCTTCAAGACCAGTGCCAAGTGCGGCAGTAGGTGATGGATTTATGGATATCCCGGATGGTATTGATGAAGAATTACCGTTTAAATAGCATTTAGAATAAGGAATAGATAAGGAGGTTCAATTGTTATGCCAAATAACAGAATGGAAAAAGGCGATTCTCCTATGAAGAGAAGAGGCGGACGTAGAAGAAAGAAAGTATGTGTATTCTGCTCTGATAAAAACCATACAGGAATCGATTATAAAGATATTAACAAATTAAAAAGATATATTTCTGAAAGAGGTAAAATTCTTCCTAGAAGAATTACTGGAAACTGTGCTAAGCATCAGAGAGCTTTAACTGTTGCGATTAAAAGATCAAGACACATTGCTTTAATGCCATACACATTAGACTAATCTGACAGATTAAAAGGTTTCTCAGTTGTGAGAAGCCTTTTTTTATTATATATTAACACAAAGCGGCAAAGTAATTAGCATAGTTTTACGAGAATTGCTTTGCCTTTTATAATTTAAAAAATATGTAGAATGTTTAATAAGTTAAGCAGGGGAAAAAAGGCTTTTACATAGTAGGAAGAAATGGTATAATAAACAATGTATAATTATCCGTAATACCAGTATTAAGCATTAGATATGTGATAAGAATGTCGTCGATAGCGATAGATGGGAGTAGATATGAAACAACGAATCAAATTAAATGGTACATTAAAGGCATATTTACGCTGGCCGATCTATCTGTCAGTGATATTAATAGTAATGAATGTAAATATATATATGGTAGATATGGATGCTGGTTGGATAATGTCAATATTTCTAGGAGCCTATCTTTTATCAGCGATTGGTATATATTATAGAAAGCGGTCAACAATTCTTAGAGAAATTGTTGAGTATTCATCTAATTATAATAGTATTCAGAATAAGTTGTTGAGAGAAATGGTTATTCCGTATGCTGTGTTGGACATTGATGGTCATTTACTTTGGGCAAATGACGAATTTTATAATGTAATTGAATATGAGAAGGGTGCAAAGAGAAATATAAGTAATATTTTTCCGAGTCTTCATAAGGGGGACTTTCCGAACGATGAAAGTGATGTTGAAAAACATATTCAAGTGAAGGACCGCTTTTACCGAATACAACTTAGGAAAGTCAGGGCAGAAGGATTTGCTGAGGGAAATACGACAGCTTTAAAGGAAAGTGAGTTTGTAGTAGATTATAATACATTAATTGTAATGTATCTGTTTGATGAAACAGAAATTATGGACTACATCAAAGAGAATAAGGAACAGCGTCTGATTATTGGACTGCTGTATATAGATAATTATGAAGAAGCGCTAGAGAGTATTGATGAAGTGAGACGGTCCTTGTTAATCGCGCTTGTTGATCGTAAGATTAATAAACAGATGCAAAGTATTGACGCTATCATAAAGAAACTTGAAAAAGATAAGTATATCGTTATCTTTAGACAAAAATATCTTCCGCAGTTGCAGAACTCCCGCTTTTCATTGCTTGACGAAGTAAGAGCGGTGAATATAGGAAATGATATGGCAGTAACATTAAGTATGGGGCTTGGCGTAAACGCAGACACATACCTGAGAGGTTATGAAAATGCCCGCGCTGCGATAGATCTTGCATTAGGACGTGGTGGAGACCAGGTGGTAGTTAAAGATGGCGATAGCATACAGTATTATGGTGGAAAAAGTGTACAAGTTGAAAAAAATACTCGTGTGAAAGCCCGGGTAAAAGCTCATGCATTAAAGGAATTAGTTGAAGCAAAAGACATGGTCATTATAATGGGACATGCGATTGGCGATGTTGATAGTTTTGGAGCTGCGATTGGAATCTATCGTATTGCAAAAACATTAAATAAACGTGCATATATCGTAATTAATGAAATAACGAAAAGTGTAAGACCATTAATCTCAAGATTTACTAATAACCCTGAATATGAAGAGGATATGTTCTTAAACAGTCAAAAGGCCTTGGATATTGCGAATGATAACGCGTTATTAGTTGTAGTTGATGTTAACCGTCCTTCTTATACGGAATGTCCAGAATTATTAAATCGCACAAGAACCATTGTTATTTTAGACCACCATCGACAAACAGGAGAAGTTGTACAGAATGCAGTTCTCTCCTATATAGAGCCATATGCGTCCTCTTCCTGTGAGATGGTTGCTGAGATTTTGCAGTATATTGGAGAAGAGTTAAAGTTAAAACCTTTAGAAGCGGATGCAATGTACTCGGGTATGATGATTGACACTAATAATTTCCTAATGAAGACAGGAGTCAGAACATTTGAAGCTGCTGCTTTTTTAAGAAGAAGTGGAGCAGATGTTACCAGAGTCAGAAAAGCATTTAGAAGCGATATGCATGAGTATATTAAGAAGGCAGAAGCATTAAGTGGTGCAGAGGTTTATTTGGATTCATATGCAATAGCAGTGAGTGCAAGTGAAGGAATAGATAGTCCAACTGTACTTGGAGCCCAGGTAGCTAATGAACTGTTAAATATTACGGGCATTAAGGCCTCTTTTGTATTAACTAATTTTAATAATAAAATATATATTAGTGCACGTTCCATTGACGAGGTGAATGTTCAAGTTATTATGGAAAAACTCGGTGGAGGGGGACACATGACAATTGCTGGAGCGCAATTGTTGAATAGTACTATTGATGAAGCAAAAGAGCAGATGAGAAACACGCTGCTTAAGATGAAACAGGAAGGAGAACTATAAATGCAGGTTATATTATTAGAAGATGTAAAAACATTAGGAAAGAAAGGTGATATCGTCAAAGTAAATGATGGATATGCCCGAAACTTTATATTACCCAAAAAACTAGGAATGGAGGCAACTACAAAAAATCTTAATGATTTGAAGTTACAGCAGGCAAATGAAGAAAGAGTGAAACAAGAGATTTTAGAAGAAGCTCAGCAATTTGCTAAAGAATTAGAGAATAAAAGTGTTATTGTAAAAATTAAGTCAGGTGATAATGGAAGAACATTTGGGTCTATAAGTACAAAAGAAATTGCGCAGGCAGCCAAAGAGCAGCTTGGTTATGATATTGACAAGAAAAAGATGCAATTAAAGGATCCAATTAAAAGCCTGGGAGTATATCAAGTAGCGCTTAAACTACATCCAAAAGTTACAGGTTGCCTTAATGTTAAAGTTATTGAAATGTAAGACGTTACATTGCTTGGGGAGAGAAAATGGAAGAATCGTTAATTAAAAAAGTACAACCGCATAATATTGAGGCTGAGCAATCAGTAATCGGCTCAATGATCATGGATAGAGATGCTATAACGGTAGCTTCCGAGATTCTTTTTCGGGATGATTTTTATCATAATCAATATGGTATTCTATTTGAGGCGATGGTAGAACTATATACAGAGGGAAAGCCGGTCGATCTAATTACATTGACAAATAAGTTAAAGGAAAAAGATATTCCAGAGGAAATCTGCAGTATCGAGTTTATTCGTGAACTTGTTAGTGCAGTACCAACTTCAGCTAATGTAAAATATTATGCTAATATTGTGAAAGAAAAGGCAGTTTTAAGACGTCTTATAAAAATATCAGAGAGTATCAGTGCGGAGTGTTATCTAGATAAAGAGAAACTTGAAGTAATACTTGAAAACGCCGAGAAGCAAGTCTTTAGCATAGTACAAAATCGTACTACCGGAGATTTTGTTAATATAAAGGATATTGTTATTAACTCTATAGGAAGTATCGAAGCAGCAGCGAAAAATAAGGGAAGTGTAACTGGGGTAGCAACTGGATTTTATGATTTAGACTATAAAACAGCAGGGCTACAACCATCAGATTTGATAATCGTTGCGGCAAGACCATCTATGGGGAAAACAGCCTTTGTTTTAAATATTGCAGAACATGTGGCGGTTAAATCAGGAGTTACGACAGCAATATTTAGTTTGGAAATGTCAAAGGAACAGCTTGTAAAGCGTATACTGTCTATGAATTCTAAGGTAGACTCTCAAGCAATTAGATCTGGAGAGTTACAAGATGAGGATTGGGCGAAACTTGTAGAGAGTGCTAAGCATATTGGTAATTCTGGATTAGTGATTGATGATACACCGAGTATTTCTGTACAAGAATTAAGATCAAAGTGCAGAAAACTAAAACTAGAAAAGAACCTTGGATTAGTTGTTATTGACTACCTTCAATTAATGAGTGGTGGTGGTAAACGTGCAGAAAGTAAGCAACAGGAGATATCAGAAATTAGTAGAAATTTGAAGGCAATTGCCAGAGAGATTAATGCACCTGTAATTGCGCTGTCACAGTTAAGTCGTGCGGTGGAACAAAGGCCAGATAAGCGTCCAATGATGTCGGATTTACGTGAATCTGGAGCGATTGAGCAGGATGCCGATGTCGTAATGTTTATTTATCGAGATGATTACTATAATAAAGAGTCTGAAGAAGCTGGTGTATCTGAAATAATTATTGGTAAACAAAGAAATGGTCCAACTGGAACTGTTAAGCTTGCTTGGTTATCTCAGTATACGAAGTTTGCCAATTATGAACCGAAATATGAGAGTAATAATTACTAAATAATACTAGAATTAAAATTAGAGAGAGGCTTAAGAATAATTCTTAGGCAGTTAATAATCATTCTTAAGCTCTTAAAGTGCTTATATAGAAAAACTCATGAGAAATATCTTTCTCATGAGTTTTTTTCATTTATATCTACATATATTACTAAAAAAGAACATTTGCATAATGCCAATTGTCGATAACTTGTTTGTAATAAATTGGAAATTTTATTGCAAAACAAACTTCCTATGCTATAATTATTAATATATTAAAGGAGGTAGACGTATGGGCGAGCAAAGATACGTTATATCGCAGGTGGTAAAGATGACAAAAATAAAATCGCATACGATAAGATATTGGGAAGATGAATTAGGCTTGACCATAGATCGTAACAATATGGGACACCGTTGTTATAGCCAGAAAGACATAGATTTAATAATTAAGATAAATGATCTAAAAGAAAGAGGATTTCAATTACGGGCGATTAAGATGATGCTTCCTGAGATAGACAGGTTGGCAGAGTTAGATAATGAAACTTTACATAGACTAAAAGAACAAATTGATGCCATAGACAATGAAGATAACTATCGATCGGATAGTATAACAATAGAACCTACGCAACCTTATGATATTAATCTGGATGATGAGATAAATGTAGAAGAAGATACAAGCTTCACGAATACTGATATTTCAGATGTGGACGAGCATATTGTAGAGAATCGTGTAGAAGATAAGAGTAGGGAATCGTCTCAGGATTCAGATAATACGAAAATGCAGAAAGTAGTGCAGTTTAAGAATATTATGATGCGCCTTGTTGTGGAAGCTCTTGAAGAAAATAGTAATCGCATGGCAGAAAATATTACAGTAAATGTTACAGATAAAGTTATTAAGGAAATGGATTACCTGTTTCGGGTAAAGGAGGAGCGGGAAGAGGAACGGTATAGAAAATTAGATGAATTAATCCGTGGAGTGCAAAAAAGTAGACAGGAAGTAGCAGCAAGTTCCTTATGGAGAAGAAGAAAAAAACACCCATTTTAATAGTATTTATAAAAAAAGTCGGAGACTAAGTTGTAAGCCTCCGACTTTTTATTAACGTTTAATTAAGCTTCGATTGATTCTGTTGGGCAGACAGCTGCACAAGCGCCACAATCAATACAAGCATCAGCATCTATTTCGTAATGAGCAGCACCTTCAGAAATAGCTCCTACTGGACATTCTGCTTCACATGCTCCACAGCTAATGCAACCATCAGTAATTGTATGTGCCATTGATTTATCCTCCTTTATGTGTTTGTACTTTATTTTAATATAAATAGAGAAAATATACAAGAATCTTCTCAATTTAAATACAAGCTATTTTGTTTCTTTATCATTCTTTAAAGAACGTAATTCTAACAAACGCTTCTTAATGCCGGATAGAATTATACCCCTACATGCAAGCGCTTCGTCTTTAGTGACATCAGGAATACCCTCTAATGGGTAGCTAAGCCCCATGCTTTTATACTTAGCAATACCCATTGTGTGATATGGTAACACATCTAGAGCCTTAATATTGGTAAAGTTACCAAGGAAGTATCCTAATTTAAACAACGATTCTTCATCAATTGTTATATTTGGAACTACGACATGGCGTATCCAAACAGAAACCTGCTTTTCATTCAAATATTCAGCAAATCGAAGAATATTATCGTTAGGATGCCCGGTCAAATCTTGGTGTTTTATTGAATCAATATGTTTGATATCTAATAATACTAAATCAGTTAGCTGCATTAAAGTGTTAAATTTCTCTATTGTGGTACGATTATTTGGCTGAAAGGTAATGCCCGCAGTATCAATACAGGTATGAATTTTTCTCATTTTACAAACTTTAAATAACTCAATTATAAAATCAATCTGTAATAATGGCTCCCCTCCGGTTACAGTAATCCCACCGTTTTTCAAAAAACTACGGCAGGCATCATATCCTGCCATAATGTCGTCAACAGTCATTATCTGACCTGCCAAATGATCCCAGGTATCGGGATTGTGGCAGTACTTACATCGAAGTGGGCACCCTTGCATAAAAATAACATAACGGATTCCAGGTCCATCGACTGTACCACATGACTCAATTGAATGAATACGGCCAGTAATCATAGGCAGTCTTCCTTTCTGAGTGTAACGATTTTTAGATATCCTGATGGAATGTACGTGAAATTACGTCATCCTGTTGTTCTTTTGTTAATTTGTTAAAGTTTACAGCATATCCACTAACGCGTATTGTTAATTGAGGATATTTTTCAGGATGAGCCTGTGCATCTAGTAAGGTTTCTTTTGTAAATACATTTACATTTAGGTGATGGCCACCTTGTTCTACATAGCCATCTAATAATTGCACTAAATTATCAATTTGTTGAGTTGCCATAATTTATATCTCCTTTTCTTTTCGATTAGTCTAGTAGTTACTTTAATTGCATATTTTGAGGAGGTTTATTGATTCTCATTAGGGCTGGCATCCAAGTTATTTTGTAGTGTTGGAACCGCACATGCCATATTTTTACCAGTGCAGTCATTGCTTTTGTAAGTCGTAACAGAGACGTTATTCTGGTCTTCGGATTCATCCATAGAGATGTTCATATGTCCTCCACCATTTGATACGAATTTATCTAACATTGCAATAATATCATCAATTTGCTTTTGGTTTTCCATATTATCTCTCCTTGTTTTGGGAGGTATATTTAGTTTTCACCATCCATTAATTTATCAAAATCTAATTCTCCAGCGAATAAAACATCATCTTTTCCAAGTGCACCTGGAACAATTGAGAAGGTATTAGAGATACCATCCTGTGCATGACGGAAAGGAATTTTAGCTACTGAAGCAAGAGAAGCAACTGCACCATTAGTATCTCTATTGTGCATTGGGTTTGCACCAGGAGCTAATGGTTCGCCCATACGACGACCGTCAGGTGTATTACCTGTTTTTTTGCCATAAACAACGTTAGAAGTAATTGTTAAAATGGACATTGTTGGAACGCCGTTACGGTAAGTATGATGTTTGCGGATTTTGTCCATAAAAGCTTTTACGATATTGACAGCAATAGAGTCAACACGATCATCATTATTTCCGTATTTAGGGAAATCGCCTTCAATCTTATAATCTACAACAATACCATCTTCATCACGGATTGCTTTAACTTTTGCATATTTAATTGCACTTAAGGAGTCAGCGATAACACTTAATCCAGCAATACCAGTTGCAAAATAACGTTTTACTTCTCTGTCATGAAGTGCCATTTGAATCTTTTCATAGCAATATTTATCATGCATATAATGAATTACATTTAATGTATTAACATATAAGCCTGCTAACCATTCCATCATATCATCAAATTTGCTCATCACATCATTATAATCGAGGTACTCAGTATCTACAGGACGGTATTTTGGTCCAACTTGAATCTTTAGCTTTTCATCAATACCACCGTTGATTGCATATAGCAAACATTTTGCTAAATTGGCACGTGCACCAAAAAATTGCATTTCTTTACCAATTCTCATAGAGGATACACAACAAGCGATGGCATAGTCATCTCCATGGATTGGTCGCATTAAGTCATCGTTCTCATACTGAATTGAGGATGACATTATTGACATCTTAGCACAGTATTCTTTGAAGTTTCGTGGTAAACGAGTTGACCACAATACCGTAAGATTTGGTTCTGGAGAAGTACCAAGGTTTTGTAATGTATGCAAGTAGCGGAAAGAGGATTTCGTTACTAAGGAACGACCATCAACACCTACACCGGCAATTGATTCAGTTACCCAAGTAGGGTCGCCAGAGAATAGAGCATTGTATTCAGGCGTACGAGCAAATTTAACAAGACGAAGCTTCATGATAAAATGGTCTATATATTCCTGTGCTTGATCTTCTGTGATTAATCCGTTTTGTAAATCACGTTCAATATAGATATCAATAAAGGTTGAAGTTCTACCTAAACTCATAGCAGCACCGTTTTGTTCTTTAACAGCTGCTAGGTATCCAAAGTATAGCCATTGAATTGCTTCCTGAGCATTAGCTGCTGGTCTACTAATATCAAAGCCATAAATAGTTCCTAATTCTCTTAAATCTGCAAGTGCACGAATCTGCTCAGATAATTCTTCACGTAAACGAATATTTTCTGATGTCATTCTTGCATAAGAAGTATTAAGCTGATTTTTTTTGTCTTCAATTAACCAATCAGTACCATATAAAGCCACACGACGGTAGTCACCAATGATACGGCCACGACCATATGCATCTGGAAGTCCTGTAATGATAGCTGATTTTCTTGCCAATTTCATTTCTGGTGTATAGGCATCAAATACTCCCTGGTTATGTGTTTTACGATATTTTGTAAAAATGTCTACCACTTCTTTATCAACTTCATAACCATATTCGTGACAAGCATTTTCAGCCATACGGATACCACCAAAAGGTTGAAGAGAACGTTTGAAAGGTTTGTCTGTTTGAAAGCCTACAATTGTTTCTAGCTCCTTATTTAAGTAGCCAGCGCTATGAGATGTAATACCAGAAATAATTTTGGTGTCCATATCAAGCACACCACCTGCTTCGAGCTCTTTTTTCGATAATTCCATAACATCTTCCCAAAGCTTCTTTGTTGCATCTGTCGGACCCACTAAAAATGAGTCATCACCTATATATTCAACATAGTTTTGTTGAATGAAATCTCTAACATTAACTGAGCTACTCCATCTACCTGGTTTAAAACCATTCCACTCATGTTTCATATTTTGTTCCTCCTAGTCTAGTAATTCTATATAGTTTGTTAAAAATATAATTTAGCAATATTCAAATGAGGTGATAAATAATATCTCCTTATGTCAGTGTATTATAGTAGATTACTACATTTCCGTCAATTGACGAAAAAGGTGAAATAACATAAAAATAACATATATGACCAGTAAAAAATCAAATAATATGAAATACATTGTTTTTTCTGTGATACATCATTGTTCATTGTTCTGATTTTAAGGACTAAAGTCATTAAAAACTAATGCAATCTGACGATATAATTTCCATTATATTCAAAGTTTCCGTTATAGCTGACAAAAAGATAACAAACTTCTAAATATTGTACTTTTTTAAATACTTAGTAGAATCTTATCTGTTATATGAATCTATAGTGTCAATTCTTGACGTTTACCAATATGAGGATTATAATAAAAATTGCTTTTATAGGGATAGTGTTAGATATATTATCTGTGGTTATACTATTAGCGATTGAATAAATAGGAGGAAAAAACATGGCTAAAATTTCTAAGGATATGATTATTGGACAAATTATTCAGGTTGATCAAGGGTTAATTCCTATTTTAATGAATTCAGGAATGCACTGTTTAGGATGTCCAAGTGCACAAGCGGAATCATTAGAGGAAGCAGCAATGGTACACGGAATTGATGTAAACAAATTAGTTGACGAGATGAATGCTTATTTAGAAAGTAAGTAATAATGCTTTTGAGTATAATCTTAGTAATAATAAAGAAAGCGTATTGTAACTTAAGTTGATAAGTACAATACGCTTTTTTACTGTATTAAAGTTGACTTAATATCCGAATTGCATCAGATTTAATTATGGTATCAAGATGTTCATCAAAATATGCTGAGGTAGCATCTGAGTAACGATAAGTAGTGCCATATTCAGATAGCATATTACATATTTTATTAAACTCAATTGCAGTATGACTGTTTTTATTAAGGATCATATAATATTCAGATTTATTGTAGTCCTTGTATATCTTGCTGATGCCATGATAGATTGGTGAAAGAAGTTTACTGATAGCAATAATATCATTGAGTGTTTGGAAAGCAAAGCATTTCATTAAATCCGGTTCTTTAGTTGAACTTAAATCGTCATCATTCTTATTGGTAGTAACTGACCCTGATTTATTGTTATCCATTTCTGATAGAACTTCGTTTACAGAGTCCTCGGATTCTGTCTTATGAAGTTGACTAAACGAATATAATTCCCCTTCCTTTGGTTGGTTATTATCGGTATCCATTAATATATCATCCTCGTCATCCTCTGATTCTATAGCTAGTGATTCGTCCAAATTGGAGAAATATTTAAGAATATTATCAGCGTAGGCAGCGTGTTCATCCGCTTTTACGTCGTCCTCGTCTTCTTCCTCCTCTTCCTCATCATCATCTTCATAGGTATCAGGTGCAAATTTAGAGAATCGGGTATCAAGTTCTTCAGGATCTTCTACTTTAGTTACAACCAATATTAAACAATCAGGATTAACAGGAATTGCTTCAATCATTAAAGGAATGTCATCCGCTTCAAAACCGTATTCAAAAGCTGCTTGTTGCATCATATCCTGAAACAGTAGTTTTGCTTTTTCAGTACCATAAGCCAATTCGCTTAACCGCAACTGCCTTCCTGCTAGGTCTTCCTTATTAAGCGTGCATCGAATTTGGTTGTCACTAATTTTCTCAATCTTCATAGAATCACATCCTTTCTCTTTGAAAAAATAGCCAAGACTATTTTATATTATTATATGCGACAGGTTCCCTAATATTGAAACCATATTACTATTAATATGCATTAGGTACCATTATATTATGACCAAATATCATTAATAAAGCTTATTGTAATAGTATTATACTATTTTAACAGACCCTGATAATGTAAACAAAGTATAAGGGAATCTCTGCATAAAGTCAATAACAGAAGTGTTAAATTTGTAAGGTTGCTATCGTGTTTTTTTAGTGTTACATTGACGTTAAATATGGCTTATGGTATGCTAAATCTGAGTTGTAAAATGTTGTATGATTATATCGAAAAGATTCCGATAATATAGATTGGAGGAGTGTAAATGAAGTTTGTACATATATCTGATGTTCATTTGGGGATGAGACCTGATGCTTCATTTCCATGGGGAGAAATAAGAGAGAGAGAACTTTATGACACCTTCTTTAGGGTTATTGATTATTGTAATCAAGACGATATAGATTTGTTGTTGATTGCAGGTGATTTATGTCACAAACCTCCGGGCAAAGAACAATTTATGGAGATAAGTTATGCTTTTTCTAAATTGAATAAAACCAAGGTAGTACTGATTGCTGGAAGCAGTGACTATATCTCAGAAGTCTCTTTATACAGAAATGAAACATGGCCTAATAATGTGTATCCGTTACTTAGTGAAGTGATTGACTATGTTTATATTGAAGAGTTAAATACATATGTTTATGGAAGTAGTGTTTATTCAAATAAAAGGTCTACTATGGGTAGCCAGATGTTGATGCCATTAAGTAAAGAAGGCAATCATATTCTGCTGCAATATGGAGAAATGAATAATTATAATACTGTTAATAAAGAGCAAAGTGGGATTTCAGGGTTTGATTATATTGCGCTGGGAAATAATCATAAGCCAGAGCGAATAACTGAAAAAATGGCATACTCGGGTTCTTTAGAACCTCTTGATAGTAAAGAAGAAGGTTCTCATGGTTTTATACTTGGCAACATAAGTAAAGAGTCTTGCTATCTACAGTTTGTCAAGTTTGCGAAGCGAAAATACGACATAATACATGTTGAAGCGGATAGCACAATGAATGAAAAGGAAATCTACGATCAAGTTTCTAGTATGATTCTTGAGAAAGGAAAAGATAATATTTATAAAGTTATTATTAACGGTAGTGTAGACGGTAATGTGGAAATTGATGCGAAAATTTTATTGAATGCTGGAAATATTGTTGAGTTGCTTAATAATACTACCGCGATTTATGATTATAAAAAGTTATCCTATGCAAATAAAGATAATATCATTGGAATGTATATCGATACCGTTAGACATATGCAAATACCTAATCAGGAAATAGAATTAGTAATGTTTTATGGAGTAAAAGCTTTGCTAAACTCGAAAGAGAATTAGCGTATTTTGAGGAAGGAGCGTAGAACGGTGATCATTAAAACATTAGCATTGAGCCATTTTGGTAAATTTCATCATAAAACTGTAAAGTTAAAAAATGGAATAAATTTGATATATGGTAATAATGAGTCTGGTAAAACAACATTGCATGCGTTTATTAAGGCCATGCTAGTTGGTATCGATATGTCAAGAGTGGGTGAAGAAATAAAAGAAACGTACTCAAAGTATCTTCCTTGGGATAGTCCATTTCTCTATAGTGGTACTATGGATATTGAGGTAGGAGGGTGTACATATCGAATTGTAAGAAACTTTTATGAAGAGGCAAGAGAAAGCCAAGTTATTGACTTAAATACTGGACGAAGTATCACTCTCGAAGAGGCACAGGATCTCCCTATGTTAAATGGGGTAAACTACGCAAATTATCAGAATACAATTAGTATAGAGCAACTAAAACCACAAACAGATCAATTGTTAGTAAAAATAGTTAAAGACTACTATACTAACTTGACTAGTTCAAGAAATGGTAATATTCATATAAATAAGTCGTTTAAGTTATTAGAGGAAGAAGAAAAAGAGATTGAGCAAAAACAAACAGCAGCCGAGTTGCAGTTAGTTGAAGAGAAGCTGAGTCTATTAAGGAATTATAAATTAGAGTTACAGAATATTGAAAAAAGAATAACGCAGCTTCAGGAGTCAGAGGGGAATAAGGAAGAAGAATCAAAATTAAGAATGTTAGAGAAACAATTAAGATCATTTGATGAAAAGGCTGCAAATTATCAAATGATAAAAGAACAGATTGAAGAGTATGAATTTAAATTAAATGAGCAAATGAAATATGAGAATGCAAATATAGAGCGCTTTGAGAATAAGTGGGTATCTGCTGGTCTATACGGTCTTCTTGTATTAGCTTGTATGTTGGCAGGATTTTCTCAACAGTGGTTATTAGCAGGAATTTGTATGTTAACCATCGTAGGTTTTTTTGTAGGGAAAGCTATCTATTTAAATAAGATTAACAGTAAAGAGAATTCGATTGTAGATAAAGGTGAGAGTTATCGATTAATGCTTTATACAAAGGAACAGGCGCTATTAGAAGAATTATCTGTATATAAACCATTCCTTGAAATGGAGACTATGCCAAAAACAAATATTACGGAAACCATGAAACAGAATTTTGATAATAGAATTGCTGAATATAGAAATAAAATAGAAACAAATATGTTAGTTAAAGAGAAAGAGCTTGTTGAGTTAAAAGTAAGACAGAAGCAGCTACAAAAGGAATTAACAGAATTTGAACATCTATCAAAAGAAAAAAAAATTATAATGACAAAAAAACAAAAAGAACAGCAGCAGTTAATGGCAATTGGCAAAGCAAAGATAGTAATTGAGCAAATAATGAAAAAGATTCAAGATTCATATGGAAAGATTATCAATCAACAATTGTCAAAGAATGTTAGCGTCTTAACGAATTGTAAATATAATAGAGTCTTTCTAGATGATAACTTGAATATTTATGTTGAAAGTAGTGAAAAAACAATTCCACTAGAACAGTTAAGCACTGGTACAATACACCAGGTATACTTTGCACTTCGGATGGTATTTGCAGGGCATCTATTTCCAAAAATAAAACTTCCGCTTGTTTTAGATGAAACCTTTGTTTATTATGATGATGAAAGAATTATGGAAGTATTAAAGCATTTACCAAAAGATCGACAGATTATCATCTTAACTTGTCAAGAAAGAGAAAAGAGACTACTAGATGCGCTAGATAGGGAGTATAACCTAATAAGATTATGAAAAAGAAAAAAAATAAAAAGAAAAAGAAGATTGGAAAAATTAGAAAAAGTGTAGGACTAGTATTACGCCTAGCTATTCTAGTTATACTACTAACCATTCTAGTTGGTGGTATCATAATATATAATAAATATGGGAAACATATCATTAATATGAAAGAAGAAGCGGTAACAATTGTGTCGGCTTCTTCTTTAGATACGTTTAAACAATATCAGACGGGATATTTATATAATGTAGACGGAGATATTATTACTCCATTGAAAGGGGAAAAAGATGTAAACTACCTATATTATGATGAGCTTCCAGAGTATGCAAAACTTGCTATGATAGCAATTGAGGATAAGAATTTTATAAGCCATAATGGAATAGACTTTAAGGCAAATCTACGTGCACTTATTGCATTAATACAAAACGATGGTGAGATAAAACAAGGAGCTAGTACTATTACCCAACAGTTAAGCAGGAACATTTTCTTGTCACATGAGGTAACATGGCAAAGAAAAATGAAAGAAATTTTTATTGCAATGGAATTAGAAGAGAAGTATGATAAAGAACAAATTATGGAGTTTTACTTAAATAATATTTATTTTTCGAATGGATACTATGGACTTGGTGCGGCGGCAAAAGGTTATTTTGACTGTAAGGCAGAAGAACTTACACTATCACAAATCGCTTTTTTGTGTGCCATTCCGAATAATCCTACTTTATATAATCCTGTTACCAATATGGAGAACACAATAAATAGGAGAAACCGTATTCTTAAGCATATGGAGGAAGAAGGTTTTATCAGTAGGGATGAATATTTGAGTGCATCAACAGAGATTATAAGTTTGAATTCTCTAGTTTATTTAAAGGAAGACTATGTTGAGACTTATGCGAAGTTTAGTGCAACGGAAGTATTAATGAAACTCCAAGGCTTTGTTTTTAGAAATCAATTTGAAAACGCAGAGGATAAAGAAAAGTACGAAAAAAAATATAGCGATATATATACAGAGTGCCAGCAAAAATTATACCGAGGTGGATATCATATTTATACTTCCATTGATCCAAGGCAGCAGAACTTACTTCAAACATCTGTAACTGAGGGGTTAGCTGAAAGTAAGGAGCTAAAAGAAGATGGAATCTATGCTTTTCAAGGAGCGGCAGTTACTATTGACAATCAGACGGGGTTAGTTACAGCAGTGGTAGGGGGAAGAAAGCAGGATACAGTAGGATATACATTAAACCGTGCTTATCAGAGTTATCGTCAACCTGGAAGTGCAATAAAACCACTCATTGTTTATTTACCTGCAATTATGAAGGGATATGGACCAGACTCTATCGTGCGAGATGAGAAAATAGAAGGTGGTCCTCAAAATAGTGATGGTCGATTCCTAGGAGAAATGACATTACGTACTGCTGTTGAAAAGTCACGTAATACAGTGGCATATCAGTTGTTTGAAGATGTTGGTGCCTATACCGGAATTAGCTTTTTATATCAAATGCATTTCCGTAAATTATCTGAAAATGATTATTTACCAAGTGCTTCAATAGGTGGGTTTACTAACGGAGTTAGTCCGATAGAGATGGCATCAGCCTATGGTACAATAGCAAATGGTGGGCTGTATCGCCCGGCATCATGTATTGTTAAAATAGAAGATGCAGATGGTGTTCTGCTATATGAGCATGATACATCAGGAATTAGTGTTTATGATAAAAATGCTACTGCTATTATGACGGATATGCTGAGTGGTGTTTTAAAGAGAGGGACTGCAAAGGGATACGCGCTTGATAAGATGCCTTCTGCAGGGAAAACAGGGACAACCAACGGTAATAGGGATGGATGGTTTGTAGGATATACGCCATATTATACTACCTGTGTCTGGGTAGGTTATGATATTCCGAAAGAGAACAAAAAGTTAAAAGGTAATACTTACCCATTAGAAATCTGGCATCAGTACATGACTAAGATTCATCAAGGATTAAAACCGCTTCAGTTTATTAAACCTAATTATAAACAGGAAGAAAATAATAAAGTAGATAGAGAAAAAGCTGAAGATGTAGAGAAAAATGGTAATAAAACAGGTAATAACACATTAAATGAGGAAGTGATAAAAGAAGAAAAGGTAATCGATGAAGAAGTAATCAGTGAAGAAGTTATTGAT
This sequence comes from Bacillota bacterium, assembly GCA_023434365.1. GTDB lineage: Bacteria > Bacillota > Clostridia > Lachnospirales > Lachnospiraceae > KM106-2. The sequence continues at coordinate 207,968 of JAEYSV010000016.1, read as the reverse complement.
GAAGAAGTTATTGATGAAGAAGTTATTAATGAAGAAGTTATTAATGAAGAAGTTATTGATGAAAATGTGATTGATGAAGAAATGTTTGATGAAGACATGTTTGATGAAGAAATGTCTGATGAAGAAGTAAGTGATGAAGAAATGATTGATGAAAATTATGAATTCGAAGATTATAAGGAAGGCACAAATTCTGAGGAGACATTTTCTGAATTATATTCTGATCATGATTTTGAATATCAAGATAATGAAATAGAGGAAGAGTAAGTGTCCCGAATATAATTAAAAATATAGGCAGTATTTTGTCACCTTAAGTACTTTAAGATGTTAAGAATACTGCCTTTGATATAATCTTATTTATTTAGCTGTTTTTCAGCATGACGCTGTAGTAAAGATTGTATTTTTTCGGTTGGACTTAATAATTCACTGATTGAGTTATCATGATTTAACGTATCAATTAGCAATGCAATATACTTACTCATATCTACGTTTGCATAATATGGTCTGCTTAACAATTCTTCAGGTTGATAGATTAAGTTAGTAGTTAAAATTAGGTCAAAAAGTCCATCTTGATAAGCTTTATCGAATTTTGAAAAACCATTAGTGAAGAGCCCGAAAGTAGCAGCAATAAAGATACGACCAGCTTTTCTTCTCTTTAATTCTGAAGCTACATCTAACATACTTTCACCAGAACTAATCATATCATCCACGATAATGACATCTTTTCCTTCTAAGTCTGAACCAAGGAATTCGTGAGCAAGAATAGGGTTACGACCATCAACTATGGTAGTATAATCTCTTCTTTTATAAAACATACCTACATCAGCACCCATTACGTTACCAAAATAAACTGCTCTACCCATGGCACCTTCATCAGGGCTTATTACCATAAGATGTTTAGCATCCACTTTTAGGTCAGGAACACTCTTTAATAAGGCTTTGATAAACTGGTAGGTAGGTAAAACTGTTTCAAAACTTTTTAGTGGAATGGAGTTTTGAACTCTTGGATCATGAGCATCAAAAGTGATGATACTTTCTACACCCATTGAGGTTAATTCCTGAAGTGCTAAGGCACAGTCTAAAGATTCTCTAGAGCTTCTCTTATGCTGTCTGCTTTCATATAAGAAAGGCATAATAACAGTAATTCTACGAGCTTTTCCGCCAATGGCTGCTATAATGCGTTTTAAATCTTGATAATGATCGTCTGGAGACATGTGATTCGTTTGTCCGCATAAAGAATAAGTGATACTATAGTTACAAACATCAACTAAGATGTATACGTCTAATCCACGAACAGATTCTTTAATAATACCTTTGGCTTCTCCGGACCCAAATCTAGGGCAGGAGGATTTTACTAGGTAAGAATCCTTTTTGTAGTTCTTAAATACAATGTTTCCGGCATGTTCGCTTTCGCGGGTTTCTCTCCAGGAAACGATGTAATCGTCCACTCTTTGAGCGATTTTTCTGCTACTGTCAAGTGCAATTATTCCGAGATTACCCACGGGAACGGTTTCTAAATTCTTTTCTTCTTGCGACATGAATGTATCCTCCATCTATACTAGCTATTTCATTGGTAACAATGTCCAATATGTTTATACCATTACACCTTTTTTAAGTCAAGGGCAAAATAAAGTATAATAAGTTAACATTTTCATCAATTAATAATTTTTACCTGTTATTTAAGGTTTAAACGTTTTGTTATACGAATATCATCACCAAATACGTTAAGGAGGGTATAATTACCAGTAATTCTTGACCAGATACGTTCGCTATAGGTCGTGTTAATCTCATCAAGTGAATAGTTTGTAGAGATAATAGTCGACTTATGCTTTAAATGTCGTTCATTAATGCAATTGTATAGCTGTGAGGAAATAAAAGAGTTTGTCATTTCAGTACCTAAATCATCAATTATCAGAAGGTCCGAATCGAATATTAGGTCGAGGTTTAACTTTTCTGCTGCAGTTTCTTGTCCTTTTTCGAATTTACTTTTTTCTAATAAAGAGAATAGTTGATATGCAGTCAAGTAAATAACAATATGTCCGGATTGCATCAATTCGTGGGCGATACAATTGGCTAAAAAGGTCTTTCCTACACCAGTATTGCCGTAGATCAAGAGGTTTTGATAATTACTATCAAATTTAGTAATAAAACTTTTACAGAGATTCGTGATGCGTAAAATATTTTCATAAGGTGTTAGGCCGGTTAGTCGGTCTTTAACATCATCAGAGTAATAGGAGAAGCGAAAATTATTAAAATTTTCTTTTGTAAGGATATCTTTTACGGTATCTTGAGAAAAAATCAAATCAACCATTTTTTGCTTAAAACACTGGCACTTATTAGTACCGATAAAACCTGTATCATGGCAATCAGTACACGAATAGATAGGTTCTAGATAGTTATCAGGATATCCATTTGCCTGTAATAACTCCTGTTTTAATTGTAGTAATGGTTGATTCATAGCGTGTAGTTCTTTTGTCAGGTCATCATCTGTAAATAAAGCTCGTTTTGCACAGGAGGCACTGTTGGTAACCAGGGCATCATCGATCTCTTTAAGCTTTGGGATTAAAGAGTAAACTTCGTTAATTCGCTGGTTTAAACGGTGTTTATTACGAAATTGTAATTCATCATATTCACGGAGTATAATATTATATTGTGAATTCCCTAAAATCATAAATGTCCTCCATTCATATTGACTTATTTATTAATTAACAATTGTTCCATCTTAATATAATCTTCTTTTGTGTAACTGCGTTGAGAAAAATTGTTAAATTTGTTGTTAGTTGCAGGCTTATCGGCTATCGGTGTACGTTTTGTCTGGTTATTCTGTTTATAGTAAGCATCTAAAGAAGCGATGTCTGCCAAAGAAGTCACTTTATTAGTTGCCCAGTTCTCAAGTATTCTGTCTGCATAGGTAAAGTCTGGTTTTCCTGCACGAAGTAATGTACGATTACATGCTTCGACAATTATTTCCGTAGTAAAACCAAGCTTCATCACCCATTTATTAATAAATTGCATCTCGATATCTCCAGGGGCACGGTTTAACCCAAAAGCTTTATTTACAGATTGATAGGATTTATTAAATTGTGTAACATACTGTTTTGCCTTCTCCTCTGTATCTAAGCCTTCTTTAGCCCAAGAAAGTGCAACTGTTTCTATATAGCTTGTGCTTCTTTTATTGATACTAATGCAGTATTCATACAAATACATAATTAAGTCAGCATGAAATCCAATGCTTTCATACAAGTAAAGAATGAGTTGATAGTCTGTAGGTTTAAGTGGCCGTTGCATATAGGATTCTATAGCAGATAACGCGAATTTTAGATGATTATCTTTGCTTAACTCGTTTATCTGAGCCTTTGTATAAACTGGCTTATCAAATTTTTGTTCTGACTCATTTGAATATGTCTGATCTACATCAGCTTTAGTTTCGCTTAATGATGAGGAATCTTCAATTATATTATTATCACCCTCAAAAGTATTATCAGATGAATGATTCTCACTATTACGAGGGTTCAACATTGTGTTAAAGATTATATTTGTTATTTGATTGGCTTCATTCTTCGTTAATGTAATCAGCCCTACTTTTTCCCAGTAAGAAAGTGCTCGAACGATATCTTTTTCGGTATCTTCCAGACGGTCTGCAATTGCAGAAACACTTAACTCCATGTGGTGACTAGTTAAGCATCTTAGAAGATATAGGTATACTTTAACAAAGTTTCCATTGGCAGTGGGCATATATTGATCAATGAAAATGTTAGAAATAATAGTAACATCATTGGTCTGATTTGTTTTTAATGAAATTGTATTCATAACTGTCCTCCTACCCCATTAATATATCTAAGGCAAAATTGCCCTTATAACTGTTAAAACTATTTTGAACAAATACCTTACAATCTTGACTGAGACTCATTATAGCACACCAGTTAAAATAAGAAAATAGCTGATTTTATGGGTGTTTCAGAGATGAAAGAAGCTGTGGATAATGTGGATTATGTGGATGAAAAAGTTAATGTCTTTTTTGGACATGCAAGGAAATATAGAAAATCTGCAGTGTTTCGGGCACTTTTACGATGTAAAAAATACGTAGAGATTCGTCAAAAAAAATCAAAAAAAATCCACAACCTTTTTTTCTACAGTATGTTGATAAGGTTGTGGATAATGTGGATAACTATAATCCGAGCAAAGATTCTCCAACAGTTACGATATCTCCGGCCCCCATAGTTATCAACAAGTCGCCGTGTGTACAATTTTCTAATAAAAAGTTTTCGATATCATCAAAACATGGAAAATAGTATGCTTTAGCATTATTAAGTTGTAATTTCTTTAACAAATCTTGAGAAGTGATGCCAATAGTGTTGACTTCTCTTGCTGCGTATATGTCTGATAGTACAACATAGTCTGCTAGTGAAAGCGCCTCTGCGAAATCGTCTAGAAACGCATTTGTTCTTGTATACGTGTGAGGTTGAAAAACAACCCATAGTTTTTTGTGAGGATAACGTTTGGCTGCCGCTAACGTAGCTTTGATTTCAGTTGGATGATGTGCGTAATCATCAATAACGGTAACGCCTCCGATTTCCCCTTTATATTCAAATCTACGGTCAGTCCCATTAAACTTAAGCAAGGCTTCTTGTGCATTTTCAAGAGGAATTTGCAATTTATAAGCTACTGCAAGTGCAGCTAAAGAGTTGCTGATATTGTGTTTTCCGACAACATTCAAGGAAATACGTGTTACGTAGTTTCCGTTTACGTGAAAATCATAATGTCCAAAGCCTTTTTCGTCGAAATCAATATTATCCGCAGCATAAGTAAACTTTTTTGGATCAAAGCCATAGGTAACGATCTCACCTTTTACATCTTTACAAATCTCATGAAAATTATCAATATCACCATTAATTATTAATAGACCATCTTCAGGGAGTAAATTAGAAAATTTGGTAAATGAATTACGAATGTCAGTAATATCCTTAAAAAAGTCCATATGATCTTCTTCAATATTTAAAATTATACTAATTCGTGGCTTAAATTTAAGAAAACTATTGGTATATTCACAAGCTTCTGTAATAAAATTGCCAGAGTGCCCGATTCTTAAATTACCATGAATAGCTTTTAAGATACCGCCCACACTAATTGTAGGATCCAAATCTGCATTAAGTAAAATATGAGATACCATTGAAGTGGTGGTGGTTTTTCCGTGGGTGCCAGAGACAGCAATTGGCGTATGATAGTTTACCATAACCTGACCAACCATTTCTGCTCGGTCCATTAACGGTATACCAGCAGCTTTTGCAGCAATAAATTCAGGGTTATCAGGACTGATTGCAGCTGTGTAGACGATTAAGTCAATTCCATTGGTTATATTAGCAGCAGACTGTCCATAATGTACTTTTATACCAAGCGTTTCCAAGTGTCTCGTAATGTTACTTTCTTTGGCGTCTGAACCGCTGATAGTGAAGCCTGCGCTATGTAACAATTCAGCAAAGCCGCTCATACTAATTCCGCCAATCCCCATAAAATATATATGACATGGCGAATTAAAATCAATGTTATACATAATAATGACACATCCTATTCTACTCATAATAATTATTCGAAAATATGTTAATATATTGTTATTATAACCATTTAATATCAAAATACAATATAAAACCATTTCGAATAGGGAAATCATAATTACCATGTTGTCTTTCATGGCGGTTTTGTTTAAAATATAGGTATTAAATTTAAACGCATTACCTATTATTCTATGCAGTAGTTCTTTAACTGTTACTTTCAAAGAATGATTATGCATATTGTTTAAGCAAAATGATAATTGTGTTGCCTTATTAAGTAAAAACGTGGATATTTTCACTACATGATAAATAATTAGCAATCTTTATTCACTTTTAGAAAAAAGAATGGTATAATATTCATATTAAACAGCAAGAGGTGATTACGTGATTAAAAAAGAAATGATCGCAATGTTACTTGCAGGAGGACAAGGTTCTAGACTTGGTGTTTTGACAGCTAAAGTAGCGAAACCTGCGGTTGCATTTGGTGGAAAATACCGTATTATTGATTTTCCATTAAGCAATTGTATCAATTCGGGAGTGGACACAGTTGGAGTCTTGACACAATACCAGCCACTACGATTAAACACACACATTGGAATCGGAATCCCTTGGGATTTGGATCGTAATATTGGCGGAGTATCAATATTACCACCTTACGAGAAAAGTACAAACAGTGAATGGTATACTGGAACAGCAAATGCGATATATCAGAATATGGAATATATGGAGTATTATAATCCTGAATACGTTCTGATATTAGGCGGTGACCATATCTATAAAATGGATTATGAGGTTATGTTGGAATTCCATAAGATGAATCATGCTGATGTTACCTTGGCAACCATACCAGTACCTTTGGAAGAAGCAAGCCGTTTTGGTGTTGTAATCACAGATGAGAACAAGCGAATCATAGAATTTGAAGAGAAACCACCGAAGCCAAGAAGCAATTTAGCGTCAATGGGCATTTACATATTTAATTGGAAAGTACTTAAGGAAGCGTTAATCACGTTAAAAGACCAAAAAGGCTGTGATTTTGGGAAACATATTATACCATATTGTCATGAAAGAGGAGATCGCATCTTTGCTTACGAGTACAATGGATACTGGAAAGACGTTGGGACGTTAGCATCCTACTGGGAAGCAAATATGGAATTAATCGATTTAGTTCCAATCTTTAACTTGTATGAAGAGTTCTGGAAGATATATACAAAAAGTGAAGTGATACCACCACAGTATATCTCACAAGAGGCTGTGGTAGATAGAACAATTATTGGGGAAGGAACTGAGATTTGTGGACAAGTTTATAACTCTGTCATAGGATCTGGAGTTAAGATTGGGGCAGGTACCGTTATTCGTGATTCTATAATTATGAATGCCACAGAAATCAAAGAAGGTTGCATTATTAATAAAGCAATTATTGCTGAGAATGTGCAAATTGGAAACTGTGTTCAATTGGGTGTATTTGAAGAAGTGCCTAATGTTTTAAAACCAGATATTTATGCAGATGGATTAGTGACCATTGGTGAGAATTCTATTATTCCAGATAATGTGATGATAGGTAAGAATACTTCAATTAGTGGGATCACTGATTCAGAGGACTATATCGATAATAAACTGAATAGTGGCGAGAATTTGATTAAGGCAGGTGAAAGATAATGCGGGCACTGGGAATTATTTTAGCTGGCGGCAACAGTAACAGAATGGGAGAGTTGACGACGCATAGAGCAATTGCTGCAATGCCTATTGCGGGAGGTTACCGTAGTATCGACTTTGTTTTAAGTAATATGTCAAATTCTCATATTAATAAGGTTGGTGTGTTTACACAATATAATGCAAAATCTTTAAATGAGCATCTAAATTCATCAAAATGGTGGGATTTTGGTAGAAAACAAGGAGGATTATTTGTTTTTACGCCTACTATTACAATGGATAATAGTTTTTGGTATCGTGGCACAGCAGATGCAATGGCACAAAATATGAGTTTTTTAAAGTCTAGTCACGAACCATATGTAGTAATTGCTTCAGGTGATGGTATTTACAAAATGGACTATAGTAAGGTGCTTGAGTTTCATATTGCTAAAAAAGCGGATGTTACTGTAGTTACAAAAACACTAGAAGCAGACGAGAATGTAAAGCGCTTTGGCTGTTTGTCAATAGACCGAGAGGGTAGAGTAGTAGAATTTGAGGAAAAGCCTATTGTGTCTAAGAGTAATATGGTATCTACCGGAGTGTATATTATTAGAAGAAGACAATTGATAGAGTTTTTAGAACGTGCGCAGGAAGAAGAGCGTTATGATTTTGTTCAGGATATTTTAATACGATATAAAGATGTAAAAAGAATATATGCATATGAATTAAACGAATATTGGAGCAATATTGCTACGGTAGAGTCTTATTATAAGACAAATATGCAGTTTTTGAAAAAAGAGATTCGTGAATACTTCTTCAATCAATATCCTGATGTATATAGTAAAATTGAAGATTTGCCTCCTGCTAAGTATAATCAGGGTTGCAAAGTAAGAAACAGCTTGATATCAAGTGGGTGTATCATCAATGGAGAAGTGGAAAATACCATTTTATTTAAAAAAGCTTATATCGGGAATAACAGTGTAATTAAGAATTCTATTATTCTTAATGATGTGTTTATTGGTGATAATACATATATTGAAAATTGTATTGTAGAAAGCAGAAGTACTCTTCGTGCAAATTCAAGCTATATTGGCCAGGGAGACCGAGCTAAAGTAGTAATAGAGCGCAATGAGAGATATGTATTGTAAACTACAGTATGATATATATACTAAAAGCTAAAGGGGGTACCAATAATGCAAATTACCGATGTGAGAGTTCGCAGGGTTGCAAAAGAGGGTAAGATGAAAGCAGTCGTTTCTATTACATTTGATAATGAATTCGTTGTTCATGATATCAAAGTAATTGAGGGCGAAAAAGGATTATTCATCGCTATGCCTAGTCGCCGTGCCAATGATGGGGAGTACCGGGATATTGCTCATCCAATCAATTCGGAAACTCGAGAGAAAATTCAAAAGATTATTCTCGAGAAGTATGAGATAGCATTGGCGGAAGCGGAAGTTGCAACTGAAATGGTGGAGTAGCAACTCTCGTATTAACAATGATGTAAAATCGGGACTAAGTTTTTGATATATACATCATGGGGACTTGCCAGGTAAGACGAGCGCTAGTATAAAAGAGGAAGTTCGTATTGGGAACCTCCTCTTTTATACTTATATAAAAAGGAAAGGGCGTCTTGGGTGACATAAATGAAAGTTTTTATAAAACTGATAGTATTACTTTGTTCTATTGCGCTATTGATATATATCTTATTAGATAAGTATAACTTTGGTTTATATCTTTCGCAGATAAGTATGGAAAATACGATTGAGGATCCGACTTCGTATATTGATGAGTTAAGACAGGCAATGCTTGATAGGGAAAAAGAAGTCACCATATCCTATAAAGGAGATTCTGAAAAGGTAAATGAGTTTGTTCAACTTGCGATACAGGAAGTTTTTAAAATAGATGAAAAAGATAACCCAATGGATTCGGATTATCTAAGATATTGTTACAAAGGAACACAGATAACAATTAAAGGGATTCTAAATAGCTTTACAATTACCTATCATATTGAGTATAATGAAGAAGCTTGGCAGACAAGTGAGGTTAGCAGAGTAACTAAATTAGTAGTAGAAGAATTGAAAAAAACAGCAAAAAGTGAAGTGGATTTAATAAAAGCAATACATGATTATATAATTATCAATGCATCATATGATATTACAACTCAGAAAAATACAGCATATGAGTGTCTTATTAACCGGAGTTCAGTGTGTCAGGGCTATGCACAGCTGACTTACCGTATGATGCAAGAAGCAGGAATTGACTGCAGAATAATAACAGGAATAGGAAAAGGTGTTAGCCACGCATGGAATATTGTGAGGCTTAATGATAAATGGTATAACATTGATTGTACCTGGGATGATCCTATCTCAAGTGACAACGTGCCGCATCTAGAACATAATTATTTTCTAAAATCAGAGTCAGACTTTGGAGAACATATTCGAGATGAAGAATTTAATACCGACATATTTCATGTCATGTATCCAATGGCAGAAAAGTCATATTAGCAAAATCATACCAAAAAAAGCACCTTATTACCAAGGCGCTTTTTTTATTTCATACGAGGAAATTGCGTCCTATGAAATAAAACCCTCCGGGGGATGCACATGACTCGCATATGGAAGTTTTGTGTAATTCTGTAGTTTATTGCAGATTATCTAGAAAAATAGCCATTTTAACTGGTTTTTGTAAAATTATGATGGTTTTCAATTTGAAATAATTGTGTTAAAATGTACATTACATTGCAAAAATCTGATATATGTCGATTTGATGTATACTTATAGCATTTTGTACACTATATTAATGATTTTAATAGAAAGAGGGAATAAAAATGCGCAAGGCAACATTTAAAGGCGGAATTCATCCTTACGACGGCAAAGCATTATCAAAAGATAAGCCTACTCAAGTGATTATGCCAAAGGGTGACTTGGTTTATCCAATTAGTCAGCATATTGGCGCACCAGCTATTCCAACAGTAGCAGTTGGTGATTCGGTGTTAACTGGGCAGATTATAGCTAAAGCTGATGGAGCTGTTTCTGCTAATGTTATTAGTTCTGTTAGTGGTAAAGTAAAGGCAATAGCGAAACGCCTTACAACATCTGGCCAGATGGTAGAAAGCATTATTGTTGAAAATGATAATGAATATAAAACCATTGAAGGCTATGGCCAAAAAAGAGATTATAAAAAACTTTCAAAAGAAGAAATCAGACAGTACGTAAAAGATGCTGGTATCGTTGGAATGGGAGGAGCTGGTTTTCCTACCCATGTTAAACTTACGCCAAAAGATGACAATAAAATTGACTACGTACTGGTAAATGGGGCAGAGTGTGAGCCATATTTGACTTCTGATTATAGAATGATGTTGGAAGAACCAGAAAAAATCATTGGCGGTTTGAAAGTTGTGTTATCATTATTCCCAAATGCAAAAGGAATTATTGCAATCGAAGATAACAAAATTGATGCCATAGAAAAACTTGCTAATTTGGTAAAAGGCGAGCAACGTATTGAGGTAAAAGCGCTTAAGACAAAATATCCTCAAGGTGCAGAGCGTAAACTGATTTATGCTGTAACGAAAAGAAAAACCAACTCTAAGGTATTGCCATTTGAAGCGGGAGTAATTGTGAATAATGTTGATACAATGATCGCCATTTACATGGCAGTTTGTGAGTCGACACCATTAATTCGTCGTATTATTACTGTGACAGGCGATGCAATTAAGAATTCAATGAATTTAAATGTTCGTATTGGAACGAATTATGAGGAGTTAGTAGAAGCAGCAGGTGGCTTTACATGTGAGCCAGAGAAAGTGGTTTCTGGTGGTCCTATGATGGGTGTGGCTTTATTTGATATAAGGATTCCGGTTACAAAAACATCCTCTGCGTTACTGTGTATGAAACATGATGAGGTTAAGGATGCAGAGATTAGTAATTGTATTCACTGTGGACGATGTGTTACAGCCTGTCCATGCAGAGTTGTACCTCAGATGTTAGTGAAAGCAGTACGTTGTGGTGATTACGAGGCGTTTGAAAAGCTTAATGGCATGGAGTGTTATGATTGTGGTAGCTGTACCTATGTGTGTCCTGCAAAAATCAATCTGATGCAAAGCTTAAAAGAAGGAAAAAAACATGTCGCAGAAAATAGAAGTAAGACAAAATAACGAAGAGAGGTGTAAATCGTGAGTAAGTTACTAAATGTATCAACATCACCTCATAAACGAGGTTCGGCTACAACGACAACAATAATGGCGGATGTAATCATTGCGTTACTTCCTGTTAGTGCGTGGGGTGTGTATCTTGGCGGTTGGAATGCACTGCTTGTTATCTTAACAACAGTATTAACTTGTGTCGCTACAGAATATTTATATCAAAAATTGATGAAAAGACCTGTTACAATTCATGACTTAAGTGCATTTGTTACTGGTCTGTTACTTGCGTTAAACTTACCTGCAGATATTCCTTTGTGGATGTGTATAGTGGGTGCGATATTCGCAATTCTAGTTGTAAAACAGGTATTTGGTGGAATTGGTCAAAACTTTATGAATCCAGCGTTGGCTGCAAGATGCTTTATGCTAATTTCGTTTGGAGCTGCCATGATTCCAAAATCATTAGATGGGGTATCTGGAGCAACTCCATTAGCATTTCTTAGAATGGAAGGTGCACCAGCAGCAGCTGGAGCATTAAGTGCAAATGGTACGAGTCTATATGATATGTTTATTGGTCGAATTGGTGGAACAATTGGAGAAACCAGTGTATTAATGTTGCTGATTGGTTTTATTTACTTACTAGTGAAAAAAATAATTAGCTGGAGAATTCCAGTGACATATATTGCATCATTTGCTGTATTCTTGGTGTTATTTGGTGGCCAAGGGACAGATTTGAATTATTTAGGCGCACACATTTTCGGTGGTGGACTTATGCTTGGTGCAATCTTTATGGCAACAGATTATGTAACTTGTCCTATTACATCAAGGGGACAGATTGTATATGGTGTAGTTCTAGGTATCTTAACAGGGATCTTTAGACTCTGGGGAGCATCACCAGAAGGGGTATCCTATGCTATCATTTTCGGTAATCTGTTAGTGCCATTGATCGAAAAGGTTACAATTCCAAGACATTTTGGAAAGGGGGCCGTTAAGAATGTCTAAGAGTAAAGAAAAGAATACAATTCTAAAAGATGCAATCGTTTTATTTGTTATTACCTTGATTGCGGGCCTTGCACTTGGATTTGTTAACGATATTACAAAAGGACCAATCCAAAAAGCGAAAGACAAGGAAAAAGCAGAAGCTTATCAGTCAGTATATAAAGAGGCTGATACCTTCAATGATATTGATAAAAAATATGCGGATATTACAGAAGCTTCACAAAAAGCTTTAGAGGAAGCAGGAATCACTAATGTTGTTATTCTAGAAGCTTTGGAAGCAAAAAAAGGCGATCAAGTAATTGGACATGTTATGACGGTGTCTTCAAGTGAAGGTTACGGTGGTGAAGTACCGATTACGTTAGGTGTTGATTTGGAAGGTACCATTGTTGGAATGGAAGTTTTAAAAAATAGCGAAACATCAGGTTTTGGTTCTAAAGCATCAGAACCAGCATTTAAGGATCAGTTTGTAGGAATTAAAGCACCTGAAATTAAGTATGTTAAAGGTGCTGCAAGTGCAGACAATGAAATCTCTGCTATTAGTGGTGCAACGAAAACATCTAATGCTGTAACTAAAGCGGTAAATGCAGGCTTATACTTTGCCTACAACATGGTGAAATAGGAGGTAGATAAAGATGAAAAAGTATTTGGAGCGTCTTTATAATGGTATTATAAAAGAAAATCCTACCTTTGTTTTAATGTTAGGTATGTGTCCTACGTTAGCCGTTACTTCTTCTGCGTTTAACGCAGTAGGTATGGGTCTGACAACGATGGCAGTCTTGATTTTATCTAATGCAATGATTGCGGCACTTCGTAACGTGATTCCGAACAAAGTTAGAATTCCGGCGTTTATTGTCGTTGTAGCGAGTTTTGTTACAGCTGTAGAAATGTTATTAAAAGCATATATTCCAGCATTGAGCGAGTCGCTTGGAGTATATATTCCATTAATTGTTGTTAACTGTATTATTCTTGGCCGTGCTGAATCTTATGCATCGAAGAATAGTGTAATGTCTTCCATTTTTGATGGTATCGGCATGGGACTAGGATTTACCATTGGTTTAACGCTAATTGGTATTTTCCGTGAGCTTCTTGGTGCTGGAACTATCCTAGGTGGTACTGATATGGAGATTAGAGTGGTTAGTGAAAGCTACATTATTCCAATCTTCGCTATGGCACCGGGAGCGTTTTTTGTTCTTTCCATGCTTACCGCATTGCAGAATAAGTTTAAAGCCCCAAGTGCTACTAATCGACCAGAGTCAGCAATTGCTTGTGGTGGAAATTGTTCTTCTTGTTCTGGCAGTGTTTGTGAGAGTAACAAAACAATCATTGAAGAGAAAAAAGAAGAAGAAAAAGCTGCTAAATTAGCGAAAGCAAAAGAAGCAGCGGCTTTAAAAGCGAAACAAGTGGATCTTGCAAAGAAGGAGGATGAAACCCGATGAAAGAATTGTTTCTTATCGCGATAGGAGCGGCATTAGTAAATAACGTTGTTTTAAGTCAGTTCCTCGGTCTTTGCCCTTTCCTTGGGGTATCTAAAAAAACTGGAACAGCAGCTGGTATGGGTGGAGCAGTTTTATTTGTTATTAGTATTGCTTCCGCTGCAACGTTTGCTATCTATTATTTAGTTTTAGAGCCATTTAATTTGGAGTATTTACAAACAATTGTTTTTATTCTATTAATTGCTGCCTTAGTACAATTTGTAGAAATGTTTTTAAAGAAATCGAGTCCTGCACTTTATAATGCTCTTGGAGTATATTTGCCACTAATCACGACGAACTGTGCAGTTCTTGGTGTCGCAATTCTAAATATTCAAAATGGATATAACTTTGCAGAAGGTATGTTGAGTGCAATTGGAACTAGTCTTGGATTTTTGATTGCTATCGTAATTTTAGCAGGAATTCGTGAAAAAATTGAACATAATGAAGTAAGCGAATCGTTTAAAGGGACTCCTATCGTATTAATTACCTCAGGGTTGATGGCAATCGCGTTTTACGGATTTTCGGGGCTACTGTAGAAGGAGGAAAAATAAATGGATTTTCTTGCAATATTGATTGCAGCCGTTATAGTCGGTTTAGCTGGTATAATTATTGGTCTCTTCCTTGGAGTGTTTGGAGAAAAATTCAAGGTTGACGTAGACGAAAGAGAAGAGAAGATAAGAGAAGTCTTACCTGGTAACAACTGTGGTGGTTGTGGGTACCCAGGATGCGATGGGCTGGCAGCAGCTATTGCACAGGGAAATGCAGCTGTAAATGCCTGTCCTGTTGGAGGAGCTCCAGTTGCTGATAAAATTGGAGAAATTATGGGCGTTAGCGCAGAGGGCACAGATAAGAAAGTTGCTTTTGTTAAATGTGCTGGTACTTGTGATAAAGCAAGAATGAATGCCAATTACTATGGAGTTATGGATTGTAGACAGGCCATGGTTGCTCCAGGAGAAGGAAACAAAGCATGCTCTTATGGTTGTATGGGATTAGGTTCCTGTGTAAAAGCCTGTCCATTTGATGCTATTCATGTTGTTGAAGGAATTGCTAAAGTAGATAAAGAGAAGTGTGTTGCCTGTGGTAAATGTGTTATAACCTGTCCAAAAGCTTTAATTGAGTTAGTTCCTTATACTGCTACACAGCTTGTAAGATGTAATTCAAACGACAAAGGAAAAGATGTAAAAGACGTATGTTCTGCAGGATGTATTGCTTGTGGTATGTGTGTAAGAGCTTGCGAATTTGATGCGGTAAAAGTAGAAAATAATATCGCTTACATTGATCAGAGCAAATGTACACATTGCGGTAAATGTGCAGAAAAATGTCCAACAAAAGTTATTCGTGGTTTAATATAAGTAATATATATAAAGAGTTTAGATGATTTTGAGTATAGGAATAATTATCTGGCTTAAAGTAGAATAAGAATTAATAAGCGCCTAAGATTGCTATCAATCCAATAAAGGAGAGATGTGATTTTAGGTGCTTTTTTATTTAGTAGATCAAATTTAATAGAAACTATACAAGTTTTGTCAAAATTGATATAATTAATGAAATTAAGAAATATTAACGAAGAGTAGGGGGGGTAATTTGAGTACCATAAAGGATATTGCAAAAATATGCCATGTTTCGACTTCGACAGTTAGTAAAGCATTGAATGGGTACCGTGATATTGGAGAAGAAACAAGAGAGCGAATTCTAAAAGTAGCGGATGAGATTGGATATGTAGTTCTAGATAAAAACCATGGTGGTAAGAAGAGGAATAGTTATCTTCTTGGCGTAGTATATCAGGATGCCTCTAATCAAGGATTTCGAAATGAGTATTTCGCGCATATTTTGGCAGCATTTAAAGATAGCGCATCAAAAGAAGGGTATGATATTGTTTTAATTGAGAAGAATATTGGTATTAAAAGAATGTCCTACCTCGAGCATAGCAAATATAGAAGTGTTGATGGTATTTGTATTATTTGCGCAGATTATTCAGATAAGGAAGTACAGGAATTAGTTTATAGTGAGTTGCCAGTTGTAACAATAGACCATGTTTTTCATGATGCAATAAGTATTCTTTCGGATAATGAACAGGGAATGCAACAATTGGCTGAGTACATTGTATCTAGAGGACATACAAGGATTGCTTATATTCATGGAACAAAATCAAGTGTAACACATAATCGTATTGTTAGTTTCAATTCTGTAATGAGAGAACATAATATCTATATTCCATCTGAATATTATAAGGAAGGAATATATCGAAGTGTTGCAAAAACAGAAGAATTAACAGCGCAGTTATTGAAATTAGTAAATCCACCAACTTGTATAGTGGCTCCTGACGACTTTTCTGCTATTGGTGCGATGAATTTCATACATAAAAAAGGTCTTTGTATTCCTGATGATATTAGTATTGCAGGATTTGATGGTATTAGTTCCACGATGTTATTGCAACCTAATTTGACAACTGTAAGACAGGATACTGATCGCATCGGCATGCAAGCAGCCAAGCAATTAGTGAAACTGATCGAATCTCCAATGATGACTCCATTAGGAACGACATATATAAAAGGTCAGCTGATTAAAGGTGGCTCAGTGAAGTGGTTAAATGAAGAATAGTTAGGAAGCCTATATAAGACTAAAGTCCTAAGCCGAATTTTGAATTGTTTGTAAAAAATCTAAACTTTACTGTCGATATACAATAAGTATTTAGTTTTTTGAGATGTAATATATCAATATATTATTATGACGGGTATTTCTACGTAATAAAATACAGGAGGCTGTTGATGAGACTTGTATCTACTTCTATGCTTCGACCGGATATGGTATTAGCAAAATCAATATATCATCGGGACTGCTTGATACTAAAAGCAGGCCAGACGGATTTATCGCGGTTTGTTAGTAATTTGAATAACATGGGGATTGAGTATGTTTTTGTCGAGGATGGTAGAAGTGAGGGAATTACCATACCAGATGCTATTTCAGAGAAGACGCGTCATGAGTGTAAAAAAGTGTTACGACAGACAGTAAACGACTTTTACAGAAATAGCACAATGGATTTTGATTATGTTAATAATGCAGCAAACCAGATATTAGATGATATTATGACAAATCCAGAAGTTCAAGTTAGTTTAAATGATATTAGCGCTACAGATGAGTATACTTTTTCTCATTCTGTAAGTACCACGGTCTATTCTTTGTTAATTGCGAGGCAACTAGGGTATAGTCAATCAATGATGGAAAAGTTGGCAACGGGAACGCTACTTCATGATATGGGAAAGGTACTAATTGAAAAAAGTATATTATTAAAGGAAAGTGCATTAACTGCAGATGAGTTTGAGCATATTAAGAAACATACTATACTAGGATATGAGTTATTAAAAAAGTGTAGTACCTTAACAGAGTTATCTAGGATTATATCACTATCACATCATGAAAGAATGGATGGATCAGGTTACCCAAGGGGAATAATGGCAGGGAAACTTCATGAATTTGCTAGAATTGTTGCTGTTGCTGATGTATATGATGCGTTAACAACAAATCGATGCTATCGTAAAAAATGGACGAATGAAAAAGCAGTGAATTATTTGATTGAATGTTCTGATACAAAATTTGATACGAGGATTGTGGCAAACTTTATTCAAACAGTAGCAATCTATCCAAATGGATCAATGGTACGTTTATCAAATAAACAATATGCGATAGTGAAAGAACAAAATCGTAGTATGCCACTGAGACCTATTGTGCGTGTAGTATCGGATGAAAATGGTTATGATATTCCAGTTTATGAGATTGATTTATTAAAGGAATTATCACTTACAGTAATTGAGACTGAAGTAGAGATTCAAAGCAAGAAACCTATATTTGAAATAGACAAGTAAATCATCAAGTATATTATGTAACGTTTGTAGGTTGCAGAGGAGAGTATACAAGAATTGCCGGGTTTATGTAAAAGCGGATCAGGAGAGAGAATGTATAAAATAGTCATTGCAGAATCAGATGAAGAATTAGCTCAATGGTTGGAAGGAATTATACTTAATACAGTAAGTGAAGCAGAGGTTGTTGCTAATGTAAAAAGCGGAAATGACGCTTTATTAAGTGTCATTGATAAAGAACCGGATCTTTTGCTCATTTCTATTCAGTTAAGTGGATTGAATGGATTGGAAACAATTCAACAGATAAGACGATTTAATAAAAAACTACGTATTATTATAATCACTACTTTGGATTACTTCGAGTTTGTTCGTACAGCAATGCGATTAAATGTTAGTGATTATGTTCTTAAGCCTCTCGATCAGGATGAAATTATTACTTCTATAAGAAAGCAAGTAGAAGATATAGGTAATGAGAAAAAGAAAGACTTGGTTGTAAAAGAAGAAGAGAAACAGATAAGGAAAGCTCTTCGATATATGGAAAACAATTTGATATACTCCATCATGTTTATGGGAAATCATTTGATTGAAAAAGAAGATTATCATAAACTGTTAGGAATTGATAATTATGGTTTTATTATAAATATTGAAATAATTCCAACACATCACTATTTACTACAGGAAAAGAATACTTCGTTAACGCGGCTGTATCCATTTATCAAAGATATTGTAAGCAAGGAATTTTGTTGTGCTGTTGGACCGAAGGTAACCAATCATATCGCTTTATATTTGTCTTGTGATATAGCCACTGAACCCAAAGAAGTCCATAATGCATCAATCAGGGTTAGCAATCAACTAATTAAAGCTTGTAGGGATATTTTTAATCTGGAGATTTGCATAGGGGTTGGATCAGTTAAACCAATTGAACGAATTCATGAAAGTCATCAGGAGGCAATCCGTTGCTTACATTATAAAAAGGAAGGGTCAATAATTCACATAAAAGAAGTTAGGCATCGTTCGCTCCTTGGATATGACTTTATGAAGATTACGAAGGAATTAGTCGAAGATATGTCATATGGAGGACAGGAAGCGACACTGTTATTGGCAAAGATGCTTGAACAGATACGCCACTTGCCAAATCACGAACGCACCTGTACATTACTTGAAATATTTTATATACTTACTTATGAACTAAAGAAGGAGCATGCGCTATTAAGTCGTTATACTGAATATTATAGTGATTATCATATGCTTGTTGATTTGGGTATTGATTATCAAGAGGCATGGGCATATAGAAGATTGCAAACATTAATAAGGTCGCTTCGGGCGGTAAGGACAGATCGAAAAGGTAGTATCATAGGTGCAGCAATCGAGTATATTCATAGAAACTATAATCAAGATATTAGTTTAAATGATGTGTCTACTTATGTTAATTTAAGTCCCCAACATTTTAGTAAGATATTTAAACAAGCAACAAATGAAAATTTTGTAGAATGGGTTGCAGATTTTAGAATTATGAAGTCAAAAGAATTTATGCAACAATCGGATATGACGATTAAGGAAATATGTTACCTAGTGGGATATCAAGATCCGAATTATTTTAGTCGTATATTTAAGAAACATGTAGGAATTTCTCCTACTGAGTTTGTTAAGAGGAATAGATAAATGTTATCGGCCTTTGTGTTAGAATTAAAAAGAAAGTAAATTTTTGTAAACAAAGGCCAAAACGTTGAAAAACTATTGACGAACGTAAAAGACTGTGATATTCTGAATGAGCGATGGAAGAGGTCTTTTTTTTATGCCTAAAATCAGTAATGATTGTAACAAGAAAACAAAGAATACAATAAAGAAATTTTAGCGGAGGTGGAAGCTGTGCGCGTAAAGATTACATTAGCTTGTACAGAATGCAAACAACGTAACTACAATATGACAAAAGAAAAGAAAAATCATCCAGATAGAATGGAAACTAAAAAATATTGTAAGTTCTGTAAATCACACACTTTACACAAGGAAACAAAATAATCAACCAGAAGGTTACTGTAAGCGAGGTACATTGCAATTACGAAGTTTCATTGGTAAATAATTAATTTATTTACGAGAAAGGAATGTGAGGAAATGGGAGATTCAACAAATACTGCAACACATGCGAAAAAAAGAGGCAAATTCGCAACTCTTAAATCTGAATTTAAGAAAGTTGTTTGGCCAGATAAAAAATCCCTGACAAGACAGACGATTGCTGTTCTTGTAATTTCTGTAGTTCTAGGTGGAGTGATAGCAATCGTGGATGCTATATATACAGTAGGCATTGACTGGTTGTTCAGATAAGGGTGATATGATGGCAGAAGCAAATTGGTATGTTGTTCATACTTATTCTGGTTATGAGAATAAGGTTAAAGCAAACATTGAAAAAACAATTGAAAACAGAAAGCTTCAAGACCAAATTCTAGAAGTATCTGTTCCTATGCAGGAAGTTGCTGAAATCAAAGATGGTGTTAAAAAGAATACAAGCAAGAAAATGTTTCCGGCTTATGTTCTGATTAACATGATAATGAATGATGATACTTGGTATGTGGTTCGTAATACCAGAGGTGTTACCGGATTTGTTGGACCTGGATCCAAACCGGTTCCTTTAACTGAGGAAGAACTAAAAAGTATGGGTCTTCATTCCAAGGCTGATATCAATTTCGATCTTGAAGTAGGAGATGCTATCGTGGTTGTGAGCGGAGCGTGGGAAGATACAAGTGGAATAGTTACACATGTCAATCCTCACAGACAAGTAGTCACAATCAACGTTGATATGTTTGGTCGCGAAACACCTGTTGAAATTAGTTTCGCAGATATTAAAAAGATATAAACATCTGATTCTATTCAGATGGTGGGAGGGAAAACTCCCGATAATACCACAAAATTCAGGAGGTAGGCTATAATGGCAAAGAAAGTTACAGGTTATATTAAATTACAGATTCCAGCTGCAAAGGCTACACCAGCTCCACCGGTAGGTCCTGCACTTGGTCAGCACGGAGTTAACATTGTGCAATTCACTAAAGAGTTCAATGCTAGAACTGCAAACCAGGAAGGTATGATTATTCCAGTAGTAATCACAGTTTATGCAGATAGAAGTTTTAGTTTTATTACTAAAACTCCTCCAGCAGCAGTATTATTAAAGAAAGCTGCTAATATTAAATCCGGTTCAGGAGTACCAAATAAAAATAAAGTAGCAAAATTAACAAGAGCAGATCTACAGAAAATTGCTGAGCTAAAAATGCCAGACTTAAATGCTGCTAGCATTGAATCTGCTACAAGCATGATTGCTGGTACTGCAAGAAGTATGGGTATTGTAATCGAAGATTAATTTTGATTTAAAATCAAAGGAGCATTAGCTCAATAATATTAGGTATAGATAAGATTTCATCCGTAATCGATCGTAAATATGTGGGAGGGACAACTCCCGATAACACCACTAGGAGGTAAAAGAATGAAAAGAGGAAAGAAATATGTTGAAGCTGCTAAGCTTGTAGATAAATCTATGGCTTATGATGTAGCGGAAGCAGTAACTTTAGTTAAAAAAGCAGCTGTTGCAAAATTCGATGAAACAGTAGAAGCGCATATCAGACTTGGCGTTGATGGACGTCATGCTGACCAGCAAGTTCGTGGTGCGGTAGTATTACCACACGGAACAGGTAAAACAGTTAAAGTTCTTGTATTCGCAAAAGGCGATAAAGTGGCAGAAGCTGAAGCAGCTGGTGCAGATTTTGTTGGTGGAGAAGAATTAATTCCAAGAATTCAGAATGAAGGCTGGTTAGATTTTGATGTTGTAGTAGCTACTCCAGATATGATGGGTGTTGTTGGTCGTCTTGGACGTGTTCTCGGACCAAAAGGTTTAATGCCAAACCCAAAAGCTGGTACTGTAACAATGGATGTTACAAAAGCTGTTAACGATATTAAAGCAGGTAAGATCGAATACAGACTTGATAAGTCAAACATTATTCATGTTCCACTTGGTAAGGTGTCCTTCGCTGAAGAACAACTTAACGATAACTTTAATACTTTAATCGGGGCAATTATTAAAGCAAAACCAAGCGCTGCTAAAGGTCAATACCTTAAGAGCGTTACTATCGCGTCCACTATGGGACCTGGTGTAAAAATCAATACTGCAAGATTGAATTAATAAGCAGTAGAAATAGTAAAAAGAAGTTCTGCCGATGCAGAACTTCTTTTTACTAATAAAGGAAGATGTAAAACGCATATTATTACTTGACACTTCTTGTAGTATGTGTTATACTCGTCAAGTCGAGTGTTAGTGCTCGTCTATAACTGCCGAAGACAGTAGGTGCCGCAAGGCATAAGGTGAAAACGCCTACCGAGGAAATATAAGCTTCTATTATGACTTATAAACCTTGC
The DNA here is from genome assembly GCA_023434365.1 of Bacillota bacterium. Classification (GTDB taxonomy): domain Bacteria; phylum Bacillota; class Clostridia; order Lachnospirales; family Lachnospiraceae; genus KM106-2. Next base: position 185,926 of record JAEYSV010000016.1, on the reverse strand, counting down.
TGTCTTGCAGCAAGGTTTTTCTATGTAGAAAACTTTGTTTCAAAACAAATACGGCGGTGCCTGGGTGAATACCCGCATTCTATAAGGAGGTACAGCATAATGGCAAAGGTAGAATTAAAACAACCTATCGTTGAAGAAATCAAAGGATTTGCTGCAAATGCACAATCCGCAGTATTAGTAGACTACCGTGGTTTAACAGTAGAACAGGATACTCAACTTCGTAAACAGTTAAGAGAAGCTGGAGTTGTATACAAAGTATACAAAAACACTTTACTTAAAAGAGCTTTCGAAGGAACTGATTTCGCTCAATTAGCCCCACATTTAGAAGGACCTACAGCTATCGCTTTTGGTGTTGAGGATGCAACTGCTCCTGCAAGAGTTCTTAATGAAGTGGCTAAGAAAGCAGACAAACTTGAATTTAAAGCAGCAGTAGTAGAAGGAACTTTATATGATGCAAACGGCGTAAAAGCAATTGCTAATATTCCTTCCAGAGAGGTTCTTATTTCCAGATTGCTTGGAAGTATGCAATCTCCTATTACAAACTTCGCTCGTGTTATTAAGCAAATCGCTGAAAAACAAGAAGCATAGTGCATCACGTTGATACGTGCAAACAATAACAATTAAAATTTTTTGGAGGTAATGAATAATGACAACTCAAGAATTTATCGAAGCTATTAAAAGCTTAACAGTATTAGAATTAAATGATTTAGTAAAAGCTTGTGAAGAAGAATTTGGCGTTTCCGCAGCAGCTGGTGTTGTTGTAGCGGCAGCTGCAGATGCAGGTGCAGTTGAAGAAGAAAAAACTGAATTTGATGTAGAATTAACTGAAGTTGGTCCTAACAAAGTTAAAGTTATCAAAGTAGTTCGTGAAGTAACTGGCTTAGGCTTAAAAGAAGCTAAAGATGTAGTTGACGGAGCTCCTAAAGTAGTTAAAGAAGCTGCTACTAAAGAAGAAGCTGAAGATTTCAAAGCTAAACTTGAAGCAGAAGGCGCTAAAGTTACACTTAAATAATTATTCTTGTGACTATATATGGGGGAAGGTGTTTTTGCACCTTCCCCTGTTTGCTTTATTTTAAATATTGTCTAAAATAATATAAGAGCTGTTTACCAAAAGAGTTCGCATTGGTTTTAGTAATGGACGAAAAACTCATTATTCTATAGGTTGATATAAGGGGGAATATGATGAAAGAAATAGAGCTATTGTTTTTGCTGCCAGAATCTAATTCTATTTGGTACCGCAATGAACGTATTATGAAACTAATTGACAGTAAACTTAATAGATCTAAAATGTTATTTGCCCAAGCGTTTTATGGTTTTGGTAAGTCGGTATACCTAATACAGTACCTTAACGAACAGAAAATTGACAAGCAATGTAAAGCTTATTGGTTTGATTTTAGGAAAAATCTTATAACAGACTTAAAAAAACTAACAGATTTACTTGAAGATCAAAAAACATCTATGTTTCAGGAGTATATAGTATTTAAAAACATTCCATACCAATTAGAGGAAGAAAACATACAGTTATTACAAAAAATTATTAGACCTAATAGTACAGAACGTAAAGTATTATTTATCTCAGAGGGTAGAATTCCAAGATTTCTTATAGAGGAGATTACAGAAGGGCGATTAGCGTTGCTTACTCCACCTGAAATGATTCTTACAGAATCAGAAACAAAAGAATACATTAGTAAACAGTTCCCTGAGAAAACTGGTATAATAGATAGTTTTCCAATCGAAATACCAAGAATACCAATTACGCTAAATGTAGTAATTAATTTTGTATATGATAAAGATAGTGTAATGAAAATTGGATGGGAATTTATTAAAACACAGGTGTTTCAAATTTTTGAAGAAAAGTTATTGAAGAAACTATCATATGATTATCGCTATATAATTGTGATGATGGCTATGTTCGATAAAATCGAAAAAAGTTTGGTTTTGTATATAATGGAGGATGAGTATTGGTTTGAAGTGCTCGAGCGGTTTTCTCAGGAATTTTGTGTGTTATTAAAATTAAATGAGCATACTTATCATTTATCACAGTATCTGCAAGGATATATGAGGAGTAATATTGATTGCCTTATTAATCTAAATGAGAAAATTAAGTTATATCACAAAGCGATTGGCTATTATACATACTGCAAAGATTATGAGAATGCGATTAGTTTTGCAATTAAATTAAATGACCAGGAAATGGTGATTGGATTACTTGAGAAGTATTTATCAGAAGTACAATATGATGGAAATAATGAGTTTCTAAACAAGGTGCTTCGTAGTATTTCGAAGGAGGAATTGCAGAAATATCCTTATGTTTGTGCCTGGCTTTGTTTAAAAGAGTTAATTTATTATCAGCTTGGACTTGCTAAACGCTATTATGCAATGATTCTTGATGAGTTAAAAAAATATAGAAAGAATTCGGTAGAATATACGCGCATATATTCCTGCATTCTACTCTTAAATTGTGTTATGCCCGGAGTGCCAAGAAGTACGGTATATCACCAACTAAAAGAAGCAAGAAATAGGTACTCGCTTGATGAAATATCAGAATATTTGTTCCATACGAGAAATAACGCTGCGGGATTTTACCGTTTGTTAAATATGTGGAATGATACGAAAGACCTCGAAATTATGGTTCAATCGGAATCGTACTATCATTTATTGGGGGAAAGAATACTGGCACACTTCCTAATATATATTGGGATGATGAGTTATAAGAGTACTGAGTATAATAAAGCGGTTCATTATTTGACAAAAGGGAATGAAATAAGTAATAAAAATGATATGCTAGATGCAGTAGCATATTCTGGATACTATTTGCAGAAATATTATAATCAAGAAGATACGATTACTCTGATTGAAATAAATAAGAGATATAAACGTCTTCTTGCGAATAATCCCTTTCCTTTGCTTGACCTTGAATATGAAGCCTATGAAATGTGGTATGCGTTATTAAATTATGATGTAAAGAAAATTGATGAGTGGTGGGAACGGAGTAAGTTGGTTCAATTCGATTCTATTTCTGTAGTGCATAATCGGTATGTTTTCCTGTATATAAAGGTTGCTATAATAAAAAAACAATACAATAAAGCACAAGCTTGGCTAGAAATCTATAATACTTACTTCCGTGTCTACGGTTTTCAGGATTTATTATTAGAATGCAAATTATATTTAGCCATTTTACATTATCATAAAGGGAATAAAACAAGTGTCATTGAGCACATGAATCAGTTTTTTAAGCTTCTTGAGAAGATGCCACACATCAAAGTGCTGGTACAGCATGGGGTTTTGTGTCAACAATTAATGAGCGTATACTTAGAAAAATATCCTGAGTTTGCAAAAAATAAATTTTATGCTGATATAGTAGCAGAGAGTGTTACTTATGCAGTAGCTTACCCAAAGTATTTTCATAAAGAGATGGAAGAACTGCCGCAATTGACAAAAGCAGAAACCAATATGCTCAGACTCCTTGAACAGGATCTGTCTTTATTGGAGATAGCACAGATGTTAAGTGTTTCTATTAATACCGTAAAGCATCATACGAAAAATATATATGCAAAGTTAAAGGTTAATAAGCGTATCGCAGCGATACGAGTTGCAAAAGAGTTAGGTTTATTAATGGAATACGATCATCTGTAGTGTATAAATAATACAATATTTTGGTAGAATAAAGAGATGGAGGTTAAAATTGTTTGAAATGACTAAATTGTCATAGACAAATAAAAAAAGACGTCCAATTTCTCTTGACATCTTGAAATAGATATGATAGTATGAAAAATGCACTATTGTGGTGTCGTATGCTATTAAACGACCTCACATAAATTATAGCACATCTATAAGAAAAAGAAAAGACTTTTTCTTATCAGTTTTATATCAAAATAAATTACAATAAAATCAAGGGGTGAAAACGTCAATGGAAAAGAACAGAATACGTCCCACCAAGGTCGGAAAAGGTGTCAGAATGAGCTTCTCTAAACGAAAAGAAGTTCTTGATATGCCAAATCTTATTGAAGTCCAAACAGATTCCTACAAATGGTTCTTAAAAGAAGGTCTATATGAAGTATTTGAGGATATTTCTCCAATTGAAGATTATAATGGGCATTTGAGCTTACAGTTTGTTGGTTTTACGCTGTGCACCGATGAAGTGAAATATTCTATTGAAGAATGCAAAGAAAGAGATGCCACGTATGCAGCTCCACTTAAAGTCAAAGTAAGACTTTACAACAAGGAAAACGACGAAATCAATGAACATGATATTTTTATGGGCGAATTACCTTTGATGACCGATACTGGTACCTTTATTATTAATGGTGCAGAGCGTGTTATTGTAAGTCAATTAGTACGTTCCCCTGGTATTTATTATAGTATTGAACATGATAAAACCGGAAAGCGTCTTTTCTCTTCAACAGTAATTCCTAATAGAGGAGCATGGCTTGAGTATGAAACCGATTCCAATGATATTTTCTATGTACGTGTTGATAGAAATAGAAAAGTACCAATTACTGTCCTACTTCGAGCGTTAGATGGCAGTATTTTTGATTATAGCCAAGACCCTGAAAAGGGATGGAATATAGATGAGGAAATCCGTAGTGACTCTGATGAAGATATTCTAGCCTTCTTTGGAGAGGAACCAAAAATATATGCAAGTATTCAAAAAGATCCTTCTAAGACATATCAAGAAGGTTTATTTGAGTTATATAAAAAGCTTCGTCCAGGTGAGCCATTATCAGATGAGAATGCGAAAGCTCTTCTTCGAAGTATGTTCTTCGATGCAAGAAGATATGACCTTGCAAAAGTTGGTCGCTACAAATTTAATAAGAAACTTGCTTTAAAAAATCGTGTGTTAGGGTATGAACTTGCAGAGGATGTAGTTGACTTAGCAACCGGTGAAATAATTGAAGCAGGAATTATTATTACGGAAGAGTTAGCAGATGCATTACAAAATACGGGTGCGCCATATGTAATGATAAAAATGGACGACAGAATTGTCAAAGTTATCACAAACCGTATGGTTGATATTGAGCATTTTGTTGATGGTATTGATAAAAAAGAACTTGGTATTAAAGAAAATGTTTATTATTTTGCTATCAAATATCTGATAGATAAGTATGGCGATAATCAGGATGAATTAATTGCACAAATCAAGTTAAATATGCATAGATTAGTTCCTAAATTTATAACAGTATGGGACATCTTCTCTTCTGTTAACTATAATATTCATTTGGAGTATGGTTTAGGAAACAAGGATGATATTGATCATCTTGGAAACAGACGTATCCGTGCCGTTGGTGAGTTGTTACAGAATCAGTATCGTATTGGACTCTCAAGAATGGAACGTGTCGTTCGTGAAAGAATGACTACACAAGACTTGGAAGGCATATCTCCACAGTCATTAATTAACATTAAACCAGTTACTGCAGCGGTAAAAGAGTTCTTCGGAAGTTCACAGTTATCGCAGTTTATGGATCAGAACAATCCACTTAGTGAATTAACACATAAGAGACGTTTATCAGCACTCGGACCAGGTGGTTTAAGTAGAGATCGTGCTGGCTTTGAGGTTCGTGACGTTCATTATACTCATTATGGTAGAATGTGTCCGATTGAGACTCCTGAAGGTCCTAACATCGGTCTGATTAACTCTCTTGCAACATATGCAAGAATTAATGAGTATGGATTTATTGAGTCACCATATCAGGTGCTTGATAAAGCAGACCCTATGAACCCACGTGTAACAGAGGATGTAGTTTATCTGACTGCAGATGAAGAAGATCGTTATGTAGTGGTTCAAGCAAATGAACCAGTTGATGAAAGTGGATATTTTGTAAATAATAATGTTTCTGGTCGTTACAAAGAAGAAACTTCAGAATTTACTAAGTCAAAAGTTGACTTAATGGATGTTTCTCCTAAGATGTTATTCTCTGTAGCAACAGCTATGATTCCGTTCCTTGAAAATGACGATGCGACTCGTGCCCTTATGGGATCCAACATGCAACGTCAGGCGGTACCACTTCTTGTAACTGAGGCTCCTGTTGTAGGAACCGGTATGGAAATGAGAGCAGCAGTAGACTCTGGAGACTGCGTTGTAGCAGAAGAAGCCGGGGTAATTGAGCGCTCTTCAAGTAGTGTAATCGTAATTAAACAAGATGATGGCATAAAGAAAAGTTATAAATTAGATAAATTTGCCCGTAGTAACCAAGGAAACTCTATGAACCAGAGACCGATTGTTGTTAAAGGGGAAAGAGTAGAAAAAGGTCAGGTTATTGCAGATGGACCATGTACTCAGAAGGGTGAAATTGCCCTTGGTAAGAACCCGTTAATTGGATTTATGACATGGGAAGGTTATAACTATGAAGATGCCGTTCTTCTAAGTGAACGTCTTGTTCAACAGGATGTATATACTTCAGTTCACATTAATGAATATGAAGCAGAAGCGCGTGATACAAAACTTGGACCAGAAGAAATTACAAGAGATGTTCCAGGGGTTGGTGATGATGCGTTAAAAGATTTAGATGAAAGAGGAATCATCCGTATTGGTGCCGAAGTTCGTGCAGGTGATATTTTGGTTGGTAAGGTTACTCCTAAGGGGGAAACTGAATTAACTGCAGAAGAAAGACTTCTTCGTGCAATATTTGGTGAAAAAGCTCGTGAAGTAAGAGATACCTCTCTTCGTGTACCTCATGGGGAGTTTGGTATTATTATTGATGCAAAAGTGTTTACAAGAGAAAATGGTGACGAATTAAGTCCTGGAGTGAATCAGACGGTTCGTATTTACATTGCACAGAAGAGAAAGATTCAAGTAGGGGATAAGATGGCTGGTCGTCATGGTAATAAGGGTGTTGTTTCCCGAGTTCTTCCAGCTGAAGATATGCCATTCTTACCTAATGGTCGCCCACTTGATATCGTGCTTAATCCTTTAGGTGTGCCATCTCGTATGAATATCGGACAGGTGCTTGAAATCCACTTGAGTCTTGCTGCGAAAGCATTAGGCTTTAATGTGGCTACTCCAGTATTTGACGGTGCAAACGAATATGATATTATGGATACTCTTGATTTGGCTAATGATTATGTAAATACTCCGATTGAAGAGTTTGAAGCAAAATATAAAGATATATTAGATCCTGAACTGATGGAATACTTGTTAAATAATCAGGATTATCGTAAGGAATGGGAAGGTGTTCCTATCAATCGCGATGGTAAAGTACGTCTTAGAGACGGTCGTACCGGAGATTACTTTGATGGTGCAGTAACTGTAGGTTTCATGCATTACTTGAAACTTCACCATTTGGTAGATGATAAGATTCATGCTCGTTCTACTGGTCCTTACTCCCTAGTTACACAACAGCCACTTGGTGGTAAAGCTCAATTTGGTGGACAGAGATTCGGTGAAATGGAGGTTTGGGCACTTGAGGCATATGGTGCTGCATATACACTCCAAGAAATATTAACAGTAAAATCCGATGACGTTGTAGGTCGTGTTAAGACCTATGAAGCAATTATTAAGGGTGAAAACATCTCAGAACCAGGTATACCAGAGTCCTTCAAGGTATTATTGAAGGAATTACAATCTCTTGCCCTTGATGTAACAGTACTTGATGAGAATGGAAATGAAATCAAGATGACAGAAACTACAGATTATGGTAATGAAGAATTAACATCCATAATTCAGGGTGAGGATAATTTCCGTTATGGTGATGAAAACTTTGCTGATGCAGGGTATACTGAAGTTCAGAGTGAAGAGGACACCTTTGATATCTTTGAAAGCGATGATGAGTTTGAGGAGCCTGACCTAAAGGGTGAAGTTTTCGTAGATGATACGGATATTCCGGATTTTAGCAATGATGATATTGAAGAAGAGTCCATAGAAGATGACTTCGACAGCTTTGATATTGATGTAGATAATGACGATCTTGATTTTGATGACAAAGAATAGCAGAAGGGAGAGCCATATATGCCAGAATTAATGAATGGAGTGGCAGATCAGCTGTCATACGACGCAATCAAAATTGGTTTAGCGTCACCAGATAAAATTAGGGAATGGTCCCGTGGGGAAGTAAAAAAACCGGAGACAATTAACTATAGAACACTAAAGCCTGAGAAAGATGGACTTTTCTGTGAAAAAATCTTTGGACCAAACAAGGATTGGGAATGTCATTGTGGTAAGTATAAAAAGATTCGTTACAAGGGTGTAGTCTGCGACCGATGTGGTGTAGAAGTAACAAAGGCAAGTGTACGTCGTGAACGTATGGGCCATATTGAGTTAGCAGCCCCAGTTTCTCATATTTGGTATTTTAAAGGAATTCCTAGTAGAATGGGTCTAATTTTAGACCTTTCTCCTAGAACTTTAGAAAAAGTATTATATTTTGCATCCTATATAGTACTTGATTCTGGAGAGTCTGATTTAACTTATAAACAGGTATTAAATGAAAAAGAATATAGAGAAGCATATGACAAATACGGATCAAAATTCCGTGTAGGTATGGGTGCTGAAGCAATTCAAGAATTACTTCAGGCAATTGATCTTGAAAAAGAATCAAAAGAACTGAAAAAGGCTTTAAAAGATTCTACAGGACAAAAACGTGCCAGAATTATTAAACGTCTTGAAGTAGTAGAAGCATTTAGAGAATCTGATAATAGACCTGACTGGATGATCTTAACCGTAATCCCAGTAATTCCACCAGACATCCGTCCTATGGTGCAATTAGATGGTGGACGGTTTGCTACTAGTGATATGAATGATTTATATCGACGTATCATTAACCGCAATAATCGTTTAAAAAGATTATTAGAATTAGGAGCTCCAGATATTATTGTTCGTAACGAAAAGAGAATGTTACAGGAGGCAGTAGATGCTTTAATAGATAATGGCCGTAGAGGTCGTCCAGTAACAGGACCTGGTAATCGTGCTTTAAAATCTCTTTCTGATATGCTGAAAGGTAAGCAAGGACGTTTCCGTCAGAACTTACTTGGTAAGCGTGTTGACTACTCTGGCCGTTCGGTTATCGTAGTAGGACCTGAATTAAAATTATATCAGTGTGGTCTTCCTAAAGAAATGGCAATTGAGTTATTTAAACCATTTGTTATGAAAGAATTGGTAGCAAAAGGAACTGCACACAATATAAAATCTGCTAAGAAGATGGTGGAAAGACTTCAGTCAGAAGTTTGGGATGTATTAGAAGAGGTAATTAAAGAACATCCTGTTATGTTAAACCGTGCGCCTACTCTTCATAGACTTGGTATTCAGGCATTTGAGCCAACCTTAGTTGAAGGTAAAGCAATCAAATTACATCCGCTGGTATGTACTGCATTTAATGCGGACTTCGATGGAGACCAGATGGCAGTTCATCTTCCATTATCCGTGGAAGCACAAGCAGAGTGTCGTTTCTTATTACTATCTCCGAACAACCTGTTAAAACCTTCTGATGGTGGTCCGGTAGCAGTGCCTTCTCAGGATATGGTTTTGGGTATATATTATCTGACACAGGAAAGACCGGGTGCATTAGGTGAAGGCCATGTATTTAAAAATACACATGAAGCCATTTTAGCCTACGAAAACAATGCAGTAAGCTTGCATGCAAGAATCAAAGTGCGTCGTATGAATTCAAATGGTGAAACGAGATTTGTAGAGTGTACAGTTGGTCGTATTATTTTCAATGAAGTTATTCCTCAGGATCTTGGTTTTGTAGATCGTTCTAACCCTGAAAATGAGTTGCTTTATGAGGTTGATTTCCTATGTGCAAAGAAACAGTGTAAGCAAATCCTCGAGAAGATTATTAACACACATGGTGCAACAAAAACTGCAGAAACACTTGACCATATTAAAGGTCTTGGATACAAATTCTCAACTAGAGCAGCCATGACTGTATCAATTTCTGATATGACAGTGCCGGAAGAGAAAAAAGGTATCTTAAAAGCTGCAGAAGCACAGGTAGAGACGATTTCGAGAAACTTCCGTCGTGGTCTCATTACCGAAGATGAAAGATACAAAGAAGTAATTAACATCTGGAAGGACGCGGATGACAAGATTACACAAGCGCTTCTAGGTGGTTTGGATAGATATAATAATATTTATATGATGGCACATTCAGGTGCCCGTGGTTCTGATAAACAGATTAAACAGCTTGCGGGTATGCGTGGTCTGATGGCAGATACAACTGGTAAGACAATTGAACTTCCAATTAAATCTAACTTCCGTGAAGGTCTTGATGTACTTGAGTACTTTATTTCTGCACATAGTGCAAGAAAAGGTCTTTCTGATACAGCATTACGTACCGCTGACTCTGGTTACTTAACTCGTCGTCTGGTAGACGTTTCTCAGGATTTAATTATCCGTGAAGTAGATTGCCAGGAAGGAAAAGAAATTCCGGGAATGTGGATAAAAGCATTTACGGATGGTAATGAAGTCATTGAGGGTCTGGAAGAACGTATCACTGGCAGATATGCTTGTGAATCAATTTATGATGATAATGGAGAACTAATCGTTAAAGCGAATCATATGATTACTCCAAAACGAGCTTCCCGAATCGTACAGACAAAAGCAATTCAAGATGCTGGTTTCGAAGCTAAAGTCAAGATTCGTACGATTCTTACTTGTAAGTCTCACATTGGTGTGTGTGCAAAATGTTATGGTGCTAACATGGCAACTGCAGAAGCAGTTCAGGTTGGTGAAGCTGTTGGTATCATTGCAGCGCAATCAATCGGAGAGCCAGGTACACAGCTTACAATGCGTACTTTCCATACTGGTGGTGTTGCCGGTGATGACATCACACAGGGTCTTCCTCGTGTTGAAGAGTTATTTGAAGCAAGAAAACCTAAAGGTCTTGCTATTATTGCGGAGTTTGGTGGAATTGTTCAAATTTCTGACACCAAAAAGAAACGTGAAGTAATTGTCCGCAATATAGAAACTGGCGAAGAAAAAGCGTATCTGATCCCATATGGTTCACGTATTAAGGTTGGCGAAGGACAGTTAATTGAAGCGGGTGATGAGCTTACTGAAGGTAGTGTAAATCCACATGATATCCTTAAAATTAAAGGGGTTCGTGCTGTGCAAGATTATATGATTCAGGAAGTTCAACGTGTATATCGTCTTCAGGGTGTAGAAATCAATGATAAGCACATTGAAGTTATCGTACGTCAGATGCTTAAGAAAGTAAAAGTTGAGAATAATGGAGATAGCGACTATTTACCAGGAACAATGGCTGATATTCTTGAGTATGAAGAGAAAAACGATAAATTAATCGAAGAGGGCCTAGAGCCAGCTGATGGAAAGCCAATTATGCTTGGTATTACAAAAGCTTCTCTTGCAACAAACTCCTTCTTATCAGCAGCTTCTTTCCAGGAAACTACTAAGGTTCTTACGGAAGCGGCAATTAAAGGTAAAGTTGATCCATTGATTGGTCTGAAAGAAAACGTTATTATTGGTAAATTGATTCCTGCCGGAACAGGTATGAAGAGATACCGTAATGTAAAACTTGACACAGATATTAATATGCGTATGGAAGATACGGTTTCCGTAGATGAAGTTGACGAATATGATTCTATTGAAGATGATGGTTCATTATTTAAAGGAATGGACTTTACTGATGAGATGGAAGATATTGATGTGGATGAGTTTGATATGGCTGAAATCGATGCATTAAATGACTTAGACGAAGAGTAATAAAAACCGCTGTAGTAAAGAAGTTAATCTTTACTACAGCGGTTTATTTTTTTATCTCTGTTTTTTAACTAACGTCTTTTTAAGTAATAGCAGTAAATATTAGTGCTTTTGTAGGTTGTTTTACCAACTTTCCTATTAGCAACAACATATACATAATAAGTGGTGTTTTTCTTTAACTTTTTAGTTCCATATTTGGTAACTGTTGTGCTGGTTCCTGTAACTGTTTTAAATTTTTTGTAGCCAGAATTTTGTTTGGTTGAAATATAAACAGTATAGCTAGTAGCACCTGACATCTTACTCCAGCTAACTTTTAGCCCACTTTTTGTATTTGCTAACTTTTGATTTTTTGGCTCTCCTGAAATATAGTTAATACTAGACCATTCACCTTTGAGGTATTTACCGTTTACCTTAATCATAGCTCGTGCTTTAACTTTGTAAAAAGAATTGTTTTTTACCTTATTACTTATATAATGGGAGTAAGAAGTTGTAGTCGTGCTATATATTTTTTTATTTTTCAGTGAATAAATTATAATTTCATACTTATCTGCATTATCAATCTTATTCCATTTAAAGTATGCTGACTGTATACTAGAATAATAAGTATCTAATTTAAGCCCTGTTAACTTACCAGGAAGAGTTTTTGTATAATAAAGCGTATTAGAATTATAGCTTTTTGCTGAAAATGTTGGAGATGTTTTGACAGCAACAACATAGAAATTATATTCTTTTCCTGATTTAAGTTTACTGACTTTATAAGAGTTTGTTCTTGATGTTCCTTTTAATACTTTTTTATCATAGGAGACATATTGGTAAATCTCATATTTTGTAGCACCCGCAACGGCATCCCATTTAAGTGAAATCGTACTAGTCGTAGCAGTAGTTTGAACTAGATTCTTAGGAGTATCAGGTGTTGTCACAACTTGAAGTGTATCAGACCATTCACTATATACCGGTTCAACACCATATGAGTATTCATAGGCTCTTACACGGACATAATATGTAGCGCCTGATGTAACTTCGTAAATTGAACAATCATTGGAATATGATCGTTGTAAGTCATCTTGGGTAAAATTAACACCGTCTTTACTAATAACAACATCATAAACAATGTCGGTACCTGCTACTTCATTCCACTTTACATCGATTCGGCTAGAAGAAGCACCCGTTTGAGTAAGGCCGGTTACTTTCGCAGGAGCCTGTGCAGCAGATGCTTTTTGACTAGTTAGTAAAATGGTAAAAAAGGTTACTAATACTACTAAAGAAGTAAAGCAGAGTTTCTTTGTAAATTTGTTTGTAGTGTTCATGAAAAATCCTCCCTTATTATTTAACATATAGCATACTAAAAAATATAAACATATTTCCACATAATGTCAATGAAAATTTGGTAAGAATAGGTTTAAATTTACATTGTATAGTTATATAAAAACAGGAAATACTATAATAGTTATCAAAACTAAGTTATCTATTGGAATGGAGGCTTAGACTTAAGAATTTACATGTTTCGCTTGACAAATCAAAACATTCGTCGTAAAATAATCAAGCGCGTATTTTATGCGCTACTATTTGTGTCATTAAGACATAGAAAGCTGAATAATTACAGCAACCACAGAAAATACCAGGAGGTGAAAAATTAAATGCCAACTTTTAACCAATTAGTAAGAAAAGGTAGAAAGACAATCGAGAAGAAATCTACTTCTCCAGCGCTTCAGGAAGGATTCAACTCTTTAAAGAAAAGATCTACTGATGCATCCGCACCACAAAAGAGAGGTGTATGTACAGCTGTACGTACTGCGACTCCTAAAAAACCAAACTCAGCGCTTAGAAAGATTGCCAGAGTTCGTCTATCTAATGGTATCGAAGTAACAAGTTATATCCCAGGTGAAGGACATAACTTACAAGAACATAGTGTTGTTCTTATCAGAGGTGGTCGTGTTAAAGACTTACCAGGTACTCGTTACCATATCATCAGAGGTACACTTGATACAGCTGGTGTAGCGAAGAGAAGACAAGCGCGTTCCAAATATGGTGCTAAGAGACCAAAGGACGCTAAAAAGTAACTATTGATTCTGTAACACTAATTTAAGTTAGAGTGCCGGTTTAATTTTTCCTGTGGGTTGCAGGTTTAGATATAAATCAGGCGCGAACACAACTAAATTTTGTGAGTACCTGAGAATCTTAAATCATAGAAAGCTATGATTAGTATTCTTATAAGGAGGGAAGCAACGTGCCACGTAAAGGTCATATTCAAAAAAGAGATGTTTTAGCAGATCCAGTTTATAATAACAAGGTTGTGACAAAATTGATCAACAACATTATGTTAGACGGTAAAAGAGGAGTTGCACAAAAAATCGTATACGGCGCTTTTGAAAAAGTAGCTAGTAAGGCTGGAAAAGAAGCTATCGAAGTTTTCGAAGAAGCTATGAATAATATCATGCCAGTTTTAGAAGTAAAAGCAAGACGTATCGGTGGAGCAACATACCAGGTACCAATCGAGGTTAGACCTGACAGACGTCAGGCATTAGCTCTTCGTTGGATTGCTCTTTACTCCCGTAAAAGAGGAGAAAAGACAATGGAAGAAAGATTAGCTAATGAACTTCTTGACGCATCTAACAATACTGGAGCAGCAGTTAAGAAAAAAGAAGATATGCACAAAATGGCAGAAGCAAACAAAGCATTCGCACACTACAGATGGTAGAATTAACTGCCTATTGGCAGCTTAGTTAGCGATATTTGATTTGTTTTTGAATGTGCAGTAGTTGATAAAAACTAAAGTAATGCACTAATCATGGTAATTCATCCTATGGGTGAATTACCTACACTAAAATAAGGAGGAATTATCCTTGGCTGGAAGAGAATATCCGTTAGAGTTAACCAGAAATATTGGAATTATGGCTCATATTGATGCAGGTAAAACTACATTAACTGAGCGTATCCTTTTCTATACTGGTGTAAACTATAAAATAGGTGATACTCATGAAGGTACTGCTACCATGGACTGGATGGAGCAGGAACAAGAAAGAGGTATTACCATCACTTCTGCGGCTACCACTTGCCACTGGACTCCGCGTAAGGAGAACCAGGTTATCCCAGGCGCTAAAGAACATCGTATCAACATCATCGATACTCCAGGACACGTTGACTTCACTGTAGAAGTTGAACGTTCCCTACGTGTACTTGATGGTGCTGTTGGTGTATTCTGTGCAAAAGGTGGAGTAGAGCCTCAGTCTGAAAATGTATGGCGTCAGGCAGACACATACAATGTACCTCGTATGGCATTCATCAATAAGATGGATATCTTAGGTGCAGATTTCTATAATGCTGTAGAACAGATTAAAAAGAGATTAGGTAAGAATGCAATTATACTTCAATTACCTATTGGAAAAGAAGATGAATTCCAGGGGATTGTCGATTTAATGGAAATGCAAGCTTATATCTATAACGATGATAAAGGTGAAGATGTTTCTATTACTGCTATCCCTGAAGATTTAAAAGATGATGCAGAATTATATCGTGCAGAATTAGTTGAAAAAATCAGCGAATTAGACGATGAATTAATGATGGCATTTCTAGAAGGTGAAGAACCTACTAATGAGCAACTAAAAGCAGCACTTAGAAAAGCTACTTGTGATTGTACAGCAATCCCAGTATGCTGTGGTTCGGCGTACAGAAACAAAGGTGTTCAAAAACTTCTTGATGCTATTCTAGAATATATGCCAGCTCCAACTGATATTGCATCTATTAAAGGTGTTGATATGGACGGTAATGAAGTAGAAAGACATTCTTCCGATGAAGAGCCTTTCGCAGCGTTAGCATTTAAAATTATGGCTGATCCATTCGTTGGTAAGCTTGCATTCTTCCGTGTTTACTCTGGTTCAGTAAATAGTGGTTCTTATATATTAAATGCTACAAAAGGTAAGAAAGAGCGTGTTGGACGTATCCTTCAGATGCATGCTAACAAGAGACAGGAACTTGATAAAGTTTACTCAGGAGATATCGCAGCGGCAGTTGGTTTCAAATTTACAACTACTGGTGATACAATCTGTGATGAACAACATCCAGTTATTCTTGAGTCTATGGAATTCCCAGAGCCAGTTATTGAATTAGCTATTGAGCCTAAAACAAAAGCAGGTCAGGGTAAAATGGGTGAAGCTCTTGCAAAACTTGCAGAAGAAGATCCTACTTTCCGTGCTCACACAGATCAGGAAACTGGTCAGACTATTATTGCTGGTATGGGTGAACTTCACCTTGAAATTATTGTTGACCGTTTACTACGTGAATTTAAAGTAGAAGCAAATGTTGGTGCTCCTCAGGTAGCATACAAAGAAACATTTACAAAAGCGGTTGATATTGATTCTAAATATGCAAAACAGTCTGGTGGTCGTGGTCAGTATGGACACTGTAAAGTTAAATTCGAGCCTATGGATGCGAATGCTGAAGAATTATTCAAATTCGAATCTGCCGTTGTTGGTGGTGCCATTCCAAAAGAATACATCCCAGCAGTTGGTCAGGGTATCGAAGAAGCTTCTAAAGCAGGTATCCTTGGTGGATTCCCTGTACTTGGTGTAAAAGCTACTGTTTACGATGGTTCTTACCATGAAGTTGACTCCTCTGAAATGGCCTTTAAAATTGCTGGTTCTATGGCATTTAAAGAAGCGATGCAAAAAGGTGGTGCAGTACTTCTTGAGCCTATCATGAAAGTAGAAGTATCTATGCCTGAAGAGTATATGGGTGATGTTATTGGTGATATCAACTCACGTCGTGGTCGTATTGAAGGTATGGAAGACGTAGGCGGTGGTAAGATGGTTAGAGGCTTTGTACCACTTAGCGATATGTTTGGTTACTCCACAGACTTACGTTCCAAAACACAAGGTCGTGGTAACTACTCTATGTTCTTTGATCACTATGAACCAGTTCCAAAATCAGTACAGGAAAAAGTACTTGCTGCAAAAGGCAAATAATTGTCAACAGCACAGATGCGAATCTTGTCAAAACATTGTATTTTCGCATATTTCATGTAGTATCGAACCGATGTTATTTTGAATTTATGCTTGAAAATTATTCTAATATGAAATATAATTAGGAATATACGGCAATACTCCTGTATAAGGGGTTTTGCCCGCAATAGAATGGAATATCCAACACTATTGGACAATAAAAAGTAGTAAGCCCTATAGGGTTAATTTAAGGAGGACGATTTAAAATGGCTAAAGCTAAGTTTGAGAGAAACAAACCACATTGTAATATTGGTACAATCGGTCACGTTGACCATGGTAAAACAACTTTAACAGCTGCTATTACTAAAACTCTTAATGCAAGATTAGGAACTGGTGAAGCTGTTGCTTTCGATAAGATTGATAAAGCTCCAGAAGAAAGAGAAAGAGGTATCACTATCTCTACTTCTCACGTTGAGTATGAATCAAACAAAAGACACTACGCACACGTTGACTGCCCAGGACATGCTGACTACGTTAAGAACATGATCACTGGTGCTGCTCAGATGGACGGCGCTATTCTTGTAGTAGCTGCTACTGACGGTGTTATGGCTCAGACTAAAGAGCACATCTTACTTTCCCGTCAGGTAGGTGTTCCTTATATCGTTGTATTTATGAACAAATGTGATATGGTAGATGATGAAGAACTTCTTGAGTTAGTTGAAATGGAAGTTAGAGATTTATTATCTGAGTACAATTTCCCTGGAGATGATACTCCAGTTATCAAAGGTTCCGCTCTTAAAGCTCTTGAAGATCCTTCTTGTGAATGGGGAGATAAAATTCTTGAACTTATTGAAGCAGTTGATGAGTGGGTTCCAGATCCAAAACGTGCAACTGATCAACCTTTCTTAATGCCAATCGAAGACGTATTCTCCATTACTGGTCGTGGTACTGTAGCTACTGGTCGTGTTGAACGTGGTGTTCTTCATGTATCTGAAGAAGTTGAAATCGTTGGTATCAAAGAAGATTCACGTAAAGTAGTTGTAACTGGTATCGAAATGTTCCGTAAACTTCTTGATGAAGCTCAAGCTGGTGATAACATTGGTGCATTACTTCGTGGTGTTCAAAGAACTGACATCGAAAGAGGACAGGTTCTTGTTAAACCAGGTAGTATCAAATGCCACAAAAAATTCACTGCTCAGGTTTATGTATTGACTAAAGACGAAGGTGGACGTCATACTCCATTCTTTAACAACTACAGACCACAGTTCTACTTCAGAACAACTGACGTTACTGGTGTAACTAACTTACCAGCAGGTACTGAAATGTGTATGCCTGGCGATAACGTAGAAATGACTATCGAGTTAATTCACCCAATCGCTATGGAACAAGGTTTATCTTTCGCTATTCGTGAAGGTGGACGTACAGTAGGTTCAGGCCGTGTTGCTACAATTGTTGAATAATTAGTAAACTGTATTGATACGTTAATAAATGCCCTCAGAGACTTAGGTTTCTGAGGGTTTTTTTTGTTCAGTGCTTCTTGCATAAGATGTAATAAATGATACAATGATGTAAAGTGTATAGAATGTTAGTTACTGTTATAATAAAAGGAGAATCTGAATGGATAAAAGAACAAAGATCGCAAATCCTGTCTATCAACAGATAGCTACTGATTTAGCGTATAAAATTGTAGATAAGCAATATAAGGTGGGTGATAAAATCTATGCTCGCTCCTATATAGCTAGCCAATATGGAGTATCTTCTGAAACGGCAAGAAGGGCCATCTGTATGTTATCTGATTTAAATATCGTGGAAACAACAAAAGGCAGTGGTGTCATAATTAAGTCATATGAAAAAGCTGCAGAGTTTGTAAGACATTATAGTGACATGGAAACGGTAAATCATTTGAAAAAAGCCATATTTGACAGTGTTGAAAGGCAGAAAAATGAAACAACATATTTGAAAGAGTGTTTAACAAAGCTAATTGAGAAAACAGATCGATTCCAAGCAGTAAATCCGTTTATACCTAATGAGATTGAGATTACTGAACATATGCCATATCTAAATAAAACAATATCTGAAATGAATTTTTGGCATAATACTGCAGCAACTATTGTAGCAATTAAGCGTAACAATGAATTATTTATGTCACCTGGCCCCTATGCAATACTTCTAACAAATGATACATTATATTTTGTTGGTGATGAAAATTGTTATGAGAGAGTAAAAAGTTTCTTATACCCAAATTGATAAAATGTCTTGTCAAACAGCGTTTGCTGATTGCCAAGACATATTTTATATTTAGAAAATTGCAAATTTCCTGTGGTATAAAATGCTTCGCAAGAATCTCCAGCGAACCTTTTCTTATTGCTATAACTAGCAAATTTGACAAAGTAACAACTTTGTAGTATAATGCAAGTTGTTGGTTATGAAGTCATCATAAGAAAAGGAGGTCTTTTATGATTAGATTTGACAATATAACAAAGAAATTTAAAGATACAATAGTACTTAACAATATATCGTTTGAAATACCAAAAGGAAAATTAGTTGCATTTATCGGGGCAAGTGGCTGTGGGAAAACAACTACATTAAAAATGATTAATCGACTAGTAAAGCCTACTTCCGGAAAAATATATATAAAAGATGAAAATATTGAAGAAAAAGATATTATTGAACTCAGAAGAAATATGGGATATGTAATACAACAGACAGGGTTATTTCCGCATATGACAATAAAAGAGAACATTCAATTAATACCAAAGGTTCAGAAAATGGATCTAAATAAGTTAGAGCAGCGGACAAATGAATTGATGCAGATGGTTGGTTTAGATCCAAATGAATATCTCACAAGGTATCCAACAGAGCTTAGCGGAGGACAGCAACAGAGGGTTGGAGTAGCAAGAGCGTTTGCAACAGATCCTGACATTATACTTATGGATGAGCCTTTTTCGGCGCTAGATCCAATCACAAGAGTTGGATTACAAGATGAGTTAGTTAACCTTCAGGATCAATTTAAAAAAACAATTATTTTTGTTACTCATGATATGGATGAGGCAATCAAAATTGCGGACTTTATCTGTATTATGAAAGATGGGGAGATTTTACAGTATGATACGCCAGAAAATATATTAAAAAATCCGAGGAATGAGTTTGTTTCTGAGTTCGTTGGTAAGAATAGGATCTGGACAGCACCTGAATATATTAAGGCAAAAGATATTATGATAGAAGATCCAGTTACATGCATAGCTACACTTTCAGTGCAGAGAGCATTAGATAAGATGCGAACTTCAAAAGTGGATAGCCTTATGGTAATTGATTCTAAGTCTAAGAAGTTACTAGGAATTATTAGTGCAAAGAGATTACGACAACAAACCGATTTATCATTAAGTGTTGATCAAATGATGTCAACAGATTATCTAAGTGTTACTTCTGAAGATTCTATAATAGATATTTTGAGAATAGTCGATGAAAATAATAAATCAAGTATCCCAGTTCTAGATAATAATAAAAAACTCCTCGGTCTAATTACAAAGAGCAGCTTGGTAACTACATTAAGTCAGCAGTATCTGGATTCAGAGGAGGTAGTATAGTATGAATTTTATAGAATATTTAATAAAGAACAAAGAACAGATTTTTTCCCTTACATTAGAGCATATTAATTTAACTGTAATTGCTGTAGTATTTGCAATCCTCATTGGGGTTCCAATGGGAATTCTGATTAGTTATGTCAAAAAATTAAATAAACCGGTGCTAGGAATTGCTAACTTAGTGCAAGCAATTCCTAGTATGGCTCTTCTAGGATTTGCGATACCATTTTTAGGGATTGGAACGTTACCGGCCGTAGTTATGGTAATTTTATATTCGTTATTACCAATTATTAAAAATACTTATACAGGAATACAAAGTATTAATGCCCAAACGCTAGAAGCAGCTAAGGGGATAGGTCTTACTAAGTTTCAGATTCTTTTTAAGATTCAGATTCCACTCGCATTACCAGTCATTATGGCAGGAGTAAGAATATCTGCAGTTACAGCAGTAGGACTTATGACTATTGCTGCATTTATAGGAGCAGGTGGATTAGGGTTTTTAGTTTTTACTGGGATTAGTACAGTAAATAACAACCAGATACTTGGTGGTGCAATTCCCGCTTGTATTCTGGCGCTGATAGTAGACTACCTAATTGGTTTGGTAGAGAAGCTAGTTACTCCAATTAGTTTACAAAAGGTAGAGGGGAATAAGGAAAAAATCAAAAGCAGACGTAGAATACAAAAGATGGTTCTTTCTTTTACTGCAATCGCTTTAATACTTGCATTGGTAGTTACAGGGGTACTTGGAAGAAAGGTAAACCAAAGAACAATTACTATAGGAAGTAAAAACTTTACTGAACAGAATGTGCTTGCTCATATGATTTCTGAGCTTATTGAAGAAAAAACAGACATATCAGTAAATCGTAAAATCAATCTTGGAGGTACTCAAGTTTGTTTTACAGCACTGAAATCAGGAGATATTGATCTCTATGTAGATTATTCAGGAACTGCCTACAGTGATACACTTAATTACACGCCAATATCTGATATGGAGAAAGTTTATAAAACAGTAGAAAAAGACTTTAAAAATAAGTTCGATATTAAGGTGTTAAACCAAATGAACTTTAATAATACGTATGTATTAGCTGTCAAACAAGAGACAGCGAAACAATATAACTTAACGACAATCAGTGACTTAAAAAATATTGCGCTTAATCTTAAAGTTGGTACTACCCTAGAGTTCTTAAACAGAGAAGATGGATTGTTAGGCCTTGTAAAACATTATAAATTTGATTTTAAGGATTCTATTGGATTAGATGGTTCACCTAGATATGTAGCATTAATGAATAATGAGACTGATGTAGTGGATGCATTTTCAACCGATGGTTTACTTAAGAAATTTGAACTTGTAGCGTTAGAAGATGATAAACAGTTCTTTCCACCGTATTATGCTATTCCGTTGATTCGACAGGAAGTACTTGATCAGTATCCTGAAATTGAGACAATCGTAGAGGAACTTGGCGAAAAACTGTCAGATGAAGTAATGATTGAACTTAATTACCGTGTCGATGAATTGGAAATGGAACCATCTAATGTAGCACGTGACTTCCTTATAGAAAGTGGACTAATAGAATAACAATATAATGAACTCATAGAGATGAATTTGCTCTATGAGTTCATTTGTTATCTGCCTATAGGGATTACTTCCTTTTTAGTTAATAACAAATCATCTCGTCTTATAAAGTAAGGTTATGGTATAATGTGATTGACTAGATTTTAGTAACAAGGATAGGCATGGAGGACAAATAATGAATATTCAGATTTTTGGAAGATCAAAGTGTTTTGACACAAAGAAAGCAGAACGGTATTTTAAGGAAAGAGGAATTCGGTTTCAATCCATTGACTTAAAAGAAAAGCCTATGAGTAAAGGTGAGTTTAATAGTGTGAAACAATCAGTTGGCGGATATGAAAAGTTAATTGACCAAGGTGCAAAGGATAAGGATATGTTAGCATTAATAAAATATATAGCAGAAGAGGATAAGGAAAGTAAGATTATAGAGAATCAGCAAGTATTAAAAACACCTATTGTAAGAAATGGTTCACGCGCGACCGTTGGTTACGTTCCTGAGGTATGGAGAACTTGGGAGTAAATCATTAGATGTATGTGGATAGTCTTTGTGTTAATAGCAAGTGTAAAACCTCGAATAATGGAAATACTATACCTACAAGATTAACTAAACAATCAATGGAGGTATTTATGGACATTAATGATAATGGAGCACTACCTATTGGATTTGGTATGAATTTAGCACAAGACGAAAAAGCAATGGAGGGCTTCTCAGCGTTATCAGAGACAGAGAGAGAAAAGCTCGTGCAGTATATAAAAGCTTCGTCAACAGGAGATGAAGCGAAGGAACGAATTAAGACCGTGGTTCATGACTTGCATTATAGATTATACTAATCTATAATAAAGGTATTAAAAAATAAGGAAGATAAAAAAATGGCAAATGATAGTCGAGGGGGAAATCTGAAGTATCTTAGAGAAAGTAATATGAATAAGGTACTTCGTGTCTTGGTAAGGGAAGGTCAAACCTCCCGGAATGTTGTTACCAAGAAGCTACAGTTATCAAAAATGACAATATCAAACTTAATTAATAAATTAATAGAAGCGGATTATCTAGAAGAGACGAAACCAATAGAAAAACGTCAGAAAGCTTCTGCTGGTCCAAAACCGATGGCCATTAGAATAAAGGCTGGAAGAATTATGGCAATCGGGATACATATCGAAAATGAAGAAGTTATAGTGCAATTAGCTGACATTACTTCTGGCTGTATTGATAGTATTACCACGGATTTAAAAGATGCAGAATCTAATCTGAAGGCGCTGAATCACCTCAAGGATACAGTACAAACATTAATTGATCGTAATACACAGTATGTTCCACATATTATAGGAATCGGTGTATCTTATTATGGGACACTTGATTCTAATCGAGGCATCCTATTGTTTAAGTTATGTGACAAAGAAACAGTAAATTTGAATGTAAAGCAAAGCCTAGAAAAGGCATTTGGGCTACCAGTAGTAATAGGGTCTCAAATGCAAGGTATGGTTTTAGCTGAGATGATATATGGAATTGCAACTAACAAGAGTAACTTCATCTACGTAGGCTTAAATAACAATATAAAGTCAGCGTTGGTAGTTGATCATGTGATATATAGTGGAGCTTGTGGTGCTGGTGGTCACTTAGGGCATATGACAATTAATTATGATGGTGAGTTATGCCGATGTGGTAAACGAGGCTGCTACAACCTGTATGCGAGTACAGAGGTGCTTTTGCAAAAGAGTGGATGTGAAACTTTTGATCAGTTTATTAAGAAGGCAAAAGAGAAAGAACCAAAGACATTAAGAGCAATAGAGGATTTTATTCATGCTACAGCAATTGCATTTGGAAACATAGTCAACATGTATGAGCCTGAATGCATAATCTTTGGCCTTGATGCAAGCAAGCTGCCTACATTTGTAATGAAACAGATAGAAAAGCTGACTAATGAGCGAAGTATTCAGCGGAAGTTACACTATACAAAGGTGTTACAAGCAAAACTAGGAGATCATAATCAAAAGGTAGGTGCAGCAGCTTTGGTATTCCATCATTTATTAAACGGCAATATAACGTTAGGGGAATAAATGATTCAATCGTTTTGCAAATAAGTAAACATAAGCAACAAAAAACCATCATGTAACAGCTTGTCTGTTATTATGATGGTTTTTTTATTAAATGATATCGTATCCTTTCAACATTCTGGCTCTACTTGGATGACGCAGTTTTCTAAGGGCTTTTGCTTCAATCTGACGAATTCTTTCACGAGTAACATTGAATTCTTTACCAACTTCCTCTAGTGTTCGAGTACGTCCATCTTTAAGGCCGAAACGAAGAATCAGAACACGTTGTTCTCTTTCGGTTAGAGTATCAAGTAGTTTGCCTATCTGATCTTGTAGAAGGGAATACGCAGCAGCATCTTCTGGTCCAACAATAGATTCATCCTTAATAAAGTCACCAAGATGACTGTCATCCTCTTCTCCAATTGGAGTGTCTAAAGAGATAGGATCAGCACTTACTTTTAAAATTTCACGTATTTTTTCAAGGGGAAGATTCATAGCATCAGCTAATTCCTGTTCCGTTGGTTCACGGCCTAACTCTTGTAATAGATTACGGCTAATACGATAAGTTTTATTAATTACTTCAGACATATGCACAGGAATACGGATGGTTCTACTTTGGTCAGCAATACTTCTTGTAATAGCCTGACGAATCCACCAAGTAGCATAGGTGCTAAATTTGTAACCTTTTAAGTAATCGAACTTATCAACCGCTTTGATTAATCCAAGATTACCTTCTTGAATCAGATCAAGAAAAGAAAGTCCTCTACCTACATAACGTTTAGCTATACTAACAACTAGGCGAAGATTGGATTCAGCGAGGAGTTTTTTTGCATGCTTATCTCCTGTTTCTATTTTTTTTGCTAACTCAATTTCTTCATTGATGGAAAGAAGAGGATAGCTTCCTATCTCTTTCAGATACAGTTTGACAGGATCATCTGACATAGCAGAGGTTGCACTGGCAAGATCGTCTAACATGGTAAGGTCTTCTTCCTGATCCATTTCGAGAAGAATGTTATCATCCGGTTCATCATCAGATAGGTTTAATACAACGATGTTGTTTTTTTCTAAATATTCATATATTTTATCAATCTGACTAACATTAAGGTTCATTTCTTTAAAGAAATCGTTAACCTTTTCAACTTCAATAACCCCTTTATTCTTTTTGGCTAATAGAACAAGTTCTTTTAATTTATCTTCAAATTTGCTTACTTCTGCATTCATAGTCATCCTCCATACGGTCAAAATCCTATAATATTACCCATAGGCACAATTACCACTAAGTAGCATTTTATCACAGTTATGAGCATTATTCTATATAATTTTCGACAAAGCGCTATATTTGTTCATATATGATAAAATTTGATTGTTATTGTGATAACTAATAGTAATTATGTGCAAATTAGCGTCGAAAATAGCGGGATACAGTTGAAAAAATTCTAATGAACAAATTTAGTTCTATGATATTGATTATATGTCTGAGTCGCATAAAATAATACTCATATTGCAGTATGGTTGACTTTTCCATGGTAGATAAGTATAATTAGTTTTGCGCATATGCACATTATAAAAAAAGTTTACACAAATTTGAAAAATTGAAAGAAACAATAACGTCTTACAAAAAAAGGCTTGTTGTATTAATTATAGAAAGGATTGGATAAAATGAGTTGTACAGGCAATTGTGACAGCTGTTCCACCAGCTGTACACCAGAACAAAAGAAGGAAAATATGTATGAGCCAGCTAACCAATATAGTTCAATAAAAAAGGTAATTGGTGTAGTTAGTGGCAAAGGTGGCGTTGGTAAATCACTGACGACTTCCTATTTATCCGTATTGATGAATCGAAAAGGTTACAATACAGCAATTTTAGACGCAGATATTACTGGACCATCAATTCCAAAAACTTTTGGGGTTCACTCAAAAGCGATAGGAAATGAGATGGGAATGTTTCCAGCAGTAACAGAGAAAGGCACAAAACTGATGTCTATTAATCTGCTATTAGATGAGGAAGAGATGCCTGTAGTCTGGAGAGGACCAATTATTGCAGGCACCGTTAAACAATTTTGGACTGATGTGGTTTGGGATAAGGTAGACTATATGTTTGTTGATATGCCACCAGGAACCGGAGATGTGCCATTAACGGTGTTCCAATCCATACCGCTAGATGGAATTATTATTGTTACCTCACCACAGGAACTGGTAGCGATGATAGTGGGTAAAGCTGTTAACATGGCAAAGGCTATGAATATTCCGATTCTTGGCATTGTTGAAAACTACAGCTATATTGCCTGTCCTGACTGTGGGAAACAGATTAGCGTCTTTGGAGAAAGCCATGTAGAAGCAGTGGCCAACAAATATGGTTTAAAAGTATTAGATCGTATTCCTATTGACCCATTAATTGCAGCAGCAATTGATAAAGGTCAGGTAGAGTCATTAAAGGTTTCTTATTTAGATAATACTGCAGACTATATTGAATCCACATTAAATGTTGAGAAAACAAGTGTAAAAAGTAGTTCGCGTAGAATTATTGTACCAATTGAGGATAATGTAATTGATTATCATTTTGGAAAAGCGAAAAAGTTCTGTTTATACGAGCTTGAGAATCAAAAGTTAAAGTCACGTACTCTCTTAGAGTGTGCTGGAACAGGTCACGAATCAGCAATTGCTTTACTTATAGAAAATCATGTAGATACCTTGCTATGTGCCAATGTTGGTGCTGATGCATTGCAGGAGTTATTAAATGCTAAGATATTAGTGTATCCTGGATTATCTGGTGATGCGGATGTAGCAGTCGCTACGTATCTTGAGGGTGTTATGGCTGAAGCTAAGACCTTATAAACCAGTTCTGGAATAGAATAAGTACTATAAACAAGTATCACAAGATTTATGTAGATACTTGTTTTTTTTTCATAGTGGTTTCTTTTTTTGATTCAATGGGTTATAATACATAAAGAAATTATCATTCCCTTAAACAGGTAATAAAGACTAGCCGATGAGGCAGTTTTATTAATAAATAAACGAATAGATAAATGGAGGTTTGTTATGTTAGTATCAGCAAAGGATATGTTACAAAAAGCGAAAGCAGGACAATATGCCGTAGGTCAGTTTAATATTAACAACTTAGAATGGACTAAAGCAGTTTTACTAACAGCTCAGGAATGTAATTCCCCTGTTATTCTTGGAGTTTCTGAAGGTGCAGGAAAATATATGTGCGGTTACAAAACTGTTGTTGGCATGGTAAATGGTATGCTTGAAGAATTAAAGATTACAGTTCCAGTGGCATTACATCTAGACCATGGTAGCTATGAAGGTGCGAAACAATGTATTGAAGCAGGATTTTCCTCTGTAATGTTTGATGGTTCTCATTATCCAATTGAAGAAAACATTGAGAAAACTAAAGAGTTAGTTGCAATCTGTAATGAAAAGGGATTATCCATTGAAGCTGAAGTAGGTTCTATTGGTGGAGAAGAAGATGGTGTAGTTGGAAAAGGTGAATGTGCTGATCCAAAAGAATGTAAAATGATTGCGGACCTTGGTGTAACCATGTTAGCAGCTGGAATTGGTAATATTCATGGCAAATATCCTGAAAACTGGGAAGGTTTAAGCTTTGAAACACTTGATGCTGTAGCAAAAGAAGTTGGTGATATGCCTTTAGTATTACATGGTGGTACTGGAATTCCTGAAGATATGATTAAAAAGGCAATCTCTTTAGGTGTTGCTAAAATCAATGTAAATACTGAATGTCAGTTAACATTTGCAGAAGCTACTCGTAAATATATTGAGTCAGGGAAAGATTTACAGGGCAAAGGATTTGACCCTCGTAAATTATTAGCTCCTGGTGTTGATGCAATAAAAGCTACGGTAAAAGAGAAAATGGAACTTTTCAGATCTGTAAACCAAGCATAAAGAACTGATATATTACAACAAAAGATGAATAGACATAATACTTAGTATAGAGAAAAGGCTTATAGCAATGACTCAATGTCATCGTAACTTAGTGACATTGAGCAATGACTATAGGCCTTTTTCTATGTTAAGAACTAAGTTTTCACATAAAAAATATTGTGCATAACAGTGCAAATTACGCACAATTAATGCACAAGTACGCATTATAAATAATACAAAAAATGATTGACACTATAGTGCTTATAAATTATAATGATGTTAATATAATTAGTAAAATGCCTTAGAACTTAGGGAAAATAGTTAATTGTGCATTTTTTGATAAGGTGTTTTCTGATCATATAAACGTACTTGAATATATAATTAATGAATATTTAGTAAAAGGAGAATATGCATGAGTAATGTAAAGATGTTTACGGACAATTTGCCTAATATTCCTTGGCAAGAAAAACCAGAAGGGTTTGCTGGTCCAGTATGGAGATATACTGAAAATCCTATCATTGATAGAAATCCATGTAAGAATGTAGGGCGAATTTTTAATAGTGCTGTAGTTCCGTACAATGGAGAGTTTATTGGTGTGTTCCGTGCAGAAACTATAACAGGAGTTCCTTACTTAAACCTTGGATTTAGTAAAGATGCAATTCATTGGACATTTGAAGAAGAGCCAATTAAGATGGTTAATGAGGCTGGAGAACCTTGGATGCCTCGTTATGCATATGATCCAAGACTAATCAAGGTAGAGGATGCTTACTACATAATTTGGTGTACTGATTTTTATGGAGCAGCATTAGGATTAGCTAAGACAACAGATTTTAAAACATTTGTAAGACTTGAAAATCCATTTATCCCATTTAATCGTAATGGTGTATTATTCCCAAGAAAAATTAATGGTAACTTTGCTATGTTATCTCGTCCTTCTGATAGTGGACATACTCCATTTGGAGATATCTTCTTAAGTGAAAGCCCAGATTTAACTTATTGGGGTAAACATAGACATGTTATGACAAAAGGGTATAATCAGTGGTGGCAATCTGTTAAAATTGGTGGAGGTGCAGCCCCAATTGAAACAAGCGAAGGTTGGTTATTGTTCTACCATGGTGTATCTGGAACTTGCAATGGTTTTGTATATAGCATGGGTGCAGCAATTTTGGATATTGAAAACCCATCTAAGGTACTTTATCGTAGTGCAAATTACATCTTAACTCCGGAAGAATGGTATGAAGAAAGAGGTTTCGTACCTAATGTTGTATTCCCTTGCGCTACTCTTCAGGACGCAGAGACTGGAAAAATTGCTATTTATTATGGTGCGGCAGATAGCTATGTTGCAATGGCATTTACAACAATTGATGAAATTGTAGAATATGTAAAAGCTAATCATGTTGAAAATGGTGATGACGGCACAATTGGATTAATCTAATAGGGTATCCATATTAATAAAGGCAGTAGTCGGAGGAGTCTGACTACTGCCTTTATATCATAGAAGGAAAAGTGTGGCATACTGGGATGTGTAAGAAAAGGTTATGATGGTTAAGATAGTTATGTAAAAGAAGAAAGCTAAAAACGATTTATGTAAAATTTCGTGTTTTAATATAATATAGTTTTGGTTGAATTTGCATGTCATCTGAATTATAATGGTAACCGTGAGTAAAAAAGGACGGATTAGAAACTATGTAACTTTATATATAGAGGAAGGAAGGATGATAGAATGGAATTTAAACAAAAATATGAACTGTGGCTAAATGATAATTATTTTGATGAAGCAACCAAATCGGAGTTACGCGCGATTGAAAATAATGTGGAAGAAATTAAGGACCGTTTTTATCGTGATTTGGAGTTTGGTACAGGGGGCTTACGTGGAGTTATCGGTGCAGGCACCAATCGAATTAACCTTTATACAGTAAGAAAAGCTACTCAGGGACTTGCAAACTATATTATTAAGCAGGGTGGTCAACAAAAGGGCGTAGCTATTGCTTATGATTCAAGAAGAATGTCAACGGAATTTGCTAATGAAGCTGCTCTTTGCCTTGCAGCAAATGGCATCAATGCTTATGTTTTTGAAACCCTAAGACCTACTCCAGAGTTATCATTTACTGTTCGTCATCTTGGCTGCATTGCAGGTATTGTGATTACCGCTAGTCACAATCCGCCAGAGTATAATGGATATAAAGTATATTGGGAAGATGGCGCACAAATCACTTATCCAAAAGATGAAGAAATTATAGCAGAAGTAAATGCAATTACAAACTTTGCTGATGTAAAAATAATGGATAGTGAAGATGCTAAAAACCAAGGTCTATATCATGTGATAGGCAAAGAAGTCGATGATGCTTATATCGAAGAGCTGAAGAAATTAGTTGTAAATCCAATTTCTGAAGCAGGTAAAGAATTAAAGATTGTTTACACGCCGCTACATGGAACAGGTAATCTTCCGGTACGTCGAATTCTTGAGGAAATTGGATTTGACAAGGTGTATGTTGTAAAAGAACAGGAGCTGCCAGACTCTAATTTCTCTACGGTAGCATATCCTAATCCAGAAGATCCTAAAGTATTTGTATTGGCGAAGAAATTAGCAGATGAAGTTGGAGCAGATATCATTCTTGCAACTGATCCGGATGCAGACCGCCTTGGTGTATGTGTGCGTGATAATAGTGGTGAGTTTGTTCTTTTGACAGGTAACATGTCAGGAGCGATTATTGCGGAATATGTATTCAGTCAGAAAGCAGCTAATAATCAGTTGGCTGAAAATGCTGCCTTAATTAAAACAATTGTAACTGGGAACATGGCAGACCAGATTGCAAAACATTATAATGCAGAATTAATTGAAGTTTTGACTGGATTTAAGTATATTGGGGAACAGATAAAACTTTTTGAAGAGACCAAAAGTAATGAATATGTATTTGGTTTTGAAGAAAGTTATGGTTGTCTGGTAGGAACTCATGCGAGAGATAAAGATGCTGTAGTTGCCGTGATGTCCTTCTGTGAAGCAGCAGCCTATTATAAATCAAAAGGAATTACGTTATATGAGCAGATGCTAAAGATGTATGACGTGTACGGATTCTATAAAGAAGACTTAAAGGCGGTTACATTAAAAGGCATAGAAGGAATGGAAAAAATCAAATCTATTATGGAAGGGTATCGCCAAAATCCACCTAAAGAAGTGGGTGGGTATCAGGTACTAAAAGTAAGAGATTATCAAGCAGATACAATTACGGATAGTAAAACAAACGAAGTTGTACCAACAGGACTTCCAAAGTCAGATGTTCTGTACTTTGAGTTAAATGATGATGCATGGTGTGCGGTAAGACCATCGGGTACTGAGCCGAAGATTAAGTTCTATTTTGGTGTAAAAGGAATGACGTTAGAAGATGCCAATGCAAAATTAGAAGCGCTTGCTAATGATAAAGCGTTTGATGTAGAATAAGAAGTTAATATATAGGTGAAAATAAGAAAAACGAGTTTCTTTAAGAAACTCGTTTTTCTTATTTTTAGGCGTTATTTTTAAAATCCGCCAC
The DNA here is from genome assembly GCA_023434365.1 of Bacillota bacterium. Taxonomy (GTDB): domain Bacteria; phylum Bacillota; class Clostridia; order Lachnospirales; family Lachnospiraceae; genus KM106-2. The sequence goes on along the minus strand of JAEYSV010000016.1, from coordinate 154,742 downwards.
CACCACCTCTTGAGCTGCTGCCGCCACCAGAGAAACCGCCGCCTCCACTTCCACCACCGGTACTAGATGGTCGTTTTGTTCGTATTGTTGTGCTTCGCACGTAATCATCAGAACTACGAAGCACTTGTGAAGTACTAATATCAAGATAGGTTGATTGATTCGCAGTCATTTTGCCACCTGAATTTGCAGCCATAATAAAGACGATGAAGATAGCAATAGCAATTGCAATCAATAGCTGGATATATGATTTTGCAAACCATTTATCATTAATGGGATCTGTTTCAATGATATTGGAGGTATAAGTAATAAATTTGGAAAAGCCGTCATAGTAGTTTGCGTTAGAAAAATATGTTTTTACTTTTTTGTATAGATTTATACATCGTTCAGTTGTTAAGTTATCGTAAGCTTTTGTGGAGCCTTGGGAGTCATTTTTAAAACTGCGTACTTCAATGCCGCGCTGATTTGGATAATCGTATTCCATGTGCACGTAAATCATTACGGCATTGCCAACTTTCATACGAACACCCATGTTGTGTGTATATTCTGTTACATCCTGAGACATCATATCATCTTCAATAATAATGTATAAGTCGGTGTTGTGTTCTTTTCGGAATTCGGAAATTTGCTTATATAAGAGAGATTCTTCTTTTTCTGTAAGTATTCCTGCATCATCAACAATAAAGTGATATCCACCTGCGTTGGTATAAGTAATATCCTCCGATGCATTGGCATGAATCGTTGTCATTACAAAGAAAAATGGGATTAATAATATAGTAAGTAAAAGGATAATGCTTTTTTTCATAGAATATTACCTCCCATTAATATTGTAATAATGCGGGCTATTAGAAAAATACCTCCAGTAATGCCTCCTATCCAAGCTGAAATCTTATACTTTGATAAAGGCGGTTTTCCAATAACTTTCCCTGTCTGTCCGTTCATAGCAAAAGTATACAGTACATTATTATAGGTGTAATTAATCATCCATACAGGAAGAAGCGTATAATGGGCTAAGAGCTGTCCAATGTTTAAAGTTGAGTTTTGTATTTGGACGCTACTATAACCTTGAATGGTATCTTTGGTATATTCTTTTGTATAGCTTTCAACTCTGTCTCTTACACGTTCGAATAAATCTTTATCCGTATAGTTATATTTCTCAGCCAAAAAACCTGCCAAATAAGGAGTATTAAAGGTTTTTAGCTCACTATAATAATACGGCTCGAGTTTATCCATAATCGTATCGTCCATTTTTATAGAGGCATCGCAAGGGATTCGAGAGTAATATAAATCAACCTTACGATAGCAATCATAGTAATCAGTCTGGGTGATATCATAACTTCCAGCGGGATAATGACTTACTTTCTTACATTCTGCATGGATTTCTCCACGAGCATTGATATCAAAAAGCCAGAATGGAATATATATTCCTACAATACTATCGACGCGTTTGTGATTAGTAAACCCAAAGGGGGTAAGTAAACCGTGTTTACACCATTTTTTAAAGGCTTGTTGTGCCTTTTTCTTTGTAATGTGAAAAGGAATAATCTTTGCTGGGGCCAAGGTGCCAGATAGTCTGTCGCCCATAAGCATTGGAGCACCACAATAGGAACAGGTAGTGGCAGTGGTGTCTGGTCCTGTTATAATTACAGCACCACAGTTGTTACAAAGATACTCTACTGCAGTATCATCTTCAAACATATTATATGTGGTTTTGTCCTCATGACTTTTAGGTTCTTGAGGAGGTGTCTCTTGATCAGTATTTTTCTCCGTGTTTATAGGGTTCTTGAGTGTTTCGATGTTATCTGTTCGACCACAGTATTCACAGGTTAATAAACCAGTTTTTGCATCAAAGATCATATCAGCAGCACAATCAGGGCATTTGTGTTGTATAACCATAGGTATTGCCTCCTTATTGGTAACTTCTATGAATAGTTTAGTGCTTTTTTATAGAACAGTCAATTTCTTATTTATTGCTATTCCAACTAAGTTATTTACAATAATTTATTGACATCTTAGCAACACTGATGTAATGTTATATTGAGCAGTATAATGCAGATAAATGTACATAATGTTGTGTATTAATAGTGCAGAACTTAAAATAATTTGCAAGATTAATGAAAAGTTTGCATATACACGATAGAAACGCCTAAAAGGGGGATATAACGTTGGACCAGGTGAAATTACTAAAGCGTGCAATTTTACGAGAAGGAAATATCGCAAGAATAGCTAAGGTAATGAGGAAGGCGAAAAGTGGGCAAGAAATAACAATTGGCTTTATTGGCGGTTCGATTACAATGGGGAGTGTTGCTACAGCGCCTGATAAGTGCTATGCCTACCGTGTATTTGAATGGTGGCAGAATAAGTTTACGAAAACTTCTTTTCATTATGTTAATGCCGGGATTGGTGCAACAACCTCTCATTTTGCGGTAGCAAGGGTACATAATGATTTGTTAAGATATAATCCTGACCTCGTAATAGAGGAATTTAGTGTTAATGATGATAATACCTCTTTTTTTCAAGAAACATTTGAAGGTTTGACAAGAGTGATTTTAAAATACAATAATGAACCTGCATTAATTATGTTTAATAATGTTTGCTATGATACAGGTGCGAATGCAGCTGATATACATAATCAAATTGGTGAGGCCTATGATTTACCTATTTTAAGTATGAAAACCAGTTTGTATGAAGCAGTTCAGAGTGGGGAATTATTATTGAAGGATATCACTCCGGATGATTTGCATCCTAATGATTATGGGCATGAACTTGTAGCATCCATTATTATTGGTTATTTGGAAATGGTATATAATAAAGTGTTTGGTAATGAAGCTATAAATGAAGAGTTTAAAATTAGAAGCCAGGCTGTTACAAAAAATCGTTTTGTAGATGCAATTCGTTACAATGCTAGAAATTATCATCCAGTTGAAAGTGGGTTTGTGACGGACGAACGAGTTCAGCAGGGAGTTAGTGATTGTTTTAAAAATGGATGGGTTGCGAGTAAGTTAGGAGCAAGTATAGAATTTACTGTGACCGGATCCTTGATTGCAATACAATTTCGTAAAACCATAAAACGAGGGGCTCCAATTGCGAGGCTAATAATTGATGGTGATGAAGATAAGGCGCTGTTGCTTGATGCTAATTTTGAAGAAACCTGGGGAGATGCTCTTATCCTTCAAAATGTGTTGGAGGATGAAAGTGTGAAAGAGCATACTCTTAAGCTTCAATTGGTACAGGTAGATGAAGCATCAAATGTTGAGTTTTATCTTGCCTCTATTATAGTTGCAAACCGTGATTAACATAAGAGAATGATTAGGTCGAAGGGAGTGTAGTTGTGAAGAAGGTAACGATTCAGGATGTAGCAAAAGAGTTAAATTTGTCTCGTAATACTGTGGCAAAAGCACTAAATAACAGTGACACAGTAGCGTATGAAACAAGATATGTAGTAATAAAAAAGGCATATGAGATGGGTTACTCAAAATTATCACCGGTTGTATTATCAGAGTTTAAAATTAAAGACCGGATGGATAAGGTAAAAACAATTGTAGTACTTGCCAGAAGAGAACTATCAACTTTCTGGAACCGGATTATCATGGGAATTTCTGATGAATTAAACAAAAATAACTGTAAGTTACAATTTAACTTTATAAGTGAAGAAGATGAACACGAACATGCTCTTCCTCTTGATATTTTAAGCGATGTCAGTGGAATTATTATGCTAAGTGTATTTAGCAAAGACTACATTGATATTATCATGAGGAAAGATATACCAGTTGTGTTTTTGGATGCTCCATGTGATACGGAGATTGCATCAAAATATGGGGATGTTGTTATTTTTGAGGGATTAAATAGTGTAAAAAGAATAACAAAACACTTGATTGATCAAAAGATGGAACGTATTGCTTTTATTGGTGATATTAGTTATTGTCGCACTATTCTTGAAAGGTATAATGGATATAGAACGGCACTTAGAGAGTCTTCCATTGATCCGGACCAAGAACTTCTGATTGTAAAACATGTGCCAAATCGCTACTATCGTAGAGATGAAATCGAGCATGCCTTAGATAAGTTGACTTCTATGCCGGAAGCAATTGTATGTGCAAATGATGATATTGCCCGAGATGTAATTTTGACATTGAAGTCAAAAGGATATAACATACCAAAAGATGTGGCAGTGACAGGGTTTGATAATAAGGAGGAAACCTCTTTTATTGATCCGAGTCTTACAACTGTGCAGATTGCTAATCAGAGAATGGGCAGAAAACTTGTTCAGCAGTTAATGTGGCGAATTGAGAATTTGGATATGCCGCATGAGGTGTTGTTTATTACTACCGAAGTACTAATCAGAGAATCTTCGCGTAAAGTGAAATGAGTCTTGATCAAGTATTAGAAAAATAGAGATGCATAATAAGGGCTAAGCTATAAGGACAATTAGGAATTATAGTTTGGCTCTTTTTGTGTGTTTGAGTGTATAAATTCTACATAATATGATGAGGTTTGAATGGGTAAAATTACGCTGTTTTGTGCAAAAAGTCAAAAAAGTACATATATTTATCAATACAATGTAAATAAATAACAAATGCTCTAATATGATAAACAATTGTGCATTTTTGGGCAAAATATCGGAAAACTATAAAAATGCACATTAGTAAACATGCTACATACAATTTGGTAGTTTTAGCCATCTTTTTGTATAAATCAACTGATTTTCCAGTAATATAATTAAAAAACCATCGTGATTATGCATTAAGTCATTGACAAATCTATCGTGATTTACTAAAATAAATGTAAGATTTATATACAACCTATGCACAAAAATGTGGCTAAAATGTAAAGAGGAGGAGAATAATGCTGACAGGAAAGTTTCTTAAACGAAAAGTTGCAGCCTTAATGGTATTTGTAATGATGGTTGCAGTGTTTCCTCAGGCGGCATCGTCAACTTCCGAAGTGGAAGCGGCAACAACACTTTCCACTGAAGAATTCAATGAGATTTTAGATGATGCGTCAAATGTGAGTGAGTATAATGATTATATGGAGAGCCATGACAGTAATCTGCGTCCAGACAAAGAGTATATTGTGGAGGCAGATTCTTATGTTCGGGCAGAAGATATGGAACCAGAAATCTATACTGATTATCAAGGTATGGAAGGAAATTCAGTAAAAACTGAAGAAAAAGGGTTCGTCGAATATGAAGTAGATATTGAGGAAGAGGGATATTATGAACTCGCACTTGATTATTATCCAATAGAAGGAAAAAGCTCCAATATTCAAAGAGCCTTTTTGATTGATGGAGAATTACCATATCAACAGTTAGCGCTAGTAGAATTTACTCGTGTTTGGGTAAATGCAATTACTACGTGGCAGCAGGACAATCAGGGAAATGATTTAAAGCCTTCCCAGACGGAAGCTCCTGAATGGCAAAGAAGATATCTGTATGATAGTGAAGGATTTGTAGCTGAGAAGCTATCGGTGTATTTTACAAAAGGTATACATACAATTACAATTAAATCCGAAAGAGAACCGATGGTCATTAGAAGACTGATAATCCACAATACTGATAAAGTCAAAAATTATGATGAATACAAAGCTGAGTTAGATGCAAAAGGGTATAAAGATGCAACTACGGATGAGGTTGTTGTCATCCAGGCTGAGAATGCAGATCGTAAATCTTCTCAGATGTTATATCCTAGACAGGACAAATCATCCCCAGCTGTTCAACCATATAATCCAAAAGAACTACGTAACAACATCATTGATGGCGGAAGTTTTAAAAGTATTGGACAATCACTAGAATGGGATTTTTCTGTTCCTGAGGATGGTTATTACAATATTTCAATGTTTGCAAGACAGAATTATGTTCAGGGTATCCCAGTTGAGCGTAAAATATACATTAACGAAAAAGATGCTTTAGCTGGAGATACAGTACCGTTTAAAGAAATGGAAAGTTTCCACTTTGTCTATGACAGTAGCTGGAGGCTAGAAGATATAGATGATGAAGAGGATAATCTATACAAGTTTTATCTGGAAAAAGGTAAAGAATACACTATAAAAATGGAAGTTGTACTTGGAGATTTCGCTGAAATCGTTGGTGATATCCAAAACGTAGTACTAAGATTAAATGCCATTTATCGTCGTGTTATCCGTATCACTGGTGTTGCTCCAGATAAATACCGTGATTATCAAATTGAAGCGAATGTTCCTGGCCTTGCTGAGGAAATGCTTTCTGTAAAAGCAGAACTTGATGATGCTATTGCAAGACTTAGAAAAGCAGCTGGCCGTTCTTCGGATAAAGAAGCTGTTTTAAAGACTACTAGTGCTCAGCTAGAAGATTTGGCCGAGGACGTAGAACAGTTTAAAAAGAGTATTGGATATTTTAAAACAAATATGAGTGCTGTTGGTACCTGGGTTACTCAGGTTGTGGATCAACCATTAGGTCTTGATCGTATTTTTGTTTATGCGCCAGGAAAGGAAATTAGTATTGATAGAAACGGTTTCCTTGATAAAGTAACTCATGAAGTAAAATCTTTATATTACTCATTTATTATTGACTACAACATGATTGGTAGTGTTTCTGAAGAAGAGGATATGCGTACAATTACAGTATGGGTTGGTCAAGGACGTGACCAGGCCAATGTTATCAAATCTTTAATTGATGAAACATTTACTAAGAAATATAATATTGCGGTTAATGTTATGTTAGTGGATATGGGTTCGCTTTTACAGGCGACATTAGCAGGACAGGGACCGGATGTTGCAATGATGGTTGGCAATGATCTTCCAATGAATTATGGTATGCGTAATGCTGTTAAGAATCTAAGTGATTTTGAAGGTTTTGAAGAGGTTACAAAGAGATTTAATGAAAGTGCAATGGTTCCATATACATTTGAAGATAAAGTATTTGCTTTACCGGAGACACAGACTTTCCCGATGATGTTCTATCGTAAAGATATTCTAAAAGAACTTGGGTTAGAAGTGCCAAAGACATGGGATGATATGAAAGTTGCTATGAGTGTTCTTGCGAACAACCAGATGGAGTTAGGTATGATTCCTACTAATATGGATCCTGCAAAAGCAGAGCAAATCTGGGCAATGCTGTTATATCAAAATAATGGCGAATATTATACTGAAGATAAGAAAGCTAGTGCACTTGACAGTGACGAAGCAGTTAATGCATTTAAACTATATACAGAATTCTATACAGATTACAAACTGGATCGTGAAACTAGTGTAGAAAACAGATTCCGTACAGGTGAAAGTCCAATTATTATTACAGACTACACTACTTATAACGTTTTACAGGTATCTGCACCTGATATTAAAGGTTTATGGGAGTTTACAAAAGTTCCAGGAACTATTCAGGCAGATGGAACAATTAATAATACGGTATCAACAACTGGTCTTGCTTGTGTTATGTTAAAGGATACAGAAGAACCGGATGCAGCATGGGAGTATATGAAATGGTGGACTTCTACAGAAACTCAAGCTGCTTATGGACGTGAGCTTGAAAGTTTGATGGGAGCAGCAGCTAGATATCCTACTGCAAATATGGAAGCATTTTCAATGTTACCTTGGCCAACAGATGATTATCAAGCACTATATGAGCAATTTCAGTCTGTAAAAGGAATTCCACAAGTACCAGGCGGATATTTTTCTTGGCGTAATGTTAATAACGCATTCTACAAGGTTGTTGTTGACCAGGCGCATATGGGAGCCCGCGAGGCGTTGTCGGACTATGTAAGATATATTAACGATGAGATAACGTATAAGCGGAAAGAATTTGGTTTAGATACGAATTAACATAGAAAAGTAGGAGGAATGAAAAGTGGCAAAAGAAACAATTGTTAGAGATAACAATTCATTAGGACATCGAATAGTAAGAAGCAAAGCTAGTTATGTAATGCTTGCTCCATATTTTATCCTATTTTTCTTCTTTACCATCTTACCAGTTGTCATCTCCATGGTATTAAGTTTTACACATTTTAATATGCTAGAGATGCCAGACTTTATTGGTTGGGAAAACTACCTGAGATTGATTCTTGAAGATGATATCTTTATGATAGCAGTAAAGAATACATTGATTTTTGCAGTAATAACAGGACCACTTAGTTATATTTTGTGTCTGCTGTTTGCTTGGATTATTAATGAGTTCAGTGGTAAAATTAGAGCACTATTAACATTGATTTTTTATGCACCATCAATTACCGGTCAGGCATTTATGGTGTGGTCCATTATCCTTTCTGGTGACCGTTACGGTTACTTAAACGGATTGCTGCTGGAATGGGGGGTTATTTCAGACCCTATCCAGTGGATGAAGGATGCAAAGTGGATTCTTCCAATGCTGATCTTAGTTCAGTTATGGTTAAGTCTTGGTACAGGTTTCCTTACCTTTATAGCAGGTCTGCAAACAGTTGACAGAACCTTGTATGAAGCGGGTGCGGTAGACGGTGTTAAGAACAGATGGCAAGAGTTATGGTATATTACATTACCATCCATGAAACCTCAGTTGTTATTCGGTGCGGTAATGCAGATTACTCAGGCATTTGCCGTTGCAGATATTTCGATTATGTTGGCGGGTAACCCATCCGTAAACTATGCCGGTGCCACGGTAGTAACCCATTTGATTGACAATGGTAGTTATCGATTCGAAATGGGTTATGCGTCAGCAATTGCAACTGTACTTTTCTTAACAATGGTTGGAACCAACAAACTGGTTCAAAGAATACTAAGAAAGGTAGGGTAATGGCAAATGGCAAGAGATTATATGAAACCTAAAAGACATCTGTTTCGCAGACAGAAGCAGTTAAATCGAAGCGCAGCCGGTAATACATTTTTATTCGTATTAATGGGAATATGTGGTGTAATGATGGCTTTGCCTTTGATTATGATTGTGAACAATGCATTAAAGCCAGCAGACGAATTATTTAAGACGCCACCTGCCATATTTGTTCAAAATCCAACATTTGAGAACTTTTCTAATCTGTTTATTATTATGAATGATTCCTGGGTACCTTTTAGCCGGTACATACTTAATACGATTATAATTACCGGATTTGGTACAATTGGACATGTAGTTTGTGCTTCGCTAGCAGCGTTTCCATTAGCGAAACACAATTTCCCAGGGAAGAAATTTCTATTTGGCATCGTAGTGTTATCTCTGATGTTCTCTTGGCAGGTAACACAGATTCCTAACTATATGATTATTTCTTGGTTAGGACTAAATAATACTTATTTTGCAGTTGTTCTACCATCGTTCGCATTTGGTCTTGGTCTATATCTGATGAAACAGTTTATTGAACAGATTCCAGATTCTTTGATTGAATCCTGCCGATTAGATGGTGGTAGCGAATATACAACATTCTGGCGTATAGTAATGCCTAATGTTAAGCCTGCATGGTTGACCCTTGCTATTTTTCAGTTCCAGCAGATGTGGGGGAATACCGGTACTGCCTTCCTTCGTAGTGAGCAGTTAAAACCATTACAGTATGCATTACAACAGGTAGCAGCAGGTGGTCCTGCAAGACAGGGTGCTTTTGCAGCAGCAACATTTATCATCGCTTTAATTCCAATTACTTTCTTTGTACTTTGTCAGAGTAATGTAATTGAAACAATGGCGACATCAGGTATGAAAGAATAGGAGGGATAACATGAAAATACGCAAACTTGTAATTATCCCAATGGTCCTTGTCCTGGTGTTAATGACCGGAATATCCGCTATGGCAACAGACAATTTGCCATATGATACGTATAATTATGACTATTGGGGCTATGTATACAATACACCTGCAGCATATGTATACTCCGATGCAGTTACTGGATTAACCATTAAACGCGAGGATGGAACAGCATTAGGTGCATTTAAAACACCTCAAGATATGTGTGTGTCTGAGGATGGAAAAGTATATATAGCAGACACTGGCAATAATCGAATCATTGTTACTGATCTAAAATTCAACTTATTAGAAGAAATTACTGAATACGTTGAGGGTGAAGAGAAAAAAACATTTAATCAACCTTATGGAGTATTCGTTTCTCAAGCTAACATTTTATATATTGCGGACAAAGGAAATGGTCGTGTAGTTGGTCTTACGCCAGAGCGTACTGTACACAAAATCATTCAAAATCCAAAGTCTGAAGAGATTGAAGAAAAATTTGCACCAGTTAAGGTGGCAGTAGATTATGCAGATAGAGCTTTTGTTATATCAGCAGGTTCTTTCCAAGGTATTATGGCATTTGATGAAAAGGGTGATTTTACAGGATTTACTGGTAATATCCCTGTAAGCTTATCCGTTATGGAAAAATTCTGGAGAATATTCTCTACGAAAGCACAACGTAGTCGTGGAGAACTTTATATCTCAACAGAGTTTACAGGACTTGATATTGATAAAGATGGCTTCGTTTATGCAACTTATTATGATGCTAACGGAACACAGGCAATTCGTCGTTTAAATCCAAAAGGCGAAGATGTAATTAAGAAATCAAAACGTCTTTCCGTTCCTGATAGATTAGCAGGTGATTTGTTTTATCGTGCTGCAGGAAATGGTAACTTCTCTGGTCCATCCAGAATGATTGATATCGTATATCGTGGTCGTGGTGTATATTCTGTTATGGATTTTAACAGAGGTCGTATTTTTACTTATGATCACGAAGGAAATATATTATATATTTTCGGTGGTATGGGAACTCAGGATGGAACTTTCGCATCACCTGTGGCACTCGATGTAATTGGTGAAAATATTGTTACTCTAGATAGTAAAACCAATAGTATTCAGGTGTTCGATGAAACGAGATATGGCAATCTGATTAACCAGGCAGTATATCTTCGTTATGATGGAGATGAGAAAAAAGCAGTTGAAATGTGGAAAGAAGTGCTTGCATTAGACTCTAACTTTGAGCTTGCTTATGTTGGTATTGGAAAATCACTGTTAGCCGCTGGAGAAAATGAAAAAGCGATGAAGTATTTTAAGATTGGTATGGATCGCGAGTACTACTCCATTGCCTATAAAAGATACCGCAATGACATGCTAAAAGATAATCTGGGTTATGTTCTTACAGTATTAGTAACTATCATAGTAGGATATGTAAGTTTCAAAAAATACCGCAAAATAAAAGCCGGAAGGGAGGAAGATTAGAGCATGAAAGAAAAACTTAAATATCCCTTTTATGTTATGACTCATCCGCTTGATGGTTTTTATGAGGTGCGTCATAGAGATAAGGGCAGTGTATTGGTATCTCTATTAATCATCTTTTTATTTGCAATATCCTATTCTTTTAACCGGTTATATGCCAGTTTCGTAGTAAACGCTGTGAACCCGCGTAGTGTGGACCTCGTTTGGGAAATGGTATCCGTATTTGTATTGGTGATCGTGTTTGGAGTTGCAAATTGGTCGGTCACTTGCTTAATGGAAGGAGAAGGTCGCTTTAAAGATATTATCACCACATTAGGTTATTCTATGTTGCCTATGGTTCTAATGTTCATACCGGCTACTCTATTCTCGCAAGTACTTGCTAGTAATGAAGATGCTTTCTATTTTATTATATACTATGGTTCAATTATATGGTTTATTATGCTTGCTATCATTGGAATAATGACAATTCACAACTTCACGTTCGGAAAAACATTTATAACATTAATCTGTACTGTGGTAGCGTTGATAGTAATCATATTCTTAATTCTGTTAATCAGTACATTACTTCGTCAGGTACAAGACTTCTTTGGTAGTATCTATGATGAAATAATGTTTAGATTATAGGAGGGCGAAAAGGTGAAAAAGAAGACAAAAATCAAACTAACTATTCTCGCTTTAATCGTCCTATGTGTAGGTGGAGTGGCAACATATTATTGTATCAATTATTTCTTTTATAATAAATACAAACAGTATATTAAAACCTACGACTATGAAGAGGGCAAAGAATATAAAGCAATCGCTGACAGTAGCAAAAATGTTGAGGGGATGGAGCTCGTATCCGAGAATGATTATTTAAAACTTTATACGAATCCTACAACGACAGAAATTGCGATTTACGATAAGAGAACAAAGAAAATAACATACTCAAATCCAATTGATAGAGCGAATGATTCAATTGCTATAGCAGTAAATAAGACTGATCTCGATTCTCAGATGGTGATTACTTATTTAACTAAAAACATGGTTGAAACAACTATGTATAATTCCATTAATAGTGTGAGTTCTGGAAACTATAAGACGGAATCAATTGAGAATGGAGTTCGTTACATCTATACTTTTGGTGCTGCAGATGCTGCTCCTGGTTTTGTCCCTGAGTTAATTAGCGCAGAGCAGATGGAAAGAGATGTTTACTCTAAGCTTGAAGCGGCTGATGCTAGCGAAATTAAAAAACGCTATTTGAAGTCTAAGAAGTATGAGGGATACTTAGAGCTAATTAGAAATGTTAAAGACAATAAACTTCGCTATAATACATTAAAAGCAATTTTTAATAAGACTGGCTTAGAACCTGAAATGCTAGAAGGAGAGGCAGCTATTGATGACTCTACAGATGATTCTACAGATGCATTATCCTTTACTATTCCTATCGAGTATAGATTAAAAGGAGATAAGCTGGAGGTTAATGTTCCAACAGATCAGATTGTTGAAACTGGCGGAGGTAAACTGTATAAGCTTCAATTTTTAAAGTATTTTGGAGCTGCTAACAGTACAGAGGAAGGGTATATTCTTGTACCGAATGGTTCCGGTAGTATTATTAATTTTAATAATGGCAAAGTAGACAAAGAAAGAAATTCAACATATTTACAGTATTTCTATGGTATGGATCCATTGTCTATGGCATTTATTACAACAGAATATACATCAACAGCAAGACTTCCGATCTTTGGATTTAAATACAAGGATTCTGCAATCTTTGCAGAAGTAACAAAAGGCGATGCACTTGCTTACCTTACAGCTGATGTAAATGGTAATGTTAATAGTTACAATTATGCGTATCCAACCTTTACCTTACGTGGTACTGAAGAGGCTTATCTATTTGGTAAAGAAGGTGCAGGAGCTGATGTTCCTATTGCAGAGAAGGCATTGTATGAAACTCATGTAGCAATCGAATATGCATTCCTTGAAGAAAAAGATGCTAGTTATTCTGGTATGGCAAATTATTATCGCAATGAGTTAATTAAAGAAGGCGTTCTTGCTATTGATGAAAAGAAAGAAAATATTCCTTTCTACTTAGATATTCTTGGCGGCGTAATGATGGAACAGTCATTGAGTGGTATTCAATATAACAGTGTATATCCAATGACTACCTTTAAGGATGCCGGTAAGATATATGATAAGTTATATGAAGCAAATGTTAAGAACATTAATATGAATTATCTCGGATGGTTTAATGATGGTTATTATCATGACGTAGCCGATAAGATTAAAGTTCAGGGCGCTTTAGGTGGTAATTCAGATCTTAAAGAGTTGGTGGAAAAAGTTAAAGCTAATGGCGGAAAAGTGTTTGGAGATGTAGCTTTTCAAGGAGTTAGCTTTGAATCAGACCGATTCAACTATGATCAAGAAGCTGCTCATTATCTAGCAGGTTATGTTTGTTACCTTGGACAGGTGAATCCAGCAACTTTACGTAACTATAGTAGCTTGAGTTACGATGAAACTTGTTACAACCTTATATCACCAAAGTTTCTACCAAAATATGTAGGAAAGTTTGCTGATAAGATAACAGATTACGATTTAACTGGAGTTGCATTACGTGACTTAGGTGATATCCTAACTTCCGATCGTAAACTTTCTGAACCAATTAATCGTCAGGAAGCGCTAGATGTTGTTAAAGCACAGTTTGATATATTAGCTGAGACTGGAAAAGATATGATGGTTTCCGGAGGAAATGCATATTCATTAAAATATGCTTCCGACATTTATAATATTCCTGCTTCTGCAAGTACCTTTGCATTAATCGATGCTGAAGTACCATTTTATCAAATGGTGGTTCATGGTAGTATAGATTATACTGGTGGTGCAATTAATTTATCTGATACATTTGATAAAAATGATGTATTACTTAGTATGGTAGAATACGCAATCAATCCAAGATTTACATTCTCTATGGAGGATTCTAGCGAGATTAAGTACTCTGGTATGAATACTTATTATTCTACTCAATACGAAATCTGGTTTGATCAAGCGGTGTCTCTTTATCAAGAAGCAAATGCTGTATTAAAACAGGTAACTGGCAGTGTTATGGTAAATCATGAAATACTGCAGACTAATGTAGCAAAAGTAACTTATGATAACGGTGTTGTTATCTATGTGAATAAGACAGACGAGGCAGTAACAGTGGATGGTGTTACTATTAATGCTAAAAGTTATGTGACTAAGGAGGCAAAATAATGAAAACGAAAAAATTATCTCTGAATCAACGCAGAGCGATCGTTGGGTTGTTGTTTATCTCTCCTTGGTTAGCTGGATTCTTATTTTTCTATGTAAGAAGTTTGTTTTTAACAATACAATTTAGTTTAAGTAGAGTTGAACTTTTGGAAGTTGGGGGCTATAATCCTGTATTTATAGGTCTGGATAATTTTAAAACAGCATTGTTTGAAGATGCTACATTTAATCAGATTTTGGTTAGCTCCTTGCAAAATATGATATTCGATGTTCCAGCCATTATATTCTTTAGTTTATTTATGGCAATCTTATTAAACCAGAAGTTTCACGGCAGAACTGTTGTGCGTGCAATATTCTTCCTGCCTGTTATCTTTAATTCAGGAGCAATCAGTGACTCACTTGAGAAGGCTGTTCAGTTAATGCAAGGCGGAGCCGGTAGCCATATTATAGATGCGGCTGCGGGTAGTGGTGGAATCGATGTACAGTATTTCATGGAAATGTTTATGGACTTGGGTATTCCTGATGGTATCATAGAATTTATTACCGGATTAGTAGGTAGAATTTATGAATTAATACGTGCTTCAGGTGTACAGATTATCATCTTCCTTGCGGCGTTACAGAGTGTTTCTGGTTCTTTGTATGAAGTAGCTAAAATCGAAGGTGCGACAGCTTATGAAACCTTCTGGCGAGTAACATTCCCTATGGTTACTCCACTCATCTTAACAAATGTGGTTTATACAATCGTTGACTCTTTTACTAATAGTGAAGTTGTTCGTGTTGCATACGAGGCTTCTTTCCAAGAAGGTCAAATAAACTACGGATTAGGATCAGCAATGAACTTGTTAAATACCGGTAGTGTGTGTATTGTGCTAATTATTGTTGTGGCATTGATATCAAGAAAGACATTCTATCATAACTAGGAAGGAGGAGAGATTAATGGAATTAATTTCTAAGGTCATTGGTGTAAAAGATAAATTGATAGCATTAAATGGAGATTCCAAATTTGAGAATTCGAAAAAAAGAGCAATTCACAACTTTAAGTCTTTCCTTCTAAAGTTTTTTAGATTTTTGTTATTAGTAAGTGTGTGCTTTGTTATTATCACACCGATGTTAACTATTTTAGTCGAATCATTTTTCTCTAACTCGGATGTATATAATCCAGCAGTTTATATGATACCGTTACAGGCAACAACGGAAAGATATACAATTGCAATAGAAGTAATGGATTATTTCACCGTATTACTTAAAACAGTTGGTTATACAATAGCATTAATGGCGATTCAACTTGGAATCTGTTCAATGGTTGGATACGGATTTGCTAGATTTAAGTTTCCATTTCGTAATTTTTTGTTTGCCTGTGTAATTATTACAATTGTTATTCCACCTAATACTATAATGTTACCACTTTATCAAAGTTTCAGAGAGTTCGATATATTAGGTATTATTAATGGAACAACTGGTGGAACATTGAACTTCTTAAAAACAACGATTCCAATGTATCTGTTAACAATTCTTGGATCGGGACTTAGAAGTGGACTATATATTTATATTTTTAATCAATTCTTTAGAGGATTACCTAAAGAAATCGAAGAGGCAGCTTTTATTGATGGTGCAGGACCATGGTATACGTATTTCCGTATTATGCTAGTAAACTCGGTTCCAGCGATTATCACAGTTGCAGTATTTTCTACAGTATGGCAGTATAATGACCTGTTTTATTCACAGTTATTTAATATGCCGGCAGCGTCTTTACTTAGCCGGCAGCTAGAGTCTTTGCAAGTAAATGTACAATTTATGAAAGAAATAAAAGACCCAAACATTTCACAAATCTATTTATATGCAGGTATTATACTTGTAATTATTCCGATTATACTTATCTATGTCGGACTTCAGAAGTATTTTATGGAAGGTGTTGAAAGGAGTGGTATTGTAGGTTAACCTGCAATACTCTCTACCTCACTGATCCTTAAAATAAAAAAATTAGAGGAGGTTACATTTTATGAAAACAAGTAAAAGACTTATAGCTTTACTATTATGTTTAGTAATGTCTATGGCACTGATGGCATGTGGTGGAAATAATAAACCAGCTGAGTCATCAAAAGCACCAGCATCTGAAGCTGCTAAATCAGAAACTCCAGAGTCAACAGCTCCAGAATCAACAGCTCCAAGTACAGCTCCAGAAGTTAAAGTTGATTTAAAAGGAAGAACAATCAATGTAGGTTTATGGTGGGATTATTACTATGAATCCGCTCATACTGCAATTGAAGATGACCCAGGTTTATCTAACACTGAAACTGCTCAGTTAAAACTTGACAATCTTCGTGCTGTTGAACAACAATTCAACTGTAAATTTGATTTCCAGAACTTAGGTTGGGATGGTACTATTGCATCTATTAACAACTCAATCTTAGCTGGTACTCCTGACTGTGATATCTACTTCACTGACTTACAATTTGGTATGCCAGCAGTAGGTTCTGGTTTAGCTATGGACTTAAAAGATGTTGCTCCAGCAGACGCTGACATCTGGAATGAAAAGAATGTCTTCACTCCACTTGAAACAGCAGCTTTAGACGGCGTTTATATGTGGAGAGATAGCGCTCCTTACTTTAATGCTCTTTTCTTAGGATACAATAAGACTATGATTGAAGAATTAGGTCTTGAAGATCCTCAAGCTTTATACAAAGCTGGAAACTGGACTTGGGAAAAATTTGCTGAATATTGTAAAACTGCAACCAAAGACAAAGACGGTGACAATGTTGTTGACGTATACGGATTTGGTGGTGTTTATACAGACTTAATAAACGGTTTAGTTCTTAACAACGGCGGAAGTATTGCTGCTGGTGAAACTGAAAGTTTAAGTTCTCCACAAACTCTTGAAGCTCTTAACTTCTTTAATAAATTATATAATGAAGATAAGTCTGCAAGACCTTGGGATCCAGATGACTGGAATGGTAACAGAGATGCATGGGTAACTGGTAAATCTGTATTCTTCGCAGGACAAGCTTGGTTAACAAGAGAAAAAATGCAAGAAGCTGCTAACAACGGAACTCAACTTGAGTTTGACTTCTCTTTAGTTCCATATCCAATTGGACCAAGTGGTGATGGTAAATACTACACTCCTGTAGCAGGTAACTGGTACATCATGGCTAAAGGTATCGAAGATGCAGCTGGTGTATATCAAGCATTTGAAGCATTAATGGGATGGTATGGTTCTGACCTTACACTCAGAGATGATTTGAGCTGGTTATATGAATGTTTCTTAACTCCAGAAGATGCTGAGTTAGCTTTATCTTTAGGTGAAAACGTAAAACTTGACTTATGGGCATACTTAGGTGGACGTTATGACGTTGGTGGTAACGTATTCTGGCCAATCTTAAATAATGAAAAAACTCCTGCTCAGGCAGTAGAAGGATTTAAACAAACTGTTCAGACTGGTATTGATAGTTTTATGAAGAAATAATTCAATAAAACAATATTAGTATGTAAAACATTTAATATAGAAGGAGTCATTGTCTTCGGACAGTGGCTCTTTTTATTGGTAGAGTATCAGAAGATACTTTATTATCATAGTCATAGAAATATTACTATTAGAGATACTATGGATAAATGCTATATAGATATAGGAAGTAATATGGTGGTATATGCTTCATTAGAAAAATAATTTGATTTATATGAGTTTGATGATATAATGTCGTAAGACATAATAGGTAATATAGAAAGATAGTAATTGTTAAAATAGAAAGTGAGCGAATAGTATGTGGATAGCAGACGGATGGAAAGACTATGAGGTGTTAGATTGTTCTAGTGGCGAAAAACTAGAACGTTGGGGAGATTATATTTTGGTTCGCCCTGATCCACAGGTTATCTGGGATACAAAAAAGGAACATAAAGGTTGGAGGAAGAAAAATGGTCATTATCATCGCAGTGCTAAAGGCGGAGGAGAATGGCAGTTTTTTGATTTGCCTAAAACCTGGACAATCGATTATAAAGAGGTAACCTTTAACTTACAGCCATTTAGTTTTAAACACACAGGAGTGTTTCCGGAACAAGCGGTAAACTGGGACTGGTTTAGTGATAAAATTAAACATGCAGGGAGACCTATCAAAGTGCTTAATTTATTTGCATATACTGGAGGAGCAACTCTAGCTGCAGCAAAGTCGGGTGCAAGCGTTACTCATGTTGATGCCAGCAAAGGAATGGTTACCTGGGCAAAAGAAAATGCAAATAGCAGTGGACTCCAAGAGGCATCCATTCGTTGGATCGTGGATGATTGTGTAAAGTTTGTAGAACGCGAAATCAGACGTGGTAACAAATATGACGGTATTATCATGGACCCTCCTTCCTATGGAAGAGGACCAAAGGGTGAAATCTGGAAAATAGAAGAGTCTATATATCCATTTGTAAAGCTTTGTACGCAGTTATTAAGCTCACAACCTTTATTTTACCTAATTAATAGCTATACAACAGGACTCCAGCCTGCTGTTCTCTCTTATATGTTGAATATGGAAGTGCAAAAGAAGTTTGGAGGAAAAGTCGAAGCCGAGGAAATTGGCCTTCCTGTAACAAGTAGTGGTTTAATACTTCCATGTGGTGCAAGTGGAAGATGGAGTAGTAAGTAAACATAATTTTTCCTTTTAATATAAATAAAAAAAACTTGCAATTAATAAACACATGTTGTATAATAACTGATGTTGTGACATTGATAGCGTTGAAGCGAGAGGTTGCCACTAGCGTAGTGGGTTTTCCGTGGAGCGAATGTCAAGTTAGGAAACTGGCGACAAGTCACTGTACAGATAACTGAAAATCTGCCTGCCGGCAGAGGTGTGTCATTTTTTTAGAAGCAATTTTCTATGATACACACGGAAGAGTGTACAGTCACCGCTTGTCGTACTGCAATTAAGTGCGAAAAGGAGGCGACTTTTTTTATGGCAAGTCAAGTAATGAGAATTACACTTAAAGCTTATGATCATCAATTAATCGATCAATCAGCTGGAAAAATTATTGAGACAGTAAAGAAAACAGGTTCTAAGGTGAGTGGTCCAGTACCTCTACCAACGAAAAAAGAAGTTGTTACAATCTTAAGAGCTGTTCATAAGTACAAAGATTCCAGAGAGCAATTTGAACAGAGAACACATAAGAGATTAATCGATATCATTATGCCAACACAGAAAACAGTTGATGCATTATCAAGATTAGAAATGCCAGCTGGTGTTTACATTGATATTAAGATGAAAACAAAATAATAAGCCAAGACAGGTTAATAATCCTTAGGGTTTAGATATAGAGTCCAAGCGCTCGCGTGAGAGACCAAGCACTTTGTATTAGGCCGTCTAGGATGATCACATAAATTAAACATAGTAATGTGATCCGCTGTAGATTTTATAGGAGGTGCAAGAGCATGAAAAAAGCTATTTTAGCTACTAAAGTCGGAATGACTCAAATCTTCAATGAAAATGGAGTGTTAACTCCAGTAACTGTACTTCAAGCTGGTCCTTGTGTTGTTACACAGGTGAAAACAGTTGAAAACGATGGTTACGAAGCAGTTCAGGTTGGTTACGGGGATATCAGAGAAATTCTTGTTAACAAACCAAGAAAAGGACATTTTGCAAAAGCAGGTGTTGCAAATAAGAGATATCTTAAAGAATTCAAGTTTGAAAATGCTACAGAATACACAGTAGGACAGGAAATCAAAGCTGATATCTTCGAAGCTGGCGACAAAATCGATGCAACTGCAAAGACAAAAGGTAAAGGATTCCAAGGCGCTATCAAAAGACATGGACAGAGCAGAGGACCTATGGCTCATGGTTCTAAATTCCATAGACATGCAGGTTCCAACGGAGCAGCAACTACTCCAGGTAGAGTGTTCAAAGGCAAGAGAATGCCAGGTCAGATGGGTAATGTCAAAGTGACTATCCAGAACCTTGAAGTTGTTCGTATCGATGTAGAAAACAACATCATTTTAGTTAAAGGTGCTGTACCAGGACCTAAAAAATCTGTTGTTATGTTAAAAGATTCTGTTAAATCAAACTAGAGCTTTAAGGAAGGAGGAATTCACAGATGGCAAACGTATCTGTTTATAATATGGAAGGCAAAGAAGTAGGAACAATCGACCTTAACGATTCCATCTTCGCTGTCGATGTAAATGAACATTTAGTTCATATGGCAGTTGTTTCTCAACTTGCTAATAAACGTCAAGGAACTCAGAGTGCAAAAACTCGTGCAGAAGTATCCGGTGGCGGTAAAAAACCTTGGAGACAAAAAGGAACTGGACATGCGAGACAAGGTTCAACAAGATCTCCACAATGGACTGGTGGTGGAGTTGTATTTGCTCCAAAACCAAGAGACTATTCTTTCAAAATGAATAGAAAAGAAAAAGTTTTAGCTATCAAATCTGCTTTAACTTCTAGAGTAAATGAAAGCAAAATCTTTGTTCTTGATGAATTAAACTTTGATGAAATCAAAACTAAGAAAATGCAAACAGTTCTTGAAAACTTAAAAGTAAATAAAGCATTAGTTGTTCTTGGTGAGAAAAACGAAAATGTTATTCTTTCTGCAAGAAACATTCCTAGTGTAAGAACTGCTTTAACAAACACTATTAGTGTATATGACATCTTAAAATATGATTCTTTAGTAATCACAAAAGATGCTGTTGCAAAAATTGAGGAGGTGTACGCATAATGGCTGATATTAAATACTATGACGTAATCTTAAAACCAATCGTTACTGAAAAAAGTATGAACGCTATGGCTGATAAAAAGTACACATTTTCCGTTCACACTGATGCAACTAAAGCTCAAATTAAAGAAGCTGTAGAAAAAATGTTCGAAGGAACTAAAGTTGCTAGAGTTAATACGATGAACTTAGATGGTAAAAAACGTCGTCGTGGCAATACCGTAGGTAGAACTGCAAAGACTAAAAAAGCAATTGTTCAGTTAACTGCTGACAGTAAAGATATCGAAATCTTCGAAGGACTATAAAAATTAGTGAAGAGTGAAGAGTGAAGAGTGAAGAGTGAAGAGTGAAGAGAGTAGGGAAGAGTGAAGAGTGAAGAACTAATAAGTCTGACTTTCGAGATACACTTTTTGTTTAAAAACTGTTTGCTAACTAAATGCTCTTGCTTGATAGATATCTTTGTAACGTTATGGTTGTTTATAACCGATAAGAATAAATTGTATGTCATTTGGACATGAAAGGAGTGCACAACATGGGAATTAAAAAGTTTAACCCATATACACCTTCCAGAAGAGCTATGACTAGTTCTGATTTCGCAGAAATCACAGTAAGTTCTCCTGAGAAATCACTTGTTGTTGCGAAAAGCAGAACTGCTGGACGTAATAATCAAGGTAAAATTACAGTTAGACACCACGGCGGTGGCGCTAAAAGAAAATATAGAATTATCGACTTCAAGAGAAATAAAAAAGATGGTATTCCAGCTGTTGTTAAAACAATTGAATACGATCCAAACAGAACTGCAAATATTGCATTAATCAGCTACGCAGATGGTGAAAAAGCATACATTCTTGCACCAGTAGGTCTTAAAGTTGGCCAAAAGGTTATGAGTGGTGCAACTGCCGAAGTTAGAGTTGGTAACTGCTTAGAATTAAAAGACATCCCAGTAGGTACTCAGATTCACAATATTGAGTTATACCCTGGTAAAGGTGGTCAGTTAGTTCGTTCCGCTGGTAACAGTGCTCAGTTAATGGCGAAAGAAGGAAAATTTGCTACTCTTCGTTTACCATCAGGTGAAATGAGAATGGTTCCTATCACATGTAGAGCAACTGTTGGTCAGGTTGGTAACCCAGATCACGAGTTAATTAACATTGGTAAAGCAGGTCGTAAACGCCATATGGGTATCAGACCTACCGTTCGTGGTTCCGTAATGAACCCTAATGACCATCCACATGGTGGTGGTGAAGGTAGAACTGGTATTGGTCGTCCAGGCCCATCTACTCCTTGGGGTAAACCAGCACTTGGCTTAAAGACAAGAAAGAAAAATAAACAATCCAATAAATTAATCGTAAGAAGAAGAGACGGTAAAGGTATTAAATAAGGAGGTCAAAACCTATGGCACGTTCATTGAAAAAGGGACCATTTGCTGATGCGAGCTTACTTAAGAAAGTAGACGCTGCAAACTCAGCAGGTGACAAATCTGTGATCAAAACTTGGTCACGTCGTTCTACTATTTTCCCATCCTTCGTTGGACACACATTAGCTGTTCATGATGGAAGAAAGCATGTACCTGTATACGTAACGGAAGATATGGTTGGTCATAAATTAGGCGAATTCGTAGCTACTAGAACTTATAGAGGACATGGTAAAGACGAAAAGAAATCCAGAAGATAATGAATTACGTTAAGTTATAATAGACAGATCGTTAGAATTTGAAAGGAGGTTGCATCCATGGCTAAAGGACATAGATCCCAGATAAAAAGAGAGAGAAACGAAAACCAGAGAGAGAAAAGACCTACAGCGAAGTTATCTTACGCTAGAGTTTCTGTTCAAAAGGCTTGTTTCGTTTTAGATGCAATTAGAGGCAAGGATGTACAGAGCGCACTTGGTATCTTAGCTTATAACCCAAGATACGCTTCAAGTATTATAGAAAAATTATTAAAATCAGCAATCGCTAACGCTGAAAATAATAACGGAATGAATCCAGAAAATCTTTATGTTGCGGCTTGCTATGCAGATAAAGGACCAACTATGAAGAGAATCAGACCAAGAGCACAGGGTAGAGCTTACAGAATCGAAAAGAGAATGAGCCACATTACAGTTGTGCTTGATGAAAGATAGGGAGGGCAAAAATGGGACAAAAAGTTAATCCTCACGGTTTAAGAGTCGGTGTTATTAAAGACTGGGACTCTAGATGGTATGCGGAAGCTGATTTTGCTGACAACCTAGTAGAAGACCACAAAATCAGAACTTTCCTTAAGAAAAAGCTTTTCAATGCAGGAATCGCTAAGATTGAAATTGAAAGAGCTTCTGATAGACTTAAAGTTATCATTTTCACTGCTAAACCAGGTGTTGTTATTGGTAAAGGTGGAGCAGAAATTGAAAAATTAAAAGCAGAATTATCTGCATATACTACTAAAAAATTAATGGTTGACATTAAAGAAATCAAAAAACCAGATGTATGCGCACAGTTAGTTGCTGAAAACATTGCATCTCAGCTTGAAAACCGTATCTCTTTCCGTAGAGCTATGAAATCTTGCATGAGTAGAACAATGAAATCCGGTGCTCTTGGTATCAAGACTGCAGTTTCCGGACGTTTAGGCGGTGCTGATATGGCTCGTACTGAATTCTATAGTGAAGGTACTATTCCACTTCAAACACTTCGTGCTGATATTGAGTATGGTTTTGCAGAAGCAGACACTACTTATGGTAAGCTTGGTGTTAAAGTGTGGGTTTACCACGGTGAAGTACTTCCAACTAAGGCTAATAAGGAAGGGAGCGAAAAATAATGTTAATGCCAAAAAGAGTTAAACGTCGTAAGCAATTCCGTGGTTCTATGAGCGGAAAAGCGTTAAGAGGCAATAAGCTTACTAACGGCGAATATGGTATTGTGGCTATGGAGCCAGCATGGATTAGAAGTAACCAGATTGAAGCTGCCCGTATTGCTATGACTCGTTATATCAAACGTGGTGGTAAAGTATGGATTAAAATATTCCCAGATAAACCAGTAACTGCAAAACCAGCAGAAACTCGTATGGGTTCCGGTAAAGGATCTCTTGAATACTGGGTAGCAGTAGTGAAACCAGGTCGTGTTATGTTTGAAATCTCAGGCGTTGCAGAAGAAACTGCTAGAGAAGCATTACGTCTTGCTACTCACAAACTACCAGTTAAATGTAAAGTAGTTTCTCGCGCAGATTTAGAAGGCGGTGACAACAGTGAAAATTAAAGAATATGTTGAAGATTTAAAGGCTAAAAGCCCTGCTGAATTAAACGAAGAATTAGTAGCTGCTAAAAAGGAACTTTTTAATTTAAGATTCCAAAACGCAACTAACCAATTAGATAATACAAGCAGAATTAAAGAAGTTAGAAAAAACATTGCTAGAATCCAAACTTTCATTTCTAAGCAATCCAAAGAAGCATAGTAGATTATCCTAGAAAGGAGGAATTGTTGTGGATAGAAACCTTAGAAAAATCCGTACAGGAAAAGTGGTTAGTGATAAAATGGATAAAACCATCGTTGTAGCTGTAGTTGACAACGTAAAGCACCCACTTTACAACAAAATCGTTAAGAGAACTTACAAATTGAAGGCTCATGACGAAAATAATGATTGTCAAATCGGTGATAGAGTAAAAGTAATGGAAACAAGACCTTTATCAAAGGATAAGAGATGGAGACTTGTAGAAGTTATCGAACGTGCTAAATAAATATAAATACAGTGAAAAGTGAAGAGTGAAAAGTGAAAGGGATTCAAAACGATGCAGTTAGCGCTACCAAGTAGCATCTAACCACATACGTTTTGAACGACTTAAACATACTCTCGCTAGTAATGCTGAAAGGAGTAGTAGTATGATCCAACAAGAATCAAGACTTAAAGTTGCTGATAATACTGGTGCTAAAGAATTACTTTGCATTAGAGTATTAGGTGGTTCAACTAGAAGATATGCCAACATCGGCGATATCATCGTTGCTTCGGTTAAAGATGCAACACCAGGTGGAGTTGTAAAAAAAGGTGATGTTGTTAAAGCTGTAGTTGTTCGTTCTGTAAAAGGAGCTCGTCGTAAAGACGGTTCTTACATTAAGTTCGATGAAAATGCTGCTGTAATTATCAAAGATGATAAGAATCCAAAAGGAACTCGTATCTTTGGGCCTGTAGCAAGAGAATTACGTGAAAAACAATTCATGAAAATCGTTTCATTAGCACCAGAAGTATTATAAGGAGGTGTCGACAGTGGCAACTAGTAAAATTAAAAAAGGCGATACCGTTAAAGTAATCGCTGGTAAAAGTAAAGGTAAAGAAGGAAAAGTTCTTTCTGTTAAAGATGATAAAGTACTAGTAGAAGGCGTTAATACTGTAACTAAACACAGTAAAGCAAGCCAGTCTAACCCAAAAGGTGGAATTATACATCAGGAAGCTCCAATTGATATGTCCAATGTAATGTATGTTCACAAAGGGCAAGCTACTAGAATAGGCTTTGAAATTAAAGATGGTAAAAAAGTTCGTATCGCTAAGAAAACTAGCGAAGTGATTGACTAAATTAGGAGAGGAGGTCTCATAATTGGCTAGATTAAGAGAAACTTATAAGAATGAAATCGTAGATGCTATGATGAAAAAATTTAGTTATAGCAACGTTATGGAAGTTCCAAAACTTGATAAAATCGTTATTAACATGGGTGTTGGCGAAGCAAAAGACAATTCCAAAATCTTAGACTCAGCAGTAAAAGATCTTGAAATTATCGCTGGTCAAAAACCAGTTTTAACTAAAGCAAGAAAATCAGTTGCAAACTTCAAATTAAGAGAAGGTATGGCAATTGGATGTAAAGTAACCCTCAGAGGCGAAATGATGTATGAGTTTGCTGACCGTTTAATTAACTTATCATTACCACGTGTACGTGACTTTAGAGGGGTTAATCCTAACGCATTTGATGGTAGAGGAAATTATGCACTTGGAATTAAAGAGCAGTTAATTTTCCCAGAAATCGAATATGATAAAGTTGATAAAGTTAGAGGTATGGACATCATCTTCGTAACTACAGCTAAAACTGATGAAGAAGCTCGTGAACTTTTGGTACAATTCGGTATGCCATTTCAAAAATAGTTAGGAGGGAATTTCATGGCTAAAACGTCAATGAAAATTAAGCAACAACGTCCAGCAAAATTCTCTACTAGAGAATATAATCGTTGTAGAATTTGTGGTCGTCCACATGCTTATTTAAGAAAATACGGAATTTGCAGAATTTGTTTCCGTGAATTAGCTTATAAAGGTCAAATTCCAGGTGTTAAAAAAGCAAGCTGGTAAGAAAAAGGAAGGAGGCAAACTTAAATGACAATGAGCGATCCAATCGCAGATATGCTTACAAGAATTCGTAATGCAAACACTGCTAAACATGATACAGTAGATGTACCTGCTTCTAAGATGAAGGTAGCTATCGCAGACATCCTTTTAAAAGAAGGGTACATTAAAAAATATGACATCGAGGAAATCGGTGGATTCAAAACAATCCGTATTGCACTAAAATACGGTAAAGACAAAAATGAAAAAATCATTACAGGCCTTAAAAGAATTTCTAAACCAGGTCTTCGTGTATATGCAAATGCACAGGATTTACCTAGAGTATTAGGTGGTCTTGGTGTAGCAATCGTTTCTACTAATAAAGGTGTTATTACTGATAAAGAAGCTAGAAGAGAAAATATTGGTGGAGAAGTACTTGCATTCATTTGGTAATCAAATGAACGTTCTTTCAAATTAATCAGAACTAGAAACTAAACAGACAAGAGTGAGGGAGCAAGGCTTAAGTCCACTCCTCATTGTTCACTCTTAACTTAGAAAATATGGAGGTGCCGGCATGTCACGTATAGGAAGAATGCCTATCGCTATACCAGCAGGCGTTACTGTTGATATCGCAGAAAATAATCATGTGACTGTAAAAGGTCCTAAGGGAACTCTTTCCAGAGTATTACCTGTGGAAATGAACATTAACAAAGAAGGCGAAGAGATTATCGTAGCTAGACCAAACGATTTAAAGAGAATGAAGTCTTTACATGGTTTAACTAGAACACTTATCGCTAACATGATAGTTGGTGTTACAAGCGGTTATGAAAAAGTGCTTGAAATTCATGGTGTTGGTTATAGAGCACAGAAACAAGGACAGACTTTAGTGTTATCATTAGGATACTCTCATCCAGTAGAGATGGTAGATCCTTCAGATCTTGAAATCGTTGTTGAAGGACAGAACAAGATAATCGTTAAAGGAATAGATAAAGAAAAAGTAGGCCAGTACGCAGCTGAAATCAGAGAAAAAAGAGCTCCAGAACCTTACAAAGGTAAAGGTATTAAGTATTCTGATGAAGTTATTAGACGTAAAGTTGGTAAAACTGGTAAGAAATAGTTAAAGGAGTGAAAACGCAATGGTTAGTAAAGAATCAAGAAGCAAAGTTCGCGAGAATAAGCATAGAAGATTACGTAGCCGCTTAAGTGGTACAACTCAGAAACCACGTTTGGCTGTGTTCAGAAGTAATAACCATATGTACGCTCAAATTATTGATGATACAGTTGGTAATACTTTAGTATCTGCATGTACTTTACAGAATGATGTAAAAGAAGGGCTTGATAAAACAAATAATGTGGATGCTGCAGCTAAGTTAGGCGCTGTAATTGCAAAAAAAGCATTAGACAAAGGTATTACAACAGTAGTTTTCGATAGAGGCGGATATATCTATCAAGGTAAAGTTAAAGCATTAGCAGATGCAGCAAGAGAAGCTGGTCTACAATTCTAGGGCAAGGAGGAAAATTCATGAGACGTGAGATAATTGATGCTAGTCAGTTAGAATTAGAAGATAAAGTAGTATCAATCAAACGTGTTACTAAAGTAGTAAAAGGTGGACGAAACTTCAGATTTACTGCATTAGTTGTTGTTGGTGACAAGAACGGACACATTGGTGCTGGATTAGGAAAAGCTACTGAAATTCCAGAAGCAATTCGTAAAGGAAAAGAAGATGCGATTAAAAAACTAATTTCTGTACCTCTTGATGAGAATGGAAGCGTACCACACGATTTTACTGGTAAATTCGGTAGCGCAGTTATGTTATTAAAGAAATCCCCAGAAGGTACCGGTGTAATTGCTGGTGGTCCTGCTCGTAACGTGTTAGAGTTAGCTGGTTATAAAAATATTCGTACTAAATCTTTAGGATCGAATAATAAACAAAACGTTGTTCTTGCAACAATCGAAGGCTTAGGTCAGTTAAAAACTCCAGAAGAAGTAGCTAAACTTCGCGGTATTAGCGTAGAAGAGTTACTTGGCTAATTGGAGTTTGCGAATAATTTGTTTTTATGATAAAATAAATTATTCTATCAGTTTAGGAGGTGTCATTAGTGGCAGATAAATTAAGAATCACTCTAGTAAAATCTACTATCGGTGCCGTTCCAAAGAACAAGAAAACTGTTGAAGCATTAGGACTTCGTAAACTTAACAAAACTGTTGAGATGCCAGACAATGCTGCAATCAGAGGAATGGTTAACCAGGTTAGACATTTAGTAAAGGTTGAAGAAATATAAGAATATAGTTAGTAAGGAGGTGCCCAGGATGAATTTATCACAATTAACTCCAGCAGATGGTTCCAAACAAAGTGGAAACTTTAGAAGAGGTCGTGGTCATGCATCCGGTAACGGAAAAACCGCAGGTAAAGGTCATAAAGGCCAAAAAGCTCGTAGTGGAGCTCCTCGTGTCGGTTTTGAAGGTGGTCAGATGCCATTATACAGAAGATTACCTAAAAGAGGATTTACCAATAGAAATACAAAGGAAATCATCAGTCTTAACGTGGATATGCTTAATAGATTCGAAGATGGAGCAGTTGTTACTGTTGAATCTTTAATCGAAATCGGTTTAGTTAAAAATCCAAGAGATGGTGTTAAAATTCTAGGGAATGGAGAATTAACTAAGAAACTTGATGTGAAAGTAAATGCTTTCAGTGCTTCAGCAGAAGAAAAAATCAAGGCTCTTGGTGGAAATGCTGAGGTGATTTAAGGATGTTAGAGACGATCCGTAATGCTTTTAAGATTAAAGATATAAGAGGTAAAATTATTTTTACATTTATATGTATTCTAATAGTAAGACTAGGATCTCAACTACCTATCGTTGGTGCCAATCTGGATGCAATTTCTAATGCATTCAAAGGTAACACCAACGAAGCCTTAGGCTTTTTTGATGCAATGACGGGTGGCTCGTTTACGAGCTTCTCCATCTTTGCTTTGAATATCAGCCCATATATTACGGCTTCCATTATTATGCAGCTATTAACCATAGCAATTCCTGCTCTGGAAGAGCTTCAAAAAGATGGTGAATCTGGTAGAAAGAAAATTGCGTCATATTCAAGATATTTGACAGTTATATTAGCACTTATTGAAGGTACTGCTATGACAGTTGGTTTTAGAAACCAAGGAGCTCTTAACTTAGACGGAGCAACAGCTTATATCGTCGTAATTTCATCTTTAGTTGCCGGTTCAACATTTTTAATGTGGTTAGGCGAGAAAATTACTGACCGTGGTATTGGAAATGGTATCTCAATCATTTTAACAGTAAACATTATATCAAGAGTACCTCAGGATATGATGAATCTTTGGAATCAGTTTATTGTTAACTCTAATAATGTTATAAATCAGATCATTGCGATTGTTGTTATAGTAACAGTTATTGTAGGAATGGTAGTTTTCATTATCCTGTTAAATGGTGGTGAAAGAAGAATTCCTGTTCAATACTCTAAAAAAGTACAGGGTAGAAAAGTGGTTGGTGGTCAATCCACACATATCCCAATGAAAGTAAATACGGCAGGGGTTATTCCTGTTATTTTTGCAAGCTCATTACTTAGCTTCCCAGTATTAATTGCAGGATTCTTTGGTGTTCAACCAGGATCTGGTGCAGGTGTTGGATTTGGACCAAAGTTATTAAAATTAATGAATTCAGGTTCATGGTTTAATATCAGCTCTTTAGCCGAATTTAAATATACTGTTGGCGTATTATTTTACATCGCACTCTTAATCTTCTTTGCATATTTCTATACTACGATTACTTTTAATCCTATGGAAGTTGCCAATAATATGAAGAAAAATGGTGGATTCATTCCTGGTATTCGTCCTGGAAAAACTACTGTAGACTTCTTAGCAAGAGTGACAAATAATGTTGTTATGATTGGTGCACTTGGACTTTGTGTTGTTGCAGTCGTACCTTATATCTTTGGTGGCGTATTCAGTGCAAAAGTATCCTTTGGTGGTACTTCATTAATCATTATTGTTGGTGTAGTTCTTGAAACGATGAAACAAATCGAATCACAGATGTTAGTTCGTCATTATAGAGGATTCCTTAACGATTAATAATTATATAAATACATAAGAAAACCATCGTCGGTTTTTCGGCGATGGATTCTTGTGTTTACTAACGTGATGATATATGGGTGAACTATAAGGAATCATGCAATAAGAATGTGTCAATTATATAAGTATTGTGTATATTAAATAGTAAAACTATTGATGAAGAGCTAAAGTAAGTAGTAAATAGTCAAAAGTGAAGAATCAATGAATAATTGCAATAAAAAATGAGTATAACTTATAAGTAGGCAAATTATTCATACTTTCACTTGTACATATTGCAAAGGATACTTGCGATGTGTCTAATGAATAGTTGAAAGAATCAGATCTATAGAGCTTGCTTTCATCTATGCTATTTTTGAAACCTTACTATGTACTCTTCATTGCTATGTATGGAGGATAATTATGAAAATCATTATGCTAGGGGCTCCTGGTGCTGGTAAAGGTACACAGGCAAAAAAAATAGCGCAGAAATATCAGGTACCTCACATATCTACTGGAGACATTTTCAGAGCAAATATCAAAGAGGGTACAGAGCTGGGTACGAAAGCAAAAGCTTACATGGATCAAGGATTACTGGTTCCTGACGAACTAGTTGTAGATTTGGTAGTTGACCGTCTGCAACAAAGTGATTGTAAGAAAGGATATATATTAGATGGTTTTCCACGTACAATTCCTCAAGCTGAAGCATTAGAAAATGCATTAAAGGCAATTGGAGAATCAATAGATTATGCCATCAATGTTGAAGTACCAGATGATTTTATTGTTAGAAGAATGGCCGGACGTCGTGCATGTGTATCTTGCGGAGGCACTTACCATCTTGAACATATTCCTACAAAAGTAGAAGGAATATGCGACGTATGTGGAGGAGAACTCATACTGCGCGAGGATGACAAACCGGAAACCGTATCCAAACGTTTACAAGTTTATCATGAACAAACACAGCCTTTAATCGATTTTTATACAAAAAGAAATGTTTTAGTAGAAGTTGATGGCACAAAAGATATGTCTGAAGTGTTTGAAGCAATAACTAAAATATTAGGTGAATAGTAAGTGGGTGTAGAGTAGATGGCAATAACAATTAAGTCCAACAAGGAAATAGAGTTAATGAGAGAAGCAGGTAAGATATTATCTTATGTGCATAGCGAATTGGAAACACTTATAAAACCCGGAATATCAACCTATGAAATAGACAAAAAAGCGTATGATCTTATTATTAAACATAATTGTATTCCATCGTTTTTAAATTATAACGGTTTCCCAGCATCTGTTTGCGTTTCCGTTAATGAAGAAGTGGTTCATGGTATTCCGAGTAAAACAAGAATATTACGCGAAGGTGACATCGTTAGTCTTGATGCAGGTCTCATTCATAAAGGGTGGCATTCAGACGCAGCTAGAACCATTGGTGTAGGTAACATCAGTGAAGCTGCTACAAGACTAATTGGGGTAACAAAGCAAAGCTTTTTCGAAGGAATAAAGTTAGCACGTGCTGGTAATCATCTTCATGATATTTCAGCAGCCATTCAAGAGTATGTTGAAGCAAATGGTTTCAGCGTAGTCAGAGATTTGGTTGGTCACGGTATCGGAAGAGAGATGCATGAAGAACCACAGATTCCTAATTTCCGACAACCACGTAGAGGTGTAAAATTAGTTCCTGGTATGGCTTTGGCAATTGAGCCGATGGTTAACACCGGAAGATATGATGTTGTATGGCTGGAAGATGATTGGACTGTTGCTACAGAGGATGAATCCTTATCCGCACATTATGAAAACACTATCGTAATAACCGATGGAGAACCTGAAATTTTAAGTTTGTAGAGTAAATTGTTTGTTTGATAACGATTTAGGAGGATGGAAAATGTCTAAAACAGACGTTGTTGAAGTAGAAGGAACGGTAATAGAGAAATTACCGAATGCTATGTTCCAGGTTCAACTGGAAAATGGACACAAAGTTTTAGCTCATATCAGTGGTAAATTAAGAATGAATTTCATCAAAATTTTACCTGGAGATAAAGTAACAATTGAACTTTCTCCTTATGATTTGACAAAAGGAAGAATTATCTGGCGTGACAAATAAATTTTCGCTTGCTTTTTAAATGCAAATTTGATATAATAGCAAGTGGACTTTTTGAAAGGAGAGATTTACTGTGAAAGTAAGATCATCAGTCAAACCGATTTGCGAAAAATGCAAAATCATTAAAAGAAAAGGATCTATCAGAGTAATCTGCGAGAATCCTAAACACAAACAAAGACAAGGCTAATTACAATAACAGTGGTTATTGTTTAGGGGCACTAGGTAAGTTGCAAAAATTGCTTCTTCTATATAATTGAGTCCACTTCAATAAGAAGATTTTATATAAGAATTAGGCTTTTTAACGCAAGGATTATCATAACCCATATATAGATAGCCAGTCTTGCTTTCTGTGTTGCAATTTGTCGTAGCGACAGCACATTTTGTGCTTAGAACTCTATAACCGGGTTCTTGTTGTGATATTGTGGGTATACTTCGGATAAGTATATTTTAACGACCTGTCATTATCAGAGTGTTAATGCAACTTCATATTAAAGGTTGTATCACAATTTAAAGCGGCTGCTTTTAGTGAAACACGCGGAAGTGTTGTCACTAACTTATATTTAAGGATAGAAGCTTGTGCTCCTCACTCTCGGAGGCAATAAAAACTGTTCTTAAATAATTTTTATGTTATTAAATGAAATGAAAATCTAGTGGAGGTGTAATTACATGGCTCGTATCAGTGGTGTAGATTTACCAAGAGAAAAACGTGTAGAAATCGGACTTACTTATATTTATGGTATTGGTAGAGTAAGCTCCAATCGTATTCTTGCTGCAGCGAATGTTAATCCTGACACTCGTGTTAGAGATTTAACTGATGAAGAAGTATCGAGAATTCGTGATATTATTGATGAATCACAAACAGTTGAAGGTGATTTACGTAGAGAAATCGCTCTTAATATTAAGAGATTACAAGAAATTGGATGCTACAGAGGAATTCGTCATAGAAAAGGTCTTCCAGTACGTGGTCAAAAAACTAAGACTAACGCAAGAACCAGAAAAGGTCCTAAACGTACAGTAGCGAACAAGAAGAAATAATAATCCAATAGGAGGGTTTGTTAATGGCTAAGAAAGTTACAAAAAAAGTGACTAAAAGACGTGTTAAAAAGAACGTTGACCGCGGACAAGCACATATTCAGTCATCTTTTAATAATACAATTGTTACGCTGACAGATGCAGAAGGTAATGCTCTTTCTTGGGCAAGTGCAGGTGGATTAGGATTCAGAGGATCCAAAAAATCTACTCCTTACGCTGCTCAGATGGCGGCTGAAACTGCAGCAAAAGCAGCTTTAGTTCACGGATTAAAAACAGTAGAAGTTATGGTAAAAGGTCCTGGATCAGGTAGAGAAGCGGCAATTCGTGCTCTTCAAGCTTGTGGTATTGAAGTAACAAGCATCAAAGATGTAACTCCAGTTCCACACAACGGATGTAGACCACCAAAACGTAGAAGAGTCTAATTAGGAGGTATAACCAATGGCAAGAGACATGAGTCCTGTTCTTAAGAGATGTAGATCACTTGATTTAGATCCTGTCTTTTTAGGAATTTCTAAAAAATCAAATAGAACATCAGCTAGAGCTGGTAAAAAAATGAGTGAATATGGCTTACAGTTAAGAGAAAAACAAAAAGCAAAATTTATCTATGGTGTGTTAGAAAAACCATTTAGAAACATGTTTGCTAAAGCGCAGAAGATGAAAAACGGAACTGCAGGTGAAAACCTGTTAATCCTTCTTGAGTTAAGATTAGACAACGTAGTTTATAGACTAGGTTACGGTAGAACTAGAAAAGAAGCTAGACAAATCGTAGATCATAAGCATGTATTAGTAAATGGAAAACAGGTTAATATTCCATCTTACTCTGTAAAACCAGGCGATGTTATCGAAATTAAAGAAAAGTGCAAAACTGCACAAAGATATAAAGACGTCCTTGAGTTTACAGATGCAAGAATTGTTCCAGCTTGGCTTGATTCAAATCATGAAACCCTTTCCGGTTCAGTGAAAGAAATGCCAACAAGAGACCAAATCGATGTTCCTGTTAACGAAATGCTTATCGTTGAGTTGTATTCTAAATAATACACATAGATTTGTTTCCTACCTGAGTATGAAAGTGATGGTATGGAGGGTGATTATCAGGAGGGTAGTAGCCCTGAGATTTCAAAATATATGCTGTGTTATAAATACCCTCAATAAATCATAAACTATAAGGAGGGTCCTTTCGTGTTTGATTTCGAAAAACCAAAAATTGAGATTGCAGAAATATCTGAAAATAAACAGTACGGCCGTTTCATCGTAGAACCACTTGAAAGAGGATACGGTACAACATTAGGCAATTCCCTAAGAAGAATTATGCTTTCTTCTTTACCAGGAGTTGCTGTAAGTCAAGTTAAAATTGACGGTGTTGTGCATGAATTCAGCTCAATCCCTGGAGTTAAAGAAGATGTTACTGAAATCATTATGAATATCAAGAGTTTAGCTATCAAAAATAGTAGCGACACTAACGAGCCTAAGATAGCATATATAGAATTTGAAGGCGAGGGAGTTGTTACCGCTGGTGATATTCAAGTTGACCCAGATATTGAAATTTTGAACCCGGATTTAGTAATCGCTACTTTAAGTGGTGGTGCTGATTGTAAATTATACATTGAGCTTACCATTACCAAAGGTAGAGGCTACATTAGTGCGGATAAAAATAAAAATGATGATGCGCCAATTGGTGTTATCCCAATTGACTCCATTTATACTCCAGTAGAGCGTGTAAACTTAGCAGTTGAGAATACACGTGTAGGTCAAATTACCGATTATGATAAACTTACCCTTGATGTTTGGACCAATGGCACATTAGCTCCAGACGAAGCGGTAAGTCTAGCCGCAAAAGTTTTAAGTGAACATCTCAATTCCTTCATTGATTTATCTGAAGCCGGAAAAACTGCGGAAGTTATTACTGAACCAGTAGATGATGGTAAAGAAAAAGTTCTAGAAATGAGTATTGATGAATTAGAACTTAGTGTTCGTTCATACAACTGCTTAAAGAGAGCTGGAATCAATACTGTTGAGGAATTAACAAATAGAACTTCTGAAGATATGATGAAAGTTCGTAATCTTGGACGCAAATCATTAGAAGAAGTACTTGGTAAGTTAAAAGAACTTGGATTATCCTTAAATCTGAGTGACGAATAATTAAGGAGGTAAGCAAATGGCAGGCTATAGAAAACTTGGACGTACTTCAAGTCAAAGAAAGGCTTTGTTAAGAAACCAGGTAACGAATCTTTTATACAATGGTAAAATCGTTACTACTGAAGCAAAAGCTAAAGAAATTCGTAAGATTGCTGAGCATTTAATCGCATTAGCTGTAAGAGAAAAAGATAATTTTGAAACTGTTACAGTAACTGCTAAAGTAGCTCGTAAAGATAAAGATGGTAAAAGAGTGAAAGAGGTAGTTGACGGCAAAAAAGTTACTGTTTTTGACGATGTTCAAAAAGAAGTAAAAAAAGACGCTGCTAGCAGACTTCACGCAAGAAGACAAATGCTTAAAGTTCTTTACCCTGTAACTGAAGTTCCAACAGAAGCAGCTGGTAAGAAAAAGAATACTAAAGCAGTTGATATGCCAGAAAAATTATTTACTGAAATCGCTCCTAAATACGCTAGCCGTAAAGGTGGATATACTCGTATCGTTAAGATCGGACCACGTAAAGGTGATGCAGCGATGGAAGTTCTTATTGAATTAGTATAAGAAAAAATTGTAGGTATCGTTAGGTACAGACAGTTCTTAAGATAGATAAGTGCTCTTTGGTTATTCCAGAGGGCATTTTTCTGTTTAGTAACCAGAAAGAATTGACTTCAATAAATACTATGTGTATAATTAAGTCAATATAATAGAAAACTGTTGAGTAAGAAGAGTAAAGATACAAGTTCAAGATGAAAGAGAGCTGCGGTTGGTGAAAAGCAGTATTTTGGCGTATTTTGAATGGGCTTATGAGGGCAATCCGAAAAGAAATGAGTAGGCGTTGACGGTAATCCGAACCGTTACTTCGGAAGCATATGATAGTATGCTTTTATGCAACAAAGGTGGCAAATAAGACGACTCTTATCCTGTGTGGATAGGGTCTTTTTTTGTTTTGAATGCAAGTAAATGATCATGGAGGTAGTAAAAATGGGTAAAATTATATTAACTGGTGATCGTCCAACCGGAAGACTTCATGTAGGGCACTATGTGGGCTCGTTAAAACGACGAGTGGAACTACAAAATTCAGGTGAGTATGACAACATATTTATTATGATAGCAGATGCTCAGGCATTAACAGATAATGCTGAAAATCCTGAAAAGGTGAGACAAAATATTATTGAAGTGGCGTTAGATTATCTATCTTGTGGATTAGATCCAACGAAGTCTACATTATTTATACAATCTCAGATTGCAGAATTATGTGAGCTATCTTTTTATTATATGAATTTAGTTACGGTGTCTAGATTACAGCGTAATCCAACAGTAAAAACGGAAATTCAGATGCGTAATTTTGAGGCAAGTATTCCAGTTGGATTTTTCACTTATCCGATCAGTCAGGCTGCAGATATAACCGCATTTAAAGCGACTACAGTACCGGTAGGTGAAGATCAGCTTCCAATGATTGAACAGACTCGAGAGATTGTACGACGTTTTAACACTATCTATGGAGAGACTTTAGTAGAACCATCCGAACTATTACCAGATAACACGGCATGTCTACGTTTACCTGGTATTGATGGGAAGGCGAAGATGAGTAAGTCATTAAATAACTGTATTTATTTATCTGAAACAGCAGAGGAAGTACGTCAGAAGGTAATGAGTATGTATACAGATCCAAACCATCTCCGAGTACAGGATCCAGGAGAAGTAAAAGGAAATGCTGTATTTACCTATCTGGATGCTTTCTGCAAGGCAGAACACTTTGAACGTTATTTAAATGAGTATGCAAATCTTCAGGAATTAAAGGATCATTATACCAGAGGCGGACTTGGTGATGTGAAGGTTAAGAAATTCTTAAATGCGATTCTACAGGAAGAATTAGAGCCAGTAAGAGCGCGTAGAAAAGAGTTCGAAAGAGATATACCTGAGGTATATAATATTTTGCGAAAAGGTAGTGAAGCGGCAAGAGAAGTGGCAGCGCAGACTTTAGCTGATGTGAAACGTAACATGAAGATTAACTATTTTGAAGATATAGAATTGATTAAGGAACAGGCAGAACGCTTTAAAGCATAAGAGTGTGCCTATGCTAGGTGTAAGTAAAATGCCTTCGCTTTCATTAATGAAAGCGAAGGCATTTTTGTTTATAGTTATATGTAATTATAGGATGAGAGGTTTGTTAGCTATTAAATTGTTTTACAACATCCTCAAGGGTACTACTGCTTGAAGCTACAGATTTTATTTCGTTGTTAATAGCTGAGGAATACTCTAGGATATTATCGATCTCTGCTTTTGCATGTTTAGTTTCGTCCACAACAGTTTCATTTAATTGATTAACGGTACCTACTAATTCTGAAATATTTTGAATGGAAGCGGCAAGCTCTTCACTAGTAGCACCAATGGTAGAAGACACATCATTATAGTAATTTGCATCTTTTTCATATTGGTTCGCAATTTCCTCAAATGCCTGGTAATCTGGTAAAACAGTTTGTTGTAAGAAGTTCAACATATGGTTAGAACTCTTTGCTAGATTATCAACACTATTCATGATAACACTAACGATATCGTTTATTTTATCTGTTTCTGCTTTAGAACCATTTGATAAAATTTTAATCTGTTCTGCAACTACCGCAAAACCTCGTCCTGCTTCTCCAGCACGAGCTGCTTCAATCGATGCATTTAATGCGAGCAAATTAGTCTGACTAACGATAGATGCAATTGTTTCGGTAATTGATTTGATTTCACCAATACACTTAGCTTCTTCCAAGGCACTGGTCAGCTCTTCTTGTACACTGGTAGAAACGATCTGAGCAGACTTTTGTGAATCCAGTAATTTTGGTACTGCAGCATTAACATAATCAATAATCTTACGGGCACTTACCGCAACTTCTGAAGCTTTTGAAGCTACTTCATCTATAGCTAGTTCGATCTCTTTAATAGAATCTTGAACCACATTAGTATTGGCTAACGTATTGTTTGAATTATCTTTTATGGATCGAATGCCTCTAGATATCAAGTCGATTTTACTGTTTAACTCATCCATATCCTGTGATAATACTTGAATCGAAGTATTAACATTACCAGCTTCTTGTTTGGTAGCTTGTACCGTAGCAGCAAATTGTTCTTTAATTGAATTACTGATGTGCTCAATCTGTTTCACCTCATCTTTGAATTCAACGGTATCATTTGCAAAGAAATTCTGAATGAAGCGTTTTAGTTCTTGAATTGGTTTTAATGATTTGCGTACCAGCCTGGAAATTGTAAATATAATAATAACTAAGCCTAGGATGCTGATACCAATTAATATCATAGCAATGGTAGTAATAGTAGAGGTAATATCACTTGAAGCAATAACGATGCCTAGTTTCCAGTTTACTGATTCTACTGGAATCGTAACACAATAGCTACTAGAGTTGTCATAATCAGTAAACTTCTGAAGTCCACTAATCTCAGTATTCGAAACTGTTAAGGAAGGAAAAGTATCCATGAATTTTGTGGTTTTAGAACCAGTAGTTATGTAATCAGGGTTTTTATGTGAGATAAAGGTGCCGTCTTTGGCTAACAGAAAACCATAGCTATTAGCTGTAGGTTTAATTTTCTGAATGATAGACACCATATGTTTTACTGGAATATCCACAGCAATAACGGCCTTATCCTCACCTATTATAAGCGGAGAGGAAATTGTTATTATCATTGACTTACTATCTTCATCATAATAAGGAGGTAGATAAGTCAGGCCACGATTTTTCACCGCTTCTAAGTAGAATGGCTCAAGCGTACAGTTATAATCGATTGGTTTGCGCTTATCCGCACCAGATAAATAGTATTTGGATTCGAATCCTAAGTAATAATCCAGGACATTGTCGCCTTCATTGGCAAGTTTCATTGCCATCGTTGCCATAAACTCACCAGAATCAACATAGGTGTAATCTTCAAACAACTGTTGTAAATCAATAAGCTTCGTGGTTTGAACTCTTAGCCAGGAGTTAATAATCTCGGAATAGTACTTTGCTTCAGACTGAAGATGCTGCTCTGAATCCTTAGTCAATGTACGTTCAACAATGATAAAGTTCACTGCCTGAATGCTGGTAAAAATGATAATTAACATAATTGAAATACTAAAAACAAGTTTTCCTTTAATTGTTTTCATGACGTTTCCCCCAGTTTGTAATGGATTAGTTATTTTAACATATATATCGGCAAAAATACCGAATAAATTATAGAAAATTAACAAATAATTAGACATATTTTTCATAAAATAATAATCTAGCACTTTCAACATGCAAGATGTCTTTACATTGTGATTGCAATTATGGAGTGAATAACGTACAATGATGGTTAGATTTAGATAGTCGAAGCACACTAATAATAGATGAAGTTGAACATAATTAGAGTGACTTTTGCGAATTAGAACAGAGAGGGTTTAGTATGAGCATTATTAAATCTAAAAATTTAGTTCATGAATATATAAGAAGAGATGAAGAAGGTAATGTAGAATCAATAAATCGGGCTGTTGATGATGTATCAATCGATGTTCAGGCAGGAGAGTTTATAGCAATTCTTGGGCATAATGGTTCCGGAAAATCTACTTTTGCAAAACATCTCAATTCAATACTTGTTCCTACTGAGGGTAGTGTCTGGGTAAATGGTCTGGATACAAAAGAAGAGGAAAATGTATTAACCATTCGCCAGACAGCAGGTATGGTGTTTCAAAATCCAGATAATCAGATTATTGGTACAGTAGTAGAGGAAGATGTCGGTTTTGGCCCTGAGAATCTTGGTATTCCTACGGAGGAAATATGGACTCGTGTGGAAGAAGCCTTGCAAGCAGTAGGAATGATAGAGTATCGACATCACAGTCCTAACAAATTGTCGGGTGGGCAAAAGCAGCGTGTTGCGATTGCAGGGATTATGGCAATGAAACCAAAATGTATCGTATTGGATGAGCCAACAGCTATGCTAGATCCGAATGGACGAAAAGAAGTACTGCATACCGTGCATGAATTAAATAGGAAAGAACAGGTGACGGTTATTTTAATTACACATTATATGGATGAGGTAATTAATGCGGATAAAGTCATTGTTATGGACCATGGAAAGGTAGTCATGCAAGGAACACCTCGTGAGGTTTTTCGTGAAGTTGAAAAATTAAAAAAATATCGATTGGATGTGCCACAAGTAACAGAGTTAGCTTATGAACTTAGAAAGAGTGGACTAAATCTACCGGATGTTATCTTAACAAAGGAAGAATTAGTGGAAGCGTTGACTGGGTTACAAAGAAATTAGAATGGAAACAGGAAGAATAGGTGATAATTTGGCAATACAAATAGAAAACCTGAATTATATATATAGTCCAAATACTGCATATAAAAAGCATGCGATAAAAGATGTTAATCTGACGATTAACGATGGTGAATTTATTGGACTGATTGGACATACCGGTTCTGGGAAGTCTACCTTAATACAACATCTAAATGGTCTTATTAAAGCAACCTCAGGAAGAATTTTGGTAAATGGAGAAAACATATACAAGGATGGCTATAAAATGGTTACCTTGCGTAGTAAAATTGGCCTAGTATTTCAATATCCAGAGCATCAATTATTTGAGACTACCGTTTTAAAAGATGTGAATTTTGGACCAATGAACCTTGGCATTACACCAATAGAAGCAGAACTTCGTTCCATAGAAGCTCTGAAACAAGTTGGAGTAAGTGAAGAGCTGTGGGATGTATCGCCTTTTGAGTTATCAGGGGGACAGAAACGTCGAGTTGCAATCGCTGGAGTACTAGCCATGCAGCCTCAAGTATTAATTCTTGATGAGCCAACCGCAGGTCTTGACCCAATGGGAAGAGATGAAATACTAGGAGAAATCGCGAAGTTACATCGTGAGAAGAAGATTACAGTAATCTTAGTTTC
Organism: Bacillota bacterium; assembly: GCA_023434365.1. Lineage (GTDB taxonomy): Bacteria > Bacillota > Clostridia > Lachnospirales > Lachnospiraceae > KM106-2. The sequence goes on along the minus strand of JAEYSV010000016.1, from coordinate 113,227 downwards.
TCATAGTATGGAAGACGTGGCAGAGTATGTTGATCGCATTATCGTGATGAATAAGGGAAATGTAGCAATGGATGGTTTACCAGGTGAAGTGTTTTCTAGATATAAAGAGTTAGAGGCCATGGGTCTTGGGGCGCCTCAGGTTACTTATGTAATGGATGAATTAAGGAAACAGGGATTTGAATATAACAAACAACCTACGACTGTGGCTGAGGCAAAAGAAGTGATTCTAAGTCAGGCACTACGTCAAAAACGGTTAGGATAAGTAGAAGGTAATGGTGTTAACATGATTAGAGACATGACAATAGGACAATATTATCCAGCAGAATCTATCATACATCGACTTGACCCTCGAGTTAAATTGGCAGGAACATTACTATATATTGTTTCGCTCTTTTTATTCGATAGTTTTTTCGGTTTTGGCATCGTAGTTTTATTTCTGTTTGGAGTAATAAAAGCATCAAAGGTACCAATCAGATTTATTATGAAAGGGTTAAAAGCAGTAATCTTTCTGTTATTGTTTACCGTAGTATTTAATATATTTTTGATGCCAGGAGAAACCTTGGTAAAATTCTGGATATTTAACATAACGAAGGAAGGACTAAGACAGGCTGGGTTTATGGCGATACGTTTAACCTGCTTGATTCTGGGGTCTTCTTTGATGACATTTACTACGACTCCCAATCATCTAACAGATGGGCTGGAATCGGCATTAGGGCCACTTAAAAAGATAAAAGTCCCGGTACATGAAATTGCGATGATGATGTCAATCGCACTACGCTTCATTCCAATTCTTTTAGAAGAAACGGATAAGATAATGAAGGCGCAGATGGCACGTGGCGCCAATTTTGAAGAGGGCGGACTAATTAAGAAAGCAAAAGCAATGATTCCTATCTTGGTACCTTTATTCGTTTCAGCATTTCGACGTGCCAATGATCTGGCAATGGCGATGGAGGCACGATGCTACAATGGTGGGGACCACCGAACCAAAATGAAACCATTGAAGTACAAAAAACGTGATGTATTTGGCTATCTATTGTTGTTTGTTTATGTGGGAAGTTTTATTATAATAGGAAGACTCTATCCAGGGTTTTAGTCTATTAATAAAGTGGAATGCGAATATCTGCTTGATAAAGTCAAGAAGTGAGGAAAACTATGAAGCGATTCAAACTGACTGTTGCATATGATGGAACAAGATACTGTGGTTGGCAGATTCAGCCCAAGGATATTACGGTCGAAGGGATACTGAATCAGACGCTAAGTAAGTTATTGCGAGAAGATATTACGGTCATTGGTGCCAGTCGGACAGATGCCGGAGTACATGCAATGGGTAACGTGGCAGTATTTGATACGGATAGTACGATTCCTGCGAATAAAATCGCTTATGCCGTGAATCAATGGCTTCCTGAGGATATCAAAATCCAACATTCCGAAGAAGTGGCAGCAGACTTCCACCCTAGGAAAACGATGTGTATCAAAACTTATCAATACCGTATTAGCAACTGTGATTTTCTAAATCCACTAACCCGAAACTATGCTTACTTTGTATACAAGCCTCTCAATATGGAGAAAATGAAAGTGGCAGCTGAAAAGTTAATTGGAACTCATGATTTTAAAAGTTTCTGTTCGACGAATACAACAGTAGAAGACACTGTACGAACCATTTACCAGATTAGTTTATCAAAATCGGAAGACGAAATACAAATTACAATTCAGGGAAATGGGTTTTTATATAATATGGTTCGCATTATAGCGGGTACTTTAGTGCAGATTGGTCTTGGACAAAATAAGTACGAGGACATCGAAACTATCCTGTTAGCAAAAGATCGTACTTTAGCAGGGCCAACGGCTCCAGCGCATGGATTAATGCTAAAAAGCATCGAGTATCTGAATGAAAGAGCGAATAAGTAAAAATAAGTAAATAGAAAAACGATGAAAATCATTGACATAGTGGAAATTGTGTAATATAATATTTAACTGTGACAAGTTTAATTTTTGACAGTAATATGTTAAAAATATGTGCGTGTAAATACTTAAACCAAAGCCCCGGTAAGAGTATTTCAAATATAAAGTATTAAAGAATAAGATAAAATAATGTGTTGAATATTTAAGGAGGTAAATCCATGAAAAGCTTTATGGCTAGTCCAGCAACAATTGAAAGAAAATGGTATGTAGTTGACGCTACAGGACATACATTAGGTCGTCTTTCTTCTGAAATCGCAAAGGTTTTAAGAGGAAAAAACAAACCTACTTACACTCCTCATATGGATTGTGGAGATTTTGTTATCGTGGTAAACGCTGACAAAATCAAAGTAACTGGTAAAAAGATGGATCAGAAAATCTATTACAATCACTCTGATTATGTAGGTGGTATGAGAGAAACTACATTAAAAGAGATGATGGCGAAAAAACCAGAAGATGTTATTACCCTTGCAGTTAAGGGCATGCTTCCAAAAGGACCTTTAGGAAGACAAATGCTTAAAAAATTAAACGTATACGCTGGCGCAGAGCACAACAATCAGGCTCAAAAACCAGAAGTATTACAAATCAAATATTAATTGGAAGCTGAAAGGAGGAAATAACAGTGGCTAAGGCAAGATATTATGGAACTGGTAGAAGAAAAAGCAGTATCGCTAGAGTTTATTTGGTACCTGGTACAGGTAAAGTTACAATAAATAAAAGAGACATGGAAACTTATTTCGGTCTTGATACTTTAAAATTAATCGTTAAACAACCACTTGTATTAACTGAAACTGCAGACAAATTTGACGTATTAGTTAACGTTCATGGCGGTGGATTCACTGGACAGGCTGGTGCAATCAGACATGGTATTTCCAGAGCTTTATTACAAGCTGATGGAGATTACAGACCAACTCTTAAAAAAGCAGGTTTCTTAACAAGAGATCCTCGTATGAAGGAAAGAAAGAAATACGGCTTAAAAGCAGCTCGTCGCGCACCTCAGTTCTCAAAGAGATAAAAAGCGGTCAACGCGTTTATCAAGAAAAGCCCGATTTTACAAGGGTTACAGACGTTGTGGAATGTTGTCAAACGCACTGGAAATTACTCCGTGTGCAACAGGTGTGCAACAAAAATTTCAAAGATTTTTATAGGACATTTTTCAGTGAAGCAATTCGCTGGAAAGTGTCCTTTTTTCGTGTTCCTACAAGCGGTGCAACTGAAAGAAAATGATTGATGGGAGTGCTTACACTCATCAGCAATTGTTTTCTGTAAATTATAGCGCGACAGCGCGTAATGAGCAAGACTGCTTTGTAGTCTGCGAATAGCACCGATTGTAACTTAGATTCTATTAATCGCATCGACTAGCTCCTTAATATCAAAGTGAGTATAAACTTTCTCTATGTATCTATGTACTTTTTATAAGCAGTTATATGGCGTGGATATCGTGAATAACAAATTAATGAATACAATCAGAGATGTTAGAAATGCGGCAGCACATAGCAATTGTTTAATAATAAAATGACAGAGAGATTAGATGTAACAAAACAGCCAAACAGTGAAATAACAAATTTTATCAAAGCGATGACGGATATTTCGCCAGCATCAAGAGCGAAGAATTTGAATTACAAATTTACATATAGCTTTATTACATTGATGTATGTATACGACCATTTAATGCCGATTAAAGCCAAGGAGAAGAGATACCAACAGCTTAAGAAATTTATGGGGGGTAGAATGATTAGAAATAAGGATTATTTTAAGAGCAATTCAAAAATTGTTGGTGTTTATAATTTCCTTAAAAAGTAATTGACAACTTGGCGAAATAAGCACATACTAATATCATAATTGAAAAGCAATGAGCTTTTGTAGGGAGTGTCACACTTTATCGTGTTCCACTCTTGATTTTTATGATTTTATACGAAAATACATAATACTCTGATATAATTAAAGTTATCTACTTAAAGTACCCAGGAAGTCTTTATGTTAAAATGAATGGAATAGAAAAGTTAGGCGGTGAATCATTTTGAAAAATATTCGAGGTAACTACTCAGTGCAGTTGATTAAAACTGTTAGCAGATTGTGCTGAGGTTAATTTGAAAATATGTTAACAGTCTCAACTGTACTGACCCTTTTTTAAATTAAACTTAAAATAAAAAGGAGTACAGAAATGAGCCAAATAAAAGAAATTATAATACAGAATAGAAAATCTGTCGTTTTATACGTTACTACAGGATTATTAATTGCATTTTTAACAAATTATAAAATAATTTTTTTTCAACAAATAATTGATGGTTTTTCGAATCACACAATAAGCATAAATACCATTGTTGTCTATGGGATTTTATTAACCAGTTTTTATCTTTTGAATTATATAGATGAATATCCGGCACAAAAGCTAAGAAATGGAATTTATTTGGATTTTAAAGTTCAGGCTTTAAAGAAGGTTAGTAGAGTTCAATATATCGAGTATCAATCATTAGGAACAGGAAAACTTACACAGAGGATTGAGAATGGAGCGAATGCGGGAAAAGGTATTATTTTTGAGTTTTGGTTATGTGTATTTAGGCAGCTGACACCAACAATTATATTTAGTGTCTTTTTTATATGGAAAATGAACCATTTCATTACATATTTAATTTTGTGTGGTTATGCTATTGTTTTTATCATAACGAACTTGCTTTTGAAACTTTTATATGTAATAAAAAAGAGAATTTTGTGTAATGAAGAGATGATGAATCACTACCTTGTTCGAGGATTTATGGAAATGGTAATATTCCGTATGAACTGCCGTTTCCCATATGAAATTCAAAAAGCAGAAAATTCGAAGAATGAAATTGTAAATTCAAAAGTTAAAATGAATATGATTCATGAAGCATTTTTTACCATATTTGCCCTGCTTGTTGCTTTTTTGAATGTGGGAATACTTGTATATGCATGGATGAATCAATCAATTTCCATTGGGACAACAGTGGCTTTGATTTCACTTGTAGAGAATGCATATACACCAATTGCAATCTTTAATGTGTTATTTGTTCAATATAAGCTAGATAAGGCTACGTTTCGTAGATTTGAAGAATTTCTTAATATGAATAATGATGAGCAATTGACTATTGGAAAAACTGTTGACATAGAACATGGTGCTATTAGAGTTAGAAACCTTACTTTTCAATATAATAAGGAAAAAGTTATTGATGATTTAAACTTAGAGATTAATGCGGGTGAAAAAATAGCACTTGTAGGAAGCAGTGGTTCAGGGAAAACAACCCTAATTGAACTTCTACTAGAATTATTAAAATATGATTCTGGCAGCGTTGAGATTGATAGTCATGAATTAAAAGAAATATGTCTAAACAGTCTCTATAGAAATGTGAGCTATATCTCACAGAATGCCCCCATTTTTGATGGTACAATAAGAGAAAATATCGTTTATGATCAGAATGAAAATAACGACCAAGTTTTGGAAGTGTTAAAGAAATTGAAATTAAATGACATGGTGCTAAAAATGGATAACGGAATTGATACACTAGTAGGTGAGCGCGGAATGACATTATCTGGAGGTGAGAGACAGAGGTTAGCATTATCCAGATTATGGTTTCAGAAAAATAGTATTGTTATTTTGGATGAAGCAACATCTGCGTTGGATAATATAACAGAAGAAGAAATTATGAAAGAGCTTATGAGTCTATTGTCAGGAAAAACAGTTATTGCAATTGCACATAGACTAAGTTCAATAAGAAATTTTGACCGAATTATTGTATTTTACGATGGTTGCATTGTGGAACAAGGAACATTTAATGAACTATTAGCAAACGGATTGTATTTTAGTGATTTGTATAATAAGAGTATAAGCTGATAATAAATAATTAACGCTTGAAACGTCTTGAGACGTAATAAAACGTCGTGGGTGTGAAACGTATGTGCAACAATGATTACTACAAACCCAGTGTTTTCGAGCTTTTCAAGCTATCAAACGGTTGACAAAGAGATAATATTCTTTACAAAGAGAATACCAAAACCCCAGAAATCATATGGTTTCTGGGGTTTATTTTTTACTTAGCTTGTATAAGGTGTAAATATCACATTAAATATCTAAAGAGGGGTGTCCATCTTTATTTAACAATGCACTTTCCATTTCTTTTAATGTCAATCCAATAAAAAATCCAACACTATATAGAAATTGCTTTCCATAGAGTTGCACCGTAAAAAGGCGGTGTTTTTCCTATTTATACAACATTTATTATACGATAGACATTTAAAATAATCATTTGCAGTAATTGGTAGAGTCTATTATCATTTATTAGTATAATAGTTATATGTTTTTCTATATAATGAAGATTTAACCTGATGATAGGAGGAATACAATGATTGATTGTCATATTCATCTTGAAAGAGGACCATATACAATTAAGTGGTTAAATAAATTTATTGAGACAGCAGCTAATCGCGGAATTAATGAAATCTATTTGCTTGAACATAGTCATAGATTTATAGAATTTATTCCAATGTATGAGCCTATATGTACCTACAGTGAATATCAAAGGGAATGGTTTAAACGTAATAATGACAGGAATTTATCTATAAAAAGGTATATAGATTTTATCCAAGAAGCAAAGCAAATCCCATATCCAATAAATGTTAAGTTTGGATTGGAGGTCTGCTATTTTGAAGATTATGAACAATTAATAAAAGATGTTGTAGGTTGTTATCCATTTGATTTTATCACAGGTTCAGTACATTGGGTTGATGGATTTGGGTTTGACCATAAAAAAGAACTTTGGAGCAAAATAGATGTGGATATAACTTATAAGAGATATTTCGAAATTATGCAGAAATTGATAGAAAGTAACCTATTTACAGGAGTTGCCCATCCTGACAGTATTAAAGTTTTTGGGCATAAACCATCTTATGAATTAAGAGATACCTATAAAAAGATCGCGGACTTGTTATGCAAATATAATATGTATGCTGAACAAAGCGGAGGATTATATTTGAATTATGGTAAGGACTGTGAGCTTGGAATGAATAGGGTAATGTTAAAAGTGTTATTAGATAAAGGAGTAAAAATACTTACTGCTTCAGATGCTCATAGTCCGAATGATGTAGGAGCTAATATTAGTGAATTACATAATATTATTTATAACTTAAGAGAAGCGAACTAATAGAAATAGAGTAGACTCTGAGAGAAACTCTTTCTTGTATATTTTTCAAGTGAAATGTGGTAGAATCGCAATCGATATATCTGACACATTTCATACTGTTAGGTTGATAAAACTGTTTTGGAGAAGAGATAAAATGGAACCATACTATTATAGTCAGATGAATAAACAGCAGCAAAGAATTTATCAAGTCATCAAGAGTGGTCTTGAGTCACATTCGCAAAGCATTGAGGTCCAAAGAGTTGAGGGTAAAGAGCTAGGCGACATATTTTTCAAGTTGAGATTGGATTGTCCAGAGATATTTTATGCTTCGACATTTCATTATACTTATTACGAAGATTCCACGCTGGTAAAGATGAAACCGGTTTATTTATTTGAAAAGGATAAAATCAGAGAACATCAGATGGCAATGACCGCTAGGGTTGAAAAGCTTGCCCGAGTGGCAAAAGATAAAAATGACTGGGAAAAAGAGTTATATATTCATGAGTTTATCTGTGAAAATGTCACTTATGATAAGCTGAAGAAACAATATTCACATGAAATCTTAGGGCCATTGGGACATGGAGTTGGTGTCTGTGAAGGAATCGCGAAATCGGTTAAGATTCTTTGTGATCAGCTTTCTATTCCTTGTATTGTTGTCATATCAGAGAATAATCCAGAAAAGAACATCAAATATCGTCATGCGTGGAACGTGATTCAAATCAATGGAGTGTGGTATCATCTGGATGCTACTTTCGATAATACGTTAGGCAAAAAAGAAGTGAGATATGATTATTTTAATTTGGATGATAAGAGTATTTTCAAGGATCATGAGCCTACAATATACAACATTCCGACGTGTAGCGAAGGTGATCATTTCTACTATAAAGAGAAGAAACTATCATTTACCAAGAAGGAAGATGTAGCAAAGCGTTGCCAGCAGGCAATCAAAAAAGGCAAAGTTCTAACTTTTCATTGGAGGGGTGGCTATCTTACCAAAGCTGTCATGGAGGAATTACTACAAATCATTGTTGAGATCGGGAAAGAAAAAAGCAGGCATAGTCAAGTTTCAATAAACTGGCCACAGGCAGTCATTCGTGTGAAATACTTTCAGGAGCTGGTGCAAGATTCGGTGAAAATAGAGGATGCGTACGAAGAGGAGAATGAGAGCTCTTAAACGGTTGACAAAGAGATTGGGATTACTGAGTCCGTGATTATTTAAGATTCAGAGGGTGAATTTTGTGTGGAAAAAAGAAAAAAATGGTATAATAACATTATAAGCATAAGCAATAATTAAGAATGAAGACTGGTGTATGATGAAAATAGAAAGATTACTTGCAATAACAAATTATTTGCTTTCTAATAAAAGAGTAACTGCTCAGATGTTGTCGGTACGATTTAATGTATCAACAAGAACTGTAATGAGAGATATTAACACACTCTCTTTAGCAGGAATACCTGTTGTTACTTATTATGGATCAGATGGTGGATATGAAATACTAGATTCATTTAAGTTGGATCGGCAATTGGTAGGAGAAAATCAATTTTCATATATTGTTACTGCATTACAAGGGTTACAAACCGCATTTGATAATGATGAGTTGAATGAGACATTGGAAAAGATGCAAGCGATTGCGCCAGAGGGAACCGCTGATATTTTATTAGATTTTGGAGTTTTAAAGGAAAATAATAATACGAATGACAAATTGATTTTATTGCAACGAGCAATTAACATTCGACAAAAAGTAATATTTTCATATACAAATGCTGATAACGAAGAAAAAGTCTATGAGGTTGAGCCAGTTGCTACAATGTATAAGTGGTATAATTGGTATTTGTTATGTTATTGTCCTGAATATGATGATTATAGAATATATAAACTTGTAAGAATGAGAACGATAACTATTACAGAACAGAGGAATAGTAAATTACATAGAGTTGCTGAAGCAAAAAAGAAGTGGGATCAGACTGAGTATAAGCAAAAGATTATTAGAGTGAAATTATTATGTAAAAGAAGCATAAAGGCTAAGTGCGAAGAATACTTAAATGGAAGAATTGTAGAAGAATATGAGGATGGAGTATTCATATATGAGATTAATGTTCCGGAGAATGAACACTTTTGGTATGGGACATTACTGGCATTTGCTAATCAGGCTAAAGTCATTGAGCCTCCTGATTTGATAGAAAGAATTTGCTTGAATTGTAATCAAATACTAAAACAATATGAAGAAGTGTGACATACAGGTGTCAGACTTCTTTTGCTATAATGGCTTAGTAAGGAGGGCATATGAATAGTAAAGCAGAAATATCTAATGAAGAAGCAAGGAGTTTTTTGGTAAAGGATACATATACGAGTATGATTATGAATCAGAAGGAGGAGTTATGAGTAGTATTGTCAGAACAGATGTTAATGAAGAATATGCTTATTCGGAGATAGTTGAAGCAGGGGATTTTGTATTTCTCAGTTTTTGTGTAGGAAATGTAGGAGCCTCAATTGAAGATCAGGTGCATGGTGCACTAAGTGATATGGAAAAACGTTTAGGAAAATTAAATTTGTCTTTGTGTAATGTGGTTAAGATGGATGTTTTGCTTAGGGATGTGTGGAATATTCCAATTATGGAAAAAGTATTTAAGGAGCGATTTGGTGGTGTATACCCAGCAAGAAAAACGATTCAGACAGAGTTTGCGCATATAGGTGGATCAGATGGCCTACATGTTCAGATCGATGCAATTGCATATAAAAAATAAAAATTGATATGGGAAATTACAAATGCTCAAGATGAGTTTAAGGCAAGTGGTATAATTCAAAATGAAGTACCTGTATTGGTTAAATTAAAAGTATATGGAAAGGCTTTCACAAGTTTGCTTGTTGGAAGTCTTTTTTTGATGCAACAAAAGTATTGACAAAAAATACTAATAGTTATATAATTGATATTAACAAAGTGTTATTATCACAAAATAAATAAGATACTGGTTATGATATTAGTTAAAAAGCAAATTAATGAAACTCAATAGTATGGAAAGCAGGAAAGAAAGGGGATAGGTATGAAACAATTATCAAGAGAAAAAAAGGGAACATATCTTAGAGCATCAGTAATTGATGTGTGTGATTTTTCATGTCAGTATTGTGCAACAGATATTGGAATGGAAAATCACACACCAAAATGTCTTAATGCTCCAATTCTTAAGGCAGAAGAATTTGTAGACAACATGAGGTTGCTTGCTGAGCATGGTTTTCAAACTATTTCATTTACCGGAGGAGAACCATTCCTTGCTAAGGATATTGATAAGATTATTAAGGGCTGCCGACCACTGTTTAAGACAATAGAAATCACAACGAATGGGTCAAGATTATTATCCAATTTAGAACTTGTTAAAGCGTATATAGATGTATTAAAGATTTCAATTGATGCGGTAGATAGTGATTTGAGAGTAAAGACTGCAAATAATATGGAAGCAGCTAAGACATTGGCTGTGATAGAGGAGTGTTGTAAGGTTGGTATTAAAACGATAGGATTAAATTTCGTTTATATGAGACAGAATGCAGATGAGCTTCCTAAGCTTGTGGATTTTGTAAAAAGGCTTAAGGATGTATACAAAACGAATATATACATAAGTGTTCTAGATTTATACTATTCAAAGGGAAAAAGAGAGTTTTGGAAAGAACAATTCGTAAATCTGGAGCTGCTAAGAAAAGATATAAAAAGAAGAGGAATAACAGTTAATCAAAGGCATCGAGTGGGATGTGATTCTTACAACTGTGTATGGAATGGTGTGGTAGTCAACATGAAGGATAGTATTTCTTGTACTCACAGACATGCTATATGCGAAAAATGTAGCGAATATTGTCAGGAGGGAATCTATAGTTTGAAACATTCAGCAAGTGGATGGATAAGTACTTGCCCGTCTAATAATCTAGAACTTGGATCTTTACTTGCTGGTGAAAATGTACACGAAATCATTGATAAATATATAGATATCATCAATGATATTACAAGGGGTGATTATGCAGCCGGAGAGTTCTTTATAAGAAATGATTTGCAGGAGGTTATAAGTAATGAAAGTGACACAACATTTACAGAAGGAAGAAGTAATAATGTCTCTTGCACTTACGAATCAAATTAAGGTGACGGCGAGACAGTTTTTTGAAAGAAATGGGTTTATTGAGTTTGATACACCTGTGCTTACGTTCAAGAATGGTGAGTTGTACAATCCAACATTTGATGTGGTGATAGATGGTGAAAGCCTTAGTCTTGTGGATTCGCCACAAATTTATAAGATGCTTATAATGTTTGCAGGCTATGATCGATATTATCAGTTTGCGCATTGCTTCAGGCCTATTGCGCATGAGAGTAACAGGGACACCAGAATTTGCGAATTTGTACAAATTGATACAGAGATGCATGTTGAAAATCTTGATATTCTTATCGAAATGGCAAAGTCATTACTAGAAAATATCTGTGAAGAGTTGCCCATAAAGGCAAAATTTAATATCATTGATGGTATTTGGTGTAGAAGTAAATTTGGCGTTGAGATGAAACCAGACTTGAGAGAGCAGGAGAATGAGAATTCAATCGTAATTATCAAGCGTATGCCACTTACTAATGGGGAACGAACAGCGGACAATATTTTAATACCAAACCATCATATTTTTGCCAAACCGGATGAGTATAGTATGAAGAATGATTTGATGAATGCCACGACAGAATCATTCGATATTGTATTGAATGGTATTGAGATTGGTGGTGGAGATATGCGAATTACTGATGTTAATATGCAGGAAAAGATGATGGATCGATTTGCGGTTGATAAGGAAAGGTATAGAACATATCTGGATGAATTGGCAAATTTTAAAGGGAAACAAATTGGAGGTTTTGCCATAGGTTTACAGAGGTTTGTTATGGCTCTTACTGGTGTAAAGAATATTAGAGAAACAGTACCATTTCCCGATTGGAGATAGCATTTATACTATATATTGTAATAATAAAACCTTAGGAAGGAGGAAAGTGTAATGAATACAATTAGTAAAAAGTATCAGGCAAAAAGTAAAGAAGAACAGCAGTTTTTGGACCACTACAACCCAGGAGAATATGCACCGATATCGGTAACGGTAGATGCAGTAGTATTTGGTGTTATGAAAAATACTAGCGATAATTATAGAAAACTTGATAACCAATCGCTAAAAATACTACTTGTTAAACGTAATGAATATCCATATAAAGATTGTTATACATTACCGGGCGGATTTGTCTTACCAGAGGAAACACTGGAAGATACCTTGGAGAGAACGCTAGAAGCTAAAACTGGTCTGAAGGATATATATAGCGAGCAGTTATATACATTTGGTGGAATTAACCGTGATCCAAGAATGAGAATTATCAGTTGTGCGTATATTTCACTTATTGATACAGCAAAAGCCAAGATTAACGGAGCCGAGTGGCTTGATATAGAAGATGCAAGAAAAATTACATTGGCGTTTGATCATAATTTGATTATTGAAGAAGCTATAAAGCGAATGAGAGGTAAGATTAATTATACGGATATTGTATTTAACATGATGCCAATGGAATTTACCATTAGTCAATTACAGGAAGTGTATGAAATTATACTTGGCGAGAAATTACTTGCACCTGCATTTCGAAGAACTATTGCTGATAAGATTGTGGATACAGGAAAGATGACTAGTAATGCAGGACACAGACCATCAAGAATATTTGTTAGAAAGTAGGAGATGCATAAGTATACCGTGGCACATTGCGATGTTTACGCAAACGGCCACGGTATTTATCGTATATTATATAATAGATTACAACACCACTCTCAACGCAAACTGTCCATCCTTTACGTCAAACTGGCAGTTTCCCTTCAGTTTTTCAGCGACATATTTGATACTCTGCGTTCCAAGCCCGTGACCGATTTCTTTTGCCTGTGGTATGCCATCTAGCATATCCACCCTGTGTGCATAGGGATTTTTGATAGACAAAAGCAGCTTGTCGTCGTTCATCCGCAAATGTAGTGTAATGCTTCGTTTGTCTGGGTCAAGCGAGGAAACTGCATGAATGGCATTCTCTAAGCCGTTGGAGAGGATAGAGGTAAAGTCTACATCGGAAACCGGCAGATTGGCAGGTATCTGAATCGAGTGATGAAAGCGAATTTCTTTTTCCATCATCTCATTTTCATAGGAGGAAAGTATCATGTTAACGAGTTCATTCTCACAGTATTTCTGCATGGCTGTCTTATCGGCCGACGCAATAATCTCACATACATATGATTTTGCTTTTTCAGTGTCACCCTGCTCGATATATGAGACAATGTTATTTAAGAAATGTCGCATATCATGCCGCAAAAGGGAAATGGCATATTCGGAGCGCTTGAGCGCCTCAATTTCCTTTTCGGATTGTGCCTTTTTCATTTCCATCATCTGGTTATGTCGTTCCGCTTCGCATTTTTCTTCATATTCCCTGAAATATACAACACTGAAAATCAGATAAGCTATGCACAAAACGAAAGGTAGAAACTCGAATACAGTCTCGGATCCACTGTAAAGAAGGTTTGTATAAACCGTCGCTGTGTAATTAAACAGATAATAAGCAGCAGGCAAAATACTGAAAATCAAAATGGTTTTAATAGGCTTGGTCAAAATCACAGCAATAGATGATGCAAAATAACGAATAATCAGGAATCCTAAAATGATTGTAATTGCCGCACGGGTACCGTAGGCTGCCCATAGCTTACCGGTAAGTACCAAGGCCAACATACTAAGCCATTTGCTTAGATGGCAGCAAAGGTAGGCGGACATAACGGCAAATAGACTGGATAGCACCTTGCGCTTATAGTATAGGCAATACAATAAGACGGATGGGAGATGCGTGAGGAAGGGATACAACCATTGAGCGCCCTTTAACCCGATTCTTGAATAACAGATATATTGCAGTGCATTCACTCCGATGCAAAAAGCCAATAAAATAACTATATTTTTTTTAACAAGCGGTATGCTGAGAATCGATGCTGATACAAATACGCCAAATAGCAGCAGCGTACTGTTATTCAGCATTCCCAGTACAAATTGCAGCATCGCGTTCCCTCCCTTTTTCATGATGATTAGGGATAGTTTAGCATAAAAAGCTATCTTTTTCAATGCAGCCGGTTTACGGCAAAGCAATGTGGTTCTTCCTTTTGATATAAATGTCAAATCAATAGCATCTCAGTGCAATTTGCTCTGGGATGTTGTTTTTTTGTCCACTATGATATACTTATATAAGCGATAAGTATATGGGACTAAAGCTGAAGTGCTTCCATTCAAATATAAAAATTTGTAGAACACGTAAAGAGAATATAAATGCATATCTTCTTGCAAAAAGTAGAATAATATTAACACAGTACAAAATCATAAAGTAATCCCAAAAAATGGTGTTGACACATGAGTTCTTTGTGCTACAATAACTTTAACAAATATAGGCAAAAGCGTTGACGAGGAGGAGTATATGCTATTCCTGAAGGGCAGAGAGAAGATGGTTGGTGCAAATCTTCGTGAAGGGAGCATGGAAGTAGCCTTTGAGCTTTGGATTGAACGGATTAATCTAAGTAGACTCCAACGGAGATTCCCACCGTTACCAAGGGAAGCGATATCGGAATAGTATTTGAATTCCTGTATTGTAATGAGAGCAGAAGTATTTCTGAATTTAGGTGGTACCACGGACACGTTAGTTCGCCCTAAGCATTAGCTTAGGGCGATTTTTTTGTCTAATTTGAAATATAAATTACTGGAGGTATTCATCATGGATAAGAAGTATGATTTTCAAAAGGTGGAAAGGGAACTTGAAAAATTGTGGCAGGATAATAAGATTTATAAGTATCAGAATGGGAAAGAACGTAAAGTTTTTTCTATTGATACTCCGCCACCAACGGTAAGTGGGAAGCTTCATATCGGCCATGTTTTTTCTTATACACAGGCAGAAATGATTGCCAGGTTTAAGAGAATGCAGGGGTTTGATGTGTTTTATCCATTTGGCTTTGATGACAATGGTCTTCCAACGGAACGACTGGTAGAAAAAGATGAGAATATACGGGCATCCGACTTATCAAGAAGTGAATTTAGAAATCGATGCATACAAACAATTGAAAAATATGAAGAGGACTTTAAAGCTCTATGGAAAAGGCTTGGATTTAGTGTTGACTGGACACTTCAGTATCAGACAGTATCTTCTTTGTCACAAAAAATTTCACAGAAATCATTTCTAGAACTGGTAAAAACGAAAAAGGCATATATGAAAGAATCGCCGGTTTTGTGGTGTACTGAGTGTCAGACTTCTATTGCGCAGGCTGAATTAGAGACAAAGGAATGTGGGACGATATTTAATTATCTGAATTTTAAGACTCCAATCGGTAGTTTATTGATTGCTACCACAAGACCAGAATTATTATATGGATGCGTTTGTATCTTTGTACACCCAGAAGATGCAAGGTATCAAGAGTTCCTTGGTAAGAAGGCTACCGTACCATTGTATAATTTTGAAATTCCGATTATCTCAGATGAATCGGTTTCGATGGAAAAGGGAACAGGGGCCGTAATGTGTGCAACCTTTGGCGATTCCACCGATATGGAATGGTATAAGAAGTATCATTTGCCTTATAGGGAAACCATTTTGCAAGATGGAACTATCAAGAATGATGTTTTGTATATTGGTGGCATGAAGGTGAAAAAAGCACGTGAAAGAATAACGGAAGTGTTACAAGAACAGGGGTTACTTGTAAGACAGGAGAGGATTATGCATTCGGTTGCTGTACATTAACGTTGTGGTACAGAGGTTGAGATCATTCCCTCTAATCAATGGTATATTGATGTTCTGTCTGAGAAAGAGAGATTCTTAAAAGCGGCAGATGAAATTAACTGGCATCCGGAGCATATGAAGAATCGATATAAAATATGGGTGGAAAACTTAAAATGGGACTGGTGCATCTCCAGACAAAGATACTTTGGAGTACCATTTCCGGTATGGTATTGCAAGCGTTGTAAAAAGCCTGTTTTTGCTAAAGGGGAACAACTTCCGGTGAATCCAATGGAGGATAGTCCTATCACATCCTGTGAATGTGGGTGCAATGAATTTGTTCCGGAGGAGGCCGTATTTGATACGTGGGCTACCTCTTCGGTAACGCCATTAATCAATGCCAGATATGGAGAAGCCAATGATATTGCAAAAGAAATACTTCCAATGGGAATGAGAAATCAGGCGCATGAGATTATTCGTACCTGGGCATTCTACACCATCGTAAAGAGTTTGTATCATACGGGTCAGATTCCTTGGAAGGACATTATGATTAGTGGGTTTGTATTAGCGAAACCTGGTGAAAAAATAAGTAAATCCAAGAACAATGACTCCAATACACCGATGACGCTAATTGAAAATCATTCGGCAGATGCGATACGGTATTGGGCAGCGAATAGTAAGCTGGGAACGGATACATTTTTTAGCGAGGAGGAATTGAAACTTTCTAAAAGATTTATAACTAAGTTATACAATGCCTCCAAGTTCTCAATTATGCAATTAGGGGATTATCAAAAACGGGATAATTATGATAGTTCGAAACTATTACCAATTGATCAGTGGATATTACAGCGAGTTAACGAAACGATAATCGCAGTTACCAAATTGCTAAATGATTACGAAATCGGTCAGGCCAGGCATGAAATTGATGTGCTGTTCTGGAGAGATTTTTGTGACTACTATATTGAAATTGCAAAGGAAAGACTTTATCAGCCTGAGAAGCATGGGATCGAACAACGATATTCAGGTCAATATGCTTTGTATCATAGCTTATTAGGGATATTAAAGTTATACGCAATCTATACGCCGTTCGTAACCGAATATATCTATCAGGAATTTTATCGTAAGCATGAGCAAATGATGTCAATTCACGAGACAACATGGAGTACAAGCGAAACGCAAAGCATCTATATTGAATTTGGTGAGCATGTAAAAGAACTGATTGGCGAAGTTCGAAGAAAAAAGACCGAACAGCAAATGTCAATGAAGGGTGAACTGCCAGAACTTACGATAACCTGTCCGGAAAAGTTCAGAGAATTTTATAAAAGTACTGCACTGGATATCAAGGCATGTACAAGCGCTAATAAACTTATAATAAATGTTGAAACGAATTCATAACTTAATGATTGCTCGTTATTTCCTAGCTTATACTTCTGATAACGTCAGTTGCAATGCAGTTGCGCCCAAATCTTTAGATAAATATCTACATCAGGATATGCCTGCCTATATTTCTTAATCATGGCGGGCATTTTCTCAATACATAGTGAGGAGAGTACAGGACGGGAAGCAGTAAAAGTAGGAAATAAGATAGTATTAACAGAAATCACAAAAGGTGAGATGAAGTGAATGGACGGTAAAGTGTATCTGTCAGGCTAAAGAAAGATAAATAACACTATCAAGAAAAGGAAAAACATGGATTATTATACTTATTTATAGTATAATCGAGGTATTAGCAATTGCAAGAAGGTAAGGAGGGTTCCTATGAAAAAGAATGTATGTATTCTTGTTGTAGTGATGATATACTTAGGTGCAATATTAGTTAGTTGTAAAAGTACTACGAACGTCCCATCTGCTATTACTATAAATATTGATGAAACATTCATATCAGTAAGTCCTCATAAATTAAAGACTGAGAGTATTGAGAGTTTGGTAAAGGAAAAGAGTTGTAAAGCAAAATCATCATGGTGGACAGCTTTTAGTTTTTCTATACCTGATTGCACTTCAATTGAAATATATGATTATATTGAGGCTAGTGATAATAGTTTGATGGTTCTCACTTGATGCTTCCTCACATGAGTAGTTAAAGGAGTTGTTTTATGGTCAGAGAAATTACTGAAAATGATCTAGAAAGGTTGCTAAAACTCTATAACCAGTTGCATGATAACCAGATGCCTGAACTTACAAAGGATCTTTTGGACCTTTGGAATAATATTATGAATGATGTAAATCATCACATTATTGTAGCTGTGGAAGACGGTCAAATCGTATCTTCGTGTGTTTGTGTTATTATTCGTAATCTTACTCGCAATCAGCGGCCATATGCAGTGATAGAGAATGTCGTTACTGATATTGAATACCGAAAAAGAGGATTGGCAACGGCATGTCTTAATTATGCTAAGGAATTAGCAGTAAAAGAAAATTGTTACAAGCTAATGTTACTTACTGGTTCCAAGAGTGAGAGTGTATTAAGTTTTTATGAGCAGGCTGGCTATAACAGAAATGATAAAACGGCATTTATACAATGGATATGATAAGGAGCAAAAGATATGGCGTTAATAAAAAATGAAATACCAATTTTAGAATATGATACCGAGGCTAGTGCTGTAATTATGCCAGGACATGATTTTGAGTATAAGTTTTGCGAAAAGGCAGTAATGCTATTTATGGACAAGGAAATCGATGAATATGTAGCTACCCATGATTGCGAAATAGTTGGCGAGTTTGAAAGTGTGACCAAAACCTTCTATGTATATAAGACGATACATAATGGAACTGAAATTGTATTTGTGCAGGCGCCAATAGGAGGAGCTGCGGTAGCACCGATTATGGATCAGCTGATTGCTGGTGGGGTTAAGGAAATCATTGCTACAGGGTGCTGTGGCGCATTGATAGAAGGTGCGGAAGGGGATTTCTTTATACCAACAGCAGCGTTAAGACAAGAAGGGACCTCCTATCATTATCTACCACCATCCAGAGAAGTAGAACTAGATGATAAGCCGATTCATGCTATCGAAAAAGCACTAGATAATGCAGGCTTCCCACATAGAAAATGCAAGACCTGGACGACGGATGGATTTTACCGAGAAACAAAAGAGATGGTTTTATATCGAAAAGAAGAGGGTTATTCGGTTGTTGAGATGGAATGTGCATCGTTAGCTGCTTGTGCGCGTATGAGAGGGATTGAGTTCGGGCAGTTGTTATTTACCGCTGATTCCTTGGCTAATGTAGATGCTCATGACATAAGGAATTGGGGTAGTGATACATTCGCAGTGGCATTGATATTAGCTATGGATGCAGTGACGATGCTTTAAGAAAACAATATTTGACAAGATAGGGATATTATGATAATGTAATTAAAAATTAAAACAGAGGTAGCTATAATGAGACAGTATCAACAGATTATTGTGTTGAATAGGGACGACGATTTGTAGCGCTTGTATCTGTGAAAATCATAGGTGCAAGCGCTTAAAGTGTTGTGCCTATGTGGATAGACTATGTCATGAACCACATTGGTAGATTTTTTACTCGTGTGGTTCTTTTTTTAGTTGAAAGATATTGAAAGGTTGTGATCGTATGGGACATATAGATTATGTCTTTATGGATGTAGTTTGATAATATAATCAAAATCATAATCATCCTTAAGGAGGCAAAAATGAAAAAGATAGTTGGAGTAATAGAAAAAGATACGATGGAAGCCGAGAAACTTGCTAATAAAATTGGCGAGATAGTGCGAATACACGGTAGCATATATAAAGTTAGAAAAATGAGTGAGTTTGCGTTTGTGTTACTTAGAACCAAACGAAACATCGTACAATGCATTTATGCAAAAGGAATTGCGCAGTTTTCACTTGATGAATTGAAAGAAGAGAGTTGCGTGATTATCACTGCCAGTGTGGTAGCTGAAGAAAGATCTAAGGTAGGTTATGAGCTACAAATGATAACGATAGAAATCTTATCGAAACCAGAAGAATTAAGTCCTATTGTTATTAATAATAAGTGCGTTGATACCTCAATTGAGAATTTGCTTGATTATCGACCGGTTACGCTTCGTAATGAAAGGGAGCGTGCCATTTTCAAACTTCAGGAAGGAATTACGTATGGGATACGAGAGTTTCTTAAACAAGAGAGGTTTACAGAAATTCGTACTCCTAAGATTGTTTCAGCCGGTGCAGAAGGAGGCGCTAATATTTTTCAGCTCAATTATTTTGGTAAGGAAGCTTATCTGGCCCAGAGTCCTCAATTTTATAAGCAGATGATGGTAGTCGTTTATGAAAGGGTTTATGAGATTGGGCCGGTGTTTCGGGCTGAAAAGCATGATACTTCCAGACACCTGAATGAATATACGAGTGTGGATTTTGAAATGGGGTATATTCGAAGTTTTGAAGAGATTATGCAGATGGAAACTAGGATGTTAAAACATGTAATGGAATATCTGAATGAAAATTACACAGAGGAAATCAGACTGCTAAAGGTCAAGATGCCGGTAATTAGTGAAGTTCCAGCGATTAAATTCCTTGAAGCGAAGGAAATGATTGCGAAGGAATATAATCGAGCGATAAAAGATTATGATGACTTTGAGCCAGAAGAAGAGAAATTACTTTATGAGATCATCAAGCGCAAAACGGGAAGTGAATTCGTATTTGTGACCCATTATCCAAGTAAAAAGAGACCATTCTATGCGATGGATAGCTTGGAAGACAGGGAAGAAACATTAAGCTTTGACCTTTTGTTCAGAGGCCTGGAAATAACGACGGGAGGACAAAGAATTCATGCGTATCAAGAGCAGGTAAATAAAATGTTGCGCCGTGATATGAATGTGGAGTTATTTGAGAGCTATCTAATGATGCACAAGTATGGTATGCCACCACATGGCGGACTGGGATTAGGATTGGAGCGTCTGACAAGTAAGTTGCTTGAAAAGGATAACGTAAGATATGCAACTCTATTTCCGAGAGACATTAACAGAGTGACACCGTAAGAATTGAGTTTAACATTTTTTAACAAAAGCACTTGACTTTATCCAATGTTGGATATATAATATACTCAACGTTGGATAAAGAGATTGGAGATGCCAATATGATAAAAGGTATAATATTATGTTATTTAAAAATAAAGCCAACACATGGTTACGAGATACAACGATATATTCAGTTGTCAGGGGTAGAGCAGTGGGCTAAAATTCAGTCAGGTTCCATTTATTATGCCTTAACAAAGCTTGAAAAAGACAAAGACATTGAAGTTCTGAGGGAAGAAAGAACTGGTTCCCGCGTTAGAAAAATCTATCAGATTACGGATAAAGGGATTAACGCATTGCAGGATGAGATGAAAGAAGCGCTAAGTATGCCAATTGCGAATGTGGGATCTATCAAGTATTTTACCGGCCCTATTTTAAGCACATTATCAAAAGAGAATATTATAGCAATTACGAATAAGCATCTTAACGAACTGAAGGAGCAAAAAGAATACTGGATGACTTGGCAGAATGCAAAGGGTCAAGGAAAGCAAAGTACGTTAGTGGATCTAAGTTTTGAGATGACGATTCAGTCCATAGAAGCTCAGATCAAATGGCATGAGGAACTACTTCATCATGTGGATGATTATATAGAGGAAAGTATTGAAATGATGCAGATGGTAAAGAAGTTTGATTTTAATCAGTATGAGCAACATGCAGACAATAGTCAAACCGAGCAAAGGATTGCATATATGAATCAGATCAAAGAATCTATGAAGGATAATCCGGCAATGCTAAAGAATCTAGATTTGTTAATTGAAGAGTTAAAAAAGCAAAAATAATATATAATGATATAGGGAATTCTGGGAGGAACTCCCCTATATTTTATACTATATATCCAACATTGGATATATAGTATTGGATAAAAAATACTTGTCTCAGTTGGTGTTTGATACCCATGGTGATTGTTTTACCAATGTCTTGGCGTAATTAATTGAAGAAAGGAAGGATTAGTATGAAAGAAAGTATGTTACAGGTGAAGGGACTTACGAAGAGATACGGAGAAAATTGTGTAGTGGACCAGATTAGCTATGAGGTTAAGGTAGGTGAGATTCTAGGATTTCTAGGTCCAAATGGAGCAGGAAAAAGTACTACGATTAAAATGATTACAGGAATCGAGGATTACGATGCAGGGGAAGTGGCGGTTCTTGGGAAGCGACAAGAGCGTATTACAAAGGAGTTTTATCAGATGTTAGGAGTGGTACCTCAGGATATTGCTGTATATAGTAATCTAAGTGCATATGACAATGTTAAGTTCTTCTGCTCCCTTTATGGTTATACCCGAAAAGAATTGGCTGACAGAGTGGAGGAAGCGCTGAAGTTTGTTGGATTATGGGATAATCGTAAAGAACGGCCAGGCAAATTTTCAGGGGGGATGAAAAGAAGACTTAATATTGCCTGCTCAATTGCTCATTCACCTAAGTTATTAATTATGGATGAGCCAACGGTTGGAATTGATCCACAGTCTAGAAATTATATTTTGGAAGCAATTAAAGTACTGAATCAAAGAGGCACAACCGTAATCTATGTTTCTCACTATATGGAAGAGATTGAGAGTCTTTGCAATCGTATTATTATTATGGATCATGGCAAAATTCTGGTGGATATGTCAAAAAATGAATTGAAGGCCCAATATGCGAAGCTGGGTTTGAATGGTTTAGAGGAGATATTTTTATCCATTACAGGAAAGGAGCTTAGAGATAAATGATCGCATTTTATGCAGAGTTAAAACTTAATTTAAAGCGTAGAATCTTGGATGGTTTTGCTGTTGGATATCACATCGTGTTCCCATTTATCATCATTTTTCTGCTCGGAGCATTATGTAAGGGGATATATAAGGGAGAAGTAACAAGCTTTCAGTACTATACTATTGTTATGATTCCATTTACAATCATGATGGGTATCGTGACTGCAGCATATGCGGGAAAAGATGATGCTTATGCGAAAGTAGCACAACGTGTTCTTATTGCTCCGATTACAAGAAGAGCCATTGTGATGAGCAAAGTTATCTCGTGTACGATTGTGTTCTCGATATGTAGTCTCTTCGTATTTGGCATTATGGCCATACTTTTTGACATTCATACAGGAAAAAGTCTATTAGGGATCATGGCTCTTTGTGTTAGTACCAGTTTTTTTATAAGCGCATTTGGTACGGTGATAGGTATGGGAATGAAGAATTTTTATACAGTAAAAAATGTTATAACATTACCTATATGTATGTTTGCTATTTTGGGTGGTACCTTTTTTCCAATTGGTAGTTTTCAAGCAGAGATGCAAATGCTGCTTAATCTTTCACCGCTTACCTGGATTAACCGCTCTTTATTTTTAGCATTGTATGATAGAAATCAAAGCTTACTTTGGTGGATAATCATTATTTTGATCTTAGCAGGAATGATATGTACATTCATAGCAGTGACATTATTTAAGAAGGAGGAGTACATCTATGGCGATCTACCTAGTTATGAAAAATAATCTAAAGAGAACCTTCTCTACTAGATATACCTATGTGGTGATGATCCTTATGCCAGTGGTAATCAGCTTTCTAGGGACTATTTCGAATTCATTTACTGGTTCTAGTATTCGCGTAGGAGTAATCAGTAATGTGAAGGAATTTGTGGAGGTAGAGGGTGTTTTATCAGTATATTCAAGGATTGAATGCGAGATGGCAGACAAAGATTCTAAGCATACGGATTTGATTACTGGAAAGTATCAGTACCTAATTGATGTAACAGGGAAAGGAATGGATGTAGCTTCTTCGGATATAAAAGAAAGGATATCTACTATTATTGCTAAAGCAAAACAAATGAATGAAAGCGAAGTAGATGGATTGTCGCAGACAGAGCATATCTTGGCACTTTTATTGACAGTATATATGATGGTAGCGACCATTTATGCCACTACAATGATAAGAGATAAAAAGAATCAAACGATGGAACGCTTTTGCATTGCTGGTTTTACAAAGAATGCATATGGTCATGGTTATATGGCATCCACTGCACTGATTACACTGTGCCAGCTGTCATTAGCAGTTTTTATCCTGGCAGTATTTAATCAAAGTTTTGAAGTAACGTTGGTAAGTGCGGTAAAGACCATACTGTTTATGACGGTAGTGGCGAGTGTATTTGGGGTAAGCGTTGCCTCATTACTTAAGTCAGAATTGAGTGCCAATATCACTGCCTCCTCAACAGTTATCATTTTATCGTTATTAGGTGGTACCTTTGTATCCATAGATCAAATGCCAGAGTTATTACAAAGAATTAGTGTTATTAGTCCTATAAGGTGGTTACAGTTACTGCCATTGTGATAGAAGATGCGTTATTTGTTAAGGTTAGTCAAGATAACAACCCCTCCCAGTATAAAAAACTGAGAGGGGTTTGTAGTGTTTATAGCTTAAACTTGGCAAGTTCCGTTTGTAGTTCTTCTGCCATTGAGGCCAGGGTATTTGAAGCTGCTGTGATTTCTTCCATGGAAGCGGATTGTTCCTCAATGGAGGATAAGGCAGTCTGGGTTCCAGAAGAAGTAGTATATGCAATTTGGGATACATCATTAATATTAATAACCATTTTCTCACTATGCTCATTAATTTCATTCATTGCCATAGAAGTTGCCTGTATTTGATTCGACAATTCACTGATGGAAGCTAGAATTTGGTTGAAGGAACTTCCAGCATAATTTACAATTTCAGAACCTTGAGATACAGCCGTGGTACCTTTATTCATCTCAGCGATTGCATTCGTGGCATCCTTTTGGATTTCGATAATTATATTCGAGATATTCTTGGTTGCAGTATTAGATTGTTCGGCAAGGATTCGTACTTCTTCTGCTACAACAGTAAAACCCTTTCCTGCCTCACCAGCTCTTGCTGCCTCAATTGCAGCATTTAAAGCTAATAGATTGGTTTGGGAAGCAATACTATTTATTACTTCGATAATGCTTCCAATTTGTTGAATCTTATCACCAAGTTTCTCCACAACATTAGCAGAATCATTTACGGTAGTATCAATGAATTTCATTTGTTCTACTACATCATCAATATGTTGTTGTCCTTTTTTAGCCGCATCGGTTGCACTCACTGAGGATTCGGACATAACCATAGCAGCGGAAGATAACTCTTGAATTTTTCCGGAAAGTTCAGACATCAAATTAGAAGTATCTTCTACTTTTTGGCTTTGCGTATTAGCTCCAGCGGATATCTCCTCCATAGTGGTAGTAATATGTTCAATTGCGTACATATTCTGATCGGTTCCAGAACTTAACTCTTCTGACATAGATGCTATTTGCTCAGAATTATCGCCAACAGTACGGACAAGAGTTCTAAGTGCCGTTACCATCATATTCAGGCTGTGAATCATTTCCCCGATTTCATCGGAACTTTTTGTTGTTATTGACTCTACTGTTAAGTCACCTTCAGCAATTTGCTTCAATGCTTGTGATGCTTTTCTCATAGGTTTGGATATTATTCTCGTTAACAGGAAAGTTAATATAAGTGAAACGATACATGCTACCAAAGTAACAATTATAATGAGTGTTTTTGCTGAACTTTCGGTGTTTTGTACTTGTACCCAGGAATCATTGGTGAGTTTATCGATATCCTGCTGTATTTCTTCATTGGTCTCACGGAAACTATCAAAGAGAGCCTTTCCGTCGGCAAGTTTAGAACGCGCCGATTCTATATTGCCGTTTTCTACAAGTACAATAAGGGAAGCAAAATATTCCTGAATTGCTTGTATCTTTGGCTTTGCTTCTTCAATTAATTCTGCCATAATTGGGTGCCTATCCAATAAAGGCTCAATTCTCTCGATATCTCCTTTGAGATCTCCAGCATAATAGGGCTCCAAGAAACCTTCATCACCAGTTGCAACGTATCCTCGAACACCGGTCTCTTGATCCACAAGACTGGATAGTAAATTAGCCGCTGAACGACCTAATGGAATGGAATCATGAATAATCATTTTTGTATTGTTGTTAATCTGTTGTAGCTGATAAAAACTAAAGCCTACAATCAAGGCTGTAAGTGCAATAACTACACTGAAACTAAATACGATTTTTTTACCTACAGTTAATCTCATGCATATTTCTCCTAGTCTGTTTTTTAAGTCAATTTTGAGTAATAAACGAAGCTTAATCTAGTTATGTAAACCTATCTTTATAACTTACGACCCTTTTCTGCTGTTAATCAAGGTTTATGGTAGTACATTCACTCTAATATGTTTATCGGATAAATAGCTATCTTTTAGTAAATGTAATATTTGCCATGCAAAGCAATGCAATGGTATAATATTACATATAAATCGTCAGTGGAGACGGGTCATGGATTAAGTTAAAGTTGATTAATCAGGGGGAGTATATATGAGTAAGAAAAAGAAAGTAATCATTACGTTAGGTATATGTGCGTTATCCATTCTAATCTTATGGCTATCTGTTATTTTTGAGTTTCATGATGGACATGTATTTATGCGCATTGCTAACAATAAGTATAAGGTATTATCTGGTCAGGACTATAAGGGAATGGTATTGTCTTTTGAGAAAAATGATACAGTAGAAGTGGATGGATACGTTTTTAGCTATGAATTAACAGATGACGATTCTCTTGCTTCGGTAGGGTATAAAGAAGACGTTCCTAGTCATTTGGTTGACTTTGTGTCATCTGGGATAGAGGCAATAAAAACAAATGCCCCACTTAGTTACTTAATAAAAGCATTAGGGTTGTTAGTTGGAGGTTTACTATGCCTATGTACGCCGTATCTTGTATTTTTTCTGCTTCATGGTTGGAAGTATAAAAATGTTGAGCCGTCAGATGCTTTTTATACTGTTACGAGAATCGCGGGAATAATATGTGTTATTGTTTCTGCAGGACATTTGCTCTACTTTCTATTTTAAGCATTAAAGAAAGAATGAAATTAGTTTTAAATATACGACGGAATCAAAAACAAAACCTCTCAGCTATGTGCTAGCCTGAGAGGTTTTATAGTTCACACGTATTAATTCACCATTGCTTGAATGATTGGTTCTAACTCTTCTGATAAAACTTTCGCATTGGCAAAATTGGAATTGCTTAGCGCTTGTTCTATTTTAGTTTCAATTGCTTTTTTCTTCTGTTCTAATTCTAAATAGTCCTTATCTAGATGTTTCGCATAAATCATTTTACGGAATTTACGGATACTCATTTTTCGTATTGTTTTATCTTCAATAAGCAAAACGTAATCCATACAGTTTGCAATCGTATAAAAATCATGAGAAACCATAAGAATTGCTCCTTTATAGTTCTCCATTGCTTTTTCTAAAGCCATTTGTGAATACGTGTCGAGATGGCTGGTAGGTTCATCTAGAAGCAGTAGGTTAGTTTTGTCCATACCAATTTTAGCTAATTGCAGTATGTTTTTTTCACCACCGGATAAAGAGCCTATTTTCTGATTAAGAACCTCATCTTTCAAACCATAGCCTAAAAGATATGAGGCAATTTCTCCATTTGATTTGAATCCTGCATCAAAGAATTCATCTAGTATTGTATTGGATTCATTGAGCATTTCACCTTGAATCTGTGACAAAAATGCAACTTTTGAGTCTTCTTCAATAGTAATTGCCGAATGATTGTTTTTATAAATATCTCGAAGTAATGTTGTTTTTCCGGTACCATTTGGACCGATTAATGCTACTTTATCGGAGGAGCTTATCTCAAAGTTTACATTCTCTAATAGCACATCTTGAAATGAAACATGGTAGTCAGTTACTTTTAATAGGGTAGTTTCTTCCTCCCTCGGTTCGGCTTTCAATCGAATCTTCGGTTGTTTGATCTCAACAAAGGGCGGTTTTATTCTACGTGCTTCAAGCCTTTCAAGAAGCGACACTCTGGCATGAAGTGATTTTCCTCTACTAGCTTCTGCATTGCGTGTAGCGGCAGTTCGGAATCGATCAATAATCTTCTCATGACGTGCAATTTCCTCTGTATCGGCAGCAGCCAGCTCCTGTAATTCGATTTTACTTTGTAATAAGGTAAAGTTATAGTCTATATAGCGTCCGCTAAACTCCTGAAGTTCGGTGTTTTCTAGGTGCAGAATCTTGTTAAAGCAATGATTTAACAGATAACGATTATGAGTGATTACAAGCATGATACCTTTGTGTGTATTAATTAGGTTTCTAAGGGAATTCAGGTTTTCAAAGTCTAAGAATACATCGGGTTCGTCCATGATTAGTAAGTTTGGAGCTGTAAGCATTTCTTTAATGACTTGTACAAGTTTGAATTCTCCACCACTCAGTTTAGAGATTGGTAAGTCAGCATGATTGCTTAGGTTTGCTAGATATAGCTTTTTACTGATGATACTTTCGTAATCATCTCCACCGATTGCGTCAAACTGATCCAATGCCTGTTGGTATTGTTCAAGTAATGTTTCTATCTCTGACGAGGTTTCCATTGCAGCACAGATTGTATCAATTTCCTGCTGAAGCTTCACAAATGATTCTGAAATATATTCAAATACAGTGATTTGGCTTGACTCTTCTAATTCATAAAACTGGCTTACATAGCCGATTCTTAAATCTGATGCTACTTCTATCTTCCCATCATATAGATACTGTTCGGGATTCATTATTATATTAATAAGTGTACTTTTACCACTACCACTTGTTCCAATTAAAGCTGCATGCTCTCCATCTTCTAATGAAAAGGAGATATTATCAAATAGATTTTTTTGTGGAAAAGAGTAGGATAAGTTATCAACTTTTATCATCATTTTACCTCACTTTTTATTAAAAAAGAGCTTATCAATATAAGCTCCTTCTTATAGTATCATCTTAATCGTAAAATTATAATAAACTAATTAGTAGTAAAGATACTTTTTTGTTTAACTTAAGTAGCATATCACTTCTTAGTTGGAATTTCAATAGATTTCAGCTATAAGCGGGTGTTTTGTTAGAGAAAAAGAAAATATTGACATTTACATAAATTGGTATATAATAGCTTTAATTTCACCTAAAATTATTTATATCATCTGTGCGGCTGTATTAGCGCAAGAAGGGGTTTCGTATGAAAAAAGGTATCATTAATATTTTCATTGGGGTTCTTTGTATAGTTGGGGTAGTATTTATCTATTTATATTATCAATCATCTGATGAATTACCACAATTAACGAAAGAAGAGGTGGAATCTGTCGTAATGAATAAAATCGATACTGGCGAAGAGATCAATCTTGACATTGCCTAGTTTGTTGAATATTATAATCAGATTTCAGATGTGGAAGAGAATGAAGAAGGTGCTGGAACAATGATAACAGTAGAAATAAAGGTAAATCTAAAATCGGGTGAGAAAATCTCAGTAGGGAACTCGGGAGATCAGTTTGAAGTATCCTTAGAGGATGAACAGGGAAAAGTGGAACAATACTGGGGGAAGCAGCAAAATATTAATAATTTACTTATGACAGGAAAGTATTAGAGTATTTACATAATTGTGGTATTATTAGCTTGACATAGCGCTGGAAGAAAGATACAATAGCGTTGTGCTTAAATCTTCAATTGGCTTATGAAAGGAGTGGATTAAATTATGAGAAAAATGGATATGGTGATGATTCAATAATTTAATATGTATTGTAGAAGTTATTAGCTTCTACAAGTAAGAAACCTTTCGTAATACTGCACAAACAGGCTTGCTGATAGGCAAGTTTTTTTGTGTCCAAAATTGGAGGAAAATGAATGAGAATGA
The DNA here is from genome assembly GCA_023434365.1 of Bacillota bacterium. GTDB lineage: Bacteria > Bacillota > Clostridia > Lachnospirales > Lachnospiraceae > KM106-2. Next base: position 83,665 of record JAEYSV010000016.1, on the reverse strand, counting down.
ATAATTGTGAAACAAAAATTAAAGGACGGATTAGTGAAGTCCATCGCGAATTCTTTCATGTGATAAGTGAAAAGGGTGAAACGCGAGCTAGAGTTAAAGGAGCATTTTATAAAGAGAATCGTGAATTCCCGGTTATTGGGGATTATGTGTTAATGAGATATAATCCATATGGTGATTGTGTGATTGAGGAAGTATATCCTAGAAAAAGTGTGTTTAAAAGGCCGAATCAGTCAGGTCATGCAGCAGGATTTGTAAAAAGTCTAAAAGAGCAGGTTTTAGCAGCTAATTTTGATTACGTGTTTATTGTTGCGTCATTGAATCAGAATTATAATCTAAATCGTATTGCCAGATATGTTACCGTGACAGTACAAGGTGGCGCGAAACCGGTAGTAATATTAACGAAAGCTGATTTATGTAATGAGATAGATAGTTATATTGAGGAAGTAAAAGGAATCTCTGATCAGGTTAAGGTGTGCGCAGTAAGCGCAATTGCTGGAAAAGGAATGGAGGAGTTAACCCCTTATTTAACGGAGGGGATAACGATAGCTTTACTTGGTTCTTCTGGAGTTGGTAAATCAACTCTTGTCAATGCGATTGCAGGGGAAGAAGTTATGAAGGTAAGTGAGATTCGCGAAGTCGACTCAAAGGGACGTCATACTACGACTCATCGACAATTAATACAACTTCCATTAGGGGTATCATTTATAGACACACCAGGTATCAGAGAACTTGGAATGTTAGATGTAGAGGAAGGGATAGAGGATGTTTTTTCTGATATTAAGGAGTATTTGGGTCTATGCAAGTTTAGTAACTGTAGCCACCAGACGGAGCCTGGGTGTGCTATTAAGCAGGCAATTGCAGACAATGAGATCTCGATGGAACGTTGGAAGTTATACTGTCAGTTAAGGAATGAGAATGACTGGGGATTACAAAGAGCGACAGGAATTAAGCGGCAACGTGATCAATATGAAAAGAATAAATTGAAAGAAAAAAATAAACCGAAAGATAAGAATAAAACGAAAGAAATGAATAAATCGAATGAAATGGATCGAGGGGTGATATAGATGATTAGTTTAAAACAAGTAGATACAACGAATTTTTGGGAAGTAATAGATCAATCCGTAGCCAAGGAACATGAAAATCTAGTATTGAATAATGCGGTTTCAATTGCACAGGCATATGTCCAGCCAGAGTGTATACCACTAGCTATCTATAAGGAGGATACCTTAGTTGGGTTTGCAATGTACTGTATTGATACTGATGATGGAGAATATTGGATCTATCGTTTTATGATTGATCAACGTTTTCAAGGAAAAGGATATGGAAAACTTGCTTTAGAATCGCTCATTAACAGGATTAAGGAAGATAAGAACAAGAATAAAATCCTGCTGGGAGTTCACCTTGATGGGAAGGCAGCAGTACATCTGTATCAGAGTATGGGATTTGAGTTTACTGGGCAAGTGTTTGGCCAAGAGTATATTATGGAGCTGCATTATTAGAATACTAGTAAGTAGCTTACGATAATGTAACCACAAAGTTACATTAATGCAAATGCAAATTGGTGGAAGAATTACCCATACCTTGTTATAATGTGTATGAGGTGATGAAGAATGAGATTGCAAGACAAACTGCAGTTATTAAGAAAGCAAAATGGTTATTCCCAGGAACAGTTAGCTGATAAGTTAGGGGTTTCAAGACAGACAATTGGGAAGTGGGAAAGTGGGCAGGTAATTCCTGAATTATATGGAATGATTCAGTTAAGTGAATTGTATGGTGTTACGATTGATCGAATTGTAAAGGAAGAGGAATGTAATCTTTCTTTACGCAATCATGATGATGTGTTAATTGATGAGGCGATTAGCTTTCTAATTCGAGCCAAGCAGCAGACATATGCCGGACATGGAGCAGAAACTGAATCATCCAGAGTTGCTTCCCATGATTATCAGTATGAAGAAGGCGAATATTTATATTACGACACGTACCTTGGTGGTGAAAAATTCTCTGGGGAAGAGGCTATCTGGTTACGTAATGAACCAGTCTGGACTATGAACTATATAGGTCGTGTATTAGGAGAGCATTTTAATGGAGATTTTTTAAAAGAAGCTCTGCACCATGTGCCTTATGAAATGCCGTATCGTGGTCCTGTTATTTATCGAAAGGGTGAATACACATATCACTGCAAAGTAGAAGGGGAATTTGTCTGGTACCAGGGGTATGAAGACATCTTTTATCAGAATGAAAAGATATATGAATGTTATTTTCATGGCGGAGTAGTGAAGTAAGACGGACAGCGGAAATATCTATTATTGTCCTCATTGTCAGATACTATAAAAAGTATTACATTTTTTTGTAACACTATCTTGACAGATGGATATAGATAAAATATTATAATAAATAATATAAATTATAAAAATAAAGCGAGGTATTTTTTTGTTAATTGTATCTTATAGTGGAAAGTAATTAATCTATGAAATGGTATCGGAAAATAGTCTAGGGTAGTTGGACTTTTATTTGTGTACCATAATTCCATGATAGATATGCCTCTTATGATATGATGATTGACCTATGAGACATTATTGTGGATGTTTCATAGGTTTTTTTATTGGATAGAAAAGTTGAAAGAACTTACCTATTCAATGTCCACGAATTCCATCTTAGTATTAGCGACGACAAAAAGTTTATGAGTAATGGAAGGTAAGGAAGATATAATGAATCAGACATTTGAAATATTAGGATTTAATCATATTATAGGACGGCTAAAAGAGTATGCCAGTTCAAATCAGGCAAAAGAAGTCATAGGAAACCTCGCACCATATTTATCAGAGATAGAGTTACAGAAGAATCTTCGTGATACAACCCAGGCTAGAGCACTATTGGAGGAGATTGGGACTCCACCGCTTCCATTTATGGAGCATATGGAGGAGTATCTGGATAGCGCAGTATTGGGCAATTTATTATTACCAGAACAGATTGAACAAATAGGATTTTTCCTAACCGCGGTAAAGCGATTGAAGTCATATCTGGCTAAAGGGAAAGAAAAACAGATTGGACTTGCGTTTTATAGTGATAATCTGACGATTCACACGGAACTTTATACGGAAATAGAACGGTCTATACGAGGTGGTAAGATTGACGATTATGCATCAAAAGCACTTAGAGATATCCGAAGGCAGTTACGGGAATTAGAAGATAAGATCAGAGAAAAAGCAGAAAGCGTCATGAGAGCAAACAAAGAGTATGTTGCGGATTCCTATGTAGTTAGTCGCAATGACCGACTTTGTATTCCAGTAAAAAAACAATACCGCAGTCGAATTGAAGGAATGGAAATAGATAAGTCATCTTCAGGAGCTACGATATTTATTGAACCTCGGGTAGTAACAAAGCTTTGCGATGAATATGCAATGCTTAAATTATCAGAAGATGAGGAAGAACGGCGCATTCTATACTTTATCATGAGTTTGATAGCGGATAAAGAGGTCGAATTACGAGAAAATATTCGTATTATCACCATGCTAGATTTTGTCTTTGCAAAAGGCAAAATGAGTGTGGATATGAAAGCAGTGGAACCAACGATTAATTTGAATCGTTACATTAGTATAAAAGGAGCAAGGCATCCGCTACTTCGTAAGGAAGAGTGTGTTCCACTTGACTTTACCATTGGTGATGGCACGAGAGGGGTAATAATTACAGGCCCCAATACTGGAGGGAAAACAGTTGCAATTAAGACGGTAGCACTTTTTAGTTTGATGGCATGTTCCGGTCTTCATGTGCCGGCAGAGAGCGCTGTAATTGCTATGAATAACCAGGTGCTATGTGACATTGGAGATGGACAGAACATTGAAGACAATTTGTCAACGTTCTCCGCGCATATTAAGAATATTATCTCGATACTCAAAAAGGTGAATGAAGAAAGCCTGGTCGTGTTAGATGAACTGGGTGCAGGTACAGATCCCGCCGAAGGAATGGGGATTGCCATTGCCATTCTTGATGAGCTTAGAAAAAGCAAGGCCTTGTTTTTAGTAACGACGCATTATCCAGAGGTCAAAGAGTACGCTGCCAAATACCCGGAAATCGTGAATGCTAGAATGGCATTTGACCGGGAAAGCTTAAGGCCACTATATCGTTTGGAAATGGGGAAAGCAGGAGATAGTTGTGCTCTTTATATAGCGAAACGGTTAGGTGTTCCAGATACTATGCTAAGACAGGCGGCTTTCGCTGCGTATGGAGAGAAAGCAGAACCGTTAATTGAGGAACTTCAGTTAAATAATCAGGATTCTGCTCTTCCAAAGGAAAGGGTAGCAAAAATCGTACCGTTACGGATTCCTCAGAAAGAAGCGCAACATGGTGCCTTATTTACAAGAGGGGACAGTGTGACTGTCTATCCGGAAGAAAAAATAGGAATTGTAGTGAAGCCAGCGGATAAACATGGTGATGTGTTAGTACAGATTCAAAAGGAAAAGGTACTGATTAACCATACCAGACTCAAATTAAAAGTGGCGGCATCACAGTTATACCCAGAAGATTATGATTTTTCAATTATATTCGAATCGGTGGAGCATCGTAAGGCAAGACATAAGATGGAGAAAGGGTATCAAGGTGATTTAACCATTTATACAAAGCCAGAGGTAACAAGAAAATAAGATAAGTAGCGTGTAGTTATTATTAAAAGAGATTATCTTTTATGGAATAATAATTACACGCTATTCTTATTTATGAAGTGGTGACCAATTATATATGTTAACATATGGTATGTTTGTGGATATTATTGTAAAATAATGCTATAATAATTACATAAATTGTAAGTTGATAAGTTGTGTCGAAAGGTGGATAACATGGAAAAAATCAAGGTGATATGTGAATTCAACCAAAGTATTAATTTTGCACTGCAGCAAAATTATGTACCAATGATAAGAAGGATTATATTAACAAACCTAACGGATCAGATACTTGAGAATATTAAATTAACCATATCCTTTGATCCACTGTTTGCAAGTGCTTATGAGAATATGATTAGTATAGTAAACCCAAAAGAAACAGTAGAAGTTTCGCCTGTTAAAATAGTTCTTTCTCCAGATTTTCTATTATCCTTAACGGAGAAGATGACTGGAAATATACATATTGTAATTAGTCATGGAGACGAAGTTTTGTTTCGGCAGGATGATAATATTGAGTTATTGGCGTATGATGAATGGACAGGATTATTGTTAATGCCAGAGATAATAAGTGCTTTTGTTATGCCGAATATTAACCAGATTGCAGAGATTGTGTCAAAAGCCAGTAAATATCTTATGGATTGGACAGGTTCACCTAGTTATACAGGATATCAAACAGAAAATCCAGATGTTGTGAAACTTCAGATGGCCTCTATCTATGCAGCTTTGCAGGAGAGTAATATTGGGTATACGATGCCAATCGCCAGTTATGAAGTATGTGGGCAAAGGGTTCGATTGCCTCATGTTGTAATGGAACAGAAAGCAGGGACCTGTCTGGACTTATCCATCTTATATGCCAGTTGTCTCGAAGCGATTTCCTTACACCCTCTTATAGTGTTTGTGAAAGGACATGCTTTTGTAGGTTGTTGGTTAGAGGATGAAACTTTTACAGATTGTGTAGTTGATGATTGTTCGGCCATCACGAAGCGTATTGCTGATGGAATGAATATCATTAGTTTGGTGGAGTGTACTAATTATGTAGTAGGCCAATCAGTTAGCTTTGATCAAGCTGAAATGAATGCCAGCCTTCATCTAAAAGTGATTAATGATTTTATCTTAGCCGTAGATATTGTACGGTGTAGAGCAAGTCAACTAAGGCCAATTCCAATCAGACTTAGCGAGAATGGGGTTTTTTATGCGGACTATGGCGTACGAAACGAAAAAGAAATTACCCAAGCTCCAAAGGAGTTACTGAAAATAGTTGCGAATCAGGAAGAAAATGGACCGAAAGAAGTAAGTAAACAAATGCTTTGGGAGCGAAAGTTATTAGATTTAAGCCTGAGAAATACATTACTTAATTTTCGGGTAACCAAGGCAGCGGTCCAGTTAATGATTTCAGATCTGGCTAAGGTCGAAGATAAGTTAGCAAGTGGTGGAGAGTTTCGAATTGTGCCGAAACCACTGGACTGGACTAATACGTTAAGAGATTCGAATATTTATGAGATTGAAAATAATAAGGATCTGATTAATACTATAGCAGAAGCTGAGTATCAGAAGAAAAGAGTATGCACTTTTCTAGAGGAATCATCTTTGGAGATAGCAATGAAGAATCTAGCCAGACAAGCGAAAATCAGTCTGGAGGAAAATGGTTGCAATACCTTATATCTAGCGCTGGGATTTCTTCGGTGGTACCAAAATGATATGAGCCAGAAAGCAAGATACGCTCCGTTAGTTTTAATTCCTGTGGATGTTGTGAAAAAATTTGGTACCAAATCCTATTGTATTCGTTTACGCGATGAAGATGCGCAGATGAATATCACTTTACTAGAAATGCTACGACAGGATTTTGAACTAAATATAGCAGGGCTTGATCCATTGCCGCTTGATGAGAATGGTGTTGATATTCTTAAGGTATTCCATATTATGAGACAAGGAATTATGGCGAAGAAAAACTGGGATATTGAAGCATTATCATTTCTTGGATTATTTTCTTTTAGTCAGTTTATTATGTGGAATGATATTAGAAACCGATCTGAAGATTTAAAGAACAATAAGGTGGTTGCCAGTTTAATGGATGGGGTAATGAATTGGAAGCCAATAGAGGATGTCATTGAAGGTTCTAGGCTTGATTCCGTGTTAAAGCCAGCTGATATAGCGGTGCCAACCAGTGTGGATTCCTTTCAGTTAACAGCAGTTTGTGAAGCAGCAAAAGGGCAGAGTTTCGTATTACATGGACCGCCAGGAACCGGTAAATCACAGACTATCACAAATATGATTGCCAATGCATTATATCAGGGAAAAACAGTTTTATTTGTAGCCGAAAAAATGGCGGCATTAACCGTTGTTCAAAAACGATTAGCAGGGATTGGCCTGGACCCATTTTGCCTGGAACTACATTCTAATAAGGCGCAGAAACGGGCAGTGTTAGGACAATTAGAAAAGACCTTATCGGTGGGCAAATTAAAAAAACCTGAAGATTATGCTCAGACAGCAGAGCGGTTACATAATTTACGAAAAACTCTCAATGATGTCGTGAATGCCATTCACAAAAAATACAATACTGGCTTTCATTTATATCAGAACATTACAAACTATGAGAGATTTATTGATTATAAGGATATGATTCATTTTACAAATGAAATGATTGGCAGTATGAATGAGAATACCTACTTGAGTTGGAAGGAGGAGATATCAAACTGTATCGTAGCTGGACGAGAGTGTGGTGGATTAAAGGAGTCTATATTTAGAGAGTATGGGAAAAAAGAGTATTCTATCGCCATCCGAGATGGACTAAGCTTAGACATCGATGCTATCCTAGTAAGGTATGATGTCCTTGGCAATCTGACACGTCATTTTGCTTCCTTTTTACAGATAACAGTGGTGGATGTCTTTGCTTTCTATGATGCATTGTATCAGTGTTTTTCTAATATTGATGAGAGTACTTACATTATACCAGGCATATACGGAAGAAATCTTCCTAATGAAGTAAAACAAAGGATTGATCAGTTATTAAATGCTGCAATTGAGAGAGAAATGTTAATGAATCAAATCAATCAGTCATTTGAGCCTACCATTTGGAACTATGATATTATGACTGCGAACATGACATGGAGAACTAGTGTTAGCAAATGGTTTTTACCTAAAATGCTTACGCAAAATAAGCTGGTTAAAGAACTTTCAGTACATACAAAACAAATCGGATTAATTACCAAAACCAATATCGTATCTTGGTATGAAAAATTACTTCGTGCTCAGGAGCTAAGTCGTTTCATTAATCAAACCCCAATAGAGATGCAATCATTGTTTCCAAATGGTTTGATGGACTTTGGACAAAATTGTCAGCTATTGCAACAAAGATACTTAACTACCATGCAGCTGAATGGTCAATTATTTCATGCGAATCTTTCCTCAGATAGTAAAAGTGCAATTGTACGACTATTGCAGGAGGTATTATTTGCTCCTTCCGAACGGCGCAGAGAGTTTCAATTCTTGCTTAATGAATATAAAAGAGTGTTTGGTGACTGTTTCCAATATGAGAGTGTATTTCTTAATCATTATCAAGTAGATAACAGTCAGTATCGTAATTCTTCCTGGCTTGCCGGCTTTAGCATGAAGTTAAAACTCTGGAAAGAGCATATAAGTGAATTAAAAGATTGGACAAGTTTACTTACCTCAATAGATAAAATGAAGAAAAAGGGATTACATAATGTCGTTATGGCTTATTGGAAGGGTGAGGTCGATGAAGATAATATGCTAGAGGCCTTTGAGGCAGGTGTTAATAAAGCCATGGCAATGCGAATTATCGATGCTGAACCTAGCCTAGCTAATTTTCAAGGAGCCAGATTTGAAGAAACAATACGTAGGTATCATGAAGTGGTTCGGGAATTTGAGGAGTTAACGATAAAAGAGTTAGTGTCAAAGCTTTCTGAAAAAATCCCAGATACCACCTTTGGAATCTCTGGTTCATCAGAAATTGGAATATTGCAAAAGGCAATCCGTAGCGGTGGAAGAATGATGTCGATTCGTAAGTTATTTGATACTATTCCAACACTGCTTCGCAGAATCTGTCCTTGTATGTTAATGAGCCCAATGTCGGTAGCACAGTACATCGATCCATGTTTTCCAAAGTTTGATCTGGTTATCTTCGATGAAGCTTCCCAGTTACCAACTTGTGAAGCAGTCGGGGCAATTGCCAGAGGAGAGAACGTAGTAGTTGTTGGAGATCCAAAACAGTTACCACCTACCAGCTTTTTCTCAGCTAATCGAATCGATGAAGATAATTCAGAAAAAGAGGATCTTGAGAGCGTGTTAGATGACTGTCTTGCAATCTCTATGCCTCAAAAACATTTGCTATGGCATTATCGGTCCAGACATGAGAGTTTGATTGCATATAGTAATTCAAAGTATTATGAAAATAAATTATATACCTTCCCGTCTCCAAATGATATTACCTCGGAGGTTAAATGGATTCATGTAGATGGTTATTATGATAAAGGTGGTACAAAACAGAACCAGGCAGAAGGACAGGCTATTATTCAGGAGATTGTACGCAGATTGAAAGATGAAACCTTGCGAAAAGAGAGTATCGGTGTTGTAACATTTAGTTCTGTACAGCAGCACCTAATAGAAGATCTTTTGGCAGAAGAGTTTATCAAGTCACCGGAGCTTGAAGAGATGGCTGGTGGCATGTATGAACCGATTTTGGTGAAGAATCTTGAAAACGTACAGGGAGATGAACGAGATGTGATTCTATTCTCTATTGGATATGGGCCGGACAAAGAAGGCAAGGTATCTATGAATTTTGGACCACTGAATCAGGAGGGAGGTTGGAGAAGACTAAATGTAGCAATCTCGCGGGCTAGAAAGAGTATGCTGGTATTTTCTACAATTCGTCCGGAACAGATCGACTTATCAAGAACGACAGCAGAAGGACTGGCAGGCTTAAAAGGGTTCCTTGAGTTTGCCCAAAGGGGAAAGAGTGCGCTTGCCGTACGAAGCACAGATGTGGCAGTTAGAAAACAAGGTCTAGAACAAATAATTGCCGATGAGCTAAGAGAACTTGGCTATGAAACAAGATGCAATATTGGCTGTTCAGAATATAAGATTGATATTGGTGTTGTGAATCCAATTAATCCGGATGAATATATTATGGGTATTATCTGTGACGGCTATAATTACGCAATGGCACACACAGCAAGAGACCGGAATATCTTACAGCCAATGGTGCTGCGTGGTCTGGGGTGGACTGTATATCATGTTTGGTCCCTAGATTGGTTTGATAGCCCTGAAAAATGTCTTAAAAAGATAAAAGTTGCAATTGACGATGCTATTAAAAATTATGACAGTCAGGGAAAGACTGTTGATAATGAACCGGTAAGGACATTTGATCTGGAATTTGAAAAGTTGGAACAAGGGGATACTGTGTCTCCACTTAGAATATATGAATCAGCTAAAATCACAACACAAAGACAACCAGAAGCTTTTTATAACAGTGCTTATCATAGTAGAGAAATGGAAAAATTAATCATGACAATCCTTGAACAAGAAGCACCTATTTATAAAGAGACTTTAATGAAGAAAGTCATGGGAGCATATGGTATTGCAAGGGTGGGAAATCGGGTCACTACTATTTTTGATACCATCTTAGACAAAATGCAACTAAAGAAAACGGCAACGGGAAGTCGGTATTTTTGTTGGAAAAACAACCAAAATCCAATAGAGTATAGAGAGTTTCGAGTACCAGAAGATAATGGGGAGAAACGTAATATTGATGAGATCCCAGCAGAAGAAATCTCGAATGCAATCGATTACCTTATACGCAATCAAGTCAGTATGGAGAAAACAGACTTGATTCGCGAGACAGGTAGATTATTTGGATTTGTAAAAGTCGGCAATAGTATGATTGAAGCCGTTCAATACGGACTTGAGGTTGCCAAAGTGCGTGGACTAGTTAAAGAGGAGGGCACTAAAGTAAAGCTAGTTGATTAGGATTTACGATATTCCCTTGGGGACACTCCGACGTAGGATTTAAACAAATGGTTAAAATTAGATAGCGAAGAAAAGCCACAATCCTGCGAAATATCCAGAATACTTTTTGAGGTGTTGGTTAACTGGTACTTTGCCTCAAAGATGCGTTTCCTTATTGTGAAATCAATAGGAGAGACTCCCGCAAGCGCTTTAAATGAGCTACATAAGTAAGGGATACTGATTTGATTCATTTTCGCTAGTTTTGCAAGTGTGATAGAATCTCCATAGTTATTTTCAATATATTCAATCACGGATTTGATTTGTTGCATAACTTTTTTACTTAGGACTTCTTGGGAGGGCAGGGGCTCGGCAATAGAAAAATACCGGATTATGAGGGTCATGAACTTAAGCATTAGCGATTTTATCATAAGTTCATGGCCCTTTGATTTGATTTGATACTCTTGATCGATTTCAGTAAGGACTTCAGTAATGAATGGTGTGTAATTATTTTTTCCATCAAGTTTATTGCAGAAATTACTTTCTGTTTCAAAAAAAGGACGTAAATATTCATAGTCCAGAGGATTGGCTCCACCACTCCATAAAAAGGAAGGATCAAACATAATCACTTGCATGATGAGATTACTGTCATCATAACAAAGGTGAATTTCATCGTTATTAATGATGAAAATGTCACCTTTTGTAAAGTTGTATTCTTTTCCGTTAATCAGATACTTGCCACTGCCATTTTTGATATAGCATATCTCCATTTCTTTGTGCCAGTGCAGCGCACGGAAGTTTTCGTCCACACCATAACTATCACTTACACTAAAGGGGAAGCTTCTTTGTTCAAGTAATGAGGGTTTTATAATTTTCATAATATCACCTGATTCTTTCCTGACGTTTGTATTCATTCCTCTAATACATTCGCTCTTTTTTTCTTGTTGTTTCGTTCTTTTCTTTATTTAGATAGAATTACGTTAATAGTTATCTTCATCATAGCAAAGAATCATAAGATACTGCAAGTATTAAGAAAATATGATGAGATTTTTATTGAGGAAAGATCTATCATAAAACATAGAAAACAAAGAGTTTAAGGAGGATGTTCAATGCAAAAACTACATTTGGTCCCTTATCCAAAATCAGTTACAACGTTTGAGGAGCGTTATTATCAGGGAGAAGATATTATAAAAATCGAAACAAATGCTTATGGAGTAGAAGGCTATGTTTTAAAAATTACGGAACAGGCTATTCAAATGGAAGGTAGTAGTAGCGGTCTTTATTATGCGGGAAGAACACTAGAGCAACTACGGCTTCAATTTGGAGAAATGATTCCATGCATGGAGATAGCAGATGAGCCTAGATTCGAATATCGTGGATTTATGTTAGATTCGAGCCGTCATTTTTTACCGAAAGAGGACGTATTAAAATTAATTGATGCAATTGCTTATTTTAAGATTAATAAATTACATTGGCACTTAGTGGATGACCAAGGGTGGAGAGTTCAAATTGATGCTTATCCAAAGTTGACAGAAATCGGAGCAAAACGAGGAAAAGCACATTTTGGCCGGATAGAAGAGCCAGAAGAGAGTGAGGGATTCTTTACAAAGGATGATATTCGAGAAATAGTTGCTTACGCAGCAGATAGAAAGATTGACATCATTCCAGAGATTGAGATTCCAGGACATGAAAGTGCAATGCTTGCTGCATATCCAGAGTATGGATGTCGTAATGAAAAGGTGGAGGTACAAAGAAGAGGAGGAATCTTCGATCATTTGATTTGCGTTGGTAAGGAGGAAAGTTGGAAGTTTGTTACGACCATTTTAGATGAGATTGCAGAGTTATTTCCTTATCCAATGATTCATATTGGTGGAGATGAAGCCGCCAAGAGAAAGTGGAGAAACTGTCCTGACTGCCAGAAAAAAATGAAAGAACTTGGTTTGCCAGATGAAAATGCATTACAGCAGTGGTTTGTGATTAAGGTAAAAGAGTATCTTAAGCAAAAAGGAAAACAGACCGTTGTATGGAATGACTCCCTTCGTGGAGACCAGCTTGACAATGAATTCGTTGTTCAAGCTTGGATGGGGGATAAAAGGCTGGTTACTAATTTTGCACAACGTGGCGGAAAGATTATTCAGTCCGACAATGACTATTATTATCTGGACTATCCTTATTTTATGAGTGATGCGCATCGTATTCTACATTTTAATCCATACCCAGAGTATTTCACAGAACAGTTAAAAGAAGCAGTGATTGGCTTAGAATGTCCACTTTGGACGGAAAGAGTGCCTGATCTTAAGACAGCAACGTATCTAATGTTCCCGAGGTTACCAGCTATGGCAGAGTGTGCCTGGACTTGTGAGCAGGCCAGAGATAATGATAGTTTCTATGACCGGTATGAGGGTGTTTCAAACTATCTATGTGAGCGTGGGTTGCAAGGGGCTCCTAGAGACCATTGGCACATTGAGGATGAAGTGGCAAGAAAAGATGAGGAACAATATGATTATGTATTGCATTCTCCACAGAATAAGAAAGCATGGGAAATAGATGGTGCTTTAATGGCTGAGGAGCGTGCAATCTACGGTGATGAAATGAGTGAATAACTAGGGGGTATTGTATGATTAAAGAATTAATGGATCAGATTGGGCTACCTACGGAAATTGTAGAGCAGGTAATGGAGTTAGATGCCATACTTGATTATGAGAGCCTTTCATCTGAGATATCTTTACTGTATCGTAAGGATACATGGGATGCGGGAGAGATGCAATTAAAGCAGGCGCTTGGTGAAGATACACTGGGAATCAAAATGTTAACTGTTATGTTGCATTGTGGCGCACTTGCTAAGAAGAATTTTATAGCAAAAGGAATAGAGGAAAAGATATATATAGAAACCATGAAATGCTTTACCAGATTTGTAGGGGAACATAAGGTAAGCTATGGAGTGTATGGTTTTGATAGAAGCTTCTGGACGGCTAGGCAGATTGCGATGCACCTATTTCGTATTGAGGAACTAGAGTATGAGTTAGACCTAAGAAATAATCAAAAGATTATCAGTATTCATATTCCTTCTGATGCGGATATTACACTAGAAAAACTAAAAAGTTCCTACGAAGCCGCAAAGAGATTCTTACATCAGTTCTACCCAGAGTATTGTGAGGTAGACATGATGTGTGAGACTTGGATGCTTTCTAGAAGCCTTCCAGAATTACTTCCGGCAACTTCAAAAATTCTTGGATTTCAGCAATCATTTCGCCTAATTGAAGAACATCCTGAGGCAAAAGATTACTTGGAGTGGGTATACAAATTAGGTGGATCAGCAAAAGATAATTGTAAGCTGACTGAGTTACCAGAACAAACAACACTTCAAAAAAATATGAAGCAGTATTTGTTAGATGGCGGAAAAGTTGGAATAGCAATTGGGGTACTAATTGATGATCCATGGAGGAAAAAATGAGAATTATAACGGCTAAAAATTATGATGATATGAGTCGGAAAGCTGCCAATATCATTTCAGCACAGATTATCATGAAACCGAACTGTGTGCTTGGACTGGCAACTGGTTCCACACCAGTTGGTGCGTATAATCAACTTGTGCAGTGGTATCATAAAGGAGATTTGGATTTTTCTCAAGTAAAGACAGTGAATCTGGATGAGTATAAAGGACTGAAGGCAAACCATCCGCAGAGTTACCGGTATTTTATGGAGGAACATCTATTTAAGCATGTGAATATTACACCAGAGCATATTAATATCCCTAATGGTACAGCAAACGATCCCGAAGATGAATGCTTAAGGTATGATACTGTGATTGCTGGTCTTGGTGGCATTGATCTGCAGGTATTAGGTATTGGGAGAAATGGACATATCGCATTTAATGAGCCAAATATAGCGTTTGAAAAGAAAACGCATCTGGTAAATTTGACGCAGAGTACAATTGAAGCCAATTCCAGACTTTTTGACCACATTAGTGAAGTGCCTACTTCGGCGTATACGATGGGGATTAAGAATATCGTGCAGGCCAACATTATATTGTTAATGGTTAGTGGTGAGGAGAAAGCGGATATTATGCATGAAGCGTTTTGCGGACCAGTTACACCTTGCGTTCCTGCTTCCATCCTTCAAATGCACAATCACGTAATCATCGTTGGCGATGAACATGCCCTTTCTAAGATGTAGCTCTTGGTAGAGAAAGTCTCCTGTTTAAGTGGGAGACTTTTTTCTTGACAATGATTCCAATATGTAATATATTACATAATATAAAGGTAATATATTACATATATAGGAGGTTATTCATGAAAAAGAATATAAAAAGGATTGCGATTATTGCTGGTGTAATTATTGGTATAGCTGTTATTTTCTTCATTGTTATGTTTGTGAAAACAAATCAGGAAGTTAACAATTTAGAATATAGCGGGGTAGAAGTAAGCGCTGTAAAAGATGGAGTATATCAAGGAAGTTCTGAAACTACGCTTGTTAAAGTAGAGGTTGAGGTAACTGTAAAAGAACACAAAATTACGGATATCAAGATTCTAAAACATGACAATGGTATGGGTGGAAAAGCAGAACAAATTACAAAGAATATGATTGATAGTAATACATATGAAGTGGATGCAGTTAGTGGCGCTACTGTATCCAGTGAAGTTATTAAAAGCGCAGTAAGCAAAGCTTTAGTGAGGGGGAAGGAATAAAAATAATGGATCGAGAATTATTGCTTCAAGGAATGGACACAAAAAGAAGATTATTTGGGACATTTTTTGCGTTTAATAATCAGTTACAAACAGCAGGGGATGCATTTTATGACGAAATTACCTGTAAGCAGTTTTTTTTAATCATATGCTTAAGTGTGTTCAAAGAGGAGCCACCAACCATAAATGATTTGTCAGAAGTCATGGGAAGTACGCATCAGAATGTCAAACAGATTTTAAATAAGCTAGAGGAATCCGGCTATATCAGAACCTATCAGGATGAGAAGGATAAAAGAAAATGCAGGATTATGATGACAGAGAAAATCATATTACTTGAGCAAAAGTATAAAGTAAGAGAAATGGAGTTTATGGAACTGTTTTATAAAGGCATTACAGAAGAAGAAGTGAATGTAACACTTCAAACATTATTAAAACTTGAGAAAAATCTTAGTTCAATCAGGGAGGAAATGAAATGAAAACAGTAGTTATATACAAATCAAAAACTGGGTTTACAAAATCCTACGCAGAGTGGATTGCCGAAGCATTACAGTGTGACTTAAAAGAAAACCATAGTTTGAAATCAGAGGATCTGGTAGGTTATGACACGATAATTTACGGTGGTGGAATGTATGCCAGTGGTGTGGATGGATTAGATCTGATTAAGAAAAATTATGATAATCTTAAAGGGAAGAATCTTGTTATTTGGGCTACGGGCTGCAATCCTGGACGCAAAGAGGAGATGGATGCTGTATGGACCAAACATTTTTCAGAAGAGCAGTTAAAAAATATCGCTACGTATTATCTGCGCGGAGGGTTTGATTATAGCAAGTTAAGTAAGGGCAATAAGGTGCTAATGAGTATGCTCAAATGGAAGCTTAAAAAAACGGAAGATAAAACAGAAGATATGGTCGGGATGTTACATGCTTATGAAGAGCCTGAGGATCATAGAGACAAAAAGAACATTGAACCTTTAGTTAACTATGTAAGAAGCCTGTCAGTTAATAGTTAAAGTGTAGATATATAAAAAACGATGCATTTCCTAATGAAAAAAGATAGTCGAATCAATCTCATCAAAAAAGCACATTGCCTTATACAATGTGCTTTTTTGATGAAAAATTATTTGATTTTTATGCTTTTTATGGTTTTGCATTGTCCAAAGATTTTCTTACCGGTAGAGTCTATCCGATAAGCTTTTACGGAGACATAATAGGTTTTTCCTTTTGTCAGTTTACTAAGGGTGTAGCTCGTTTTGGTTGTATAAACTGTCTTTTTGCTTTTCGTTAGAGATTTATTGGTTGCATAGGTTATGGCATAGCCTTTTACACTAGAGACTTTTTTATAAGTAACTTTAAGCTGTTTGCTTTTTGGAATAGATAATTTACTTATGGTAACTTTTCCTGGAGTAGTTACCTTTTTCCATTTTGCATAAAGTGTATGACTTTTGTTGGAAGGAGAGATGGAGGTTACCTTCTTTTTATAATGTTTGTCGGTATACCAGCCTTCAAAGGTATATGATTTTCTGGTTGGGTTATATAATTTGATTTTACTAGTTGTTACATAGACGGATTTATTTTTGCTGCTATTTTTTCCACTATTTAAAACATATTTTATTTTTACGGTATATTTAGTTACAGTTGGTGGTTTAGGAGTTGGTTTGATTGCATTTAACCCATAGTAACTAGAACTCTCAGCAGATAATCTTGGATATGGATAACTGGAGGAAGGAGTCATTTTCCACAAGTATTTAAAGTTAAACTGATTATAATTGGACTGACTCTTCATCTGGGTTTCGGAATATGTTGCAATATTTTCGTATTGATTATAACCTCGCTGAGTAGTGCTAATGAAAACGTGTCCAGTTACAGGCGCATTCATACTATAACTGTTAGATACAGAAACACCACAAAAGCCGCTTATGAAGATTCTTGCAACAATACCGCCATAAGAGGAATCTCTTTTATGAAAAGTATTGGCATAAGTAATTGTGCCAACGTTGTAACAATTGGTTATATTCGGTGCAACAAAGTATTCCTGCATGGATACGACACCGATTATTCCGCCAAAACGACAGACACGTCTCGTATCATCACCGTAAATGGTTCCATAATTATAGCAGTCGGTGATTGTAGATTTAATTCCGAAATAATATAGTTCTCTGTTTCCAACTATGCCACCTAAGCAGGAATAACTCACTCCGCTGCTCTGTTCAGGAACTTCACCAATAATGCCTGAGTTTGCACACTTTTTAACAATAACGCCTTTTAAGTAACCACCAATTCCACCGGTAAAGATACCATTAATTTTTCCAGAGTTAAAACAGTATTCTATCATTTGGTACGGAGAATAATTACTGCCATCATAATAACCACAGCCTACAATGCCTCCTGCATATCCATAACTGACAGCGGTTGGTGAGGAAATAGCTACATTGCCACTGTTTTTACAAAATAATAAATACCCCCAGGTAGAACCGGCTATTCCACCGGAGATTTCCATACCAGTTACTGACGCACTATTCGTACAAAAGTAAAAATTATTATAAAACCCATCTAAGAGTTTTTTTGTTGCAAGGCCACCAGCAGACGTAGCATTCTTAACGGAACCACGCAGAACATGGCAGTTGTTCATTGAAACGGAGCCAATAGCAATAATGGCAGCTGTTTCGCCTCCTTGCCCATCAATACTACAGTCACTTAAGGTAAGGTTTCGAATCAGTGCATTGTTAGTTGTATATAAAAGAGGGTTAGAGCCCTTCAAATGCTTAATTGTATAGCCAGCACCGTCTAGAATGCCACTAAAATTATCAACGCGCCATCCACTTGAAGCATAACTGCTAGATGCAAAGTCCAAATCTTTGGTTAGATAAAAAGAGCCTTTACTGTTAGCTAACTTTTTTAAATCAGAGATACTGCTGATTGGTGTATAGCCAAGAGAAGAAGGCGTCGCTACGTTTATTGTGACGGATACTTTATTTTTTAACGAGTCAGTTGCTGTAACAGTAACTGAACCAGTTTTTTTAGCAAGTACAACGCCGGTTGCATCAACATCAGCAATTGCAGAATTGGAGCTAGCCCAGGTTAAGGATTCTCTTTCTGCTGAAGTTGCTATGTAAATTTTAGAAGTAGGGGTGAGCGTATACTCACTTTTATCAGTAAGTGTTAATGGAGGAGTCACTACAACATCTTTTTCAACCACAGTAATGTTGATATAAGCATATGCTTTTCTGGTTTCAATGACTGGAACAACTTTTTGCAAAAAGCTATCCCAGGCAGTAGTCCATGCTGTATAGGTAGTGGTAACTACAATTGTTGTACTACCAAGCTTAAGAGCATGAAAAACTCGTTGGGTGGGACTGGAATAAGTGAGTGTGCCTACGGTAGGGTCACTGATACTCCATTCTTTAAACCCTTCAGGATATTGGTTATCAGTAATTACTTTAGAAGTACCTATTTTTACCTCATGTGAAGTAGTATATGCTGATACATATGCTGATGGAGGCATCAAAAAAAGGCAGGTAAAAATTATTAATAAAGACGCGAGAATGTGAAAGCAATGTTTCTTCATAATATAACCTCCTGATTGATATTGTCTAGTTACGGTTGGAACGCTCTGAATTTATGTTGCTATAACAATAATGAACAGATTCTTCAAGGCCCATTATAGCATAACTCAGAGTGTTATACAATTTATTCCAACTTAATAATATGAAGATTTTTGTAGTAAAAGAATAGTGAGAATAAATAATTAGCAATGGAAATCAATACAGTAACAAGATATAATTTTACTGTTAAGTAGTTTATGCCAATAGTAAGAACTTGTTATGAAGATAGCAATACAAATTATTAGATCAGAAGGAGACGAAACATGTGGATTACAGGGAATTATCGAAGAAATCTAATGGACATGCACATTGATGATTGGAATGAGGAGTTTTTATCAAAGATTGACTGCGACGAGTACGTGGAGGCACTAGTGGATGCTGGCGTGCAGGCGGCCATGGTGAAAGCTAAGCCACATACTGGACTTTGTTATTATAAAACTTCGATAGGCAGAATGCATAAGGGTTTAAAGGGAAAAGACTTTTTAGCGGAAATGATAGAAAAGTGTCATGCTAATGGGATTGCCGTCATTACATATTATTCACAAATTTTTGATAACTGGGCGTATGACAACCATCCGGACTGGAGATGTATTTGTGCGGATGGTACCGAGTATCGTGACTTTCGCAATATGGAGTTTTTTCGCAATGGCCGATATGGGATTGTGTGTCCAAACAACCTTGATTACAGAGAGTATGTGAAACAGAATCTGCAGGAACTAAATCGCAATTACTCCTTTGAGGGAATGTTTTTAGATATGACCTTTTGGCCAGATGTTTGTTACTGCAAGAGCTGTCAGGAAAGATATCGAAAAGAAAAGAATAAAGAACTGCCGAGACTGATTAATTGGGAGGAGGAAGAGTGGCGTGAATTCGTTTATATAAGAGAACAGTGGATGGCTGAGTATGCAACGTTTGCAACAAGTTGTATTAAGCAAATCAATCCGGAAGTTACCGTAGAACATCAATTTTCAATGATTACTTCCTCCTGGGTCAATGCAAGTAGTGAACTACTTACCGAAGCAGTTGACTATGCAGGTGGAGATTATTACGGTGGTTTTTTACAGCAGACCTTTATTAATAAATATTATAAAAACGTTTCTCCTAATTTACCATTTATCTATCATACGTCAAGATGCGATCCGGAGCTTAATATGCATACCACAACGAAAACAAAAGATGAGATTTTACTTCATGTGATTACAGCGCTAATCCATAATGGTGCGTTTTTGCTTGTAGATGCCATTAATCCGGATGGTACCATTGTTTCGGAAGTATATCATAATCTGATGAGGGATATTTATGGGGAGTCGAAAAAATATGAATATTGCGTTAGTGGTGAGTTTAACTATAATGCAGCGATATGGTTTGCTTCCCATGCAAAATATGATCCAAAGGAAACATTAGTGCCGATGACCGATAAAAACTTCTGGCCAGGATATTATATGGAGGCACCGGTATCAGCTGCTTCTATTATGAGAGAAAACAATATCCCATTCGAGGTAATTGGGAGTAAGAATCTAAAGGATACTAAAGCGGATGTGTTAATCCTTTCTCATGTGGCTGCCATTCGGGAGGAGGAGATGGATGCCATTGAAGCCTTTATTCATAATGGCGGGAATGTATATATCTCCGGGCCTATTGGGAATCCACGCTTAGAACGGATTTTGGGGGTACAAATTGAGGGTAGAACCGAACATAACTTTTTATATATGAGCCCTACTGAAGAAGGGGCAAAGTATTTTAAAGGGTTTACGAAGTTAGCTCCACTTACTACTCCGATGCAGCAGTATAAAATCAGTATTACCACGAATCAGGATTTGACAGTGTTAGCAACAAGAACTTATCCATATACAATGACTGGAACCAGAGATTTTGCAGCGATTCATTCTAATCCACCGGGTATACCTACCGAGGAACCAGCAGCAATTCATAAAAAGGTAGGAAATGCGAATTTAATTTGGATGGCGGCTCCAGTAGAGATGACCAGACCATATATGAGTCGTCAGGTTGTGCGTTATCTTATCGAAGGGATGATAAAACAGCCAGTGTTTGTATCCAATGCACCAAAATTCGTAGAAATTATCAGCTGGAATAAAGAAGGTTCGCAGTATCTTGCGGCGATAAATCAGCAAGAGGAGCCACCGGTGGTAGCAATCCATGATATTTATATTGAGATTCCAGGAAATGATAAGAGAGCAAAACTACTATCGGATGGATCTTATTTGAATACAGAGAATGTGGGTCAGAACACAAGAATATACTTGCCAAAATTGGAACTTTTCCACGTAGTTGAAGTTTATTAGAAGAACGAACAATGAATGGTCTCAATACAGTAAAATAGATTCAAACATAAAGGGATAATTAGACAAAAAGTCGGGCGAGCTTACAAAGAAAAGAGTATGCTATAACTATCTTAAGATTAAAGGAGTACTCACATGAATTACTATGAGCGTATTCAAAATTCCATTGATTACATTGAAGCCAATCTGGAGGAAGAGATCAAGGTTGAGGATGCTGCTAAAAGCGCTTTTATGTCAGTATCAAATTTTCACCGCTTGTTCTTTGCTATCGTAGGTTATTCGGTAAAGGAATATATTCGTTATCGAAGGGTATGTCTTGCCGCCAAAGAAATCAAGTATGGCGACAAAAGACTACTTGATATTGCATTGCAGTATGCTTATGAAAGTGCAGATGCTTTTTCCAGGACGTTTAAAAAGGTTACTGGAGTTTTGCCTAGCCGGTATAGTCATTCAGACGAAAATTTTATATTTGAAAGGATTGATCTTATGGATAGGTATTTTGTTATTCAAGACGAAGAGTTAGCGAACCGTTATCCCGACATTAAAGTACTAAAGGAATTAAATCCAATGCGTGTAGCGTATTATTGCTATTATGGAAAAGATCCTGAAAATCATGCTTTTGAAGTAATGAGTGCTTGGATACGTAAGAATCAAATTGATCTTACACAGGGAGAATATCGTATATTTGGTTATAATGCACCGGATAGCAATCCTGATTCAGAGGAGTATGGCTATGAGGTGTGCCTTGCTATTCCAGAATACGTTACCGTAGAGGATGAAAAAGTGAAAGAAAAGGAACTGGGTGGAGGACTCTATGCGGTAACTGGAATTGAACGTGGGGAATGCCTTGGTGAGAATATCATGAAGGGATGGAAACGGTTTGAGCAGTGGCTAAAGAGCAGCAAGTACACGTATGGTGGACATCAATGGCTGGAGGAGCATCTGGGTTTTGATAAGAATGCAGCGCATATAGGCGGAGTGGATCTGTATATGCCCATTATGCTGAAAGAGTAAGCTTGGATAAAGGCGTAACGGTGCGTAAGACCCCAGAATACGGGGTCTAAACACCGACGCCTTTAAACAGTTGCTCAATGTACTTTCAGATAAAACGCAGAGCATGGAGGAATTACAAGCGTGTTCGGTTCTATTGCAATGTTGCCATTCAATGCGTAGATGGTTTCTAGTATTTTGCTTGAATCATAGCTTAAGGTAGCTGTTTCATTGGAAGGATTCAAGATTACTAGGATTGTTTCATCGGCAGAAGTTCGTTTATAGGCGAAAGGATAAGCATTTTCCTTGACATAAACAAATTCAATTTCACCTTTGCTTAACAATGCAGAATGTTCTTTTCTAATCCCAATCTGTTTCTTTATTTCATGGTATAACGAATCTGGATTGCTTTGTTCTTTTTGAACGGTAGGGCGGTTTTTGTCTGAATCCATCTGAATATATAATTTTTCTGGGCTAGCGGAGCTAAAGCCTGCATTGGCCGTTGCATCCCATTGCATTGGAGAACGGGAACCTGTTCGGTTATAGCCGCCTTCTACGGAAGTGAGGTTTTCGATATAGCGCATTCCGATTTCATCTCCGTAGTAGAGAAAAGGAGCACCAGGCATGGAAAGTAAAAAGGCAAACGCTACTTTCAATTCATCGGTGTCTAGACGTCTTGAAAGGCGGTCCATATCATGATTTCCGGAAGGAATGCAGATTAATCCTTTTTTCTCTGATTTCTCATAGCTTTCTAGATATTTTTCTACAAAAGCAGCTACATTTCCTTTTCCTTCTTTTGAAAAATATGGATGGTCACATCGGAACAAATCATTGTAGTGGGATGGTCCAAAGTGGAGTAGGAAGTCCATATGAAAACCACCTTGCAAGGACTTATCTGGTTCTCCCCATTCGGAAACCATAGCCGCCTCTGGGAATTCCTCATTCAAAAATTCACGTACATTCTGCCATAGAGCAATCGTCCCTTTACTCTCTTCATCCTGCTTTACTAATGAGCCAGCCATATCTACGCGAAAGCCATCACAGCCTAAACTTAGCCAAAAGCGCATGATATTTTTTAGTTCTGCCAAAGTTGCTTGTGGACCAGGTGCATCCATTGGCATTTGCCAGGACTTATCTGGATTGTAAAATCCATAATTTAGTGCTGGTTGGGATGAAAAGAAGTTAAGCGCGCAGGAACCGTCACGCTGTGAGATTCCACGCAAACATTGCATTCCTTCTGGGGCTTCCCAGATACTGTCTGTCCAGACATAACGATCAGAATATTCATTTCTTTCAGGTTTTACAGATTCTTTAAACCAGGCATGTTCAATAGAAGTATGTCCTGGAACCAGATCTAGAAGAAGATGCATATCACGGGCATGGACTTCTTCAAATAATTGTTTTAAATCCTCATTGGTCCCGTAGCGAGGGGCAACCATATAATAATCAGCGACATCGTAGCCAGCATCTGCAAATGGTGAGGCGAAGCATGGATTCATCCAGATTGCATTGCAACCAAGGTCTTTTATGTAGTCGAGTTTTTTAATAATTCCCTGAATATCACCAATTCCATCACCGTTTGTGTCAAGAAATGACTGTGGATAGATTTCATAAAATACAGCATTGTCTAACCATTTTGACATAATTAGCTCCTTTCTTTTGTTGCAGTTATTTTCTTACTCTGATACTATAATATCAAGGTCAATGTAGAAAAGATATATTTTATTTTACATAAAATAACACAATATTAAGGTTTCCTTGTGACAGAATGTTTTTGAATATTCCGGGAAGGGAAGAATGGTATGAAAGAACAGCTTTATGAAAGAAAAATTCATGGAAGTAGATTGTTTCCGTTTCAACACTATAATGCCAATGCACAAGGTGGAAGTATTTTTGTACCATACCACTGGCATGATGATATGGAGATCATTTTGGTACTAAATGGGTGGGTCTCTCTACTCCTAGATGGCAATAAATACGAATTACAAAAAAATGATCTTTATTTTATCAATCCTGGGCAGTTACATCAGTTTAGCAGTCTATCAGATGATGCCCAGTACTATGCTTATGTTTTTTCGTTGGAGTCGTTAGAGTTTTTAAAAAAGGATACGACGCAGGCATTATTAATTCAATCGATAGGCAAGAATGTTCTTTATCCAGTGAGGTTGTTGCCAGAGGAAAGCTATTATGAAGAAGTTCTAGCAGAGATAAAGCAGATTATTAAACTGAATGAACAGGTTTCTAATGCCTATGAAATTATGACTGTTGCGTGTTTATATAAAATAATTGGCTATTTGGTAAAAGGTAAGAAATTAGTTTATGAAGATAAAGATTCCAAGAGATATCGTAATCAAAAAGTGAGACACAAAGAATTAATCTCCTATATTCAGAACCATTATAATAGTGATATACGGCTTGAAGAGATTGCAAAGATAGTTCATGTATCCCCGCAATATTTTTGTACTTATTTCTCCAATTTGTTTGGGATTAGTTTTATTAATTATCTTAACAAATACCGAATAGAGCAGGCAGGAATGTTGTTGCTTACGACGGATCTGACAATAACAGAAATTGGTCTTTTGGTGGGGTTTGGGAATACCAGCTATTTTATTAAGAAGTTTAAAGAATATACAATGATGACCCCTTTACAATATCGCAGAATAGAAGATGAAATCCCTATACAAGGGTCATTAACTACGATACAATAGTTGTAAATTGATGTAAAAAACACGATAGCGAACAATAACGTTGTTTAGCAGAAAAATAGATGTAGTATAGGAGTGGACGGATAATGCCAAGTAAGTTTTATGCAGTTAGAAAAGGTAGAGAAACGGGAGTATTTAATTCCTGGGCAGAGTGCCAGGCACAGATTCTGGGATTTAGCGGAGCAGAATATAAGAGCTTTAAAACATCCGAGGAGGCTATGGAATATGTTCGTGGAGGACAGGCTGTATCAATTAATAGCCTGGTATCTGATGAGGAGAAAGCGGTGGCCTATGTTGATGGAAGCTACAACGTTCACACCAAGGAATATAGCTTTGGAGCAGTGCTTCTTCACATGGGACAAGAGTATGAATATAGTCAAAAAGGAACCGATGCTTCGTTAGCAGAAATGCGTAATGTAGCAGGTGAAATCTTGGGCGCACAAAAAATGATGGAATTATGTGTAGAGAATAATATAAAACAATTAGATTTGTATTATGACTATGAAGGCATTGAAAAATGGTGTACGGGTGCGTGGCAAGCAAAGAAAGCCGGAACACAGGCATATCGTGATGCCTATCAGAGAATGAAAGAAAAACTCCGGGTGAATTTTCATAAAGTAGCAGCACATACTGGTGTGGAACTCAACGAACGGGTTGATAAGCTGGCAAAGAAAGCGCTTGGGATATAAGGGGTTATGTCCCTTATATAGAATATAAGTTATGAAAGAAAAGGATTGGAAGACAATCAACATCTGACTTTATGGAATAATACATGGATAATGGCTATTTCTTCTAATATAATAAGGACAAACGGTGTTAGAATTAACGTAATAATGGAGGAATAACAATGAAGTATCGTGAATTTGGAAAAACTGGTGTAAATATTTCAACTGTCAGTTTTGGATGTATGCGTTTTCCGGAGTTTGAGGAGAATGGAAAATGGTTTGTTGATCAGGAAAAAGTTGATGAAATGATTCGCTATGCTTATGATAATGGCATTAATTATTTTGATACAGCTCCTTATTATTGTAATAAAAATAGCGAAGCAGCACTTGGTAAAGCGGTAAAAGGGTTCCGTGATAAAATTAATATTTCTACCAAGTTGCCAACGGAGGTAATTAAAGAGCCAGGAGATTTCCGTAAAACGTTAGAGAAGAGTTTAAAGAACTTAGATACGGATTATGTGGATTTTTATCATTTCTGGGGAATCAACCGTGGATCATTTGATAATATTATTATGAAGTATGGTTTGTTAGAGGAAGCGCAAAAGTGTATCGAGGCTGGCTTAATGAGACATATGTCCTTCTCCTTCCATGATGAGCCAATGTCAATTAAACACATTATTGATGTGTCAGAAGCTAATGGGACACCAATGGAAAGTATGTTAATTCAGTATAATTTGCTTGATCGTAGTAACGAAGAAATGATTACGTATGCTCATAATCATGGTCTTGGCACTATCGCTATGGGACCGGTTGGTGGCGGCAGACTAGCAGCACCTACTGACCTTTATGCAAAACTAACTGGAGGAAAGAGTATCGCAACTTATGAGCTTGCCTTCAAATTTGTATTAGGTAATCCTAATCTAAGTGCTGCGTTATCCGGAATGCAAACTCTTGATATGGTGAAAGCCAATGTAGCGATAGGTGCAAGTGACGATCATTTGACCGAAGCAGAGTGGAAGCAACTTGGAGATTCCTTAGAGGAATTGAAGAAGTTTAGTGAACTTTATTGTACAGGTTGTAAATATTGTCAACCATGTCCAGCAGGAATTGAAATTCCTAAGATTTTTGAAATGTATACGAATTACAATGTGTATGGATTAGTTGATCATGCCAAAGGATCCTTTGAAAAATATCTTAAGGATGGCGGAAAGACTGTCGAGGTATGTAAGGATTGTGGTTTCTGTGAACGTAAATGTCCTCAGAAATTACAGGTTCGTGACTTACTAAAGAAAGTAGAAGTTGCATTAGCAAAATAAATGATTTAGGGATAGTGCTAAGCTCTATCAAGTTTGTGATGTTTATCACATTTGAGATATGAAAAAAGCGTGTGATTATCATCCAACAGAGACTCATTCTCTTTCTGGAATAATAATTACACGCTCTTTTTGTTATATCCATGTGCATCTAATGCTTCTTAGCCTTTGATGCCAGTACATAGGAATAGATAATTGGTACGATTACCATAATTCCAATTATAATTGGTACAAGCCAGAAAAGCTTAACAAAGGCCACAACATACATCACCAGGGCACACACTACCCAGACTATCCCGCCAAAACGATGCGTCTTGTTCCAGTTGGTTTCATCGGATAAGGTGGTTGGAAGTTTAATCCCTACCGTAACATTTGGCTTACATTTAGGGAGTAGATTGCCTATAATTAAAAAGATAGTAGCAACCAGTAGTAAGGTAAGGAATCCGATATCTACTTTTCCTGGTTGTAAGGAATAGGCAATGGTGATGATTACGACATAGGTAGAGATTATAGGTATCGAAACACGACTTAACATTTGCAGTGCTTTTCCTGTGTTTTTCTTACGTGAATCAAACTCTAAACTTGCTATTACAAACACGTGTAATAATAACAATCCCAGTGGTAGAACAAAGATTGCAATGAACTTGGAGGCGTAATTATCGGGCTGATTCTGTGCGTTAAAATGAATCGCTACCTGCTCAGGTAACTGTGAATAAAAGACAAGGCCAATTATAATTGGAAGAAAGCAAAGTAGCGTGCTAATGATATTAATCTTTTTGTAGTCCGAGTTTTTAAATATCTTCATGGTTGATATCCCCTTTCCTATAAAACAGTTCAAATAATTATTTTTTTATATCTTCCTTTGGAGGTTGAAACTGGGTGACCCATAACATAAGCTCCTCTAAAACAGAAGTATTCAAATCATAAAATATAAAATTCTTTTCCTTTGTCTCAAACACCAGATTAGCTTTTTTAAGCTGTGCTAGATGATAGGAGATGGTGGCAGCAGTCAAATCAAATCGGGAGCTAATGTCTCCAGCCGACATGCGACCATTTTTCAACATGACTAAAATATCACGGCGTACCGGGTCTGATAGAACTTTAAAAGTATTTGCAAAGGACATTGGTTCACCTCCATGAGTATCTATTTTGAACGATATCTAATTAGAAAAACATCTAATTAGAAAACTATCTAAATAGATTTTAACACAAGAGTTATAAATATGCAACTATTGTTAAAAAATAAAAGGTAAGGAGAATGAAAATGAATTATGATGTAAACAAAGCGTTTTGGGTATTTGAGCCGAAACAAAAAACTCAGACAAATGATAAAATAACAATTCTTACGGAGCCGGGAACAGATTTTTGGCAGCGCACTTATTATGGTTTTCAAAATGATAATGCGCCAGCAATCCTGGTTTCTACTAAGGAGGATAGTTTTTCATTTCTCGTAAAAACGGAGTTTGACAGTGCGCATCGATTTGATCAATGTGGCGTAATTATTTATCAGGATAGCGATAACTGGTTTAAAGCTTCTATTGAGTATGAGAATGAAGAGTTTCAGAGACTAGGAAGTGTAGTGACCAATCACGGGTACTCTGACTGGGCAACGACAGATATTGTGGCAGAACAAAAATCGATGTATTACCGGTTGAGCCGTCGTGGAAGTGATTATTGTATTGAGAATTCATTAGATGGGGTAAATTATCATCAGATGCGTATTTTTCATTTATTTGAGGGAGCAGGAGAAATTAATATTGGATTATATGCCTGCAGTCCCGAGCAATCATCTTTTACCGCGACCTTTACTCAGATGCAGTTTACGCCATGTCAGTGGAAAAGCCATGAATAAGCTTAAAGAGACAAGCACTTTTATATAGGCTTGTCTCTTTACGTTCTTATGAAGTCTTTATTTTCTTTATGGTATCTTCTTTTATCGTTTGTCTGAGTTCTTTCATGTAGTTTGAAAATGCTACTTCATTATCAGCATAGGTCATATTTAATTCATACTCAAGAGGAATCCAGGTGGAGAGATCAGCTTCATTGTGCTGAATGATAACCTCTAGCTTATCAAGTGCTTTATAAATCTTAGATTCCATAGTCTCCTGCGCATTCATTTCTGCGAAAAGCGTAGTAAGTTCCGTGCAATATGGTTCAGACAAAGAGTTAAGTAATTCTTGAACTTTTCTATCTTCATGAATCTCGTCTTCTTTCGTTTTGTTAAAAGAAGGAATGTCACCGGTGATTGCTTCACCTAAGTCGTGACAAATACACATTAAGATGACTTTGTTGATATCAGCCTCAGGAAATTCATCTTTCATAAAGTATGCCATCAAAGACAGTCGCCAACTGTGCTCAGCAACACTTTCCTGGCGATTAGAAGAAGTCCAGGAATGTCTTGTGTTAGTTTTTAACTTTTCTGCTATAGACATTAGTTCTATTAACTTTCTTGTATTCATTACCCCATTACCTCCATTTACTTTATTTATCTTTGCCAGAGAAGACTCCACAAATGTCTCGATTCACTTAACCTAGATCCATCCACCGTCTAGATTAATGACTTGTCCAGTAAGATAGGAGTTACTATTACTTAACTGCACAATAAAGTCTGCCACTTCTTCCGGTCTGCCCATACGATCAGCTGGTATTTCGCTTATGAGTTGTTCTAGGTCTTCTTCGGTATAGCAAGCATTCATATCTGTATCAATCGCTCCACAGGCAATGGCATTGACCTGAATATTGCTTGGGGCAAGTTCCTTAGCCAACGCTTTGGTCATTGCATTTAATCCGCCTTTACTGGCAGAATAGGCAACTTCCATGGAAGCTCCCACCACTCCCCATACGGAAGAGATATTGATAATCTTTCCTGCTTGCTTTTGTAACATATAAGGGATGGCATGTTTGCTAAGGTAAAAGGCAGATGAAAGATTGGTGGACAGGATGTGATTCCATTCTTCGATTGTAAGGTCGGTGAGCAGGTTAGTATTAGCAATGCCAGCATTACAGACAAGAATGTCGATTCCGCCAAATTCATTTTTTATCATAGTAAAAAGACGGCTAACCACCTCATAATCACCCATATCGCCGACAAAAGTAAGACAACGACATCCATGATCTTCAACTATTGCTTTTACCTGTAATAGTTTTTCTTCTTCTTTTAAACAAGTAATGATGAGCTGGTAACCAGACTTAGCAAACGCCAGTGCAGCTGCTTTTCCAATTCCACGGCTGGCTCCAGTAATTAGTACGGTTTTTTGATTCATATTTTTCTCCTACGCGGTACGAATAAGTAGCAGTGCGGATGATAGTATCCGCATTCTGATATAATAATTATTATATTAAGTATAGCACAAAGAGGCTTATTTAAAAGTGTTATTGTAAATGCAAAAAAATTTTGATATACTAAATGCGAAAACGAAAGTATTATAAGTGTTCTTAGTGCAAAAAGGGGAAACAATATGGTTAAAAAGATTGAAATTCTGGTAGTCATAGCAATAATCATAGCAGTAGGTACTTTTTTTGCTGGGTATACAGTGGGTGCTGGTACGAATGAACCTGGTTCCATTGGAGATCCTCTGATTACGAAAAGTTATTTGGAAAAGCGTCTAACTGAAATGACGGGAATATCTTCGGGTGGTGGAACGGCAGCAAATGGTCAGTCAGCAGGATACATTAGCGTAACCGTAGCAGCTGGGAAAAATATCAGCCTCAAAGCTGGTGCGGAAATGGTCCTATATCGTGGTAATGCTACCTTTGGAAGTGGAAGCCAGCTAATTAATCTAGCTAGTTCCAATTTATTTGAAGGTGGGAATAGTGTTGTGATCTATAACTCGTTTCTAGCCGTGAAAGATTCTACGTTACAAGCTAATGGCGAATGTGTTGTATTTATTCGGGGAAGCTATACAATAAAATAGAGAAGATATTACGTTCTTTCTAAACAAATTGTTTCTAGAAAAATAATTGTACTAATATTTCAGAAAAGAGCTACGTAGTAATGCGAAACTACGAAGCAGTATTATAAAGTAACATCAGCTACCATATGAATATTGAGTAATAGGTCGGCCTTTTAAGTGTCGGCCTTTTTATTTCGGGACAAGCCAAAAACTAGTGAGCAAATTGACGAACCAAGATCCAAGTAGTTTTTGGCTCCTGAATATTCGAAGTAGAATTCGCTAAACCTAAAATATTATAAGTGAAGGTGTATTAAGATGGAAGTGATTAGTCAAAGAACTAAGTCAGTGCAGTATGTGATGATTGCACTAGGGACTCTATTAATGGGGATTGCAGTCAATGTGGTATTTGAACCATTGAATCTGGTAACCGGAGGCGTTGCCGGATTAGCCATTGTAATCAAAGCCTGGACGGAACCATTTCTTGATGGAGGGATTCCGGTATGGCTCAGCACATTTGTGTTAAACGTACCAATTTTTGTTTTTTCTTTAATTTTAAAAGGAAAACGATATCTTGCAAAAACGTTATATGCAGCTATGTGTTTTAATATTGCACTTGTTATTGTTCCGCAAGTAGATTTGTTATCCGAAGATTTTGTTTTGGCAAGTATTTTTGGTGGTATTCTTATGGGAGTTGGACTTGGCTTAGTATTTGTCAATGATTGTTCAACGGGAGGAACCGATTTACTTGGTGTTATCTTACATCATTTTATGAAACATTATTCCATACCAAAGCTACTTTTTGTCGTAGATGGTATCATCGTAATCGTAGGTGCCATGGTATTTGGGTTAAGTAAAGCCTTATATGCAATCATCATCGTGTATATTACTTCAAAGGTGATGGATAATATATTAGAGGGTTTAAAGTTTGCAAAGCTAGCCTATGTAATTTCTGACCATTATGAAGCAATCTCGAAGGAGATACTTCATTCTATGGATCGTGGCGTTACAGGCATCTCTGCAAGAGGAATGTACTCCAACAATGACAAAAAAATGCTGCTTTGTGTAGTGAGTAAGAAAGAGATTGTGAAACTCGTTGATATAATTGCACAAATCGATCCACGTGCTTTTGTGATAGTTAGTGATGTGAGAGAGGTTTTAGGGGAAGGTTTTATAGAAAATAGACAGTAAAATTCCTCTTTTTTAGCTATATTCTCGCTAAAAATACCCATTCTCCAAACAAATATACAAATTAGACAAAAGGCAATTTTGTAATTTGTGGATAAAAGATATAGTTTTCAAAATATAAATGGTGTATCATAGCAATATGAGTTACACGACACAAATATAGCGAATAAATATCTATATTGGGAGGAAATTAGAATGGCAAGTTTATCATTAAAGAATATTAACAAAACGTATCCTAATGGATTTGTAGCAGTAAAAGACTTCAATCTTGAGGTTGCTGATAGAGAATTTATCATTTTTGTAGGTCCATCCGGATGCGGTAAATCTACTACACTTCGTATGATCGCTGGTTTGGAAGAAATTACAGCTGGTGAATTATGGATTGGCGACAAATTAGTAAATGACGTAGAACCTAAAGATAGAGATATCGCGATGGTATTCCAGAACTACGCATTATATCCTCATATGTCCGTTCGTGACAATATGGCTTTTGGTCTTAAATTAAGAAAAACTCCAAAAGATCAGATTGAAAAATTAGTAAATGAAGCTGCTAGAATTCTTGGTATCGAACATTTATTAGATCGTAAACCTAAAGCATTATCTGGTGGTCAGAGACAGCGTGTTGCTATGGGACGTGCAATCGTTCGTAACCCTAAAGTATTCTTAATGGACGAACCTTTATCAAACCTTGATGCTAAACTTCGTGTACAGATGCGTATCGAAATCAGTAAACTTCACCAGAGATTAGATGCAACTATCATCTACGTAACACATGAC
The DNA here is from genome assembly GCA_023434365.1 of Bacillota bacterium. Classification (GTDB taxonomy): domain Bacteria; phylum Bacillota; class Clostridia; order Lachnospirales; family Lachnospiraceae; genus KM106-2. The sequence goes on along the minus strand of JAEYSV010000016.1, from coordinate 50,935 downwards.
CAGACAGAAGCGATGACTCTTGGAACAAGAATCGTAGTTATGAAAGACGGTCTTATTCAACAGGTTGATAGTCCACAGAACTTATATGAAAAACCACAGAACTTATTCGTAGCTGGTTTCATGGGTTCTCCACAGATGAACTTCGTAGACGCTAAAGTTGAAAAACGTAATGACGGAATTTATTTAGTATTCGGCAAACAATCTATCAGAGTTCCAGAAGGAAAAGCTGTTAAACTTGTAGAAGGCAAATACGAAGGCAAAGAAGTTGTACTTGGTATTCGTCCAGAAGATGTTAAAGATGAAGAAATGTTCATCAGTAACTCTAAAGAAAGCGCTGTAGACGCAACTGTTAAAGTTTACGAATTACTTGGTGCAGAAGTATTCTTATACTTATCCGTAGAAGATACTTATGATTTCACAGCACGTGTTAACCCACGTACTACTGCAAGACCTGGTGATACAATCACTGTAGCTCTTGACTTATCTAAGATTCATGTATTTGACAAAGAAACTGAACAGGTTATTCTTAACTAATTAAGATATATGAGAAGGAGAGGTAAAGCAATAGCTTTATCTCTCTTTTTTGGGTTATTTACAATTTTATAAAATAATGATAGAATTAGTCTATATGTTTAGTTTGGTTATTACACTCTTTACCAGGAAAAGATAGTAGAGAGGTACTACAGGCAAGCAGGACGTAAACGTTTCATAAACAATATACAAAAGGAGTGAATCTAATATGATCTCAAACCAAATTCTTCAAAATACCATTGAAGGACTCAAAGGCATTACTAGAATTGATATTTGTGTTATGGATACAGAGGGAAAAGCATTAGCATCGACAATAAATAATGCACATGATTATGAAAGTGCAGTATTAGCCTTTGTGGAATCTCCTGCTGACAGCCAGGTAGTACAAGGATATCAGTTTTTTAAAGTATTTGATGAACATCAGTTAGAATATATTATTTTAGTACGTGGCGACAGTGATGATGTTTACATGGTAGGTAAAATTGCTGCCTTCCAGATCCAGAATCTTTTAATTGCGTATAAAGAACGCTATGATAAAGATAATTTCATTAAGAATCTATTGTTAGACAATCTGCTTTTAGTTGATATCTACAATCGTGCTAAAAAGTTACACATTGATACCGATGTACGTCGTGTGGTATTTTTGATTGAGACAAAGAATGAAAAAGATGTCAATGCACTAGAGACAGTACGTGGTTTGTTCTCTGGAAAAACAAAAGACTTCATTACTGCAGTTGATGAGAAGAATATCATTTTGGTGAAGGAATTAAAGACGAATGAAACCTATGATGATATGACCAAAACTGCAAAAGTGATTCTAGATATGCTAAACACAGAAGCCATGACCAATGCGCATGTATCTTTTGGTACCATCATTAATGAAATTAAAGATGTATCCCGTTCCTATAAAGAAGCTAAGATGGCGCTTGATGTTGGAAAAATCTTTTATGCAAACCGTAATGTAGTTGCATATAGTAACTTAGGAATTGGACGTCTTATCTACCAACTTCCAATGCCACTTTGTAAAATGTTCATCAAAGAAATCTTTGACGGCAAATCACCAGATGAGTTTGATGAAGAGACCTTAACAACAATCAATAAGTTTTTTGAAAATAGTCTGAATGTTAGTGAAACTTCCAGACAGCTTTATATTCACCGTAATACGCTAGTATATCGTTTGGACAAGTTACAAAAAAGTACAAACCTTGATTTGCGCGTGTTTGAAGATGCGATAACTTTCAAAATTGCTTTGATGGTTGTTAAATATATGAAGTATATGGAAAGTCTCGAATACTAGAATAGACAACTGAAACAGTCAAAGCTTTGCTTTGGCTGTTTTTTGCAATGTGCGTTATCAAAAACATAAAATGGACAAATTTGTGTGATAAAATTGTGTGGTAAAATGATCAGTAGAAAGGACGTACTATGTCAGAAAAAGTGAAACAAGAGCTACTTTTCAGTGAAGAGGAAAAAAACGGACGACATGAGCCGATTATTATATTACAAAATGTGAGTAAAGAATACCCGAATGGAACGAAAGCACTCAAAGAAATCAATCTAAAGATTCATAAGGGCGAGTTTGTATTTATTGTAGGAACATCCGGATCGGGTAAGTCTACGTTAATCAAATTATTATTAAAAGAAGTAGATGCCTCGAAAGGAGGAATCTATGTAAATGGGTTTTATCTGCATCGATTAAAGGAAAAGATGATACCAAAGCTTCGGCGTACCATGGGAATTGTGTTTCAAGACTTTCGTTTGCTAAGAGACCGGAATGTATATGAAAACATAGCCTTTGCTCAGGAGATGATAGGGACACCTCATCGTCAAATCTCAGGACGTGTCAATGATGTACTTAGTATGGTGTCTCTTGTAGATAAAAAACAGTCTAATCCAGACGAACTATCAGGTGGAGAGCAACAACGTATTGCCATTGCAAGAGCGTTAGCCAATAAACCAGTCTTACTATTAGCAGATGAGCCAACGGGTAACCTAGATCCAGCGAATACAAGGGAAATAATGAGTCTGCTTGAGGATATTAATAAGCTTGGAACTACTGTCGTTGTGGTGACTCATAATCAGGAAATTGTTAACAGTATGAAAAAAAGGGTAGTCACCATTGATAAGGGCATCATTGTCCGTGACGAGATGAGAGGAGGTTACTCTCATGCGTAATCTACATGGATTGACAAGAAGTATCAAGGAAGGCGTAAAGAATATTGGAAAGAACCGTTCTTTTACGTTCGCATCAATTGGTACATTAACTGCTTGCCTGTTTATGTTTGGGGTCGTTTACTTTTTACTAGCAAATCTTAGGTATAATGTAGATGAGCTACAGACCAATTTTGGAGTATCCGTATTTTTTGAGGAAGAAATCAGCCAAAGTAAAATTGATCAAATTGGAGAGAAGATTAAACAAAGGGAAGAGGTTTATAGTATTTCGTTAATTACTCCAGAGGAGGCTTGGGAAAGTTTTTCTAAGGAGTATCCAGAAGAACTGGTTGAGAGTTTTAAAAATGATAATCCCCTTGCAAACTTAACTTCTTATTTTGTGGCATTAAAAAAAGTAGAGAATCAAAAGCAATTAGCTAGTTATATAGAATCACTAGAGGGCGTAAGACATGTAAGGCAATTAAATAAAGAGGCAGATTTGTTTCAAAATATGAATAGTATATTAAAGTATGGAAGCATAGGAATCATTGGTTTATTATTAATTATTTCTATTTTCTTAATCAGCATTACAATATCTGCTGGGATTACAGTGCGTCAAGAAGAGATTTGTATTATGAAACTAATTGGTGCCAGCGATATTTTTGTAAAGGGACCATTTTATGTAGAGGGTATGTTGATTGGATTAATTGGATCTGTGTTACCATTTACCATCTTACATTTTGTATTTGAAAAGTTAATGAGTTATATTACAACAGAGTATTCTGTATTACCAATTCAGTTTTTATCCTTACAGGAAGTATACCAAGTTCTTGTGCCGGTGATAGCAGCAGTAGGAATAGGGATTGGATTGTTAGGTAGTATCATGACGGTTAGAAAACATTTGCGAAGATAATGTATAAGGAGAGTACATGAAAAGAGTAGGAAGAAAGCTGGCCATGCTAATACTGGCAGGATTTCTATTATTAAATGAAGGTGTGGTGGCTTGGGCCACCACCGTAGAAGATGCCCAGGAACAGATCACTGATCTTGAAAAGGAAGAAGCAAGAATTCAAAAAAAGATTAAGGAACTGGAAAAGAAAAAGGGCGATATTGTTTCTTACATAGAACAATTAGATACTACACTTACTGAGTTACAAAGCGAGATTGAAGTTTTACAGGAGCAGATTGCCACTACCACACAGGAGCTAAATGATGCTAAGGTGGAACTTAATGGAGCGATAATAAAAGAGCAGGAGCAATATGAAGCAATGAAGGCCCGTATCAGATATATGTATGAATACGGGAATGATCAGTATATGCAAATACTCCTAAGTTCTGAGTCAATCTCCGATTTGCTGAATCGTTCCGAATATATTCGGGCAATAAGTGAATATGATAATAATATGTACGACGAATTCAAGAAAACCACAGCGACGATAGCTGAAAAAAGACTTCAAATTGAGACTAATCTGAAGGATCTTACTCTGATGAATGAAAAACTTGAATTAGAGGAAGAAAGTGTGAATACACTGATAGCAGATAAAAAGAGCGAATTGAAGAAACAACAGCAACAAATCTCCAATGCTAATCAGGAACAGATTAATATTCAACAGGAACTTGAAAAGCAGGAGGAACTGGTAGAAGAGCTTTTAGAGCAAGAACGCCTAAGGATAGAGGAACAGAAACGTAAGGAAGAAGAAGCAAAACGTCTTGCCGAGCAGAAACGCAAAGAGGAAGAGGAACGAAAGAGAAAAGAAGAAGAAGAGCGAAAGAAGCAGGAACAGCTGGAACAGGAACAAAATAATCAAAATGGCAATAATAACGGAAATACAGGTAATAATGAAAATAATAACGGAAGCACAGAGGAAGATTCTAAACCTGAGGAGGAGCAAGAAGAACCATCGGAAGACGAGTCTAATCCATTAAGCAATATGAAGTGGCCGCTTAGTATTAGTGGCAGAATTACTTCCTACTTTGGAAAGCGAAACAGTCCAACAGCAGGAGCTAGCAGTTATCACAAAGGAATTGACGTTGGAGCTGCTATGGGCACGCCAATACTTGCGCCTGCAGCAGGGGAAGTAGTTACTGCATCATACAATTCAGCAGCGGGTAATTATGTCATGATTTATCATGGAAACAGTACTTATACCGTTTATATGCACTGTGCACAGTTAAAAGTTAAAGTAGGGCAGCAGGTAAAACGTGGTGCTCAGATTGCTACCGTAGGATCTACCGGAATCTCCACCGGTCCGCATCTTCATTTTGGAGTATCGGTAAATGGGAGTTATGTAGACCCGTTAAAATATGTAAAACAACCTTAAGAAATTTCCCAAGAAGTGATATTCACATGATTACTAACAAAAAGGGATAGTAGAGCATCATGAATGTAAAACGACGAAAATCGAGGGATAGATATGAAATCTGAAAAAAAACTAATACTAGGATTTGCAATAGGAATGGGAAGTTCCCTTCTTGTTTTTGCAATTTGCCTAAATATTTTCTTCCGAACTCATGTGGTTATTGAGAAGGAGCTGGTTAACGGCAATCAGGTCTCAGAGAGTCAGTCACCAGAAGGGCAGACAGAGGAAGAATATTATAATGAGATTGTGGATAAGGTGCAACTCCTAGAGGCCTATATTTCCCGATTTTATCTGGACAACATGGACAAAGAGAAGATAAAAGAAAAGATATATAAAGGTGTAATGGAAAGTCTGGAGGATCCTTATTCGGTTTATTATACGGAAGAGGAGTACAAATCCTTGATGGAATCTAATCAGGGTAAATACGTAGGAATCGGTGCCTATGTATCTCAGGATATCCAAACAGGAATCATCACGATTACGAAACCATTTGAAAATGGTCCTGCTTATAAAGCTGGTATCTTACCTGGAGATATTATCTATAAAATCGATGGGGAAAGTGTAGAACAAAAAGAGATTACTGAAGTAGTTGCTGAAATGAAAGGCATTGCCGGCACCAAGGTGAATGTAGAAGTAATCAGAGAGGGCGAAATAAAGCCATTAACATTTACTGTAACCCGAGCAGATATTGAAGTGCCTACTATTGAATATGAAATGTTAGAAAATAAAGTAGGATATATTAAAGTCACAGAGTTTGATGAAGTAACCGCTACGCAGTTTAGAGAGGCTGTCGATGACCTTGAGAAAAAGGCAATGACAGGACTTGTCATAGATTTGCGTGATAATCCAGGTGGTATGTTAACAACTGTTGTTGATATGCTCGACCGGATAGTCGGGAAAGGCTTACTTCTGTCAACAAAAGATAAAAATGGTGAGGGAAGTGAGTATAAGGCAACAGATCCTGACAAACTTACGGTTCCATTATGTGTATTGATTAATAAAAATAGTGCCAGTGCGTCGGAAGTATTTGCTGGGGCAGTACAGGATTACAAAGTAGGAACCCTGGTTGGAACTACAAGCTTTGGTAAAGGAATCGTACAGTCTATTATGCCACTTAAGGATGGCAGTGCGATTAAAGTAACTGTGGCACATTATTATACTCCAGAGGGACGCGATATTCACAAGGTGGGAGTTACACCGGATGTCGAAGTGGAACTGGATGAGGAAGCTGCGAAAATGCCTGTAATACCAAAGGACAAAGATAATCAGTTGCAAAAAGCCATTGAGAGTTTAAAGTAGGGGTGGTGGCGCCCAAAGGAAGTTAGTGGTGTTTATCACATTTTAGATTATGGAAAGAGTGTATGATTATTATCCAACAGAGACACGTTCTCACTCGATTGCCGCTCATAGCGGTACATAAGGTCGTGACAGATGTTCATCTGCCACAACCTAAGTACCGATGGCGGCAAAACGGTCTCTTTATGGATAATAATTATACACTCTTTTTTATTGACCTTGATGTGATAAACATTCTAGTTTTTGAGGGCGCCTGATTAAGTTTGAGGTGTTTATCATATTTTAGTTTGTGAGAGCACCAGTGCTACTTTTAGGATTAGATGAATTGCATATGACTATTTGTTAAGAGTAATGAATAAATACGCTTAATTTACTGTACCTGGTAAAGTGTAGTCTTGATTACGGTGTACTATAATTTTTGTAATGTAACAATCTGAATATGTCCTTTCTTCAGAAAGCCAACTTTTTTAAATCCTTCTTTCTCGAAGTTGGTTTGAATCTCTTTGGGGGAGTAGAATTTGACGTCGCCTGCTTTTGATAATGGTACAAAGGGGTTGAAAATTGTGCGGAGAAGGAAGGGATAGTAAACTTCCGCTATGTATAGTAAGCCACCTGGTTTTAGTACTCGGCTCATTTCTTTTGCAAATGCCTTCACGTCTGGAAAATGATGATAGGCAGCACAAACGGTTGCAACATGGAACATCTGATCATCAAATGGTGTGTTTTCACAACCACTCACTTCAAACGTCATAGAGGGGCATTTTTTCCTGGCGTTTTCTATCATTTTTTCGGAAATATCAATACCATACCCATTAATTTTGTGTTGTTTGGATAACATATTAAGAAAAGTAGCATTGCCACATGCGATATCTAGAATGTTGTCATTTGCCTCGACTTTTATTTCTTCCAATAAGAGTTCTTTGAATTTTACTGTGAATTGTCCTTCTAAACTATTGTCATAGTCGTCAGCTTTTTGGTTGTAGCTATTTCTTGATTTTTCTGAAAAATTCTTCATTAGAAACATTCCTCCTTTGATAAAGTGAGCACCTTATAGTTTAATGCTATCTATGTATAGTTATTGATGTAAATATGTATTATTACTATATAATAATTGGATGATAATGTATAGAGTAAGAAGGCATTGACTTGTCGCAAGGCACATTAGAGTCAGGTGAATATTATTTAAATGTCGAATATGTCGAATGTTTGTTCGATTTTTTGCTTGTTTCTTGTAATATGCTATGGTATAATAAGTAAATCATAAAATCAGTGAAAAGTGAAAAAGTGAAGAGCTTCTAAAAGATGGTGAAGAACGAAGAGCTTAAAAGGGCAGTGAAGAACTAAGAGCCTCTAAATGATAGTGAAGAACGAAGAGCTTAAAAGGGCAGTGAAGAACTAAGAGTGAAGAGTGAAGAGTGGAAAAGAGTAAAAGATAAGAGTAAGAGATGAGAGATGAGAGATAAGAGTAAGAGATAAAAGATAAGAGTAAGAGATAGAATAAGAGATGTGTGTAGGGGTTATAAGATATAAAATATATAATATTGGGTATTAATTATAAGATATGATATTTTATTATGTGATTTGAGATTAGAGTTTATGGATGTATTACGGGAGGATGTTATGGATCATTTTGAATTAACTTCGGAATATTCCCCTACTGGAGACCAGCCTGAGGCGATTACGCAATTAGTACAGGGTTTCAAGGAAGGGAATCAGTTTCAGACATTACTTGGTGTTACTGGTTCGGGTAAAACGTTTACGATGGCGAATATTATTCAACAACTGAATCGACCAACGTTGATTATTGCACATAATAAGACATTGGCGGCACAGTTATATGGTGAGTTTAAAGAATTTTTCCCGAACAACGCCGTTGAATACTTTGTGAGTTATTATGATTATTATCAACCGGAAGCGTATGTTCCTAGTTCAGATACGTATATTGAGAAGGACTCTTCGATTAATGAAGAGATTGATAAATTGCGTCATTCTGCTACGGCGGCATTATCGGAACGAAAGGATGTTATAATCATTGCGAGCGTTTCTTGTATCTATGGGCTGGGTAGTCCGATTGACTATCAGAACATGGTTATTTCGTTGCGTCCTGGTATGATTAAGGATCGTGACCATGTACTGCGTAAGCTGATTGAGATTCAGTATGATCGAAATGATATGGATTTTCATCGTGGTACTTTCCGGGTTCGTGGAGATGTAGTTGAAATCTTCCCATCCTACTCAAGTGATACCGCTTATCGTGTGGAGTTCTTTGGAGATGAGATTGACCGTTTATCAGAAATTGATGTACTGACCGGTGAGATTAGATGTGCATTAGAGCACGTGGCTATCTTTCCAGCTTCTCATTATGTAGTGGCACCTGAGAAGATGGAGAAAGCAATTCAGGATTTAGAGATAGAATTAATAGACCGGGTAAATTATTTTAAAAGTGAAGACAAGCTATTAGAGGCGCAGAGAATCTCGGAGCGAACTAATTTTGATATTGAGATGTTAAGAGAAACTGGATTTTGCTCAGGTATTGAGAACTACTCGCGTGTCATGGCAGGATTAGAGCCGGGGGCTACACCACATACGTTAATTGATTATTTTCCAGAGGATTTTTTAATCATTGTAGATGAGTCGCATATTACGATTCCTCAGGTGCGAGGAATGTATGCGGGAGACCGCTCTAGAAAGACAACTTTGGTGGATTTTGGGTTTCGTTTACCTAGTGCTATGGATAACCGTCCACTTAATTTTGACGAGTTTGAAGCAAAGATTAATCAAATGTTGTTTGTTTCTGCTACGCCGAATGTATATGAGAAAGAGCATGAGCTGTTACGGGCAGAGCAGATTATTCGTCCAACTGGCTTGCTTGATCCAGAAGTCTTTGTGCGTCCAGTAGCAGGACAGATCGATGACTTAGTGGGTGAAGTGAACAAAGAGGTTGCGAAGAAGCATAAGATTCTGATTACGACGTTGACGAAGCGAATGGCAGAGGATCTAACCGACTATATGAAGGAAGTTGGCATTCGTATCAAATACCTACATTCGGATATCGATACGTTAGAGCGGTCCGAGATTATCAGGGACATGCGACTTGATTTGTTCGATGTATTAGTGGGTATCAACTTGTTGCGAGAAGGACTGGATATTCCGGAGGTTACTTTGGTGGCTATCCTGGATGCAGATAAAGAAGGATTTTTACGATCTGAAACTTCGCTGATTCAGACGATTGGTCGTGCTGCACGTAATTCAGAGGGGCGCGTTATCATGTATGCGGATCGAATCACGGATTCGATGCATAAGGCGATTCATGAAACGAATCGTAGACGGCAGATTCAACAGGAGTATAACGAGGCGCACGGAATTACACCAACTACGATTCAGAAGAAGGTGCGTGACTTAATCAGTATTAGTAAGAAAGCGGAAATGGTTCTTGATAAGTTAGGTAAAGATCCAGAGAGCATGAGTCGTAAAGAGTTAGAAGATCTGATTAAGAAACTGACGAAGCAGATGAAACAGGCAGCCGCAGACTTGAACTTTGAGACGGCAGCAGAGCTAAGAGATCAGCTGGTGGAACTTAAGAAACAGCTGAAGGAATAGTGAAAAGTGAAGAGTGAAGAGCTGGAAAGATAGTGAAGAACGAAGAGCGTTATAAGGGCAGTGAAGAAGTAAGAGTGAAGAGCTTTTAAGAGCAGTGAAGAACTAAGAGTGAAGAGTGAAGAGTGGAAAAGAGAGATAAAGATAAGAGATAAAGATAAGAGATAAAAGATAAAAGATATAAAATATTGAAGTGAGTTCGAGATGGAGAATGGTTTGATGATGGATAAGAAACAGTATATTAGAATACGTGGTGCGAAGGAGCATAATTTAAAGAATTTGGATGTGGATATTCCGAGGGATGAGTTTGTTGTTCTGACGGGACTTAGTGGGTCGGGGAAGTCTTCGTTGGCTTTTGATACCATTTACGCGGAGGGGCAGCGTCGTTATATGGAGTCGTTGTCTTCGTATGCGAGACAATTCCTTGGGCAGATGGAGAAGCCGAATGTGGAGAGTATTGAGGGACTTTCGCCTGCAATTAGTATTGATCAGAAGTCGACTAATCGAAATCCTCGTTCCACGGTAGGAACGGTTACGGAAATTTATGATTATTTTCGTCTGTTTTATGCCAGAGTGGGGATACCGCACTGTCCAAAATGTGGAAAAGTGATTGCAAAACAGACGGTTGACCAGATGGTTGATGAGATTATGAAATTGCCGGAGAGAACGAAGATACAGTTAATGGCACCTGTGGTGCGTGGTCGAAAAGGAGAGCATGTCAAGTTACTGGAGCAATCCAGAAAATCAGGATATGTTCGTGCTCGTATTGATGGGAATACGTATGAGTTATCAGAAGAGATCAAATTAGATAAGAATAAAAAACATAATATTGAGATTATCATTGACCGTCTTGTTGTGAAAGAGGGGATTGAAAGGCGTCTTGCGGATTCGATTGAAAATGTATTGAAGTTAGCAGAGGGACTGATGGTGGTGGATGTTGTGGATGGAGAGCCACTAAACTTCAGTGAGAGTTTTTCGTGTGCCGATTGTGGAATTAGCATTGATGAGATTGAGCCAAGAAGCTTTTCGTTTAATAATCCATTTGGTGCCTGTGGGGTATGTCATGGCTTAGGGTTTAAGATGGAATTTGATGTGGAATTAATGATTCCAAATGCAAAATTAAGTTTGAGTGAAGGGGCGATTCAGGTAACTGGATGGGCGTCTAGTACGGAAAAAGGTAGTTTTACGCGTTGTATCTTAGATGCGCTTGCCAAAGAGTATAAGTTTAGTTTGGATACCCCATTTGAAGAGCTGGCTCCGGGCGCAAAGGACGTCATTCTATATGGAACCAATGGACGTAAGGTAAAAGTTTATTATAAAAGTCAACGTGGGGAAGGGGCTTACGATGTTGAGTTTGAAGGACTGATTCGTAATGTACAGCGCCGTTACCGCGAAACGAGTTCCGAGGGAATGCGCCAGGAGTATGAATCATTTATGAATGTGACGCCATGTAATGAATGTGGTGGACGTCGTTTGAAACCGGAATCTTTGGCAGTAACCATTGGAGATAAGAACATTTCAGAAGTAACAGATCTGTCCATTCGTTCGTTGCAGGACTGGATTCAGAATTTGGAATTGAGCTCCATGCAACATCAGATTGGCGATATCATTTTGAAGGAAATACGCGCACGCGTAGGGTTTTTAAATGATGTAGGGTTAGAGTATCTGACGATGAGTCGTGCCACTGCCTCCTTAAGTGGTGGGGAAGCACAGCGTATTCGTCTGGCAACTCAGATTGGTTCTGGTCTGGTGGGTGTTGCATATATTCTGGATGAGCCTAGTATTGGGCTTCATCAGAGAGATAATGATAAATTGTTAAAAACATTGTTACATCTGCGTGACCTGGGTAATACGCTGATTGTGGTGGAGCATGACGAGGATACGATGTTTGCGGCGGATTATATTATCGATATTGGTCCAGGAGCCGGGGAGCATGGTGGACATGTAATTGCCTGCGGTACGGCCGAAGAGATTATGGCCAATGAGGATTCCATTACCGGAGCATACTTAAGTGGGCGAATTCATATTCCAGTGCCAACAGAGCGTCGTACTCCAACGGGATATCTGAAAGTACTTGGTGCGCAGGAAAATAACTTAAAGAACGTGGATGTGGAGATTCCTCTTGGAATTATGACCTGCGTTACCGGGGTAAGTGGTTCTGGAAAGAGCTCTCTGGTAAATGAGATTCTTTATAAACGATTATCGAAAGAATTGAACCGTGCTAGACATATCCCAGGGAAACATAAGGAACTTCAAGGAATGGACCAGCTAGATAAGGTCATCAATATCGATCAGTCTCCAATTGGTAGAACGCCTCGTTCCAATCCGGCGACTTATACCGGTGTCTTTGACTTGATTCGAGATCTATTTACCGCAACACCAGAAGCCAAAGCAAAGGGTTACAAAAAAGGCCGCTTTAGCTTCAATGTCAAAGGTGGACGATGCGAAGCCTGCAGCGGCGATGGTATCATCAAGATTGAAATGAACTTTTTACCGGATGTATACGTTCCATGCGAGGTTTGTGGTGGAAAAAGATATAATAAAGAAACGTTAGATGTGCATTACAAAGGAAAGAACATTTTCGATGTCTTAGACATGACGGTTGAAGAGGCAATGAAGTTCTTTGAAAATATGCCTAACATTAAACGTAAAATTGAAACGCTTTACGATGTTGGTTTGACTTATGTGAAGCTAGGACAGCCTTCTACGACATTGTCGGGAGGAGAAGCCCAACGTATCAAGTTAGCAACGGAGTTAAGTAAACGAAGCACGGGCAAGACCATTTACATTCTGGATGAACCAACGACGGGACTTCATTTTGCCGATGTGCACAAATTAATTGAGATTCTTCACCGTTTGACCGAAGGCGGCAATACCGTTCTAGTTATTGAGCATAACCTGGATGTTATCAAAACAGCTGATTATATCATCGATATCGGGCCAGAGGGCGGCGACAAAGGTGGTACTGTGGTAGCAAGCGGAACGCCAGAAGAGATTATGAAGAATAAGAAGAGTTATACGGGTATCTATATTAAGAAGAGTATTGAGCGTAGCAAAGAATTAGAGAAGATGAATCAGTAAGTAGTTGATGTTATCGACTGATTACGTTCTGCTATAAAGTATGGGGGATTAGGAATGGCGAATCATTTTTACGCAATGTTATCAAGAATGAAGTATATCGAGCGATGGGCGCTGATGCGAAACTCCCAATCGGAGAACATCAGTGAGCATTCGCTGGAGGTGGCAATCTTAAGTCATGCCTTGGCCGTGCTTGGAAAAGTGCGGTTGGGCAAGGACCTTGATGAAAAGAAAGCGGTAATGATTGCGATGTATCATGATGCGACAGAAATCATCACCGGTGATATGCCAACGCCAATCAAATATTATAGCGATGACATCAAAGAAGCCTTTAAGAAAGTGGAGGACGAAGCGGCCAAACGGTTACTTCATATGCTACCAGAGGATATGCGCGGATATTATGAAGAGCTGTTCTTTCCAACTGAAGCAGATGCCTATCTGTGTAAATTAGTGAAGGCAGCTGACAAATTATCGGCCTTGATAAAATGCCTGGAGGAGAAGAAAGCAGGCAACACAGAGTTTAACAGCGCTGAGCGGACACTTAGACAGGCAGTGATTGATATGAATCTGGAGGAAGCGAATCTCTTTATGGAGGAGTTCTTAGAGTCCTATAATAAAACGTTGGATGAGTTGAGCTAGCAGAAATCATAAAGTACCTGAAGAGTAAAGCTTAAAAAAATGGCAGAAAAGGTATCATGCGTTTCGAACAAAAATCACGGGGAAGATACTATTTATCTGAACAATTTACCCAAAATTTATATTTTAGTAGTGGAAACCTAGAAAATGATGTAGAATAAGCATAATATAGAAGCCAAATAATAATAATATGTCAATTAACCATCATATTTAGGAGGAAATTCACGTGAAGAATGAATTAGTTATTGTTCTTGACTTTGGCGGTCAGTATAACCAGTTAATCGCCCGTCGTGTCAGAGAGTGTAACGTATACTGCGAAGTTATGCCTTACAATACCAGCATAGAAAAACTAAAAGAGCTTAATCCAAAGGGAATCATTTTCACCGGCGGACCAAACAGCGTTTATGGTGATGAGTCACCACGTTGTACCGCAGAAATGTTTGAATTAGGTATTCCGATTCTGGGTATATGTTACGGATCTCAATTGATGTCATATATACTAGGCGGAAGCGTAGTAACTGCACCGGTTAGTGAGTATGGAAAAACAGAAGTGCAGATCGACACCACCTCCAAATTATTTGAAAATGTAGCATCCTCTACAATCTGTTGGATGAGTCATACCGATTATATTGAGTCAGCACCAGCGGACTTCAAAGTGACTGCCCATACACCAGTTTGCCCAGTGGCTGGTATGGAAAATGTAGAGAAGAAATTGTATGCGGTACAGTTCCATCCAGAAGTAATGCATACACAAGAAGGTATGAAGATGCTTTCTAACTTTGTAAAAAATATATGCGAGTGTGCAGGTGACTGGAAAATGGATTCCTTCGTGGAAACAACAATCCAGGCGATTCGTGAAAAAGTAGGCGATGGAAAAGTACTCTGCGCCCTATCCGGTGGAGTAGACTCCTCCGTAGCCGCCGTAATGCTATCCAGAGCAGTCGGAAAACAACTGACTTGTGTCTTCGTAGACCACGGTTTACTTCGTAAAAATGAAGGCGATGAAGTAGAAGCAGTCTTTGGCTCAGACGGTCACTACGACTTAAACTTCATTCGTGTCAACGCTCAGGAACGATTCTATAACAAATTAGCAGGCGTATCCGACCCAGAAACAAAGAGAAAGATCATCGGCGAAGAATTTATCCGCGTCTTTGAAGAAGAAGCAAAGAAAATCGGCACCGTGGACTTCTTAGTGCAGGGAACCATTTACCCAGACGTCATCGAAAGCGGCCTCGGTAAATCAGCCGTAATCAAATCCCACCACAACGTAGGCGGACTCCCTGATTACGTAGATTTTAAAGAAATCATCGAACCACTTCGCCTCCTATTCAAAGACGAAGTACGTAAAGCAGGTCTGGAACTCGACATCCCAGAATACCTTGTCTACAGACAACCATTCCCAGGCCCAGGTCTCGGAATCCGTATCATCGGTGAAGTAACCGCAGAAAAAGTACGTATCGTCCAAGACGCCGACTTTATCTACCGTGAAGAAATCGCCAAAGCAGGTGTAGACAAAGGCCTCGGCCAATACTTTGCCGCCCTGACTAACATGCGTTCCGTAGGCGTTATGGGAGACGAAAGAACCTATGACTATGCGATTGCGCTTCGTGCGGTAACAACTTCGGACTTCATGACTGCGGAGAGTGCAGACTTGCCTTGGGAAGTACTTGGTAAGGTGACAACCAGGATCGTGAATGAAGTGAAGGGTGTTAATCGAGTGTTGTATGATTGCACGGGGAAACCACCGGCTACGATTGAGTTTGAGTAATTGCAGAAAATCCTACAGCCCAGTGTTTATAAGGGTTGTAGGGTTTATTTTTTGGGATTGATATTATTTAAAAATATAATCAAGTTCGTTATAAGAATAGCTGCTTGATTTTGAATGTGGCTCATAGTCATCATAATCAGGTCCATCGGGCTCAAAATATGATTCAATATATTGATCTAAATCATGTATATCTATATCAAAATTTGATGGAACCATAATGATTTGTTTTTTATAAAGTTCTGGTAATGATTCGAGTTTATGCTGAATTTCATCAATTAGATCATCTTTAATCATGGATAATACCATTTTTTCAGCTAAAGAATTATCTATTTCATACTCTTGATCAACATATGTATCGCCATCTCGGCTATATCTTAAAACATCTCTTGGCTTGGAACATGCTTCAACTAATTCTGCTAAATCGTAGGAATCATAATAATTTCCGCCTATAACAGCAGTACAATATTCGGAAATTGCTTGATTTATGCCGGATATAAAATATGCTTCGTTTTCTGATAAGAAAAAAGCAACATCATACATGCTAGTAAATTTACATAAATCAAAAATTTCATCCAAGTCTAATGTACTAAAGAAATTAAATAACGTTTTTTCTTCAATCTTTTCTCGTGTATTATAGTATGAATCCATGGATTCAGAAAGCAAACAACATATTATTTGCATTCTTGGATATATATTTTGAAAATATGAATAACTTAAATCGTTTAAGTATGAATCTATTAAGTACTGATAAATATCGTTCTTGATACTAAATTCACATATACAGGTTAATACCCTTAAATAGTATTCAATATTTGAGGTATAATTTAATTCCATAGCTTCTCCAGATTGTACAAGCTCAGGAAAACTATCTGAAAAAAGTCTTTGGATTTGAAGATATTCAGAAGCATTCTTTTTTAAAGCGGCATACTCTAAAGGATTAGAATATATCACTTCTTTTAAAAAGTCATTTACAGAAGGATTAATAACTTTGATCATTCGCCTATTATTTTTATCAACAATGATTAACATCGAATTACATAAGCGTGAAATAGCTTCGTCATATAAATTTTTTGTACTATCTATATAATGTTCTTTTCCGATACGATAATTATATGCTCGTTTTAAAGTATGTTCATCTATTTCTGTATCAGTAAGTGAATATAGTGTTGTTACTAAAATGCGGTCTTCAGGTAATAAACGTTGATTATATTCATTTTGCCATATTTCTTTCGGATTGTTAAGGCAATCAAGAATGAAATTAGTATATTCTTCTGGAGCAATATTTTTTAAATGCGATGAACATGTAACATATTCAATTATACGTGGAGTATAGTTACTGTGTGAAACAATCTTTCTATAATTTTTATTGACTAATATATTATGATAATAATCGCTTGAAACTGAACTAAAATACAGATGATTATAAAATATCATACCTTTTTCGATTAACGGAATATTACTCATATCTATAGTTTTTATTATTTTTTCTTTTTCTTCAGTGAATTTCGTAAATTCTATAGAATGTGATTTGGCCTCATTGTATATAGTGACGCGTGAATTCATAATCAGCTTCTTTGTAGGATGCATTGATACATATTTTATCAATGACATCAGCTCGTTTTCTTGTGTTTCTTTCATTTTGAAATATGTTTGGCCTAGTGCATCATCAAGAATTATTAGTTCATTTACACTTTCGGATGAAGAAATGGCACGCTTTAAATTAGTAATTTCACCATCTGTAGTATATCGAATATGATAGCCAATTGAAGCATAGTATAGGGATAGCATTTTTGTTGTTATAGTTTTTCCAACACCTGGTAGACCTAGAATTAACAATACACAATCATGCTCTAAAACTTTTAGGCATTGGTCATAATAAATAGTTTTAACGAATTCTTTGCTTTTCTCGTTTATATCATAAAGAAGACTTTCGCAATCTATAAATATATTTCTATTAAATATTTCGTTTAAAATATTCGACGATTCTAACCACAATTTATAATGTTTTCGTAGTATTTCATTGTTAGAAAGAGTATCTAGAAAATCATCAAAATCATTTAGAGTCAATATATTTGAGGGAGAGTCCATATAATCAGTGAATAACGTATAGATCTCGTTAATATTATTTGCAGTTAAACGTTGAGCACAGCATATATAGTATTGTTTAGGGTTAAGAGATTTTACTTTTGTAACTTCTTTTTGTAATGTGCTAAGCAAAGCAGAATAAGGACTTTTTATATAATGCTTTACTTGAATAACAATATTTTTGGTATTCACATTATCTGTAACGTCAATTCCACCATCTCTTCCTTTAGCAAATGTATGCAATTTAACGCCTAGTTTTTTTGACATTATATCGCAACTAAGAAGCTCAAATTCATAATCGCTAAGATTTTCATAGTTAAACATGAAGTTCCTTCCTATTCTGTAGGATAATCCCACTGTAATTTCCACTCCACATATTCGTCATTAATATGTACTATTTATAGATATACTTCTTTCTATATATCATTCCAACGCGTACGGTAGAGTTTACTTTTTTATAGTTCATAAGAAACTCCACATCTCGCCTCCACTTGTTTCTAGCATTTTCAAAAGTAACGGTTGTATTTCTTCCTACAAGCCATTCTATAAAATCAATTGCTTTTTCAACACTCACTATTTCATTTTCAATTATAAAGGATAATCGTTCTTGACGTTCTCTATCTGATAGGTTATCTTTTGAGTTAACATTATATCCATAACTTCGTAGCAATGATTCATTAGCCCACCTGGAATCATCCATATTAGAGGATGATTTTTTGAATTCTGCTTCTGTAATTACCTTGCAGCAAATCATACCTAATCTAGTAATTCTATTAAATTCAACTTCAGAAATAAAGTATTTATCACATTCTTCACAATATGATGCTTCCGCCGAAACTTGAGTAATTTGACTATTATTTTGGACACATAGTAAGGCTTTAATTCTTTGAAGAGTATGATTTTTATGTATGCATGTAAGACTTGTGGACCTAATTAAAAAATCTTCTATTGATATTATCCTTTTTTTGCAATACTTAGAAAAATTACGTAACGTAACGCTGTTCATTTCTGAAAAAACTAATATGAACCGTTCTGCTACTGTAATTGTCAAACTGTCTTCGTCTTCAAAAATACCATCATCATACTCCTCTTGAGTATATTCTACATCGACAATTGCAAGTTCATAAGAATCCTCTCCAAAAGAACTGGTGTATATATAAACTTCTCCAAAAGGTTCATCTTCTATAATTTCTTCTTTCCATTCAAGGAATTGTGATTCATCTAGATCTTTCAAGTATTCGATAACATCAGTATGTGTATATCTTTTATAATCATCGAGGAAATATGCATAAGAACGACTTTTCGAGATGGTTTCATCAATCTTAGTAAATATACTTGTATAGTCATTAAGATTAGATTTACTATAGGAAAAGGAAAAAGCTATGTTATCAGACTCGGGAGTTAATTGTAATATACAATCACATGTTATATTCTCTATATCTAATGTATCCATATCCGTTAGTTGTCCAACACCGCAAAAGTGTACTTTCTCATCCTTTTCGACGTTATTGTATGTAAATTCATATTTCAGAGATTTTATATCTGGATACTTTACTGTTCCTTTGAAAGACCATTTAGATATAGGAATACGCTCTAGGCAATCGCAAAGTAATTTTTGTAGATCCTGAAGAAGTAAATTAGTGTTAACATCCATAGTTTTTTTATCCTCCTGGGATTGTAATGGAGTATTCATATAGGATCTGTATTAACTAATTAGCATAATTATCGTGAGTGTCATATTATATATTACAGTTCCTAGTTACTATTTATATCATATAATACTTGCTTCATTATACCAAAGTTTGGTAAAATAAAGCAAGTATATGTTATAAAATGTACATATATAGAGTATTATTAAGAAACTGAATTTACCGCCAAAGCAGTAAAGAACAGAATCTTTATGGGGGACCGTGAAGATATGCTTCAAGAAAACGGTATGGGTTTGAGTACAGCATGAATATGCAGTAGGATTCTAAGTGTATGAAAGAGATTGAATTTTAAAAACATACGGAAAATTAAGCATACAGTAGTTCTACTATTACACATACTTATGAAACGAGGAATAGATTAATGACAGAGGCAGAAAAGACAATATTTTTGTCCAAGAAGATTAAAGAGTTGTATAAAATTACTTCGGAAATAGAAAAGGTATTCCCTGAAAAGTCCTTTAAGATGGACGGAATTTTAGTTGGAAATATTGTGGAAGTAATGGCAGCGCAGGTATATGGAATAAAGCTATACAAACAATCAGAGAAAACACATGATGGTGAAGTGGATGGCAGAAAAGTTCAAATTAAAGGGACACAAGGTAAGGGCTCGATTGTAATACGGGAAGAGCCGGAATATTTGCTTGTAGAGTACTTGGATAGGGAAAAAGGAGTTATTAAAGAAATATATAATGGTCCAGGAGACATTGCGTGGCAATATAGAAGTTATGTTCCGAGCATGAACCATTATACTATAAGCGTAAATAAATTGTTGGAGCTTGATTCAGCTATAGCGGATGAAGATAGGATTACAGCAATTGTTCATATAGAGAAGTTTATAAAAGATATTCCAATGGTATCAGAGGATATTAAACCAAAAAAAACCAGCAACAGAGGAAAGACATTGGTTACTGGATATGTAAATAAAAACCAACAGGAGAATATGGGGTGTTTAAATAAACCAGGAAATCACTATAATCAAATGGCATATCAACTGAGGTGCAATATTTGTACCTTTGAATATGAAGCAAATGGTTGTGATGTGGCGATAAGGAAATGTCCTAAATGTATGTAAGGGGTATGGAAAATGATAGCGGATGGCATATATGAACAGATAGTAAATAGTAAACTGCAGAATGAGATTGAACAGCTGGAGATATCACGATATGATATTGAATTAGAAAAATTGGATGCTGATGATGCCAAGAAGGTACTTACTATATATATTTCTTACATAATCCAAAAGGCTTTTCGGTATATTAGAGAGGGCTTTCCTAGTAATAAGGACAAAGAGGCAGTAGTTGCGCAGATAAAACTGTGTAATGATATTATCGCCGATATTAGTAAGCATACAGGTGAACGAGATTTTGATGACATAACTATTTTGGAAAAAGGGGAGGTGTTAACATCCCTATATCAGAAGCTTAATACAGCTCGAAGTATTGCTAGCAAAAAGACGGTCAGACCAGAGACTTCTTTGCTGGAGAGTACCTTGTTTACCGGTTCAAAACAAGAACCAAATATGCTTTCAGAAATTAAGAAAGAGATTGTCAGTAGTGACTCCATTGATTTCCTTGTATCTTTTATCAAATGGAGTGCTATTCGTAGAATAATGGAGGAGCTTAAGGCGTTTACTTCTCGTCCAGGTGTAAAGCTTCGTATTATTGCAACAACTTATATGAAGGCAACTGATTACAAGGCTATTGAGGAGCTGGCAAAGCTTCCTAATACAGAGATCAAAATCAATTATGAAACCAATCATATGCGTATGCATGCAAAGTCATATTTGTTTAAGCGAGAAACAGGATTTACTACTGCATATATTGGTTCATCCAATTTATCTAATCCGGCTTTAACGGAAGGTCTTGAGTGGAATTTAAAAGTTACTGAGAAAGAATCTTTTGACATTATTAAGAAGTTTGCTGTAACCTTCGAGAGTTATTGGAACAATGAATCATTTGAAATATTTGATCTTAATGATGAGGAGTGTAAGCAGAAATTAAGAACAGAACTTTCTAAGGTATATGACTTTGAACAAAGCAAGATGCACCTTCAGTGTGTAATTAAGCCCTACCCATATCAAAAAGAAATACTGGATAATTTGACAGCGGAGCGAGAAATCCATGGTAGATACAAGAATTTGGTTGTGGCATCAACTGGGGTAGGTAAAACCATTGTTGCAGCATTGGATTATCGTAGATTCAAAGAAACACACGAACATGCCAGACTTCTATTCATTGCACATCGTAAAGAGATATTGGAACAAAGTATACAGAAATTTAGAGAAGTTCTAAATGATTTCAATTTTGGAGATCTATATGTAGATGGCTCTAGGCCAAAACAAATAGATCACCTTTTTATGAGTATTCAATCTTATAATGCGGCTGATTTCTCTTCATTTACATCTGCGGATTTTTATGATTTTGTCATTGTAGATGAGTTCCATCATGCAGCAGCAAATTCTTACCAAGGGTTGCTAAATTATTATACACCGGAAATTCTGCTTGGTTTGACTGCGACACCGGAGCGTATGGATGGAAAGGATATTTTAAGTTATTTTGAAGGCTGAACTGCATCTGAGATGCGTTTAGTGGAGGCAATTGATCGTAAATTACTTGCTCCATTCCAATACTTTGGAGTATCAGATAACGTGGATTACAGTAAGCTGACGTGGCGTGGAAAATATGATGTATCAGAGCTTGAACATTGCTATACAGCAAATACCAAGAGAGCATCTATGATTTTACAAAGCATTTACCAGTATGTGACGGATATGAATGAAGTAAAGGGGCTAGGATTTTGCGTAAGTATAGCTCATGCGCAATATATGGAACAGTACTTTAATGAACATGGGGTACCATCAGTTTCGCTTTCCTCTAAAAGCGTGGATGATATTCGAAGTGATGCAAAAGCAGATTTAGTGTCAGGAAAGTTGCGTTTCATTTTCGTAGTGGACCTGTATAATGAAGGCGTTGATATACCGGAGATAAATACAATTCTTTTTTTACGACCAACGGAAAGTACCACTGTATTTTTGCAACAGCTCGGACGTGGACTACGTCTTTGTGAGGGCAAGGAATGTCTGACAGTGCTTGATTTCATAGGACAAGCACATCGTAAGTATTGTTTTGAGAATAAGTTTCGTGCAATGATTGGAAGTACACATCATTCGATTCGCAAATATGTAGAAGATGGATTTTCCAATTTGCCAAAGGGTAGTTATATTCAGTTAGAAAAGATGGCACAGGAGTATGTTCTTGAAAATCTGAAGCAATGCGTGATTAGCAAGAGTACCTTGATTGATAAAGTTTTATATTTTGAACAGGATACATCGCTACCACTTCAGCTTGATTATTTCCTGGATTATCATGGAATTACATTGTTAGAATTCTATAGAGCAGAGGGAACTAGGTCTCTTCATCGATTGATGCAATGGGCAAACTTAATTCAAGATAAAAGAGATGTAGAGGATAGTGTATATAAAAAGTTTAATGGACTTCTTCATGTAAATTCTAAGGCCCTTTTAGAGTATTGGATTTTCTATATAGAGACAGAAGAAACACCATCTTCGGAGGATGAGAGAATAAAACTAAACATGTTGTATTATACATTTTACAAAGATGCACCGAAGAAGGCTGGATTTGCTTGTGTTGCTGAAGGAATACACGTTCTTTTGCAACATGATTTTGTAAAAGATGAAATGCTGCAGATTTTAAGATACAATCTAAAGAAGATTGATTTTGTAGCGTTAGAAAATGGGTATAATTATCTTTGTCCGCTGGATATTCATTGTAGTTATAATACAAGACAAATCTTAGCTGCATTTGATTATTTCAATGAAAACCAGGCGCCTGAATTTCGCGAAGGTGTGAAATATTTTGATGATAAAAAGACGGACATTTTCTTGGTGAATCTTCATAAGTCTGAGAAGGAATTTAGTCCGTCTACGATGTATGATGATTACGCCATTAATGAGATATTATTTCATTGGGAAACACAAAGTCAGTTGTCAGATACAAGTGCAACTGCGCAAAGATATGTGAGGCATAAAGAGATGGGAAATATGATATCTTTGTTTGTGCGTGAGTATAAGAAAACGGGATCTTATACATCGCCTTATGTATTTCTCGGAAATGCTACTTATATAAGACATGAGGGTAATAAGCCAATCAGTTTTGTTTGGAAACTTGATCATGAAATTCCGGCACCTATGCTTGAGAAAGCAAATAAGAGTATTGCTATTTAGGGGAGGATATGGTAAATAAGTAACATTGAGGATTGTGACCATTGTGCTGATTCAAGGAAATTCGTAAAGTTTCTGTTAAAAGTCATTTGTGATTCGTTAGCGAAATAGCAGATACCGAACAAGTCATAGAACAAGTAACCGAACAAGTTGAAAATCTGTACATTAACAACAGAGTGACTTTATGCAGGTAAATTCCTGACCTATTCCCGTAGACATCGTAAAATTAATGGTTATAATACAACAATGCACCAAACATAAAATGTTAGCTAAAAACAATACAAACCTTAACAAACAAAAGGAGAAAGCAATGTTACAAACAAAACCAACCGAGCAATTAATGGGAGTAACAATACAGGGCGATTATAATGATTTCTCTGATTTGGTTGATAGTATTTATAGTATGACTGGATTAGAAGATGATCCATCAGACTATTTTTATGGAGTGAAGAATCGTTTATTAGGTTTATGTTATGATATTAGACATGCCTATATGGGGGATCGTGAAGTTGTGCTGCAAGACAACGGTATGAATTCTGATAAGATGAAGTGGCATGAGATGATTACTCCTACAAGTAATGTTTATTATAGTGTTAATATTATGTTTCCGGAAGCGATTTTTGTGGCAGCAGCCGTTCCAAGGATGTATATTTTTTCGTCAGGATATTACGGGAGCAATGCAAAGCGGTCAGAGAGGAATTTACCACCTATACCGTATGTCAATTATTTGAGGGACCAGGCAAATCTTAATGTCTTGAGTGCAGGAATCTGGCAGGCACTTGCAGAGGCTATAGGCAATGAAGAGATGGAGAAAATTCATGGCATATATCAGCGTACCGACGAGCTATATATGAATTATGTAACTCACTTCATTGATAAGTGCAATATTGAATTGTACAAGACGGAAGTTGATAAACGTAAAGACAAGTTAAAAAATATTGCAAAAAGAATTGTGAGAAAGCCGCAGGCTTATATTTCAATGGAACAAAATCTGAGATACTGCGCAATAGAATATAAAACGAGTATATATGAATTACATGATCCGAAGCTTGAATATCCGGAAGAGATTGAGTGGTAACCGAAAGGAAAGTGGCAAAACAGGGGGAGTATCTATGCGAAACTTTGAGTTAATCCAATCGTTAATAGGTGAGACAGTATCGGAAGAAGATATGAAACATGTAGACTGTTATGTACATAACAGGTTGGGTCTATTTATTCCGAGTACTGGGGATTGCCAATATACACTGAGATCTAATCATAGGCATCCTTCTTATCTGTTTGTTATTGTGTTTTCACATGGTTTCGATAAGATAAAACCGAGTATTGAGATTCAGGCAAATCAATATCTAGGATATGTGTTGTCGCCTAATGTTGCGCACCAAGATCAAAATGATCATTTTTCGCATTATTATGCTATCTTAATCGATAAAGAGTATTTTGAGGAACAATATAGGATGTATTCGGAGGAAAAGCCTCATTTTCTTCAGAAGCAGTTTCCTATCTGTCATGATATTTTGAAAGCTCTTAATACGTTTGCTTTTGAGTATAGCAAGAATATGCAGAATGCTGATATTACGTTGGAAGCACATACAACGATTATTACGCATTGGTTAATAAGGAGTCTTCTTGGGAAAAGTTATGATATGCGAGCCATATCATCGAACTATTCGGTTGCCCGTGCGGAGCACTATATGGAGCAGCATTATAGTGAAAATATCACGGTGAAGCAGTTGGCGGAGCTAGGGAATATGTCAGTTTCCAGCTTTAATCGTATCTTTAGAAAAGAGACCAAACGTACCCCGATTGAGTATTTGATATGAATACGGATTGAAAAATCCAAGGATTTGCTTCGAAGAAAGGAAATTCCGATCACAGAGATTGCGATTAATTGTGGGTTTAGTAGTAGTTCACATTTTTCATCTAGCTTTAGTAAACTATTAAAGGTAACACCTACGGAATATCGTAATACTTATGTGAATTAAGAAGTAGTTGCTGTCTGAGGGCGAAATGGTAATTATTTGATATTATTTGAATTTATTTTGAAAGTGTACTTAACGTTTTTCCTTTATAATGACAACATCATTTTTAGAAGGGAGTTAAGTGTATGCTTAAGAACGATATATATCAATTAATGAATGAGAATCCGGTGTTTCATTTGGCAACGGTGGAGGGGGATCAGCCTAGAGTAAGGGGGATGCTTTTATTTCGGGCGGATGAAGATGGTATCATTTTTCATACGGCATCTACCAAAGATGTGTTTGCACAGATCATGGCCAATCCTAAAGTGGAATTATGCTTTCAGGGGCATGGAAGTCAGATAAGGGTGACGGGTGTTCTAGAACTGGTGAAGGATGAGAATTTGAAAAATGAGATATTTAGTCATCCATCAAGAAAGTTTTTGCAGGCGTGGAAGGAAAAGGGGATTGATGGTTTGCTTCAGATTTTTCGATTAAAGAACGGGACAGCAGTTGAATGGACGATGGCAACTAATTTTGAGAAAAAGACGTTGGTTGAGCTGAGTTTTTAAAACAAGAAAAAACTAATGTGAATATGCTACAAGAAAGAATAAGGAGGAAGATTTGAATGAAAGAAATTGTTAGAACAGAAGTGGATGAGTTGTGGGCACATTCTGCAATTGTAGAGGCAGGAGATCATGTTTATATCAGCTATTGCATGAAGAATGAGGGAGAATCAATTGAGAATCAGATTAACGGTGCATTTGATATTTTAAGTGATAGACTTGAAATGATAGGATTGACATTGGAGTCTGTTGTGCAAATGGATTGTTTGTTTAGAGACATTAATGATTTGATGTTTTTAGGAGATATTATTAAAGAAAGATTCCATGGAAAATACCCAGCAAGAAAAGCATATGAAACAAAATTTATTAGAGAGGGAATTGCCTTTCAAGTTGATGCGATAGCTTTCCGGTAGCATCTCCTGTTACATACTAATAGTAAGCCAGAGCGAAATTCATATTCGCTCTGGCTTTTTTTAACGCTATCTTTGGTTACTTTGTAGGTTGTTTGCTTCAATTGGTTTCGTTCATTTATAAAGGAGAAAGTAAATTTCATGGATGGATGTTTTGGAGTCTAGATTTTGATTACCCTGTTCTTGTCAGGCAGGGTTCAAAGTGCTTATTTCATACTATAAATTTGAATTTATCGCCAATACATAATTGCTGACAGAGATTAGTAATTTTATTCTCGGAGTCATGAACAACACTATCAATGCGAAGCAAAGGATAGCCTTTTGCGATTTGAAGTGCTTTTGCATCTTTTGAAGAAGCAAATGTAATATCAATTGCTTTTGAAGAATGTTCGAGTGTTATATTGTGTTTGGTTTTTAATATATCATATAGTGAATTATTGTTAAGATCTTCGCTGAACAAGAAAGAAAAAAATTCAGGAAACTTATTGGATTCTAGTATAACTGGCTTGGAATCAGCATAACGGATTCGTTCCAGTACAACAATTTTTTCGTCAGGTTTTAATCCCATTAGCTCAATATCTCGGGGGGTTGGATCTTCCAGGGCAATTTTTGTCGTTTTAGAACCAGGAACAGCGCCAATCATTTTACACATGTCTGTAAAACTGATAGCTCCAGAAGACAGACCTCTTTGTAATTTTTTTTCTGCAACAAAAGTACCTTTTCCGGATTTGCGCTCTAGATATCCTAAATCGGACATCATTCCAAGAGCTTTTCTTACTGTGACTCTGCTTACATTGTATTGTTCACTTAATTCTTTTTCGGTTGGTATTTGTGCTCCCGCAGGTAGACGGCCGCTTTCTATTTCCTCTTGTATAATATCTCCTAGCTGCTGATATAGCGGGGTAGCAATTGTATTATCTAATTCCATAATAATAACACCTTTCTATATGTATGAGCATTTAAATAAAATAAATAACATGTTTTGTTAATATAATTATAATACAATTAATAATATTTGTATATCGCTAAAATATAAATCAGCTAAAAAGGAATTAATATTGACAATTGTATTCAAATGTATTAGTATAAAAACATAATTAGTAAATACAATACAAAACAATAAATCAAGAAGGAGAAAAACAATGAAATACAACAGTACAGACATTAAAAGTATAGTAGCAGAAATTTTGGAAGCCAAAAAAGACAAAGGTGGTGTTAAGTCCCTTTATTTTGTTGGATGCGGAGGATCATTAGGAGCACTTTATCCAGCTAAAACATTTATGGAAAAAGAAAGTGCAAGCATTAAGAGTGCATGGATAAACAGTAATGAATTTGTACATTGCACACCAAATGATTTTGGAGAAAACTCAATTCTTGTTATGGCTTGCCATAAAGGTAATACACCTGAAACAATACAGGCAGCAAAATTAGGCAAAGAAAAAGGTGCAGCGGTAATTATTCTTACATGGTTAGAAGAATCTGAAATAGTTGAGTTTGGAGATTATATTGTATTGTATTCATTTGATGCAAGCCCTGACCATATGGCTGGTGATATCGATTATTCTGGGGAAAAGACACTTTGTGCACTTTATGTCGCAGTAGAACTTCTTGCACAGACACAGGAAGGATATAAAAATTATGATAAATTCTACGAAGGTGCAGGAATGATCACAAACGTTATTCGCAATGCAAGAGCACATGTGGCTGAACGAGCAAAAACTTTTGCAAAAGCACGCAAAAATGATAGTGTAATCTATACAATGGGAAGTGGTGCGTCTTATGGTGCTGCTTATATGGAAAGTATATGTATATTTATGGAAATGCAATGGCTGGATTCTAGTTCCATTCATACAGGTGAGTTTTTCCATGGTCCATTTGAAATAACAGATGCAAACAGACCATTTGTAATTCAGATTTCAGAAGGAAGTACACGTGAATTAGATGAACGTGCATTAATATTTTTACAAAAATACGCAAAGAATATTGAAGTTCTTGATGCTAAGGAGCTAGGATTGTCCGTTATTGATGCTTCAGTGGTAGATTATTTCAATCATTCACTATTTAATAATGTATATCCTATTTATAATCATGAACTGGCTACACAACGTAAGCATCCATTGCCTACTCGTCGTTATATGTGGAAAGTAGAATACTAGGATTGGATAGAATATAATTTGTATTGTAATACACATAATTTGTTGAAAACAACTAAAAACACATAAAATAAATTGTATAAGTTGTAGAAAATGATAATAATTGTTGACAGTAAAACAATAAATGTATATTATTGTATTACATACAAAGCAATACATTAGATGAAATATAAGATAATCGAAAGATTGCAAGTATTAAGAATGAATGATGTGCGCACATTGTTGTTAAAGGAGAAAAAATTACTCAATTAGAGGAGGAACCATTATGTTTTGGGTTGAACTATTTATTGTATTGGCAATTATATTCTTGGGTGTACGTAAAGGCGGAACATTCCTGGCTTTTGCTGGCGGTATTGGAATGTTAGTCATGACATTTGTATTAGGCGTTACACCATCTGACCCACCAATCACAGTTATCTTAATTATGATTGCAGTAATCTGTGCAGCATCTACAATGCAGGCATGCGGTGGTCTTGATTTCTTGGTAATGATTGCAGAAAAGATTCTTCGTAAGAATCCTAAAATGATTACAGTATTAGCACCAATTGTTTCTTATATTTTTACATTTATGTGTGGAACAGGACATATTGTATACAGTTTGCTTCCAGTTATTAATGAAATTTCAATTGATACAGGGGTAAGACCTGAACGTCCAATCTCTGCAGCGATAGTTTCATCTCAGCAAGCGATTACTGCTTGCCCGATATCAGCAGCAACTGTTGCTATACTTGCGTTTATGGCAGAGTCTACATATACAAGTGTAAATATCTTTACCTTGCTTTTAGTTTGTGTTCCAGCAACCTTGATCGGAACAGTTGCAGCAGCATTTGCTGTTATTAAAAAAGGTAAAGAGCTTGCAGATGATCCTGAATTCCAAAGACGTGTAGCCGCAGGACAGATTGAAGATTTTACTAAAAAACAAAAAGAAAAGAAAGAAGTTACAAAAGAAGCAAAGAGATCTGTTGCAATCTTTTTAATCGCAATGGTGGGGATTGTCCTTTTAGGTGCAGTGAAAGCGTTAGTTCCAACCCTATCTGATGGATCCAAGTTGCCATTAACAACAGTTATTGAAATTTTTATGTTAGTTGCAGCAGCAGTTATGGTACTTGTAACGAAACTTGATAGTAATAAAGTGTTGGATCAACCAGTATTTCGTACCGGAATGTTTGCAGTTGTCTTAGCATTTGGACTTTGCTGGTTAGTAAATACATTTATTGGTGATCAGTCATCTTTCATCACAGATAATATGTCTGCTCTGACCAATCAGTATCCATGGATTTATATTATAGCAGTATTTATTGTGGGGGCGATTACCACCAGTCAGTCTTCTACAACAATGATCATGGTTCCAATTGGTATCGCGTTAGGACTTCCTGTTAATATTATTGTTGCTGGTTGGATTGCTTGTTCATCAAACTATTTTATTCCGGCTTCCGGCCAATGTGTAGCTGCTTTAGCCTTTGATTCAGCTGGAACAACTAAAATTGGAAAATATGTTATCAACCACAGTTATATGATTCCGGGTCTAGTTTGTACAAGTGTATCTGTAGTAGTAGCAATGCTTCTTGGAGCAGTAATTTTCTAAAACAGCATATCATTTACCGGATTAATTTAGACAACAGCTTGGTGTCAGTGCCATTAAGGGCTGATAGCAGGCTGTTGTTATTCTAATAATCCAGATCAAGCTATTGATGACATCGTAGCATGGATAAAAAAGAACACGAATGAACGATTATAAGGAAAATAGCTAACCTTACAAATTAGGAAGAAGGATGTGAAGAAATGAAACACTGTAAGATTATTGCAATAGGAGATAATGTTTGCGATAAATATCTTTCCAGAGGAAAGATGTATCCGGGTGGACAATGTGTTAACACTTGTGTCTATGTGACAATGAACGGAGCAGAAGCTGCATACCTTGGAAAGTACGGCAATGATGAGGTGGCTGATTGTGTGCATAATACTCTTGTGAAGATAGGAATTGATGACAGTCATTGCAGAAAGTTTGAAGGAGAAAATGGATTTGCACTTGTAACCTTAAAAAACAGCGACCGCGTATTTCTGGGTTCCAATAAAGGCGGAATTGCGAAAGATAATCCTTTCAGTTTTACTGAGGAGGATTATTCATATATTAAAGATTTCCAGTTGATATACACAAATCTGAACAGCTATATTGAAAATGATTTGGAAAAACTGAAAGAAACAGGAGTGCCAATTGCATATGATTTTTCTACTAGATGGACGGATGAATATCTGAAAAAAGTGTGCCCGTATGTAACAATTGCAATACTATCCTGCGCACACTTAGATGAGAAAAACAGAGAAATCGAAATGCGCAAAGCACAGGAAAATGGTGTGAAAATTGTACTTGGAACAGTCGGAGAAGATGGTTCTTATGTATTATACAAGGATAAAATCTATTATGCAGAAGCAGTACATGCGGATGATGTGATTGATACAATGGGCGCAGGAGACTCCTATTTTTCCGCTTTTCTTTGTTCTTTATTAGAAAGCGCTGAAACAGGTGAGCTCATACAGGAAGATGATCATAAGATGGAAACACGTTTACTGACTGCAATGAATCAGGGAGCTGCATTTGCTGCAAAGGTCTGTGCTATGGAAGGGGCCTTCGGATATGGAGTACCAATTGTCGGAAAGACAGAGATATAAAAACGCAAATTCAAAAAACGCATATTCAAAAAATGTGAATGAGTGAGGTAAAATATTATGAGACCAGATGTATATGAAAACAATAATGAAGGAATTTTATGTGTATACAAAAATGAGAAGTGGCTGGTAAGTATCAAAAACTGGAAACCGGATAATGATATTAATGGAATTGCCCATCTGGAGGTTCATCATTCGACAGATGAACAGTTTATTCTTGCTGCTGGAAAAGCAATTCTAATTACTGCAGAGCGTAATAATGATCATTTTGATATAGAGTTAACATTGATGGAACAGGGAAAAGTATATAATGTTCCAAAGGAAGTTTGGTTCTATTCTATCACACAAAAGGACACAAAAATGATGTATGTCCAGGATTCTAACTGTTCAATGGAAAACAGTGATTTTATGGATTTGTCAGAGAGTGAAGTTGCTTACATCCAGAAAACAGCTAGAGTACTATTTGCTGAATAAAGAATGCTGTCGTACTTACAACTAATAATTGTAGGTACGGCAGCACTTTTTCGCCTATATATTCCTTTAGTTCATAATAACCTTCAATTCATTCCATTTATTATTGATATTATTAATGCTATCTAGCATTTTAATCATTTCAATATTCTGTTCCGTTATCGAAGCTAAGAATTCTTCATTGGTTGCAGAATGTTCTTGTGCTACAGCCGAGATATTCTCTGTTTTATCGTTAATTAATACAAAGTTACCAAACACCTTCTGTGTTTTCTCAAATCCGGTTTTTAATAGTTCGTCCTCTTGATAAAAAGTATTCGTCAATTCGTCGAAGAAATCGGTTACTTCCATAATTAGAATATTTCCTAATGTAACTGCACTAACACCGTTTTTCACTTCAGTTGTTGTTAGGTTCATCTTGTCAGTAATATCTTGTGTAATGATATTTATATTTTGAACCGTAGTTTTACTTTGGTTTGCAAGTTTTCCTATTTCTTCTGCAACAACGGCAAAGCCTTTACCGTGTTCACCAGCACGGGCTGCTTCAA
This sequence comes from Bacillota bacterium, assembly GCA_023434365.1. Lineage (GTDB taxonomy): Bacteria > Bacillota > Clostridia > Lachnospirales > Lachnospiraceae > KM106-2. Next base: position 18,717 of record JAEYSV010000016.1, on the reverse strand, counting down.
TGCTTGCATTTAATGCTAATAAGTTCGTTTGATTTGCTATTTGAGAAAGTCCGGATAAGAATGTACCAATCTCTTCGATACTTTGCTTTAATGCCTCAACTGTGTCCATTGCTGTTGTGATAGAATTTCCTACGGTATGCATCTGGTCTTTCATTTGGTTTACTTTTTCTGTTCCATCAGACACTTTAATCACCATATCTCGTGATATCTGTTCCAGGTCTTCAGAAATTTTATTATTTTCTATGATAAGCGCTTTGGTGCTTATCATATTGTCGCTAATTTCCCCAATATTAATGGCCTGTTCTTGAGCTCCAACGGTTACCTCAGACATTGCTATGGTTATATTATCATTCGATTGTTTCATAACCATGATTTTTTCTTCAAAGCTTGTTAAATCCACATCTAAGACATCGGACACCTCGTTAATTTTTTGCAATGTGAGCTGTAATCGGCCAAGCAGCTCTTCTGATTGCGATTCCTTCGAAACAACCGAAGCAATGAGATCTCGCCCCCATTTTGTAAGAAAATAAATTAGTACGATAGCAAAATTAAAGTAAACAAGGATTCGGGTTAACCCAGAAGCGACTCCTGTGTTATTGGCCATTGCGGCTGGGTCAATAAGATAGGTAATGATAATAACTAGGTCAATAAAGGCTCCAACTATAATCACAAGCTCTTTTTGAAAATATAAGGCCGACATACAGAATGCTAACATTAATAACATAAAGCTGCTGATACTTGCATCTTCTAAGTTTGATTGAAGAGAGATTAAAGACATAATAATACAAAAGACGCCACCCTTAATTTGCTCTTTGATTGGAGTAAAGTTTATAGCCGTACTAACAGAAAGGACGATGATAATTTTCGCCAAGTTTTCGAAGAATAATCTGTCGACCCCATTATAGATTAAACTCTCCAATAAAATTAGCATACCTGCTGCATACATTACTGCTAGATTTACTTTACTTACTCGCTTTAAATTATAACTGTCACTCAATTTTGATTCCATTATATGTTCTCCTTATAGGTTTAGAATAAAATGTCACTTTAGATAATATATTAGCTTTTTGTGTTGGCTTTTGCAATCTTATTTACCAAATTGTCAAGATTTTAACAAATTCGCAGTATGGATATGGAAACATCTTATTCAAAGAGTGTTCTGGGAATAAAAAGAAGCATCATGAGTTAACTTGTTTGGGTCGATAAAAACGGTAAATGGAATTGACGATTTGCTTCATAATTTTCTATAAAATTGGTTACCATGTAAGATATAACGTAATGTAAACTATTGCAAAGGATGACAATACATGGAATCATTTAAGAGAATTCCTGCCCATATTGGGATTATACCGGATGGTAACAGGCGGTGGGCAGTAGAGAATGGATTGGAAAAAAAGGATGGATATCAGCACGGAATCGAGCCAGGATACGAGCTATATGAGATGATGCTTGAATATGGTATAAAAGAAGCCACCTTTTATGGTTTTACTAAAGATAATACGAAAAGGAAAAAAGAGCAGAGAGATGCTTTTACAAAATCCTGTATTGATGCGGTTGAATTACTAAGCGGAAGAGATGCTAATATTTTAGTCATTGGCAATACAAAATCAACAGCATTTCCAAAGGAGTTATTAAAATACGCCAATAAAAGAATCAATTATGGCAAAGGTATCATTAACCTTAATTTTCTTGTTAATTATGATTGGGAGTGGGATCTAAAAAATCTCATGGTGAACAAAAAGTTAGAGTCTGATGACATAGCAAGAGTTGACCTAATTATAAGATGGGGAGGACGTAGAAGATTAAGTGGATTTTTGCCTGTTCAATCAGTCTATGCAGATTTTTATATTGTTGATGAGTATTGGCCAAGTTTTGACAAGTCGCATTTTTTGGATGCGTTAAGATGGTATCAAGATTGTGATGTTACATTAGGAGGTTGATAATTTTCAATCTCTTTTTTGTTTCATAGGATTAGGGCGTCAAAAGCCCTTATTAAAATTATAGTTCGTCAATTTGCACAATTCTGTTTGTGAAACGTGATGCAAGGCATAGTTCATTCGCAACACGCTCTCGCTTGGATGAAGTTCGTAGTGGCACATAAGGCCCTAAATACAGGGCTTTTGACGCCCTAATCTTCATAGAAAATAATAAAATTAAAAAGCAGAGGAATTATCATATCCAATACGGTATAATTATCTACAAATGATATAAAGGTAATGCCTTAGATAAGAGGGGAAAGAAATTATGAACATGTTAGAAACTCTGAAAGTTTATTTTGGTTATGACTCGTTTCGAGAAGGCCAGGAAAGTATTATAAATACTATATTGTCTGGGAGAGATTCTATGTCTATTATGCCTACTGGAGCGGGGAAGTCCATCTGTTATCAGTTGCCGGCATTAATGCTCTCTGGGATTACTCTGGTGATCTCGCCACTTATTTCCTTGATGCAAGATCAGGTGAAGGCTCTAAATGCAGCGGGTGTTCATGCAGCGTTCATCAATTCATCCCTATCGGATGCTCAGATTGCAAAGGCACTTCAACTGGCTGGACAAGGAGTTTATAAAATAATATATGTGGCACCAGAGCGATTAGAGAGCAGTGAATTTGTAGGGTTTGCGACAAGAGCCAATATTTCGATGGTTACGGTGGATGAGGCTCATTGTATTTCGCAGTGGGGACAGGATTTTAGACCTAGCTATGTAAAAATTATTGACTTTGTTGATACTCTTCCCAAACGTCCTATTATTAGTGCGTTTACGGCTACGGCCACGGAAGAAGTAAAAAATGATATTATATGTACGCTTAAGTTACAGAGACCAGAGGTGGTAGTGACCGGATTTGATCGGGAAAACCTATACTATCGTGTGGAGAGTATAAAGCGTAAAGATGATTTTGTTATAGATTATATCGAAAAACATCCAAATGATAGCGGTATCATTTACTGTGCTACAAGAAAGAATGTTGACAATCTGTGCGAATTGCTGTTTAAGCGTGGGGTGCCTGTCACCAAATATCATGCGGGAATCGACAATGAGACAAGAAAGAAGAATCAGGATGATTTTATCTATGATCGAACACCTATTATCGTTGCGACCAATGCGTTCGGGATGGGTATTGATAAGTCGAACGTTCGTTATGTGATTCATTACAATATGCCACAGAGTATAGAGAATTACTATCAGGAGGCGGGACGTGCCGGGCGTGATGGTGAACCATCGCAATGTGTTCTGTTATTTTCAGCTCAGGATGTAGTGATAAACAAGTTCCTCCTTGAACGAAAAGATTTCTCAGAGGTGAACGATGAGGATATTGAGCTGATTCAACAGAGAGATATTCATAGACTCCAAGTAATGATAAATTATTGCAAGACGACAGAGTGCCTCAGAAACTATATCCTTCATTATTTTGGTGATAAGACGGAGGGCGCTTGCGATAATTGTGGTAATTGTCACAGGGAATATAGAGAAGTCGATATGACATCTGAAGCAAAATGGGTCATTAACTGCGTGATAGAGACAAAGGGTAGATATGGCCTTAACATAATTCTTGGTACGCTTATTGGTGCCAATCGTGCGAGACTTAAGGAGCTAGGATTGGACAGCTACCGTTCTTTTGGTGCGTTGAGTCATTGTAGTGAGGCAGACCTAAGATTATTGATTAACCAAATGGTGTTAGAAGGTTATCTGTACCAAACGGAAGATAGGTACGGTGTATTTCGTGTGGGCAACGAAATGAATCGCTTGCGTGATGAGAATACGAAAGTAATTGTGCGGATGCATGAGGAGAAGGAACCAACAAGAAGTCATAAAAAATCGGCAAAAAAGAAAAACACGGATTCACTTACTAGTACTGGATATAAGCTGTTCGAACAATTGCGGCAGCTTCGCTTAGAGATTGCAAAAGAAGAGGCGATGCCACCTTATATCATTTTCAATGATAAGACGTTGATTGATATGTGTGTAAAGATTCCACATAATAGGGCAGAAATGCTTGATGTTACAGGTGTGGGGGAGAATAAGTTTAATAAATATGGGCAGAGGTTTTTGGATGAGATCGATGCCTTTGAGAGAGAAAATTAATTGACTAGTCTTGTGATATTTTCCTTTGATAGAAGTCTTATAGGGAGAAAGGGGGAGCATATGCTAGAGATTGATAGTATTTACAAAGAATATTTTGAAGATGTTTTCAAATATTTGCGCGGATTGACGGCAGATGAGGTGCTGGCAGAAGAACTAACGCAAGAGACATTTTTCAAAGCGATGAAGGGAATTGATCATTTTCGTGGAGAATGTGATATTCGTGTGTGGCTCTGTCAGATAGCAAAAAACTGCTTTTTCTCGTATTGTAAGCGTGAAAAGAAACTTGTTAAGCAGGATGAGATGGGGTGGCAGTTTGCGATTTCACAAAAGAGCTTGGAGCAGATTTTGGTGGACAAGGAATTGGCTTATTCCTTGCACCAGATCTTGCACGGCTTGAAAGAGCCTTACAAAGAGATCTTTACACTTCGCGTATTTGGAGAACTATCGTTTCGGCAGATTGGAGACCTCTTTGAAAAGACGGAACATTGGGCCTGTGTTTCCTTCCATCGTGCGAAGGAGATGATCCAAAATAATCTAGGTGAAAGAGAGGAGAATCATTATGAAACAGGAATGTGATATAGTTAGGGATTTGTTACCGTTGTACATAGAAAATATAGCAAGCGAAGGAAGTAAAGTGTTTGTACAAGAACACTTAACAACATGTGAGGACTGCAAAGAATCCATGGAATCTATGCAAAGGACTGACTTTGAGATTCAACCTGTGGGTGATAAACCATTAAAACGTTTTAGATTCCAAATTCGAAAATATATGGCCAGCATGATAGTGCTCATTGTGTTTCTATTAATCGCTGTGTGGACTTTGTTGACTGGTTTATTCTTGGAACCGGGTAATGAATTGGGATATTGTCTTCTTTTTTTATATGTAATACTGCCAACGACGTCATGTGGTTGCACGTTGGTACTGGCTTTATTAAATAAACGTTCAAAATGGGTAATGCCATTGTTATGCGGTATCTATGCAGAACTACTTGTATATGTAATGTTTGGATATATGTCGCTTTTTGATTTGTGTTTTAGTTTTGTGCCAGCAGTGGTCGGACTCATAATAGGCTTATTTACATGTTGGATGACTAAAAAGTCAAATGGGTGGGTTCAGAAACAGTAGTTTCCATTATCCAAAAATAATATCATCGCGAATAGATGCGATACTATGTAACGACACTCTATTACTCTTAATATTGATTTGATTTAAACCATCAAAGCACAAGCTTATTTTTTTGGTGTAGAGATTATTATTCAGTGTTTCGTCTAGAGTAAAACTTGCTTTACACTGTTCTAGAATTTCAAAAAGGGTCATTAGACCAATGCCGCTACCGCCTGTGTCAGCATGAGTCGTAGTACGGACTTTACCCAGATTCATAATTACATGTGGCTCAAAAGGAGTGCCACTGTCGAAAACATTAAGGCAGTAATAGGTATTTTCAATATTAATACTCAATAGAATACTTTTGGTTGTCTGATTTTTTGAAGAGATTATTGAGTTTTCAACGAGATCAGCAATGATTGTGGACAGTGAATTCTCATCAATTATATTATTTGTCATAAACTTCAGATTGCAATTGAGTGAAAAATTAAAGTTAATACCACAGGAAGTGGCTTTTTGCTGCATATAACTAAGAAGTGAGTCTATACGTACCAAACCAGTAGTTGGTAGGATGGCAGCAGTCGTTTCGTAATGTTGAAGGATTCCGTTTCTTTCACTTGAGAGACGTTCTAGTTCCGACAACAGACTGGAGGCCTTTTTTGCTAATTCTGCATTGGAATCATTGGAAGTATAAGTGCTTAGTAAGTCCTTGACTGCCATCTCCATCGCTGGGATTAATTTGTTGTCTTTGTGAATGATTTTTGACAATTTTTCATTCTCTTTTTTTAATGCTGCAAAATCATTTCTCAAATCCATCATTTCCTTAGTACGTAGCTTTTCTAGGTAGGACTTGGTTATCTGTCTGCGCCACCAAACGATGAGGAGTAACCCGCAAATAGCAGTAAACAATATGTAGGAAGCAAGTATAAAATCATTATTTTCACGTATGCCTAATAATGAGATGGCTAGTAAAATAAAAATACTAATTATGATACCTACAGTATTCGAAGTTTTTTGCATGATAAAAGGCATTCCTTTTTTTAGACGTCTTAAGCGAAAGGGCAAAGAGGAAATGAGCAGTTGGACCATACCAATGAGCAGGTGTGTTATTATATTGAAGAGTTCACGGTTTGTAATCAGACCTAATAAGAAAAGGCCAGGTAGAAGGAGTATGATGGTAGCCCAAAAAAAGGTAAAATAAGTAAGTCCGAATGAGATAACAGAGGTGACAAAGGATACATTATAAGTTGCTTTGCTAATATATAATACAAGGATATAAAACACGATTACCATAAAAGGAACAAATATAAATGGGGCATATTCATGAATATAAAATAGGGGTATTTGAATAAAAATAGAGAAGAGGATAATGGTAATAATCTCTTTCTTAGCTATTGAAAGATGGAGTAGTTTGTAATAAAAATAAAAACTACAAATGATTATAAAAAAGTATTTTGCGTAAGTTGCGAACACGGTTTCTACCTCCATAAATATAATAATACCAACTAAAAATCCACAACGCGAACAAATAGGATAATTCTTCATTAGTTAATAAAATCTATTTATTAACTAATGAGGAGGAATAAGATATGTGGGAGAATATATGGGATTTAATATCTGGTTGGTATAGAAACTAATATTAATAGGAAACGAATAAAACATTTAACGCTAGAGTCTGGCTTGCCAGACTCTTTCTTAATATTCATTTCTAATTTTATTGGCATAGTAATATACAAATTCAGTAATCGTAGGAGTTCCCTTATCAGAGTGAATCTTTGCGGTATAATGCTGCAATAGATCTTCGATATCTGCTTGCTTCCAGGCTCTGTCTATCGCATTTTGAATCGCACGTTCTACACTGCTTTCGGTCTTTCCATACATTTGCGCAATAATACTGCATAGGTTTTGAGTTGGTTTCTTTATAATTAGAAGAATGGCGTCAATGAGGTATTGGTATCCAACTGCTTTTGGATTGATGCCCACTAGGTTTAGTTCAGATACTATTCGACGCTTAATTCGTTTTTTATATAATTCTGGTGATTCGGTAGTTAACATTGTCGAGGAGAAGGTTGCAGCCTTACTTTTGATTACGGGTTTCATCATTTTCACAAAGTTAAGGACATTCTTTTCAGAGTAGTCGCTTTGATGCTTCGACATGATAAAATCGGTACCTAGTTGTCTGGCATACTCAAAGGTTGTGTTGCTGGAGTTATTCGTAGTGATTAGTATGTATGGATTTACGTCTAGGTTCATATTACGGAGACCATTTAAAACTTCAAGCCCATTGCCGCTACCAAGATGTAGCTCTAGATCAAGGATCACTACATTGGGTAAATAATCTTGAATATCGGTAAGCGCTTTGGCAGCATTATTGGTAATACTGACAATTAAAATATCTTCATATTCTTCTGCAGACTGAGCAAACCTTTTACAAGCTTCTGGGTCATCCTCAACAATTAGAATCGTGAGTTCCTCCATATATTTAATTCCTCCATAAATATACTTTCTATAATTATAGTATGAGTAGAACCTAAAAGCAACAAAAGCCAACAAAAACCAACGACATAAATCAATATGATTTTTTGTAAAACCAATATATAGTGAAGTAAATGAAATTCTTATTCTCATTTTAAGAACACACACGGAGTCCAAAGGTATAAATGGATAAGGAATAGGTTATTTTTCAGCAGTCTAAGATACCAGGAGGAAATATGAGAAAAAAAGCAATTTTTACTTTACTAGTTATTTGTTTGATATTTGCTGGTACTTATATTTTTTTTACATATAAAACTTCTGACAAATTACTTGAATTGCAAGCAGATGAAGTGGAATCTATTTATTTATACAGATTAGATAGTGGGAATGAAGAGATACAAGACATTGAAACGTTTGTAGGGTATTATAATCAGATTTACGATGTAGTTGAGGACAAAGAAGCAGTAGGCAGTGTAGCGACGTGTATATTAACAATCGTATTAAAATCTGGTGAAACCATATACTTATACAATTATAGTGATGATTTTGCAATCATCGCAAATGGAAACCAGTTATGGGGAAAACAATTAAATATCTGTAATTTACTTTGGTATGGAAGGTATTAGATAAGTTGAATATAGTAGGTAATAAGCACCTATAAAATGGCTGGGGAGAAATATTGCTTTTGAGTAGGTGTATGAAATATATATAAGGAGGCAAGAAAGGAAATAGAAAAAGAGATATGAAAAGTTGTAATATAATGAGGGTAGTATTTGGAGATAAATAAATAAAAACCACCTTTTTGTTCGTCTATAATTTGATATATAGCCGAGGGAAAGGTGGTTTTTTGCTATCTTCCAATACGTATCAATAACTCATTTCCATAATCTGTTTCTACCGCAATAATCTTCGCTGGATTGTCTACCTTCGCAATTTGGCCCAGTGTTTCCTGGGTAATATAATCAATCCATTGTTCGGGTACGGCTCCTTCAAAATCAAGGCAGATGGTGTCTGTTATGTCACATCCCATCTGTTTTCGTGCATCCTGAATATTACGCACGATGTCTCGTGCCAATCCTTCTTGTTTTAGTTCTTCAGTCAGTGTCAAATCTAGTGACACTACAATTCCGTGATTACATGCTACATGCTGACCAACTTTTGCCAGGTATGTTACAAGTATAATGCCTGGATCATAGTTTTCCTTTATATTGTTAATTGTCAAAAGCACCTCATTATCGTGGAGCTCAAAATGATTGGTCTTAATTGCTTTGATAATATCAGGAATTTTGTTTGGATACTTATCACGAATGACATTGAAGTTTGGATCGTATTTTACATCAGCGATATTTTCCACTTCGTTCAATATCTCGATGTTCTTAACATTCAATTCTTCTGCAATCGTAGCGCTGAATTCCTCCACAATAAAATTGTTGCTGCTATCGGAAAGTGCTATTTTTAATGTGCTTAATGGCTGGCGGTTTTTGATTCTGTTTTTATTGCGGATGGATCTTGCCAGGTAGATAATATCTTGCGAAAGTGTAACCTTTGCAATTAATGCGGTGTTCTGGTATTCATCCGGAATGGAAGGCCAATTCGTAAGATGGACAGAATAGTCTTCAGTAAGTGTTTTATATATTTTCTCAGAGATAATCGGAGCGACTGGAGATAGTAGCTTTGTTGTGTTTACAAGGACATAGTACATCGTTTGGTACGCACTTAATTTATCACTAGACATGCTATTGCTCCAGAATCGTCTTCTTGATCGGCGGATATACCAATTCGTAAGTCCATCTAGTAAGGACACCAGATATTCTACGTATTTATTGACTTGGTACCGGTCCATATTCGTTGTAATGTTTTGAACGGTTTCATATAATTTGGCTAGCATCCATTGGTCCAATTGATTATCTGACTGAGGAGACACTAATTCATCTGACTTAAAACCGTCGATATTGGCATAGGAGATAAAGAAATTACAAGCATTCCAATAAGGCAAAATGATCTGCTGATAGGCATCTTGAATTCCTGATTCATCAAAAAGTAGGTCTCCAATGAGCATGGCGTTCGTTTGATATAGATATAATCGGAAGGCATCTGTTCCGTATTGCTTCATTAATTGCATTGGATCTGTATAGTTTTTGGAGGATTTGGATAATTTCTTACCATCCTTTGCAAGAATGGTCCCATGTACAATACAGTTTTGAAAAGCATTTTTATCAAAGAGGGCAACGGCAAGAACATGAAGGTAATAGAACCAGCACCTGATCTGACCGGTGTATTCCACGATAAAGTCACTTGGAAAATGAGATTCAAACCATTCTTTGTTTTCAAATGGATAGTGCTTTTGTGCAAATGGTACGGAACCGCTTTCAAACCAGCAATCAAGGACTTCAGGCACTCTTTGTATTGTTTTTCCACAGCATTGACATGGGAAAGTTACTTGATCCATATACTGTCTGTGAAGATTCGTCAGACGGACTCCACTAACTTCATAGATTTCTTCAATGCTGCCAAGAACCTTTCTTTCTCCACATTCAACACATTCCCAGATAGGGATTGGCGTGCTCCAGTATCGGTTTCTTGAGATGTTCCAGTCCCTCGCATTTTCAAGCCAATTACCAAATCGTCCATGCTTGACAGTTTCCGGAACCCAGTTAATCTCCTCATTCAAATCAATGAGGCGGTCTTTTATCTTATCAACATTAAAATACCATGCATCCATAGCTTTGTAGATAAGTGGGCGTTTACATCTCCAACAATGTGGATAATTATGTTCTATCGTACCATCTGCTACTGCTTTCCTATTTTCATATAAAAAACGAATGATGATAGGATTCATTTCAATCACATTTTTTTCACTATCTGGGTCATAAAAATCAGTGATTTCCTGTGTGAAACGTCCTTTTTCATCTACAGGGTTGACGAGAGGAATTCTGTTTTTCTTACATGTCCAGTAATCATCCTCGCCAAAGGCTGGCGCAGTATGGACAATACCAACTCCTTCTTCTGCTCCAACATAATCGGCACTCACAACTTTGAAAGCACCTTCTTCTTTCTTGTCAGCAAAATAATCAAATAGCGGTTCATAGGATAGTCCGACTAGCTCTTCACCTGTGCACTCTTTTACGATGTTAGGTGAATTGCCAAATATTTTTTCAAAATTCGGCAACGTGTTTTTACAAGCAACATAGATTTCGTCTTGCATTTCCACAAAGGAATAATTAAGCGTTTCACCAACAGCAAGGCATAGATTGGATGGGAGCGTCCAAGGTGTTGTTGTCCAGGCTAATAGAAACACTGGCTTATCGGCGATGATTAGTTCTGTCTTAAACTTAGCGATAATCCACCTATCTTGTCGTAATCTGGTCGAATCAGATTCTCGTGTGTCTGAAATGGATAGTGAGGTTTCGCAATGCATACAATATGGTGTTACGCGATAGTCTCTATAGATGAGGCCTTTCTCATAACATTGTTTAAATGCCCACATAACACTTTCCATAAAATTGGTGTCCATCGTTTTATAGGCCCCGTCATAATCTACCCAGCGGGCCATTTGCTCTACATATTCTCGCCAGGTTTCATTATTATTCGATACAATTTCAAAACATTTTTCGTTAAACTCAGCGATACCTAGAGTTTTCTCAATCTCATTTTTATCAGATATTCCAAGTAATGTTTCCGCTTGATTCTCAATCGGTAAGCCGTGGCAGTCCCAGCCCCAGACGCGAGGAACGCGGTAGCCGCGCATCGTCTGGTACCTTGCAATCATGTCTTTGATAAAGGATACTAATACGGTTCCATGATGAGGTTTTCCAGTGGGAAAGGGTGGTCCATCATAAAACACAAACTCATCCCCCTCATTCTCTTCAACCGACTTTTCAAATATTTTCTCTGTTTTCCAAAAGCCTAAGATCTCTTCTTGGATTTTGGCTCCTTCAGGTTTTGCTGATAACTCTTCATACTTCATCTCTTGTCACCCTCCAAATTTTATTGTATCAATACTGTGTTGGAACGCAAAAAAAGCCTCATCCTGTTCCAGGACGAGACCTATGATCACCCGTTTATTACCACCTGTTCGAACATACTAACATATGTCATCCAAGTAACGGTGGATTACCGACAAGGCCTTACTGACATGTAATCATGCTTTCAGCCTGTAACTCCGAAGTGATGTTCAAAGTCGTTTTACTCTTATCAGGATCTCACCTTCCCTGATTCTCTGTGAATTTCACTCAACTTCTACTGTCTTCATCAACGTTTTAATGAATTATATGCCTAAATGGTATATTATATCAAGTAATTTTGTTAAATGTTGGAGTTATATAAAAGGCACTTTTATTCTAGTCACCTATATTAGTATTTACACAAAATGGAATTAACAATATAATAATGTTAAGACAGTTTTTATGGATTTTAGTAAAAAAAGCGTGATGTATTGTCATCATGAATGTGTAGCATGGGGAAGGAGAGTTAAGATGAAACGTTTATTGTCACTTATGCTGATTATTTTGCTGGTTGTTACTTGTTTACCGGCTAACACGTTTTTGGATAATGTAAAAGCTTATGAGCAGGATAGTGTTACTTATGAACCGTTGAACGATTTTCGTATTACTGTTGACGGGGAAGTATATCAGGCTAATGGGTATCTTGGAAATAATGGAGAGTTATACTTTCTGCCAGGAACAATTAAGCAGCTGCTTGGAACGAAACCTACTGCTACAACCAGGATTAATGGTTTAGCATATGTTAATTTGAAACAAGCATGTGATGAACTTGGAATAGGGTCTTATGAATATAATGATGTAATGAAGGGAGCTTATATTTGGACTTCGCTTGATACTTGTTTTTCGGATGTAAATCGATTAAAATTCTATAACTTGGGGGTTTCTTCGGACAAGCAAATCACCTATAAGGAATTTTTTACTATTCTTGATAAGGCAGTTCAGATTGCAGACCAATCCAAGTTAAATAGTTGGAAGAGTTCGTTTACTCAAGCCCGAAGTTCAAGTAGAACCATGACCCGGTTAGAAGGGATGATGGCGATGCTTAACGTGGCGGTAATGCTTGGTTCTTCATATAGCGAGTTTAATACAGAATGGACTGCACTTAATGAGATGATTGGGAATAAAGTATGGGATGAAATAGCTACCATTTCTAATCCGTATCAGTACATTCAAAATCATTATCCATATAGTCTAGGAGGTTTCCAAAATGATACCTATGTATATGACTGGGATGATTGTGGAGTTGCTTATCGGTACTCATTCGGGAGATCTTCACTTGTTAATGGAAAAACACTCTTTGATTATGATAAAGCTTTGAATTCCATGCGGCCGGCTGATTTGATGACGATGTCGGAAGCATATAATGCGGTCACACGTTTTCTAGATTCCAGACAACCTGAAAATAAATACATAGCACTTACTAGTGCAGAAGCAATAAATTATGATTCAAGTTATATTACAGATGAACTGCTTTTTAAGGCAAATGAAGCTTCGGAGGATAATCTGGAAAAATGGTATGGGTTCGTATTGCCTGATGGGTCTTATGAAAGAACGGAGATTGATGCATTACAAATAGATAAGGACTTTAAAAGAATCGCTGAGTGGGGATTTAATAGCGTCAGATACATGCTGACATATCAGACCTTGTTTGACGATGGAGTAACGAAGGTGAATCTCACTAACTTAAAAAATCTGGATTCGGTAATAGCATCTGCGATGAAGTATAATCTGCATCTGAATATAGTGACTTTCAGTCTGCCGGGCAGATGGACCCGTACGAATTTTGATAATTATACGACGGAAGCTTCTCTTGATCTTTTCACCAATCCAATCAGACAGCAAGAAGCAAATGCTGTCTGGGCATTGATATCAGAAAGATATAAAGAAGTTCCAAGTGTGGCGTTATCATTTTGTCCATTGTGGGAAGCGCTAAATACCAGTCTGAGTAGTGGACTGCCTGTAGATCCTTATACAATCAGCGATGTTGCAACAGTATACAAAGGTCTTATTGATACGATAAGAGCACATGATTCTGATCGATATGTTATCTATGAGCCTACTGCAAATAATAGTATCGAATCCATTATCAGTGAATCGAAGGTAATCAAAGACACGATAGAAGAGCATTTTACTGATACAATGATGATTAGTAATTTCTGTGAAAATCCTTTTGTCTATGCAGAAATGACAGCAGTTCAGGGAGAGCATATTGATCACAATAATCATTCTATGTTCAAGCCGGAATACCCTGTAACAATTTACGACACACAGTATCATATTGACAACGGAGCACCTCTTATCTTGCAAGGAGATCTTGTAAAAGGAACCAAGATAGATATCTATCTATCACAAGTAAGTGGTTCCGGAACATTTGCGATTAAAGCGGATGATAATACATTGTATAGTGAGTTCTTATCGGATTCTGCCTATAGTGTAGATTCACCACTATCTCGATACTATCCATATGCAAAGAGTAATAAGGGGATTAGTGTGAGTTTGCCTGCGGAAACAAATAGAGTAGAAATTAGCTATAGTGGAAATTGGTTTGAATGGAGTGGAATCGATGTTACTCTTCCAGAGCAGTATGCAGTAGAGCGTTGGTGGTCTATGTCGGGATATGATGCGATTAAGGAAGGGACGAATTGGACGCCACCTTTTTTGAAAAGTACTTCTAGAATAATGCTTTCACCATATAGTTATAATTCAGGAAGAATAATAAAGATTAATTCAGATATTACCTATGAGACCTCGACTGTTTATGCGCAGTCAAACAAACAGACGATTCATAATTGGGGAGTTGCAATGGCTGAGTTTTCTCCAAATCTCATGGTTCGATTTGAATGTGCGGCTTTTTGCAACGGGAATGAATATCAGTCAGTACTTCGGTACTATGATGATCTTTTATCTATGTGTAATGAGCATAAATTCAGCTGGTTAAGTAACGACTTTAACAATATATTTTCCTATTCAGCTGATTCAAGGTATGGTGGGGGTAAACGAGTTCCATATCAGGATGGATATCTTCTGGTTGATATGCTCAAAATGCATCAAAAGTATTTGCCAACTCCAATAGTGATAGAATCTTCTGCAGAGAAGGAAAGCATGTCTAATTGTTCGGTGAATTTAGAAAAATCATCTTTTGTTTATAGCGGTTTAGATATTGGTCCAAAAGTTATTGTTAAAAATGGATTGGTTTCATTAATACAGGGGGTAGATTATTCACTAACGTATACTAATAACAAAGATGTTGGTACAGCAACGGTTAAAATTACTGGTATCAATAATTATACGGGTACAATCATAAAATCATTTACAATTACCGCGAAGCCAATTACATCATGTATAGCATCACTTTCATCCTATAGTATTACTTATACAGGTGCTGCATTAACACCTACAGTAACAGTCAAGGATGGAACAAAAACACTGGTGAAAAACACGGACTATACGATTAGCTATTCGAATAACACTAAGGTAGGAAGTGCGAAGGTCACCATAACTGGAAGAGGTAATTACTCGGGAGCCATATCGAAAGACTTCCAAATTAGTGCAAAATCAATTTCTGGTCTGAAGGTAACCTTATCAAAAACAACATACACCTATACAGGATCAAGGTTTACACCAGTGGTAACGGTAAGGAATGGTTCTAAAAAATTAGTTAAGAATACAGATTATACGGTTACTTATACTAATAATTTGAGTGTTGGAACAGCCACAGTTACGATTAAAGGAAAAGGTAATTACAGCGGTTCACTGAAAAAGGTATTTCAAATAAAACCAGGTATATCTAAAATAAAACTTAAAGCAGGTACAAAGCAAGCTACAATTAGTTGGTCTAAAGTAAAAGGCGCTAGTGGTTATGAACTGTATCTAGCAACTTCTAAAAAGGGAAAATATACACGTATTAAGACAACCAATGGATTATTCTATGTGAAAAAGCCATTGATACGAGGGAAAAAATATTACGTCAAGATTAGAGCATATACCAATGTAAAAGGCAAAAAAGTTTATGGAAGTTTTTCGTCAATTGGGTTGGTTAAAATTAAGTAAGGTATCTGAATCCAGAGCGAATGAGATAAGAGAAAGGTAGTACCGGAAAAGTAATGTATATGTAATTTACTTTGGTATGGGAAGTATTAAGGTTATGAAAATTAAGGTGGATATTATGAAAAATAAGTATTTGGTATATACAATTGTATTAGCAGTTTTATTGGTTATCAGTATTATTTACTGTAATCGTATCTCATCAGAATTGGAAAGATATAAAGAGTATCATACTAATAAAATTGGTAATCTGCTGCGTCCTATAGCATCTGATGTGATGGAATGTAAAGAAATATTAACACAGTAGGTTTTTACGATGATGAGTATGATGTAGATAGTGAGGAGTGGATCTTGGTTTTAATGAAAATTTTCCAATATAATCGTGATTCGCAGTATAATGACCAATTTTAGTTACACCAAAATAAGTGATTATAAACAGTAGTGTAATTTGCTATCCAGTACATAGAATAAGTGGAGGTATGTAATATGTCGAAAGATGGAAAGAGATTCGTAAAGGTTTTTTCAGAAGGAAAGCTGAGTTCCACTGAAATATGGGTGGATACAGAAACTGGTGTTAACTATATGTTTCATGCAGCAGGTTATGCGGGGGGACTAACGCCGCTTCTTGACCGAGAAGGGAAGCCTGTCATTTCCCCTATTACAAGTGACTACAGCCAATTTTAGGGTATACTAATTAATAGATAGTTGCTGATCTGAAAAAGGAGATTATATGAAGCTAGATAAGTTAGTAGGAGACAGATTTAAAGAGAAACCAGCAGACTGCATCATTGATAGTCATGCTCTTATGATGAGAGGTGGCTACATAAAATATGTAGCGAGTGGTATTTACTCACAAAATCCTGTCTTAAAGAGAATTACGAAAAAGATTGAACAGATTATTAGAGAAGAAATGGATGCAATTGATGGGCAAGAGGTATTATTCCCAGTTGTATTACCGGGTGAATTGTGGAAAGAGTCGGGAAGATTCGATGCGGTAGGAAGTGAACTGTGTCGTTTAACGGATAGAAATGGTACCCCAATGGTGTTGGGGATGACTCACGAGGAAGCAGCGGTTCAATTAGTAAGAGAGTATGGAAACACATATGCAAAGTATCCATTTATGATTTATCAGATCCAAACCAAATTCCGTGATGAAGCCAGACCAAGGGGAGGATTGATTCGTGTTCGTGAGTTTACAATGAAAGATGCGTATTCGTTTCATACATCCAAAGAGGACCTGGAACAGTATTATGAACAATGTTATAAGGCATATGAGAGAATATTTGCAAGAACAGGCATACCGGAAGTAGTTGTGGTTGCCAGTGATTCGGGTATGATGGGTGGTAGTGTGTCTCATGAATATATGTTATTAACTCCAATTGGCGAAGATAGTTTGGCAATCTGCAAATCCTGTAATTACAGAGCTAATATGGAGGCAGCAGAAAGTATTGTTCAAAATGAGAATACATTGCCAAAAGCTGAGTTAGAGCGAGTTTTTACTCCTCATGCATCCACTATTGAAGCAGTATGTGACTATCTGAAGTTACCCGTAATGAATTCCTGCAAGGCAGTGGTATATCAGAAGAATATGTCCGACGAATATGTAATTGTCTTCCTTCGTGGGGATTTGGACGTGAATGAAACAAAAGTTCGTAACTTCTTAGGAGAAGAGATTCATCCAGCAATGATTACACAGGAAAGTGGGATTGTGGCTGGTTATATTGGTCCAGTAAACATGGAAGCTAAGGCGACCATTTTGTTTGATAAATCGCTACAAGAGATTGACAATTTATGTTGTGGCGCAAATCAGTATGAATATCATTTGACGGGAATGAATATAGCAAGGGATTGCGGTGAGGTAGAGTATCACGATTTTGCTAAAATTATAGAAGGGGGCATCTGTCCAAGTTGCGGCAAACCTGCTATTACAATCTCCAGAGGGATTGAAGTAGGAAATATCTTTCAGTTAGGAACAAAGTATACGAAGCCATTAGGCATGCAATATCTAGACAATGAGGGCAATCTTCAGTATCCGGTTATGGGTTGCTATGGAATCGGTGTAGGACGTTTGGCGGCTTCGGTATGTGAAGCGCATCATGATGAGTATGGACCAATCTGGCCGATGTCGATCGCTCCATGGCAGGTGCATCTGTGTTGCTTACGTTCTGATGATAATAATGCGAAGGCAAGTGCGGATTCCTTATACCAAGAATTACAAAAGGAGCGCATCGAAGTAATTTATGATGACAGGCAGGTGCGTCCAGGAGTGATGTTCTCGGATGCGGATCTGCTAGGGGTCCCTATACGAGTTATCATAAGTCCACGAAATTTGGAGGAAAACTGCGTTGAACTGGTAACTAGAGATAAGTCTATTAAGGAAATGATTCCTTGCGATGAGATAGTACCTCGAATTAAGGAATTACTTGCCAAGTTGAGTGTTGACAAAATTTAGTAGTGTGCTATACTAAGTGAAATATTTAAATGCTTGGAAGAGAAAGAGTATATGTAATGTATCGTTCAGAGAGGGAATGGCGGGTGTGAATTCCTATGATCATAACATAGAAGGCGTCTTGGAGCAGCGGAGTGAATGAAGTAGCGACCGACGGAGATTCCACCGTTACAAGGAATACAATATAAGATTGGTAGTACAGTCCGTATTGTTAAAGAGCAGAGTTAAATCTGAATTTAGGTGGAACCGCGGAGACATTCGTCCTAAGCATAGTTGTTTTATGCTTAGGGCGTTTTTATATCATAGGAAACTGCTTTACAGTTTCCTATGATATAAAAATTGCTACGCGAGGATCGCACTGCGGCGGAAATGAAAAGTGTCGCCTAAGCGACCCACCGCAGGCGGAGAGTTTCGCTAGCGAAACTCTTTCTTATATTATAGGAAACTCCTCCTCGCGGAGGAGCCTTAATCAAAATAGCCCCGCCGGAAGCGGGCATGAAAAATGGACAGTGATTAGAAAAGGTCTATATAAAAGCCTTCTTCAAATTCACCATCTTCTA
>JAEYSV010000054.1 GCA_023434365.1 Bacillota bacterium | reverse complement strand
ATGCAGATCTGTCTTTTTGCTATGCACAAAAGCAGAAAAAAAGTGGAAGTACTCTTTAATTAAAGAATTCTTCCACTTTTAGATTCAAAGCTTAGCCTATTGGCCAAATGTTAACTTAATGACATTGGGTAATCTACCAGGCCATTTTTTTCCTCTTTTTTCTATTCATTTTTACCGAAAAATGTTATAATAGTGTCTGATAAATTATAAGATGGAGGATTCACTATGCAAAATTATGAAAGAAGGCGGTATAAACGACTGCCAATTGGATTACACTTGGAGATTAATCATATGTTTCGTCAAGATTACCAAATGATTAATAACTTAGATGCTGAAATATCTGTATTTGATATTTCTAAGTCAGGAATTGGTTTTATAAGCGAAGCAGAACTACCTCTTTATTATTATTTTAATGCTAAGATTAAGCTTAACCAGGACAATTATTTCTATACAGTTGTTAAAATTGTAAGAGCCTCTCAAAATACAGAACATGAATATGTGTATGGTGCAGAATTCGTTGGTTTGGCTCCTTTTCTTGCAAATAAAATAGATTCCTATGAAGATGAATTGAGTCATGAACAATAAGGTTATTGTTTAAATATTTGTAATATTTTGAAAATAGAAAAAGTAAGGCATCAAATATTAGAATAGATGAATAATAGAAATTTTGTAAAAACGCATTGACATAACTAAATTTGTGCAAATTGCATAAAAACATGGAAAATGCTTTGAGTGTATAAATAATTTGTAGTAAGAAATGGAAGAAATGCAGAAAAAGAATCCACATCGTAAAATGTTTCAAATCCACATAAATTAAGTTATACACCGAGTTATCCACATTATCCACATTTAAAATTGTGGAAAAACTTAAATTTTCAAGTTGTCAATACGAATGTGTGTTTTGTTGCATGTGATAAAATTATCAATTATCACAAAAAATGACACAAAAACTATTGACATGACAATTGTCAAAAAACATAAGTTTATCTGATGAATTTTTAGATTTTTGTCAGAAATTATGGAAATTTACAATTAAATATCGGAAAAGTTACTTGTAAAAAACTTATTTTGTGCTATAATAGAGTTAACAAACAAAAAGGTCTTGCTTCAATAGGTAGACCCGAAAAGGAGTTGATTGTTATGCGTTATATTATTAGCGGCAAAAACATTAATGTTACAGAAGGACTGAAATCAGCTGTATATGATAAAATCGGCAAACTAGAACGTTATTTTACTCCGGACACAGAAGTACATGTTACCTTTAATGTTGAAAAAGAAAGACAAAAAATTGAGGTAACTATTCCAGTCAAGGGAAATATTATCCGTGCTGAACAAGTATCAAATGATATGTATGTATCGATTGATTTGGTAGAAGAGATCATAGAACGTCAATTAAAAAGATATAAAAGTAAATTAATTGAACAAAAACAGGCGGCCATCAATTTTAATCCATTGTTTTTGGAAGATGTGATTGAAGAGGATGAAGAGATTCGTATTATTCGATCAAAAAGATTTGCTATGAAACCAATGGATGCAGAAGAAGCGTGCATACAAATGGAGTTATTAGGACATAATTTTTACGTATTCCGTAATGCTAATACAGATGAGGTAAACGTAGTATATAAACGAAAAGGTAATACTTATGGGTTAATTGAACCTGAATTTTAAATATATGATGGACAACCGTAGCAATGCTACGGTTGTTTTTTTACTATTTTTTACAGCACCCGAAAAATATGTTGAATAGTGGAATTAGTAATGTTACAATAGAATGTGATTACTTAAGATTTCGGAATTTATAGTTAATATAGTAGGAGTGAAATTAGTTATGGGATTAATAACAAAAATATTTGGCACTCATAGTGAGCGAGAAGTTAAGCGGTTAAAACCTATTGTTGATAAGATTAATGAGTTAGAAAGTAGTACAAAAGTTCTGTCTGATTCACAACTGAAGGCAAAAACACAAGAGTTCAAAGATAGATTAGCGAAAGGAGAAACTTTAGACGATATCCTTCCAGAGGCTTATGCAGTAGTTAGGGAAGCATCCATTCGTACGACTGGTATGAGACATTATGATGTACAGTTAATAGGTGGAATTATTCTTCATCAAGGAAGAATTGCCGAAATGCGTACTGGTGAAGGTAAAACTTTAGTTTCGACATTACCAGCCTATTTGAATGCCTTAGAAGGAAAAGGGGTCCACATTGTAACTGTAAACGAGTACCTAGCAAAACGTGATGCTGAATGGATGGGACAAGTGCACCAGTATCTGGGACTTACCGTAGGTGTTATTTTAAATAGCATGAACACGGACGAAAAGCAGGAAGCATACGGATGTGACATTACGTATTGTACTAACAACGAGTTAGGGTTTGACTACCTTCGTGACAATATGGCAATCTATGAGTCTAATTTAGTTCAACGTGATCTTCATTATGCAATTGTGGATGAGGTTGACTCGGTATTAATTGATGAGGCAAGAACACCTTTAATCATATCTGGACAAAGTGGCAAATCAACAAAGCTATATGAAGCTTGTGATATTCTTGCCAGACAGCTAGAAAAGGGTACTGCAAAAGAATTATCCAAAATGGACATTATCATGAAATTAGAAGGGGAAGAAACCGGAGATTTTGTTGTTAATGAAAAAGATAAAAATGTAGTCCTAACAGAGCAAGGTGTACAAAAAGTTGAAAGATTCTTCCATCTAGACAATTTATCAGATGCGGAAAACTTAGACATTCAACATCATATTGACTTGGCATTACGTGCACATAATCTGATGTTTTGTGATCAGGACTATGTTGTCAAAGACAATGAGATCTTGATTGTTGACGAGTTTACTGGACGTATTATGCCAGGACGTCGATATTCTGATGGATTACATCAGGCAATTGAAGCAAAAGAAAAAGTTAAGATTAAGAGGGAGAGTAAGACATTAGCAACTATTACTTTCCAGAATTTCTTTAATAAGTATAATAAGAAAGCCGGTATGACGGGTACCGCTTTAACAGAAGAGAAAGAATTCCGTGACATCTATGGAATGGACGTAGTTGAAATTCCAACCAATAAACCAGTGGCTAGAAAAGACCTTAATGATGCAGTATTTAAATCTCGTAAAGAGAAGATTACAGCAGTAATTAATGCGATTGTCGAAGCATATAAAATAGGTCAACCGGTGCTTGTTGGTACTATTACAATTGAGGCTTCAGAAGAGATTAGCGAACTGTTGCGTAAAAAGGGTGTTCCTCATAAAGTTTTAAATGCTAAGTTCCATGAAATGGAAGCGGAAATTGTAGCTAATGCCGGTCAAAAAGGTGCAGTAACGATTGCAACTAATATGGCTGGTCGTGGTACGGATATTAAGCTTGGCGAAGGAGTATCCGAGTTGGGCGGATTAAAGATTATTGGTACGGAACGTCATGAATCAAGACGTATTGATAATCAGTTACGTGGACGTGCAGGACGTCAAGGAGACCCTGGAGAGTCCAAGTTCTACATTTCACTAGAAGATGACTTAATGAGACTGTTTGGTTCTGAGCGTATGATAAGTATGTTTAATACGATGGGAATTGAGGAAGGTCAAGAAATTAATCATAAAATGTTAAATAGTGCCATTGAGCGTGCTCAGAAAAAGATTGAGGATAATAACTATGGTATCCGTAAAAACTTATTGGAGTATGACCAGGTTAATAATGAACAACGTGAGGTAATCTATAAAGAAAGAAGACGTGTACTCGATGGTGAAAGTATGCGTGATACCATTCTTAAAATGATTACTGACCTTGTTGAAACATTAGTTAATCGTATTATAAATAATGATCAGGATCCAAGTGAATGGGATATGGACGAATTAAATCGTGAATTAAGTGAATATTTTCCTGTAAGTCCTATTACTATCACGTCAAATCAAATGAGTTCAATAACTAAATCCGAGTTGATGCAGCAGATTAAAGAGACTACCGTAAAGCTCTATGAGGAGAAAGAAGCGGAGTTTCCAGAAGAAGTATCAATTCGAGAAGTGGAACGTGTTATTTTACTGAAAATCATTGATAGAAAATGGATGGATCATATTGATGATATGGATCAATTACGACAGGGAATTGGTCTTCAGAGCTATGCACAAAGGGATCCGGTTGTAGAATACAAATTCATGGGATTTGAGATGTTTGATGCAATGATTCAATCCGTTTATGAGGAGACCGTTAAAACTTTAATGCATGTAAAAGTAGAGCAGAAAGTGGAGCGGGAAGAAGTTGCTAAGGTGACAGGAACTAATATGGATGACACCCTTGCAAAAGGTCCTGTAAAACGTCAAGGGAAAAAAATTCAACCAAATGATCCATGTCCATGTGGCAGCGGTAAGAAATATAAATATTGCTGTGGAAGACAATAATAATATTACTTGATTGAAAGAGGTGAAGACATGGTTGAATTAGACCAGATAAAATATGTGCTGGGAACTTATGAAAAACCATTAGCTGAAGTGGGGGATTCACTTTGACCTCGAAAATAAGAGGTTAAAAATTGAAGAGCTTGAAGCGCAGCTAGAGGCCCCGGGGTTCTGGGATAATCCAGAGCGCTCCACAAAGCATATGAAAGAACTTAAGAATCTAAAGGATACAGTTCAAGTTTACAAGAGTCTTCTTACTCAGTATGAAGACATTGAAACAATGTTAGAAATGGGTTATGAAGAGAATGACAACTCTCTTGTTAATGAAATACAGCAAATGTTAGATCAATTTATCTCTGATTTTGATACACTAAGAATCAGTACTTTGCTATCCGATGAATATGATAAGGATAATGCGATACTGACACTTCATGCTGGAGCGGGTGGGACAGAAAGTTGTGATTGGGCAAATATGTTGTATCGTATGTACCAACGCTGGGCTGATAAAAAAGGCTTTCAAACGGAATTGATTGATTTTCTTGATGGAGAGGAAGCAGGCTTTAAATCAGTCACTCTTGAGATAAAAGGAGAAAATGCCTATGGCTACCTAAAAAGTGAGCGAGGAGTACATCGTTTAGTACGAATCTCGCCATTTAATGCAGCCGGTAAAAGACAGACTTCCTTTGTATCTTGTGATGTTATGCCAGATATTGAAGAAGACCTTGATATAGAAATAAATGATGACGATATAAGAATTGACACATACCGCTCAAGTGGAGCAGGTGGGCAGCATGTTAATAAAACTTCGTCCGCAATCCGAATTACTCATTTTCCTACGGGTATTGTTGTGCAGTGTCAAAATGAACGTTCTCAGCATAGTAATAAAGATAAAGCAATGCAAATGCTGAAGGCAAAATTATATCTGCAAAAACAACAGGAAAATCAGATGAAGGAAAATGACATCCGAGGAGAAATAAAGGAAATTGGGTGGGGGAATCAAATTCGTTCTTATGTGTTACAACCATATACGATGGTAAAAGATCATCGGACAAATGAAGAGATTGGTAATGCTCAAAGTGTTTTAGATGGCAATATCGACCCATTTATTAATGCTTATCTGAAATGGAACAGTATAAAAAACTAAGGTACGCTTTGGATAACCCAAACAGGAGGAATGAGTATGGAGAACAAAAAGCTTGTATTATTTCAAATTGGGACACAGACATATGGAATGAGTATGGAATATGTTTTTATGATTGAGAACATTAAAGAAGTCATTCCTGTGCCAAATGCACCACAGTTTATTGACGGAATTCTTAATCTACGAGGTGAAATAATTCCTGTATACAGTCTTCATAAAAAATTAAAAATTGAGGAAGACAGTTCATCTGTGCAAAATCAATTTATTATTGCAAAATCGGAGGCTATCACTTGTGCATTTAAAGTCGATGGAGTAAGTGAAATAATTGAAGTGAGTAATAAAGAATTCCATGAGCCTCCTGCTGTAATAAAAGCAGATGAGACGGCTTATGTAGAAGGTATAGTAAATCATAGAGGGTTACTAATTCTAGCAATTAATGCTGATTATATGATGAATGAAGCAGAGAGAAAGAATATGAATAAAATTGTTAAACAATTTGAAACTGTAGAGCAGTAATTGGGGAACAGTAATAGAAAGAGTAAAAGTCATAGACTTTTACTCTTTCTATTACTGTATTAGTTCCAAATTAGTAGGATGATATGAATAATTATTCATAAAACAAAGATAATTCATGCATCAACTTAGAAAAATTAGGGAACTATGACGAATTTCTTAAGAAAAATTGGTATAAATTCGTCATTTTTTTTAGTCCCACTAGGTTGCTATCTATAATAAAATATGGTAACATCTTTCTAGGAAATACAAATGTATGTGTGATGCAAACAAAGGTGATAATATGCAAGATAATAATCAATTTTATATAATAAAGAAAAGAGCAGTGCCAGAGGTTTTATTAAATGTAATCGCTGCAAAGCATCTGCTAGAATCAAATAAGGATATGACAGTACAGGAAGCAACAGAAGCAGTGGGTATTAGCAGAAGTTCTTTCTATAAGTATAAAGATGACATTTTTCATTTTCATGAAAAAGGCGGTGGACGAAATATCACCTTTATGATTCAAATGGTTGATCAACCAGGGCTTTTATCGAGTGTTTTGAATCAGATAGCAAGTTTTGGTGCTAATATACTGACCATTAATCAGGCAATT
Organism: Bacillota bacterium; assembly: GCA_023434365.1. GTDB lineage: Bacteria > Bacillota > Clostridia > Lachnospirales > Lachnospiraceae > KM106-2. The sequence continues at coordinate 19,845 of JAEYSV010000054.1, read as the reverse complement.
CCAGTAGGTGGAATAGCGTTAGTTATGCTTAGTGTAGAAATTCTGCCATATGCGCAGGATATTTCGGTGTTAATAACTACGATTGAAAAATTGCAGGGAATTCAATTGTTCAAAATCTTTAGTTAGGAGTGGCTATATGATAAATATAAGTGTATTAGGTTATGGAACGGTAGGTTCTGGGGTAGTAGAGGTCATAAATACGAACTACGAAAGTATTGCCCTAAAAGCCGGACAGCCAATTAACGTAAAATATGTCCTTGATTTGAGGGATTTTCCGGGGGATCCAATTCAGGAAAAAGTAGTTCATGATTATAACACAATTGTAAGTGATCCAGAAGTATCTATTGTTGTTGAGACAATGGGGGGAATTCATCCGGCATATGAATTTGTTACACAGGCATTGAAGAGCAAAAAAAGTGTATGCACCTCTAATAAGGAACTTGTTGCAAAGCATGGTGCAGAACTTCTTGAACTTGCAAAAGCAAATCAAGTCAACTTTCTTTTTGAAGCAAGTGTAGGTGGGGGAATTCCAATTATCAGACCATTAAATCAATCTCTGACGGCGGATGAGATACAGGAAATAACCGGTATACTAAATGGCACGACTAATTATATTTTAACAAAAATGGCTAATGAAGATGTTGATTTTGAGACAGTGCTCAAAGAGGCTCAGGAAAAAGGATATGCTGAGCGTAATCCAGAAGCAGATGTACAAGGGTATGATGCTTGTCGTAAGATTGCCATCTTGAGTTCATTGGCATTTGGACAACAGGTAGATTATGAAGATATCTATACAGAAGGTATTACTTCAATTACTACTAAAGATATGAAATATGCAAAAGCATTAGGTGCGAGTATTAAAATTGTTGGAACAAGCCGCAAACAAGAAGATGGTGTATATGCAATGGTAGCGCCTGTAATGATTGATTCAGAACATCCACTTTATAGCGTGAATGATGTATTTAATGGAATTTTTGTAAAAGGTAATATCCTTGGTGACACCATGTTTTATGGAAAAGGAGCTGGAAAGCTTCCAACTGCTAGTGCAGTAGTAGCCGATGTAATTGATGCAGCAAAACATATTGGTACGAATATTATGACAATATGGAAGAAAGATAAATTGGAACTTGCAGATATTGCAAATGCTAGTCACCGTTTCTTTGTACGGGTTCCGGAGAGTAAAAAGGAAATGGCACAAGCTATGTTTACTATTGCCAATGAAGTAAATGCTAATATAGAAGGTGAATTTGCTTTCGTTACTGAGTATATGACTGAACAGGAGTTTAATCAAAAGGCAAATGACTGTGGGCAGGTAATAAGTCGTATCCGAGTAGCTTTTTAAGCAGGAAAGAGGGAGTAGCATGAAGTATGTGATTATATTAGGAGATGGCATGGCTGATGAACCTTTAGACATTCTTGGGGGAAAAACTCCGCTTGAAGTAGCCAAAACTCCTGCTATGGATCATTTGGCACCATTATCTGAGTTGGGAATGGTGCATACAATTCCAGAAGGAATGAGTCCTGGAAGTGATACTGCTAACTTGGCAGTACTGGGGTATAATCCGCGAAAATATTATACGGGACGTTCTCCGTTAGAGGCATTAAGCATCGGAGTAGATATGATACTAACCGATGTAGCATTGCGTTGTAATCTTGTTACTTTATCTGAAGAAGAAGATTATATAGATAAAGTAATTATTGACCATAGTGCAAGTGAGATATCGACAGAAGATGCAGAAATCTTATTGAATGCCGTGAGACAAGAATTAGAAGATAACTGTTATAAATTCTATGTGGGAACAAGCTATCGTCATTTGACAATCTGGGATCAGGGAAAAGTGGTTGATTTAACACCACCTCATGATATTTTAGGAAAGACGATTGGATCGTTCCTCCCAGCCGACGAAGTCTTACGGGATATGATGAAAAAATCATATGATATATTGAATAATCATCCTATTAATAGGGACCGTGCCAAAAAGGGTTTGAATAAAGCTAATTCTATTTGGTTTTGGGGGGCAGGGACTCGTCCAAAACTTGATTCCTTTGCCTTGAAAACTGGTAAGAAAGGTGCTATGATTTCTGCTGTAGACCTTTTGAAAGGAATTGCTGTCGGTGCTGAAATGAAGGTTGTGAATGTTGAAGGAGCAAACGGAACGCTACATACGAATTATGAAGGAAAAGCGAAAGCTGCCGTAACTGCGTTGGTAGACGAAGGTTATGATTTTGTATATGTACATGTGGAAGCTCCTGATGAGATGGGACATCAAGGAAATGTGGAAAATAAGATTAAGGCAATAGAAGAAATCGATCAAAGAGTCATTAAAGTGATGAGAGCAGAGTTGGAACGTTTACATACGGATTATCGTATGCTAATATTACCAGATCATCCGACTCCAATTGCCTGTCGGACCCATACCAGTGACCCGGTACCATATCTTTTATATGATAGTACAAAACCATTTGAGCAAGTTTGGCAGTATAACGAGCGAATGGCCAGAACCACCGGTTATGAATGTAAAGAAGGTTATACTCTTATTAATCAGTTACTTGAACTATAAGAGAAAAAATAAATAGTAGTAGGAGGCAGCTATGCTAATTGTGAAGAAATTCGGCGGTACATCAGTAGCCGATAAAGAGAGAATTTTGAACGTTGCCAGAAGATGTATGGAGGATTATAAAAAGGGCAATGATGTAGTGGTTGTATTATCTGCCATGGGAAAGATGACAGATATCTTAATTGAGCAAGCAAAAGAGATTAATCCGAATCCGCCTAAGCGAGAACTGGATATGTTACTCACTACTGGAGAGCAGACAAGTGTCGCTTTAATGGCTATGGCATTAAATGCATATGGAGTTCCGGCAGTATCACTAAATGCTTTTCAGGTTGCTATGCATACCACTAGTGTGTATGGTAATGCAAGATTAAAAAGAATTGATACGGAACGGATTAAAAATGAATTAGCGAATAAAAGGATTGTTATTGTTACCGGATTTCAAGGAATAAATAAATATGATGACTACACGACGTTAGGACGTGGAGGTTCTGATACTACAGCTGTAGCACTTGCAGCAGCATTAAATGCTGATGCTTGTGAAATTTATACAGATGTTGACGGTGTCTATACCGCAGATCCCCGAGTTGTAAAAAAAGCTCGTAAATTGGATGCTATTACCTATGATGAGATGTTGGAACTTGCTACTTTAGGAGCAGGAGTTCTGCATAATCGTTCTGTAGAGATGGCTAAAAAATATGGAGTTCAATTAGTTGTGCGTTCCAGCTTAAATTTATCAGAAGGAACCGTTGTGAAGGAGGAAGTAGATATGGAAAAAATGCTTGTTAGCGGGGTAGCGTGTGATAGAAACACAGCAAGAATCGCAGTAATCGGATTAGAGGATCAGCCAGGAGTGGCCTTCAAATTATTTAATCATTTAGCAAGACATAACATTAATGTCGATATTATTCTTCAATCGGTTGGCCGTGATGGAACAAAAGATATTAGCTTTACTGTAGCAGAAGATGTGGTAGATGAAGCTGTTCTAATATTGGAAAGTCATAGAGAATCGAGTTTGAAATGTGAACAAATTGATGTTGAAAAGAATGTCGCAAAAGTATCTGTTGTAGGTGCAGGAATGATGTCAAATGCTGGAGTTGCAGCAAAAATGTTTGAAGCATTATATGATGTAGGAGTTAACATTAAGATGATAAGCACATCAGAAATCAGAGTTACAGTATTAATTGATGATGCATATGTAGATAAAGCAATGAACTCCGTACATGATAAATTTATAAACTTTTAACAAACGGTTTGTGATCTGATATATTTGAAGTAAATTACGTTAATATGCAATAAAAAAGGAGCGAAAGCTCCTTTTTTATTATTTGAACTGTTTCGTTATTCGAATTGGACAGGTACATTATAACTACCAAATGCGATATTACCGGACAAACTATCATAATCATTCATATAATCGAGGATATCAATATAAGGAAGATTGAAGATTGAATTTTGGTAATAAAATGTTAAAGAGAATGACTTGCCATTTTGTTTTATTGCTGGCCCATTTAGGGAATAGTCAAAAGCTAAGTAGCCTCTCATATTATCACCTTCGTTACTTAGTTTTAATTTGACATAAGGAAATAACTTGTTATTAAGGCCCTTGTCAGCTGGTAAGAGACTGTAAGTAACCGGTTTATCATTTTCGATTGTATCATAGATACTTGCGCCTGTAATGAAATTGATATCTTTCAGAATAGTAGTATTACATTCTATTAACTCATAGAGACGATTGCTTGGGGACTCAATCCACTCGTAGTATACAAGAAGACGTTTATTGAGCATTTTATGAAGAATGTATACATCGATGTGAAGTGTGCCGCCGTTTATATTATACCTGTATTCTGAATGTTCCACTCGGAGAATATTCTGATAATGATTTAATTCTTCATTGCTTAAGTCATTTATAATCTGTTGTCTTACTCCAAGGTTGACTAAATATTGACTAAGTATCTGATATTTTTCCTCTTTTATATTGACTGCACGTTCCGCTTCACTTTGGTCAAAAAATCCCTTATTTGATATTAATATAACCGAGATAAGTGCAACGAAGTAACAAACTCCACTAATCAATAAATGTCTGCTATAATGTAAATCAAATTTGCTAACCGTTAGAAAACGATTATTAGCTGTCAAGTGTTTTGAAGTACTGTTAAAAGCAATTATGATGTAAATTAGGTTGATTAAAATAATTAGAAGGGAACTTAAAATGCCGATTAGCCCTATCTGAAGTACTAGCAATACAGCTAGATAATTACATAGATAGAGATAAATAAAGTAGTAAAAATAATTAGCAATTGGAGGCAGATTAAGTCTTAAACATTCTTCTCTTACCGCGAGGGACAAGTGGTAAAACAGTGCGCAAATAATAATTGCAGAAATGACGATTTGGATAAAAATAATACTTTTGTTATTGGCTAGCACTGTCCAATCAATTAGAAAATTAAATAATAACCAGCCAATCCTGATTCTTGCAAACCAGAACACACGATAAAAAGAAGTACTATGATCTTTAATCAGATAACAGCCATAAAACATCATATAAGCACCTATGATGGGAATGATATATTCAAAACACAAAAAGTCAATATTGAACATTGTTAAAATAAAGCCATTGCGCATAAGGGCGAGAATTTCTTTATGCGAATATTCGATTTTGGGTTTATTGGTTATTGTAGATTGATCAGTCATTTTTATATTATTTGACCTTTCCTAGTTTCTATAATCTGGTTTTCTAGTTAAGTATAGCATAAAGTAAAAATTCTTACTACTGTCAATGTAGTTGTATCAGACTTGAAATGATTCTTAAGTTGATGTACAATATTACAATGAATGCACAGCAGTTATGTGATACTGCTTAAGAAAATGGAGGATGGCCATGAATATTTTACAGCAGTTAAAGGATGAACTTAATATTGAACTTTGGCAGGTGGAGGCAACAGTCAACCTAATTGATGAGGGAAATACGATTCCATTTATTGCTCGTTATCGAAAAGAACAACATGGTGCCCTGAATGATGAAGTGCTTCGTAAGCTAAGTGAGCGCCTCGTTTATCTGAGAAATCTGGAAGAGAAAAAGACACAAGTTCTTTCCAGCATTGAAGAACAAGGGAAACTAACAGAAGAGTTAAGAGCACAGATTCAAAATGCAACGACACAGGTGGTTGTTGATGACTTATATCGCCCATATCGTCCAAAAAGAAGAACTCGTGCTACGATTGCGAAGGAAAAAGGGTTAGAAGGACTGGCCAATATTATATTGTTACAAACAACAACTGTACCAGTGGAAGAAGAGGCCAAAAAATATCTCTCCCAGGAAAAGGAAGTTAATTCTGTGGAAGAGGCGATTGCTGGTGCAATGGACATTATTGCAGAATCCATATCTGACAATGCCGATTATCGCAGTTATATTAGAAATACGACATATAATGAGGGGCTGATTGTTAGTACAGCCAAAGATGATAAGGAACAAAGTGTTTATGAGATGTATTATGCATTTGAAGAACGGCTTAATAAAGTGGCTGGATATCGAATTCTTGCATTGAACCGTGGTGAAAATGAAAAAATACTTACTATAAAAATAACAGCTCCAGAGGATAGAATTCTTGGTTATCTTGTAAAGAAAGTAATTACCGAAGAGAATGAATACACAACTAAAATTTTAATATCAGTAATTGAAGACAGTTATAAACGATTAATTGCACCTGCGATTGAGCGTGAAATCAGAAATGATCTGACAGAAAAAGCTGAAGATAGTGCGATTGTAATATTTGGAAAGAACCTTGAGCAGTTGTTGATGCAACCTCCAATTGCGGGTCAGAATGTTTTGGGATGGGATCCTGCGTTTCGTACAGGTTGTAAACTTGCAGTAGTGGATGCAACTGGGAAAGTGTTAGATACAACAGTGGTTTACCCTACTGAACCACAAAACAAAGTGGAAGAAACAAAGAAAATAGTTAGTAAGATGATTGACAAATATAATATTTCATTAATTAGCGTTGGGAATGGTACCGCTTCAAGAGAGTCAGAAGTGATTATTGTGGACATGCTTAAGGAATTAAAAAAGAATGTACAATATATCATTGTAAATGAAGCGGGAGCCAGTGTGTATTCAGCTAGTAAGTTAGCCACCGAGGAATTCCCGCAATATGATGTTGGACAACGTAGTGCTGCGTCAATAGCAAGAAGATTACAAGATCCATTAGCGGAGCTTGTTAAAATTGACCCAAAATCAATAGGAGTTGGGCAATATCAGCACGATATGAACCAGAAAAAACTTAGCGAGGCATTAAGCGGTGTAGTAGAAGGCTGTGTAAATAAAGTTGGAGTGGATTTAAACACTGCATCAGCATCGTTATTAGAGTATGTTAGTGGTATTAGTAAAGTGATTGCAAAAAATATTGTAACGTATCGAGAAGCAAACGGGCGATTTATAACAAGAAGGGATCTTCTTAAGGTGGCAAAACTTGGACCCAAGGCATATGAACAGAGTGCAGGCTTCTTGCGCATCATAAATGGAAAGAATCCACTTGATGCCAGTAGTGTACATCCAGAATCCTATGAGGCGGCAACTCAGCTTCTAGAGAGGTTAGGGTATAGTGCATCAGATCTTAGATCAAACGAACTTTCTGATATTAGTAAAAAAGTGAAAGATAAAAAGAAACTAGCGGAGGAACTTGGTATAGGTGAAATGACACTTGTTGACATTCTAAAGGAATTAGAAAAACCAGGAAGGGATCCAAGAGAGGAAATGCCTAAGCCAATTCTTCGTACCGATGTGCTCGATATGAAGGATCTAAAGGAAGGAATGATTCTAAAAGGAACAGTTCGTAATGTTATCGATTTTGGTGCCTTTGTTGATATTGGAGTGCATCAGGATGGTTTGGTGCATATCAGCCAACTAACGGATAAAAAATTTGTTAAGCACCCATTAGAGGTGGTGAGTGTTGGAGATATTGTAGAAGTTAAAGTTATGAGTGTTGACTTAGCAAAGAAACGAATACAGTTAACGATGAAATTATAATAATCCATGATCTATAAGCAAAAGAGATTATATTAGTCTGTTGATAAGATAGAAATAATGTAAGGGAGTAAATTTAGTTGGATTTGCTCCCTTTTTATGATAAAATTATATAAAATTCTTTGTTAATAGGTTAATATTTAGTATGTTTTGTCGATATATTAAACGAGGAGTGATTGTAGTAAGTAAAGTGGATAAATGAATAAATAAATGGTGGAGGAACTACGATGAGGAAAAGTTTACAGCTGAAAATTGTCTCCATAATCGGTGTCTTAGCAGTATTATGTATGAGTTTGGTTGGATTCAATTTGATATCGGTTAACAAAGTATACGAAAGTAGTCAGGTAATAAAAGAGTTGTACTCCAATAATTCAGAGGATATTGCCAGCGTTGAAACTGGTTTTCGCGAGTTGGAAAAGAATTTGTATTATCACTTTTTATCACCTGATATTGAAACGATCAATAGGATTGAGCAGGATGTCGTTACTATTAAGGAAGAATTAAATAGTAGTGTAGAGAAAGTAAAAGAATATTTTGCTACATATATGGATCAGGAAAAAGCAGAATTGTTTGTAACGAAATATGCGGAATACATAGAAAAGGTGGATCAGGTAATCCTTGTAAGTAGTGCAACTAATGATATAACTGCATTAACGACCGCTTCGGATAGTATTAAAGTCATTTCTCTAGAAATTATGGATATGTTTACAGGTCTTAAAGAGATAAATGAACAGCAGATTTTAGATGCACAAAATAGTCTGGATACTGCCCACTTTATTGTAATGATAGTGGCATTTATTATTAGTTTCATAGTCGTTGCTATAATCGTAATCGCATATATTTATGTACGTAAAACGATTGTTAAGCCAACAATAACCGCTACAAGCGATTTGCAGGAGATTATGGATGACATTAATGCAAGTCATGGCGATTTAACCAAACGTCTTACGCTATCAACACAAGATGAAATCGGAGTTCTTGTTAATGGTATTAACATCTTCTTGCAGACTTTACAAAACATCATGGTTGAAATACTTGGCAATTCCCAAAGTTTAACAAAGACGGTTGCTAATGTTACAGATTATGTAGTAGCTGCAAATGATGACTCATGTGAAATCTCTTCTACTATGCAGCAGTTAGCAGCAAGTATGGAAGAAATTTCGGCTACAATAGCTAGTATTACGACTAATACAGGCGATGTCGATCAAGACGTAGCCTTCATGTCGCAGGAATCTAATGATATTTTAGAATATACAATTAATATGAAGCAACGAGCAACTGGCGTACAAGAACAGGCCAGTAAGCAGATGCAAACAACAAATGAGATTATTAGTTCAATAAGCAGTACTCTTGAGGTTGCGATTAGAGATAGTAAACAGGTAGAACGTATCAATGGATTAACCGATGAAATTCTTGAAATTTCAAATCAAACCAATCTTCTTGCATTAAATGCTTCTATCGAAGCAGCTAGAGCTGGAGAAGCAGGACGAGGATTTTCTGTGGTAGCAGAACAAATACGTAACTTAGCAGATCTAAGTCGTACGACAGCAGGTAATATTCAGGAGATTTCATCTACGGTTACTGAATCTGTTCTAAATCTTACTGAGAGTGCAGATGAGATATTACATTATATAAATGAAACCGTACTTCCAGACTATGATACATTTGTTAAACTGGGAGGTCAGTATAATGATGATGCATCCTACATTGCTGGTATTATGACTAATTTTAATGATAAGATAATAAGACTTAAGGATACAATGCAGTCTATCGTAGATTCGTTTGAAGGAATAAACAGTGCTATTGAGGACAGTGCAGAAGGTGTTACAAATGTAGCAAACCGTACAAATAATTTAGTAGATGGCATGCAGAAAATTTCGGGTGAAATGGTTAGCTGTGAATCAATTGCAGCAGCATTGAACGAAGAGGCGAATAGGTTTACTAACGTAGATAGTTCCTTAAGCGATGAAGTGGCTTTAGAAGAAGCATGGCTTGAGTTAGAGGATTCTGAGGTTGTAGAAGAGTCAAATGATATAGACAATCCTGAAATTGCTGAAGCGTCTGATGATCTAGAGAATCCTGATAGTGTTGAAGTGTCTGATAATATTGAAGATTCTGAAGTAATTGAAAGTTCAGAGTACGAAAGTGAAGATTTTGAGAAATTTGGTTATTATGAAGAAACTAATGCTGTAGATGATCTAGAAGTATTAGAAGAAATAGAAGTAACTAAGGAATCAAATGAGTTTTTCTGTAATGAAGAAGAGGATTTAGAGTTACAGGACGCTTTAAATAAAATAGCGGGTGAGGAGCCTGCTGTTAATCAGGAAGATAATACAGAGGACAGATTCTAGCAAGTATACTAAAATTCCCTGGTGAACAAGCACCAGGGAATTTTTTTGAATTAATTTAATTAAGGCCAGTCTAAAAACGTAAAGTATTATGTAGAGATACATAGTACTTTACGTTTTTTACTGCAAAAATGGGACATTTTAGGGTGATGTATAGTGTTGTTGGTAGAAATTACAAGTAAACGTTATTAAATTAGGAGGATGAGCGATGTTATTTAACTCGGCTGAATTTCTTTTGTTTTTCCCAATGGTTACGTTACTTTATTTTATTATCCCAAAAAAGGTTCGCTATATCTGGCTATTATTTGCCAGTTACTATTTCTATATGTGTTGGAATGAAGAGTATGCGTTATTAATGGCGACATCTACTATTATTACATATTTAAGTGGACTGCTAATTGAGCATGTACGAAAAATGGAAGATGTAGTAAAACAAAAACGATATGCAAAATTATGTGTGATTCTTAGTTTTGTTCTAAATCTTTCTATTCTTGGGGTATTTAAATACTGTGATTTTATTATGGATAATGTGACGTTGCTATTACAATCAATAGGAATAGAGATTACAAAGCCATCTTTTAGCCTGCTATTGCCAGTAGGGATATCCTTTTATACCTTTCAGGCGCTGAGCTACACAATGGATGTGTATCGAAAAGAGATATATGCAGAGCGCAATATTTTAAAGTATGCTCTATTTGTTTCTTTTTTTCCACAACTCGTAGCGGGGCCAATTGAGCGGTCGAAAAATCTACTTATACAAATTAATCGGGTGAATCGTTTTGATTATGAGCGGATGAAGAAGGGGTTGCTACTAATGGGGTGGGGATACTTTCAAAAGCTTGTGATTGCTGATCGGGTAGCAATTATCGTAAATCAGGTATATAACAACCATACCGAGTATTATGGGGTTCAGTTAATCATGGCAACCGTTCTATTTGCAATTCAGATTTACTGTGATTTTTCCAGTTATTCTGATATAGCAATAGGCGCAGCAGAGATTCTCGGATTTAAACTTATGCAGAATTTCAAACAGCCGTATTTCGCAAATAGTATAGTTGACTTTTGGAAACGATGGCATATTAGCCTTACTTCTTGGTTTCGAGATTATTTATATATTCCACTTGGTGGGAATCGAAAAGGTAAGGTACGACAGTACATAAATATCATGGTTGTATTTGTAACAAGTGGACTGTGGCATGGTGCAAGCTGGCACTTTGTTGTATGGGGAGGATTAAATGGTGCCTATCAAATCATTGGATATCTGTTAAAACCATTTCGTGTGGCAACCATGAAGCTGTTTCGTATAAAGCAAGGGACTATCTCACATCGAATCTTTCAGAGAATGGTTACATTTATTCTTGTCTGCATCAGCTGGGTGTTTTTCCGTGCGAATAGTTTAACACAAGCGCTCCAAATATTTAGAAGAATGTTTAAACAGAGTGCAATAGATACGATGTTTCATAAAACATTTCTAAGTCTGGGACTTAATTATGCAGATTTGGTTGTTATTATTCTTTCTATCGGAATCTTATTTGTCGTCGGTTTACTCCGCCGTAATAATGTCAGGATTCGCGATGGACTTGCAAAACAACCACTAGTAGTTCGTTGGGGTGTTTATTACGGTATTATCTTTACAATAATTATATTTGGTATCTATGGACCTCAATTTGATGCGAGTCAGTTTATTTATTTTCAGTTTTAATGGAGGAAAAACGATGCGTACAAGAATAATAAAAGGTATTAAGGTAATAGTATTTCTTATTGGTTTTTTAATGTTGTATGAAGAGGTAAATAATATACTGATTTTTAAAGATGCGAATACTATGAAAGTAGAGTCTTTTCTTAAGCAGAGAGAAGATAGTATCGAGGTAGTATTTATAGGCAGTAGTCATGTATATTATGCAGTCCAGCCAATGCAACTATGGAAGGACTATGGAATAGCTAGTCACAATTTTGCAACACCTTCTCAGACAGTGGCATTAGCATATTATGCTGTGAAGGAAGCGATTGAAAGACAACACCCAAAAGTAGTTGTAGTTGACATCTATAAACTGCAGGAAGAACAAAAAGTTCCCACCGCAGATGGTAGAGGCAGGGTACTAATTGATCGGTTGAGTATGACCAATAAGATAGAGGCCGTAACAGATATCTATGAGAGGGATGTTTGGGTAGATTACTTTATTCCAATCTCATATTACCATTCCAGATGGCAAACATTGAACGAGACTGACTTTAATCCCGACAATACGGTTGCTCTTGGTGCAAAAATGGGAAAAAAGTGGAGAAAATTTGACGATTTTACTGAAGTGATACAAACAAAGTCTCTTCCAATAAACCAGGATACTACTGCGGTATTCTATTTTAAAAAGATAATACAGTTATGTAAGGAAAATGATACAGAATTGTTGGCGGTTACCTTACCTTATTATTGTGATGAAAACGAGCAGATGCAAATAAACGGTTACGAAGAATTCTTCCAAGAGCAAGGAGTAACATATCTTAACCTTTTTCATAAAAACTCAGAGATTAAACTGGACTATACATATGATATGAGTGACTCACAACATCTGAATATTATTGGAGCACAAAAGGTAACTAGTTATCTTGGTGATTATTTAAAAACATGTTATGAACTTAAGGACGTAAGCAATGATAAAAACTATGTTAAGTGGGATGAGGATTATAGAGAATATGAAAAAAAGAAAAAGTCTGCTATAAAACTGCTTAACAAGAACTTTACGAAAAAACAATAAAGTATATTAGTGGCGGGGGAATGTTCTCCCGTCATTTTATATCATGGAAAATTACACTACAATTTTCTGTGATATATAAATGCTTCGCAAGTATCACACTGCGGCGAAAATGATAAGTAAGTTGCTATTTTTGTTGAATCTGTTATAATGCTTTATAGTAAGTATGGGCCTTAATAAACCTTAATGCTGGAGGAAAAGATGGAAAAGGAATATAATATTAGTGTATTGATGAATACAAAATATATGTACCAGTTTTTGATGAGACATACGTATTTTAGCATATCGGGACTGATTGGAATTTGTTTTAGTTTAGCTGCATTGGTGATTTTTATTTTTTTCAATCAAACATTAACTAATGGACAAAAAGTTTTGTTAGTTTTCGGATCATTGTTATTTACTGTGATTAATCCGTTAAAGCTATGGATAAGTGCAATGAAACAAACCAAATTAAATCCGATGTTTCAAAAACCGGTGAAATATTCGCTTAAAGAAGAAGAAATTATTGTAAGTCAGGGCGAAGAAGTACTTCCTATAAAATGGGAGGATGTTGCCAAGGTTATAGAAACCAAGGAAGTTATTACAATCTACTTATCAAAAGTTCGTGCCTTTGTTTTACCAAAAGAATTCTATAGGGATGAAGTAAGCAATGTAAAAGAACTGATTCAAAACAAAGTAGATGAGTCTATATGTAAGTGGTATAAACAAAAGTAGGAGTAGGACATGATTATTGAAAGTTATCAAAGTAAAGATACTTTCCGAATTGGTGAAACGATAGGACAAGCAGCAAAGGCTGGAGAGATTTATGGATTGGTTGGAGATCTTGGTGTTGGAAAAACGGTATTTTCCCAAGGTTTTGCAAAAGGACTAGGAATAGTTGAACCTGTGAACAGCCCTACATTTACCATTGTTCAGGAATATCAAGAAGGAAGACTTCCTTTTTATCATTTTGATGTTTACCGGTTAGAAGAACCAGAAGAACTAGAGGCAATAGGATATGAGGAGTATTTTTATTCAAATGGAGTTTGTCTGATTGAATGGCCTTCAAAAATTAAAGAATTATTGCCAAAAAGCATTAAATTGATAAGCATTGAAAAGGATATTGAAAAAGGATTTGATTATCGTCTGATCCGAATTGAGGAGGAGAGAAATATATGAAGATTCTTGCAATAGATAGTTCGGGAATGGTCGCAAGTGTCGCATACTTAGTAGACGATGTGTTGGTAGCAGAGTATACTACGAATTTTAAATTGACTCACTCTCAGACATTACTTCCTATGTTAGAGGAAGTAAAGAATAGGATAGAACTTAATTTAGACCAAATTGATGCCATAGCAATTGCTGCAGGTCCGGGGTCATTTACAGGACTTCGTATTGGAAGTGCAACCGCAAAAGGATTAGGTCTTGCGTTAAATAAGCCTTTAATCTCTGTTTCTACGTTAGAAGCAATGGCTTACAATATATGGGCAGAAGGGGTTTATATATGCCCGATGATTGATGCTAGAAGAGAAGAGGTGTTTGTTGGTGTGTACGAGCAAATCGCAGGAAAACTTAACACAATAATAGAGCCAACAGCATTACCTATTAGAGACCTTTTGAATCAAATGAACGAGACGAAGAAGAAGATCATTTTCCTAGGAGATGGTTCGATTGTGTATAAGCACATTATAGATGAGATAATGCAAGAAAATGCAAGTTATGCACCAGCGCATCTATTGGAACAGAGAGCAGGTTCCATAGCGGTACTAGGAGCTAATTATTATCGTCAAGGTATATTCGAAAAGCCTGAAGAACATCAGCCGGTCTATCTAAGATTGTCCCAGGCAGAGCGTGAGCTGATGGAGAAAAGGGGATTGAATCAATGATTCAAATTCGTCCAATGCAGATCGAGGATATAGAGCAGGTTTCTGCGATAGAAAATGAGCTGTTTTCTATTCCGTGGAGTAGCAGTGATCTTGAATATGCAGTAAGGAATCAATCAGATTATTATCTGGTAGCAGTCAGTGGTGAAACAATCGTAGGTTACTGTGGCTTGCGTCAAGTATTAGATGAGGGAAATATTAATAATGTAGCTGTTGCAAAGCAGTACCAGCAAAAAGGAATTGCATATGCAATGTTAGGTGAATTAATTCAAGGTGGTCGAAAGAATGGAATTAATGCATTCACGCTAGAAGTTAGAGCTGGAAACCAAAAAGCGCGTCAATTATATCTAAAACTAGGGTTTAAAGAAGAAGGTATTCGAAAAAAATATTATCAAAAACCAGTAGAAGATGCTGTGATTATGTGGTTGTATTTTTAATGCCTTCTAGTTATTACCACTAGGATAGTATATCATTTTTTAGTATAATGAGAACAAGGCAGTCGGATTTTTGGAGGGATAAGGCTATGAAAAAAGGGAAGCAATTGTATTGCAATGTTTGTGGTAAAGAGTTTAAGATAGAGCGGGGAATTTTGAAAGAAGGAGTATTCGAGGTGAATATTGAATGGGGATATTTTTCATCTAGAGACCTTGAAGTTCATAAGTTTGATATGTGTGAATGTTGTTATGATAAAATGGTTAGATCTTTTGCAATTCCAATAACGGTTACAAAATCGCGTGAAGTGTTATAAAATAGAATGGGTCCTGCTTATGTAAATAGGCAGGACTTTTTTTATGATATAGGAAATTGCTAATTTCCTATATCATAAAAAAAGCCTCCGGGGGATGCACATGACGCGCATATAGAAGTTTGTCACTATCGTGACAGCGCGTCAGCGCTAGAGTCTGGCAAGCCAGACTCTTTTTTATGCGGTTGGAGATTGCCTTGCGCTTGCAAAAGCAACGCAAATGAAACTCTCTTTTAAGACTTCACGTCTGGTATATTTTGTGATATGATGGGAAAAGTAAAGTAAGGCTAAGTAGGAAATGAGGAAAAGTTGTGCTAGATGTATGTTTATTAGGAACAAGTGGAATGATGCCTTTACCAGGAAGATGGCTGACTTCGTTAATGACAAGATATAATGGGAGTAGTCTTTTGATTGATTGTGGAGAAGGGACACAGGTGGCAATAAAGCAAAAGGGGTGGAGTTTTCACCCGATTGATATCATTTGTTTTACCCATTTTCATGGAGATCATATTAGTGGGCTACCAGGATTGCTATTATCGATGGGTAATTCTGATCGCAGAGAGCCTGTGACTCTAATTGGGCCAAAAGGTTTGGAACGTGTGGTAAATGCACTGAGAATTATTGCGCCTGAATTACCATTTACAATAGAGTTTATAGAATTAAATGATAGAAATGAGACGATAGAAAAGAATGGATACCAAATCGAGGCATTTCGAGTGAATCATAATGTTATTTGTTACGGTTATTCAATTAAAATCAAACGTAGTGGACGATTTGACATGGAAAAAGCCAAAGCAGCCAATGTGCCAATGGTAGTTTGGAACAGATTGCAAAAGGGCGAAAGTGTGGAGTTAAACAACATGATGTATACTCCAGATATGGTTTTGGGGCCGGAGCGAAAGGGTATTCACCTAACTTATTGTACCGACACTAGGCCGAACGCAGCACTGACACAGTCGGCAACAGGAGCAGATTTGTTAGTCTGTGAAGGAATGTATGGAGATAATGAGAGAAGCAATAAAGCTGTAGAGTATAAACATATGACTTTTGTGGAAGCAGCAAAGACTGCCAAGGATGCCAATGTTAAAGAGCTTTGGTTAACTCATTATAGTCCTTCTTTAATAAGACCTGAAGAGTATATGTCTAGTGTAACGAGTATATTTGAGAATGCAAAGCCTGGGAAAGACTCAAAAACAATAATATTAGAGTTTGATAAAAATGAATAGTAAATAAAGAGAACGCAGTAGCCGATATAATGAATAAGAACACTTCACAGGTAGAAGGAGTGTAAGAGTGATAACTTACAAAACACTCCTAGATATAAAATGCCACCGTAGTGGTAGATGGGAGAAAACATGAAAAGTGGAAAACTAAAAATTATATTATCAATGCTTCTCATAGCAGTTATTATATGGGGGTTATATTATTATATCTCCAACAGTTTGGATACACCAAAAGATGAGGTTGAGATTCCTTCTTCTAAGATTGAGATAATATTGGCCAATGATTATCCTGCGACACCTGTAACGGTAGTGGAAATGTTTTGTGATATTACCAAGGCGTTTTATGATGAGCAGTATACGGAAGAACAGTATGATAAATTGGTAGACAAGTTCCGTTCATTATTAGACCAGGAACTTCTTGATAATAATCCAGAAATAGATCACCTGCAAGCATTGGGCTTAGAAATTGAAGGGTTTAAAGGTGATAAGCGAAAGGTAATGCAGACACAGGTATTTGGAAATACATTAGTGCAGCAGAAAAAAGAGGATGGTTCTGAGTGGGCAACAATTACTGCTTCTTTTTCATTGCGTGAGGATACAACGGTACTGAACACAACAGAAAATTTTATTTTACGC
This sequence comes from Bacillota bacterium, assembly GCA_023434365.1. Lineage (GTDB taxonomy): Bacteria > Bacillota > Clostridia > Lachnospirales > Lachnospiraceae > KM106-2. The sequence continues at coordinate 2,703 of JAEYSV010000054.1, read as the reverse complement.
AGAGATGATGTAGGAAAATGGAAGGTTGTCGGTTGGAAAATGGCTGAAAAATAGAAAGGCATTATAGAATGGAAAAGGATATTCTGATTTTGGGAATTGAATCATCTTGTGATGAGACGGCAGCGGCGGTGATTAGAAATGGAAGAGAAGTTCTATCCAATGTTATTTCTTCACAGATTGAGTTGCATAAGCTGTTTGGAGGGGTGGTTCCAGAAATAGCTTCTAGAAAACACATTGAGAATATAAATTATGTGATTACAAAAGCGTTAAAAGAGGCAGAGGTTGTGCTTGATGATATAGATGTAATAGGGGTGACTTATGGACCAGGTTTGGTGGGAGCACTGCTTGTTGGAGTTGCAGAGGCAAAAGCAATTAGCTTTGCAACTGGAAAGCCATTGGTTGGTGTACACCACATTGAAGGTCATGTTTCAGCAAATTACATCGAACATAAGGAACTAGAGCCACCATATCTATGTTTGATTGTGTCTGGCGGACATACACATATAGTGAAGGTAAATGATTATGGAAAGTATCAAATTATTGGTCGCACAAGAGATGATGCTGCAGGAGAAGCCTTTGATAAAGTGGCACGAGCTATTGGGTTAGGATATCCGGGTGGACCAAAGATCGATAAACTTTCAAAAGAAGGAAATAAAGACGCAATTCGATTCCCAAGAGCAAAAGTAGAAGGAAATAGTTTTGATTTTAGTTTTAGTGGAGTAAAGTCAGCTGTTTTGAATCATATAAATGGATGCAATATGAAAAATGAACCTATAGTGGAAGCTGATATAGCTGCCTCATTTCAACAGGCAGTAGTAGATGTGTTAGTAGAGCATACCATTGCGGCTGCTAAAGAAAATCATTTAATTAAGATTGCGTTAGCTGGTGGGGTGGCGTCTAACTCGTGTTTGAGAGAAACCATGAAAGCAGTGTGTGATAAAAATGGATTTCAGTTATATTACCCATCGCCAGTATATTGTACTGATAATGCAGCTATGATAGGAGTCGCTGCATATTATGAGTATCTTAATGGGACAACACATGGATTAGATTTGAATGCGGTACCTAATTTAAAAATAGGGCAGAGATAAGTCTGTAAATAGTATTTGAATAAGGTATGTATAAATAGGAAACTAATGAATTATGGTATAGGAGTGTAAATGATGATAACGGCAATTATACTTGCAGCAGGTTATGGAAAGCGTATGGGAACTAATATTCCAAAACAATATTTACAAATAGATAATAAGCCGATTCTTTACTATACACTAAAAGCATTTGAGAATAGTGATGTAGATGATATCCTTCTTGTAACTGGCAAGGAGGATATTCTTTATGTAAAAGAAGAGATTGTTATAAAACATAGATTTAAAAAGGTCAGTAATATTATTGCTGGAGGGGCTGAGCGTTACGAGTCTGTTTATTGTGGGTTATTATCATTGACTGGATGTGATTATGTGCTCATACATGACGGTGCAAGACCTTGTATTGAAACAGAGCATATTAATCAAATAGTAAGTCAGGTACAAAAATGCCAAGCATGTGTAAGTGGTGTGCGAACAAAAGATACTATTAAGATAGTGAGTGATGATCATAAGGTACTTACAACGCCAAAACGGTCTACATTATGGAGTGTACAAACACCACAAGCTTTTTCTTACTCATTAATACGAAGTGCTTACGATAAAATGATGGCAGAAAGAATAACAGAAGTTACAGATGATTCTATGGTAGTTGAATTATTAAGTGATACAAAGGTTATAATGATAGAGGGTTCCTATTCTAATATTAAGATTACAACAGTAGAAGATATGGACATAGCAAAAAGTTTCTTATGTAAAAGAAAAGGTTAAGCAAAACAATATAATAATATTGGTTGGGCTATACAATTAGAGTGGCTTGAATGAGAAACAAATTCGACAATATATCGCTATATTTCGTTAATTAACCCCAACATATAGACTTAGATAGACTTAAAACTACGATATATGCTTACTTCCATTAAATTGTGTCAATTTTAGAAAAAATTCAAAAACATTGTTGACAAAAGAAATTTCCTGTGGTAGAATAAATCTTGTCGCTACGGGAAATGGTTGCGGTGATGAATACAAAATCGAATAAAATCGTTATAATGTAGTCGTCTTTTGTAAGACGAGCTCATGTTTGATTTTATAGATATAGAACACTATGGAGAGGTGTCCGAGTGGTTTAAGGAGCCGGTCTTGAAAACCGGTGACTCCGAAAGGGGCCGTGGGTTCGAATCCCACCTTCTCCGTTCATAATGTAATTATTATTTAGCCGATCGCATTGTGTAAATGTGGAGAAGTACCCAAGCGGCTGAAGGGGCTCCCCTGGAAAGGGAGTAGGTCGTTAATAGCGGCGCGAGGGTTCAAATCCCTCCTTCTCCGTTGAAGCCAAGTAAAAAACTGCTTCAAAAAAACATTAAAAAGTTGTTGACAAATGACTTTCAAAATGATAAACTATTCAAGCTGACTCAAACGAGTAAAGCAAAACGAACATTGATAATTAAACAGTGAAACAACCTTGAAAATTCTAAAAAGCGAAACATAGAGTTCGCAAAGAGATTTCAAATTAAGAACAGCTTTTGGATCGTAAGATTCAAACAGCAACCTTAAAACAGTAAACATGTCGAAAGACATGACGGTTAATAAAGCTAGCAGCTTTTTGACCATGATTAAACTT
>JAEYSV010000041.1 GCA_023434365.1 Bacillota bacterium | reverse complement strand
TGCTATGGCAAGAGGATTATCCATTAACAATTATAATCCAAAGGGTTTCTTGGATATTTTGGACGGATTATGGTGGAATATTGACCGCCACCTGACCTTAGAACAGACAAGGCAGAGCGCTCTTGCGACCTATATTGATTGTATTAAGAATGGTGTGACCACAGTGTTTGATCATCATGCAAGCTTCGGAAGTATAAGAGACAGCTTATTTACAATCGCTGATGCAGCGAAGGAACTAGGGGTACGTACCTGTTTGTGCTATGAGGTGTCGGATCGCGACGGGGAAGAGAAGATGAGAGCCGGGGTAAAAGAGAATGCAGACTTTCTCCGGTTTACAGCGAAGCAGACGGATGATATGCTGAAAGGTATGATGGGAATGCATGCAGCCTTTACAATTTCCGATAAGACCTTTGCTCTTTGCAGGGAGAATACACCGGAGACGGTTGGTTATCATATTCATGTTGCAGAAGGGATTGAGGATTTACATGCTTCCTTAAAGAATCATAGCAAGCGAATTGTAAATCGACTGATGGACGTCGGAATTCTTGGACCCAAGACCATTGCGGCCCATTGCATCTACGTCAATGGTCAGGAGATGGAGCTTCTTAAGGAGACTGACACGATGGTGGTTCACAATCCGGAATCCAACATGGGTAACGCCTGTGGCTGTCCTCCTACGATGGAGATCTTCCACCGGGGTATTCTAACCGGTCTCGGTACAGATGGATATACGAATGATATGTTTGAATCTTATAAAGTAGCAAATATATTACACAAGCATCATTTATGTGATGCAACAGCAGCTTGGGGCGAGGTTCCTGCGATGCTGTTTGAAGGAAATGTAGAGATTGCAAATCGCTATTTTGATACACCACTCGGCGTATTGAAAGAAGGGTACGCAGCTGATATAGTCGTAGCAGATTATGATCCGCTTACACCAATGACAGCGGATAATATTAACGGACATTTGCTGTTTGGAATGAATGGAAGTAAGGTAGTGACAACCATGATCAATGGTAAGGTTCTTATGAAGGATAGAGAGCTTCTCTGCATTGATGAAGCGAAGGCAATGGCGGATTGCCGACAGCAAGCAATGGTGTTAGCAAGAAGCATTAACGGATAGGAGGATATCAAAATGGGAGATAGAATGACACCAATACCGTTTCATAATCTAATGGAATGGATTATAGAAGAGAAAAAGGAAACAGGAAAGGTATTCGGAATTCGCAGGCCCTTTATTAAAGAGAAGAAACAGCTTCTGCTTATCTTTGGAGAGACCTTAGAGACACCCTACGGTCCGGCTCCCGGTCCAAATACTCAGCTTGCACAGAATATCGTGGCAGCTTATTATACGGGAAATCGATTCTTTGAGCTTAAGACGGTTCAGATACTGGACGGAGAGGACCTGCCGGTGAGTAAGCCCTGTATTCTTGCTGACGATGAGGGATATAACTGTGAGTGGTCCACGGAGCTTCGGGTACCGGAGGCTATGGAGGAATATATTAAGGCATGGTTTGCCTTAAAAGTAATCGCCAGAGAGTTCGGTCTTGGGGAAAGTGATGGCTTCGTCTTCAATATGAGCGTGGGTTATGATCTGAAGGGTATTCAGTCCGAGAAGATTGACACCTTCATTAATCAGCTGATGGATGGAAGAAAGGCAGAAATATGGCAGGAATGCACTGATTATCTGATATCCAACATAAATAAGTTTAAGAACTTGGACCGAGCGTTCATCGAAAGCATATCACCAAAGGTATGTACCTCAGTTACTGTGTCAACCTTGCATGGCTGTCCTCCTCAAGAGATTGAAAGTATTGCTACCTATCTTATCAAGGAGAAACATCTGAATACCTTTGTAAAATGTAATCCAACCCTTCTTGGCTATGAGACGGCGAGAGATATTATGGATCGCATGGGGTATGGTTATGTTGTTTTTGGTGATTTCCATTTCAAGGATGACTTACAGTTTGAGGATGCAGTTCCTATGCTGAAGAGACTGAAGGAGAAAGCAGAGGCCGAAGGCTTGGAGTTCGGTGTAAAGCTGACGAACACCTTCCCGGTAGATGTTACAAGAAAGGAGCTGCCTAGCGAGGAGATGTATATGTCCGGACGTTCCTTAGCTGCGCTATCCCTGTCGGTAGCATATAAGCTGTCGAAGGCTTTCGATGGAAAGCTTCGTATCTCCTATTCCGGTGGCGCGGATTACTTTAATATTACTAAGATATATTCACTTGGCATCTGGCCGATCACGATGGCCACGACCTATCTGAAGACCGGTGGTTATCAGAGAGGCAATCAGATTGCCGAAAAGCTTGAAAAGTTGGATTATGAGGAGTTTAGCAGAGTTAATGTAGAGGAGCTTGGCGAGTTCATTAAAGAGGTAATAACCGATAAGCATTATACGAAGGGAGTGAAACCACTTCCCTCCAGAAAGCTTGAAGCTAAGGTACCTTTGATTAACTGCTTTATTGCACCCTGTAATAAGCAATGTCCGATTGAGCAGGATATCCCGACCTATCTGAAACTGGTGAAGGACGGCGAGTATCTTAAGGCGTTGAAGGTTATCACGGACAAGAATGCACTCCCCTTCATTACCGGTACCATCTGTAGTCATACCTGTATGAATAAATGTACCCGCAATTTCTATGAGGAATCCATTCAGATTCGCGGCGCCAAATTAGTGGCGGCACAGAAGGGTTATGATGAGCTCATCCAGGAGCTGAAGCCTTCCGATCAGTATAAGGATAAGAAGGTAGCAGTAGTTGGAGCCGGTGCAGCCGGTATTGCAAGCGCCTTCTTCCTGGCAAGAGAAGGAGCCGAGGTTACCGTATTCGAGAAGAGAAGTGAAGCCGGCGGTATCGTAAGATATATCGTACCGGAATTCCGTATCCCTAGAGAGGATGTAGAAAAGGATGTCAGCTTAGCGAAGGCGATGGGAGCGAAATTCGTATTCAATCATCCGGTTACTGATCTGAAAGAGCTGAGAGACGCTGGTTTTGAGGATATTATATTAGCAATCGGTGCAACGAAGGGGATGCCCCTTGGTATTGAATGTGAGAAGGAAATCAATGCGATTGAATTCTTAGATACCTGCCGTAATCATCCGGAGTCCATTACGCTCGGTAAGAATGTGGCCATTATCGGAGCAGGTAATACTGCGATGGATGCTGCCAGAGCAGCCAAGAGAATACCAGGTGTGGAGCATGTTTATATTGTTTACCGCCGTACTGTAAAGTATATGCCTGCCGATGAGGAGGAGCTTGAGCTTGCACTTCACGATGGGGTTGAAATTTTAGAACTTCTGGCACCGATTAACCATAAGAAAGGCAAGCTGACCTGTCATAGGATGGTACTCGGCGAGATGGATATCTCCGGCAGACAGAAACCAATTGAGACGGAGGAAGAGGTTATACTGGATATCGACACCGTTGTGGCTTCCCTGGGTGAGAAGGTGGATGACTCCTTCTATGAAGCCTTAGGCTTAAAGGTTAACAAGAGAGGTATTGCAGAGTATAATTCGGATACCATGGAATCCTCGGTTGCCCGTGTCTATGTAACAGGAGACGGTGCAGGTGGTCCTGCAACGGTTGTAGAAGCCATCCGTGATGCTTCAAAGGCAGTCAATGCAATCCTTAACCTTAAGCCAAGAGCCTCTATTGATAATCCGCTTCGGGAGTCCGAGATTTCAGCAAAGAAGGGCGTACTAGCAGCTGTGAAGCCGGCAGAGGAAGAAGGGAATCGCTGCTTAGAATGTAATAAGATATGCGAAGCATGTGTCGAGGTTTGCCCGAATCGTGCGAATGTCTCCATCTTTGTACACGGCGCAAAGCAACCTCAGATTCTGCACATTGATTATATGTGTAATGAATGTGGTAACTGCAGGAGCTTCTGCCCTTATGACAGTGCTCCTTACAAAGAGAAATTCACATTTTTTAGAACGATAGAGGATTTTGAAGATAGTGAGAATCAAGGCTTTGTTCCTCTGGACATGAAAAAGGCACTCTTCCGGGTTCGTCTCGGAGATAATATCAAGGATGTAGACCTTAAGGATATATTCTGTGAATTAAATGTTGAGATTAAGAATTTAATGTTAGCGGTATATTATGATCACCGTTATCTGCTGTTGCAATAATCGTAATTATAGTCTTTTGACAGGAGTGATTGATGCTATGGACCTATTAATTAAAGGTGGAACGGTTGTTACAGCTGAGAGAAGTTCCCGATTAGATATACGAATAAAGGGAGAAAGTATTGTTGAGCTTGGAGAGGATTTACCTTCCTTGGGTGAAAAGGTGATTGATGCCGCTGGGAAATTAATTTTCCCGGGCTTCATTGACACCCATACACACTTTGACCTTGACACAGGAGATTTTCACACGGCGGATGATTTTGAATCTGGTTCAAAGGCCGCGATTGTGGGCGGAACTACCATGGTTCTGGATTTTGCAACGCAGAATAAGGGTGAGACCCTGAAGGAAGCTTTAGAGAACTGGCATAAAAGAGCAGAAGGACAATCCTCCTGTAATTACGGCTTCCATATGTCCATCAGCGATTGGAATGAGAACACAAAGAAAGAATTAAAGGATATGACAGCGTCAGGTGTAACCTCTTATAAGATTTATATGGCTTATGACAATCTAAAGGTGCATGCAGGTATCATGTATGAGATCTTAAAGGCAGTCAAGGAAGAGGGGGGAATTATCGGAGTTCACTGTGAGAATGGTGATTTGGTGAATACCTTAATAAAGGAACAGAAGGCGAATGGTGATTTTTCACCAAAGGCGCATCCCTTGTCCCGTCCGGATGAGGTCGAAGCGGAGGCGGTTCATGAATTGCTTACGGTAGCCAGACTGGCCGAGGCACCGGTCAATATCGTTCACCTAAGCTCTAAGAAGGGCTATGAGATTGTTGCAGGGGCCAGAGCGAAGGGACAGAGGGTGTACGTAGAGACCTGTCCCCAATATCTTTTGATGGAGGATTCCAAGTACGACCTACCTGGCTTTGAAAGTGCCAAATATGTACTTTCTCCCCCCCTTCGTAAGAAGGAGGATATGGAATGCTTATGGAAGGCATGGAGTGAGAACGAGATTGATACCATCGGAACCGATCACTGTAGCTTTCATTATAAGGGTCAGAAGGAGAGAGGCCTCCAGGACTTCTCCAGAATACCGAACGGTATTCCGGGTGTTGAGCATCGTCCGGCACTTATGTATACCTATGGAGTGCTGGAGAACCGAATTACCTTGGAACAGTTCTGTGCTGCACTCTCTACAAAGCCAGCAAAGCAATACGGTATGTATCCCAGAAAGGGTGTAATTGCAGTTGGAAGTGATGCGGATTTGGTAATCTGGGACCCAGAATATCAGGGAGTGATCACTGCTGCGGGGCAGCTTCAAAGGGTGGATTATACACCGTATGAAGGTTTTGATATTAAGGGTCGTGCTGAAGTAGTTCTGTTACAGGGTATGAGAGTGGTTGATCAGGGCAATGTTATTCTTGAGAAAGCTGGTCGTTATGTTTTCAGAGGCACTTGCCAGAATCCAAGGTAAAGATTAGAATAACTATAGTGTTTTAAAATCCTAAATATCAAATGGAGGTTTTCTTTATGAAGAAAGAAGTTATTAATGCAAAAAATGCACCGGCAGCTGTTGGACCTTATGTACATGCGGTTAGAGTAGGAGATTTTCTGTACACCTCAGGTCAGCTGGGTCTGGATCCTGTAACC
>JAEYSV010000037.1 GCA_023434365.1 Bacillota bacterium | reverse complement strand
TTTAGGGCCTTATGTGCCACTACGAACTTCATCCAAGCGAGAGCGTGTTGCGAATGAATTATGCCTTGCATCACGATTCACAAACAGAATTGTGCAAATTGACGAACTATAATTTTAATAAGGGCTTTTGACGCCCTAATTCTATATCATGAAAAAAACACTTCCTAATTATAGCATAAATGATATAATTTAGAAAGTGTTTCTTCATCATTGTGAATATAACTAGGCTTGGATACGCCCATACGAATTAGTCAACAGTAAAATAAGTTATTCGATTACTATCGAAATTGATTAATTTCAGGAACATATTCATATTCAATTTTCTTTAATTTATCTTTTATTTCTTGTTGTGTAATCTCATATGCTTCACAGAATTCTTGCAATGAACTGTATTTGTCGCGTAATTTCATATTCACAAAACTTAGTAATATAATTTCATCTTTAGGTAACATTGTTTTTCTTATCTTCTTTCTCTTTCGCTATTTTATCGCTCAAAAAGCAATAATTCGTTATGGATTTTCGCATAATAACATTCTGCTTGCTGATTTAACTTTGCAGTCGCTCCGGATGCCTCTGTTACTTTATTGATAAAGGTAGTAACAAACTCATCCTCAATGATATATTCTACTTTTACCATTTCTTGATAATCAGTGCCTAAGACAGGTATCTCCATTTGATTAGCAATGTAATTGAGTTTACCGATAAAATTGTAATCGGTAATAACCTGCATTCTAACAGCATGACACTTTGTAATAATAGTACTGTTAGTAATCGCTTCCTTAGCAGCTTTTCCATAAGCACGGACTAAGCCTCCAGTACCAAGTAATGTGCCACCAAAGTACCTGGTCACGACAACTAGAACATTATGTAGCTTCGCTCCCAAGATAACATCTAAAATAGGTTTTCCAGCTGTCTGTGATGGTTCTCCATCATCACTAGACCGGATCACTTCATTGTTAATTCCAAATACGTATGCATAACAATGGTGTCTAGCATCATAATATTGCTTTCTTACCTGTTCTATATACTCTAACGCTTCCTCTTCACTTTCAATTGGAAACACTTGTCCGATAAATCGAGACTTTTTTTCTATTACTTCACTTGAACCACCTATGTAGGCTATATTGTAACTATCTGTCATATAAGCTTCATCCTTTTTCTTCACTTATGTCCTTGCTGTTTGCCCTTAACACAGTCTTTTGTAAAATTCTTACTCTACTTACTATCCGAGATAGTGTAACACTGCTTCACTTGTTTATTAACAACTTAGGTAGATGGATGTTAATATGCTGTTGATAATAAATCATCTGCAACATAAACTGCACTAATTGGTGTAACAATATTACGTAACATGATCTCCCCGATGTCTTTCACGTACTCCTTTGATTCCCCGAGTCCGTTTAAAGTTTCCTCTTCTTTCGTACTGTCATCACGCAAAACAATTCGCAAACCATAAATTTCTTTTTGCAGTTCACTACTGACATTTGATGTAAGGTAATATTGAAGCGCTAATACCCTTCCGTCTATTGCTGTGAAACTGCTTTCGCCAATCAATTCATTACTATACATACACTACCCTCCCATGGTATTATTATTGCAAGATTGTATCCCATATCTTACTATACCTTTCAATAGCATAATGTGCAAATTGTAGATTCCGCAAAAAGACCTGTTGTATACCTATTTTCGACATCACTCACCTTTTTCCGACTTCCCGAAAGTAAAATAATGTCTAAAATATCTAATTTCTTAACATTTATTTATACATATTTAATTTAAATTTAATAGTCCCTTATTACTATTTTACTATATTTACTAATACTTGTGAAGTATAATGAACCATATTTGCGTATATTATATATCCATTTTATTTTAAAACTTGTTCAAACATAGGAATAGTATATTTCATCTTTATTTTGTTCATAATTTTTGGTATAATAGGAAAGTGCAATAACTTTGCATCAAGGAGGTCAATATGAATTACAGTAAAAGTGGACTTGCCGAGAAGCAACGTAAAATACAGTCAGCATCGGTAAAATTATCTCGTAAGTTTAATATAATTGTTTATCGAATCTTTCTGATTACTGTTGTAACCTTTGGCATACTAGGTGCTGTCAGTGCCTATGGAGTATTAAACAGCTTGATTGATACTGCTCCTGACATTAATAGTATTAGTGTAGCACCATCCTTATATAAAACTTATGTTTATGATAATAATAATACATTGATAAAAGAATTGCTTGGTGCCGAAGCTAATCGCGATCATGTGAGTATTGACAAAATACCAGAGGTCGTAAAACAAGCATTTATTGCGGTTGAGGATGAACGTTTCTACGAACATAACGGGATTGATGTCAGAGGAATCTTTCGTGCTTTCTTTGTCGGAGTAACCAATGGTACCTTTAATGAGGGAGCAAGTACACTAACACAGCAATTACTAAAAAACAAAGTCTTTGGTGGCGGTAATGAAAGCAACTTCATCGTTAGTATGCAGCGTAAGGTTCAGGAACAATATCTTGCCATTCAGTTAGAAGATAAGATGCCAAAAGAACAGATACTTGAGCACTATCTGAATTCGATAAACCTTGGTAGTGGTACTTTAGGCGTTCAAGCAGCATCACAGCGCTATTTTAATAAGAATGTACAGGATCTTAATTTAGCCGAAGCAAGTGTTATTGCCGGAATTACTCAAAGTCCAACCATGCTAAGCCCTGTTACTTACCCAGAAAATAATAAAGTACGTCGCCAAGAAGTACTAGATTCAATGTTAAAACTTGGTTATATTACAAAAGAAGAATATGACGAAACAATCAATGATAATATTTACGATGTTATTAAAGATGTTAATAAAGAAATAAGCGGCGCCTATGCTTACAACACCTATTTTGTGGATGAAGTGATTGAACAAGTAATCGATGACTTGGTCGAAAAGAAAGGTTATACTGCCACTGCTGCTACTAATCTTTTATATACTGGTGGGCTACGTATTTATACGACTCAGGATAGAAAACTTCAACAGGTTTGTAATGATGTATTATCTAATGAAGAATTATATCCAAAAGGTTCCGAATGGGAACTAGAGTATCGCTTAAGTATCCTGAACCCAGATGGAACTCAAACACATTATTCGGAGGGCCATATTAAGAAATATTTTCTTGAAAAAGATAAGGAAGCTGGCGTCAAAGAAAAAGATCAGTTTGATCTATACTTTAAAAACAAAGATGATGCTAACGAATACATCGAAGCATTCAAAAAAACATTACTAGTAAATGGTGCATCTGTAGTTGCGGAAAACATCAACTTCAAATTACAACCCCAGGTTTCATTTACCTTGATGGATCAACATACTGGTGAAGTGAAAGCAATTGTTGGTGGACGAGGCGATAAAACAGGTAATCGTACGTTAAATCGTGCAACCAATACGCTTCGACAGCCAGGATCCACATTTAAAGTACTATCTACCTATCTTCCTGCCCTAGATGTCGGTGGAATGACACTGGGTAACGTCATGGATGATAGCGAATACTATTATCCTGGTACAGAAACCAAAGTAAACAACTGGAATGGAGAGTCTTATCAGGGTCTGTCAACATTACGACAAGCAATTAAGAAATCTATGAACATTGTAACTGTTAAAACCTTAGCTGAAATTACACCAGCAGTAGGCTTTAGCTATCTGGAGCGGTTAGGCTTTACCTCTTTGGTGACCCAAAGAACCGATACGGATGGAAAAACCAGATCGGATATTAACCTTCCTCTTGCTCTTGGTGGTATTACCGATGGTGTTAGTAACTTGGAATTAACGGCAGCCTATGCAGCTATTGCAAACGGCGGTTATTATCAAGAGCCTATTTTCTACACAAAAATCACTGATCGACAAGGTAATGTGATTATCGATAACGAGTCATCTTCAACACAAGTTATGAAAGAATCGACCGCCTGGTTATTAACGGATGCAATGAAGGATGTTGTTGCAAAAGGTGGTACTGGAGCTATGATTAAGTTCTCTGATATGCCCCTTGCAGGTAAAACAGGAACTACCTCCAAAGATTATGACTTATGGTTCAGTGGTTATACTCCATATTACACTGCAACAATCTGGAGTGGATATGATTATAGCAAAAATCAGGACGATACCTCGTTTCACAAATACCTCTGGAAGGAAATTATGAGTAAAATTCATAAAGAGATGGAGGTTGTTGATTTTCCAAAACCTGATTCGATTGTAAGTGCAAAGATTTGTTCCAAATCAGGCAAACTTGCAATTCCTGGTATCTGTGATAAAGCACTTGGAGGCTCCACGGTAATTGAAGAATACTTTGCCAAGGGAACTCAACCAACTGAATTATGTGACAGTCATGTAGAAATCACAATATGTGAAGATACGGGACTACGTGCTAATAATAGTTGTCCAGACACTAAGACCAGAGTTTATTTGAAAAAAGATAACGAAACGTCAAAAACTGCAGATACCAAAAACATTATGCCAAAACATTTTGAAGATAATGGAGGCTACTGTACACTGCATACTCCAACGGGTAGTTTAGGAAACGTGGAAGAAGCAAATGAAGAAGGGTCAAACCGTTATAATAATAACACTCAGGCCATTCTGCCAGAGAAACCTCAGGATGCGTTCGATGAAGCAATTCCAGAGCAATATACAGAATAAGATTGCGCCCATGTTGGGCGCACTATTAAAGCAGGCGCTTTCCTAGTTAATAGGTAGCGCCTGTTTTTTATTATTTATTTCTTCATCTTCGAATCCCAGATCAAGGAAGCAATATACCCAAAAATTAATGCCGCAGAGATTCCTACTGCACTAGCAGTAAAACCACCCTTAAACAAGCCAAGAAAACCTTCCTGATCAATTGCTTTCTTCATTCCCTTGAACAAAGCATTGCCAAAACCACTTAATGGAACGGTAGCTCCTGCTCCTGCCCATTTGGCAAACGGTTCATATAATCCAATAGCACCAAGAATTGCACCACTGATAACTAATCCAACCATAATTCTACCTGGTAGTAACTTTGTCTTTTCCATAAAAATCTGTACAATTGCACAAATCAAACCACCTACGACAAATGCTTTTACATAATCCATGTTATTCCTCCTTACCCGATATTCTCAATCACAACACCATGGGCGATACCAGGAACTGACTGGCCTTCATTAAAGCTTACTTGTGACAAAAGGGCACCTGTTGGTACAAACAAGACTCTTTTCCATTCACCGGTTCGAAGTTTCCCCATAATGTAACCAGTAAGTGTAATAGCAGAACATCCACAACCGCTGCCACCAGCATGGGTATCTTGTTTCTCTGCATCAAACATCTCAATTCCACAATCCATGTATAAATTCGTGATATCATACCCTTTTTCTTTCATGATATCCAACGTGATTTCCTTTCCTACTACACCGAGATCGCCAGTGATAATTCGATCATAATCCTCGGGTTTTCTGTCAAAATCAACAAGATTCTGATAAATAACATCACAGGCAGCTGGAGCCATACAAGCTCCCATATTCATTGAATCTTTGAGACCATAATCCGTGACCTTACCTGTTGTAATCCCTGTGATACCAATTCCGGTCGGCTGACTACCTGGTGTAGAGCTTAATACCACTGCACCGCTTCCTGTTACAGTCCACGATGCACATTTTGGTCGTTGATTCCCGTATCCAAGTGGAAAACGAAATTGCTTTTCTGCACCTGCAAAATGACTTGATGTAACTGCGACAACATGGTTGGCATATCCACCTTCAACTAGTATTGCACCCAAGGAAAGTCCCTCACCCATAGTAGAGCACGCACCATAAATTCCAAACATTGGTATTTCAAGTGACATGATACCAAAAGAAGTTGCTATGAGTTGTCCTAACAAATCTCCACCTAACAAATAACGAATGTCTTTGTTTTCATATCCCGCCTTACGGATAGCTAGTTGGCAAGCAAGTTTTTGCATTTTACTTTCTGCTTCTTCCCAGGTATTCATCCCAAACAACGGATCTTCATCAACCATGTCAAAGCCTTTGCCAAGCGGACCTTCCCCTTCTTTTTTTCCTGCTATACTGGAGTAACCCGATATATAAACTGGTTTAGAGAAATGAAGGCTTTGCTTTCCACATATTTTTCCTTTTGACTTATCTTTACTCATGCAGCTCCTCCTTTCCACAGCTTAACAATATAATAAATGATTCCAAGTAGCCATGATGACAGGATACCGTACAATATGACTGGTCCGGCTATCGTAAAGATCTTGCATCCAATTCCAAACACCTGTCCTTCTTTTTTATATTCAATTGCAGGTGCTACCACTGAGTTGGCAAAACCGGTAATTGGAACAATCGTACCTGCACCTCCCCATTTGCATAACCATGGGTAGATATTAAATCCAGTTAAAATTATACTAGAACCAATCAATATGATGATATTGTAAGAGCTTGCTGTGTCAATTGACATTCCCATTGACATAAACCAGTTAACAAGTATCTGACCAATCAAACATATTATTCCTCCGACTATAAATGCTTTTATGCAGTTTCCAATCAAACTATGCTTTGGAGTCACCGTTTCAACATACTGGTTATACTTCTGATCCCTGACCTTTTGATCTTTTTCATTCAAAATATCTTTGATATTTTGCTGGCCTTTTTTGTTGCTCATAATTCTCCACATCCTTTTCCTCTTCGTATAATTCTAGAACGATACTTGCTGACTAATTACTTAATTGGATTAATAATCAGCAAATAAAAGGTTCCAATACATTTTCCAATCGCCAAACTAAGTAGCAAATACGGTATTCCTACCACCAGTTTTACTCTTCCAGCGAATACTGGTACAACATTCACTACTTCAGCCAAAGCTATTGCAAGGCACCCTACAAATATCCCAGAAAAGGTGCTGTATAGAACCAAACCAATCATCCCAATTACTGGAGCAACTTTCATTTGAATATTAAAGGTATCAACCATATTTGTAAGCGTACCTCCTAAAATAACACAATCTTCATAGAACAATATATACTTTGCAGTTTGTGTTCTTGAAGCAAACCTAGGGATGATTTGTAACAACGTAATAAATGCAAAAATACCGGCAGCAACGATTAAACCACCACATATACCTATAAAAAAAAGAGAAACAGTCTTAATCCACGTCAACGGTTTTATCCTCCCTATTGGCATCATCAATGATTGCTCCATTAATATCGTTTTCATACTTACGCATTTCCATCTGAATAGGAGTTGGGTCTTTATTCAACTTGAATTTGCTAAAATGATTATAAAACACCAGAATCCCGATTGGAATTCCAAGACTATATCCTATCTCCATGGCATTATTTGTATTGACACTACTGCCTGTAACAAGTTGCCTCGTTTTCATAAAAAGATCACTCACACCAATATCCGCATTAAAGGACACAATGCTAAAGGCTCCACCAAAAAAAACGATTAACCCGACAAATCCTGTCTTACAGTATTCCCAGATTTTTTTTCGCTTTTTTGGAATTTCATAAGATACTACAAAATCTGTTTCCCCAAGGTTTACTACCTCATAATCCGGCTCGTTTTTTACTATTTCCGCTATTATTTTTAGTATACTAAAAGCAATCTTGATCTCCTCTTCGCTTTGAATCTGATATACCGGTAATTTATAAAGCCTTTGAATTATACTGTTGTCTGTACAATAAAGTTTTGCTATATCCTCAATATTAATGTCCTTTTTATTCAATTTGATATTCTCATCAATCTTCAGATATATAACTTTTTTGCTCATACCAACATTCCTCCGAAGGTAGAGTCTGTCGTATTATAAAAACACATAAATGCAACTACACAGGCGACAACCATAATTACCGCAACACTTAAAACTAGTACTTTTTTATTTACCATAGTAACAATCCCCATTTCATAAAGAAAGCATTAGCTTAATAGCTAATGCTTTCTAATAATTTCATATTTTACTTATATTATCTTATTTTCTTGTCTGAACTATACTAGAAAAAATTACTATTTTTATATAAATACACTCAAACACTTGTACCCGGCATAGCTAGATAAAAGTTGATATGGTTTATATCATGCTCTCACGCATACTTTTTAATATTTTCCGTTCTAGTCTTGATACCTGAACTTGAGATATTCCTAACATATTCGCAATCTCAGTCTGTGTTTTCTCTTCAAAATACCGAAGTTTTATTATATTTCTATCCTTTTCATTTAATGAATCCAATACTTCTCTTAACGCAATATGATTCACAATATTTTCGTGATCATCCTCACCACGCTCAATTTTATCAATTAGATAGATAGCATTCCCATCCCCTTGGTATATCGTCTTATATAGGCTTTCGACTTCAGCATTCGCCTCCATCGCCATAATGATATCATCCACCGGAACATTGATCTGCTCACTTATCTCCTCCAAAGTAGGATCGCGGTTTAATTGATTGTTTAGCATTTCTTTTGTATTTTTCACTTTGCCTGCGATTTCTTTTAATGAACGGCTTACTTTTATCATACCATCATCCCGGAGATGACGCTTTATTTCACCAGTTATCATCGGAACAGCATAGGTCGAAAACTTAACATCATAATCAGTGTTAAAATTATCGATTGCCTTCATTAGACCAATATTGCCAATTTGAAATAAATCCTCCAGCTCATGTCCCCGATTAATAAACCTCCGTACTATACTCCAGACAAGCCCTGCATTCTCTATAATAATCCGATCACGGGCTGCTTTATCCCCTTGCTGTGAAAGTTGAATCAGCCTCAGGGTATTCATAGTCACCTCCGCATTAATTATGTACTAGCTTATCCATCTTAACTGTTGTTCCTTGGTTAGGCTGTGATTCCACCTCAAGCTTGTCCATAAAAGCCTCCATAAAACAAAAGCCCATTCCAGAACGTTCCATTTCCGGTTTCGTTGTATATAATGGTTCTCTCGCCAGCTTTATATTATCTATCCCAATTCCAGTATCTGTTATCTCAACATGTAAATTGTACCCATCTAGTTTACAATATATTCTTATCTTACCACTACCGCCCTCATACGCATGTATGATACAGTTAGTGACTGCCTCTGAAACCGCTGTTTTGATGTCCGCAATCTCTTCTAGTGTTGGATTCAGCCGTGCCACAAATGCAGCAACTACAGTTCTAGCAAAACTTTCATTTTCTGACTTAGAATCAATCTCTAATACCATTTCGGTTGTATAATTCATTTTCACCCTCCTGACTGCTTTCTAATAATTACCCTGATCAAATTACTATTCTCGCTTCAAACAATGCACGGCTTCGTCAACTGATGCATACCTTTTTACCAGTTTATATAAACCTGACAGCCTTATAATCCGATCCACGGTATTATTTACATTCACTACAGCTACCTTTCCTCCTGTTAGATATACACGCTTATATCTTCCCATTATTGCACCTATTCCTGAGCTATCCATAAAGCCTGCTTTATTAAAATCAAATATGATGTTTCTTACACCTTTCTTCTCGATCAAATGATCGGCTTTCTCACGAATTAATGATGCAATATGATGATCTAGTTCCTGGTTTAACCCAATAACCAAGCAACGATCAACAACCTGATAAGTAACTGGATTTACAGTGCTGTCTGCTGTTATCTGATTATGTTTTTCTACCATTGTCGCCTCTCCTTTCTATGTTTTACATAATTTTACAGTCTAGATTGAGAAAAAAAGGTATGACGCATAGTTTTCCTGCGCACACCTTCTTTTCTATCTACCATGTATGTTACTGATGCTGTTTGCACCAATCTTCTGTTTTGTGATTAGTCAAGCTTTCCGAGTTGTAAAGCTGCCTGTCTACCACGACTGGTAGTGGCATATTCATTGACAAGAAGATTATAAAACTCTTTTGCCTTCTCAATTTCATTCAATCGATGATATGATCTTCCCATAAAAAATAGTGAATCTAACTGATCGCTTTTTAATGCAACACTCTGCTCGAAAAACGTAATAGCTTCCTGATATTTTCCCCTGTCGTAGGACCGCTTACCTTGCCGGTATAAATCAGATGCTGCATCGGCAAATGTTTTGTTCTTAATATAATCATACAAATCTTTTGCTGACTGTAACTTAAGATTCTCATATACTACTGTTGTCAAAGCTAATGCTGCTTCTTCTTCTTTATTTTCAAGAAGCAAGGAAGCTGCTTCAAATAATTTATCATACCCTGGTTCAGGTGCAGTAGTTGGTGGAGGCGTTGTAACTGGCTCCTTATTAGCATCTGCTAAATCCTTTGTTAATTCATCTACCTTACCCTGTAACTCTTTATTCGTATTCTTTAAGCTGGAGTTCTCCGTCTCTAAAGTAGAGATTCTCTCATTTTTCACCTGCAACTGTTCTTGGCTTTCGCTACTTTTACTGCTCTCAATCTGAGGAACAATTAAGAAAAAGCAAAAACAGATACCTACTACGATACCTATAACCAGATTCAAATATGCCCAAATGTTTGGTTTGTCTTCCTTATAGGAAGCCATACCAGAAAACACGTTAAATTCTGATTTTGACTGTGTATTTGGCTCTTTCTCCTCATTGCCAGCTTCCAAAACAGGAATAGCCTTCGCATTCTGTGGCATAACCTCTTTTAAATACCTAAGAGTTGTTGTATTGTTAACATCAATCGCACTTGCCTTTAAAAGCAAACGATAGGCTTTATCCTTTTCCCCTTCATTGATATATAGTAAGGCTAATAAATGATAAGCACGAAGGAACTTTGGATTCAAACTGATAACTTTCTTTAACTGAATAATTGCCAAATCACTGTTATGCTGTTTGGCACTGATTAAGCTTGAATTATACTTTTTGATTGCCTGATTAAGCGTCTCTAATTTGGACGGATTGGATTGCACTGAACTCATATACTCATCAGCATCGTTATCCTCAGGTTGAAAATGTTTACTTAACACCCACTCACTTAATGCGCTTACCGTTTCCCCCATCTCATAATAAACGAGCCCAAGAAGATTTCTGGCATTGGTATTACGCTTGTCTAATTGCAGACTTTGACGAAGATCGTTAGCAGCTCCGGTTAAATCACGAACCTTTGCCTTTCTCAATCCTTGATTATAAAAACTGTTGGAAGCTTTGACAATCTTCTTATAAACTCGAGTATCTGCACCACATCTATCACAACGATTACTTTTTAATGACAATGTACTTTCACAAATCGGACATTTCATATGATCTCCACCTATTATTTATTCTCTTTCTTCTCCTTCAATATCTCTTTTATTATATCTGTTGCATCTGTCAAATCATTGTTATATATCGCATCTTCCGCTTGCTCAACTTCTAGACTTGGTTGAAAACGTTCTAATTCTTCTTCAAAGTTAATCATGATAACCTCCCAATCAAATTACATACTACGCACTTATATCTTTTCCTATCTTTCATAATACCGAGAACTTCCATAAAAATCAATACTTTCTAACTATTTTCATCCTAATAAGGGAATCAAAAGAACACATATATCAAAATTCGATATAATAAGATATTTTAACCCGAAAAGCACCCAATCATAACTGCAATAGCATTCGAATTTTTCTAAGAATCAGATTTCTGTATCTAAGAATCTCTACTCTACTAACAATTATAATAGGGTGCCCCGGTTTTGCAAGTTTTTACCATCGCAATTATCGACAGTCACTACTTTTTCAACTGATTAAGACGTTCCTCTACTTGAGCCATCATGGTTTCATACTTCACCAATTTAGCTTTTTCTTCTTCAATTTTACTTGCTGGAGCTTTGCTTACAAAACGTTCATTACTTAACATACCATTTACACGAGCGAGCTCCCCTTCAAGTTTTTCTTTCTCTTTTTCCAAACGTTCAATCTCTTTTTCGATATCCACTAACTCAGCAAACGGAATATATACCGTTGCATTGTTGATTACCGCAGATACCGCATCCTCAGCAATACCAGATTGATCATTTTGAATAATTACATCACTGGCATAGCCAAGCGTTGCAAAGAATACCTTACTCTTTTCAAATATATTACGTACTTCCTCACTTGTACTTACCACATATACCGTAGCTTTCTTACTTGGTGCAACATTCATTGTAGCACGTACATTACGAATTCCTTTTACCGCCTCTTTAACCAGGGAAGCAGCTTTTTCTTCGTCCGCATATCTTAATTCTTCACGGTAAACCGGCCAGTCACTAACCATAATTGACTCTTCTTTTTCCTGTAGTGTACAGAAGATTTCCTCAGTTAAGAATGGCATATATGGATGAAGCAGTTTTAGTGAATTGATTAATACAGTCTTTAAGGTCCATAATGCAGCTGCCTTAGTTTCATCAGCATCATTATACAATCGAGGTTTTACCATCTCAATATACCAATCGCAGAACTCTTCCCAGATAAAGTCGTACACTTTCGTCAGAGCAATTCCAAGGTCATATTTTTCCATGTTTTCGGTAACCTCTTTAACCAACTCATTGTATTTACTGATAATCCATTTATCCGCCAACGTAAGCGTACTCATATCAATTGAATCGATATTTTCAGCTTTTTCTAAGTTCATCATAATGAATCGGCTGGCGTTCCATACTTTATTGGCAAAATTACGGTTTGCTTCAACACGTTCAATATAAAAACGCATATCATTACCAGGAGCATTTCCACTAATTAAGGTAGCTCGAAGCGCATCGGCACCATACTGATCAATAATAGTAAGAGGGTCAATACCATTTCCAAGAGATTTACTCATCTTTCTACCCTGGTTATCACGGATTAAACCATGGAACAATACTGTTTTAAATGGTCTTTCTCCCATTTGCTCATATCCAGAGAAAATCATACGGATTACCCAGAAGAAAATGATATCATAACCGGTTACCAAGACATCGGTTGGATAGAAATACTCCAAATCTTTTGTCTGTTCTGGCCAGCCTAGCGTAGAAAATGGCCATAGTGCAGAACTGAACCAGGTATCAAGAGTGTCCTCATCCTGAGTAAAATGCTCGTGTCCACACTGACATTTTTCTGGCTTATCTTTACTTACTACCACTTCACCACACTTATCACAATAATAAGCAGGAATTCTATGTCCCCACCATAACTGACGACTAATACACCAGTCACGAATATTATCGGTCCAGTTGAAATATATTTTTTCCATTCTAGATGGAACTAATTCAATATCACCATTTTTTACTGCATCCTGTGCTGGCTTAATCAGTTCATCCATTTTTACAAACCATTGTTGTTTGATTAAAGGCTCTACTGTAGTGCTACAACGATCATGTGTTCCAACGTTATGAGAATGGTCTTGTACTTTCACCAATAATCCAAGTTCCTTAAGCTCCTCCACAATCAGTTTTCTAGCCTCGTAGCGATCCATACCCTCGAAGCGGCCACCATTGGCATTGATGGTTGCATCATCGTTCATTACGTTGATTTCAGGAAGATTATGACGTTTCCCTACTTCAAAGTCATTTGGGTCATGTGCAGGAGTAATCTTCACAACGCCTGTACCAAATTCTATATCTACATATTCATCAGCAATTACTGGAATTTCTCTGTTCACGATAGGTAGCAGTACCATTTTCCCAATAATATCTTTGTATCTTGGATCCTCAGGATGAACTGCAACTGCAGTATCACCAAGCATTGTTTCTGGTCTTGTTGTTGCTATTTCAACAAAGCGGTCCGTTCCAACGATTGGATAATTAATATGCCAGAAGTGACCTGCTTGTTCTTCATGCTCAACTTCCGCATCAGAAATAGATGTTTTACATACCGGACACCAGTTAATAATTCTAGAACCTTTATAAATTAATCCTTTTTCATACAAACGAACAAATACTTCTTCAACCGCCTTTGAACAACCTTCATCTAGTGTAAAACGAAGGCGGTCCCAGTCACAGCTTGAGCCAAGCTTCTTCAACTGCTCTACAATTGTCCCACCATATTCATGCGTCCATTGCCAAGTACGTTCCAAAAAGCCTTCTCTACCTAATTCATTCTTATCAATACCTTCTGACTTTAACTGGTCAATAACCTTTACTTCCGTAGAAATACTGGCATGGTCTGTTCCAGGAAGCCATAACGCATTGTATCCCTGCATTCTCTTAAAACGAATGATAATATCCTGCATCGTTTCATCAAGCGCATGTCCCATGTGTAACCTTCCAGTAACGTTTGGAGGTGGAATCACAATCGTAAACGGTTTCTTTGTATCATCCGGCTCAGCGTGAAAATACTTCTTATCAAGCCACTTCTGATAAAGTCGCCCCTCTATCTCCTTCGGACTATATGTTTTTTCAAGTTCCTTACTCATATCCAAAACTCCAATCTAATAATTTATTTGTTAAACTTTATGGTTAAAACCACACAATAGCCACCAACTAAAATGACCGCAGTACCTTTTTTTAACTCCCGGCTTCGCGATAGTTCGAGGTCAAAAGCCCACAAACTAGCCACCAACCCAAATGACCGCAGTGCCTTTTTTTAACTCCCGGGCCTCGCGATAGTTCGAGGTCAAAAGCCCACAAACTAGGCTTCGTCAATTTGCCTCACCAACTACCTAGCAAGTAAGATGAAACATATTTTGATACGCAACCGTTATGACGTCGTCGGTACTTAGGTCATGTATTTTATGACCTTACGTACCGCTACGACGGCATCCGAGCGAGAGCGCGTTGCGTATGAAATATGTTTTATCTCACTTGCCCCAAATTCCTGGGCAAATTGACGAATCGTAAACCCCAAGCTTTTGACCTCGAACCACCTCCCGAGCCAAAGAAACCATCAAAAAAGGCACCAAGGAATCGTCAAAGGACGAATAACCGTGGTACCACCTTAATTCTTGAGAAAACTCAACTCTTCGTGTTAACGCAACGTCTGCGGCGATGCCTACTTCCTTATGTTTCAGCACGCGGTTCAAGAGCTACCTTCAGTAATCGTTTCTTCAAAGGACCTTTCAGCCTCCGGATCCTTCTCTCTAACAAGACGTATTACCTAATCCTCTCCATCATTACCTTTATTCAATATGATAAAGCATCTCATCTCCACTGATACTATTACTATACTAGACACTAAATGCAAATCTGTCAAGCCAAAAATAATTAATCCACCTGAATGCCATATTGGTTTAAAACTGCCACCACTTCTTCTTTGGATTCTGGCCACTCTCTTAGTAAATTTTTAATATTTTCAATACACTGTATTGATATTTTTTGGTTATATTCCATTCGATCTCTTAACTTCTGTCTTCTGACATTCAGACTGTGTCTGATTTCGACCATTTCCTTAGGATCAATCAATGCAATACTTTGATGGATCCAGATGTTTGCATCTTTTATATGATAATTGTGAAGCAGCTTAACTAAAAGTTCCTGATACATAGCAAGTTGGTCCGTATTCTTTTGATAACTCTTTTCAATTTCACGAACCGCCATAAACTCATTCCATAGTTCCGTCAGTTCTTTTGACTTTTTGATATTGAATTTACTATAAGTATAGTCAAGGCTACATTTGTTATTCACATATTTGATATTTGTTCGATTCAGTAAAGCAACCGCTCGGTTCATCTTTCGTTGCAACATTACTGCCTTCTTTTTTGAATTAAGGTCTTCATAAAGAATATACCCTGCTCCAGCCATTGCAACGACAATGGTTATAACAAATGGTAACGTATAATCTAGTTCAACACTATAAGCTAACGCCATAAGTAAGGCAAATATGGTAACTGTCAAACCACAGATTGTTAGAGCCAATTTTCTAAGATATCCTTGTTTATTCTGGATATCATCAAGCTGCCCGGAAAGGGAATCGCCTTCTTTACGTAACAGCTTAATATCTTTTTCCAATAGTAAAACATAGCTTTCTTTTTCATTAAGCCGTCTGACTTCGTTAGGAATCGTGTCGGCTAGACTTAGTAGCAGCTGATACTGTTTATCCGTGATTTTTTTATTATAGTTTTGATACTTCTGGCGTTCTCTTGTAAGTGTTAATACTTTTTTTGCAGCCTCGTTTACTTCCAATCTTGATTCAAGAGGAATTCCATCAATAATCTGAATATCAGTCAGATATGCAGTCACTAATTCATACTCTTTTAGGTACTCTTGTGACTGTTTGCTGATTTCGATAATCTGTTCACAATTTTCTTTTAGATAACTTATCCGCTGTCCCTTATCGGAAAAGTCTATTCTAGGTTTTATCAACTCCGACTGTACCAGTGTTTTTAGTTCCTCATCTGTTTCCTGAAGTACTTTTTTCACTTTTTGGTTTCTAAACCAACGTAATAATCCCATATTTCACCTTTTCTATTTCCATGCTATCATTTCTGTCCGGTATTGTTTTTTCATATTCGATAGGATTTTGTCAATGACTTCGTAATACTCCTCTGCCTTACCTTGGTATTTAAGCTCAGGTAATCCATCTATCTCACAGTAAAGAGCGTCTGTAGCGGCTTGTTCTTTGGCTTTTTGAATCTCCTTTAACAGACTATCCTGATAGGCAGATGGAAGTTCATATTTCACTAACTCCTGTTCAAAAAGTTCTTCTTTACCAGATAAGCTAATTGCCAGAAGATATTGATTTAACGAAGCCGGGTTTTGATTCAAGTTATATGCCTCTTCAAATAATACTGCTGCTTCTTCATAGGAGGTAATATGAATATGCGTAATGGCCAGATTATGAAGGATATTACCATACTCCTCCTGACTTAGCGTAGATGCCTCTTCACTTTTTAATATACTAGTATATACCTGGGCTGCCATACTGTAATTCGCATATTTTAATAGATTATCTCCCATAATTTTTTGTCTTTTCAGATATGGAAGTTCCATAATCTTATCGATAATCTGAATGATTTCATTAAGCTCTGGCTCTGTAAAATAATCATTACTACAAAGAATCGTGACTACCAGGTCCTTTAAGTTATGAGAGCCTTTTAACGTTCTTAACTTTGTGGCAAGCTCCTCCATCATTAGTTCTTCCTCAATCCACTGAATTAGTCCATCATCAAGGAAGTCTTCGTAAATTTCATATATATGCTCAAACAAGTAAAAGCTTAGTTCTTCAATTGAATATATTCTTGTATCAGACAAAGCAAAAAGATAGGGAGACTTCGCATATTCGCTCTGACATAATATCATTTTACCCATCAATTCCCCTCCCTTATATCGTTATCCTTTGTTCAAAGATTTGATCTGTTCCTGGATACATTTGTCCAAAACCAATATCTTTGACTGTGACTGATACTGTATTGCGACTGATGCAGCATAATTCAAACCGATACCGAATTGTCTTATTTCTTCTTTGCTCATCATCAATTAGCGGGATGCTATGATGGCTTAACTCCTTAGTAAATGCATTTCGTACTGTTAGCACCATACCAGTTTCCCTGTCTGGAATTAGGTCAAAGGAGCAGTTTACTTCATACCAGGGACTTCCAAGCTTAGCAAGCACAATTTCTTTGATTTCGCCATCTACATAAACCGGAGTAGTAATCGTACAATCTATCGTATCATCGCTTATCGGTACAATGTCTTCTAGTTTTTGTTCTCCTGATAATTCTTTCGCTGCATAACACGCCCCATAACAAAAGAGATTCTGACCTATAAATACTCTTCTGCCTGTACATAGCTTTGATAGATAAGGCTTAATCCATGGTTCCTCAAAACCCACACCGGTAAGGTAAATAGTGCTGATAATCTGCTTAAATAACCTGGTATTCACAATCTGCTCAAACACATATCCCGTGTTTTCTTCATTTTCCTTAATCATGTCATAAGAAAGTGTTTCAGTAAAATCCTTCTTAAGAAGTCTGGCCAGGCAAGGGCGTTGTCTTCTATCCATCGTAATCTGATAATATTGTAAACCATTTTCGTCAAAATCAAACAAAGATACATCATTCATCCAGAGTTCCTTTTTCTGACTCAGAGCATAATATATAAAACTAAGCTGATGACCCACAATACGTACACGGTCCTTATATAATCCAAGTTCTTCTAACACCTGATATAATAACAGAATGTTTTCCGGAGAGGTTTGCTTAATCGTTACAACAAGCATTTTAATCGAATCATTAGGAAATTCCCGCTTTAATAGCAATAAGACACTGCGGATGAATTTCTTAACCAAAGCTTCTCTTGTTATCTCGGTGTCATATACCATAAAAGAATTCACCTTCGAGAACATAAAGTTCTTTATTAGTCTTCCCTCTTTATTCACGATATAATTCCTGGCTTCCTCTCCATAATACCAATGAGAAGTATCTTTTGCCAAGGTAAGGACTGTTGGAATCTGTGCTGTTTTTGCCTCAGTCTGATAAACATCTTCCGGTTCATAGAGGGTCCGATTTAACACGCTAAGCTGAGTATTGTCATTGGATAAATATAATCCAACGATCAGGGTTCTCTCTTCCATCATCCGTTTCCTCCTCTACAGTGGTTTAAAAATACTTGATGCCACATACTCGTTTTCCACGCATTGTTTCATCAATTGAATCAATGTTTTATCCTCCTGTCTCGCCCGGCTAACCAAGCATAAGTTAATCATGGAGAATCTATTATTGTCTTTCACTAATCTTTGATCTGCTTCAAGCATACAACTCTCAGTAGCAATAATTTCCGTCTCGTCTTCTTCCGTAATGTAATAATTTAATGTCTCTCCATAAAAAAGAATAAAATCTGTAACAAAGATTCCTTCAAAAACATTTTTCATTTCCTGTGTTAAATAAGAGGAATTCTCCTCTTCATTTTCCAGCAAGTAGTGAATCATCACTTTTTTCTTAGGATTTGTTATATATTGCACATAATATTTATCAAGGATATTATGTGGCATATCTATCTTATCGCTATACTTTTTGAAAAATGGTAATACGGTACTCTTCTTTACAAACTCATAAATCGTAAGCTCAATAAACTTAAGATCCTCCTCGGTAGTCTCCTCAATCGTGCTATAAAACTTAAGCAGTGCCAGCCTACATACCGGCAGATCATGCATTGTGACGATATGGCGCATCAACCTCATCAAATCATCGCTTGGCATACTCTCTTTTACAAGATACTGATAAGCATAATAGTTATAAAACGCCTTAATCAGTTCAAGGTTTTTACCCACTAAGTGATAAGACTTAAATACCTTCAAAGAATCAAGATTCGTATTTTCCGAAAAAAGCATTTGCCCTAGTAAACGTTCTTCAAGAAGAGTAGTTGAAAGCTTCCTGTCTTGCCCAAGCTCCCACAAAGTATATAAGGAACGTGTATCGTTTTCCTCACTTTGAATCAGGTAATTAAGAATTTCATCATTAAACTTTCCTTTTTGTATAAGAGAATGGCAAAGATGCATAAACACCTTCTCTGTAGCCCATTGACCCCTAATCACTTCCGTTGCAAACTTAAGCAAACGATTATCAGCTACGCCTTCATATCCATATTCATTTATCCAAACGAGTGCTTTTTCGTAAAGTTCTCTCATGATCAGATACTCAATAACCTTAGGTCGGTTCTCAGCTACAATCAGCGAGAGATCTAGTGTATTCAAATACTGGTCAAGTTTCTCTAACACTCCTTCCTCATAGTAGTGTTCAATCATTTCATAATACATTGATTGTTTGCATACCAGACTTACCGCTTCATGGTGAATTAAACGGTTATGTATATGAAATGCTTCCTTCTCCTTTTGACGATTCTGATAAATTCTGTCATTTAAATAGAGAGCCAAATAAAGATCGTGGTAATTTAGTTCATAGAGACAGTTATAAACATCTAGATGATTGATAAAACGGTTTAAGGTATAAGGTACACTTTTTGCATACCGGTTGTTATCCTCATCTACAAGATAGATTGCGTAGTTCTGCGTATACAGATGAATAAGTGCTCTTCCATTCAAAAGTGGCACATATTGTTCTTGCATTAATTCCTTATGATTTACATACACTCCAGTAATCTTCTTATTCGGACAGGTAATCTCATAACAAAACAAAATCTTACAGAGTGCTTTTGCCAGCTCCTCTGTTAATAATGGACCGGTTATCATCTCTTGATAGACAATACTTAATTCTTGATTTATGTTTCCTTTAAGTAACTGCTTAATTGCAAACGATTCCATTTGCTTATAGTAGGTGCGGTAGGTGGAAGCATCCTGTTCCTTATTCCTAATGATATAAGAATATAGAAAGGCCTTTCTCACATCCGGCAGCTGATTATTATAGACAAAATATAATAACACCGTATGATCTATCGTGACACTTTCCTCCATTGGTATCGCAATCATATAACTTTCATACAGCTTCGTTAGCTTAAGTTGTTCTTTTACCCCGAGCTCATACCACTTAAAATACTTTGCATCGGTGCAGTTCCCGCTAATGCATAACCTGCAGATTTCGGTCAATATATGTTTCTGGGGATACTGTTCATAAAGTGTAGTCAGATCACCAAACATCAACTTTTGATAATGCTTTTCTCTACCTGCTAAGAAGATGAACTGATCTGCCAATTGTTCACTCATGCACTGATTACGAACTGCAAAGTGAACCACATGAGATTCAAAGCGTCCAAGTTCCTTTAACAATGAGGGTTGATCATTATAAATCAGACAAGCCTCATAATATAAAACTGGACTAACTACTCCTTGCTCAAATTGTTCTTTGATAAGTAACAACTTCTCCAAAGGATTCTCATCATATCTCTTATCCAGATAAAATAGATACCATAACAATCCCCAATATTTATATTCCTTATCATAATATTCATAGATTGTCGTTATCGCAAAATCAATATCTTCCTCTTTTTTTGAGTACAATGCTTTCAGATACAGATATCCAAGGTAGTCATCAACAGACTCCTCAAGTAGCTCATTTTTCTGATGATCGAAGGATTTCATCAATAACGCAAGTTCCTTCTCTCTTCCAGACAGCATAAAAAGATGAGCCTGCCATAACGTATATTTAGTAGAAGGCTCTAACGCATTCAAATTTTGCAAAATCGCTTCTAAGCTTTCCTCATAGTCTACCTTACTTATCTTATTAAGTCGAAAATCAAGATATCGCCTGGTAAGTAACATTTCATACTCTAGACACTTACTACTTGCATCGTCATTCACTCTCTTAAGAGGAGGACACTCTGCTACTATTTCGATGGTAATGGCTTGTTGTGCATTACTAACTGTGATATGACCAATATTTTGCCGTGGTTTCAGTTTTGTATAATCAATGATTACTTCTAGATTAAAATGATCTCCTGTAAAAGAATCGGTCCAGATATACTTATGATCTGGCTTTAAAAACTCAGAATCTGTTGTAACTCGAAACCCTGCATAGCCCCACTGGTCTTTCGTAAATAGAATACTCTCTTTTAAATTCTCGGTCACATTGGAATAGTAAAATGATGTTTTCGAAACAGTAAGCGTAACGGGCAGCTTCTTATGTACTGCTACAAGAAATTCTTCTAGTGCATGAAGAGTAGAGGTGCTTTGAATTAGACTTTCATAGACCAAGGCATCATTGTGATTTAGTAAGATTTCCATAAACTCCGGATTCTTAAATAACTTAACTGCCTGAACT
The DNA here is from genome assembly GCA_023434365.1 of Bacillota bacterium. Taxonomy (GTDB): domain Bacteria; phylum Bacillota; class Clostridia; order Lachnospirales; family Lachnospiraceae; genus KM106-2. The sequence goes on along the minus strand of JAEYSV010000037.1, from coordinate 8,761 downwards.
TTATCCGCTTTGGCCACATTAGTAAAATGCAGCAAATCTCTGACCTTTCCTAAACTGCTTTCAAGATAGGGAGCTTGTGGTATAATTTCATAAAAAAGAGATTCTTCTTTTAAATTACTGACAACAATAATCTCTCCATCAATCTTCTCTCCTGCTTTTTTTGCTTCTGGTACGTGGTAACTAAACTCAATATCACAAGCCGTTCCTACAAAGGTTTGGTTTAACAGGGTCATATTCTCGTCTTTACAGTATAAAACCCCCTTCATCATATGAGTTTCACTGTTTTCAATTCGAAAAGTACCTCTGTATTCTTTGCCAATCACCGCTTCAAACGTAAGCAGCTCCGGAGTAAATTGTAGTACCGGAATATCATATACAAATTGACCTTTTGCCAGCTTTGCAATTTTCTCTCTCATTGTATTCCTCCATTTTCTCCCAAGTATTGCTTTTTTTACGTTATGTTTTATATTTTTTCTAACGTTTATATTAGATATTTTGATTTAATATTGTCCGATTTCACAATTTTAGCTATAATTATTTATATTATACCATTTTCTTCTTACGACATTCAATAGCTTTTCCCATTTCTTGATTAGAAACGGGCAATTATACACGTTTTTTATGGAATAGAGTGTAATTTGGAATACGTAAAACATACTAATATAAACATTACTCTATCTTAAGAAAGGATATTAATAATGAAACCAGCTGATCATTTTCACGGAAGTGACCTTGAAAAAATTGAACAATATTATCATATCAAAAAAGAAGAAATCATTAGTTTTAGCGCAAATGTGAATCCCCTGGGAATATCTAATAAGCTTAGAGAAACCCTAGCCGACCAGATCCAGGTAATTACTACCTATCCTGACCGAGAATACCTGAAGCTAAGACAGGCCATTGCAACATATGTTGGAAGCGATGTGCAAAATATTATGACAGGTAGTGGCTCTACAGAGTTGATTTCTCTCTTTATTCAGATTCAACAACCAAAAACAGCGCTTCTTCTTGGACCTACTTATTCCGAATATGAGCGAGAAATATTGATTAGTGGTGGAAAGACTCACTACTTTCATCTACCAGAGGAACAAGAATTTATTTTGGATATTACTAAGCTAGAGAAAGCGCTTACCGCAGATACTGATCTGCTCATCCTATGTAATCCGAATAATCCGACTTCCTCTGTTATTGAACGGCCAGTAATGCGCCAAATCCTTGATTTGTGCAAACAACTTGGCATATATGTAATGGTCGACGAAACCTATGTAGAATTTTCGGATCAGATTGAATTAGTGACAGCCGTTCCACTTGCAGAATACTATAATAACTTAATCATCCTACGTGGTACCTCAAAATTCTTTGCAGCACCTGGATTGCGCCTAGGCTACGCGGTTTGTGGAAACGAAGATTTGCTACGAGAAATGAAAAAAAGACAAAACCCTTGGACCATTAATTCTCTTGCAGAAGTCGCTGGGCAGATTATGTTTTCTGATCATGATTATATTAAGGCAACGAAGGAGTTAATCCATTCTGAGCGCAATCGAATTATCAAAAGGTTGAAGCAATGCCAGAACATTAAAGTTTACCCTTCCCACAGTAACTTTGTTCTAGTTAAGATTCTATCCCCATTGATTACTTCAAAGATGTTATTTGAGGCAGCAATAAAGGAAGGTCTTATGATACGCGACTGCTCGACCTTCCCATTCCTTAATCATCAATATTTTCGTTTCTGTTTTATGTTACCTGAACAAAACGATCGGTTATTAGATGTGTTACTTACCAAATTAAACGAGTAATTATGGAGAGTGACTAAACGATTATTCCATATTCTTTTGCTGCCGTAATCCAGTATTTCTCTGGAACAATTCGCCCCGATATCGTTTCATCGCTTGCAATTGCCAAATCATAGGCTCTCTTTGCACAAAGAGGGCCATAATTGATACCCGTCTCTAGCGACTTTAAGATTGCCATTGGCCAGACTTTTCCCTTTTCCATTAACTTACTTTCAAAAAAGCATTGTTTCAAGGTTTCAAAATCATAGGGCACCTGGTGATGCACGACATCCCATTTTTCATTTTTCCACTCTAGGGTGCTAAAATGAGCTTGTTTACTAACACCAATTGCTACTCCAACAGAACCTGGATTAATCAATGTTTTCCCTTTATAAAAATAAGTGCACTGTCTATGCGTGTGTCCACAGAGCATATACTGCGTTTTTATTTCCTGAAGACAGGAATTGGTATTTTCTTTATTTTCATCGAGTAGTTCTCTGGCAGAATGAATCGAACCATGAGCAAGCATTATTGGCGCTGTATCCTTAATCTCCAATATCATATGATTTGGAAGACTTTCAAACCAATCGAGTACTTCATCATCCAAATGCTCATATGTATATAGCAGACTTCCTTTATAACTGGTATAATTCCAGTTTTTCATAATACCAACACGGTAATCAAGAAAGTATTCCTCCCGATTACCGCGAATAAAATAACATTGGTATGATTTTTTGAGCTCATTAATTAATTGCAGGGTTTCTTTTGGTTTAGGACAGTCACTGACGTAGTCACCCAAAAAAATAATCCCGTCTACACCTATCTTCTCAATCTGCGATATGCAGGCTTTTAGCGCAATATGATTGCTATGGATGTCACTCATTACTGCCAGTATCATATTCGTATAACCTCCTATTATTGCTCCATATTAGATTATAGCTATTATACCACAAATTAATGATTAGAGAAGTGTTTCCTTTTGTTAAAGAAGCGAGCTCTTACGGCGAATCATTTCATGTCTTTTAGGACCATTGGATACAAGCGTAATTGGGACCTCAAGTTCCTTTTCGATAAATTCTATATATTTTTTGCAGTTTTCTGGAAGTTTATCATAATCTGTGATTCCTCTGATTTCTTCTTTCCATCCTGGCAATACTTGATAAACTGGTTTTGCTTTTGCTAATTTCACTGTTGTAGGGAACTCTTTTGTGATCTCCCCATCAATTTCATATCCAACACAAACTGGAATTTCATCCAAATACCCTAATACATCAAGTACGGTAAAAGCCACCTGCGTTGCACCTTGAATCTTACAGCCATAACGGGAGGCAACACAGTCAAACCATCCCATACGTCTTGGTCTGCCAGTAGTAGCACCATATTCTCCGCCATCACCACCACGTCTTCTTAGTTCTTCTGCTTCATTGCCAAAAATCTCACTAACAAATTCACCGGCACCAACTGCGCTAGAATATGCTTTGACTACTGTAATGATATCTTTAATCTCGTATGGTGGTATTCCTGCACCAATTGCTCCATAAGCGGCTAGCGTTGAAGAGGAAGTAACCATAGGATAGATTCCAAAATCAGGATCTTTTAGGGAGCCTAACTGCCCTTCTAAGAGAATGTTCTTTCCTTGTTTTATTGCATCACGCAAAAAGGCACTCACATCACATACATAAGGCTCCACCATTTGGCGGTATTCTTTTAGAGTTTCTAAAAGCTCAGCTTCGTCTATTTTAGGTTTGTGATATAAATGTTCTAAGATAACATTTTTCTGTTCACATACACGAGCTACCTTTTCTTTTAATACTTCTTCCTCAAACAATTCGGACACCTGGAATCCGATTTTTGCATATTTATCAGAATAAAAAGGTGCAATTCCTGATTTTGTGGAACCAAAGGATTTGCCTCCCAATCTCTCTTCTTCATATTGATCAAATAAAATATGATAAGGCATCAGAATCTGTGCTCTGTCCGAAACTTTTATTTTAGGCATCGGAACACCTTTTTCAACAATTCCATTAATTTCTTTAATCAAATAAGGGATATTTAAAGCCACTCCATTGCCAATGACACTAGTTGTATGATTATAAAATACACCAGATGGTAATAAATGAAGTGCAAACTTACCATAATTATTAATAATAGTATGTCCTGCATTACTACCGCCCTGAAATCTTACGATGATGTCAGACTCTTCTCCTAACATATCCGTAATTTTTCCTTTACCTTCATCGCCCCAGTTTGCTCCAACAATAGCTCTTACCATATTCATGACCTCCTGTTTATTATAAATTTATCATACTAAATTACTACACATAAGTAAAATCAATAGTTATTATGCACTGCATAACTACCAATTATGACAATCGTTTCATGTATACCGAGACGGTTGTTCGTCAATCTTGTACCAAGCATAGCAACCAAGGGAATTACCATTACTTTCCTAAGTATTTTGATTTTTTGTTTGATATAATTGTGCGTGATAAAGATGATCTAAAATAACAGGAAGGATAAGGTCAGAAACAGGATGAACCAACAACCTATTATACAAATTCAAAACCTGTCAAAAACTTTTGCAGAAAAAGGCCAAATTGTCGAGGCCTTAAAAGATATTAATCTCGAAATATATCGTGGCGAAATCATCGGAATTATCGGCCTTTCCGGTGCCGGCAAATCAACATTGGTACGTTGTATCAACTATCTTGAGCGCCCAACAAAAGGTAGGGTACTATTTCATCAGGATGAGACTTCCTATGATTTGAGTACCTTAACTGCTAAGGAACTAAACCAGGTCCGTAAAAAAATAACAATGATTTTCCAACAGTTTAATCTGCTGATGCAGCGTACTGCTTTGGAAAATGTCTGTCTTCCAATGGAACTTAACCAGGTTGAGAAAAAAACAGCAATTAGCCGTGCCAAAGAATTATTAGAAATGGTAGGTCTAAGTGACCGAATGAATAATTATCCAAATCAGCTTTCCGGAGGGCAAAAGCAACGTGTAGCAATTGCTCGTGCACTTGCCACTAATCCCGATATATTACTTTGTGATGAGGCCACCAGTGCACTTGATCCTAATACGACGCATGCAGTACTTGGTTTATTAAAAGAAATTAATCAAAAACTAGGAGTTACAGTAATTATCATTACACATGAAATGAGTGTCGTCGAAGAAGTATGTGATAGAGTGGCAATTATTGACCAAAGCCAAATCGCTGAAGTTGCAACTGTAGCAGAACTTTTTGGCAATCCCATGACGGAGATTGGTAAACATCTGATTTACCCACATGCCAAGCTTAAGAACAAGGAGTTTAGTGATAAAGCATTGCGTGTTGTATTTAACGGCGTCGCTTCGAGTGAACCCATCATCAGTAATATGGTTTTGGAATGCCACTGTCCGGTTAATATCATGTTTGCAGATACTAGGAATGTAGAAGGAAAAGCAATGGGGCAAATGATTATTCAGCTTCCAAAAGAAGCAACAACTGCGGACAAGATGCGCCGCTTTTTATCCACCCAGAATGTCGTTGTTGAGGAGGTGGAGTTAGATGTTTAGTCCAGATACTATGTCCATGCTCTTTCAGGGTATATTAGAAACCTTATATATGACAATCATTTCCACCTTTGCAGCCTATGTAATAGGTACTCCACTTGGTATCTTTTTAGTGGTAACCGACAAATATGGACTACGTCCTGCCAAAGCAATTAATACAGTATTAAATATTACAATCAATATACTACGAAGTGTACCGTTTCTCATTTTATTAGTTGCGGTTATGCCATTTACAAGAATCGTTGCCGGAACAACGATTGGTTCTACTGCAACTGTAGTTCCATTAGTCATTGCAGCTGCTCCTTTTATTGCAAGATTAGTAGAATCTTCCCTGCTTGAAGTAGACAAAGGAGTAATTGAAGCCGGGCGGTCTATGGGTGCTAGTACAATGCAGCTTATCTATAAAATCCTTCTACCAGAAGCAAAACCTAGTTTAATTACTGGAAGTGCTATTGCAATGACTACTATTTTAGGGTATTCTGCTATGGCAGGCTTTGTAGGCGGAGGTGGACTCGGCGATATAGCCATTCGTTTTGGATATAATCGTTACCAAAATGATATAATGTTAATCACTGTAGTGTTGCTTGTCATTATTGTTCAGATTATTCAAGTGGTAGGCACACGAATTGCAAAAAAAGGAGACAAACGTTAATTAACTAGCTAAGGAGAACAACTATGAAACGATTTCTATCATTACTTTTATTATTAACCCTCATTTCCTCATTACTGATAGGTTGTCAATCAGCCAATGAATCTAAAGAAGATACACAGACACAAATGATAATCGTAGGAGCCAGTGCAACACCTCATGCCGAAATCTTGTATGCCATTAAGCCATTATTAAAAGAACAGGGCTACAGTCTTCAAATCATTGAATTTGCTGATTATATTCTTCCAAACCAGGCACTTAGCCAAGGTGAGATTGATGCTAACTTCTTTCAGCACCAACCTTATCTTGATAGTTTCAATACCGAAAACAATGCGGACTTAGTAAGCGTGGCTGGGGTTCATTTTGAACCACTTGGAATCTATCCCGGCAAAAAATCTTCTCTCGCTGAATTAGAAGCTGGCGACGAAATTGCAGTTCCTAGTGACACAACGAATGAAGCCAGAGCACTACTACTTTTAGCAGATAATGGTTTAATCAAACTAAACCAAAACGCGGGAATTAATGCGACGATCAAAGATATTACTGAGAATCCTCTAAACCTAAAGTTCCGTGAATTAGATGCTGCCCAGATTGCACGTGCACTTCCCGATGTTGCAATTGGCGTAATCAACGGAAATTATGCAATGCTTGCAGATCTAAGCGTTGAAACCGATGCCATTGCGACCGAAGCGGTAGATAGCGTTGCAGCAAAAACTTATGCCAATATCTTGGTTGTAAAAAAAGAAAACGAGAATAGTGAAGCGATAAAAGCGTTAGTAAAAGCTATTAATAGTGATGTGGTAAAGACATTTATTGAAGAGAACTACAAAGGAAGCGTAGTTCCAATCTTCTAAAAAAAAGGGCGGTTCATACTGAACCGCCCTTTTTTTATTAACTTTATCTGTCATTACTTTCTTTTTTCCCTCTTCTCATTTTGCATCATGTGAAGCAGTTCTTTTGCCGCGATACTAATCGGATTATTTTTAGAACTTACGATACAGATTTGTCTGGAAGGTAATTTTTCATTAAACATTAATTGAAAAATGGTACCTCTTTCTAGTAATGGTTTCGCAAAATCTGATACCACATAACCAATTCCAAGATTCCTACACACAAACTGTACTACCATATCGCTTGTTGCCAGCTCAAATTCCGGAGTTAGCTCAATTCCACTCTTTTTTAGAAACTCATCCATATAAGAGCGCGTACTTGTATTTGGCTCAAGACAAATAAGTGGCAGATGGGTTAAGTCTTCATACTGTAAGGTTCTATTTTTCAAATACAGGAACTTGCTTCCCGCAATAAAGATATCATAAATCTCTTTTACTTCTATGGATGTAAACTCTGGTTTTTGATCAAATGGTGTACTAACAATACCAAAGTCAATCTTTCCATCTGCCAGATTATTCAAGGTTTCAGGCGTTGGAGCATTCGTTACATTGACCTTAATCGTAGGATATTTTTCATGAAACTTCTCGAGAAAAGGAAGCAGATAAAACTGTAGGGTCATGTCACTTGCTCCGATTCTTATCTCTCCATTCTCCAGATCAATCATTTTCTGGAAAATGTTCTCCCCCATCAGAATTGTCTCATATCCACGTTTTACATAGCTAAATAAAGCTTCTCCTTCCACCGTCAGTTTTACACCCTTTGGTGTTCTCACAAAAAGCTTACTCTTTAGCCCATCTTCTAGCAAGCGAATTGCCTGGCTAACTGCAGGTTGCGTAATACATAAGACGTCCGCAGCTAAGGTAAAACTGCCTTTCATTGCAACATGATAAAAGATTTTATAATACTCGAGATTCATGTTCATCGTAATTCCAACTTTCTATCCTGAAGTATAGTAGATCCTAAACTCTAGTCTTCCTATTATGATTTGTGAATTATTAATTATAGTGTATTATAGCGTTCTTCAGAATGCAATATTCGATTGCTATACAACCTTATTAATATTATATAAACCAATTACCACTAACCAATTCTGAGGGAAGAATTTCATTAGCTGCCAATAACTAAATCCCTGGAACCCATATTCATTCACTAATCTGATTTTAGCCTCGATACTTCTGGCATCTTCAAACCATACTTCATGTTCTATCCCTTCACTTGTCGTATAATTATAAAATGGTGTTTGAGCTAATTCATCAAACTGAATCGGTGCCCTAAATTCTATTGCCCTCTCTAATGCCTCAACATTCCCTAGTGTTTCTGCTCTTGATTCCCCTCTTACAAATGGTAATGTCCAGTCATAGCCATAGTTTGGTATCCCCATAAATATTTTCTCCGGTGGTATTCTGGTCACAGCATAATCTAATACCTCCCGAACCTTATTCAGTGGTGCTACCGCCATAGGTGGCCCAAAGGTATATGCACGTTTAAGATAATGGTAGTTACACATCCATACTAGTTCAATAAGATTATTAAATGTAATAAAAGCCCTTGGTTAGTCTAAAGGGCTTCTATTATTGTGTTTGTATAGAATACGTAGGACGTTCTGCAAGTTTCTTATTATTCTACCATAGAAATAATAATTTTATATATTTTTAGTTCTATCAATGCGGACTTGTCCATATAATTTAATATAGACCTGTATAAATCTAACTAGAATTATTATACAGGAAATAATAATTTTCTATAAATTTATTAAGGGAGGATTAGTACATGATTAAAGGCTTGGATACTGGCTACATGTACACGAAAGATAACAATCTGAACATCTTCAGAAGTTCCTATTCTGAAGTTAATACTAGCGTAACCGGCGCTATCAAAATTGTGATTGATGGA
>JAEYSV010000032.1 GCA_023434365.1 Bacillota bacterium | reverse complement strand
GCATAGTTCATTCGCAACACGCTCTCGCTTGGATGAAGTTCGTAGTGGCACATAAGGCCCTAAAATACAGGGCCAAAGTGCCAACGACTTCATACAGTTGCTCATTGAACTATGCCTTGTATCACTTTAATTTACTTTGTAATTGTGCAAATTGACTAAGCCAAGTTTTCTGAAGGGCTTTTGACGCCCTAATCGATATAGGAAATTGCTAATTTCCAATATCACAAAAAACGCTCCGCGAGGATCTCACTGCGGCGGAAATGAAAAATGTCGCCTAAGCGACCCGCCGCAGGCGGAGAGTTTCGCTAGCGAAACTCTTTCTTGTTAATTATGATAGTTAGTTGAACTATTTTACTATTTTTGTATACTTTGTTAGTAATCTGCTTGCATTTATTGAATAGGAAAGCAGGTATCTTGAATAAGATTAAGTAAGGATTTGATTTAAGTTATCATGATGATGGAAAGGAGTTATGTATGCAAGTTTATGTAGTGAAGGAAGGCGACACATTAAGCCAGATAGCACAGCAGACCGGCAGCTCAGTGGTAAGGCTGGTGCAAGATAATGTAATCACTAATCCCGAGAATCTATTGCCCGGGCAGACCATTGTAGTCTTAAACCCGGCACAAACTTATACAGTACTGGAAGGAGATACTCTAGAATCAATTGCAGAACAGTTTAACATTTCTACGATGCAGCTTCTTCAAAATAATCCAATTGTATCAGTTAATAATGCCATTTTTGCGGGTCAGACACTAACGATAACCCTAGAAGGAGAAAAGCTTAGAACAGTTGATATCAATGGTTTTGTTTATCCTTTTGTGGACCTGAATGTACTCAGAAGAACATTGCCATATCTTACGTACTTAACCATCTTTACGTATGGGTTTACTGAGACGGGCGAGTTAGTCGATGTTGAGGATGAAGAGATTATTGCGCTATGTCAAGAGTTTAATGTAGTGCCTGTAATGCTACTTGCTCCAATGACGCCAGAAGGGAATTTTAATAATGAATTAGCGAACGCTTTATTTATTAATGAAGCAGCACAGGATACATTAATCGCGAATATTATTACGACAATGAATCAGAAAGGGTATGGCGCAATTGATCTGGATTTTGAGTTTATTAAGGTTGAGGATGCGCCTCGATATGTGGCTTTTGTAAACAAGTTAAATATTGCATTGCAACCAGAGGGATTCGAAGTTTCGGTCGATCTGGCACCTAAAATCGCCGATGACCAGCCGGGCTTATTTTATGAAGGACATGATTTTGCAGGGCTTGGTGCAGCAGCAGATGAAGTACTTGTCATGACATATGAATGGGGTTATACATATGGCCGCTTAAGATAATGGTGTTATAACTTTGGCAATCTAGGGTATATTGTTAATTTAAAATTATTATTGAGTAGCTTTCCGCGTGTGTTGGGCGTGTCTTTTATATATTCAACTCTATCAAGTACTTGCCGCAGCAGATTATTTCTATTTTTAGGGTCCTCTAATACATTGTAGACCGCAATAACACTTTCAATCGCCGGTATAATATTCAATTTTGAGTTAAGTAGATTCCTATCTGCATCTATTGACTTATTAAGCTGTTCGAGCTTCTTATTAAGAATATATTCGCTTTCAGTCAAGGCTTTATTACGCTCGATAAATACTTCTTTTGTGTATATACCCTGCTCGACAAGGTCGTAAGTATTAGAAATTTGCTTTTTTAACGTGATAGCTTCAGATTTAAGCTTATTCAATTGCGATTCCTTTGTTTTAAGTGCAGATTCAATCGGAAGCATGTTGTTAAGTTGATTTATGTTGATCTTGTAATCCGTGACCCACTGATGTAAAGAATTAATAATCTTTTTCTCAACAAGAAACAAAGGAGCTGATACGTTATTACAATAGACATTAGGACATTTTAATGTGGAGTATTTGTTTTTGGTATTAGGACCTAACCTGGTCATTAATTTGCCACATTTTTGGCAATAGACTAAACCTGTTAAAGGGTTTTGCAACTGCAGACTTGATTTAACAGGTTGTTTACGATTTGTTTTCAACAATTCTTGTGCTTTATAAAAAGTATCTTCATCGATAATTGCTTCGTGTAATCCATTGACAAAAATACAATCTTCGTTTTTTCTTCTTTGCTTTTTCATTTCTCCGTCGTTCATAAATTTCTTTTCTTTCTTATAGGACCATCTTATTTTCCCTATATACACAGGGTTTTTCAATATATCTCTAATAGATGTTGCTGCCCAAGTTTCCTTAACGCGAGGCTTAATATTCATACTATCAAGTTTGGTTGCTATAGTATTAGCACCATATCCATTGATGTAGAAATTAAATATCGATTTTACGGTACTTGCTTCATGATTAGGTTGTAATGTATAACCTTTGTCGTTTGGTATTTTAATTTTATTATATCCGTATGGAGGAGTTGAAGCTAGGTATCTACCCTCTTTAGCGCTTGCGATACGTCCGCGCTGGATACGCCTTGTAATGGTTTTATATTCTCTTCGAGACATGAATAAGCTAAATTCAAAATATTCTTCGTCGAATTCATTTTGAGGATCATACGTCTTGATAGGCGTGATGATTTTCGTACCAGATATTTTAAAAGCTCTTGCTACAATGCCTTGGTCGATGGTATCACCTCTTGCAAGACGTTCTATTTCCATTACAAGCACACCAGTCCATAAACCTTGCTCGACTTCGTTAAGCAACTGTTGCACATAAGGTCTAGCCTCTATTGTTTCACCAGATACGACTTCTTTGTAAATAGCAGTAACGTTCAAATTCATTTTTTTTGCAAGATTCATAAGATGTTTTTCGTGAGTGGCCAGTGTTTCGAGTTCGCCTCTCGCTTCGAGTTCAAGGTCCGCACGGGATTTACGTAAATATATAGCATATTGTTGCATATCTGCTCCTTTCCTAATGTTCGCTATAACGAACGGCATAATCTGTTGAAATATAGTAAAATTCAATCATGCGGGGTGATTGAATGGTAGTTACGTATAATATAAAGAAGATTAGAAATGAAAAAAATATGTCACTGGATACATTATCAGCTAGATCATATATCAGTAAAGCACAAATAAGCGACATTGAACGAAATATAAAACATCCAACAGTGCCAACGTTAATTATGATAGCAATAGCACTAAATGTAGATTTTCGTGAATTAGTTAACGTACGCTATAGCGAACAAGAAAAATAAATGATATAATTATATTGACTTGATTTTTACTAATAATAGTTATATAATAAAATCGAACACTTGTTCGTGTAGGAGGGCGCATTTATGAAAGATAATGAAATAAGGGATCAAATTATTAATGAGCTACATAATATTCATAATAGTAGTATCCTTTTAAACATTTTAACTTTTATTAAATTTTTGATAAGGGGCGGTGATTAAGACCGCTTCAAATTCTGCGCTTCAATAAAATATATTAACATGCGTTTTGTGTTATCATCCAAACTAATATAATGTTTCATAAACTCTAAATCCAATTCATTGTTTTGCGCAGATAACATACCAAAATAAGCTTCTAATTCACACTCTTGTTTTAAAAAGTCATAACTTATTTTGCGTTTAACAGTCTGCTTGCCTAATAAATAATCCATGTCAACATTAAAATAATCTGCAATCGATTCTAAAACATCCACACTTGGAGTACGCTCTCCTAATTCGTACATTGAAACTGCGCTAGGCGATATATTTAGTTTAGCAGCCAGTTCTTTTTTTGTCATTTTTTCTTCTTCTCTTAAATTTCTTAAAATATTATTAAATTGCATAACTACACCTCGTCCTTTTTTCTATTAATATATTATCACATATCGTGATAACAGTAAACACAAAAAGTGTTCTATACTAAAAAATAGTAAATATCTGTAAAAGTATAATGAAACTAGACTAAAAATTTGTGCAAATTATACAATAAAAACAGTTTGGTAATATGAAGTATTAACAAAGTTACTACAATTCATCAAAAAGTATCACGATACGTGTTGACTTGTAACACTTAGAGTGATAGCATATACACAAGAAGCATCGAAAGGAGTTGAAATAGTGAGTACAACATCGGAAAGACTAATTAAGTGTCGAGGAGAAAAAAGTCAGGCTCAGGTGGCAAAAGAAGCTGGATTATCTCAATCAGCAATAGCAATGTACGAAAGGGGGGAAAGAGTCCCTCGGGATGAATATAAAAGAGTTCTTGCAAAGATTTACAATACAACAGTGCAAGAATTATTTTTTTAGACAAGCACAACACTTTGAGTGATGTATATAATTACATATTGTGATTAATGAAACATGGACAAACGGTAAAGCATACAGTAGTTATGAGGTGGTGATATGGAAATAAAATATATTGATGATGGAGCAGAAATAACAATTAAAGACGATTGTTGTGTGAAAACAGCAGAGGAAGTAGAACAGATCTTAAAAAACATAGCAGAGATTTATGTTAGAGCTGTAATGAAAAAAGCAATGGAAGATAAAACCTCGT
>JAEYSV010000047.1 GCA_023434365.1 Bacillota bacterium | reverse complement strand
ACGAACTTCATCCAAGCGAGAGCGTGTTGCGAATGAACTATGCCTTGCATCACGATTCACAAACAGAATTGTGCAAATTGACGAACTATAATTTTAATAAGGGCTTTTGACGCCCTAATCCTATATCATTAAAAAGAGCTCCCTTCAAAATACGAAGTGAACTCTTTCAAGAAATCTTATGAATATCAATCTTTAATTGCTTCAATCTTACTAATTAAATTAACATACGGATACAATTCTTCTGGTAAATATGTCCCTGTTATCACGAGTTTAAAATAATCATCTCTTAACTGAATCAGATTTATAACATCATTTAATGAAATGATTCCAAGTTCAACTAACCCTAGCACTTCATCAAGAATTAAAGTATCACACTCTCCAGTCTCAATTACTTTCTTTGCAAAGTTTAACCCATTTAAAATGTTTTTACGTTCTTCCGCCTGTTCTTCCTTGGTAAGGTTACAATAGTGTTCTCTAGCACGTTCAAATCGAAATAGTTTAATATCTGGCTCTAATTTATTAAGAAAGGAAAATTCCTCTGCATCTCTTCCTTTTAAAAACTGGATTACGATTACCTGATGTCCCATACTTGCGGCACGAATGCATTGCCCTATTGCTGCGGTTGTCTTTCCTTTTCCATCTCCGAAATAAACCTGCACAATCTTTTTACTCATTATTATCCTATCTGCGTGTTGCGTCACGCATATTACTCATAAGAGTATGTTATTCCCACTCTTAACGATATGTGAATCTCTTATTTTTGCAATTTATAACGTCGAATGCGCCTTTTCATTCAACTACTACTTTCATATTAATTGTTATATCACAAATCTGTATGAAATTCTAGTAGACTTTCCATAAATAAGAAAAAATCTCTCTATGATGAAAAAGCACACTCAATCACGAATAAGTTCTAAAATACAAACTTACTAAACTGAATGTGCTTTTAACTAGGCTGTCACTATGTATAAGTAAAAAAACTGGGAACAAATATAAAACCTATTATAATCTAACATAAGGATTATTCATCCTTCATGTTATTGAATTCCAGTTTACTAACAGATACTTCATAGGCAACTCGCTTATCAAACTCTGTTTCAGTAATCTTTTTCTGATACTCCCTGCTCTGAATACGTCCCCAAACTTGTACATGTCCTCCTACTGGGAATTTTTCTGCATATCTTGCATTCCTTCCCCAGCAAATACATGGAATGTAATCTGATTTGCCATATGGACGATTCACTGCCAATAAGATATCAGCAATCTCTCTACCAAGAGGTGTTTTACGATAAATTGGTGGTTTACAGATAAACCCATCTAAGAAGATGGAATTTGGTTTAGGACTTTCATATCCCTCTTCACAAAGCGTCACTTCTCGGACAAAAACTGACAACACGAGACGATTCTTATTTTCCTCATGACGATTATAAGAACGGAACTGACCGGTTACCTCAATTACCTGTCCCTTATAATCCTGTTTCACGTCAATCAGACGATCTGAAATCATCAGAGGGATGTTATCGTAGGAATCACTTAGACGATTCACCATAACCTCTAGGATATAGAACCCCTCGCCAAAAACTTCGTGACTAAATGTAAAGTCACTTACTACTACTCCTGAAATGCTCACCTGGTTGTTATCAAATACTTTATCTGTCATAATGTGCTACTCCCTTCTTTTCCTGAACGGTATTTTATAATTGCTCTCTTTAATATGTATATTCTACATACTTCCCTTTTAGAAGTAAAATTTTACCACCTATTTCGAAAAATTTCAAGTATTTTCCAATTAAGTCGGCTTATCTATGTAATATTTTATTGATATATACAGAATCTCTTGGAAATTAGTTTCTTTTCCTACTTATTTATTACTGTTTAGACTTGTAAATTAGAAATTATATGTTACAATAAAACAGTTGTAAAACTGTCAAATTAATAAATTCAATGTCGTATACGAACATAAAAGTTTCGAATACTATCATTATAACATATTTACAGTAAATAGCAAATATTTCTAGATTCCATTTTTGTTTTTTTGTAAACTTATCTAGTGAATTTTCTAAGCACTAGATGTAACTGATTATTCGCAATTTTTAAGATGTTTATTTATAGAAAGAAGGATATAATATGAAAAGAAATGATATTCGTAATATCGCTATCATTGCACACGTTGACCATGGTAAAACAACACTTGTCGACGAATTACTAAAACAAAGTGGTGTTTTTCGTTCTAATCAGACAGTAGCTGAACGTGTAATGGACTCCAATGATATTGAACGCGAACGAGGTATCACAATACTAGCTAAGAATACAGCAATCACATACAATGATATTAAGATAAATATTATTGATACGCCAGGACATGCTGACTTTGGCGGTGAAGTCGAACGAGTACTCAAAATGGTAAATGGTGTAGTTCTTGTTGTTGATGCCTTTGAAGGTACCATGCCTCAAACGAAATTCGTTCTAAGAAAAGCACTGGAGTTAGAGCTTCCTGTTATTGTATGTATTAACAAAATTGATCGTCCGGAAGCAAGACCTGATGAAGTTATTGATGAGATACTAGAATTATTTATCGATCTTGATGCCAATGAAGATCAGTTAGAATGTCCTTTTGTCTTTGCCAGTGCAAAAGCGGGAATTGCTACATTAGATTTAAATCAGGAAGCTGTTGATATGAAGCCACTATTTGAGACTATTATTAACTATATTCCTGCTCCAGAAGGGGATCCAGAATCAGAAACCCAAGTACTTATTAGTACCATCGATTATAATGATTATGTTGGCCGTATCGGTGTTGGTAAAGTGGAAAACGGCATAATTAAAGTAAACCAGGACATGGTTATTGTAAATGAGCATAATCCTGACAAATTCAGACGAGTTAAAGTAAGTAAATTATATGAATTTGAAGGATTAAAGAAAATAGAAGTTACCGAAGCTGGAATCGGAAGTATTGTTGCAATCTCTGGAATTACCGATATCCATATTGGTGATACTCTATGTTCACCTGAAAATCCAGTTGCAATACCGTTTCAGAAGATTTCAGAGCCTACCATTGCAATGCACTTTATGGTAAATGATAGCCCTCTAGCCGGACAGGAAGGTAAGTTTGTAACTTCCCGCCATTTACGTGAACGATTATTCCGTGAGTTAAATACTGATGTCAGTCTTCGTGTAGAAGAAACCGAAACAACAGAAAGTTATAAAGTAAGTGGTCGCGGAGAGCTCCACTTATCCGTTTTAATTGAAAATATGCGCCGAGAAGGCTTTGAGTTCGCTGTAAGTAAAGCGGAAGTACTCTATAAAAAAGATGAACATGGCAAGCTTCTTGAACCAATGGAAGTAGCTATCATTGACGTTCCAGAAGAATATTCGGGAAGTGTCATCGAAAAACTTAGTCAACGTAAGGGTGAATTGCAAGGAATGTCACCTTCTGCAGGAGGTTACACAAGATTAGAGTTCTTAATTCCATCTAGAGGTCTAATTGGCTACCGTGGTGATTTCATGACTGATACCAAAGGAAATGGTATTCTTAACACGCTATTTGACAGCTATGGCCCATACAAAGGAGAAATCTTCTACCGTAAACATGGTTCCCTCATTGCATTTGAGTCCGGAGACGCTATTGCTTATGGTCTTTACAATGCGCAGGAGCGTGGAACCCTATTTATCGGCGCAGGCGAAAGAGTCTATGCAGGAATGGTAATCGGACAAAATCCTAAAGCAGAGGATATGGAAGTAAATGTTTGTAAACGTAAGCAGTTGACTAATACCCGTGCTTCAGGCTCCGATGATGCTCTTCGTTTAACGCCTCCGTTAATCTTTAGCTTAGAGCAAGCACTTGATTATATTGAAACAGATGAATTATTAGAGATTACTCCTCAAAATCTTCGTATTCGTAAAAAGATTTTGGATCCTACTCAGCGCATGAGAGCAAAACGTAATGCAAAATAGTATTTTAGGAAAGGTGACTCAAATGATATACCAATTTGAAAAATTAAACGTTGATTCGTTAGACACCATCAAAAAATATGCAGCGCTCAGACCAATATACACATGTGAAGGTCAGTCCATCAACCAATTTATCTGGGCTTCCTTTTATCAAACCGAATTCCTTGTAACAGAACGTTTTCTTTTTTTTAAAATGATCATCAGTGGTGAATATGCCACGATGATGCCTTTTTGTAAAGAAGAGGATATTCTTGAAGCATTTACATTTATGAAAACATACTTTAACGAGGAATTAAAAGTACCAATGAAAATCTACATCGCAGATGAAAAATTCACCTCTATTATACGTAACTATGAGAATTTTGAGGATGAATTTACTGTAACTCCTGATCGTGACTGCTTTGATTATATCTACTCTGCTGATAAATTACGAACCCTAAGTGGTAAATCTTATCATAAAAAGAAAAACCATTTAAATTCATTCTTAAAAACCTATGAAGGACGATATGAATATAAATCTCTTAATTGCTCCTATACACCTGCGGTTAAGAATTTGTATTATGAATGGCGAGCTACAAAAGAGGATATTAATCGTAAGGATGCACTTGCTGGCGAAGAAGAAGGGGTAATGCGCCTATTTGAAAACTGCGATAAATTAAATTGTCGAATGGGCGGTGTATTTGTAGATGGAAAACTGGCTGCTTATAGTATTGGTAGCTATGATTCTAATCTAAAGTGTGCTTTTATTCATATTGAAAAAGGTGAGGCTAATGTAAAAGGAGTATATAATTATATTAACCAACAATTTCTTATCAATGAATTTCCGGAAGCCACCATCGTAAACCGCGAAGATGATCTTGGTCAAGAGGGCTTAAGAAAAGCAAAACTATCTTATCGTCCAATTAAGCTTGAGGAAAAATTTAATATATTTCAAAAGGAAATTAGAAGCGATATCTAGTGACTATAACAGTTTTGCCGTTCTTTCGAAGCATTTATTATATCATAGAAAATTGTAAAATTATTTCCAGTAATATAAAAAAGCAGTAATTATCAAATGCCTGATAGTTACTGCTTTTTATTTCGCTTATTTTATATTTCGTATTTCAAGATATCGTCGGTCTGGATAATTATGAATCTGATATACGGATTGAATATCATACAGATTCATCAGCTCGCGAAAATAGTCTTTCAACGTATCCTTATTAATAATATTCTGGTTCTGATAGTTTTTAGTTAACTTATAGATAACACGTTCAAAACTAATCATGTTTTTAAGGAGTCTTGGTCCGTACCACTCTAATGCTTTTATCACTTCATTCATCAGGCTAATTTCCCACTTTTCAAATACTTCAAAGTTGAAATCAATGATATCCATTCTTCGAGTTTTATATGAATTTGAAACCATCTCATATGGGGTCCCTTCTTCATTTACCACATAGTCATCAGCAAATAATTCATGATCATAGATTGCTAAAGAAAAACCTTGCATGTAATAAAGATATGTTTCTAGTTCAAAGATACTAATATCACCAGACCGTTTATTAATAATATATTGTGCTACAAGACTGATTTTACTTTGAAGCAAATATTTTAATACAGCCTTTTTACACTTGCTGAATGCCACATTGGTAATAGATTTTTGATTTTCTATTAATATCTGATAAAAATAGGAGGGATCATTAAGTATCATTAACAGTTTATCTGTATACTCCGTTGTTGGAGTATCGCCTTCTACATAACGAAGTATTGTGGTCTCTCCCCAACCTAATAACTTAGCAAGTGGCTTTTTCCCTATCCGGTAATTATCAAGAATCATATTAATCTGTTCCACTGTGATTGATTTAGTATTATACTCTGTCTTACTCATACTTTCCCCTTTAGCATTCCCTATAATTCGATACTTACCATATGTATCCATTCCCATATATGAATATCGGCTATTCCTTCTAATTCTTTACCATTTTTATGAATTAATGCATTAATCTAAGCAAGAAAGAGTCTGGCTTGCCAGACTCTAGCGCTGACGCGCTGTCACGATAGTGACAAATTGGCACTTTGGCCCTGTATTTTAGGGCCTTATGTGCCACTACGAACTTCATCCAAGCGAGAGCGTGTTACGAATGAACTATGCCTTGCATCACGATTCACAATCAGAATTGTGCAAATTGACGAACTATAATTTTAATAAGGGCTTTTGACGCCCTAATCTTATATCATAAAAAACATACCACTATATAACTCACCAGTGGTATGTTTTCCTATTAAATATTGATACTAACACCTACATTTTCTTACGTTTCATCTCATCAAGATATCCTACTGCAGATAAAGCTGCAATGTTGCCCTCTCCTGCTGCCTTAATGTACTGGTAAGGAACGCCTACTATATCGCCTGCCGCATAGCAACCTGCTAGATTGGTCTGCATTTTCCGATCAACATTTACGTGATTGTCCTCAAGTTGCAGTCCCGGAAGTAACTTGTCCGGCGCCACACTATCACGCAAAATAAAGATTCCATCAGTCTTTAGCTCCTGCTTTTTCAGCACTAGTTTTGTAACCTTTTCTTCGCCCTCAATTCGAACCGGCGTATCATGAATCACTTCAATTCCACTTGCAACTTCAACTTCTTCCTTATACATCGGGATATAATATACTTTCGAAGCAACGCTCGCCATAAAATTCGCTTCCGCTTCTTCATGTTTATTATAAGCAATAATACTTACAATCATATTTTTATAAAGAGGCGCATCACAAGTTGCACAGTACCCTACCCCTCTTCCTAAAAACTCTTCCTCCCCTGCAAAAGGCTTTCCGAAGTTTACACCCGTAGCAAGAATCACCGTAGTTGCTTCATATATTTGATCATTTACTAGCAGAGAATAATAATCTCCCATATTATAAATCATCGTAACCTTTTCTTCAGTAATCTCAATATCCATCTCTTTTGCATGCTCAAGAAAATGATCCTTTAACTCATTTCCTCCAATCCCAGGAAAACCGAGGTAGTTATTTATCTGATGAGCCTTTACCAACTTATTGCTTAAGAACTTTGAGCCAAACAAAATAAAGTTTTTTTTACGAATCTTTGCATTTAACGCGGCAGATAATCCCGCTGGTCCACTCCCTATAATTGCGATGTCAAAACGTTCACTCATGTCTATTCCTCCGAATTTACATAATGTATAATAATTGTTTAAGGACTCTTACTAGAGTGCTATCTACTACTTCTCCTACGAGTTATTTTACTAGTAAAAAAACTTATTATACAAAATTATATACTTTTTGACATGAATGACTGTGATGTAGTCACATTATACCTACGATTTGTGCTTAACCACTCAACCTGATTATCGTTTCTCAGCATCCAATCGCAACTGATAAAAATACTGAACAATCGGATGTTTTATCTCCATTTGTGGTTTTAAACGATTGAGACGACCTTTCCCTACTCTGCGGTCAAGTAATCCAAACACATTCAGCAAGATATCCTCACTCGCAAGTGCATACTCAATAGAATTAGCAAGGTACACCGTCGCCGTAGTATAGAAATCGGATTTAGATAAAATAGCCTGGCTCTTTATCATCTGCTTCGCACATTCTGACACCTTCTGCTTACGTAAGATTTCAGCAATTCTATTTTCAGGAATTTTGCTAAACTCTGCTCTTTGCCTTGTATTTTCAACCTCCTCTTCAGAGATCTTTATTTGTAATAATCCCTCTTTTATAATCTGCTGCTCAGTTTCAAACCAACGAATCTGTGCTGTCAGATCAGACATTGAAAATACTTCCTTCTTGTCTACCGTAATATAGCATCGCCCAGCCTTATCTGGTGCATATCGATAAGCGGTTGCCCTATATTCCACCCTCCCTTTTAGATTAGGTGCCAAAAAACTCTCCAGTTGCTGTTTCATTTTACTCCAAGGTGCCATCTTCGTTTCCTTTACTCAACTCTATTTATTAATGCGCACTTTGCACAAATGGTCGGATTGCCTGAGCAAACCCACTTGCTGGCATTGTTTGTAGAATAATATTACCTGGTCCGGTAACGACTGTATTAAAGAACCCTTCGCCACCTAATAATTTATTTTTTAACCCAGCTACTGTCACAATATCCATCGTACAAGTAGAGTCCATGGCAACCAGATATCCAGTATCAACTATCATGCTCTGACCCGGCGCCAAATTATATTCCATCGCAGAACCATCGATTTCTAGAAAAGCTTTTCCTCTTCCAGATAATCGCTGCATGATAAATCCTTCGCCACCAAAAAATCCAGCCCCTAATTTCTTTTGAAAATGTACGGATAACTCAACTCCTTGCTCCGAAGCTAAGAAAGCAGACTTTTGTGCAATAATTTCTCTTCCCGGTGCGATGTCAAAAGCACGGATTGATCCAGGAAAACTTGAAGCAAATGCAATCATTCCCTGACCATTCATAGCCGTATACACATTCTGAAAAATAGCCTCTCCGGCAAACATTCTTCCGAAAGCTTTTCCAACTCCCCCGTTCGAGGATGTGTCCATTTGCATATTAGGTGACATCCAGCTCATTGACCCTTTTTCTGTAATCATTTTTTCTCCCGGCTCCAAATAACAGATTACCACCGGCATCGGTTCTCCTTTGATTTCGTACTGCATACTACTACCTCCTAATTTTTTATTATTTTACTTTGGAATCATACTGCTTCCATATATTAAAGAAAATACTTCTTCTTTCTTCATAAACAGGGTTTAACCGGGTTATCATACGGTCATACGATACCGCAGCCGCACACAATTTACGAGCTATCAGATTATAAGTTTCCTCCTTTTTATCAAAGGAAAACTCCTGGCCTATATTGGTTTGATAATCAAGTTGCTCGGCATACCCATATCGATGAAAATTCGTCCCATACTGATTATCTCTCTCTATCATTTGTGCTAATAATGTTTCATTAATCTGCATATTGGCCAAATGGTCAGCAATCAGATAATCACGTCTCATTAGCTTCGCAAGCGCCTGAATCTGAACAAACCAGAAATAATCTGCTTTTCTTAAGTCCCATCTAGGCCAGAACTTCCCTTCCTCTTTGATTTCTTGCTTTTCGCTACATGGAATCTGATAAATCGGAGCATTTAAATCTTCCGTAATATACATCCCAATATCAAAACGAATTCCATTCTTCATTATGACCCTGAACATCTGAAATAATCCGCCAGCCTCCGAACACGCTAACCCAAGATAATTTTCTCGTAATAAACCGATTCTCTCAGGGTTACTATGATATCCGTGTCCATCTCTAATATCTTTTGGATGCAATGTTACATGAATGCCAACATCAATATCACTTAATACATCATGATAACACTCCTCGACACTTTTTGCTATCTTATCTGTTTCATCTGCAGCGTAGATATTGATTTCTTTGATTTTTACCATATTTACTTCTGGCAATTTAAATACTCTATCTAGTAACTGAGTAAGCTCCTGCTTCATCGTATCTTTATTAATCTCCATATAACCTCCTTTATGTAATGTATCATCTTTCTCTATCCTTTACCATTGTTCATAATGCAGTTTTGAAGAATCAAAGATATCTTTTCCAGCCTTTTCTTCCCCCTTATGTCCAATTACAATCATACCCACTGGCACCACGTGATCTGGTAGCAGACAAACCTCTTTCAACCCTTTAGTAAGTTGCGTCACCGGATACAATCCACACCAAACTCCACCTAGACCAAGACCATGCACCGCCAATAACATATTCTCTATTGCTGCAGAACAATCTTCAATTAAAAACCCCGTCATTTTCTGCTTGTTTTCATCCCCACATACAATAATACATACCTCTGCCTGAGGTAGCATTTTTGCATAAGGGTGAACTTTAGCAATTGCTTCAAACTTACTTTTATTTTTTATTATGATAAACTCCCAAGGTTGAAGGTTATGAGCAGATGGAGCTTGAAATCCGGCTCTTACTATTGTCTCAACCTCACTATCCGATACAGGTTCCCCAGTAAACTTTCTAATGCTTCTTCGTGTAAAAATAGCTTCTATTATGTCCATATTTGATTTCTCCTTACTATGTTGTTTTTATATGCTATTTGGATTCCCATCATAAATCTCCCATAACCATACTAAGCATTTCTCTGCTTTTGAGGCATTTTCTATATCATTAATGTTGAAATAGTAAGCTATAAACAGCAATTCAATACAGCATATCATAATTCTTATTGTACTGATTTCAACCTCCGAAAGCTTGGTTTCCTCCTCGTATCCCTTAATTATAGCTTGTACTGCCACGTTCCAGTTGCTCATATAACTTTCGTCATGTGTTTTATCTACCATCCAGCCAGCAAGTATATAAGCTAGATCAAATATTCTTACATTAATCTGCGTCAAATCAAAATCGATGTAACCAGTAATCTCATTTGCATTAAAAAGCAAGTTGCCCAAATGAATATCCCTGTGAATCATATGCTTTACTAATTTGTTATAAACCAAGCCTAACTCTGTTTTACATTCTTGATAAATACGATAAGCGTAACTATCCTTACCATGCTCCTCAATCGCGTCCTTAATCCAGCCATTTAATTCAGCCATAAAATTATTATCAGTCAGTTCATACCAATCTGATATTATTGAAAATGTCTTATGTAACTTTCCTAACGTCTTTCCAACTATACGGGCTTTCTCTGGATGATTTACAACGTCCTCTGATAAAAAATGATGTCCCGGCATTTTACAAGCCAGAAAATAATATGTACCGTTTAATTTGGTGTAGTTCTCGCCTTGAATATTTGTTATAATTTCTGGAGCAGGAATCCCATAATTTCTTAAGTCCTCATATAGTTGCAAGTTTCTAATGAATGCCTTATCATTATATGCCTTCAAATAATAGCTGTCGTCAATGCACCATACATTCTTTTTTACCTCAATCACATTGTTGTAATTTAACTTCCAATGTCTTAATACACTTTTCATAATTAACCTCTTATATTATGTTCTATGCTATTCAGACTTCGCTTTGTAATTTGTCTTTAATGTATCCCATCTTTATTCATATTCCTCTGCATTCTTAATGTTTCAAATCCCTGACAACTATTCCATCTTCTTCAAGATTCTCATTAACATATCCAAAGCAACAAAATAAGTATACCATAAATTTCCTAAGAACGCTCATAAAATTATAAACACTATACAACATTATACAATTAAGTACCTGATTCATTGTTCTCTGGAGCTACCCCTAAACAACATCTTAATTATGTCAAGGAGAAAAACTGAGACCTAGCATTTTATAAGGATAATCACGGAAGCAATCATAATGTCTATAATATTGTTAATAGATATGATATAATCCATTTGTATACGCATTTCTTTGTATACATTCTGGTAGAGTCACCCATTTGTACTTGAAAGATAAGGTTTGTATCAAGAAAGTGGTGTTATTTTAACCTTACATTACTATATTGTGCCGTCAACTTTTGCGGCGGAATGGAGATTACTATGAATAACTTTAAACACAAGAGATATTATGTAGTTCTTATATTATTCATTACTATTTTTATATGTGGATCATTTTTGTCTGGTTATAAAAGTAGTGCAAAATCATATACCACTACTACTAAGAAACTAACAATTTATACGAATCAGACCAAAAGCATAAAAGTTGATACAAAAAGTAAAGTCACTTATAAATCTAGTAATAAATCAGTTGCTACGGTATCTACAAAGGGAACGATTACAGCAAAAAAGAAAGGTTCTGCCACTATTACAGCAACCTATAGCAATAAAAAAGTGATTTATAAAGTTACTGTTAAAAACCCTTACATAAATGCTACTAAAAAGACTATCTATAAAGGAAAAACCTATACCCTGAAAGTCTATGGTGTATCACAATCTAAGATTAAATGGACCACAAGTAATAAGAAGATCGCCACTGTCTCTAGTAAAGGTACGGTAAAGGGTATCAATAAAGGTACCGCAACAATCACTGCTACAGTAGGTAAAACGAAATATCGTTGCAAAATAACTATAACAAACCCACCACCTAAAATAAGTAAGTCTTCCACATCTCTTTATGTCGGGAAAACTACACAGCTAAAGGTGTTATATACTACATCAAAAATCAAATGGTCTACTAGCAATAAGAAAATCGCCACTGTCTCCAGTAAAGGTACGGTAAAAGGTATCAAAAATGGTACCGCAACAATCACTGCTACCATAGGAAAAAAGAAATATGTATGCAAAGTAACCGTTAAAAACCCTATGAAATTAAATGTAAGCACTTCTCGCATTTATAAAGGGAAAACTACACAGGTAAAAGTATATAATGCTTCCTCAACTGTTAAATGGACCACAAGCAACAAATCTATTGCCACTGTCTCTAGTAAAGGTGTTGTAAAGGGTATTAAAAATGGTACCGCAACTATCACTGCAACAATAGGTAAAACGAAGCTAACTTGTAAGATAACTGTTTCTGAGTACACTACTCCAAAGCTAAGTAAAACCTCGGTTTCCTTAATAGGTGGCGAGACAATCAAACTGACCGTATCAAACGCAACTTCTACTGTAACATGGTCAAGTAATTCAGAGAATCTTTCGGTATCAAGCAACGGGTTAGTAACTACCTTTGCAGGCAAGAACTGTTCTGGCACCATTACTGCCAAAATAGGTACTAAAATCCTTACCTGTAAGATTTATGTATACAATCCATCCATTAATCATAACGCAATGTCTTTAACGTTAGGAACAAAAGGAAAAGTTACTCTTTCAGGTACTGGAACACTATCCTACCAGTGGACGAGCAGTAATACAACAGTAGCAATCGTAGATCAAAGTGGAAATATTACACCTAAAAAAGCCGGTACCACAACGATTCAAACAAAAGTACTTAACAAAACATATTCATGTACCGTTTCTGTTTCCACTCCATATATTACACAAACATCCGTCATAAATTTATTAAAAGGCAAATCTACTACCTTATATGTTTATGACACGAAAGAAACGATACAATGGTCTTCTAGCAATTCAAATATTGTTTCTGTTAATCCATACGGATTGATTACAGCTTTAAGTTATGGAGAAGTAACTATATCTGCTAAAACACCTAGTGGCTATGCCTTTACTTATAATATAAACGCAACCAATATTGCTTTAAATAAAACGGAAGTCTATATGTCTTATGGAAGTACTGGTAATACTACGGTTTATGCCACAAAAGAAATTCTTAAATTAGAAGGGTGGAACGGGGAACCAGTGAGTTGGCACTCTTCAGATCCTCAAATGCTAGAGATATATACTCAATATAACATTCCATATATGTGCTATGTTGAGCCACTTAAGGCAGGGACTGCAACCGTAACAGCTACAGTTAATAATAAAACGTATACATGCACTTTCTCTGCAGAAACTATCTCACAAGAAAAAGAATATTATGTTGCCATTGCTGGCCAAAGCTATACTATTAATCTACCAACAAAAACTCCAGTTACCTGGTCTTCAGAAGATGAAAGCATTGCAAAAGTAGACAACAAAGGGACAGTCTTTACACCAAGTGCCATAGAGAATTATTATGCATCCACCCACCTCGAAGCACAGGTAAGCAATGTTTCATTTAACTACACAATAGCAGTAATCCGACCATTACTTTCTCAAACTAGCATGTTAATTGATAAAAACAAAACAGCCACCATATATATAATGAAAAATGAACATCTTCCAGTCACATGGTCTTCATCAAATACAGCAATTGCATCAGTCGATGCAAAGGGTAATATCACTACCAAAGCATATGGAACAGTTAAAATAACCGCTACGGTTTCAAGTGATTTTGGTAAAAAAGATTATGTATGTACTGTTACAGTAAGCAGTAGCGCCTATAAAGAAAAGCAGGAATACTACGATTTTGTTGATGAAATCAATCAGTATCGAAAAGAAGATGGATTAAAGCCACTTATCTTAGATACGTACAGTAATTTCTACTTGGCGATGATAAAAAATATAGAATGCGATACAACATTATATAATTTACAAGATTTTAAGATGGAATTTGATTCCTATACCTATTATTATTACAAGGGAAGAGATAATGCATATACATTTTACAAACGGTGTTCATCATTAAGTAATCCTAATATTCGCTATATTGTGTTACGTCCAAAAAATGTAGTACCAGATTCTTACCAAACAATTAATATATATACTTATTAAAATATAATACAAAAAAAGAGAGCCTGTAATAAATAACAGGCTCTCTTTTTTCATACTTTATTACTTTAAAATTATTCTTCTTCGTATATTATATTAATGCGTTCCACCAGATATGTAATCCTGGTCTGCATTTACTTTTTTATTACCATCATATAAAGTGCTGTAAAAGATAATATCCCCATATTGTAATGAAAAAGTGCTATTATTACTATCCTTTTTACTAAGACCATATCCCTCTATCTGCCACATATTAATATCTCCGTTATATTGAATATACTTTTCATATGTGTTGGTAGCCGATTGATGCTTATATGCACTAATATCAAAGTTTATAATAATATATCCATCTTTTAACCAGAAAGACTCTTTACCAGTTAGACCACCTTGTACTCTTGCCGCTTCTTGGATATCATAGTTTTTTGGAACCGCAAAAGTGTCCGACGGAAGGCTATATTCACCATACCAGTTTTGAATTCGTTTTTGCGCTTTTTTCTTTTCCTCATCATTTGCAGCTCCACTACCATCTCCGATAAAAGTTCGCATACCACTTGGAATTTTAATCTCTCCATAAGTATAACCATTTACTTTTGTTTGAATAAAGCGAGTAGTATCTATTCCTAGTAAGGATGCAGTGGTTGTTAACTCCGAAGTTGAAGCATTGACATATTTATTTCCCATGTAAACAACATGTGTATTCAATAAGTCCTTGCTACTACCTACCTTAATAAAATATTCTTTCTTCCCCTGGATTGTCTCATTGTAATATAGATCGACTTCTTGTCTACCAGTTCCATTTTTTCTCACATAATAGAATTTTGGTTTGATTAAGAGATAATCTTTGTCTCCGGTTAAACTTCCTTGTGTTTTAACATTATAACGAAACGCATATCCAAGTTTTACTGTTCCCTTATTTTTTGCAGTTAAGTGAGATCCATTTAAAATTGGTAAAGTTAACGTTGCATTTGATACTACCTTGTTTTTATTGTAATCATAAATTCCTGCTCGATAACTTGTTCCGTTATGCACAACGGAATTTGGCTTTCGAAATATTGGTTCCCATAACGGATAATCATTAATGTCATATACATTAAAATCATAAATTCTTTTCGTATCCAAGAATAGTTTAATTTGCGCACTCGCACTATAATAACTAGCTGTTTTATTTGCATAGGCTTGACTAGAAGAAACCGTATTCGTTAATGTCTTACCTAAAGATGCATAATTATTTGCCACAGAATAAAAAGTAGCCGACAGTGCTCCCTCATAATCTACATTGTCTGGAATGCGTATTGTAAATGTATTTCCTACCACTCGAAGCGTATTTGCATTAACTAAGACATTATCAATATACATATTCACTGGAAATTTTACGATTCTTGCATAAGTGTAAGCATCAAACATTCCCGTTCCATATCCTACATTAGACAGATGGGCATAACTATTAAATTTTAATGTATAAGTTTCGCCAGACTCTAAAACATATCCTCCATCCTTTTCTCTTACTGATGTAACAAAGGATGGATTAGTTACTACTGGTGAATGAACATTAATACCGATGCTAGGGAGAGTCTTTTTCACCAGCGGTGCTGTTGCACTTTCCATATCTTTATAACTTGCTACTGGTTCATAACTATAGCTACCATTCTTAACCGAGTTTGGGATAAGAGCTGTGCTGCTTTTTGTAAACTTTGGCAATACAGTTGAAAGCTTACGGAAATTCACTTCCCCATCAACAGTATATATCATATTTACTCCATTAATAGTAAGACTATCATTATTACACTTAATGTCTCCTATTCCTACTTTACGTAAAGCATTGTCAATGCCTTTTGGTATTTTTATTTCATATAACATAAATATTAATATAAATACAAAAAAGCATATATACAATAGACTCAAATCTATCATATATATGCCTTCACCTTTTATATCTTCAAAACTACACATTGTTATCATCCAAATTATTATTAGGTTAAGCCCTCGACCTATTAGTAACAATCAGCTGCATGTGTTACCACACTTCCACCTTTGTCCTATCTACCTTGTCGTCT
>JAEYSV010000001.1 GCA_023434365.1 Bacillota bacterium | reverse complement strand
AATTACAGTTATGTCTATTTCTCATGTTCATTTTTTCATTTTATTTTTTATTCTGGATAATATTTGCTTTTCAAAGTTCGTTGCCAGTATCGCTGGTATAATCACTCAAGATTCCGAGAGATCATATCATTCCAAAAAAAAGTCCTCATTTGTCTTATAACCTTTATATGGTAGTTTTACCTCTTCTACTGGAACATCCTTAATTCCAAGTTTTTTAGCCGCTTGAAGTCTATGGTGTCTACAAATTTGTTGAATTTATTTTTCCCCATTTTCAATCTATGAGTTGTATTGAGTTCTGATGTTTTTACAGTCTTTCCCGTTCCCTTTAGTAATCCCTTAATACGTGAAAACCTTTACCTAATCCATAAGCTCCCGCATAAAGTGATGCTTCGCCAAGCTTACCACCACAAAATCTTCAGAACCCTTTACTGCCACCAGATTTACAACTGTTATATACAGAAAACGCATTTTGAATAACTCCTGTGCCCGAAGAAAATCCAAATTTAGAAGAACTTATTAGTTGGTTTCCATACCAACCTAATGGATCCCTAGTAAATTCTTTTGCCGAATCATACATACCTGTGAATGTGCCAACAAAGCCATCCGCTACACCACCCACAAAGGCTTCTAACCACTCAGAATATAATTTACAAAAACTCTATCATACGTTTTGTTGTTATATTTAAGTCCATTGATATCATAGTAATAGAAATCCACTTCTTTTCCCAATAACTAATAAGCTTAATTAGAGTATTTATAAATACATTATTAATATAAATGTATATTTATTTTAATTAGAAACCCAGCAGTGACCAGTGTTAATGGTTTGCTGGGTTACTAAATCAGTTATTATATCTTTTTATTATTCAAATAATCATTCAACAAATTCAATATCAAATATTAAGTCATCTAAGTCATCATCAGGTTCCCAATCATTACAATAATATCGATACTTGTTTGTATCTATTTCTTCATAGTAAAAAGCCATGCCCATGTCTAAACTTACTTCATAGCTGATTCCTCTATAATCAACTGTTTCAGATATATTAAAAATACCTAATTCACCTTTTTGAATTTCAACATCGATTTCAAAATTTTTAGGAGAAGAATCCTCCCAAATATCAAAACCACCTTTGTTAATTGTTTTACCGTTACAGCTCAGCTTACCTTTCATTGTAAACATATTAAAAGATATACCCTGTCTATATTTAGAATTTTTGTCTACAAAAGTGATTTTTAATTTCATTTTTTTAGGTCCACTAATCGAAAATGCTCTATATATTGTCTTATTATTATATATTATTGATCTCTCCTGTGTTTGCTCAAACAATTCACTAAATAACGTCATAAACTCACTCCTTTTTTATTTTTTATGGCCTCCAATGTCTGAATGTGTCTACTATAGAATGGTTCCATGGTGTCATTGGTTTAAACATCCAAAAGTTATTACCTAATCTACCATGTAGATGATGCAACTCCATAGGATACCATTTTCCATTAAGATCGTATTTTACTAGAGACGCCTTACCCTTACGCATTAAATCCAGATTGCTCTGTGAGTACCTTTTTGGATGATAACGTGCTTGATTTTTCCAAAATCCACCTTTAACTGTTGACCATGATGGACGATTACCAGCTTTGGTATTGTTTGTAATTCGGTCTCCTACCTTCCATCCATTAGCCTTTGATAATCCCTTAATACGCGATAAACCCTTACCTAATCCATAAGATCCCAAATAAAGTTATGCTTCGCCAAGCTTACCACCACAAAATCTTCCGGTATCCGGATCGTAGTATCTTGCCGACATATAATACAGTCCTGTACTATCGTTGTAAATTGCGCCAGTATAAGTAATTTCATTGTAGAAGGTGCTACTTCCGTAGGTTATTTGCTTGCCAAAGTCGTCGTAGGTATAGCCTTTCGCACTTGTACCTGTGGATGTTACAATGTTGATGGTACTTCCATTTATATCCTTATTATATAAGTAATACGTCGTTTTGTCACCATCATATCTAGTCGTTGCAAGAATATTGTCGGTTAAACCGAAATAACTTAAGGGCTGCGAAGATTGCCATCCCTAGCAAGGTGACATGAAGGCCCGTCATGCTCTTATGTTGTGATACATTTTCACAAAAGAAAAGAGGGGAATAATTTTCCCCCCCTCTGCTGCGGCTGTTGATGTTTTGTGAAATTGTTGGTATATGTAGTTTAATGAAACTACTTAGAAGTATCCTAGATTACAGTATGCATGCATTATTCAACCTCTCGCAACAATAACATTCATTAATTTGTTATTATCACTGTCCATGTATTACGGTCATAATCGTATTTATATAATGATTCAAAGATTTGCCTAATCTCATCATCAGATGGTAAAGTTCTTTGCTCTGCACCTGTTATACTCGTTATATTAGCATAAATAGAATCCATATCTTTTAGTATTTGAGTTAACATAACCTTTTCATTGTCTGAGATTCTTCCATCATCTAAAAAAGCCTTAAAAGAAACTTTATTTTTAAAAATAACACCATCTAAAGTAAGTCCATCTATTAAAGCAGTATGCAAATTATCTAACGAGAAAAATATTTCATTCATATAATCTTCATCAATAAAAAACTCTCGCATATAAACTCTGCAAATATCAATAGCACTATATAACTCTCTCAAAATATATCTGAAAGAACTGGTACTTTCACCCCATCCATTCATATTTTTTAATGAGTGAGTCATATTTGATATTTTCCAATTCACATCGTTTAAAAAAGCAAACGTAACTTTTTCCCTATATTCCCTATTACTCTGATATTCTTTATATTTACTTGTCGTATAAACTACAATTAATACTAGTACAAATATTAATATGATATGATTTTTTCTATTCATTAGACCTCCTCCAGGGATTTCTTAGTATTATGTTTCTTGTATTAAGGAGCTACCAGAGAATTAACAATTGCTATTACTCTACTACTGCATACCGTTTACATTTATTAGAACTTCTCATTACATAATCTGTATCGGATATCTTTTCAATTACAAAATAGTGATCTTCTCCGCTTCCACCATCTCCAAAATCTTCCATCCACTCAATATCCGCAGGCATTGTCCCAGTAACTCTGAAATCTCCAGTATGCTTATATTTATCATTATATTGACACAACCACTGGTTATCTTTTAAAACCAAATTCCTTGAAATATGCTCTCTGCTAATGCTAGCTGTCAAATCTTTATATTCTGTTACAACAATTTTTTTTCCTCATAGTCCGTTTTCATATCCTCCATAAGCACTTTCCCTAATTCGATTGCAACTTCCTCTATTGGCTTGTTCTCATTATCCGTATATTTATATAACTTATAGGCGTTATACATAACTCCAAAAATTTTATAACGCTCATCCTGTTCCTCTAGAGGAATCTCATTAGTAACATCAAATCTAAATTTCCCATAACCAGTATACTCATTTGAATCTACATTAAGTTCCTCTAAAACTGGGCTTTCACTTGCTTTTGGATTTTCACTTACTTTTGTTTCTTGAGTTGGATTAGTAGTGTGACTAATTTTATCACTTACTTGTGAAGTATCCGATGAACTAATAGTAGGTTCTTCTTTCGTACCGCATGCACTTTATACAAGTACAAGGCAAATAATTATTGTACTTAATTTTTTCTTCATTATAAATTTTCCCTAACATATATTTGTTTTCACATAAATAAAAAGGCCTATTGGGTATGTATAGGATTAACCCCTTTTTCATTCAACACAAATAAAGTAAAAATCCTAATAACAAAATAAGCTCTAAAGTATTACAACTTTAAAGCTTGAAATCCTCAAAAAGATATTCTTCTATGCTGCCTCGTAACTCAAGTCCTATCTCCCCATAGACCTCTTGCTCTTATATTTCTATTAGTTTTCCTTGTTATACTTCCCTATCAATATAGTATCACCTTCTTTCTATAAATGTCAACAACTAATTTATATTTTTTCTATAAACATACATATCTTTACTTAACTTCAGTCTTTTTTATATGCTGATAATAGTTTATATACCCCAAGTAATCAATTAATAACTATTTTACGAAACTAGTATGCTCTAAACTACTGATGCAATAATAACTTAATCTCATCTGATAATTTTAAGATTTCATTCCAGTTTTCACTATTTCTAACGGAATCGACATTCCACAGGTCAGTGTTTTGAAGAAGCAAAAATTTACTCCTTAACACAGAACTTTTTTGAGATATCTCTTCAGTTATCAATTTTGCTTCTTTGAGCTTTGATAAAGTATCATCATGTAAAAAAGAAATTGCCCCTACATCGAACTCCTCAAAAATATTATACTCAATATCTTCATCGCTCATTTTTAATAAGTATATCCCGCATTTTTCTAAGGTATCAATGTAAAATTCCATAAGTTTATTGGTTGATATTTCCATTATCATCATACCTCCTATTTGACAATTATTTTCGTTGCCTTGTCACCAGGCAGTCGAACGTAATCTGGTCCTACTATTTTTACTTTACCTGTAGCACCAATGGAATACCCGTAGTATACTTTGAGGATTTTTCACGATGTCATCAACTGAATTTAAAGATACATTATTAATATAAATGTATCTTTATTTTATTTAGAAACCCAGCAGTGACCAGTGTTAATGGTTTGCTGGGTTTCTAAATCAGTTATTATTCAACAAATTCAATATCAAATACTAAATCATCAAAGTCATCATCAGGTTCCCAATCATTACAATAGCATCTATATTTATTACTACTAATTTCTTCGTAGTAAAAAGCCATGCCCATAGTTAAATTAACTACGTTGATAACTCCTCTGTGATCTATATTCTCACAAATATTAAAAATACATAATACACCTTTTTCTATTTCAGCATCTACAATAAATTGCTTTGGAGATGAATGTTCCCAAATATCAAACCCACCTCTCATAATCGTTTGTCCATTACAACTTAATTTTCCTTTCATTGTAAACATACTAAAAGCAATACCTTGCTTATATTTTGAATTCCTCTTAATAAAAGTTATAACAAATTTTATTTTCTTTGGACCAGTTATTGTTAATGCCCTCTGTATTGTTTTATTGTTGTATTCAATTGTTTCTCCCTGAGATTGTTCAAATAATTCACTAAATAATGGCATAATTTCACTCCTATTTTATTTTTATGGCCTCCAATGTCTAAATACGTCAACTCTAGTACGGACCCAAGGTGTCATTGATTTGAATTTCCAAAAATTATTTTCTACTCTACCATTTGGATGATGCAACTCCATCGGATATCATTTTCTATTTCCATGAAACTGTACTAAATTGTTTTGTGAATTTGTTAAAAAATAATTTTTTACAAGCAAATCATCATGGGCTAAAATAAATGAAAACTATAAAATATGCTTACTGGCATTGCCTTAACAATACCAGTAAGCATTCATAATTTGTTACATCAAACGTTAAGGAACTATCAACGAATTAACAATCGCTATTATTCATCAACTACATATCGTTTACATTTACTAAAACTTCTCATTACATAATCTGTATCGGATATCTTTTCAATTACAAAATAGTGATCTTCTCCACTTCCATCACTACCAAAAGATTTTATCCATTCCATATCCGAAGGCATTGCGCCAAAAACTCCGAAATCTCCCGTATACTTATATTTAGCTTTATATTGACACAACCACTGATTATCTTTTAGAATTAAATCTCCAGTAATATGCTCTCTACTAATATTAGCTGACAAATCTTTGTATTCCGTTACAACAAAACACTTTCCTTCATAGTCTGTTTTCATATCCTCCATAACGATTTTGCCTAGTTCGAGTGCAACTTCCTCTATAGATCTATTATTTGTGTCCTCAAACTTATACAATTTGTTAGCATCATATATTGTTCCAATACTTTTATATAGTTCATCCTGTTCCTCTAGAGGAATCTCATTAGCAACATCAAATCCCCATTTTCCATACCCAGTATACTCATTTGGGTCTACATTAAGTTCCTCTGAAACTGGGCTTTCACTTGCTTTTGGATTTTCACTTACTTTTGTTTCTTGAGTTGGATTAGTAGTGTGACTAATTTTATCACTTACTTGTGGAGTATCCGATGAACTAATAGTAGGTTCTTCTTTCGTATCACATGCACTTAATACAAATACAAGGCAAATAATTATTGTACTTATTTTTTTCTTCATAATAAATTTCCCCCTAACATATATTTGTTTTCACATAAATAAAAAGGCCTATTGGGTGTGTATAGGATTTACTCTCACTACCTATAATTCAATAGGTCTACTCCTTTTACTATAACCCCCCCTACAAAAATCAACTTATTTTAGCATTTTTTTCTTGATTATATAATATTTTCAATTGGTCGACTTACTAGTTCTATGTATTCTGTTTTCTTAATTAATAAATTCTTAATTACTTCAACTCTATTCAAAATTATTCCTTCCTAATTATCAAGTCCTGGAACACCACCAGAAAGCCGTCCATTACGTTCAAAGACTTTTTTACAACTGAGGTCACATCCCATGCCAGATATCCTAAATTCGCTAAAGATGGTTTCTTAATTAAATCAAACGCACTCGCGCAGTACACATATAAATTCCACGTACCAGAATCCTTCGCTTCGCCGCTGTAGGTTTCCTGCGATAAAAATCTTCCAGTATCCGAATCGTAGTACCTTGCCAACATATAGTACAGTCCTGTACTTTCGTATATACTGCGCCCGTGTATATAATTTCATTGTAGAAGGTGTTACTTCCGTAGGTAGTTGGCTTGCCAAAGCCATCGTAGGTATAGCCTTTCGCACTTGTACCTGCGGGTGTTACAATGTTGCTGGCACTTCCATGTAATGAACAAACAAATTAAAGTTTTAGCCATACTCGCTATCCCGTCTATTCCATATTGACTACCCGTTTTATATTCTATAAAAGCAAGGATAATAGCTAGTAAAGTTATTATCAAATCTATAACGATTGCATATTTTAGTTTTCTCAATTGAATGAAGTACCTCCTATATTCTTGGCAAACTGCATAAAATAAGCCGGTGTTTGACAAACATCAAAAACCCATCCCCAAAACCATCCTCCATCATATCTTTTTCTGTGGTTATTGATGTTTTGTGAAATTGTTGGTGTATTGCATATATGGTGGTGCCTGATTTAATCAGTTATCAATACCTCTTCTTCATTAATATATACCTTGCACTTTGGCAGCACAGTATGCATTAATTTTGCAAATTCAGTTACTCGCTCATTATTACTTGATGAATCAAAACTTATTTCCTCGAGATTACTAAAATCTGAAAAATTGCGTACATTTTCATATACAAATTCTCTTTGAAAACTGTCATCATTATAGATTGAACATACGTTCTTCATCATATGAAAATCTGTGACAGCATTTGCAGTACAATTGATTAAAGATATAAATTCATATCGATTTTTTTGATAACCAACTTTACAAATAACCTGTATATCTGAATTCCCTATTTGGATATTTAATATATAACCTGTATACAAACTATCTATAAAATCCGATCCATTTAAATATTCTGTTAATTGTTCCACCGCTTGATTTATGGCTTGTAGCTGTAGTTCAGTAAAAGAATCCGAAGTAGTATCCTTCTTTAATTCTAACCAAAAACGCACATTGTGATCTTTGGTATCAAAGCTTACATCTGTAAGCTTAAACTCTGATATTCCTTTCATCGCTCCCTGATATATTGGCTTTACTTGCTTTTCCTCCTCAGTTTTAAAAGGAGATAAATAGTTTTGAACAGAAATATAGTTAAAGACCATAAAACATATACTTAATATAGCACCAAATAGACTTATAACAACAATTCTTAATGTTCTTTTACTTAATCTTTGATCTTTAATCAATCCAATTCACCCCATCTAAAAGACCGCTTTCCTCATAATACTCATCAAAACTAACTATGTATTTTTTACCCCACGAAGCCACTTCTAGCATAGTAGTTCCTTTAACCTTATCCACTGTAACACCCACTAAAGTTAACCCAGTTGATGTTGAAATATCAACTGGCACGCCCACAATTCCAACTACTTCACTTGATAAAGTATCTATACCATATGTATTCTCTATTACTGTTGTTTCTTCAATATCTCCAGTTCCCATCATTGAAACGGATACCTTCGTAATACCTTCCTAATCATCTGAGATAATTTCTTTTGATATTGATTGCTCAACTTTTTCATTTCCATCTAAATTGCTAATATCCTATCAATTTTTTCTTTGATCTTATAGAGGTTTTTACTATTGATAACCTACTAATAGATTACTTTGGTTTCAGATGCACAAAAAAAGGAGATAAAAAAAGAAATATCATAAAAGGTAAAATAAAAGTTAATAAACCTAATATGCCCATATCAAATTTTCTCTGTATGATATTAGCAAAATGATAAGGCACTATACAGACCATTAGGGTCAAAAAAAATCTCGAAAATATAGTAGGAACATATTGCTTATTACATTTATTACAAGTAACCGTTTGAGAAAATCCATACACACCTTTAAAAACAACCCCATAACTTAATTTATTAAGGCACTTTTTACACTCTTTCATATCTACCTCCTGGTATTACTTAAACTATGGAAATATGAATACATATTAATAGATACATAAAACTATATTTACAAATAATTATGTTCTTTAATATATATAAGCAATTTCCTCTATATTCTCATTCACATCTTTAATAGTACTTCCATTCCAAGAGCCGTAAGTAATATCTGTTTCTGGTATAAAATCATATGTATCCACATAAGTTGATACATTTACATCAATATAACCGTCGTAACGTTCTGCAATGCTTTTTATTCCTGCAATTTTCGAATCAAGGTTAAGCTTGTGCAACTGTTTAACATTTGCCTCAATAAAATCCACATAATCTATATAAAGCTTGTAAAACTTGCCCAAATATTGTTTCCTCCGATGATATTCCTAGATATCCCTTTACACATTGGAATATCATCAATATCAAACTCATATCAACTATCTTTGAAGTGCTTCTACGCAGTTACTCTTTGTTGATCTTCAATCTTGAGAACTTACCTATCTCCAATCCAAATAGACACAACGTATGTTAGAGCCGTATTATCAACTACAAACACCACATCTGTTTTACAAGATTCAATAATACTACTTTCGCTCATAAATCATTATTAATATACTCTTAAAAACATTAAATAACAAGTTACATAGTGCTGTCGCCTCTTAGATAATAATCATTAGTGCGAAAAACCTTGTTTAAAGACTACAACTTTTGCTTAAATCTAATTATCTATCATTTTTAATTTTTTAATAGAAGTTTTACACTTCTTTATTGCTTCTCTGCAATCAACATGTTTGCACCAATACAAATATCTGGCTTCTTTTAGATATTGTTTAATAAATGGTTTTGCCCTTTCATCTTTTAGCTCTACTAAAAATAAAGCATAAAATATACTTTTACTTATTATCATCTGTTCGAATAATAAATTTTTCGCTACATCTAGTTCATGACCTGATAATCCAGTCGCTACCTCAAATGGATTATCATTTCTCGCTCTCGCATTTAAAGCATACGTATCATTAGATATACACCAATAATAGAATTCTCTAAATTCAGATGAAAAACTGTTATAGTCATTATCCATAATTCTATTCCTCCTGGTCACTCTATATTTATTTTCCATAAATCTCCACATTTAATAAGATTACTACTATTAAATGTGGTAATGTTAAAACTCTTTTTTAACCTGTTAACCTCCATTTCGAAGCTCGTACCTGGGTAAGGAATTCGCGGATCATGCGAGAACCAAAATTCTTTACCCAATGCCCTAAACTCCCTCTCCCTTTGATTAATAATAGAACTCGTTTAACATTTTTCCAATAAAAAAAGCCTCAAAGTATCACAACTTTAAAGCTTATAATCCTCAAAAGATATTCATCTATTCTGTCTCGTCACCCAATTCTTATCTCCACATAGACTTCTTGCCTTATCTTCTTATATTTCTATAAGTTTTCCCCTGTAATACTTCCCCTACCAATATGGTACCACCTCCTTTCTATAAAAGTCAACTATTTACCTGAAGATTTGTTATTATTATACATATTTATTAATAATTCTACTATTTTTTTGCTATTTACAATGTTCATCTAATTCTTCTGCAAAATATATTCACTATTTCTTTGTAACTTCTTAAGGTCTCACTTCAATATCCGTCCCATCCTTAAACCATATAGCAAACTCTCTCACTCCATTCACCACAGTCTTTTCAAGCACCATCTGCACCAGTTCCGGAATCATCCCGTCTATTTGACCCTGTTTCGTCAGTTCTATCATCTGCCTTGCTCGCAACATAAGCATTGGATTCCCTTCTTGCATCTGCCTCTCCCACCGTTCATGATGTTGTTCCCGATATTCCACAACACGATTCCACGCAGTCACAAACTCAAGCTGCACCGCCTCCCATTCTTCCTCAGGTATAATAGCCGGATGACTATCCTTTACATAGTACTGTTCTATCTGGCCATTGTTCTTCACCTGCTTCTTAGTTAAGAAATCTGCGGTATACGTCTTTTGTAAGAGTGAGTCGCCTTTATACTTTTCATTTCTTAACATCCCTTCGATGGTTACTTTCATCCATTTTGCTTTCCCACTCACCCCTGGAATACCTTCTTCATTTAATCTTCTTGCGATGTCTGCTGGGTGATAGCCCTCCATGAAGTCGCGATAAATCCGGCGCACCACTTTCGCCTGCTCCTTATTAATGATTAAATGGCCCTCCTCTTCCATGTCATACCCCATAAACTTACCGGTATTGATATGTGGGATTCCTTTTTGAAACTTGTATCGTATCCCCCATTTGCAGTTTTCTGAAATATTCCTCGACTCATCTTGGGCCAAAGAGCAATGCCGGCTAATTCATACATTGGATTGTCGCTGATATACTTCGTATAGTATTCCACCTGATTTTCAAAGCTGTTAAGCTACTCCTCCTGATCAGTCGATACGCGACAATAGGCTGCTACTCTAAGCTTGTGATGATTGTTGTGGCTGACTTCGCCACCCTTTATTGCTGCCTGTTTTGCAGGAATAACCGTAATGTTAGACCCTTGTGAAATCTAGTAATTCCACAAAAGCCTAACATTGATAATATTGCTATAACCTTACTTACAGGTACCCCCTTACTCCCCCACATATTCACTCACCACATATCTCCTCCCATCCGCCCAAACTACCAATTCTCCCCCTTCTTTCGTACAGTAACTTAACGTCCCATACTCCCTCAACCTATCTAACAATTCTTGATGCGGATGTCCATAACGGTTATTTTTTCCACTACTAATCAGCCCAATCTCTGGGCTCACCATACTAAGTAATGCATCTGTGGAAGAATTCTTTGACCCATGATG
>JAEYSV010000068.1 GCA_023434365.1 Bacillota bacterium | reverse complement strand
AATTACAGTTATGTCTATTTCTCATGTTCATTTTTTCATTTTATTTTTTATTCTGGATAATATTTGCTTTTCAAAGTTCGTTGCCAGTATCGCTGGTATAATCACTCAAGATTCCGAGAGATCATATTTGTATATACCTTAATCGTTACAAAAACTGTATATCATCCCAGATGTCCCAAAAAAAGAAACCAGATCCTTTATTATGAAAAACAATACGGTGAAAAAATGAAAATAGGCTCTATCTCTGTAGAAAAAAGACGAATCCAAGCTATTTGTACTATGTAAGTTATTTAGCTTGGGTTCTTATTTCTACACTTTATATTATTATATAACATAACAAAATGGAACACAATTCCATAATAGTGATAGCTTCTCATCATTCGTTGGAAGCCCTTAAACTAGTACAAATTGTATTGTATCTTCCTACTACCCATTGAATTATATCTTCTTTTTTATTCCCATTCACTTGTACTTCCGGAACCCAGGACCACAACTCATTTATACTTTCTTCATTCAAGGGATTACAAAAAATATCAACTATATCTATCCCAAGACGCTTCGTGTAATCATACAATTCTCCGAGAATCACACAAGATTTACCGGACACTGAGGTAAACGCACTTTCATAGTTACAAGAAGTCGTGGAAAATAAAGAAAACCCATTGTCAAATAGCGGGTACAGAGTGTGCAGTTCCTCTGAAATTACAAATGCAAAATTTAGTAAATTACGATCTAACTGTCGAGTTAATACATCAAAGTAATACATTTGTATAACTCTCTTTAGTAAAGTCTTAGAAACATCTAATCTCTCTAATCTCTCCAACACTTTTCCTACGGCTGGGACTGATAATGATAAATACTCTTCTGCTGGCAACAAACTATCCCTAATATTCCGGTCTACCACGGAATAAGATCTGCCATCATCCAATAACCCTGCCTCACAGCAAGGCACACCCAAGTACTGCGCCAAATTATAGCACATAACCTCTGCTATTGTATCATAGCAACCTTCTCGAATAGGTGACTTTACCACTACTAATTTACCTTCATACTGTAATAATTCCTTTTCATTTTTACCGTTGATTGCAAGTATGGAATTCGTTCTATTTAACATATTATAACCCCCAATGCGGTGAATCTTCATAGGTATCTGAATCATTCTGAGTCACCCACATAGTATCACGTACATTTGCACCTTTAATCCCAAAAAACATTTTAATTCTATGTTTAGGATCATTTATATCGACACCACAACGAGCACAGAAGTCTTCATATCCCTTTTGATATTCCGGAGTCAACCTTGAATCCATCCATGAGCGGCACATAGTATCCGTGAAGAACACTTTCTGTCTTGGTCCTAAAAATCCCTCAGGTACCACGATCTCCATAGAGTATAAATCTGTTTTCTCATTATAGTCTAGAATTGCTACGGTCAATGATTTATTCTTAACGTAATATTTCATGAACAACCCCCTCAAAATGAATAAGGCTTCTTTTCACCTTTTTCCATATCACTTTAATACAGTTTTAGTATAAAACAATGAAAATCCGCGCCCTACTAGTTCGTCATTACTCAGATAGTCATCATTCTCCTTTAGTGAAACATTCATTAAAAATGCTGCACAAGTAATTTCATATATATCATTACCTAGTAGCGCATCACATTCTATGGCGAACTCATTGCACGTCTTTTCATCAGGGAACTCATTTACAAAAGCATAAACAATAGTG
The DNA here is from genome assembly GCA_023434365.1 of Bacillota bacterium. Taxonomy (GTDB): domain Bacteria; phylum Bacillota; class Clostridia; order Lachnospirales; family Lachnospiraceae; genus KM106-2. The sequence goes on along the minus strand of JAEYSV010000068.1, from coordinate 27,038 downwards.
TCTGCTCCCGTAATCCGAGTGGTCCAAGCAAACTCAACGTTATACTTTTCTAATATCTGCATCAATTTCTTTTTTTCTTCTTCCATAATACTCCTCCAAAAACATTATATTTCTAACTATTTTCATTTATGGTATGCAACTTCTTTTGCAGTAACTTAAATAATTACTCAAAAGCGAAGAATTCTTTAGGCCACTCACCATTTCAAGTTTCTTGATAAACTCTTCCTTTAATGAAGTAACTTGAAATATATATTTGTTATCACAAGTATCAAGATACTCTTCTACGCGAACTTCAATTCCTTTATTATAAAGTAGCTTAGATAAATTATAAGCAAGGTATTTAAGTGAATCTCCATACTTTATTTGTAATACAACCCAGGTGACTTCACCTCGCTTTCTCGCCATCAAAAAGAACTGTTCCTTTTTCCGACTCATGACCAAATTTTGTAATCGACTTACCTCGGAATCATATAGTTTATCATCATATACACTTTCTTGAAAAATGATTTTATCGATACTCTTTTTTACATCTACCAGGTACTCATCAGGCATTAATTCTATATGCTTTCCATTCATAGCTTTTTTGAGAAAAGTAATTCTTCCCTCCCATTGTTCAATAAATATTTTAAAAAACTCTTCAGAGTTACCTCGTTTCCTATACCTTTCAATATAAGCATCCTTACAATCAATGGAAGGATAGCATAAAATATATGAATTTCCATAATATCGAGAAAGATTCATTAAGACCGGGAAAATTGGCGGAATAAGTACATACGTGAATATTTTTTCATATTTCAGAATTTCCGCAATATAATTATCCGGAAATAGAGGGTTAGTGACCAAATAAGGTGCTGCTTTTAACGCTTCAACCTCTTCATTACTTTTCATATCTTCCTGTATAAAATATTGATACGGCATGCTTGCAAGATCTTTTGCGTCCGGAACATTTTGAGCAAACCACGTTTTTCCAACTCCCGCATATGCAGCTATAATCAAATATACCCCTTCTTTCTTAATATCATGGAATCCATAACTATTTTTTATCCTCCATTTATTATGGTGATTCTCTTTTTAAGAATTCTGATCACACCTTAGCTACAAATCCTAACATAATTTTTTCTTCCTTTGGTTTAAACTGCTTATCGAAGTATCTGCCAATTGCCTTTTGCACGATATCCTCAGAAAGCACACTATCAATTACTTTAGTACGGTCATACTCAAACGCTTTGCAGACTATTACTTCATCCACTAAGTTACGCATACACCTAGCATTCCCAAAATCCTCTTGCTTGCACACTATTTCAACAAAGGATGTAATTAATGGTTCAATTTTCTCCAACTCAAAAGTATATTGTTCTTTCATTAACATAGAAATGCAGATATTTACTAATGTTCTTTCATCATAGTCACCAATATGTATAAAATTCTTTGTTCTAGACCGTAATCCAGGATTCTTTTGTAGGAAGTTTTCAACATCATTTTGATATCCAGCAAAAATAACGTGAACATTAGGCGAGTTTTCTAAATAAAACACCATATTCTGAATTAACGAATTCGTAAATTCATCTTTCACTTCAGTTAAACCACCAATTTCATCAATGATGATTAATGGATACTTTTCAAATATTTCTTTAATATACTGCTCCGTTTCCCCCACATGTGTTTTAATCATATCACGTGCACTAACATAATGATAATTTCTGCCTTTCAAGAAACCTTCCTGTTGCAATGCATAAGCTATTAATAAAATAATCATGCTTTTACCAGTACCTGGGTTCCCAGAAATAGCCATCCTAACAGGTTGTATTCGACAATCCTTATATAACTCATTCCTTTTTTGATCATACAACATCGTCATTAATATTTCAATTAATTGCTGCTTTACATCCTCTAAACCGATCATTTGATGCATCTTATCTTTCCATGCAATTGCGGACTTATCAATATAAAGTAACTCATCAATGTCTTTCTTAGTTGGAATCTCATCCGGGTTAGATTGCTTTGCCCTATCTTTTAATATCAACAAAATCTTATCAATGTTATCACAATTAACTTCTTCAAAGCTCATCATGCCTCGAAAAATTATCTCAGCATCCATTATTAAACCACCACCAAACAAAACCCTCCAACATTCACTTATATAATTAATATAATCAAATTCAATCCCCCAAACACTGCCTATATGATTTATATTAAATCGCCTCAAAAGAGTCTGTTCAATTTTGCTTTTACAAGTTACATATACAATTTGTAATCCTGGGATATTGTTTAACATTTTTTCAAGCCATTCTACAAACCCCTCCTCTTTTATATGATCTGCCATTAAAGCTATCACAACTGCTCTAAACTCAGGTTTTTGTTGATGTAACTTCTGCATAATCTCAGTCATATGTACTTCTGCAAGATTTCCACCATTGCCCTTGAAAACATTATATAATTCCATGAGACTTTGCTTACTTATGTAATCAATTCTTTCAAGCCTAGAATATTTATCAAACAATGTACCATTAATCACTCTTTTATCTATGTCTTTGTCAACAATGATATTAATGGTCTTTAGCTCGGGACTCATTCTTTCAACTTTCGTAGTAACGCATCTGGATGGCCCCTTATAATCCTTTCGATCAATATAATTCATCATCCTACCCTCCCTAGCAGTATGTTTTATGTCACTAATTCTCCTGATTCACCATAGCCTCGATTGATTGCTTACTCAGCTCTAACTCATATCGAAAGTACTCTTCTAAATCAAGAATGATATCTGTCAATTGAAAGTTAATAATAAGCATAGTCCATTTTTTTCTGCCAAGATTTGAACAAATTCCTTTTCCGACAAACTCCCACATAGCATCCTCATCCCCTATCTTGAGCTTGTTAAATACAAACCAAAACATTGGATCATGACTGATTAATTCTAATTGATCTCTGAATTTGTTTCTTGAGCGTTTCTTTACCTCCGGCATATTCTCTAAACTAGCTGAATTATAAAACTTTTCCAAATCAGAATACTCTTTGTTGTTTACCTTACTATCTTCCATAATGATACCTCCTTTTCATACTTGCTTACTATTAATTCAACATATCATCCATAATAACTCTTCGCACACCCCCTTTTGCATTATTCATCATGCTTCTTCACTTCATTGTCCAATCCTAGTTTAATATTGTTCACTAATTGCAGTATTATATCAAATACTGCAAATGGATTATACTACCATTTTACAAGGATGTCAATATTGATTTTCACTTTTTTCACTGATTCTTCAATTATTACTTAAAAATGAGCCGATATCGCTAATAATATTGCATTTTCATTTGAATACTTCAATTGGGAGTGATATACTCATCATAAGGAGGCATTATATATGAAGATAAAATGTGAATGTAATAGTAATTTGTTATCCATAAAAGTGTTTATTCCTAAGAACGAGTTGGGGCAAGAAAATTATAAATATTTTAACGCAGATAAAGATAAGGATTTTAGGAAGCAAAAGTCGTTTTTATGTTCTCTAACCAGTCCTAAAACAGATTTTTTATTAACAAAAATCCTTGAAAAGTTATTTGAAGCTTACTCTGTGTATTATCTACTGATTGAACAAGATAACCAGTTTTCAAAAGATGCAATTAAGACGAAATTATTATTTGAACTCTCAGAAAATATTGAATTTAATGAAAAAGAACTATTTTCATCCTTATTCGAGTTAGCATACCAGTTTGTGTTTGGGGTTATTGAAAGCAAAACGATACACAGTCAAATTAAGGATCGATATCAACTCAATTCACAAGATATATTGACTATGTTCATCGGAAATTACGGGTACGGCAAGACAACTGCCATTAAGAAAATTCTAGGATTTGATGATTTCTATTTCTTATTTGTTGATATTGGGCGAACTACGATAAACAATAATCATGTAAGAGCATTAATTGTACGTACTGATAATAATGGTAGTCAATATATACGTCTCTATGATAACAATAATAGGTATGAAGATATCCCCTTATCAGAGTATCGATTTAAGAATAAAATTACGTTAATTAGCCCTAAGAGTTTCTTTGAAGATGTCATCCTTTTGCAAATTGATAAAGCCTATCAAAAGTACCTTAAACTAGTTGAACAACCTTTATCCACTCAAACTAAACTAAATAGTGTTGAGATTCCTCTATTAGACCTTAGAGAAGTGGTGTTGAGCACCTTTATCGAAGTAGATTTATACAAGTTAGACGAGTTATTAGGCGATTATTCAAATCAAGAACACGAAGCCTTTTATGATAAAGTTATTGAAATCATTCAAAAAGTCTATGATAACAGAGATAAACAGGACACATCTTCCTTAGGAATGATATGTACTCTCTTAGAATCTGCATCCCTTCGGGAATCTTTTTATGAATTGTATAATAAAAAAGTTGAGGACGTAATGAATCAGATTTCAACAAATCAAAAAAACAAAGAAAAAGAAAACACCTTAACCTCTTACACTGCGGGTGTTGATAGTGAGACGGAGATATCATTTGAATTATCACACGATTCTTTAACAGAACTTGATGACTACTACATTAATTTTATTAGTAATAATCACCATTTGAGAGGCAGCTTACTACGCTCGCTTGTAAAAGAAATGTATACAGAAGTAGATATACAAATGGATGCGTCCGTATTATCTCAATACAATACGACAAACATCTCCTCCATTGTATTTTCGGACACTATTGGTGCTGGCCATATGATTAATCCTTCCGGTACAAACATTGATATTACTCAGCATTTTGAACTCTTAAATGAATGTGATATCATTTTTCTACTTGATGATGCAACCCAGACTATGAATCCTACTACTGTTCAATTATTAGAAACACTCGATAACTTTGGGTTATCCGAGAAACTAATCTTACTTTATAGTAAGTATAATCATTTCATTAAAAATGATTTCAAATCAGATCAGGAACGTGAGAATTACCTGTTATTGAAATTGGAAAATAGTTTAAATAACATATTCAATACCACTGATACTAGTACCTATAATAGAGCAGATATTCTGTATCATATGTTTACTGACAACCAGAATCAGCAACTAATTTTCTTAAAGGGATTAGTAAAATATGAACCGCCAGCAAGCAACACCACAGTAAAGCTGGCAACTTCAGATATTATAAGAAAAAGAGCCAATCACTCTTTAAAAGATACTTTACCTTCAATGTATGAAAACTTAAACAAAGATCTGGACAATCCAAATATCTGCATAAATGAACTATTGATTAAAGTGCAGAAACTATGCAAACAACTAAATCGTATTCGATTCAATGATACAAATAGCGCTATAACATTAGTAGGGAACACAGATAAGCTTTTATTGGAGTTTTATAATTCCTGCCTGCGGTTTTCAGAGGCAAATAGCATTCATGCTAAAAAGGAATATCTAATAAACATCCCTGAGTGGAATACCTCTCAAGCGCTATGTTATCGTTTGTATCAAGGTTATGGTGGCTATAGTGGTTCATCACGTAATTTATTTCCTCTTCAAGATGCTCTTAACTTCTTTATGTACGAAATGAATAGCATAATTGAAACACAAATACACTTTAATATTCCATCAGCTAATGAATCTACGATAGAAAAAGGAACAAGTAGAAACAAAGCACTCAAAGAGAACACTAACCTAACGACATCGTTAGAAAACACATTCTCCTTAGAACAAAAAGAACATCACCTACGCAATCAAATAAAAGCTCGATATACACAAAAAATCAAACTCTTATTCTACAACTATTTAGTTAGCGCTAATAATGATAACTGGAAGAAACTATATAACTCTTGGGGAGATGGTATCAAAAAACGACGCGCATCGTCGATCTATAACATAATTGAATTTACCTTCTCAACTAACAATCAGATCCACCACGCAGCAATGCAGCAGTTTAGAAGTGCACTTGAAGAAGTACTTGAAGAAGCCAATAAACGATAAGAGATTCTAAGGATTCTGTAGTAAACAATGGATATCCATTTGGCTATTATAAAAGTAGCCAAATGGAATGTCCTATTTTCGCTACAAAAGGAACATTATCCAATCTATTTTGCTTATTTGATAGCTGAAAATAATGTGAATCTTGAGTTACTGAGAATGTGTTACGCGACAGCAATCACATATAGCATATTTGCTTTCTGCTAATAATAATTAGTGCTTCTCCCACTCCCATTCCCCCAATTTATCCTGCTCATATAATGATTTACTATTCCGATTTACCGAATAAGTTTCTGATTGAATAATATATTTGTCACTACCTGAATTTGAAAATTCTATCCAGTATGTATGACTGTTTTTATACCATTTATATTCTATATATTTAATTCCAGGATTATTTTCTTCTCTAAATAACTTTCCTTTTTTAATATAGTATACTACCATATCGCCATCTTTCTCATTTTGTTTTTCCTTCTGTAAGTGTTCACAAACATCAATCACAAAATACAACTGTTGCTTAGTTACATTACTTAGATAATAATATGGGATACTATGTTCAGGAATTCCTTCCCACATTTTTAATCGTCTACTATTACTTGGTGACATAAATCCAATCTTTCTGATTTCATTTTTTTTCAACTTATATGTCTCAAGTTTAGTAAAACAAATATGTTCGTTTTTCTTTGGACATATCAGTGAAAACGTAATCCAATCATCATCATACATAATTGCTCTTCTTTTTTTCAAATAAATGTCTTCTCTAATTATTTCTGAACTTTTATATTTCTCTATATATTCTTCATCAGAAATAGTAATTCCTAGATATTTTTTTCTTACAAAATTACTCAGAAAATAAATAAATCTAAATATAAAGTAATTATTATTGTTGACATTAGTATCCTTAATATCACAATCAATATATGACATCCCAAAATATATAAACTGTGTTCGACTTGAACTTCGTTGATAATAATGGTAGTCCTCTATTATCCTAATTTCTTTATTTTGATTATTTAATTTGCATTTTATTATGCAATCCATCATTCTTCCTATTTCAATATAGTCATCATATTTAAAATCCAATAGATATTCCATATTTCTCAATAAATCACTCTTAGTCGAAAGATCAAATGGCAATCCAAGATTATTTAAACTTTCTCTATTAGCCTCATTCTTATAATTGCACATCCAGTAATGTCTACATAAGTATTCGATACAACGCATTTCCATTAATTCTTCTTCACCAGCATTATTTTCATCGTCTACAATATTATTTTCAAATATATAATATGTCTTTCTAAAATTATAGAAATAGTAAAGCCATTCATTATCAAGTTTTTCTAACCAACAATTCAATATTTTTCCATTATCTATGCTTTTTTTTTGAATTTCATTAATAATGAACGACTTAAATATTTCATAATTCTCAAGCGGAACACCACCATTAATATCCATAAAGTATTGTTCAGCAGAATTCAAATTTTTTACTACCTGTACATTAAAAAAAACGTACACTCTAATAAAATTGTTAAATTCTATTAGCTCTTCTATGTTCCAATCTTTTAAATATGTACTTAAAATATTTTGACAACATTTAACAGATTCCTCAGCATAAGATAATGCTTCTTCCGTATTAGAAAGTTCTTTTCTAAAAGATTCTCTACCTTCAAATATATACTGTGGAAGTTGTAATTTTTCCTTCTCTGAATTCAAATGTGTTTGTAAATATTTTAAAATACAATAAATTGTAAATGTTCTTTGTTGACCATCAAAAATATATAATTTTCCTTTTTCATTATCTATTTTTTTTGTTTTTGTAACTACGATTGCACTTAACACTAATTTATATGTTTTATTTGTTTGAAAGTCAGATTCGGCGTATTCTTTAAATAAATAATTTAAGAAATCTTTACCTTTATATGTAAATAATGATCCCATGCAATAATCTCGTTGTATTATTGGAATTATTACCTCATCACAATTAAAGAGACTCTCTACGTTTAGCTCTCCTGAATCAAAAGATTTATCACCTATATCTATAGTATTATTATCATCAAAATTTACAATTGCTTGTACTCTAAAATACGCATCACGACTCCGTTGCTGTTCTTCAGCATATCTATACATGATATATTTACCACATCCTTGTATACAGTCATATACTTCTTCTTGCGTAATCGCATATAGTTTTTTCCACCCTGATGTAGCTGACAAATGATAAAAGCTTTCATTGGTTTTCATATTTTTTTGATAGTCAACATGTGCTTCAAAAAAAAGATTAGCTAATTTTTCATCATTTGGTAAAATAGTCTCTACCAATATTCTATCTATAGATGAATTCATATGTAGTATCCTAGCTAATTCATTTGAATGCATATTATTAACATCATTTACAGAATCTATTTTAGATGATGGTAATAATGTAAAAAAATCTTTATTTAAATGCGTAATAATTTTTGCTGAAGAAAAATTATTATTTTCCATTTCATTTTTTAGCTCTAGTAAAAGATGTTTATATGAGGCAAGCCACTGTAACATAGATACACAATTTAAATCTAAAACAGCATCTGCATCAACTAAATAATTATCTCCATTTTTATAATCATCAAACATAATATTAATTCTGCTTTCGTGATCGGCAATTATAGAATTACCTTTCACAACATCGTATACACTTTTAAACTCTCCATTTTCTTTTAATTTCCAATAGAAAATTCTCACAAGGTCATCATATAACATTGATACAGATTTTTTATAATTCCCTTCTGTAAGAGCTGATGAAACTTTGTTTCTTTCCTTTTCTAATTTTTCTTTATGGAAAGTATTATATGAGATTAAATTAGCTCTTACAATATCACAAATTGAAAATCTTGTTTTTAAAGCATTAAGATTCATAAATTCACTAACCGGACTTTTTTCCGTTACATTACAAAGCATTACGCACTTTTTTATTACATAATTAAAAAATTCTGTGTACTTATTTTCATTCAGTTTTTCAGTAATAACATCATCTATTACTTTATTATTGCGAGTTATCCTATCAATATCTGTACTACCATTATTTTCACTATAGCAAGTTTTATAGATTGCAATATTTCTAATTTTATTGTCTTCTATATCTCTTTCAAATATAAGCTCGGGAATTATGTCATCCTTTAACTTTGTAATAGCTGAAAATAGAATATAAAATGTAATCATTCTTTGTTGCCCATCAACTAAATAGACCAGGTTATCACGACAATACAAGGTTATCATCCCAATTGATTTTATCTCATCTTTATTGAAATTATCTATTAAGTCCTCAACAAGTATCTTAGCTGTTTTTTTATTCCATTTATAATTCCGCTGATATTTAGGTATAATCATCTTACCATTTGTATTTACATCATCTCTTTTACTATTGATAAACTCAAATATTTCTATTAACGCTTTTTGTCCTGTAAATTTCTCCTCTTTATTGTCCAAAGTTATTCTCCATTCCGCTGCTTAACATATTTTTCATTATATTTAGTAGTTTTCAACCTATTCCATAATTCCTTAAGTTTAATATTTCTAGCGTTGTCTGACGCTTCAAATGGAAATTTATCAAACAGAGTTTTATATTTTACATTTCTTTGTTTTTCATTCTTGGATAAACTACTTAATATAGTATTACACTTCATTTTAGATTCTTCACTTATATTAACTTCTCCCATTCTATCTTCTTCAATACATATACTACAGTCCTCTACAATTTTAATGAGTTTTTCATTTTCAATAATGTTTTCTTGTCTTACTATTTCTAGTAACTTTAGATATGACAACATAACGAGATAGAACTCAGTCTCATACAAAGTAATTGCGTTAGTCAAATCAGACTTTTTTATTGTCAAAACCTCTTCATCTGTTATCGAAGCACATGTTTCCTTTTTAATCTCATAACCAGTCATAACTTTCATTAATCCATTTAAACTTGAAGCCTCATTTTCTCCATCTCGTCCTTTTCGAAACACACTTAAATCTATTGACAATTCAGATAATTTTTCATAAAATTCTCCATCTATATCAAACTTCATTTGCCGAAATGCTTGTAATGAATATAATTCGTTATCATATTTTATATAATTAATAAATGTATCTTTTAATATCATCAATGACCAATCTTCTTTATGTTTTGGTGCCCGATAATATTTTACCATACACTGTCCAAAATTCTTTCCCCAAGAACTAAAACCAGAATTCTTTCCATTAATATGGACCAATGCATTTTTCATAATACACTTCATAGCGTCTCTTATACTTAGATCCGTAAATTTTTCTTCAGTCCACCCATCATTAAATCTAAAAACTGTATCTTTACGCATAAACCAGTCCATATTAATGTGAAAAGCTAATCCTGTAAATTCCACCTCATGAACTTCATCGTTGAACATATAGTAACGCATCGCGAGATTGAAATCTCTTTTTTTCCACTCTATTATTTTTTTTTCCGTTCCTATACTTATATCAATCTCATTATATTTTTTTATAAGAAATATAGCCAAATTACAAAATCTAGTATAATATACATATGCTTGGACTCTGAACAATGCAACATCAATGTTATCAGCTTTTTCAGAAAAAGAAAAAAGTTTATCTCCTTCGACATAAGTGTTATCATAAACAAATTGTTTCACGCATGCAGCATTTTGTGCAATTTCAAAAGTATTCTCTACTTCTATAGAATATATTGAAAATAAATCTCCAAAAAATTTTAAAATATCTTTATCAAACCATGACTTCAATGGCTCTACATTATCCATTCTACTCCAATCATAAACCATTTTATCAAAATTATTTCTTGCCTTATAAAGATCATAACCATCGGCGACTTCTAATGTTATAGGCGCATTTGGCGCATATTTAAGGCACACCCCCCTAATTCGTTCAAGTAAATCAATATTTTCCTTGAATTGTGCGCCATGTTCACCATTAATTCCATAGTTTGATAGATGAAACACACGGATTAATGACATATCTTTGTGTTCAAGGTATCCAAAATAATCTTTCAAATAATCTTTCTTCTTCAATATCACCTCTGTTGCAATTAAATGACAAAAATCAACACATATTCCAAATTGTTTAGTTCCAGACTTATCGTTCCATACAGTAGCAGCTTTAATATTCTCATCACTATAACCACTATTTTTACCTTTTGGAAAATCCGGAAGTTTATCACTTAAAAATGGAGTAATATTCTCAAATGCAATATCGATGTTTTTCTCTTTAACTATTTCAATAAATTCGTTATAAGTATCTTTTTCAAGATCACTTATAATTTTCCCACAATCATTAGTATCAGGTCTACAATCTATCCATTTATCAATACCATTGCAACCAATTTGACACCCTACATGCAATATTAAAGTTATTTTTCTCTCTTCTCCATTTTCACTATTATACTCTTCTCTCCTTGGGATTCCATTCTTATTAATTTGTTCAGACTGGATTTTTGCAGCAAAATCTATAACCTTTTTAAATAGTTCAGAACTCTCTTTATCAAATAACACTTCACACAATGAAAGATAATTTGATGACTTAGTTTTTTCATCATCACATATGATTTTAAATCTTGACTCAGGAGAATGAATAGCTGTAATCCTAGCTTTATACTTACATAACCGATTAATAATTTTTTCTACTTTTGTATTGATTTCTTCATCAATAAAATCATCAGAATTTGTAAAAAGTTCAATTTCCTTATAATGCTCCAGTTGTTTACTTTTTACATTTAATATATCCTCTATTGACATTTTTTTTAAAAATCTCATTTCTATGGCTCCTTTTATATGCTTATTAGATAACTAATTCCAAATCTCATTTTCAACCATTCTCCCTTCATTATACATCTTGATAAAGAAACTGGTACGAAGAGTATAAAGTTAACAAAAATCTTCATACCAACTATATCCGTAAATATAAGTATAATTCAGAAGAAAAGCATATGGCAGTAAATTATTATCTGGAACATGGTAAGTCTGTTACTCGGACTGTGAGGAAGCTTGGTTATCCAAGTCGTGCTTAACTTAACAACTGGATCGCTGATATTGCTCCAGATCAAAAGAAACATTGCCGATCTGGTGAAGTTGTTGTAAGATATACACGTGAACAGAAAGAACAAGCTGTCATTTCCCTGTGTTCCCGGAGCAGTTCAGCCAAAGATGTTGCGGCTGAGCATGGAGTAACAAGAGAAAATCTCTATAACTGGAAACGCCAGCTTCTTAAAGAGGAGCGTGTACACTCAATGATGCAGGGCTTACACGCTCAATGTCTAAAAAAGGTTGTTCACCTGATAATTCTGCCTGTGAAGGCTTTTTTTTGGCAGACTTAAAAATGAGATGTTTTATGGTTACACATGGGTAGGTGTTACAATAGGTCAATTCATACAGGAACTTGATAAATACATAAAGTGGTATACTGAAAAACGAATTAAGTTATCGCTTGGAGAAATGAGCTCTTTAAACTATAGAAGAAGTCTGGGGTTGGCTGTTTAAAGTCCGAGAAAACGTCCGCATCCCCAGTGGTAAACTTTTTCGTTGACATTCACACTTATCACCTTTTCCAAGAACAACGCATTCTCGTTCAATGAAGTCTATATCTTCTCGATTAAGTAAAACCAATTCGCCAACTCTCATACCCGTTGATGATAATAAATCAATCATCGCAAGATCTCTTATTTCCTTGCAGGAATCTCTAAGTCGCTCCATCTCATCATCAGAGTATGTTGCTTTAACCGAAGTGGTTATCTTAATCTTATGAATTCTTCTAACCGGACTTTTCAGGATATAATTTTCATCCTCAAGCCAAGTAAAGAAACTTGAAAGATTACGCCTCACATTATCAACACTTTGCTTGCTGACAGTTGATCTACTTTGATAATCCGTAAGATACTCTCTTAAGTCATCAGTCGTAATAGCCTTAACATTTATATCTAGTAATAGCAGCATCTTTTCAATAATATTCCCCAGTTTCATTGTCATTCATGACATTTTCCAGAACCTTCTTAAGCTCCATAAGTTGCTTATTATCCAAGTGCGGATTCATTTGATACATTACCAAGTTAATTTTTTCTTGATTCATAGTAATAATCTCCTTTGTAGTAGTTATATTACCAGAACAAAAACTTATATCAACTCGACAAATCACAATATTACTAATATATATCAGAATATATAAACTAAAATTCATTTAAAGCCTTTTCAAAATAATCAAATGCAATACAATACATTACTTCATCATTTGGCGATATACTTTTTGCATGCGCACCTACAGACCTAGATCTATTTAATATTTCTATATAAGCTTCAAACTGACTTTTATCACAAAAAATATTTTGAAATGATTTCCATTCTTTATCCATAATTATTTTTAATTGTGAAAAATATAACTCTTCTATTGCTTTCTTCACAGAAGATGCATTTAACATTTTTACTTCCTGGTTCTTATCTGTAGTTGAATTTTTTACTATTGATATTAACTGCTCTTTTGATTTTCTCCCATATTTCGTTTGAATAGTAAATAAGATTATATCTCGCAATTTTTCTTCAATATCATCTCTTCGTATGTTAATTCTTGCCCTTTTATCTCGTTGTGAATCCAAAGTTGAATCATATAGAAAACGGGTTTTTAGATATTCTTCTATTGATTTAATTCGAATAAAATAATCGCCCTCTTCCTTCTCAATCAAGCAATATCCCACAAGATGTTGAATGCCATTTTCTCCAAGAGCAATTTCCTTTTTAAAAGCATTTCTACCATCCAGTGCCAAACGCTTAAGTAAATCAAATTCTGTAGGATAATATTTTTCAATTACTCCAAGAATCTGTTCAATGATACTTGTCATCCCTTGTTTATATTCATCGCTCTTCATTTCATAACTATATCTGGTTACGACTGTAGGTCGTATTACATTCTGTTCAGTTAATCCATTGTTAATTCGACTACATACCTGTCTCACTAAAAATGGATGACCGCCATAATCCTCCATAAACTTTCCAAATACTGTTTCTTCGAATCGCATTCCCAATCGGGCCCCTATGCTAGAAACCATATTTTTGATATCATCATATTCAAATAAAGAAACATATATAGGACTAAACATTCCAAAAATCGGATTATCATAACCATTTATCGATTGCAATTCTACACACATAGGATTAACACCTGTAACCACAAATGAAAAATATGCGTTATTCATTTGAATGATTGATCGAATTGCTTGCCAAAAATACAAAGCATCATTCTTTTTACTCCACCATTCAGATGGAGATGTGGTAAAACTCACACTCTCTATTTCATCTAAAATAATTAAGATTCGTCGATTATTTAATAATGTATATAAGAATTCTATATCTTGTGTAAAACTTTCTACTGCATTCTTTTCACTGTATCTATCATCTGATAAATCTATGATACATTTCTCTTTAAAAATAATATTTCCATTGTCATTCTTCTCAAAAGAATACTCTTTAATAATAGTTGAAATAATAAATTTCAGCATCTCATTCCAACGATAATGATGGCAACTAGAACAGTCAAAATAAACAGCAACTCCATCTGATTCAGCTATTCGCAATTTTAATAAATTCAATATTGAAGTTTTTCCAATTCTTCTAAGTCCAAACAACCCACCTTCTTCACCTTGTTTATATCTTGCAAATAACTCAGATATAACATTTGTTCTATCCTTACCAAAAAAGAATGATTCATTTCGAAGCGGAACTGATATTCCAAACAAATCCTTCTCATATAAAAATTCTCTTAATCTGTTATGTAATAATTCTTCAGTGTAATTATTCTGAAGTTCATTAATATAAAAAGGAACTATTAATCGTGAGTCAGGGTTCGTTGTTCTGTCACTTTTTATTTTTTTAGATATTTCAGGATCCCCATCTATTAAAATACTGGTTATTTTATCAAGTCGATTCTTAAATTCTGTATTTGTAACTAACATATAATCAATAAAATCTTTGGTACGACTTTTAAAATCATTCATACCATCTGGGCAACATACAACCAGTAATTCATTTCCTAAACTATACATACTACGCAAATTTTCTGTAGGTTTAAAAAAATGTACTGCATATTCTGTACTTTTAAATTTTACAATTCTTGAAAAAGTAACTATCCCAAATTTCGATAATGTTCTAATAGCTGTTACAACACTATTACTTCCTCTAATAATAATCTCTTTATTTCCAATCTTTGCAATACCTTTTTGATTATTCATTTCCTTCACCCTCCTGTACTCAAAATCGTTTATATTCTCTGGTAGCATAAATCACAATTTATCTTATTTACTGTATCCAATAGCAGCAAGCTTTTTGCAAATTTCCTCTTCCAGTTTATGTGATTCTTCAAATAAACCATACAGTTCTGCAGTAAGTCTTGTCATCTTTTCTTCGAACGGCTCGCCATCATCTTCCTGCTCTTCTATGCCAACATATCTACCTGGAGTTAGTATATAATCCTGTTCTGCAACTTCATCCAATGTTGCGCACTTACAAAATCCCTGAATATCCTCATAGTCCTTTCCTTGGCGCCAGTTATGATAAGTAGATGAGATCTTCTCAATATCACTACCTTCCCCATCTGAAAGTTCTCTAACTTTACGATCTATCATATGACCAAGGTTACGCGCATCTATAAATAAAATTTTACCCTTTGCAGCATCTGACTTTCCTTTTCGTAAAATCCAAAGAGAAACTGGTATACCTGTTGAATAAAATAACTGTCCTGGTAATGAAACGATGCATTCCACTACATCGCCATTAATCATATTCTTTCTGATTTCCCCTTCATTGGATGTGTTTGAACTTAAAGATCCATTTGCTAATACTGTTCCACACACTCCGCCTGCTGGATTCAAATGATGAAGCATGTGTTGAAGCCATGCATAGTTCGCATTTCCTACTGGAGGAGTTCCATATCTCCAACGCATATCCTCACGTAAACGCTCTCCACCCCAATCAGAAACATTAAATGGAGGATTCGCTAAGATGTAATCTGCTTTTAATGTCTTATGTAGATCTTCATGGAATGAATCTGCATTATGGCTTCCTAAATCAGCATCAATCTGTCTTAGAGCTAAATTCATCTTAGCGAGTTTCCATGTGGTTGGATTAAACTCTTGACCATAAACAGAGATATTTCGAATATTACCCTGATGTTCTGTAACAAACTTTGCTGACTGACAAAACATACCGCCGCTGCCACATGCAGGATCAAAGACACGTCCTTTGAATGGCTCGATCATTTCAACAAGGGTACGAACAATACAAGAAGGTGTATAGAACTCTCCACCAAGCTTACCTTCTGCACTTGCAAATTTGCTTAAAAAATATTCATATACTCGTCCTAAAACATCGCGCTCTTTCGCAATATCTGTACCAACCTCAACATTGGTAAAAAGAGTCACCAATTCACCCAATCTAGTTTTGTCTAGCTCAGGTCTGGAATAATTCTTACTAAGTACACCTTTTAATGAAGTGTTTTCTTTCTCTAGTAATTCCATTGCATTATCGATTACTTTACCTATTTCAGGCGACATTGCATAAGACTCTATCGTACTCCATCTTGCTTCTGCTGGGACATAGAAGATATTCTCCGCTGTGTACTCATCTTTATCTTCTTCAAATCCCGAACCTTCAGCTAATAGTTCTTGATACTGATCATTAAATGAATCTGATACATACTTTAAAAAGATTAGTCCAAGTACGACGTGCTTATATTCTGACGCGTCCATACTCCCCCTTAGCTTATCAGCTGCTAACCATAATTTATCTTCGAATCCTACACTTGTTGTTCCTACTGCCATGCTAATTTCTCCCTGGTATAATTATTTATTAATTCTTTAATTCTATATAAACCATATGGAATATACTGTACGATATACAGTACTTATCGCAATAATGTACTTTTGCGTATTGTATATTGCTCTTTTTTGATAACTACTCTTTCATTATACGTTAATCCCTTATATTTTTCAAAGTCCAAATACAAATTTCTACAAAATTAATACACCCATCCTATTGAATGAGTGTACTTACGTATTTAGCGTATATACCTGCTATATAGCGTTAAAGAAGTTTTAATTTCTTCTTACAGAAAGGATATAAAAATGCAACTCCATTCGTATGAGGAGTTAATATATCAAGTACTATATGACTTAAAATACCATTACCGATCCCAACACCAAGCATAACATTGAACAACGATGTAACAAAACTGATTATGAGTAAAAACAATAGACTGTGGGTTAAAGTTCTATGTCCAATTGTATCCTTAATGATTTTAGATATTGGCTCTATTGCATTGCCTACGAAAGAATCTGGATGATCAATGTCAGGAATAAGCCCACCGATTGCTGCACCAGCAACTATATATAATGCGTTTGTACTTATCCCAATTTTATTACTAAGATAAACCTCTCCACATCCTGAAGCCACGGCTCCTACCATATGAGCTTTATATAACATATTGAATACCTCCACAAAATCATATAAAGATTATGTGCAAGTTTTAATATGCTATTCTTAAAAACAATATAACAGATTCTTATATCAGTATTATTTATAGAATTACACTTAGAATGGTATGGATCTCTTTTGATTTACTTTTGATTTCCTTTTCAATTACAGCTATCTATTAATAAGTTTCTTTCTCACTCGGCGTCTTAATCACAAGAAAATTCCAATCAATAGTTTTTTTCATGTCATCGTAGGTTCTTCGCAAATACTGATCATTTATAGATAATATGACTAAACTTTTTTCTTTTATGCGTTTCAACATGGCATTGTACTTCTTTTCTTCAAGAATCATTTTTTTCGATTGCTCGCTACTAGCTAATCCCTTATTACGTAGAAAAGCACAGCCAATAATAAAAACCTTAGCAAACCAAAGTTGCATTATCTATTCTTTAAGATTCTATTAACAGTGCTCCTGCTAAGCCCAGTTTGTTTTACTATATTCGCAATTCTCATTCCACTATCAGCAAGTGCTTTAACCATTTCGCCTTTTTCATTTTGTTTGCTTGGCCTACCTCCATTTCTACCTCTTGCTCTTGCACTTGCTAATCCTTCTTTTGTACGCTGAGATATTAGGTCTCGCTCAAGCTGTGACAGACCACTCATAACAGTAAGTAGGAAATCATTGTATGGATTATTAGTTGTGGTATCTAGCCAAGTATCTTTTAATGATTTGATACTAGCACCTCTTATCTTAATCCTCTCAATAATATCTAATAAATCTTTTGTACTACGACTAATTCTAGTTAAGTCTGTAATAATAACAATACCACCATTTTCTAGTTCATCAATCATACGGGTCAACTCTTCTCTATCTTTCTTGGTCCCCGTCATTTTTTCCTTATAGATGCGTCTTTTATCTATTCCTGCTGCAACCAATGCATCAATCTGTCGATCTAGGCTCTGTCCATCAGTACTTACTCTTGCGTATCCTATTAAAGCCATTGTTATGTACCTCCTTCTACTTAATTATATATAAAATGTACCATAAAACGTTTCATAACTCAACTAGAATTAGAAACGTTTTATGGTACATTTTTAATTGTTGAAAACGCGTATTTTAGGCTATTAAAACTTATGTGTCATAAATCATCGTTTTTGATATATTACACCGCTAATCCCTAGCCTTAAATATTCCACTTAGTATACTGATATTTATCACGGCCCTTTCAATAATGAGTACTAAAAAGCACCACATAGGGTACTTAGTCATAAATGCTTAATTATACTATAACAGAATAACCAGGTGTACGTATTATAAGATAGCTATTAGTTGATGCTACAACCCATGCAATCATCCCTGCTATATGATGACGATTTGCGTGATGTATTCTAGAACCTACTCTTGCGAGTACATTATCAATCAGTAATCTCGTATTTATTCCTTTGGAATTTGATTTAATTATGCTTATCATAATTTTTTCAATCTGTCGCTTTTCATTAAAGGTTAATTTCATTCTATACTCTCTCCTTTACACTATTTTATAAACTACTCTTCTGCCGTCTGGTGTTGTCTTCAATAAACTTAAAGGATTTTGTCTATATTTAGTATTCTCGGAAAAATATAGTTTAATCAAATTCATCTCAAACCTATATACTGATTTATTCATATCATCTCTAGAAAAATTGTATTTTTTCTAGGAACTGCGGATATATTGTAAATGATATTATAAAAGTGTACCACTGGTAAACTTTTTCGTTGACATTCACAGATATATCATATATTGAGAATAATAGCTTCTAATTCAATATTCTATATACCTTATCAAGTAGATAATCATACATCTTATAATAAGGTTCCAATATTCTCTATACTACTACAAAGAATAATTACATTAATTTTCAACAGATATATGCTACTAATACCAATATATCCAAACTAAAAGTGCTACGAAATTTATGGAGAGAATTGGAATACTTCTTGACTATTATAGACAAATTATTCATAATTTAATCATAAAGTAAAAAGGAGACATATTATGGCGATAAATAAAGTTAGAATTAATAACCTTTTTAATCAATATGATATTACCATTGACTTAACAAAAGAATGTACAATTCTAATAGGTCCAAATGGAGTAGGTAAATCTACTATTTTAAAAATCCTAAGTTGTTTAGTAAGAAGAGACTTTGTTAATATAATCGCATCTCCTTTTAATAGTATGGAAATTACTTTTGATAAAGCAATTGACATGATCGAGTTTTCTCCAAATACATTAGCGTTAACCTATAATGATTTTCTTCCTGACCCCGATGCTATAATAAAACAATACGAACGATGGATTAGTTTAAGTAGAATAATAACCTATCCAGATACGACGATTCCAGAAACTCCTACAAACGAGCAGCTTATTAAGTATTTTAAAAATGCGATTAGTGAAATATGCGCCAATGATATCTATGGACAATTTATATATAACTGTTATATAAAAAAAGAACCTATCTATGCTATAAAAAGCATATTAAACAAGTATGATATAAACTATGAATCTATTCTAAAAAGCAATATAGTAAGAGTAGATGACAAATTATTTTTATATTCAACTGTACATGAAATAATAACAAATTATAATTATAATTTATCCCATTTTTTAGAGCAGTATGATAATAATTTCTACTATTTGGACTTAGTATCTAAAATTTCACTTGAAAATAACTTAATAGATCGCCCAATTTTGTATTATAGAGAAATTGAATGGATAACTGATGATACTTCTAGACACTTTAAAGATCCAATGGCATGTCTAGAATGTAGAACTACAGATTATAAATATGCTAAGTATGGAATACCATTAATGCTAGTAAGTAAATCTAATGGCAAAATTTTTGAAGCTTATAAGGAATTACTAAAAAGTGATATGGTTTTGGTATATGGGAGGACTTATGAGAAATCTGAGCTTGAAAGTATATTGCCAACTTATAACAAGAAGACCATTGAGGATTATTGCTTTGAAGATTTATTAAATAACCAAGTATTGGATATCAATTTTCTAATTGCAAAGCATTATTACGAAAAATCGTTTATCGATAATATAAATAAAGCAATACGTGAATATACCTTAGATCTTTTAGAAAATGATCTAAACGATGATGAACATCCATCGCACGAATTTAACAAGCAAGAGTATTTAGAAGCTACACAAATTCTAGAATTTTACAATCCTGAAGTTGTTAATGATTACAATAACTTTATAAGGCCTGTAATTTTTGGAAATTGTTTATTAAATTTTATTAATTTAGAAAGGGCACTTGAAACTTATAAAAACGATTTATTAAAGTTTAATTTTTATGATATTACAAAATTGAAATGCCTTATGATGTTTTACAAAAAATATATTAAAGATCTGAAGAATCCAAAAAATAAGAATAATAAAATAAAACAGCTGGAGACATTACTTCAAAAATATATGACTGATAAACATATTCAAATAGACCCATCAGGATTAAGAATAAGAACAAAAGTTCATCACGAAAAAGAAAAAAATTGTTTATTTATAAAATACAATAATGAAGATATAGATTTTTCAATGTTATCTTCTGGTGAAACTAAAATAATTTTACTATTTAGTCTGGCTATTTTTATGGAGAATAAAACTTTATTTATTGATGAACCAGAATTATCTTTATCTCTAGTATGGCAAGAAGCCTTAATAAATGATTTATTACAGATCGGAAACCTTAAGAGTATGATTATAGCTACTCATTCTCCTTATATTGCAAAAAGCGAAAACTTAAGTAACTATATTAAATTTTTACCTAGTAAGAAAGGTGAATAGAATGTCCAGTAGTTTTACAGAAGCATTTAATAAAGTTGATAATTTTCAGAATTACTTTCAATTAGCCAGAAAAGCGGAGCCACCTTTCGGCATGGTAATGAAATTCTCTCATCAAAGAACTAGAAATGACATTAATAAGTTTGTTTTTGTAGAAGGCGCTTCAGATAAATGGTTTTATAGTAATACAAACCATCATATGTTAAGAGAAAAATGTTCTTATATATATCGGAACAGCTTCGATGAAGATGCTTCCTATTATGATGATTATAGAGGAAAAGAATCTGTGATATACACATATAAAATAATAAGGGAATCGGAAGATTTAAAGGATGAATTAAATAGATGCATTTTTATCATTGATCGAGATTATGATAATAATATAAGTAGCAAAAATACAGTATTAACCAAACAAGATAAAGACATGTTTGTATTAACATATGGACATTCAATGGAGAACTACTTTTTAGAAAGATGTAATGTTAATACTATATTTTTTAAACTAGGCTTAACGCAACATATAGCAGATGATTTTTGGATTATGTTTAAACAATTTGCTGAAGATAGTAGTACGTTTTTTGCATTAAAGGGTGCAATTTCTATGGCTTATAATAAACATATTCCATTTAATTATACAAAGGTACATAACAATGAAGATATATTTACATTTGATTTCAGCAGTAACAAAGAGTTAATATATAATAAAAAATATATGGAAGAAGAAATCCAATACATGCGTAAAGGCATTAATAATTCTAAGCCTTTATTAGAATACTATGATACTTTATATAAAAAAATATTAGAAAATCCAAGATTTCTGAGAGGACATGAAGTATATAGATTACTAAAAACATATCTTGTTAATCACCATGGAATACTACTTGATTATAAAGAGAACAAAATGTTATATTGTAGTATAGTTTCCGAAATGAACGTTATATTGGACTTAAAGGATTAGAGCAATTTTATTCAAATAGGCCACCCCGATATGTTCATTTATACACATACCGGGGGCGAAAATCACGATAACTTATTTGGATTCTATTAGTTATAATCTCATAATTACTATTTAACTAATAAAGTCTCATGACAATTATATTCTTTCGAACTAGAATATTGGATTGTCAACAGTTTTCTAACAACTTTTTTAAGGGTATTTATTCTATACCTCACCGGCGTTAAATCTCCTAATGAGGATTGAATTCTATGGTTGTTGAACCAGTTTACGTAATTAGATAGTTTAATCTGAAGACAATACAAGCTGGAAAACGTCTGATTCTTAACGAACTCCGTTTTAATAATTTTAAAAGTAGCTTCTGCTACTGCATAATCATACGGACATTCTTTATGGCTCAAGGAACGCTTAATAACAAATGCAGTAAGAAGCATAGCCACAAAAAGAACTTGATGCAGCTTGCTATTATGGTATATCGATGTTAATTTTTAAATCTATTGTGATGGTTGCGATATAGTTCTGCTTCGGAGCTTATATTTCTACTTCTAACTAAATGCATACTTTATAAGAGTACCCACTATGGATCGTTTACGTATCGTAGTTCTCAATACCCCTGTTCAAAACCCTATTAATTGAATTAGCCTCTCAGTATGTATCCTCAATCTAGCAAATCTATCTTTTCCAATAAGTATGTTAACATTCTTTTTTTATCAACAACTACTTTACCTTCACATGCCATGCCTTGTCTTATATTGATAACTTCACCACTTTTATTACACGGTATCACATCTGACAGTTCTACTCGTACTAAGTAATATGCTGAATTACTCACCGCATCTACTTTAGTATCCTTTGAAATATCGATTATTTCCCCTGATATCTGTCCATACTCACTAGATGCGTAAGCTGCTATATCAAAGTTAACTTTCTGCCCTTCTTTTAGTTGTCCAACATCCTCATTAAATATATAAAGTTGCACTTCATAGCTATTAGCTTTTTGTGGCAGAATTGTACACACATTTGTTCCTGCCGCCACATAGCTTCCCGTACATAGAGAACCTGTTAAGTTAATGTATCCAGTTTCTGATGCAGTAACATGACTTTGCTTTATTTTTTTTTCTAAGCTCTCTATCGTCTGTTTGTAATCATTTGCTTTACCATTATAGCTTTGAATTTCCATATAGACAAGTTTCTTTTCTTCCAAAACTTTTACACAAAAGGATAATTCAGCTGTACCATTTTTCAAACTATCTCTTTCAACCTGCTTCACTTTTAATTCTGACTGCAAACTATATAATGTATTCTCTACCGTTTGTAACTGTTGCTCCAATGAAGCAATCTGTTCTAACTCCAGATTACTCAGAGATTGTTCTTTTTCAGTCTCCAAACTCTTAATTTTTTTTTTGTACTCAATCTGTAAAGAGTCATCAACATTCTCTTTATCATTTCTTAACTGTTCAATCTGGGTAATATAATTCTCCTTCAATACATTATATTGGCGAAAGTAATTCTGAATTAATGTATAAGCATACATATTACTTGTTGGAAATGTGTTTTGTCTCTTCTTAATACAGTTTTGTATTTGTATTAAATTATCAACTTGCTTATCATAATGTGTAATAGAGTTCTTGGCATTTTCAATTAATTGATCATACTGCTTAATCTGACTAGAAATTATTTTTTTGTCTATGTTGACATTTTCGTGAACCAACTGCCATCTTTCCTGATACTCTGTGTAATAAGAATTGTCCTTCAATGCCTGAAAATCCGATTCATCTCCATTCAATGCTTTAAGATAGGCCTTTGTAATGGAAAGCTTCTCTTCCACAACATTGAGTTCCGATTTATAGTACATATAATCTTTTTCAAAATTACTACTATCTACTTTAAATAATAGGTCTCCCTCTCTTACATACATACCATCTTCCACAGGGCAGGTAATAATTGTACCATCTATTTGATTAGTCACAACACTAGATGAATCTTTCAGTTGAAAGGTTCCACGACCTTTTATAACAATATCGATATCAAAAAAATACATCCATCCTAATGCTAGAACAAGAATGCCAAGTACAAAATATATAAAGATTTTAAAGAAAGGGTTTGGCCTTGACTCATACACTTCTACACTGTCAGACATATCTTTCATATTTACAATAATAGGTTTCATTCAGGCACCCCACTTTCCAGAGACTGCTGCCTAACTAATTCAGCATACTTTCCACGTAATGACTTTAATTGTTCATGAGTACCGGATTCTATCACTTTCCCTTTCTCAAACACAAAAATTTTATCACAATTTTTAATGGTGCTAAGCCTATGGGCAATAAAAATTGTAGTAACATCATGTGAGAATTCCTGTATAGTTTGATCCAATGCCCGTTCCGTGATGGCATCTAGATTACTGGTTGCCTCATCTAATATTAGAACGTCTGGTTTTTTTAACATTGCTCTAGCAATTGCAAGACGTTGCCTCTGTCCACCAGATAAATTAGCACCATTCTCTTCCAATCTTGTTTCATATCTCATTGGTAATTCATTAATAAACTCATGTGCCTGAGCCATCTTAGACGCTTTAATAGCTTTATCCATAGTAGCATATTCTAACCCTAATGTAAGGTTTTCTAAGATACTGCCACTGAACAAAAATGTCTCCTGAGGAATATACGCTATTTTCTCTCGTAATACCTCTATTTGTATATCCTCAATGTTATTGCCATTGAGCAATATCTCACCAGTCTCAACTTTATATAAATGTAGCAACAACTTAGAAAGAGTAGTTTTACCAGAACCACTTTCTCCTACAAAGGCTACTTTTTGTCCTTTTTTTATTTCAATATTTATTCCTTCCAACACCAGCCGTCTGGTACCATATCGAAAACTTACATTATTAAATTTAATATCTCCACATAAAGCATCTGGATGTAGTTTTCTCTGTTCCTCTTCTCCTTTTTCTACTTCTAATTCTAATATTTCACCTAGACGTTCTGCCGCAACAACAGCTGTCTGAACCTCAGGTTGTAAATTTATCAGATTTTTTACTGGATCAAGAAAGTATACTAATAAGGAATTAAAAGTAATTAATTGACCAATCGTCATATTTCCATTAATTACATTTATACCTCCAACCCATAAAATAACAACTCCACCTACCAACTCCACAAATACTTTAAGAGAGGATTGAAGGTTACTAACCCAGCTCAACTTAAAGATACTTCTTAACAACATAACAAACTTCTTCTCTGTCTCATGTTTTGCTATTCGCTCTGCATTATAAGCTTTTACTGTCTGAATACCATTTAATGATTCTATCAAATATGAGGTCAATTGGGCATTATCCTCCATCTGCTTTTCATTTAAACGCTTGTACCAATTATTAAAAGAAAATACTATAATGCAGTAAATTACTACAACAATTACCGCTATTCCAAACATACTTGCATTTTGCATGTAAAGTATAATTGCACCTGCTATTGCCATTAATGTATCAATCATTATGGTTAAAGCCGCACCTGATATTGCGTCTCGAACCTTGCCAGCATCATTAAACCTGGAAATAATCTCTCCCACTTTACGGGTACCAAAGAAATTCATTGGAAGTTCCAGAACATGAGTAAAATATCCAAACAATAAAGCTATGTCCAACTTTTGACTTAAGTACAGTAGTAAATGGGAACGAAAGGCACTGAGTATAACCTTAAATACATTTAATAAAATTACACCAATTGACAGTGTAGCTAATGTCTTATTTAAGGAATATGGAAGTACAGTATCCACTAACTCCTTAAAATAGAAAGCTCCAATAATACCAAGTATTGTATAAATTAGTGAGGCTATAAAAATATGTACAATTAGTTTATTCTGTGGTAGTAGTAGATGAAAGAACCTTGCATAGAGTCCTTTTGTCTCATTTCCTTTTTTAAATTCTTTAGTCTTTGTCAGCAATATTAAAACACCACTCCATTGATATTTGGGTGGCTTTCCCTCCTCATGTATATTTCCAAAGAATTCTTCAGGGGTTACCTTCACAATACCCCTTCCTGGATCTGCTATAATTATTTTTTTCTTGGTAATCTTATGAATCACCACATAATGCAGTAAACTACCATCTACCACCACATGTGCAATACAGGGAAGCGGAAACTCCGAAAAAAAAGCTGCTTGATCACCTTTTACGCCTTTTGCTAAAAAGCCTAATTGTTCAGCCGCCTTAATCACTCCATATACATTAGTCCCTTGTTGATCTGTACCTGCCACTTCCCTAATCTTTGAGATTGACAATTTAAGCCCATTTTGTTTTGCTATTGTAGCAAGACAGGCAGCACCACAGTCTGTAATATCATGTTGTTTTATGCAAATGTATTTCATTTTCTATCTTCCTTATTTCCATTCGCCCAGTTCATTAGATTATCCCATTCATCCTTCATTGCTGTACCACCTACCCAACATCCTATACATATAGATATAGCATAAATAGTAATAGCTATAGCTAACTTGAAAGTTCTTTTCATTCTATCTTTCCTTTTCTACTTCAATTAATAAGTCTACTATTATATTATATTAACAAAATACTATTAATTTTCACAATATAAGTATATGTTATTTTAAATAACAGCTTATCTATCTGTAATTCATTAACCTGTATACTACTAATTTCAATTATACAGCAGTATACAGGTTTGTTACTAATTCCATGAGTTGTCGCTGACTTGCTCTAACTGGTTGTCAGCAGATTACCCATATCACTGTCATTGATATTTGTATTTTACTGGCAGAAAATCTGCCAGTAAAATATTACTCTCTAAAG
>JAEYSV010000063.1 GCA_023434365.1 Bacillota bacterium | reverse complement strand
TAAAATGTATAGAGGTGGTCTACTATGCGTAAAAAAGAAGATAAATATGATTTTAGAGCCTTTGGTTTAGCCATTAAAGAAGCTCGATTGAAACGAGGTTTAACTCGTGAACAAGTGGGAGCATTGATTGAAATTGACCCACGGTACTTAACTAATATTGAAAATAAAGGGCAACACCCCAGCATACAAGTTCTTTATGACCTTGTATCGTTACTTCATGTTTCCGTTGATGAATTTTTCTTACCTGCTAATAACTTGGTAAAAAGCAC
This sequence comes from Bacillota bacterium, assembly GCA_023434365.1. GTDB lineage: Bacteria > Bacillota > Clostridia > Lachnospirales > Lachnospiraceae > KM106-2. The sequence continues at coordinate 5,588 of JAEYSV010000063.1, read as the reverse complement.
CCGACGATTACAGATAGAGAAATACATGGATAGCTTTACAGACAAAGAACTATCCTTAATGGAATCTTTAGCCAGCGGTATCAACGAAGCAAGAAACATCGAAGACTAATTAAAAGAATCCATACATAACGGAAAGAGCCGATAAAATGAGATTGTATTAATCTCATTTTATCGGCTCTGCGTCTTTGCGTCTGGCTCTGTAATCACAGTTACTTTGAACTGCTTTATTTCAATTAAATTTTCTTGTCTGCATTTCGGACAATAGAGGGGGAATTTTTTTAATTCAGTATCTTTGCAAAGTATAAAATAAGAATGTAGGAAAAATACAAAATAAAAATGTATGTTTTCCTACATTCTTATTTTTGATTTTAGGATTTATTGTTATACTCTCCTTCGGAGGTATAACAAAAATGAACAAGAACATACAAGGAGAATTATTATTAATGAAAAGCTTAGGAATAAAACCTAACTTTGCAGCCCTTGCTAGAGAATACGGTATGAATTGGAGGACAGTAAAAAAATACTACGAAGGATATGAGGGAAAGCCTAAAACCAGAAACAAGACAAGTCGCTTAGACCAATACAGAGTACAAATTAAAGATAAACTTACAATAAAAAGAATCACTGTAAGGGGAGTGTACGAATTTATGGTAGATACTTATGGTATAGAAGTTATTGGTACTTATTCAAATTTTCTTGCATTTGTAAAGAGAAATAAACTTTTACCTAAAAATAATAGCGCTGCGCATCCAAGATATGAAACGCCTATTGGTAAACAAGGCCAAGTGGACTGGAAGGAGGATATTCCGCTTATATCAAAGCAAGGACAAAAATTCACTATTAATGTTTTACATTTAGCATTAGGGCATTCTAAATATAGTCATTTGGATATATCAATTCAAAAAAGAACGGATGATGTCTACAGATGTCTTATAAATAGCTTTATAGCAATGGGCGGCATACCTGATGAATTACTGTTTGACAACATGTCAACTGTTGCGAATATATCTGGTAGAAAAAAAGAAATAACTAAGGGTATGGCTATATTTTCTAAAGATTTTGGATTCAGGGTCAGATTATGCGGAACGAGAAAACCAGAAACGAAAGGAACTGTTGAGGCAAAGAATAAAGTTATTGATTGGATTAGAGCTTATAACGGTGAGTTTGATACTTTGGAGGACCTAATTAAGATTATTGAGGATATTAATCTAAAAATGAATATAAAAATTAATGAGGAAACAGGTATGTCACCAACTGCCTTATTTTACAAAGAAAAGGAATACTTGAATCCCCTCCCACCGGCTTCAGTTATTGATTCGTATTTATCACCCAATAAATATAAAGTATCAAACGAAGCTCTTATAAGATATGGAAATAGCAAGTATTCCGTAAGTTCTAAGCTTATTGGAGAAGAAGTAACTGTCGATGTTCTCTCAAATAAACTCTATATCTATTATAACGGAAAACTTGTAACAAATCACGCAATAAATAAAAATCCTGTTAATTATCATAAAGAACACTATACTGCGATTATGGAAGGAAAGGTTAAAGAAACTGACATAGAAAGTGTTGTCAGTCAAAATTTACAACTCATGGATAAATTATTAGTAACAAGAAAAGTCGAAGTATCAAATATTGAGGCTACCAAATCAATAGATGCACTTATTGCATATATGAACGGAAGTTCTTATGGCAACTGGATAATCAATCACTATTCACACATGACAATAGAAAATCGTAATACGTTTATAAGAGGTATGAATGAAGTTTTACCCTATGTAGCAAATAAAGAAGCATTTATGTCTATACTCAAATTTTCTATTAAAAATAATTACTGCAAAACCTTAGATTACGATTGTTTACTTGAGGATTATATGTTAGTTGATGGAGAGTATATATTGTCAGATGAAGGTTATGAATTTATTAAAAGAAAGTACAATGAACAATTTAATGGATTTATAGAAGAACAGAAAGAAACTTTTGGAGGTTAAATCACTTATGAATAATTATAATGCATTAATTAATAATCTTGATGCTCTAGAGTTAGTAAAAATAAGAGAAAACATCGATAAATACATAAATCTTATAACAGAAGGAAGCAAAACTCTAGTAGATGCATTTTATGAAATGACAACACAAGAATTAGGATATCGAACCGAGGCAGCGATAAAAGGTAATGTTAAAGTATCAAATTTTCCTTTTATAAAAGAAATAAAAGACTTTGATTTTAGATTTCAACCCTCGTTAGATAAAGCTAAAATAATGGATCTTATGACACTCAGATTTATTGAGAATACAGAAAATGTAATACTATGTGGTAGTCCAGGCGTTGGAAAAACAAATATAGCTGTTTCACTCGGTATAGAAGCAGCAAAACAACGTTATTGTGTATATTTTATTACTTTTCAAGAACTTATATCTCAATTGAAAAAAGCATATGACGAAAATCGCTTGGAAGCAAGAATAAAGTGGTATTGCAGATATAAACTACTTATAATTGATGAACTTGGTTATCAAAAAATGAATACAGAATCAGCTAATTTATTTTTCAATCTTATAGCCAAAAGATATGAAAAATCATCTACAATAATTACTACAAACTCACCGTTTTCAAAATGGGCAGATATATTTCAGGAGCCTGTACTAACAAATGCATTATTAGACAGATTGTTACATCATTGTTCTGTATTAAATATAAACGGTCCATCATATAGGCTTAAAGATCAACTGCAATTTTTATCTGAAGAGAGTTAATAATACAAAATAAAAATGTAGGATTTACAACATTTTTATTTTGTATTAATCCTACATTTTTATATTGACATTTGCATCTTCCCTTATCTTTAATCGTGTTTTATTTCCACATACAGGACACAATATCCACTTGTAGTTTATAATAACTATCTCCTCCTTTACACTTTAATTCAAATCTTTATTAAAAAATATTTCATCTTATTTAACAAGAAACCATATTTATATAACAACATAAAATACACTAAGTTATTTTATTGAACATATATCGTACTTTATCTATCCGACTATTTGGACGACGGGGCTGGCAAACAGGTTCACCGGTAGTAACATGGTACCCTTTTAACTCTGTTAAACAAACACTACGTCCATTTGTAAAGAAAGTTAAATCACTACGATATTCTTGAATACACCGAGCAGGGATTTCTCCACTAAGAATGACCTCATTATTTTTCAATTGAGTGTCTACGATGTTCGCACAATATTTAGGAGCATCGTTGTATGCTCGTGAAAGATATTCCTGTGGCGCATAAATTTTAAAACTAAGATATGGCTCTAACAATTCTGTTCCAGCTTTTTTTAAGACTTGTTCCAATACAATAGGAGCAAGCATCCGAAAATCTGCTGGGGTACTAACAGGGCTATAGTATAAGCCATACTTAAAACAGATTTTACAGTCCGTCACATTCCAACCATACAATCCTTGTTCACAGCCATAGCGTATCCCCTCCATAACTGCATTTTGAAACGATTGATTTAAGTATCCAAGAGAAACCGAGCTCTCATACTGTACTCCGCTCCCTAATGGAAGCTGTGCTACAGATAGACCAATGGAAGCCCAGAAAGGATTCGGTGGAACTTCGATGTGAATGGTATACTCTGCTTTTTTTAACGGTCTTTCCATATAAATGACTGTAGGCTCTTTTATTTCTATCTCCACATGATACTTTTCTTGCAGCAGAGCACAAGTCACTTCCATTTGTACTTTCCCTAAGAAAGAAAGTATGATTTCATGTGTCGCAGAATCCACATAATATCGCAGAAGCGGGTCACTGTCGGAGATTTCTAAAAGTGCATCAAGTAACATTTCCCTTTGTTGAGGTTTGCTCGGTTCAACAGTCGTTTGCAGCAGAGGGAGGGGATTTTCAATTCTCTCTCTCTGTGGCAATAGCTTTGTATCTCCAAGAACACTATTTAACTTCAAAAACTCATTCTGCAAAATAACAATTTCCCCGGAATAAGCCTTATCGATTTTACATAATTCACCATTTATTGAAGTATACATTTCTGTAATTTTTATTTTTTCCTTTTCCGATATTCTAACCGAATCTCGCAAATGCAGTACGCCACTATAAAGACGTATATATGCAAGACGCTGTCTTTTTTCCGAATACTCAATTTTGAAAACTTTTCCGCAAAGTTCAGACTGACCTCGATGTGTTGATGAATAAAATTTATTCGTAATCACTTCTATAAGGTTATCAATCCCTATATTGTTTTTTGCACTTCCGTGATAAACAGGGAACAGGGAACAATTATGAAATCTTATGCTTTCCTCTTGTTCGAGTTCTAATGCTTCCAATAATTTCCCAGACGTATATTTCTCCAAAAGGTAATCATTTCCTTCTATTACCATATCCCATTGTTCAGATTCGGTAAAGTTCATTACACGCATATTAGGATGCAGTTCTACCTTCTGTTTGATTACAATTTCCGCAGAAAGTTTCTCTTTAATATCCTGATAAACCGTTGATAAATCAATTCCATTTTGGTCAATCTTATTGATAAAAAAGATTGTGGGAATACCTATTTTCCTAAGTGCATGAAACAATATACGAGTTTGTGCTTGTACGCCATCTTTTGCAGAAATCAGTAGAATTGCCCCATCTAATACTGATAATGAACGATATACTTCTGCTAAAAAATCCATATGTCCTGGCGTGTCTATGATGTTCATCTTAGTATTTTTCCACTGAAAAGAGGTTATCGCCGTCTGAATTGTAATTCCTCTCTGACGTTCTAAAAGCGTATTATCCGTTTTCGTTGTACCTCTGTCCACGCTTCCTAATTCTGTAATCGCTCCACTGTTATATAATAAGCTTTCTGTTAAGGTAGTTTTTCCCGCATCAACATGAGCTAAAACTCCAATATTAATAATTTTCATGTGATTTTCCTCCATTCAAAAGCCCAAAAGGGCATAAAAATCCCAGTGATAAATACTCTTATCACTGGGATTTTTATGCATAACCATAGGCATACAAAGCATACAGATATTCTCCGGATACTTTAGAATCACATGATAAAGGTATTCTTAAACTGGGTACAAAAAACTAAGCCCTCCTAAAAAAGGACATCCAATTATTTGTTCCCACTATCAAATTGACAGTTTATTTAAGAATACCTTGCCGCATATTTATTAACTCCTTTTAAATAGATACTTAAATAATAGCACGTAAGAGCATATTTGTAAAGGAATCTCCAATTTTTTATCAAAGAGAGTACGTGATTACAAAATAGCTGTAATAATGTACCAATATTTGTTATTCTATAATCTTCCAATTACTCCCGTTCTTTTCAAGTACCAAATCAAATTGAGATACCTGCGTTGCTTTGGTCTGCTGGTCGATATACTCCACTGTCAGCGATACCGTGACTTGATTATCCTTACGATTGTGAATAGGATTTACCAGTTCTTGAAAGATGTACTCTTTTCCGATTGGTTTTAATATCCCGTCATTCACATAGTAGGAAAGTTCACTGGCTGTCGCTGTAGGATAGAGCTTGAAGAACGTCGTTAAAAACTCATTGATTTCATTGGTTGTAATGGAATCAACCGT
>JAEYSV010000011.1 GCA_023434365.1 Bacillota bacterium | reverse complement strand
TGATATAGGAAATTGCTAATTTCCTATATCACAAAAAACGCTCCGCGAGGATCGCACTGCGGCGGAAATGAAAAATGTCGCCTAAGCGACCCGCCGCAGGCGGAGAGTTTCGCTAGCGAAACTCTTTCTTGTAAATGTGAAATTTATGGAAATATGGATTTGAGAGAGGTATAATAATCTATGGGTGTTGGTGATTATTACAATGTTTTTAATGCGGCGACACAAATGCCGAAAGGTGCAAGAACTTATTTACATCACATTAATTCATTTTGGTATATGCCTAGCAATGATGGTGAGAGATAGAAAGAATGGTGAGCATAACGAATAGTAAAAGAAGTGGTTCGAGGCAGATTTGATAATATAAGTAATAAAGGAGAATCTTATGGATAAGATATTTATTGGATTTTTATTAATATTTTTGGACTTTAATCTGTTTTTTGGTTACTCTCAGATTGGATTAATTCCTGATTTTGTTGGTTACATAGTAATGATAAAAGGATTGGAAGAAATGGCAAGAGAAAGTACACGTTTTGAAACAGTTAAACCATACGCAATCATCATGGCAGTATATACGGGCATTCTCTATTATATGGATTTTACGGGCATTACTTTTTCAATGGGTGGATTGTCTCTTTTACTTGGAGTATTAGATTCTGTTATCTCACTGAGTATTTCGTATAATATCGTTATGGGTGTAATCGATATGGAAATCAAATATAATACGCTACTGAACGGATACATGCTTAAGGCAACATGGACAATCCTTGCTATATTCAGTATTTTGTCTTATGTAGTAATGTTCTATACAGCAATAGCAATGTTATGTATTATTATCGGATTTATAGCATCTATATGTTTCTTAGTTGCATTTTCTAATGCAAAGAATAAATATTATTATATAGTCGGTAACTGATTTAGCATAATTAAGTGAGGGGATAGACATTCTTTGATGAAAATACTTATAAGGAGCAGGTTATGCCAATAAAAAGAATATATGATACCATTCTGAAAAAAGAACCGATAACAAAAGGATGGTCGAGTGATAAAAAATATTGTGTAACTAATGTGGATGGAAAAAAATATCTACTGCGAATTTCTCCGATGGAGAAGCTGAGCCGCAAAAAAGACGAATTTGAAATGATGCAGAAAGTTGCAGCTCTGGGTGTGCCAATGTGTCAGCCGATTGAATTCGGAATTTGTGAGGAGGGCGTGTATTCCCTCCAAAGTTTTATTGTCGGGAAAGATGCTGAAGAAACAATACGGTTTTTGACAGATAGGCAGCAGTATGAATATGGATTTGAGTCAGGCCAGATTCTAAAAACAATCCATTCGGTGCCAACAACGGTAACACTGGAGGATTGGGAGACTCGCTTTAATCGTAAAATTGACCGTAATATTCAAAAGTACAATGATTGTCCCATAAAATACAAATACGGACAAGCCTTTATAAATTATATTAATGAAAATCGTCATTTACTGAAAGATCGCCCTCAATGCTATCAGCATGGTGACTATCATATCGGAAATATGATGATTGATCATGATGGCAAGTTGCAGATTATTGATTTTGACCGTGACGATTATGGCGATCCATGGGAGGAGTTCAATCGCATTGTCTGGTGTGCGCAGAAAGCACCGTTGTTCGCATCCGGAATGGTAAATGGTTATTTTGATAATGCTGTGTCGATGCATTTTTGGCGACTGCTAGCTCTTTATATTTCAAGCAACACGCTTTCTTCCGTTCCGTGGGCAATTCCTTTTGGACAAGATGAGATTGACACAATGATAAATCAGGCGGATGAAGTACTTAGTTGGTATGATGGTATGAAGAATCCTGTTCCTACATGGTATAGGACTCAATAATATTAGGCGGTGAATGATAAATGATAATCTTGATTGCAGGTACTACACATACGGGAAAGACGAACTTAGCACAGAAATTATTGCAAAAATATAGTTATCCCTATCTGTCGATTGATCATCTAAAAATGGGATTAATTCGTAGCGAGCAGACGAGTCTAACCCCGGAAGATGATGACAAGTTAACTGACTATTTGTGGCCAATCGTCCGTGAAATGATAAAGACAGCAATAGAAAATGATCAAAATATGGTCATTGAAGGATGTTATATACCTTTTAGCTGGAAAGAGGATTTTACGATGGAATATTTAGAACATATTCGTTATTATTGTCTTATCATGACAAAGAAATATATTGAAACTCATTTTGAAGATATTCAACACTATGGAAATGTTATTGAGAATCGACTTGATGATTCTTCTTTATGTGAAGACCTGTTGGTGAAAGAAAATCTTTGTAATCTGGATATGTGCAAAAAATATGGATGCAATTATATCTTGATTGATGGCGAGTATCAAGTTGATGTTGAATTATAATTGGAAGAGATTATATAAAGGAATAAATTATAGTACAAATTGGTCAGAGGCTAATGAATGTGAGGTTAATATAATGGATAGATATACAAGAGAAGAACTACAAGAAACACTACGAATGGTTACTTCAACTATTAGTAAATGCGAAAAGGCTCAGCTTAAATTTGCTGTAGGTACGTCACAGCACACACTTTTAAAGAACAGGATAAAAGCAATGTATATTGCTAAATCCTTATTGGAAAACGAAAATATTAAGGACAAGTACACTAAAGACGAACTAATTGAAGCTTTACGCCCTGTGACTTCCATTATTAAGAAATGCGAAAAAGCTCAACTTAAATTTGCTGTGGGTACCTCTCATCATACTCGTTTTCGAAATATAATTATAGCTATGAATATTTCGTTGTTTTTAATAGAAGAAGAGATTAACAAATCAGAAGGTGGGATGTAAGTATGAGAAAATATAACAAACTAGTAAGAGATAGAATTCCTGAAATCATTGCACAGGGCGGTAATAATGCAGTTTATCATGTTCTTTCAGAGCAAGATTACATTACTGAACTTGATAAGAAACTTGGCGAGGAAGTAAATGAGTATCTGCAAGATAAGAACCTAGAAGAAATGGCAGATATCCTGGAGGTCTTATATGCTATCTGTAAGGCACGAGGTTTTACGGAAGAAGAATTAGAAGAAAAACGCAGAGAAAAAGCAGAGGCCAGAGGTGGATTTGAGAAGAAATTATTTTTAGAATATGTGGACGATGCGAAATAAATAGCTGGAGGAGTTATAAATGGTAGAAGTATCATTTCATGATCAGGTAGACGATGAGTTATTGCAGTTTGCAGTGATTATTGCGAAAACGGATCAAAAGTGGGTATTTTGTAAACATAGAGAGAGGGATACGTTTGAGGTTCCTGGTGGACATAGAGAAATCAATGAAGCGATTATTGATACGGCAAAAAGAGAGCTGAGAGAAGAAACTGGAGCAATAGAGTTTGATTTACAACCAATTTGTGTTTATTCCGTAAAGGGTAACACAAGAAGTGATGAAACTCTGGAAAATGAAACATTTGGTATGCTCTATTATGCTGACATTAAATCATTTGAAGAAGAATTACATAGTGAAATTGAGAAAATTATAATAACTGAAGAATTAATCGATAACTGGACCTATCCGTTCATACAACCTAAGCTGATAAACGAAGCAATGAAAAGGAATATGTGGGAGGAAATATAATGGAACTTAAAATAATTGAACAAGATTTTTCTATATGTAAAGTGGCGGATTTATCGCAAATTGATTACACAGATGAGTTTTGTTTTATTGGAAAAACTGATGAAGAAATATCATTAGTTTGTAGTTCATATCTAGTGCCAAAGAATGTAATTGAGCAAGATAACGGGTGGAAAGCATTTAGAATACAAGGGGTATTAGACTTTTCCTTAATTGGTATTTTATCAAAAATATCAACATTATTAGCAGATAATCAGATTGGTATTTTTGCCATTTCAACCTACAACACAGACTATATCCTAGTGAAACAGGGTGATTTTGAGAAGGCAATCAGCATACTTCAAGAAAATGGATATAACTTAACTGAGCCAGCAGTTGATGAAGTAAAAGAACAGAAAGCGTGCGGCAAGCCACAAATCAAAGAAGATAATATTAGTTATGAGGGATTACTGATTAAGGAAAGTGTTGAGAATGAGGATATCCTAGATAGTCTTGCTGTAAATAAGGTGGAATTATGGAAGACAGACAATGCACCACGTTACTGGACTGCAATATCATTTACTTCGAATGTAATTGATCTGCCCGAAAGGTTTGCTAAGGTTATGATTGACGGTAAAAAGACGGGTGTTTCATGGTTCGTGGACTTTAAGCGAAACAATGTAAAGTATATTGTTTTTAGGGATTTGATTCTAAAATATACAATTGGTAATCAAGAAGAATTGGATGAGGTTATTACAATGTGTAGAAAGCAAGGCATTCCAGATGAGCAGATGAACTGGGCGGAATAGATGAAAAGATAGTGAAGAGTGAATTGATGCATGAAGCATTAGATATTATTAATGATGAAGTTCCAAACTATGTGTATACGCATCAAAATTGGTTATTTACCGTGAATAAGAGAATAACAAGTGGTATGAGTCAATTAAGGGGAACTTGGTTTTGGAATGTATATGTGAAAAATATTAAAGTAGAATAACAGGAGTGTGCAATATGATAATTAAGGACCAAGTTATATTTCAAATGTCTAAAAATAATTTGCCAGTTGTCAAGGTGAAAAGTGGAGAGATGATTACCTTACATACCAAGGATTGTTTCAATAATCAATTGGTTAGTGAATCCCAGAAAGTAGATTCACTTGATTGGGAGCACATTAATCCAGCGACAGGTCCCATTTTTATTGAACAAGCAATGCCTAATGATACATTAAAGATTACCATACATTCTATTGAAGTGGAAGATTGTGGCACGATGGCAGCCATTCCAGAAAATGGTGTGCTAGGGAAGTATGTTACGGAGAGCCAGATTAAGAGAATCCCAATCGTAGAACAAAAAGCCATCTTCAGTGATTCTATTCAGATACCGATTACCCCTATGATTGGGGTGATTGGAGTAGCACCAAAAGAAGGAAGTATTCCTTGTGGCGAGCCAGGCAGTCATGGTGGGAATATGGATAATACTAAGATTGCCGCCGGTGCAACCTTATATTTACCTATATATCATGAAGGGGCACTACTTTCGTTGGGTGATGTCCATGCCTGTATGGGCGATGGAGAAATTATGGTAACTGGAGTCGAAATTCCGGCAACTATTACTTTGACAGTAGAGATTCTTCCTAAGGTAACCATTCAAAACCCTATGTTAGAGGATAATGATTATTGTTATACAATTGCCTCGGATAGTAATATCGAGATGGCGATTGAGATGGCTACTTATGATATGGTCAATGTCGTAATGCAGCGGTTGGGCTTCAGCTTTAATGAAGCAGGAATGTTTCTGAGTGCAGTAGGAAATCTTGAGTTCTGCCAGGTAGTAGATCCGAAACGTACGGTTCGAATGAAGGTAAGTAAAAAATATATGAATTCATTGTTCTAATGAAAAGGCCATGGTTGCTACCATGGCCTTTTATAGCAAAGGAAATTGATCTGCGTCTCTTATAATAAGACATTACCAGTTTCAGGAAACTATTATTTGTGATATAATGACAATATTATATCATCAATTGTGACTATTGCAGAAAACATTAAGTATATATCGATAACGTATATCTATTTAGGGGAGGATTAATAATGAAGAGAACAGTCGTATTATTATTAGCACTTATTCTTATGCTTAGTTCCTGCAATAGTGGGAATAGGGGAGAGGATGTCTTGAAGGAATCAGGAGCACCTATATCATCTGAGGAGGTCAATGCGTCGAAAACACCTTCAGCCACCGAGGAAGTAACCCCAGAGGATCTGAAAGCAGAGAGCTTTCAGATTGCTAAAGAAAGTTATCCTAGAGTGGATGGAAACTTTGCAACGCTTCCTCTTTCTTATGCCGTTTACGAGTCGCTTACTGGTGCAACTCATGAAGAAGCAGAAGCCAATATTACACACTGTAAACCAGAGAATTCTGGCCCTTACTTTAGGTTATACACGAAAGAAGTGGATCTCATTATAGCTACTGAGCCGGAGCAGGAATTGCTAAACATAAGCAAAGAACAAGGTGTTTCCTTTACAATGAAACCAATCGCTTATGATGCATTGGTTTTCTTAGCAAATCAGTCCAATCCAGTTCATGAGTTAACCCATCAGCAAATTGTAGATATTTATAGTGGAAAGATAATTAACTGGTCGGAGGTGGGTGGTGAGACCAGTGAAATTCTCCCGTTTCAAAATGAAAACTATACGGGAAGTCAATATACTATGGGAAACTATGTAATGAAAGATGTAACAATGTTACCAGCCCCTCATTATTGTTTAGGCTATACGGAATCGGAACAAAAGACAATAGCGACGTATGATAATCGAAAGAATTCGCTGGGTTACTCCTCATTTTATTATGAAACGTTTATGGCCAAGCAACAAGACCAGCAAATATTGAAAGTAAATGGGGTAGAACCAAGCCACCAAACGATAAAGGATAAAACATATCCTTATATAACTACATATTATGCCATCATTCGAAGCAATGAACCAACCACTTCCAACACTTATCAACTATACGAGTGGCTAACTAGTAAAAAAGCGCAAAAACTGATTGCTTCACATGGGTATGTTCCTTTTGATTCACGCTTTGATTATAGCTCTATCATTCCTGAGATATATGAGATTGATAAAGCGTCATTATTATCTAATCATGCAAATAATACGAAAAAACTATTAGCATTAAAAGACAATGAACGAATCATGTTGCCTTTGAGTGAAAAGACATTGCTCTTAATAGACAATAAAGTAAACATAACGAATTATTTTAATAATGCATATTACTGGTTAAGCACGGATTCGTATGCTCATATAATCGATGACCAGTTACCTTTAGCGCTTTCCGTATTTACAGATTATAGGACTAATAATGAAGTATATGAATATGAGAACCCGAATTACGGAATTTATAATCTGCGCTCGAATTCGTGGATCTTACCGTTTGATCATATACGGGTAGGATCAACCAAACGTTTTCTTTGTAGTGAAGATGCTATCTATGATTATGAAGGAAACCTATTGTTTAAATTAAAGGTTGGCAAAGAACTATTATATACCCTTGTTGGTAATGTTGTATATGTAAATGACATATCCGATATCGACTATTGTGACGAGAATATTCTTATAGTTAAACAACTAAAATCATTTATAAGCGACGTTAATAATCAATATCGTTTACATGATCGCAATGATAATCCAATGTTGTTATCTCCAGACGGAGACATAGTATTTGACGTAGCAACCTTTCAAAAGCTTAATAAGTGTAAGGTATCAGATTTTGATTATTTCTTCCAGTATGTAAATGAGGAAACCCATTCTGTTATAGTGAAAAATAACGAAAGATATTATATCACTGATTTTGAGGGAAAAATTATTGAGTCAATACCGGAGGAGTTTCGGTATGTCGATAACGATGTATTCTTCAAGTATACGGATAATGGTTGCACTATCAGATGCTTCTTATCAGGGGAAGAAACAGAAATCGTTTTATCCAAGGGGACATTGCGCTTATTTAGTGAATATGGATCTGATAGTAGTATTAATTATCCTTATAGTATGTTTTCTCAATGGAATCCAGATGCTCAGCCAGCAACGGGATGTTTATATTACTATGATAAGTTAATAACGTCCTGTGATTCATTTTATAAATTCAGTGATAATTGTGTCGTTACCTATCTTAATAATAGTGATAATACAGTGCAAACTCAGATCTATGTGAAAGACACTTGTGTTTATACGTCATCACTCAATGAAAAGATTATCTATGCTGATGAAAATGGTATGCTGATACATAGAGGGAATGTATTTATCCTGTCAGATTACCAAGGAAATATACTGTATAAGGCTTATGAGAACATACAAGATTAAACATAATGATAGATTTGTGCCGGATATGCGTGTGGATATTATATGATCAAATATTTTCTAGAAAAGACAGGCAGGACGATTGGTGAAACAACGCTCATTTCTTACGAGGAGAAAAGAATAGAGATACGGGAGTTTTGGTTGGTTAAAGAATTATAGATATACTTGTGAGAAGTACAACACAATGATTGAAGGATGGAAATTTTTAGTAATATAAGAAGGCAGGGTAATAGAATGAAAGCAAAGACAACCAGATCGTTTCTTCAACTAACGGATTATAAACGAAGCGAAATAGAAACACTATTTCAGATTGCGGATAAAATTAATGATCACCAATATGCCAATGTTTTGGTAGGAAAAACTATCGTTCTGTTCTTTCCAGAAAGCAGTATTCGGACTAGAATTACCTTTGAGAAAGGAGTTCACCAGCTAGGAGGGCAAACGATTCTATTTCCACCGGAGACGCTTAATAAGAAGGAAGAAATCCGTGACGTTATCGGTTATCTGAATAATTGGACGGACGCAGTCATTGTTCGTCATAAAGACATTGGGCGAATGAAGGAAATGTCGTTATATGCTCATTTCCCAGTAATTAATGCCATGACGGATAGTAACCATCCATGTGAGATTCTATCAGATCTCTATGCACTATCAAAGTTGCGAGAAGATTATCTTAACGATACTTATTTGTTTGTAGGTAAAAGGGGAAATATCGGTCAAGCATGGAAAGAAGCTGCAGAGGTTATGGGACTTCATTTAATTCAGTGTTGCCCGCCTGGCTATGAAATCCCTGGAGTTCAAGTGTATCATAATATCGGCGAAGCAATTATAAGAGCAGATATTGTATGTACGGATTCGCTATCATCAAACGACTTGGGAGATTTTCATGAATACCAAATCACAGATAAGGTGATGGACATGGCAAAAATGGGAGCAATGCTCAACCCTTGCCCACCATTTTTCAGAGGAGAAGAGGTTTCGGCAAAAGTTATGGATAGTCCTTATTTTGTAGGATATGAGTTTAAGAAGCACTTACTTGAGGTGCAGCAGGCGGTACTAGTCTATTGTCTCGGACTATACGAAAGGTAAACTGCGGTAGCGAATGATGTCAAATCAAATTTGCTATTTATCTATTTGGTGCAATATGGTAATATTTTGGTATGACTATATGAATGTTAAGGGGCGGTGTGCTGATGAAAATTGGGGAGGTATGTCTATTAACAAATGATGTCGTAAGATTAGCTAATTTCTATAAAAGATTGTTTGAAGCAGATAATGATAGTAATGATGAGGTGCACCAGACAATTCTTGCAGATGAGACTATGCTAACAATCTATAACGATGGTGCTGCTAAAAACAATGCCAATCAAAATATTTGCATAGCATTTACGGTTGAGGATATTGAAATGCAATATGAAAAGGTATGTAAAATGGGCGTAGAGATTATCGAAAAGCCTACGAAACGGCCATGGGGAGCGATCAATATGAGCTTTTATGACCCAGACCGTAATATGATTTATCTGAGAAGCTTATGTAAATAGCGGAAACTTATCGTATAGGGGGTTACATATGCCACTGTAAACAAAGTAGTAATAAAATATAATACATAAGGGGTGGAGGATGAGTAAGAAATATAGGATATTGATCGCTATAGGTATGGTGATAACCATATTATTATTGTATGTATTCTCGCTAATTAGAAAAGGTATCACCTTCTCTAATTATTATGTGATAAATGAGGTTAGTAAGACCATTGAGTTATATAATGATAATAATTTGGAAGAAGCATTTGAGAGGATTAACGTTACTGCAATATATAATAATATTAAAGATAGTGCCACTGAGGATATCGGAACATATGAAGAGTTTCGTAAAAAGAGTTACGAGAACTTTATCAATAACAAAAAGTATTTGGATGAGAACAAGATTGCTGTTATGCGATTCGAATTTGTTAGTATAAGCCCAAGTATATTCTATGATTGGGATGTAAATTATGATTTGGTAGTAAAGCAAGACGGCAAAGAATATGATATGTCAATTAAATTAATGTATGGAGAGACAGGTGTTTTGACACATAGTATTGGGACTGAATTCGATATTAATGAAGACTTAGTAAGAACAGTTATGGATTATTATCTAAGCCCTTGATGTACGATATAGATATGAACAAAAAGAAGAGTTAATAAAACGAAAAGCTGTTTTTGAAAATTTGATAAGGTGAATGAATGGATTATATAAAATTAAAAATGGGGGATTTAAGTTATGGCAAAAGTTGAAAGAATAGTACAAGGTGATTTTGATATGATTCTCAACCAGTTGGATGAAGATATTATGAATAATGCTCTTAGCATGAATTTGGTTGATCAAAGCGACTACGTAAATGAGAATATGAAGGTTGCAGTACGCGTTTATGATAAGTACTTTATGCGCAACAGTAGCAGAGCGAGTTTGAGTGTTACCGTTGTTGACAACGGTGTTGAAATCTATATTTCTGCAATTGGCGCTGGTGGTGGTAGTGGTGCTATCTTTAATTTTAGTTGGGGAGCGGAAAGTTCACTTACCGATGTCGTGGAAAATAGCTTAATGCGGATGGGGCTTTAAAGGGCAGTGAAGAACGAAGAGCCTAGAAGGGCAGTGAAGAGTGAATAGTGAAGAGTGAAGAGCGGAAAAAAGATAGTGAAGAGATAAAAAGATAGTGAAATACATAGTGAAATACATAGTGAAAAAGATAGTGAAATAGATAGTGAAATAGATAGTGAAAAGATAATAGAGATTAAGAGAAAAGGGAAAAAGATGAAAAAGTTGTTAGTTTTACTTATGATAAGTGTTATTGTTCTATCAACAGGTTGTAATCGGGGAAATGGCACGGATGAGAATTTATCGGAGGATGAGAATATATCGGAGGATGAGAATATATCGGAGGATGAGAATTTATCGGAGGATGAGAATATATCGGAGGATGAAAACTTAGATGATGTTCAGACGGATGATAGTAAACTAGATAATAATCAAGTGGATAACAGCATACCTGAAGGTAATAATGAGGTGGAAAAGCCAGAAATTACTAAGAATCCTATTGGGATGAACATATTAGCAAATTTACCGGAATTGTACGTTTACATGCCATTTAATCACATTAATCATACCATTTATAATAATTTTACTTCTATGAGATACTTTACCGTTCCAATCATTTCTTCGAGGGCAATTAGTGATGAAGAGGCTACAATTGATTTGGGAATAGAAACACCATATACATATTCTTTGACTGAAATAAAAAAAGAGGATTTTCCTTATTATCTATATCTATGTTACAAGGACGTTAATTGGGATAATATGTTCTACGATAAATTTCTTGACGAATTTAACAAGCTGGATACAAGTAAATGGTCAGAAATACGATATTATAGGGCTGAAATTGCATTGAATCTTGATTCGGACATGTTAAAGAACGAGGAAATAACTCAGCTTAGTCTGATAACAAGAAAAAATTCATTTACCTTCAATGTAGGTAGTATTAAGCTGGATTACGAAACAAGGGAAAGTTTTGACGGTAATAGCTTAATGTTTAGCTCTTTCATAATCGGTGATGTACCTATGAGTCCATCTGCTTTAGGAACAATTGATATACCAGAACTATCATTTACTACTGAAAATGATATTACTCTTAAAGATATTAATGTTTATAACGCTGAAGGTGTGAAAGTGGAATCGGTTCGTTTGAATATTGAAAAAGGGGATTCTATAACTACTGTTGAGTATAACACTGGTGACTTAATGAAGATGGAAGCTGGTTTAGAAGTAACCGCGGCAATTACCTTATCGGATGCGAATATGGCCAATCTACTAGATTATAGTTCCATATATAATATAGTGTTTGTATATGAGGATGGTAATGAAACATATCAACAACATGTTGAAGTGTCCACATCTACTAAAAGAGGATTTTACGAACATCTATGTGAAGAAGTTGATTCTATTGATTTATCGAAATACTATTTTGGATATTTAAGTAAAACGAATGAATTAAGTCAGTAAATTGGAGGGTGCTCGGTTTTAATCTGGTTATCGTTTATTATTCCGGCAGTCATAAATGGGACACCTAAAGAATTTATTGAGGTTTACACAACGGAACCAACTTTTGCAATTGATCTGGGCATTATATTTCCAATATGCCTATATAGTGGAATTGCTCTGCTAAAGCAAAAGAAGATCGCCTACGTATTAGCGTCTGTGCTTATGACATTAGTGACTAGTGTGGGATTTTGTGTTATTGCACAGACAATGATGCAAATGAGGTTAGGCATAGTGCTAAATTCGGGCCAGTTATTTGGAATGGTAGTATCCTTTGTAATCTTAGGAGCATTTGCGATATTCCTAAACTTCAGGTTATTGAGGCATGTTAAATCCTGTTAATTGAAGTGAGAAACAATTTAGGGGGATAAAGCGTGGAAAATAAAAATAAGGTGATAGTGGGTGTCATATTCTTATGTGTAATCGTTTCGATTATATTAATGTTTTATAGTAGTGTTATACCAATTCCAGGGTTTATAAAAAAAGGAGGTCCTAGTTCGATACGAGAGGCAATCCAAATCATTAATGATAATAACGTGGATCTTATCGTATTCGGAGAGGACATTCCTTTTGAAGATGATAGTTTCGTTCGAAAAATAGATCAATTAAATGATAATACGTTGCAACGGGAGAATACTAAGGATCATTCGTACCTTGTGATTAATGATTTATCTGGCAGCGTGACGTTAACTGACGAAACCATCCAACTTATTCATGATTACATTTATAATAAGGGATATCATGTAATGTACTTCGGAGATAAATATCTTAATATCTGGGAGGAAAACCAGAATGAAGTAGGTGTTGATGGCAACATGTGCAAGGTATATCAAAACGAAAATGGCAGGGTTGTTGGTATCGTTGGAGGTTGGACACATCAAGAACAAGAGATAGCAAAGGAAAACCCTTATTTACTAAGTGAAGTTATCATTTATCAAGTAGAAGATTTTATGAATAGGTCACTTGGCCTCCGTTAACATGCAAGGTCTGACCGGTAACAAAACGCGAGTCATCAGAGGCAAGATATACAAAAGTCGGGGCTATTTCAAATGGCTGTCCATTACGATCCATAGGGTTACCTGGTTGGGTAACAATATCTGCTGAAAAACTGGCTGGGATTAGTGGGGTCCATACCCGACCAGGTGCAACTGCATTGACACGGATGCCTTTACTCACAAGACTATTTGCAAGTGCCCGAGTGAAACTTACAATTGCACCCTTTGTAGCGGTATAATCAATTAGTTGATCATAGCCAATATAAGCCACGACAGAGGCTGTATTAGTGATGGAGTCGCCTGGTTTTAGGTGTGGTAGGGCAGCTTTTGTTGTGTAAAAATGCGAATAAATATTGATTTTAAAGGTTTCATCAAATTGCTCATCGGAGATATCTAGTAAGCTCAGTTGTTGAAACTGTATACCAACATTATTACACAGTATGTTTAACTTACCAAAGGTCTCAACTGTTTTATTAACAATATATATACACTGTGCTTTTTGACGCAAATCGCCGGGTAGCAACAAGCATTGTTGGCCTAATTCTTCGATTCGGTTTTTGGTTCGAAAGGCATCCTCGTGCTCGTCAAGATAAGAGATTGCTACGTCTGCGCCTTCTTTTGCAAATGCAATCGCGGCCGCAGCGCCGATTCCACTGTCACCACCGGAAATAAGTGCTACTTTTCCAGTTAGTTTCCCACTTCCTTTGTAATTCGGATTTTCTATTATGGGTCTTGGGACCATTAATCCTTCTAGCCCAGGTTGTCTGGTTTGCAGTTGTTCAGGGACAGCTATTGGGACATCTTCAAATCTAGTTATTTTCCCGTAATTAGGAAGCATAGGGTATTGCTGTTCGTTATTTTTATCCTCATTCATTTCATTGTTATTCAAAATTGATACTCCTTGAGCCAAATCTCAATATTATAGTATGCGGTGAGATAGAAGTTGAATACAAGAAAATTATCACATCAAATTATATCGAATATACTAAATAGAAAGAATGGAATAGGGTTGGAGGCGAAGAAGTGTTTAATGACAATTCTTGTGAGGGCGTAGAGTTACTTCTAGTAGATGAGTCAGAGGAAAAGGTCGGAGTAGTGTATACAGCAGGTTTTATTGCGTTTCAATTGCCAATGATTGGTCCAAGACCTCCCTTTTATGATAATCCAAGATGTGAGCCGTATTATACGGTCATATAAAGACGGGAGTCATATTATAAAGTCATATAAAGACGTGAGCCATATGATACGGTCATGTAAAGACGTGAGTGATTAAGCAGTTAGTAAGAATATTATCCAAGATAATTAATACGCTATGTGTGCTAGAGCATATTATTACTATTATTATCCTATGCTCTTTTGTACTTGTAGCAGTAATAGTAAAGTGATAAGATACCTTTAACGGCAAGGGCGCAATCTTTTATAGATGGCGTCCTTTTTTTATGTATGAAGCAAATATACATTATTAGATAGTTGATTTGATATGAAAAGCTAATTGTAGTCTAAACCTCGTTTCGGAATTGGTTAAGTCCAGATTAAAAAGGTTTCTTATTTTGAGTATTCTATTATTGATTGTGTTACGGTGAGTAAATTTAATATCTGCAACCGTCTGTACACTGCAATTATTCTCAAGATATAGTCTCAGAGTGTCCAGATATTCGGTTCGATGCTGCTGATCGTATGCATCTATTGGCCCAAGAATATCCTGATAGATATCTGGTAGAATATCAGAGTCTTTTACGGAAAGCAGAAGTTTATAAATTGGTGATTCATCAAATTGCAGATAAGCAAGATTGGTTTTTCTAGCAAGAGTTAGTATTGCGCTTGCCTGTTCATACAATTGTGGAAGTGACTGAATGCCTTTTTTTAAGGAACTGCAGCCAATATGTAAATTATAATTGGTATACCTGGTTGTATTAAATGTAGATAGAACTTGTATAAGCTGGAACAGTTGTGCTCTTGAACATTGGTTTAAAACAATAACTAAAGTATTGTTATGGGTATAGATACATTGGTGTGTTAAGGCCGGAGTAAGTAATGTCTGCAAATGAACGAGGTATTGACTATCAAATTTGGTGTATTCACTTGATTCGTTAACTGGAGCAGCCGAAATGTGGATGATTGCAAAGGACTCATTTAATACATAGCCATCACGTTCTAATATAGATTGGTAAAGTTCAGGCATGTTAGGATAATAAATAGCATTTTTTATTGCTTCAGCAATACTAATCTGGGTCTGGTTGTCCATAAATAGGCGATTACAGTAATCTCGAATAATATCTGCCAGATGTATATGCCATGGGATTGTAAAAATCGGAAAATTATTTCTGTTGCCAATTTCGATTACTTCATCGCTGATTTCACTGATAAATGGGCCAAGGTTTACGACTAATCCACTGACCCCTTTATGGATTAATCCGATGGTATACTCTTTCAGCCAGTGATCAGAGCATTTTCCGATGCCGGTTATGAAAATCAGTTCATTTCCCCTTAGAAAGTTAATCGCTTCAAGGTTCTCAAGTATATGTGGCCATTCAAAATAATTGGATAGCCCCTTTTCTCCAGCTACCAAAGTTATTGAATAATCATTTGAGGTTTCCTGAAATATGTTATTAAGTGATAATGCCATGTAATCACGCTTTCGTTTCATATTTTTTTCTCTGGTGGAGGCCTAGCTCCTACTGAGATAAATTAAAACATACTCTATCTAAAGTAGTCAAGTCATATAAATTACAATTATTAAGGAGGATATGCAATATGTTATGCAACGAATTACCAAGAATTATAAGTGAAACTGTACCTGGACCAAAGGCACAGGAATTGATTGAACGACGTACAAAAACTGTACCAGGTGCAATCAAATGTATATATCCAGTCGTGATGAAAGAGGCTTCAGGTGCTATGATTGAAGATGTGGATGGCAATCGGTTTCTTGACTGGGTAGGAGGAGTAGGTGTACTTAATGTGGGACATAGTCATCCTGATATTGTTGCAGCGATTAAAGAGCAGGCGGATAAGTATCTTCATGGAATGTTCAATATTGTTACACATGAAGGGTATGTTGCATTATCCGAAAAATTGTGTCAGGTTACCCCGGTAAGAGGGAAGCATAAAAAGGCGTTTTTTGCAAACAGTGGAGCAGAAGCTGATGAAAATGCGGTTAAAGTAGCAAAAGCATTTACCAAGAGACCATATATCGTAGTATTTTCTGGTGGTTTTCATGGTAGAACAATGTTAACTATGGCTATGACATCAAAAAAAGCGTACGCGATTGGCTTGGGACCATTTCCTGATGGTATCTTTCGTGCAAAATATCCATATTTATATCGTAAACCAGAAGGCATGACCGATGCTCAGGCAATTGATTACTATGTAAATGATCTGAAACGGGTATTTGAAGAATGTTCACCAGCGAGCTATATTGCAGCAGTGGTATTAGAACCACTTCAAGGAGAAGGTGGATTCATTCCTGCGCCAATCGAGTGGGTGAAAGCGGTGAGACAAATCTGTGATGAGCAGGGAATTCTGATTATTGCAGATGAAGTACAAAGTGGTTTTGGCCGTACTGGGAAAATGTTTGCCTCCAATTACTGGTTAGAAAATGGTTGCGAACCGGACATTATAGCAACAGCTAAGTCCATAGCAGGTGGTGTCCCACTAAGTGCAATAATTGCCAGAGATGAAATAATGGATGCCGTCATTGGTGGTACCATTGGTGGCACCTATGGTGGCAATGCTTTAGCTTGTGCTGCTGGTTTGAAAGTGCTAGAGGTAATCGAACGAGATCATTTACTAGATAGAAGTATGGCAATTGGGGAAAAGTGTTTTGCAAAATTCAATGAGTGGAAAGATAAATATGATGTGGTTGGAGATGTGAGGGGGCTGGGAGCCATGATTGGGATTGAGTTCGTTACTGATAAAGAAAGTAAGGAGCCTAATGCGAAAATTGTCTCAGATCTTGTTTTGGAATGTGCACAGAAGGGATTGATTATAGAAGCAGCGGGTACATATCTGAACGTTGTGCGTTTTCTTGCTCCATTGGTAATTACAGATGAACAACTTGAAGCAGGATTTGATATTATGCAGGCAGCCATAGAAAAGCTAATATAGCTAGTTATAATAAAAGGGAAGGATGAGATGTCATGAAACAGTTTCGAATAGTACCAACCATTTATCAGATGGAAGATTGTAAGGAATTCGTACGAGAATTTCAGGTTGGGGAAGGAGATTTGATTTTAACAAGAGAGGTTTTTTATCATAAGTATTTTGCTGCAATCGCAGATGGGGCAACTTATCTATATATGAAGAACTACGGTGTGGGTGAACCTACTGATGTTTTAGTGGAAGCAATCCTACATGATATCAAAGAATTATCATTTAAAAGAGTAATCGCCATTGGCGGTGGAAGTATTATTGATGTATCCAAATTATTGGTGCAGGAAACAGCTTCGCCAGTACTTGATCTGTTTGACAAGAAAATACCGACCAAGAAGGTAAAAGAGTTGGTTATTGTTCCAACAACTTGTGGTACTGGCAGTGAGGTAACTAGTGTTTCGGTCATTGAATTAGTTTCGAGGAACACGAAAATTGGATTGCAAACCGATGAGGAGTTTGCTGATGCTGCAGTCATTATTCCTGAATTACTAGAAGATTTGCCTTTTGATGTATTTGCGACAAGTTCTGTTGATGCGTTAATTCATGCAAGTGAATCCTTCCTATCACCAAGAGCCAATGAGTTTACTGAGATGTTCTCAAAAGAAGCAATCAGAATAATTCTAGCAGGTTATCGAAGAATTGTGAAAGAGGGCAAAGAAGTAACAAACCATTTGATGAAAGATTTTGTGTTGGCAAGTACTTACGCAGGAATAGCATTTGGGAATGCAGGTTGTGCTGCAGTGCATGCTATGAGTATGCCTTTTGGTGGGGCATATCATGTGGCTCATGGTGAGGCCAACTATACATTGTTTACGGCGGTGTTTAAAGCATATCAAAAACTAAAACCAGTTGGAAAGATTCAAGTGATTAATAAGTTGTTTTCTGAGTGTCTTGGGTGCTCGGAAGATGAGGTGTATGAATGTATGGAAAAACTGTTGAGTCAGATTCTTTCAAACAAATCACCTAGTGAGTATGGAGTGACCAAAGAAGCCATTATGTCAATGACAACAACGGTGATAGAAAAGCAGGGTAGACTTATGGCTAATAACTATACAGAACTTGACGCTGAATCCGTGCTAGAAATCTATGAATCTGTATTTTTGGTAAATAGTTAAGATTCTTGTTTTTGTGGAATTGTTTCGTGGAACACCGATGATGGTACAGGCGATGGTAGTCTATTATGGCGCACTAACCTTTCTGTCAGCGATAAATATTACTCCTTTTTTTGCAGGGATTCTAGTAATTGGTCTTAATACAGCGGCCTATATGGCAGAGACAGTAAGAGGTGGCATCCTATCTATCGATAAAGGACAGCAGGAAGGGGCCAAAGCATTGGGGATGAATCATTTGACCATGATGTTTTCAATTATATTACCACAGGCTTTTCGTAATATCATCCCAGAGATGGGCAATCTATATATTACCAATCTTAAGATGACGTCGGTATTAAATGTGGTCGGTGTATCAGAACTTTACCTGGTAACAAAAACAGCTGCCAGTACCTATTACAAATTTTTCGAGGCTTTTATTCTAACTGGCATGATATACTTTGTTATCGTATTTATTACAGCCAGACTATTGCGGTTGCTTGAGAAGCGGCTAGATGGGGCAGGACATTATGAACTGACGAGGGAATATCTTGACGCAAGCGAGGAAAAGGGGGATGTGGTATGTGTGATAGGATCTTCTGGTTCCGGTAAATCAACTCTACTTCGGTGTATTAACATGTTAGAGACGCCAACTGCTGGTAATATCAGTTTTCATGGTGATCCGATTATTAAAGAACCAAGATACATTAATGAGTACCGAGCCAGTGTGGGTATGGTTTTTCAATCCTTTAACCTGTTTAATAATATGACGGTGCTTGAGAATTGTATGGCAGGTTCAGTAAAGGTACTAAAAAAGAATAAAAGAACAGCGAAAGAATTGGCGATTAAATATTTAAAAAAGGTTGGAATGGCGCCTTATATCAATGCAAAACCGGCGCAATTATCCGGTGGGCAAAAGCAAAGGGTCGCCATCGCCAGGGCACTTACGATGGAGCCAGAAGTATTATTATTTGATGAACCAACCAGTGCCTTAGATCCGGAAATGGTCGGGGAAGTGTTAACGGTTATGAAGGAGTTAGTGAAAGAGGGACTCACGATGATTATTGTAACCCACGAGATGGCGTTTGCCAGGGACGTCTCTACGAGAACCATTTTCATGGATAGTGGGGTAATTGTCGAAGATGAACCACCTGCAATATTGTTTAACCAGCCAAAGAATGAGCGGACCAAAGAATTCTTAAGCAGGTTTATGAATGATAAAGAGTTATGATGTTTGTTTTGAAGAGTTATGAATGTTTTGATTTAAAGAGATGAGAATGCGAATGACATGCTAGTATTATGGAATTGGAGGGATTAGAATGAGGTTAAGTGAGATAAATATGTCGGCAGAGGAGATCAAATCCATCGTTAGTGAGTATATGATTGATACTTACGAACGGCTTGATTTTATTGCAGAGACAGGGAAAGAGATGTATCTTTATGATGAAATGGGGGAACCATATCTGGACTTTTATGCGGGTATTGCAGTAAATAGTGCGGGTAATTGTAATGAAAAGGTCGTATCAGCAATTAAAGAACAGGCAGAGTGTCTTTTGCATACGTTTAATTATCCGTATACCATACCGCAGGCAATTCTTGCTAAGTTAATCTGCGAAACGATTGGAATGGATAAAATCTTTTATCAGAATTCCGGGACAGAAGCCAATGAAGCAATGATTAAGATGGCAAGAAAATATGGGGTAGATAAGTATGGACCAGATAAATACCATATTGTAACAGCCAAAAATGGGTTTCATGGTAGAACCTATGGTTCTGTTTCTGCCACCGGACAACCGGATAGTGGATTGCAAAATGGGTTCAAACCTGTTCTGCCTGGATTTACTTATGCAGAGTATAATGATTTGCAATCGTTTAAAGATGCTTGTACTAAGGATACAATCGCCATTATGATTGAGCCGGTGCAAGGAGAGGGTGGAGTACACCCAGCTACACTAGAGTTTATGCAGGGAATTCGCACCTTTTGTGACCAAATGGGCATCCTCCTACTCTTAGATGAGGTGCAAACTGGATGGTGTCGGACTGGAAGTGTGATGGCATACATAGATTACAACATTAAGCCAGACATCGTATCGATGGCGAAGGCAATGGGAGGTGGAATGCCAATTGGTGCGGTCTGTGCTACGAAGGAAGTGGCGAGAGCATTTGACATAGGCGCCCATGGAACGACCTATGGTGGGAACCCTGTATGTTGCGCAGCAGCCTATGCACAGATTAAGGAACTTCTTGATAGGAATCTTGCAGAAAATGCCGCGAAGATGGGGGACTATTTTACCGAAAAACTCAAAACCCTGCCTCACGTAAAGGAGGTACGTGGGAAAGGACTCTTAGTTGGAGTAGAGTTTGATGCACCAGTTGCTGCGAAGGTGAAACATGGATGCTTTGAACGTAAGTTATTAGTTACATCGATTGGAACGAGTATTATTCGTATGGTTCCACCATTAATACTAACAAAGGAAGACTGCGATAAGGCATATGGAATTATCCTTGAGACGATAAAGGAGATTGATTAGGGAGAACAGTAGCCTGCACGTATCGAAGTCGAACTCGAATTATATATAAATTCATTAAGGCAATGCGATTAGAGCAAATACTCTCGCATTGCCTTTTTATGATATAGGATTAGGGCGTCAAAAGCCCTTATTAAAATTATAGTTCGTCAATTTGCACAATTCTGTTTGTGAATCGTGATGCAAGGCATAGTTTCTGAAGGGCTTTTGACGCCCTAATCATATAGGAAATTGCTAAGTATAACAGTATAAAACAGTTGACAACAGTTAAACACTGTTATATACTGTTTGCAATACAAGGAGGAATACTATGAAGCTGATTATCAATAATTCGTCCATGGAACCGATATATGAGCAGATTGTAGGACAGATAAAATCCATGATAATGGAGGGTTCCTTAATCGAGGAATCAATACTGCCATCTGTACGAGGGCTTGCCAAAGAGCTGAAAATCAGTGCGCTTACCGTTAAGAAGGCATATGATTTGCTCGAAGAAGAGGGGTTCATTGTTACGGTACATGGTAAAGGAAGTTTCATCGCAAAAGGAAATCCGAATCTTTTACTCGAGGAAAAGCGCAAAGATGTGGAAAGCCAGATGGAATCAGCCATAAGAGCAGGTAGAGCGATAGGAATGAAGGATAAAGAGATTAGAGAGTTATTTGAGTTGATTATGGAGGAGTAAGTATGATGTTAAAATTAGACAATGTAAAGAAAGACTATAATGATTTTCATATGGATAGTTCGTTACAAGTGTCAGAAAATTGTGTGACCGGACTAATTGGAGCCAATGGTGCAGGGAAAAGTACAATGTTCAAATCAATCTTAGGACTGATTCATATTGATGGTGGTGAGATTGAGGTTTTCGGGAAAAAGCATACGGATTTAACAGTGCAAGATAAAGAAGCAATTGGTGTTGTACTTGCTGAAAGTACATTTGCTAATGTTTTAACAGTAAATGATGTAACACGAATTATGAGAGCAATGTATCCCAGTTTTCGAGAAGACCGTTTTCAAAGAAAATGTAAGGAGTTTGGTATACCTTCTAAAAAAATGATTAAGGATTTTTCAACTGGTATGAAGGCTAAGTTCAAGCTACTTGTCGCTATGAGCTATGATGCAAGACTGTTAATTCTGGATGAGCCTACCGTTGGACTTGATCCTATTGTTCGTAACGATCTAATTGATGAGATGCGAAGTTATATGGAAGTAGAAGGGCGTTCCATCTTGATTAGTTCCCATATATCCACGGATCTTGAAGGGTTATGCGATGACTTATATTTCATGCAAAATGGTAAGATTGTAATGCACGAAGATAATGATGTCATTTTATCGAATTATGGCATGATTAAAGTGGAGGAGAAGCAATTTAATCAAATAGATAAACGGTATATTGTCTTCCAAAAAAGGGAGAGTTTTGGATACAGCTTATTAACAGATCAAAAGCAATTTTATCTTGATAATTATCCTAGTGTAGTAATAGAAAAAGGAAGAATTGATGATGTAATGCTCATGATGGCGAAAGGAGAACGCGTATGAAGGGATTATTAATAAAAGATATTCGAATTATGATGCAAAATAGAAAGCTGTTATTTGTTATTGCAGCGATGATTATGTTGTTTACTTTGTTAGGTGGAGAAGATATGGCTTCCTTTGTTGTAGTTTATATTACATTAATGACCTCCATGTTTGCATTAAATACAATGGCACATGATGAAATGGACCATAGTATCACGTTTTTGATGTGTTTTCCAATCGAAAGAAGGACTTACGTGGTCGAAAAGTATTGGTTTTCGCAGTTATCTTGTCTAATCGGATGGGCCGTATCGACGGCGGCTGTACTAGTTATCATGCGTGATAATCACATGGAATTTATCATGGCATCCACAGCAATTGCAGGTGTTCTGGCGCTGTTTCAGTTTATTATTTTACCATTTCAATTCAAGTTTGGTTATGATAAAGGTAAAATTGTACTAATTGGAGTGGTAGCGATCTTTTCTGGCTCCATTGCAGTTCTCGTTAATCTAAGTGAAAAGCAAGTAGGTGGCAATAATGGGATTGCTAAAGTAATTCTTGATTTGCTCACAGATTTGACAAACATGAGCCCTGTTTTAATTGCCGTGTATGGAGTCATCCTCTATCTGATAAGCCTAGTTATCTCATTAGTAATAAGTACTCGGGTTATAGATAAGAAAGAGTATTAAATAAGAAATATCAGCAGTGAGGCAACAACATTAAGAACAAACATTAAGAACAAACATTGAGAAATGAACATTAGTGATAAACATTAAGAATCAAACATCGAGAGCAAATTGTAAGATAAACCTTACCAACTACACAATCCAGTCGTAAAATTCCAATAAGCGCCCACAAAAACTAGAATGTTTATCACGTCATAATCTATAATTAAAGAGCATGTAAATGATTAATCCATAAAGAGACCGTTTTGTCGCCATCGGCATTTAGGTTGTGGCAGATGACAATCTGTCACAACCTTACGTGCCGCTATGAGCGACAACCGAGTGCGAACGTGTCTCTGATGGATTAATCATTTACATGCTCTTATTTTATTTCATAGCAAAGTACGTCCTATGAAATAAAACCCTCCGGGGGATGCACATGACGCGCATATGGAAGTTTGTCACTATCGTGACAGCGCGTCAGCGCATGAGTTTCGCTAGCGAAACTCTTTCTTATCCTAAATGTGATAAACACCACAACCTAAGCGGGCGCCTAGCAATTGCGAACCTAATCATTGTGAAAAATAGATAAAAAACCACCTCAAAAATTAAAAAAACCACCCTATTCGCACAAAAAATCATTGTTATAATGGTATTAGAAGCGTGAAGTAATACAATTCCCAAAAGACAGGTGGAGAAAGTAATGAATGAAGTGATTGTCTACATGGAAAATATTAATAAATCATTTCCAGGGGTAAAGGCACTGAATAACGTTCGCTTTGAGCTGCGAGCGGGTGAAGTGATGGCTCTGCTTGGTGAGAACGGCGCAGGCAAATCCACTTTAATGAAAATATTGAGTGGGGTGTATACGAGAGATAGCGGGCGGATGGAGATCTTCGGCAAAGAGCATGGAGACCTGACACCAAAGCAAGCATTGCAGGTAGGGGTAGCGATTATTCATCAGGAATTAAATATGTGCAAGCATCTAACTGTTGCAGAAAATATGTATTTGGGCCGAGAAAAGAGTGCTAACTTTTGTTTGAAAAATTCCGAGATGGAGGCTGAGGCTCACAAAATTTTAGCTGAACTTGGGATTGATATTAATCCAAGGCAAACGGTAGGAGACTTACCGGTATCTAAGCAGCAAATGATTGAGATAGCTAAGGCGCTGTCAATGAATGCGAAAATACTGATAATGGATGAGCCAACTTCGGCATTGACGTCAAAGGAAATTGAGGAGTTATTCAGAATTATTCGCCAGTTAAAAGAACAAGGCTGTGGAATCGTTTATATTTCACACCGATTAGAAGAGTTGCAACATATCACTGACCGCGTCACGATTATGCGGGATGGGGAATACATAACGGAGGGACAATTTTCTGAGATGACGATGAACGATATCATTTCTTACATGGTGGGGCGTGAAATCAAAGAAAAGTTCCCAAGAGTAGAGTGCAAAAAAGGTAAGAAGGTTTTTGAGGTAAAGAATCTTAACGCAGGGAAAATGGTACGGGATATTAACTTTTCCTTGTATGAAGGTGAGATTGTTGGGTTTGCTGGGCTGATGGGAGCGGGAAGAACCGAGACGACCAGAGCAGTGTTTGGCGCTGACCCAAAAGAAAGTGGAGCTATCTATATAGACGGGCAGGAAGTACGCATTACTTGTCCGATGGATGCAATTAAGAGTGGAATTGTACTGGTGCCGGAGGATCGAAAACGAGATGGACTTTGTACGAAGCTAAGTATCAGACAGAATCTTGCTCTTCCAAATCTGGATTTGGTAAGTAACAAAATAGGAGTGATTCATAAGAAGAAAGAGAATGATCTTTGTGATAAGGCAGTCAAGGATCTGTACATAAAAACACCTGGAGTAGAGGTTGATGCAGCAACGTTATCCGGGGGGAATCAGCAGAAAGTTGTCGTTGGCAAATGGTTGGCGCGTAATTCCAGAGTGATTCTTTTTGATGAGCCAACGAGAGGAATTGATGTTGGAGCCAAGGTAGAGATCTATAACTTAATGAATCAACTTAAACAACAGGGAATTGCAGTAATGTTTGTCTCTTCCGAGATGCCTGAGATACTTGGTATTGCCGACCGAATCATTGTTATGTGCGATGGCAGGATTACCGGAGAATTAGAAACCAAGGAGGCAACACAGAACCAGATATTAACGCTAGCAACTGCATTTGAGAATAAGATGAAACAAGAAGAAAATCGTAAGGAGGCCGGATGATGAGTGGGGAGAAGAAAAGTCGTATAAAGCGATTCCTTGAGATTCGTGGAATGGGAGGTGCGCTAACCGCCTTCGCAGGATTAATTGTGATTTACGTAGCATTTGGATTGATTAATACAACCGTATTTTCAAGCCAGAATAATCTGAATCTGTTACGTTCCATGTCGAAGTATCTGTTAATCGGCATTGGACAGAGTTTCGTATTGATTACAGGCAATATTGACCTCTCCATTGGTTCGGTTGTTGGTATGAGTGCCATGGTATCTGCAACGTTAATGGTTAGTGGAGTCAATCCTGTGATTGCGATTATACTAACCATCGCGATCTGTATGATATTTGGAGTATTAAATGGCATTTTAGTCGGCAAATTCAAATTACCACCATTTATTGCAACCTTAGGTACGATGTTTGTAGCAAGAGGAGTTGCATATATGGTAAATGGAAACCGTAATACGGATGCAATTGCTTCCGCTATAGGGAAAGGTTCCGCTGATAATTTTCAAAATTATTTTTATTACGGTAAAACACTAGGCATCTACAACACATTTTGGATCGCAATGCTGTTGTTTGTTATATTCTTCTTTATCCTTTCGAAGACAAAATCCGGACGACATATCTATGCTATTGGTTCGAATGTAGAAGCAGCAAAACTTTCTGGAGTGAATGTAGTAGCCACAACGACAAAAGCATATTTGGTAAGTGCTTTTTGCTCTGCCATTGTTGGTTTGATTTTATGTGCACAAGCAGGTATGGGTAACATGGAAGCAGGTAACATGTACGAAATGTATGGTGTTGCGGCAGGTGTTATCGGAGGAGTATCACCACTTGGAGGTACTGGTATTTTGCTTGGTACATTGGCAGGCTCAGCTATCTGGCAGACACTAGAGAACGGACTGAATATGATTGGAGCACAAGTAGGAATTCAACGCCTCGTTATTGGGATTATCGTTGTTGTAGCAGTACTATTAGATGTAGTTGTACGTAACGGTAAAGTAGGCAAAGTTAAACAAAAAAAGATTATTTAGGAGGATGAGTTATGAAAAAAGTAGTAGCGTTATTATGTTGTTTGGTATTGTGCTTAGGCACAGTGGTTGGGTGTTCCAATAACAATTCAGCAACATCGGGGGATGGAGCTAAGATTGCATTGATTACGATGGATTCCATTGACCAGCATTGGGTTACTTTAAAAGAGGGTGCTGAAGCGAAGGCTAAAGAGTTAAAGGTGGAAGTTACCTTTATGGCTCCTAATACAAAAGACGATGCGCAACAGATTGAATGTGTAAACAACGCGGTAGCAGGTGGATATGATGCGATTATGGTAGCTGCCAATGGTCCAGATGCCATCTCTTCCGCTTTAACAGAAGCAAAAGATAAAGGCGTGAAGATCATCTATGTTGACTCTCCAGCCAATGTTGAAGCAGAAGCAACTTTCTCTACAGATAACAAAGCAGCTGGTAAGACAGCAGGCGATGAAATGTTAAAAGCATTAACAGCAGCAGGCGTAACAGAAGGCAATATCGGTATCATCAATGTAAATGCAGCAACCGCTTCTTGCGTTAGTCGTGAAGAAGGATTCCGAAGTGCATTTGAAGGAAGCAAATTTACAATCTTAGAAACTCAGTATGGAGAAGGCGATGCAGCCAAATCTCAAAGTATCGCTGAAAACTATATTACTCAGGGTGTTGTTGGTATCTTTGGATGTAACGAAGGTTCTACAACTGGTGCTGGTAATGCAATCAAAGCTGCTGGCAAAACTGAAATCATTGGTGTAGGTTTTGACAAATCCGATGCAATCATGAGTTTAATCAATGATGGATTCTTACTTTGTACAATGGCTCAGAATCCTGATGTAATGGGTTCAAAAGGTGTAGAAGCTTGCGTGCAGGCTCTTGATGGAGAAAAACTTGGTGGTAAAGTGGTAGACACTGGTGTATCTGTATTAACAAAGAAATAATTGGTTTATCAATGTTACAATAATGACATAATAATCTCCATTGATTTATTTATATAGGCGCCGCATTGCGGCGCCTTTTCACATCATGTTGATGGCGACAGGTTTTACGATTAATGACAAAATTACGATAATATGGTAAAGTATACATAGATTATAAGCATGTAGCAAAGCGGAATGCGAATATCCGCTTGACTATAGACAAAATACGTGGATTATGGGGGAAGCATCATGATAAAAGTAGTCATAGCAGATGACGAGGAACGTGTTTGCAGGTTAATCCAAGCACTGGTTGACTGGGACGCTCTAAATATGCAGATTATTGGGACTGCATCGAATGGGTTACAGGCAATTGAGTTAATTAGATACGAAACACCGGATATTCTGATTACGGATATTCGTATGCCAGGTTGCAATGGGCTGGAGCTAATTGAAAGAGCAAGAAAATTATGTCCGAATGTTTACATGATTATTATCAGTGGATACGCTCATTTTGAATATGCGCAAACTGCCATCAAGTATGGGGTGGGTGATTATCTGCTAAAACCAATCAATAAAAAGGAATTGACCGATACACTTACGAAGATCAAAGAGCTGATTGAAGAGAATCGAAAAACACTGGAAGAATCGGAAACGATGAAAAAGGGCAGAGAAAAAGACATGATCAAGCTACGCCGTGTTCTGATTCAGGAGTTATTAGATAAAAAAGAAATATTGTTAACCGAGGAGATAATAAGGGGGCAATATCATTGGCAGGTAAAGCCGGGGTGCTACCAGGGCTTTTGCGTGAAGCTTGACTATACACAAGGAAAAGTCAGTGAGATGGCAATCGAGATTATCTGGGAGAAGTTAAGTAAGATCATTGATACTAGCTTAGATAAGTACTGCTATGAATGGGTCATAATGCCAAGCGAAGCGTATGTCTATGGCGTCATGAACTATGCACCCAAGCAAAGGGAAGAGGTTCGCAAAATGCTTCGCAGTTGTCTAAATCAGATGGAGGCGCAAACGAATCTTTTAGGCGAAGTGGAGTTCACCTTTGGACTTGGAAAGCTTGTCACATCTCCTAAGGAATTGCAGGAATCACTCATGGAAGCGAGGCAGGCTGTCATGGAACGGCTTATGGAGGGAACCGGCAAATTAATTGAGTTTGGAGAAGCAAAACCAGCATTATACGAACAGAAGTTGTTAGATAAATATGATAGGAACATGAATCATGCACTCGAGATGATTAGTACGGAGGAATTGAAATCGGCGATTGGGGAACTAAAACAGTCAGTGATGGAAACGGTAAATGCACAGGGATGGGAAGTATTAGAGGTAGTAAAGTCAGCTGGGGAAATGTTTGCCATGCGGTTAGATATTCCCTCGAATTCGTCTGTTTTGCTGGAGTTTATAAAGCAGTGTCATCACAGCAAATCGATGGAGGAGTTATTCGAGGCACTTCTTCGCTTTGAGAGTAGCATCATGGAAGAAATGCTCTATGCCAGAAAGCAGGATACGGTAAGGCCAATTCGCATTGCCAAACAATATATTCAAAGTCATTATAGTGAGCAGATTACCTTAGAAGAGGTAAGTGAGCAAGTAGGCTTAAGTCCTGCCTACTTCAGTGCATTATTTAAAAAAGAGTCTGAACATGGGTTTGCCAGATATCTGATGAATGTGAGAATGGAGCAAGCCAAGATATTGCTTCGAGAAACCAATCTATCGGTTGTCGAGATTTGTAATAAGGTAGGATATAACGATAAGAAACATTTTACACATACCTTTGAGAAAACGGTTGGATTAAAACCTATCGTTTATCGTAAATTGTATGGATGATAGGGGTGCTAAATGAGTCAACTAAAATATAAGATGCGTTATATCTCCAATCGGATCATTGTTATGGGGCTCGCGATTGGGTTATTCGTTCTAGTCATGATTGTTGGAATAGCGAGTCTGGCAATATCAGAAGAGGAATATCTATGGTATCTTGTATCAATTATCGCAGTTGCTATCCTACTTCTCATTTTAAGTTATTTTTATATCATTCGTCCATATAAGCAGTGGGAAAAACTAATGCATCGGTTTTTGGATGGCTACCTACCATTTGACATGGTACATAAACATGCGGCTTTGCTAACGCCATATACTTACCAAGAGATTAGTAAAGTCAATGAAATCCTGAATTCTACGCAGGTGGTGAATCTGAATAAGAGACAAGCTCAGTATTTGGCGCTGCAGAATCAGATTAATCCTCATTTTCTATACAATACACTAGAAGGAATCCGCAGTGAAGCCCTTTTTGCCGGTGTAGAGAATGTAGCCGATATGACCGAGGCGTTAGCTACTTTTTTCCGGTATACAATCAGCAAAGTGGAAAACCTAGTGACCGTGGAGGAGGAGCTTAGTAATTGTAAAACGTACTTTAAGATTCAACAGTATCGCTTTGGAGACCGTTTGCAATTACATATCGAATGCAATGAGGACGACTGGGATGAAATCCTGCGATGCAAAATACCGAAACTTACGTTTCAACCGGTGTTAGAAAACAGTATTATTCACGGAACGGAATTAAAGATTGGAACTGGGAATCTGACAATCTATCTGGAACGGACGGATACGAGATTATTTATACGAATCTCAGATGATGGTGTCGGAATGGACGAAGACACCCTTTCAGCACTTAATAAAAAGCTAGGGAGAAATGGGGACCAGCTTACCGCGCTGAAACAGGAGAGTGAGGGTGGAATCGCCCTAATTAATGTAAATAATCGAATTCACCTGATATTTGGCGAGGAATATGGGATGCATGTCTTTTCGATGGAGGGTGTTGGAACAGACGTTGAGATTACCATCCCAATTATTACGAGTGATCGAGAGATCAAAGGCCAGGGAGTGATGCAATGAGGCGAGAAGTGTTAAGAATGGAGCGTGTTACCTATCACGCATATGGGACGACGTACCTTCAGGACTTTAATCTGAATATCTTTGAGGGAGAGATCATGGGATTGCTTCCGGTAAATGCCTATGGTCTACCTTCGCTACTTGATATTTTGCGATATAATCCTTCTTTATATGACGGATATATCTATTATAGGGGGCAGCAGGTGGACTCCTGGCAGGACATTAAGAGAACGAACAGCAAGATATCTGTCATCCGGGATAAAAGTTCGCTGGTGGATGGGCAGAGTGTTGCCTATAATATCTTCGTACTTCGTCCCGGATTTAAGCAGGAAATCTTACATAGTAAAATGATAAAGCAGCAGCTACAGCCGTTTCTAGATGAGATTCATATGTCAATTAGTCCGGATACTCCGGTGGAGCGACTATCATTTTTTGAACGTATTGTCGTAGAATTACTACGCGCCATTGTTGCAGGGCATCAGCTCATCGTAATACAGGAAATCAGCACGATGGTAAGTGATAGTGACCTTAGGCAATTGCATGATATCATAAAATATTATGCTAAGGCAGGCTTTTCGTTCTTATATATCAGTCCACATTTTGAAGAACACCTTCAGATATGCACCCGAACTGCTATTATGAAACATGGCAGGATTACGAAAATATTGCAAGGTAGTGAGATGGAACAAACAACCATCGATCTGTACTCCAAAGAATATGATGATAAAGTGCGTAATCATCGGGAATACCGCAGGCAATTAGAAGAGCAACCAATTATCTTTGAATCCAAAGGAATCAGTGGGACGCACATCAAGAATCTTGAATTCTATGTTCGAAGAGGCGAATGTATCGTTCTCCAGATGCTAGAACATAAGATATTCAATGAATTTTGCCAGGTTATTATGGGAGAAGAAAGTTACACTGGAACGATATTAATAGATGGAAAGTATGCAAAGTTGGAGAACAATCGCAATCTGGCGGTGATTCAGGAACAGCCGACTCGTACCATGTTGTTCTATGATATGAGTTATATGGACAATCTTTGCATGAATATTGACCATAGAATGCCGCGGGTCTGGCTTGACAGCAAAATTCGAAGGAGTATCAAGAAGGAATATACTAAAGTGTTAGGCAGTCAGGTATTTGACAAGAAGATTCAGGACCTGACCGAAATGGAGAAGTATGAGCTGGCGTATACCCGCATTCTGTTGCAAAAGCCGCAGGTCGTTTTTTGTATACTGCCGTTTAAAGGTGCGGATCTGGCGCATCGGCTTAGAATCTGGGAATTGCAAGAGATGCTTCTGAAAAAGGGGATTGCGGTGGTGATATTGGCGGTGAATATGTCAGATGCGATGGCGCCCTCAGATAGGGTCATTAAAATACAGTGAAGAACGAAGAGGTTATAAGGGCAGTGAAGAACTAAGAGTGAAGAGTGAAGAGATAAAAAGAGAAAAGGGCAGTTAAGAGGATGAAAAAGACAGTGAAGAACGAAGAGCTTTAAAAAGATAGTGAAGAACTAAGAGTGAAGAGAGAAGAACGGAAAAAGAGAAGAGCGGAAAAGAGAAGAACGGAAAAGAGAAGAGTTGAAAAGAAAAGAGCGGGAAAGAGAGAAGAGCGGAAAGAGTGAGGGCAGTGAAGAGCCTATAAGGGCAGTGAAGAACGAAGTGAACTGTACCTTTTTTAAGGACATTTTATTGAGTGGGGCACTTGCTTTTGGGACATTTTTGTTTTTGCTAGTACCTTGATTTTAGGAACTGGGTCTTAGGGTAGTTTGAATTTCTGGGGCAGTATGATTTGGGGGGGGAGTGTTTATATGCAGGGTGTCGATAGTTTTATTAGTAAAAAAAAGTGGCTGTTGTTTCTTTTGATTTGTTCTATATTGGTTGTGGTTTGGATAGTGTATTGGTGGGACAGATTAAATTATAATGAAAATACCAGAAGTAGTATTATAGAGACATACCATGATAATAAAGAGCAGTTTTATAACCTTAGCAATTATGTAAAGGATTCTCAAGGTGAGATGTTTATCTATAAAGAGACGGATTCAACTTTTTCAGTAACAAACGATCTTGGTGAGCAACAGGAAAATACTATAATAAACGATAAAGATATTAACTTGCTGATTAAGCATTTCCTGCTAGATTTGAATTTTAATGTGATTAGCGAAGAGGGTAAAAGTATATATTTTCAAAAATATTCGTTTCTTTCATTTGCCATGGGGATCGTTTATTCAAAGGATGGGAGCATCCCAAGTTCTACGCAAGACATGACATTAGAAAAAATAGAGGGAAACTGGTACTTTTACACTTTGGATTAGTATACGGTTGCTTGCTTCAAAGGCGTTCTGATTCCCAGAATGCAGATAGTAAAATAAATAAAAAATTTATAAACCGTGCAACAATTTGCAGGGGTTAGTTGTTTTATCATTAGTGGAGGGTTTTAGTCTCTACGGATGATTGGTTACTATTCGGGGAGTTACTGGACTAGGTGTGTAGAAGGGAGGATTTGGTCCAATGTCTAATAAGATTCTTGCTATATGTGGCGTTCTATTGTTAGTTGCTTTGGTAGCTTGTGGGAAGGTTAGCGGAAATGAAACTGATGATATCAGAGAAATCGTTTGGAGTCAGTTAACAAGTGAAGCGAAGAAAGAGATTTTAGGAACTTGGAAAGAGGCTATGCTTGAAAAAGTAGTTCTGGACAATAAGTATGTGTACTTTACTGATGATACCTATTATGGCAAGGAGCTTTTTCATATCGTATTTGAGACGATTAATGATGGTTTATTAGGGCCAATAGGGACTTACGTTGACCCTCAAACATTGGAAATAGTAGGTTATGATTTGCGTGATTAAACCTGGGGGGAGTGTATAGCATGCAGTATAAAATGATATTATTGAGTAGTGTTTTATTGATTTGCTTTTTGATAGGTTGTAGCAACATAAACAACAACCTGGTCAAGGAGAATAGTCAGATGGATGAGAATAGTCAAATGGATGAGAATAGTCAAATGGATGAGAATATTCAGATGGATAAGATTATTCAGATGGATAAGGATATTCCAGAAGAAAGTCATGACCATCAATCAGAGTTTGAATGTTCTTTGCCGTCCCAACTTCCGTTTTATGATTATGATAAAGTGGAGGAAGTAGCAATGGATTTGGCTGGTTCCTGGGATGAAAAGGAATTAAAGGATATTGAAGGTGCTGAGAGTAGTGATAAAAAGGGAGCATTTCGTAAATTTATTAAGGATAGAAAATCGAAGAATTATATCTATATTCCACACTATAAAAACCATATTATCTCGTTAAGAAATGAGGAAGGTTTTTCTAATATAGCTATTAGGCCTTTTGGATCTTATTATAGGCCATGGATTTGGTATTATGGTGTGATAAATAACAGCGATATAACAGTAAAAACAGCATATTTGACACAGGAAGAATATGATACGGTGAAGGGAAAAAGTAAAATAGATTTTTTAGAAGAGTATCAGCCAAATTATATTAATAGTAAAAACTATAAAAAATATCCCTATTGGGAATATGTTTATGAAAGTGAGCTGGAACTTAAGGATCGCACGGTAAAAACAATTGTGTATAAATTTTGGGATGATCCGCGAATCACTGTAGGGTTTCTATACGATGAAATCTTGGTTGATGTTACGTACTATGCTGATAAAATTACAAAAGATAATTGGAAAGAATTGAGTTTTGTTACTAAAAAATTGAGTAGTAAGTGAAAGCAGTTCTGGTTAAGAAGAGTATGCGTTATTATATTAGTGCTTGATAAATGGTAAATAATGTATTACAATTATGAACGGAGAGTTAATCTAAATCGAGGATATACCTATACTTGACGAAGCATCCGTAGATGGATTGCGAAAGGAGTGTTTATATGTCAATTGTGTTAAAGGTGATTTTTGACTAAAACAGCATATTGGGCGAACTAGGATGCACGGGGGCTTGGAACCTCTTCTTAGTGATGCCAGTTTTCGTATCCTTTCGTGAAGCTATAGTTTCCACCACAGGTGGACGCGCATATTATAGATAGGTGTTTCCTGTCGTAAGTTTGCACACTTTAAGGTGTGCTTTTTTTGCACCGCTTTAGGCATGATGTTAGGTATGCTTAAAGCGGTTTTTTATGTTATGAGTAAATAATCTACAATGTTATATGCAAAAAAAATGTTATGCGAGAATGGCTGATACTGTGATATGAAAGTGAGAAGAAA
Organism: Bacillota bacterium; assembly: GCA_023434365.1. GTDB lineage: Bacteria > Bacillota > Clostridia > Lachnospirales > Lachnospiraceae > KM106-2. Next base: position 37,732 of record JAEYSV010000011.1, on the reverse strand, counting down.
AAGAAAAATGGTAAGAAAAGAAAAATGAAATAAAAAGTAAAGGGGAAATGATAATGATTCAAATCGTTGATTTTAATTTAGAGCATGTAGAGGAAGCTAGGGTTATTGCTTTTGATAATTATGAACAGGAGAGGCTAGTTAATGAGTTTTTACCAAAGGTTCAGGAGCTTCCGGGATTAGAAGTGTTTGCAGAGTTTGGGTTGGGAGTTGCTGCTTTAGATGATGAGGGGCTAATGATTGGTTTCTTGTGCGCTTATCCGCCTAGGGAGGATGCATTTGGAACCACGAATATTAGAGGAACTTTCGTCCCAATTCATGCGCATGGGGTTAGACTTAGTATGTCAGAGAAGGAGAGAGAGCGGATTTACTCTAGAATGTACCAGGCAGCAGCAAAAAAATGGATGAAAGAAGGAATCTTAAGCCATGCGATTGCCTTGTATGCTCATGACGCCGCTGGGGAAAAGAGCTTTTATTATAATGGGTTTGGTATTCGATGCATCGATGCGATTCGTCCAATGAAGGAGCTTTCGATACAGCCGTTATCATTGGCAGAAGCAACTAATATCAAGTATTTGGAGATGCCGAGGGAGGATTGGGGCAATCTTCTTGAGCACCATAACAAGCTGATAGCCCACCTTGGACAGAGCCCAACCTTTATGAAATTTCCGGAGATAACGGTAGAAAAGCTTTATCAGGATGCAGCGGAGGATATTCGATACTTTGCCGCAAAGATTGAGGAGAATAACATTGCCTACATTAAGGTTGGCAATGATGGTGAGACGTTTGTCAGCGAAGTCGAGGGTATGATGAATATCTGCGGTGCCTATTGCTGCCCACAGTACCGGGGCACGGGAGTTTATCATAATTTGCTTGCGTTTATGATAAGCATTTTAAAGCAAGAGGGCTACACACTTCTAGGCGTGGACTGCGAGAGCATTAACCCGACAGCGAAAGGATTCTGGCTTAAGTATTTTGAAGATTATACGCACAGCGTGGTTAGAAGGATTGATGATAAGTCAATAATGAAGGAGGAGCAAAATGGATTGTAAGATGATAAAAACTTCGATGGAGGAAATGAAACCTTTGTTGATGGAGTACCTCGATACGCTTACTTGCGTTGGAGATGACTTCTGGGAATATCATATCAGATTGGCAGAGTTTTATAAGATTGTGGTAAATGAAAATAGTATAGGTTATTTTGCTATCTATCATAAGGAGCAATTACTGACCCAGTTTTATCTGAAGAAGGAGTATCTTAATTTGGCGCAACCAGTATTTAAACAGATGCTTGATGAAAATGATATCGTAGCGGCGTATGTTCTAACGGGTGATGAGTTATTTCTTTCCCTTTGTATGGATTACTTCGTCAAGATTGAGAAACAGGCATATATGTTTGATGGTACAGTGAAGAATGAGGTCAGACCGCCGGAGTATCCAAGAAGTTGCATGATTAAAGTGAAGCCGGAGGAATTCGAGGAGGTACTCGAAAAGACAGGAGATTTCTTTCAGCCGATTAGCAAAGCACAGGTTGAGAGCGGTGAAAATATGCTGTACAAATTGTGTGAGAATCATGAAATCCTTGGCTATGGCATAATCGTTCCGAATGTATTATTTACCAAGTATTGGGCATGTGGTATGATTACTTTAGAGAAGAACCGCCAGAAAGGAATCGGCAGGAGTATCCAGCTTCATCTGGCAGACATTTGCAGGGAAAATGGTTATATCCCTATCTCTGGGTGCTGGTATTATAACCACCTTAGTAAGAAGACAATCGAGAGCGCTGGCAGATATACGAAGACGAGGATGTTGAAAGTGTATTTTCAGGAGTAAAGGATATGTACTACCAATGATATTTACAATAAATGATATTTAATATAAAGGATAACGGAATAAATGGTGAGAAAGGAGATTACATGGAGACAATCAATAACATTGAACTTCGGGATAAAGAGATTTATCCCGATGAATCGGTACTTAGAAGTATACTGGGAGAATCGTATGCAGCTTATGTGGAGTTACTTGAGCTTTTTCAAAAGTATGAACTGAATTATGAATGGCGATATTATCAGGATGGCAAGGCTTGGTTATGCAAAGTGCAACGAAAGAAAAAAACGATTATATGGATGTCAGCTTGGCAGGGCTATATGCAGGCGACCATATATTTTCCACTCAAAGTGTTAGAGAATGTATTGGCACTGGACATAGCAAATGATTCAAAAGAACGAATTACTGATGCAAAGAATGTTGGCAAATCAAAGCCTTGTATATTCGAGATCCGCTCTAGCGAAGTGCTTATTGATTTGGAAACGGTGATGAAATATAAGATGATATGCAAGTAATTGGATATCGGTAAATGATTTTGATGTTTTATTAATTCCATGCAACAAATGTTATGGTTTAGTTGTTTGTTTATAAAGAAAAGAATTTATATCACTGCGATAGGTATAATGGTGGCCGGCAGGTACACTGGGTGTGTAACTGAATTTTATTAGGGGAGGAAGATTAGTATGAAAAAAATGATATTCATTTTGAGTAGTATCTTAGTATTATGTCTTTTGGTTGGCTGCTGTAAAGCAAACAACAATGAGGTAAGTGTAAATACTTACGACCATAACTTTGTTCTAGAAAGTAAAAGCGAATATGATCAAGATATAGAATCAACGAAAGAAAGTCCACCGACTCAACTTGACTTTACTTATGAAACGGTTGATGAATTAACGACAGACTTGAGCTATAATTTAGATGCAGAACAACTTATGTTGATAGAACAAGCTGAGAAAGAAAACAGGAAGGGTACATTTCAACAATTCTTAAATGATGCAATATCAAAAAATAGAATATATATGCCATATTATAAAGGGCACAGAGTTGAGTATGATGGGGTGGAGAGATGCCCGAATATTTACATTCATCCAACTAGTACATATATTAAACCTGGGATAAGTTATTATGGAGAGATTAATAATAGTAATGTCATTATTCGGATGGTATATCTAACAAAGGATGAGTATAAAGCTGTGAAAAATAATGGAATTGTATATTATTTAAGCAAATTTCAACCTGAATATGCTTATACCAGTAATAACATACCGTTACCGAAATGGTATACTAATGTATATGAAACGCAGCTAGATCTAAAAGATTACACTGTCGGAGCTTTACAGTATAAAATTGCTAATGATCCTCGAACACAAGTCCAGTTTATCTATGATGACATAATGGTTAGTATTGATTGTAATCTTGATGATATTACCGAAGAAGACTGGAAAGAGTTAAGTTTCGTGAAAGAAAAAATTAAATAAAATTACTGTTGAGAGAGGGAGAGTTATATGTCAAAGAAGATAATTATGGTAGTATATATCTGTGCATTTATTTTGCTAGTTGTTCTTAGCATCATATTTACTCAAAGTGAAAAAGATATCGCGGATTCATCTAATAGGAAGAAAGCTACTACGCAAACCCCAGGAGCGACTTATGAAAATCATGTAAAAAGTAATGTGTATGAGAAGATTACAGTTACAACCGATTTTATTAATCTAGCCGACAGTACTACTGATGGTAGATACATTTGGGAAATGTCATCTGTATATGTTACTTTAGGGCCAATAAAAGAAAACCATAAAATAGAATTGACAGGAAAAGTGAATGATGATGTTATGTACATCGTATTTCGTATGAATGATAAGACGATTGGAGATTATTATACATATTATTTCTTTTACTATGCAAGTAGTGAAGAATTTCCAGAGTTTAATCCAAAAAATGAGGAGGATCGTTGGATTATTTGTGGGCGTGCAATTCGCATAGCAAAGCGGTTGTCAACAAATGATTTTTCTAATATCACGGTTGGTTCCAATATTAACGAAGTGATAGAAATAGACCCTATAACTTCTCTATCTCTAGCTAATGTTAAAAAAATGTCTGAGAGTTATCCACAAGAAGAAGTATTTGATACTTTTCACTATACTGATGAAGGGATACTACGTATCACTTTTGGACTTGATTCAGTTAACAATGAATATTTGGTAACGGAGATTGAGTTAAACTCTAGTTTTGAAGTAGAAGCTGTAGACGATAAGGATAACGAATCTACAGAATTAAAATATCCTATCCTGCTTAAAATTAACCCAGAAGATTTGCCTTAACGGTATGCCATAGGGCGTGTTGCATCACTAACGTTGTTGTTAAGATGCAAGACGTCCTTTTACTTTGGAAGGTTAGACCTCATATACGGTAACATAGTATAGGATATATTGTCAGAATTGACGTTATTTGCTATAGTCATATTACGAAAGGGGGCAGGCCTGTGAAAATAACGATTCAAACGGAGGATTCAGTAACAGAAACTCAGATAACGATAACCTGTAATCGAATCACACCTGAATTAGAGAGAATCATTGCTACACTCAAAATATTAGACAGACAACTCACGGCGGTAAAAGGAAGTGAGACCTTTTTTATTGATATTAGCACTTTGCTGTATATCGAAACCGTGGATAAGAAAACGTTCCTCTATACTACAGAGGATATCTATGAGTCGAGCTTAAAGCTCTATGAATTGGAAGAGCAACTTGTAACGTCGGAGTTTTTTCGGGCCGGCAAGTCCTGTATTGTGAATCTGAAGCGCATTAAGTCTCTCAAAGCGGATCTCGATCGGAAGATTCGGGTTACGATGGAAAATGGGGAACAATTGATGGTTTCTAGGCAATATGCAGAAGAACTCAAAATGAGATTGGGGGTAAGATAGATGGAGAATCGAAGAACGATATTTGATTATTTGGGAGAAGTGTTTTGTATCTTCGGAATAACGATTGCAATATTAAATGTAATGTGTCACTTTTTTGGTGAGAGCGCGATAGAAGTATCAAGTATGTTTGCTTTAGGGAGCAAGGGGCTTACGATAGCCACCATGTTACAATTTTTGCTCCTGTCAATGCTGATTACGGTGAGCCGCTTTGTTTACTTTACAGACCGGTTAATTAAAAATGCTTCGATTGCAATGCGCACAGCGTGGATGCTTTTTACTATCATTTTGCTAATTGCAGGGTTTATCTATCTGTTTGAATGGTTTCCAGTACATCAATGGCAACCATGGGCAATGTTCTTTCTTTGTTTTGGAATTAGTTTTGGGATTAGTACTTTGATTACCTTTCTAAAAGAAAGAATGGATAATAAGAATATGCAGGAAGCGTTGATGAAGCTTAAGAAAGGGGAGGAATAAAACATGGAACATTGTATTCGGATTCAGAATCTCACGCATTCTTTTCAGGAAAAGAAAGTGTTAAAAGAGATTAATCTAGACATCAAAGGCGGAGAGGTCTTCGGGTTATTAGGTCCCTCCGGTGCTGGGAAAACGACCTTAATCAATATCTTAACTGGTCAACTAAAGCAAACGGACGGCACAGCTTATCTGTTGGGCAAGGATACGAGGAAATTAGAACAGTCCACTTATTCAGTTATGGGATTGGTTCTTGATAATGTGGGACTCTATGAGCGTTTATCCTGCTATGATAATCTTTTAGTGTTTGCGCAAATTCACGGGGTATCCAAGGAGAGGATCATGATTGGGCTAAATCAAGTAGGTTTAGCAGCGGAGAAAAAGACAGCAGTCATGAAGCTGTCAAAAGGTATGAAACAACGGCTTGTCATGGCGAGGGCTCTAATCAATGATCCCAAGGTGTTGTTTTTAGATGAACCTACAAGTGGACTAGATCCGGTCTTTGCCTCAGCAATCCATGACTTGATTATGGAGCAACAGGCAAAAGGCACGACCATTTTTCTGACAACACATAATATGGAGGAAGCGATGAAATTATGCGAGCATGTAGCGCTTCTTCATGAAGGAAATATCGTGGAATATGGGAATCCAAAAGAGATATGCCGAAGATATAATCATCAAAATAGAATTGAGATCTTATTGCGAAGTGGGCAAATGGTGAGCTTAGTCAATGACCGCACCTCAGCTCGCATCATTGGTGATTACCTAGAACAGGAAATGATTGAGTCCATCCATTCCTCGGAACCTAACTTGGAGACCGTGTTTATGGAGTTGACAGGAAGGAGTTTTAGCTAGATGAATCTGAATAAAATAGCAGCAATTTTTCAAAAGCAGGTCAAAGATTCGGTAAAGAATAAAACAGTGTTAATCCAGTTTATTTTGTTTCCTATTATGACAGTGATTATGACCAATACAGTGACAGGCAATGGGATTCCTGAGAATTACTTTGTTACGATGTTTGCAAGCATGTATCTCGTCATGGCTCCTATAACGAGCATGGCGGCTATCATTGCAGAAGAGAAGGAGAAGAATACGCTCCGTGTTCTACTGATGTCGAATGTCAAACCAATGCAGTATTTATTTGGCGTTGGCAGTTATGTATTTTGCATCTGCCTTATGGGCTCTATGGTTTTTGCGATACTCGGAAATTATCAGGGTACCCAGATGGTACTCTTTCTTGGGTTTATGATAGTTGGCATTGTAATATCAATCTTGATGGGGGCTGCGATTGGAGCATGGAGTAAGAATCAGATGATGGCAACTTCAATTACATTACCGATTATTTTGGTGTTTTCCTTTCTTCCTATGTTGTCGACTTATAACGATTCTGTAAAAAAGTTTAGTGTTATTGTGTACTCACAGCAGGTAAATACGCTGATTAATGAACTTGGGGACCTGCATGTGAATATGGAGAACCTTCTGATTATTGGGGTGAATATTTTCGCAATCCTAGGTTTGTTCATCTATGCTTATCGAAAAAATGGGCTTTCATAGGAGGGAACATGAAGTTTAAGCTAATTTACGCAACCGCGGTTCTTGGGAAAGAAAAGAATAGTAATCAAATCTATATTTGAACAACTGGAAAAACCCCTGTTTATTTGCTATGATTAAGTTAATAATTAGCGAAAAGGGGTTTTTATTCATGAATCGCATAGAAAAGTGTATGAAAAGTAAGCTTACCTTGGAAGAGCTAGAGAAGATATATCATCCGCAGTCTTATCAGGAGTTGGTAGATGTGGTGAATCAGTTGATATCAATTGGTCAGTTAGAACCAATCGTTACCCGCGGAGAAAATGGGAAACGGCCAGCATTATATAAAGCGTACTGGGTTCGTAAGGAAGAAGAAAACTACGAACAATATCGAGAGGAAGTATTGTATCTGGATGCAAGGCTTTCGAATGATTATTACCTTAAGAACTTAAGTAAATATGTGCAGGACCGGGAATATGTGCAACGGTTAAATCAATATTATCAAAAACATAGCGTCGTATTTGAGAACCTAGCTTCTTATAATGAGAGAAGTTTTGAGATCTTTTACCGGGAGAAATACTTATTAAAAGAGGGTGGTATAAGGGTTCTTAATAATTTAGGACTGTCACTAGAGGATCTTAACTGTTATGAGACCTGTGAACCACTAGCGTACTATTCATATTCAAAACATACACCACAGACAATACTTATTATCGAAAATAAAGATACTTATTACACGTTTCGTAACCAGCTTCTAAAAAGTCAGCCTGTCATCTTTGGAAAAGAAATAGGTACCGTGATTTATGGGGGCGGCAAAGGGATATATCGCTCATTTAACGATTTGCATACGAGTGTGGAAGCTTATGTAAGTGATCTTAAGAATGAGATTTTATACTTTGGCGACTTAGACTATGAGGGAATTATTATATATGAAACATTGGTAAGGCAAAGAAAAGAAAAAGAAGAGACAAAGGAACTGTGTATTCAACCATTTGTCAGGGCTTATGAAAAGATGCTTGAAAAGGCAGCCAATATTGTGTTGCCTATTACCAAGGAAAAGCAAAATCGTAACATAAGTGGTGAATTCTTTGGATTTTTCGCTGACGATATAAAGGATGAGATGAGGAAGCTTTTGCAAAGCGATTGCTACATTCCACAGGAAATTATACAGACGGAGGACTTATAGAGAGGGGTACTATGGAACTAGATTTTTTAAATCAATTCAAACGACGAATGAAGCATGTAGGCGCCTATGCTTTACTATTTAAGAATTCCATTCAAAAGCAGAAGTGGAAGAACTTTATGATTGAAAGCGTGGATGAGCAAACGAATATTCTATTTTCGGTATTGCTTTTTATTATGGAGCAATCGCTAAAGGATGAAAGCTGTACGATAGATGATATCGGGGAGTTTCTTGACCGAATTAATATGCTGTATTATAAACGGGACTTAACATTCGAACAAAACGTGGAACTGGGGGATTTTATCGTCAATGTGATTCTTTGTGATGAAGGACGGGCAATGTATTTTGATGGGTTTGATTATGACCAGGGAACGGTGGAAGCCTTGCACATCAGCTTTGTTGCCAATAAGATTATCTATCTTGGAGGAGAGGTTAAGCGTACTTCCTATTATCTAACTGAAGAAGGATATAATTTGATGCTTGGCACATTAGAAGTCGAAAGTAGTATGCAGCTTACGATTCACGAAATGATCTTCAAGCTTCAGTTAGAAAAGGCTAGTTATGATAAAGCTGCCGAAGAAATCAAGAATGTATTCAACCGTTTGAGAATCCAGCTTCAGGGGATGGAGGAGGCGATGCGGCGAATCCGTCAAAATGCCCTTAATTATTCGGTGGACGAATATGAACGTGTGATGAAGGAAAATATGGCGATCATCGATTCGACGAAGGAGAAGTTTTTAGAGTATCGTAATTATGTAAATGGTCTCTTACGAGAGTTAGAAGAGCAGCAGATACAGATGGAACGATTAGAACCGGAGAAGTTAGAGAATCTGAAATACTTGCGTATTATTGAAGGATATCTGATTCGAGCGATTGATGAGTACCAAAAGATATTCTCCACACACTTTGACTTAAAGTCGATGTATGATAAAGAGTTAGAAGCACTCGTTTCGATGTCGTTGATTCGAAGATTCTCAATACGCAACGAGCTATACAATGAAGTGTTAAAAGATGCCACGAAACTAAATGACTTAGATGTGTTTTTGCGACCGCTTTTTAGTAATGACATAACAAAGTCTTATCAGCTATCAAAAGTCGTGGAGTTTCAAAAAGTATCTGCGATAAGAGAAGAAGAGGAAGGGCTTAGTCTAGAACTGTTTGATGAAGAAGAATTCTTACGTCAGAAGCAGGAGGCATTGAGGAGAAAGCTACTTCTCTATGAGACAAGCTTGACGACGTTATTATTAGCGGTCAATCGAATGGCAGTAGAGGGGGTAACCACCCTGAGGGAGATACAATCGGCTATGTCAGAAGAGGAGATTAAGAAAGTTGCTCCGTCTGTAGAAATATTTCGTGAAATCATGGTGGAATTACTAAAGAGCAGAGTATTTGATTTGGTAGCTCTAAAGAAAGAACAAGAAGCCCATTTTTATGAAGAACCGAAGGAGTTTCAGTTACATCATTGTTTGCTATCTGTTATTGGCAGTGAAGCGTTATTATCGAAGATGACGAGATTGGAAATTAGTCGTATTCAAGATAGTGAACCGGTTGTGTGGGAACATATTGTGGATGAACATGGCATTGTAAAAAATGTTCGTTGCTCGGATGTATCATTTGCAGTAGAAGAGGGAAAGGAGCATCGATATGGCATATGAAATGAATGACATTGGATGGAGTCAGCAGATCTTTTACTATCTTTTGAAAAATAAAGAATTAGTAGAAGAAAAGCAGAGTGAATTATACCGTGCCTATACCGAAAATGAAGCAGTACTTCATCTTGTGAAACAGCAGGCGGAGGCAGCGGATTGTATGATTGAACGATATGGCAATGTCGTGTACTTAATTCCCAATGAGGAGAATGATTTCTTGGGATTTTCTAAGGCGCAACTAAAACAAATGTTATGTAAAAGTAATGCAACGGACCGAGACTATTATTTGTCACAGTTTGTTATCTTAACTCTATTAGTGGAATTTTACGATGGTAGGGGCAGCTCCAGTAAAATACGTAATTTTATGAAAGTGGGCGAGTTAATTAATAGTTTGAGTGAGAGACTGAAAGAAGGCGCTTCCCTTTCAAATGAGGATCAAAATGAGTCTGGCCTAGCATTTACTAGTATGAAGGAAGCGTTTGAATCTCTTCGAAGTACCGATAATTCATCGAGACAGAAGACGACGAAGGAAGGGTTTTTCTATACTATTTTAATGTTTTTACAAAAGCAAGGACTGATTGAATATATCGAAGCCGATGAAATGATTAAAACAACAAGTAAGCTAGATCATTTTATGGATTGGAATCTGCTAAACCAGAATAATTATCACAGAGTCATGCAAGTATTGGGGGTGAAGGGCGATGAGTAAAATGAATTCGGTTCGTATGGTGAACTTAAATTATAACTATGACGCCACGCGTATGGAAGATGAGATCTTTTACTTTGATGGGAATAATACGTTGTTAGCTCTTCAAAACGGTGGAGGCAAATCGGTATTCGTACAGATGCTTACAGCTCCTTTTGTTTATAAACGATACCGCGATACGCCAGACCGTAAGTTTGCGGATTACTTTACTACGAATCGTCCCACACACATTATGGTGGAATGGCGTTTAGATGGTGGGGCTGGCTATGTTTTAGTTGGAATGATGGTAAGAAAGAATCCGAATGGAAAAGAAGAGGGCATGGATGAGTTAGAGATTATCTCTTATGTCCATGAATATGAAACTCGTAATCCGTATGATATAATATCATTTCCCATCATTGACGTAGAAGGAAAGAAAAAGACGATCAGAGGGTTTTCTCAGTGTAAGCAATTATTTGAGCAAGTCAAAAAAGAACGGGGAATTCGTTTTCGTTCTTATGATATAACAACAACCAGTGGGCAAAAACAGTATTTTGACCATCTGAAGGAATATAAAATCTATGCAAAAGAATGGGCATCCATCATAAAGAAGGTTAATGTGAAGGAGTCGGGGTTATCCGAGTTATTCAAAGACTCGAAAAATGAAGCAGGCTTGATAGAAAAATGGTTTTTACCAACGGTGCAAGATAAATTGAATCAAGATCAGAATCGTATTGAGCATTTTCGGGAGATGACCAAAAAGTATATCATTCAGTATAAACAAAATGAAAGTAAGTTAGCGCGAAAAGATACGATTCTAGCCTTTCAGGCTGAGGCGGAGGTGTTGCGTGAACAAGCCGTTGTTTACCATCAACTTGATCAAGATAAGACAATGGTAGAAGAAAAAATAGCGTATTTAAGCCAGGCGCTTAATCATAAGTTAGAAGAACTTGAAGCACTTCGACAAGATTACCATGAGCAGATGCAACAGTTAGGCGAGAAGTTAACGAGAGTTCAGTACGAAAAAGCTTCTTATGAGCTGTATCAGATTATTGAGGCAATGGATGGACTCTCACAGAAAAGGCAAGGGTACAAAGACCAGGAGGAAGCGCTGCAATTGGCGATTACAAAGATTGTGAAGCAACTTCACATTCTAGAGTGTGCCAAGTTATATGGGGACTATACGCGTGAGGAGAGGGAAGTCCTTACCTTAGAGAACAAGTTAGAACTTAAGAAGAGCGATGAAAAAGAATTACTCCCAGAGCGTAATAATCTTGGGTATCATTTGCGACTTCATTATGAGGAATCGTTAACACTAATTGAGACGCAGATTACTAGTATTCAAAGAGAGATGGATGAGTTAATCAAAAAACAGCAAGCTTCAAGAACAGAGGAAGATACTTGTCGAAGTAATAAAGAGAATCTTATAGGGGAAAAATATGAGACGAATACTGTTATCAAAGGTTACAACGATAAAGAAGAACAGTTTAATCAAACGTATCATCAAAAGTTGCAGCGCAATATTCTAGGATATTATGAGGAGGAAACACTTTCTTTACTTAAGCATCAAGAGGAAAAAGAGAAAGAGAGTATTGTCAGGGAATTAGCAGAAGCAATCACAAAACAACAGGTTGTGGTGCTTGAAGTTAAAAAACTAGATCGAGAGTTAGGGGAAAACAAAGAACAAGTCGGAAAGCTGCAGGAGCAACTGCGCAATCAACGTAAACAAGTTGAGAACTATGAAGCACGAATCAGAGAGTGTAAGATCGTGCTACAATATGTCTCGATGAATGAAGACAATGTATTTGACAAAGAAGCGATTATAGCAGCCTTTGACAATAAGATTAAGCAGCTAGAGGAACAAAAACGACTGAAGCAAAAACGTAAGGAAGAACTGGAAGGAGAGAAGGAGCGGCTGACTAGTGGCAAATTATTGGAATTGCCAAAGGAGGTTAGTGAATTCTTTGATGCGCAAAACATCGGCTATCTCTATGGTATGGATTATCTAAGACAGCAAAATGGTTTGCATCAGAAGCAAGAGGAATTACTCGAAGCGAATCCGGTTTTGCCATACAGTATCATCTTAAGTGAGCAGGAATTGATTCGTTTACAGAAGCTAACGATTCCTTTTTATACGTCCTATCCAATTCCGATTATTAAGCGAGAGCAGTTGTTACGTAAACAAGATTCTACCTCTTCGGTAGAGTTATTCTATTCCTTTAATGAGCATTTGCTTAAGGAAGAGGCTTTAAAGCAGTTAATCGAAGATAAGATGCAAGAGCTGAATGCGGTGATTGATAACATTGAAACAATAGATCGGGAGCTTACCCTATACCGCTCAAAACGTGGAATTATTGAATATCAGGCAGTAAGTAAAGAGGAGTATGACAATGTTTGCCTTGAGTTAGAGCAGGTAGAAGCAAGAAAATCTGAGGTAGAGGAGAACCTCCACGAGGTTACGCAGAATCTTGATCAGTTAAAGAAAAATGATAGTGAATTAGAGCAACTTATTAAGATAAAAGAACAAGAGAGTCGAGAAAAGAATAATCTCCTAAGCGACTTAGATAAACTTGAGATAGCTTATGGTAAATATAAGGAAGCTATCGTATATCGTGATTTACTTGCCAAAAAAATTACTCATATAGAAGAACAACTTCGCTCGTTATTAGAATTACGGGAGACACTTAGCAATAAAAAAGAGGAACTTAAGGATAAAAGACGAGAACTTGAGTTAAAGCGAGCACAATTTAATGAGAAGGTCATTTATTATTCTCAGTATAAAACCGGTAGTAAGCTGTCTCAGGAAATTGTAGATATAGAAGCAAGATTTATAGCAATTACGGAAACGATGCAAGGTGAAATCAAAGATATTGAGGAACACTTAAAAAAGGCAAGAGAGCGGTTTATGTTGGCTGAGCAACGGTTACATCAAGCTTCTACAAAGTATGCGTTACAAGATGAAGAGTATACGCAGGAGAGTTATGATTATTATAAGGAACAAGAGTTAGAGCATCAGCAAAAAGAGAACGAAGATACCAAGGCGCAAGTGCTAGCGCAATATAACAAAATCGATAAAAAGTATGCCATAGAAGAGAGTAAATATGAGCGACTGATAAAGGAGTTAGAGGTGAAGTTTAACACTTCCATCCTGGTACCAAAAGAAGAATTGGTCGCTCACAATTTTGAGCTTCGTCGTAAAGAAATTGAGGAAGCAAAGGAACAATTAAATAGTACGATTACGAAAGGCGAAAGATTATGGCAGCATTATCAAAGCCAGTTAGCGGTGTTAGCACAGTATAGCGAATTAAAAACCAAGAATCAGTTTACTTTTGAAGAGGAACTTACAGAGTTTAAGAAGGATGATATATTTGTCTTATCGGATAAGGAGTTTACGAGTTTTCAAGGCAAGATAATAAGTCGATATACCAAGATAAAGACTGAATTAACGCAAAGAGAAGGGGAACTCACAAAGCAAATTGGAGAGCTAAAGCATGCCCCAAATTATCAGGATGAGTTTTTTAGTAAACCACTGCAAAGCTTATATCAAATGGTTTCTTTGCCTTCGAGGTTATTAGAACAGCTAGATATTAACTTGGAATCATTTCGATTACAGCTGAAAAAATTGGAAGTGGACATTGCTTTTATCGGGAAAGAGAAGATGAAATTACTGGAGTTACTTCTTGATTATATTCTTGAGATCCACAAAAATCTCGGGGAAATCGATCGTAATTCCTCGATTACCCTACGAGGGAAAAGCCTAAAAATGTTACAGATTCAATTACAAGATGTCGCGGAACAAGGCAATATTCTTATGATGAAGCTAGAAGATTATATGGACGAATTAACGAACCTTGCGCTAAAGCGATTGCATCAAAATGAAAATATCGAAGAATTAATCGGTAATAGGATTACGACAAAAGAACTCTATGATACAATCATTGGGATTCATTCCATCCAGATCAAATTATTCAAGATTGAGGAGCAAGGGGAGAGAAAGATTACCTGGTCCGAGGTATGTAGAAACTCTGGTGGCGAAGGCTTCCTGTCAGCGTTTGTTATCTTAACAAGCTTGCTTTCGTATATGCGAAGAGAAGAGACGGACTTGTTCCTGCGTAAAGAAGAGGGGAAAGTACTCCTGATGGATAACCCATTTGCCCAGACGAACGCGGCTCATCTTCTGATTCCACTAATGGAGCTGGCGAAGAAAAGTAATACCCAGTTAATCTGCCTGTCAGGACTTGGCGGGGAGAGTATCTACAACTGCTTTGATAATATTTATGTTATGAACCTGATTGCTTCTGCTATCAACAATATTCAGTATGTCAAAAGCGAACAGGTAAAAGGAGATGTCAAGGTATATGAAATCAGTTCATCCCGTGTGCAGGTCGAAGAGGCGACGCAGATGGAATTGATGTTTTAATCTATAAAGATTAGGGCGTTTACTTTGTAATTGTGCAAATTGACTAAGCCAAGTTTTCCGAAGGGCTTTTGACGCCCTAATCCTATAAACAAAATAATACTCATAAGATTATCCTATCCAACTCCAATTGTCGGCAAAGATAATTTTATGAGTATTATTAGGAATATTATACCAAATTGGCGAACTAGTGTCAATTAATTATATAAAAAACGAAATAATTATTACCGTATTTCCATCTTGATAGGAGTAAAGCTATCATTTTTCCAAGTTAAATAAGTGAGTAAATCTTGTTCAAGGTATCGTGTTCCTATATGGTTATATAAAACTATAGTAGGCAATCCATTATAATTAATTACATCTATTTTCCATGCAGGTGACGCAAGAGATTGGGCTTTAGAGACGTAATCTAATGCTCTTTCATCATCAATAATTAATACATCTTCAAAGTTGGTTTTTTTATTAATAACTGTTAGCCTATTGTTGGTTAAATTATCTTTATATAGACTATATCCAACGTCAAATTTATCTATTTTATCCCAATCATCTTGCCTTGGCAACTCCATCATTGTATAAGAAGAGTTTATTTTCTTGTAAACGGCTATTTCACTATTACTGGGAGGAAAGGTGCTTACAATATGTTCACCATAAAAGATCATTTCATTTACGTTATCTCCGGTTATGTCTTCACCTACTAAGTTAATGGAGGTATATATATCATTAAAGTCTCCTATTTCTAAGGTTTCTCCATTACCAAAATCGACTCGATAATTCATCAACATACCTTTATAATTACCATTGATATAGTTTTCAAATACTCTTCTATATATCCTATCAAATAGTCCGTCACCATCATAATCTTGATTATCATATTTTGAACCAAACATAGATACCTGGTCAATATAACCATTGTAGTGGAAATAGTAATCATCAAATTCAATATCTAGTTTAGTATCATTTTGATTATTAATCATCATGGTGTTTATTGCTTGTTCAGATATAAGAACATAACCTAAATGATTCACTATAATTAAGAATAGATAAATTAATATAGAAATTACTGTCAGATTAACTTTCTTCATAAAATCACCTAATCGATATATATTTTTTACATAATGATATCATTCCAGTAGTTATCAGGTATTATACATCACATATTATCAATCTTATACGTTACGAGAAGTTCGATAGGCATAGCAGAGGAATTGAAGTTTTATGAAATGTCAAAAAAAAATAATACTCATAAGACCATCCCATCCAACTCTAATTGTCGGCAAGGACTATCTTATAAGTACTATTGAAAACATTATATTAATTAAGTACATTAGTGTCAAGAATAATATTAGTAAAAATGACTTATATGTTTGGGTAATAGGACCTGTATATATTATTGCATAGTAATTAGAAATGCTAGATAAATTATTACTATGTCATCGTGGAATAATATGGTACAATTAATATAATTATAGCTGGAAGAGGTGTATCGGTGAACAAATTAGGTACGATAAGATTAGAAACCGACAGGCTTATACTAAGAAAGTTTACAATCGATGATTATATAGCAATGTATCACAATTGGGCGAAATTCGAGGAGTGTAGCAGATACTTCCCATGGGATTCGATGACAGATATCATTCAAGCTAAGAATAAAATGCTACATTGGATTCAGTGCTATGATGATCTTACATTTTTTCAATGGGGAATCGAACTTCTTAGTGAGCGAGAATTGATTGGAGTTATTAATTTACATAATATTGACGAAGAGAACAACACCGCAGAGACGTCCTATATTCTATCACCAAAATACTGGAATAGAGGATTGATGACGGAAGCCTTGGGACGGATCATAACGTTTGCTTTTCAAGAGTTAGAAATAGAGAAAGTGCATGCGGACTGTTTTATTGGAAACCTTGCGTAAGAAATAGTATTGAAGAAAAATGGTATGACCTGTGAAGGCTTGGCGAGGGAGCAGTATACGAAAAATGGTAAGCCGGTAGATGCGGTATCGTATGCTATCTTGAGAGGGTCAGCAAATAGAGTTTTATAAGAATTGGAAAGGATCAAGCTCCAATGAATGATTACATAAAAATCAGTAATGCAAGAATACATAACCTGAAAGGTGTCGATGTGGTTATCCCGAAGCATAAGCTTACCGTTATTACAGGTGTTTCAGGCAGTGGCAAATCAAGCTTGGCGTTTGATACACTGTATGAAGAAGGGAAGCGACGTTATCTAATGTTTTCTGGAACTCAGTTCATGATTGATAATGTCCCTGCCTTTGATAGTATCACAGGGCTTTCACCAACTGTTGCAGTAGAACAGAGAATTATCAGGCAGTCTAATCCTAGAAGTACTGTTGGTACGCGAATTAAAATCAGCACCATGCTAGCAGCACTATATGCCAATTATGGCATTCGAGATCCTAAGTTTAATGATGGGTTGCCACTTGACGTTACGATGTTTCAAAAGAATTCTCCAAAAGGGATGTGTGTCAAATGCCTTGGCAATGGAAAGATATTCAAAGCCTATGAGGAAGAAATCTTTACAGATAGTAATATTGAACTAAAGAATTTATTTGGTGGAGAGCAAAACCATTATAAGCATCTTTTGTGGAAATTCCAAGGAATTACAGGCGTTTTTGCGAATCAGCGCTTAAAAGAACTTACAGAGGACCAGTTAATGCTGTTCAAATATGGCGGTGAGAACTTTATGGGAGTCCTGCCTTGGATTACCCATGTATATCGTTGGAGTTTGGACAAGAATAACTGGATCTCGAAGATTACCTGTGTAAGGCAGACGCCGTGTCCTAAGTGCGGTGGGACAGGGTTAGGGGAACAGGCATCTAGTACCACCTTTTGTGGCAAAACGATAACGGAGCTAGAGGATATGTATATCAGTGATTTGCTAATGCTGTTAAAAAGCTACAATGGTAGAAGAAGTCCACTGCTTGACGAAATTATATCGAAGTTATCCTGCATGGTAGATGTGGGACTAAAGCATTTATCCTTGTCGCGTCCGGTACCGACCCTCTCAGGTGGGGAGATTCAGCGACTATTCCTGGCATCATATATTATTGCGGAGATGGATTCCATTATTTTCGTATTTGATGAGCCGACCATTGGTCTGCATGAGGTAGAAAAGGAGAACCTGATTCGAATTATTCGCAACCTTGTTGCCAGTGGTAATACGGTGGTAGCAGTCGAGCACGATGAAAACTTCATTCGGGAGGCTGATTATATCATTGATCTAGGTCCAGAGGCTGGGGTGCAAGGTGGTTTGAAGATCTATGAAGGCGGGTATGAAGAATTCTTGCGGTGCACAGATTCAAAGACCGCGCCATATCTGACTTTGGAAAAAGGATTTGCAATCAAATCTAGTTATCGGGTAATTGACCCGGAAAAAACGCTTACGATAGCCAATGCGAAGCTGAATAATCTATGTAATGTAACCGCCAAGATTCCTCTTGGTGTTATGGTAGGAGTAGCCGGGGTCTCAGGGAGCGGCAAATCAAGCTTAGTATCTCATACTTTAGTACCAAAGCTTAAAGAGATGATGAAGGCCAGATGCCAGACCGAAGAGGAGAGTGAAACGGTGGAGGCTGCATTATCTGGTATAGAGCATATTAAGCGGTGTTATGTAATTGACCAGCGACCTATTGGCAGAAGCCGAACCTCCTGCCCTGCAACCTATACTGGTATATTTGACCGGGTTCGAACCCTTTTTGCAGAAACTGAGCAGTCCAAAACAAAGGGGTATTCACCAGGGCTATTCTCGGTAAATAGCGAAGGAGGATGTCCTAACTGTAAGGGAGATGGAGTTGTACATTATCATGTAGGATTTGGTAATTTCATGGATGTTGATTGCGAAGAGTGTGGGGGAAGTGGATATATTCGAAAGGCCATGGAAGTGACGATAGATGGCAAAAACATTCGCGATATCCTCGAGATGAGTGTCAACGAAGCCAAAGACTTTTTTGCCAGCAAAGATTCGGTGATTTACAATATGCTTAATGTTTTAGACCGTGTGGGGATGGGATATATTAAGCTTGGACAGGCAACGCCAACCATTTCCGGTGGGGAAAGTCAGCGAATTAAGTTAGCCAAGGAATTATCCAAAGGGAAAAATACGAAGGGAGCACTTTACATTCTTGATGAGCCGACGACAGGGCTTTCCTTTTCGGATAGCGAACGATTATTGGAACTGATGAATGAGCTGGTGGACCAAGGCAACTCGATTATTGTAACGGAGCATGACCCCTATATCTTATCCAATTGTGATTATATTCTGGAAATGGGACCGGGTGGTGGAGGCGACGGTGGTTACCTCATCGCTAGCGGAAGTCCATATGAGCTAAAAAATAACGAAATGTCGATCATAGGCAGGTATCTCAAATGAGTAATGACAATACAATTAGTGTGGAGATAGATGAATACATAAAGAAAAAACATTTTAGGCAAATCAATAGTGTGCTGATATGGCAAAATGGAGAAATTGTTGCTCATCGTCATTACAATGGTTATACTGCGGACAGTAGAAACGTAATTAAGTCGGTGGCAAAGAGTATTATGTCGATTGGTACGGGAATTGCACTTGATAACCGGCTAATCAAATCGCTTGATGAGCCAATTTATCGATATATACCCGAATTCAATAAAGGTCTTGACCCATTGCATCGATTAATTACGATAAGGCATCTATTAACGATGACCTCCGGAATCTATTGGAATGGAGGGGTGCATTATCATTGCCCGATGCTTACCCAGATGCAACGTTCCGGAAATTGGATTGCTCACATTGCGGATTGCAATGTGAGTATGGTGCCAGGCACCAAATACAATTATAAAGAATGGGATGTCATTCTTCTGGCAAAGGTGCTGGATGCGGTTTGCGGGGATATGTTTGATTATATCGATGAGCATTTGTATCGGCCGCTAGGCATTAAAAGTGAGCGCTGGTATAAAAGTCCTTGTGGAGTGTATTATAGCGTGGCTTTTGGGGATGAGAGTGAGTCGGAACTTACCTCAAACCTTACAGCAGTAGAAATGCTTCAAATTGGGCTGCTTTTTCTGAATGGTGGAAGTTATCAAGGAAAGTCAATCATTTCCCAGGAGTATATCAAGGAAGCGATTGCGCCTTCTAGAGGCAATCCAGGTTATGGTTTGCTGTGGTGGCGTGGTGATGACTGGTACGGTTGCCGTGGCTATGGTGGACAAAGCATTACCATTTTCCCGAATCAGAACGCGATTATCGTGACGCAGGCGTCGCCGACACCGAGGGCAATGAGTTATGATGAGGTAATCTGGTACGGTAGGAGTTTGTTGGATAGAGAGTTATAGGCTTAATATAAAGGAGACGATAAGAATGAGAATTGAGACGAATAAATTAATTATCCGTAATTTTGAATTAAGCGACGAAAAAGACTTGTGCGAATATATGCTGCAACGTGTGAATGCTAAGTTTGAGGCATATCCGGAGTTTACTTGCGAAAAAGCAAAGGAAGAAGTGGAGTTCAGAGCAAAAAGCGATGAGTTCTATGCCATTGAATTGAAGAAAGAGAAAAAGGTCATCGGTAACATTTATCTAGGCAAGCGTGACTTTAATACAAGAGAACTAGGGTATGTATTAAATGAGCAATATCAACATAAGGGATATGGCAGTGAAGCATGCTTAGCGGTGATAGAATACATGTTTACTCAAGGGGTTCATCGAATCTATGCAGAATCCACTCCCCTAAATACCGCGTCCTGGAGGCTGATGGAGAAGATTGGAATGAGGCGGGAAGCACATCTTAGAAAGAATGTATCGTTCAAAAATGATAAGGAGGGTAAACCGATTTATTGGGATACTTTTGTTTATGCGTTGTTGAATCCTAATGAGGAAGTTTGAGTTGGAGCTAGTGCTTTGTAACAGTCACAAGGAGGATACGAATAATGGATAGTCCATATGATGATTTGTCATCCAATTTTCAAGAGTTCTATTATTGGTGTTTATCAGAGGATACATCCCCATCTGTTGCAAGAGCACGAGATGATATTCCATATACTATGATTACGGTACTGCAAGGTGAAGAACTTGAAATTGCAAAAGAATTATTATTAGAAAAGTTGAAGACAAGCAAAAGTTGCTTTTATATTAGTGCTTTAATGGAGGTAAATGAACGAAGAGCCATACCATTAATTAGAAAACGTCTTAGAGAATATAAAAGGCAAAACTGGAATCCAGAAAGGGATTTTCGTTATGAAATAAAGCTCTGCAGAAAGGCTATAAGAAAACTAAAATACTCAATTTGATGGTGGTGTTAATTTGGAGATAAAAAATGATAACATTGATGCAGGAAAGGCATTTGATTGGGGTCGAACTTCCAAGGACTATGCAAAGTTTCGTGATATTTATCCGAGAGAATTCTATGAAAAGATCGCTCAGAGAAATCTTTGTATCAAGGAGCAGCAGGTCTTATTGCAAGAATGTTAAATAAGAATGGGCGGTTAATACAAATATATATGGCCTGTTGCCATTGGAAGATCAGATTGCCAGGGCAAGCGAAGAACTGGTATTATAGTATAGCTGATTGTACATCAGAACGGTTAGAACTATCAAGAAGAAGGTAAACGGAATAATGGGAAGTGCGGGGAGGAAGCAAATATGAGAAAAAAATATCGGTTTTTATTGGCATTTCTTGTATATGCACTTTTGCTTTTAATTGGCAATTGGGTAGGTGGTACAGGAATAAAAGATGAGTGGGATAATTTAATGGATTGGGTAAAAAAGTAGTAAAAAACTACAAAAGAGAATTGGATTTATTCTGAGGAGTAGCATGCTTAGGATATGTGTCAAAATATAAGCGTTCTTTTGAAGGTGGTGTTAAATTGGAGATGAAAAATGATAACATTGATGCAGGAAAGGCGTTTGATTGGGGTCGGACTTCCGAGGACTATGCAAAGTTTCGTGATATTTATCCGAGAGAATTCTATGAAAAGATAGCGCAGAGAAATCTTTGTATCAAGGAGCAGCAGGTCTTAGATCTGGGCACGGGGACAGGTGTCCTACCAAGAAACATGTATCATTATGGGGCAAAGTGGATTGGAACAGACATAGCAGCGAACCAAATTGAGCAGGCAAAACGATTATCCTATGAAAATGATATGGATATTGCATATATGGTAGCAGCTACAGAAGAGGTGGATTTTCCTGATGAAATATTCGATGTCATTACCGCTTGCCAGTGCTTTTAGCCCTGGTTGGAGTGGAGCCAGACAAATCAGACAACCAATCCGGATACCGGACTGTGTATATGACTCCTTCGAAATGGTATCTCATGAGGAGTATGATATTTTGGTACCATTTACAAGGGAGACATGGCACGGCCGTATGAAGGCCTGTAGGGGAGTGGGAGCGTCTTTGACTAAGGAAGAGCTTGCAAATTGGGAAGCAGAGCATATGAAATTAATGGAGCAGCTTGCGCCAGAGGAGTTTGAGGTGCTACATCATGCCGCCTTAGCAGAACTTAAAGTAAAAGAAATATAAATATGGAAAGGACAAAGAATATGGTAAAGAATAGTAATGCACATTCGATTCGGATGGTAGAAAGCTTAAAAACAGTAGTAGGCGAAGAAGCGGCCAGGGAGTTTGAGGAAAAGTATCCTTTATCCAAAAGCGCAGATTACAACCGAAAGTTTAAGTGGGCAAAGGAAGCTTCTGAATATCTGGATGAGAAGTATGATCAAAACACCAATATTCAAATTCGAGAAAATTGTATCTGTAATGATGGTAATTCAACAGCGAAAATCATGCTCAAATGCTTAGATAAGACAAATAGTATCTCAGAATTTGTTACCCGTTTCAATGATACCGTAAACTATGCCAGTCTAGAATACCTATCCGATCATAAGCTCTTATTTTGTTATCCTGAATGTTATTGCGGCTGTGTAAAGAGAGTCGATGAAACACTACCACCAACATGGTGTTACTGCACCTTGGGATACACAAAAAGCTTATTTACGAAGGTCTTTAAGAAAGACGTTAAGGTTGAGCTAATAGAAAGTATAAAAATGGGCAACCAAAGATGCGCAATGAGTGTTGAGTGGTAAGCGACTTATATATGTAAACTTGCAATGCCAGGAATGGAGGTGTTTTATGATAGTCAAAAGCACTGAACTTAAAGAAGTAAAAGTTATAGAATATGAGAAAAAATACGATAACAGAGGATTTTCGTACGCCATACATAATAAACAGGAATTAGAGCAGGCTGGCATCTACTTCGAATATCTAGAGGAGCGAGCATACGTTTCTGAAAAAGCAGGGACGCTTTATGGAATTCATTTTCAAAACAATCCAAAAGCGCAAACAAAGCTATTGTACTGTATTAAAGGCAGGGGAATCGATTATGCCGTTGACCTACGCAAAGACTCTCCGACCTATCTGCACTGGATTAGTGTGGAATTGAGTGCCGAAAATCGAAAGCAAATATACATTCCGAAAGGATTTGGGCATGCTTTTCTCTCCTTGGAGGATAATACAATCAATGTAATGCGGTTTGACGAACCATTTGACCCACGTTACTCAAGACAAATTGCATATAACGATCCGGCAATAGGGATTAAATATCCGATTGGGGAGATGATTTTAGCTGAACATGATAGGGTGGCTCCGAGGTTGGGGGAGAGTGATGTGAATTTGTGAGGATGTCTTGGGTATAGGTTGGGATGTTAAATGAGAATGAATAGTGGTAGGTAGAAGAGAGATTCCAAGGGGTTGATTGGGATCTTTTTTTGATGGGGATTTGTGGGGTATATAAGGAAGGTAATGATGATTTGATAGTGATGATAGATGGTTATATGTGTATATAAATAACAGGAAAAGTCTTGATTGTTGTCATGAGGTGGAATATTATGGTATTAAGAAAAGAAATGAGAGCGAAAAGTGAGTTACTATAGATGAGAGGGTTTGGGATTAGCATATTTGAATGACAGTAGTTTGACGTTAATGGTTCTTGGTTTAGCAATAATGGGAAGTACAACTAAAGGAGTAATTATGGATATAAGTACATTCAAAAATGATGAACAAATAGTTAAATACTTAAAAGAGCAGTTAGAAATGATAGAAACCTTAAATGAATGTAGGTTATTCAAAGAAGAACAATTTCAGTTGACAGATGATATATTACATTTTAGAAATTGTATCGAATGGATTATACGCTCAAATCAAGTGATAGTAAACATAAAATATGCATTAACAAAATGCTTGAAATATATTATGGTCATGTCATGGCCTTTAGAAGAATCAGAAAACAAAAGACTATATTCATATTATCTTGAAGATGCTGTTTACCGTATTTTAGTCCTTTGGGATATGTTCCGGCAACTACTTAATGAGTTCTATGAGTGTGGATATTCTGAAAGTGACAATGTTAGTATTTTCAAGTTTTTAAGGGATAAGAAAACTAAAATTGGTAGTTCTAAAGTCAATAGTATATTAAAATGTTTGAACAGTTATGATCACAAAATGGTTAGAGAAACTTTAAGAAATTCTTTCACACACTCTGTTGAGGTAACATCCTCTTATGTTTTTCATCGGAATGTGAATGATAAAATTATACCTCAAAAGGAATATTTGATTCCAAGGCATCCGTTTGATAACTTGAATTTTGTTATAATGGATATCCATAAATTGATTGACTTATTAAATGTTATAGTAGATGAAATGTATGAGTATCGTAACAATAATCTCATTTTACTCGAAGTTACCACCGTAATGCCTTGTGGAAAAGTGATTGATGATTCTGAGCATTGGAAC
Organism: Bacillota bacterium; assembly: GCA_023434365.1. GTDB lineage: Bacteria > Bacillota > Clostridia > Lachnospirales > Lachnospiraceae > KM106-2. The sequence goes on along the minus strand of JAEYSV010000011.1, from coordinate 13,258 downwards.
TTAGGAATACTTAAAGAAAAATATGAGCAAATTATCGTGCCATGCGAAACTCCATGTGACAAAGCAAACACGTTAAATAAGACTTATGTATGCAAACCAACGAAAGTTAATTATCAAAGAATTCATTCCGAACAAATACAAATAAGCGGAACATTAACGCCTTCAATTACATTTGCAGAGATGGAAGCCGCGTTTGGAACAAAAGAATTAAGATAATACCTATCATTGAAAAGGTAGCCAGAAGGAAAATAATAATATTATCATTACTAGTAATTTCCAAAACAGACTATTTTCGCATTATATTTACGTTGTATATGTATATAGAATTATAATAATGGTATTTATAGAGCAAGTTTGAGGGGAGAACTTTAATGCGAATAGAGAACATTTATAGTATTACGAAAATGACAATGAATGATTGGAAGAATGCTTATGGTTATGCACCTGATTCTACATCTAATCTACTTGATGGGGCAATGCTTGATTGGATTGTAGAAGTTACGCATTGTTTGAAAATCTGGAGTAGTAAGGGGTTATGTATGACAAATGGTGAATTAATTCTAGCAAGAGCTAACCTTGGTGCTCTTGTTGAATGTTGGTTAAAATTTTTCTATTGTATATATTATGAAGACTACATAAGAAACCCTAGAACTACAAAAAACGGTAATGTTATTGAGCCTAACCAAATGAGGTTTGAAGACTTAAAAATCTTTAGTAGAGGCATTCTCTGGAAAATAAATGATAACTGGGATATTTGGATAAGTAAAGTACAAATGCAAAGAAATGCAATACATGTTTTTAACTACAAGAACATTGGAACAGGTATTGAATTTCTTGATGATGTAGAAAGATTTGAAAAGTTTATCCAACTTATTTTGAATCGACTTCCTTCATCTCCAGCAAGTATTATTTATGATAATTAACATCCCATTATATTTAGCAGGAGGGATTAATTAGGATAGATTTAAATTAAGCAACTAGGAGGGATTGCAATAATGGAAACTATCATTAAAGGAGTTCATAATTTTATAGAAATAATTGATGAATTATCTTATAGTTATCATACATATGGCTTTTTCGATGTACCAGTTCATCCAAAATTTGTTTTTAGAGGAGTAGGTAAAAAGAGTTATCCTTTATTGCCGAATATATTACGAAACCATGTGACGAATATTCATGGCATGGAGATACCAAACCGCAAGTATACAGCTTGGGCAACGGAAAAAAGTATATTAAAAAATTTCATTGCTGAAGCATCAGGGATTGTAAACAGTATCCCTTACTCAGATTTGTATCGTTGGGCAGAATATGCCCAACACTATGGTGCTCCAACACGTTTTATGGATTGGACAGGTAATCCGTTAGTAGCGCTTTTTTTTGCTTGCTGTGCAAAGGGTGAGGAAAATCCCGCTGTTTGGGTCCTAAATATAAGTAATTATCAAATATTTGCAGAACAGAATAATATGGAAACAATTGATAAAGATACTATCAATACTATGACATCGTCAGAAATTATTAATCAAATGTTAGATAATAAACATATTCTTAATTATCCTATCATATATCAACCACATTATGTTGATACTCGTATGAGTGCTCAGTCCAGTTATTTTATGGTTTGGGGAAATAAATGTGAGGCATTAGATGAAATGATTCCAGAGGAAAATTATATGCAACTTTCAAATGCTGACTCTAACCGAGGAAGGACTTTTAGGAAAATGCAAGAGCAGGGTATTATATTGAAAATAGAAATTTATAATGATCGTAAGCAGGAAATACTTAGAACTCTAGATATAATGGGTATAAATGATAAGACTTTATTTCCAGGATTAGATGGAATCGGTAAATATATAGAAAGAAAATATCGCTTCGATTATAATGAAGCAGTAGAAAGGTTATAGTTATCTGCATCATAAAGAAAAATGTACTTATTAAGTATTTAAGCTAATCCAACGCGAGGTCTTAAAATCAGAGGTAGAGTAAATCAACGTCAAATTAAGTTAATTTGATAGCGATTATTATGTTTAAAGTGAAAAGCGAGCTTAATAAAATAAACTCGCTTCTATTCTTAATTGTTAAATTGTATAAGTGAATATTTTGCACATAAATCATCTAATAGTTTAAAAGAAAGATCACTTTTACCGTGTATATATGACATAGGATCTGAAGTTGTAATGAAATTGTCATCAAGTAATTCATTACAAATACTATTAAGCATTCCAGCAGTTCGGCTTATACCGTCAAATGCTATTAATAATTTGTAAATATCACTTTCATCTAATTTACTGATTATGTGTTCTAATTCAATTATTTGGCAAGTTGCAACATTAAGTTTATCGTTTAATATTTTACAATCCTTTTGTGTAAACTTCTCAGATAAATTATTCATTGTGTCACCCCCTGGTAATAATAATATAAAAAAATTCGGAAATTATTACTCAATATTGTATTTTGTAAGATGATTAATTATATTTAAGTCAAAAAAATTATGTTATGTATATATAGAATATTGTAATAGAGGAGTTTTTAAACATTCCATTATATTTATTATGCAGTAATCAGCAATCATCAAATCAAAGTAGTACAAATCATTTCCATAACTACCATCAGGAGGTAAAAGGAATGCCAATTTTGAATCAGTATACATCAGATATGGAAGCTATATTATCCCATAAATACGATAATGGCGGAGACTTGTGGACGACTCCTGATAAACGCTTGTTGAAAGGAGCTCCGTTCTCAACTCTGGAATGTGTACTTTATCTGTTGGAATTGGGTATGGAGCCTACTGATCCCCTGCTAATAGAAGCCGCCGAATTGTTTTTTAGTGCTTGGCAAGAAGATGGACGTTTCAAAATGTATCCTAAAGGTTCTATTTACCCGTGCCATACGATCCACATCGTTAATGCACTTTGCCACTTGGGATATGCTTTTGATGCCAGGATACAAAAAACTTATCAACATCTTCTAGATAGCCAGTATACAGACGGCGGTTGGCGCTGTAATAAATTCAGTTATGGCCACGGGCCAGAAACCGAGTATTCGAATCCTTTTCCAACGCTTACCGCTTTAAATGCGTTCCACTTTAGCGATTATCTAAACAGTGAATCGAAGCTTGACAAGGCCGTGGAATTTTTGTTGGAGCATTGGACAATCAGGAAACCTATTGGTCCATGCCACTATGGAATTGGCACATTGTTTATGCAGGTCGAATATCCTTTCCGAAACTATAACCTTTTTGTTTATGTCTATGTTTTATCCTTTTACAACCGGGCGAAGGAGGACAGGCGGTTCCTTGAAGCACTGAAAACTCTGGAATCCAAAATGGTGGATGAGCAGATTGTGGTTGAGCGCATTGTTCCGAAGCTAGCCGGGCTTTCTTTTTGTAAAAAGGGTGAAGCAAGTGCATTGGCGACGATGCGCTATCATGAAATATTACGAAACCTTCAAACGAAGAGATAAGTCACATATATTGCATGATTAAAAATAGAAGAAAGATATGTCAAAGCGACTTCCCATTATAATTAATTCGGGAATTGATAGTATAAAAAACATTGAATTTGTGGGGGGAATTATGGTTGATTATAGTAAACAAAATAAACGTGCTTGGGAATTTAATGCATATGATTTTTGGTACCAAAGTTGTACACCGCAAGAACGTGCAAAAGAGGATGTACAAAATCCTATTAGGCAACTAAAAAAATATGCAAATTATTTTGATAGATATGAAGGCGTAAGAGTAGCAAATATATGCGGATCATGTGGAAAGAAAGCGGTTCCATTGGCAGTTTTAGGTGCTGATGTAACTATATTTGATATTTCAGAAGATAATAAAAGATATGCTTTAGAGGTAGCTGAATCGGCAAATGTTAAGTTAGATTATCAAGTTTGTGATGTGTTAGATATTGATATGAACAAATATGCAAAATCATTTGATATTGTTTTTATGGAAGGTGGAATTCTACATTATTTTCATGATATAGACGAGTTTATGAATGTTATGCGTTCTTTACTGAAAAACAGGGGGAAAATGATATGTAGTGATTTTCATCCATTTACTAAAATTATAGCAACACAAGGTGTGGAGCTACAATCGAAAGATTATTTTTCTGAAGAGGTCTTTGAAGGCGAAATGGCTCATGCTAGCTCATTTGATGAAGAAATCAGAAAGCAGATTCCTTTATGCAGTTATCGTAAATATACAATAAGCGAAATAATAAATTCTGTAATTAGAAATGGATTTATTGTGAAACAATTTGATGAACATCCAGCTTGGAAAAATCAAAATATTCCTGGGGAGTTTACGTTGATTGCTACAACAGCATAAATTTAAAATTCGCAACTTCCAATTATGTTTATGAGTGAAGGGGTTAGGAAAGATATATTCGCTTCGGTGGCAAATGCGAAAAGACAATTATACGTAGATACATTAATAAATTTGAATTTCTAGGGGGTATACAGTATGTTAAGGTCAATGATGCAAGTATATGTAAAGGGAAGCGTCGAAGCCGTGAGTCTTTATCAAAAAGCGTTTAACGCTGAAATTCTTGGTTTATATCCTGATGATAATGGTGGATATATGCACTCCGAGTTAAATGCTTATGGTCAAATATTAGCTGTGTCTGAGATTACAGAGAATCTTGTTATTGGAAATACCATGCAGTTTTGTTTTCATTTTGGGGATGGGGGCGAAGTTCATGTCAAAAAAGCTTATGAAGTGTTGAAAGATGGAGCAACTATTTACGCTCCTATTGGGCCATGTGATTATAGCCCATGTATGTTCTCTCTGATTGATAAATTTGGTGTATTCTGGTGTCTTTTTGTTTAGAAAGCTAACAAAGGAGGTTGCGAATGACTGTAAGAACTGAATTGCAAAAAGTCAAAGAAGAAGTTATGCACTTCATGCGAGGGAAGTATGTTCTCGATGAGGTGCTGGGCAAGTACTATGAAATAAATTGCCTGAGATTCCGTCAGGGAAAGAAGACAATAGTGTCTATTAACTTACATGAGGATCATTATGATTTTCAAATTATCTTTGGCAAAGCTGAACGAGAGAAGTTTGAAGCTATAAAGGATGAGTTTCCACGCAATATTGTTGACCTCTACAACGAGTCGAGAATTTTGCATGACGGCATGTGGCTTTTCATATGGGTGGATAATAAGGAGACCTTAGAAGCTGTCAAAAAAATGATTCTCATCAAGAAAAAACCGAATCGAAAGCCATTTCCAAAAGAAAATGCGGTTTATGGTAAATGCAGTCATAGATGCGATTTATGTATTCATTTTTCTGGTGGTACAATCAGCGAAGAATTTAGAAACGAATTGGAAGAACGATTAACTCATGTGTATGATGGTACAGATTGGTCGATGAGATGTTCGGGATGCGGCACTTCGGGATGTCATAAACAATTATGTGATCAGATGAAATGTGCAAAAGAAAATAGCTGTGACACTTGTGTATCTTGTAAGCAATACCCTTGCTCTAAAGCAACAGCCGGATATGCTGAATTAGGAGTAAAAAGCATTCTTGCAGAAGATGTAACATGGGCAATTCTACCGTATGTACCATATCAATATGGAAATTGATTATCGTCCATAAAATTATAGCATCAAAGTGCTTACCTATTATTCAGGATATTATAAAATTACAGAAGGAGCTTTTTTATATGGCAAAGTTAGAAATAACTAATATGGTAATGGTGCAAAATAGAAACACAGGAGAGGTTGTCGTACAGAACCGTATTAAAAGTTGGTGTGGCATATCTTTTCCCGGTGGACATGCTGAGAATGGTGAAACAATTTACGATAGCTCGGTTCGAGAGATAAAAGAAGAAACAGGGCTTGATATTTGGAATTTGAAGCCTTGTGGATTTATGTATTGGTTCAATAACCAAACCGAGGACAAGTATTTTACATATTTCTATAAAACCACCGACTACGCAGGTGAAATTCTAAGAGAAACAGAGGAAGGAAAAGTATTCTGGACAAGTATTGATAAACTTAAAGGAATGAAACTTGCTCCGAATTTCAAAGAATATTTACCAATCTTTCTTAAAGATACATATACAGAAGCGTATTGCTCTTGGAACGATGATATGAAGCCTGATTTGTCAATGGATAATCCTTGGAGCATAATTTATAGATGAAAGTAGCGTTGCTATTCTAATTATTTTTGACACAAATTAGTTATTTACACCAAAGTATAAAATGCCATCATCACCGTTAATTCAAATTTACAGCAGTGATTTACTACACAATCGTTTACGATTGTGAACTGAATATTATTTATATTTTCGGATATAACCGATAAGGAAATGTAAGTGTAACAGATTTATAACTTAAACTGAAGTTGCTTTGCAAAAAATCCCCCAGCGTTATACGAAAAATCCCCTAACGTAACCTATTGCTCATGACGTAACGTGATGTTGTAAAGTTAGGGCAAGGAGGTGAAATCTATGTCAAAATATACTACTGGAGAATTGGCGAAGCTGTGTAACGTGTCGGTCAGAACGGTGCAATTTTATGATACAAAAGGACTCCTACCCCCGACTGAACTAAGCGAAGGCGGCAGACGGCTCTACAACGATGACGATTTGCGAAAATTTCAGCTTATTATAACTCTAAAGACGATTGGACTCTCGCTTAACTCCATCAAAAGCGTCTTGGAGAGTGAATTTTCGGGAAAAATCCTCGCAATATTGCTTGACGAGCAAGAGAAATTACTTGCTGACGAAATCGACGAGCGACAGAAACAGTTGGATATGATCAATGTCATCAAAGAAAACATCCGCGACAAAGCCATTATCCCGGTAAATACAGTTCTTGGTATAGAAGACATTATGAAAAAGAGGAACAAGGTTCGCAACAAGAAAAAGCTGGCTATGATTTATACTGTAGTAGGAATTGCAGTAGCCTCAGGGCTCTTGTTCATGACGTGGCTCGTAGCATCACGCATCTGGTGGGGACTTGTGGTATATTTATCCGTTGCAATAATCGGTCTGTTGATTTCAACTTTTCAACTAAAAGATACCGAATTTATTTGTCCCAAATGTGACTCGATTTTCAAGCCGTCACTAAGGCAGGCATTTTTTAGCACCGGCAGCCATAAAGTACGTTGGACGACTTGTCCCGAATGTGGGCACAGAGATTGGTGCGTTTTGCGGGAACAAAAGCAGAGCAGGGTGGTTGAAAACAATGACTAAACTGTTCTCAAACGAAAAACTCAGGTTTTTTACGAAAGTAACGGCAGCACACACTTTTACTTACTTCTTTTGCGGATTGATTTTTACGCAACTGCTTAACTATGATGATGCCTATTTGGAACTCTTAGGTTTTAAGCCTATAGATGAGATTAGCGGATTGGCGATTATAATTGGTCAAATAGCCAGAGGTATCCTGCTCGGAATCGTTGTTTGGTGGATTAAAGACAGCATTATTGGTAAAAAGCTGGCTTGGCTTAGACTTTGGGCTATTCTTGTTATACTCGGCATCGTTAGCACATATGGGCCTGCTCCCGGCTCTATCGAAGGACTTATCTATCTTGCTCCCGTTGATGTGCCTGTTAATATTGTGTCGAGCATTTTTGAAGTATTGTTGCAACCGCTACTGTTCAGCATAATAGTAACCTTTCAAAGAAAAAAGCAATGAATTATCTCGGAGTATAAGCATAATGTGCGGTAGGATGCCTCACTTTCTTAGGATAAAGCGTCGCAACTGTAATATATTATGTTTTTAAATTAAATATAAAAGTCGTAATATGAGGTGATACACATGGAAAAATGACTTGTGAAGAATTTTACAAACTTCTTGAAAATATAAAGAAATAACCAGGTCTCTATATAAAACAGATTTCATACGAGCTGGAGGGATTACGTTGTTGGATGAACAAATAACCTAACATCCCATAATATTTATTTGTCAATGAAATAGTTTAAGTAATAGAGATTCGCTATTGGTTTTAATTACGAATAAGAGAATTTATGATAATATAATGACAAATTTGATATTATGGGGGATTAGATGATGAATAAATATTTTGCTAATTTGAATCGAATAGAATTTGTGGTAACAATGGCATGTTCAGGACATTGTAAACATTGCTCTGAAGGAGACCATTCTACTAATGGAGAGCATATTGATGCTGATATTGCTGTTAATGCAATTTATGAGGTATGTAATAATTATAATATTGAGTCGCTAATGACATTCGGTGGAGAACCGTTATTATATCCTGAGGTTGTTTGTAAGATACATTCCGCTGCAGAAAAAATGAACATCACAAAACGGCAATTGATTACTAATGGTTTTTTTAGCAAGGATGTGAATAAAATAAATGGGGTTGCACATAAGTTAGCTGAAAGTGGAGTAAATGATATTTTACTATCTGTTGATGCTTTTCATCAAGAAACAATTCCGCTTGACGTTGTGAGGAATTTTGCTAAGGCTATTGTTAAAGAGGGGGTATCTGTTCGAACACATCCCGCATGGCTTGTCAGTGCAGAAGATGATAATTCGTATAATCAGCGAACCAGAGAGATATTACAGCAGTTTAGTTTGTTAGGGATTAGTGCATCGAGTGGGAACATTATTTTCCCAAGTGGAAATGCGAAAAAGTATTTAGTTGAATTTTTTGATATAAATACTGATTACGTCAATCCTTATGAAGGTGACTCAGATGATGTATGGACATTATGTTTTTCGCCAAATGGAAACGTACTAGATGGGAATGTGAACCGAGAAAGTATCATGGATATTATGAATTCATATTTAGTTAATGATTAGACAGTTTCCAAATTGTAGGGGTAGTTTACTTCTGTGAGGAAGTGATCATGCGAAATTATTAAGATATCTAAAACTGCTTTCGAGAAAGGTGGGAGATGTTTGATAGAAACAAAACGTCTAATCATTAGAGAAATGGTGCAGTCCGATTATTATGCATTGTGCCAAATATTGTGTGATGAGGAAGTTATGCGAGCTGCTTATGAAAATGCATTCAGCTTAGAAGAAGCGCAAAATTGGCTTAACAGACATCTTAAAAGATATGAAGAGTATGGTTTTGGACTTTGGGCTGTTGTATTAAAAGAAACAAACGAAATGATTGGTCAATGTGGCTTGACAATGCAAGGCTGGAGAGATAAAGAAGTTTTGGAAATAGGATATTTGTTTCATAAAGCGTATTGGCACAAAGGTTATGCAACAGAAGCGGCAATTGCTTGTAAAGAATACGCTTTCCAAGTTCTTAATGCAAGTAGCGTATGTTCTATTGTTAGGGATACAAATATAGCAGCTCAAAATGTTGCTGTTCGAAATGGTATGAATATTATTGATAAAGATACGAAGAGTTTTAGGTACATAAATATGAATTTTTTTCTGTATTCTGTTGAGCAAACAAATGAGGCTTAAATAAAGTGAAGGAGAGCAAATGGAAATTATAAATGTTGAGCAACTTGAAAACAAATATATTAGTCAGGATTCTGTAGGTCTAATTACAAAGTTATTGGGTGCTGCGGGAGGTAGTCAGAAAATTTATGTGAACATAGATTATGTTCCGCCAAAAGCATATAGCACGAAATATCATAGCCATTCTCAGCAGGAAGAATTTTTTATGATTCTTTCTGGAACGGGTATCTTGCGCTTGCAAGGCAAAGAACGGGTAGTAAATAAAGGAGATTTTTTTGCAAAGCCAGCGGCACAAAATATTGCGCATACATTTTATAACTCTGGCAATGAAATATTAATTATTTTGGATGTTGGGACAAATGAAAAGGAGGATACATGTTATTATCCAGACGAAGACGTATACATGCAAAAATCAAATGAACAACGTCGTGTTTTTCGAGGTGCGGATTCGGACCTGTTGTGGACATCAGAACCTAACCAATGAGCATTATATGAAGCTGACCATTTCTAATTAAGTGAGGTGTTTTTTAGTGTTTGAAACATGCTATTGCGGATAAAACCACAGATAATCTATTAGGCGATTTATATCTTTCAAAAAAAGAAAAGACTATTTCAATTGGATATTCTATCAAGCCAAGTTATTCTCGAAAAGGATATATAACCGAGGTTTTAAAAGCCGTATTACCAAAACTTAAAGAATGCTATTCTGATTGTGAAATAGTAGCTATGACTGAAAAAGAAAATACACCTTCAAAAAATTTGTTGCTTAAGTTAGGGTTTGTATATGATGGATGGATAGATGAGTGGCAATCAGAGATTTATGTTTATCCAAACTGAAAAGAATAAATTGCATTTTTGAAAGGAGATATATGTGGCCATTTAAATAGAAAAATAAAATGAAGTAATGTAATATTGTGGTGATATAGTATTTGGCTCATTTTACAGTGCGACTAAAAGGTGGTAAGATGTTGCCAAATATCGCCAACAAAGATGCTTTTTTAATTCAACCTAAATTAAAATTATAATAATAATGATACACTATAAATTTATGTGGAGGATAATAAGAATGATAATATTATTTATAATACAAATTGTATTAGTTGTACAAAGCTTCTTATCATTTGGAACAGCATACAGACTTACGAAAAACAACGGTGACAATGGTGTATCGCTTTTTGGATGGTTCTTTGTTCTTAACTTAGCTTCAATAATTCCAGGTCTGGGTATATATCTATGGTTTAAGTACAAAGATGAATAAGTTGTACATAGTAAGATTGACTTATAGGAAGGAAAAACAATGACACGAGCAGTAATTTTTGACATGTTTGAAACGTTAATAACACATTATAATAGCCCGCTCTATTTCGGAAAACAGATGGCCAAGGATGCACGAATTCCGGAAGATAATTTCCAGTCGCTATGGCATCCGACAGAATACGAACGCACCATTGGAAAATTAACTTTGGAAGAGGTACTGGAAATGATTCTCCGAGAGAATCAATGTTTCTCTGAAACTCTTTTAGAGGAAATAGTCGCAAAACGTATAGCGGCTAAGGAAGAATGTTTTAAGCATTTGCATCCAGAAATTATTCCAATGCTTTCAAAGCTTAAAAAAAGGGGAGTTTCAATCGGTCTAATTAGTAACTGTTTTTCAGAAGAGGCGGAGGTAATCCGTAGAAGTGTACTCTTTCCATATTTGGATGGTGTTTATCTTTCCTATGAACAAGGCATCCAAAAGCCGGAGGAGGAGATTTTCCTAAGATGTATGGAAGGCTTATCTGTGAAGGCAGAGGAATGTATATACATTGGGGACGGAGGCAGTAATGAGTTGGAGGCTGCTAGAAAACTTGGAATGCAAGCAGTTCAAGCGGTATGGTATTTAAAAGAAGGAACAACACAACCTTGCAAGAGAAAGAACGACTTCTTTCAATTAGAAAAACCGCTTGATGTGTTGAATTTAGTGGACAGGTAGTCTTACATATTGATTAATGGTAAATTAGGCATGGTATCAAAAATTATTGATGCCTATAAGGAATAGCAATAATTACGTTATTTGAGGGAGGAGGATAAAATTGTATCAAGAAAATGAATTTGATTCCGAATTCTGTAATGTGAAATATATAGCAAGATATAACATTGCATTACTCACATGGAAAAAGTTTTGTTGCTATGATGATTATAGAGAGCCAACAATGTTTGCTTTAGAACTTCTGAAGGAGAATCCTAATAGTAATTTTGTTGTAGATGCCCGAAATGGATTTGAAGATGAAAAGGAAGATGTAGAATGGGGATTTGCTATCTTGCTACCAGCTATGTCAAAGACGAGTTGTAAAAAAGTAGTGTTTATAATGAATGAAATAAATGAAATTAAAGAAGAGATGGACATGTGGACGAAAGAATTCATGAAGTATTTCATTGTAAAAAAGGTGAGATGTTACGAAGACTTGTCTGATATTCTATAGAGATAATAAGAATAGCATTAACTTGCAACCACAAAAAACATACAAAGGAATTGGGAAATATATCTACTTGAGGAGGTTAGATAGAAGATGCAAAGATCAATGATGCAGATATATGTGAATGAAAGCGATAAAGCGGTTAAGTTATATCAAAAAGCCTTTGATGCCGAGTTAGTGGCAAGCTATATTAATTCTGATGGGACTTATATGCATGCCGAACTTAATGTATATGGGCAAATATTAGCGATATCAGAAGCTATTAAAGAAGAAGAAAGAATCACAGGCACCACTATGCAATTTTGCTTACAATTTGGGGATGGTAAAGAAGAGATGGTTCAAAAAGCATATAATGTGCTGAAAGATAATGCTAAAATTATCTATCCGTTAAGTTCGTGTACATATAGTGTTTTGATGGCTGACTTAATCGACAAATATGGCATTCGTTGGTGCCTTTTTGTATAAAATATGCATCCTTTAATTGAACTTCCCATTATATATAATAAAGAACTAGCCCTTGAAGATGAGACTTGAGAGATTTTATAACAATACTGGGAAACTCATAATTTGCAAAGGTAAATATATCCAATTTAAAATCAAAAGCACCGATATCAGTATAATAAATTTGAAAAAATGCTATAATTGGAATATTAATAAACTATTATTTATTGCACACTAGTAAAATATGTTGAACGAAAGGATTGATGGAAATGAGTAAAAGGTTAGTCTATAATTGTTCAACCCGAAACTTATATTTGGGGATAATGACAATATATGCGACAATAATATTTATGATGCAGATATATAGTGCTCTACTCACAATTAAAGGTGAAGGTACCTTAACTAATATTCAGTATACTATATTTGAATTAAAGATAAGCGTTACTCGTGAGTCATATAGTCCTGTTTATAGTATATACAATTATCCATTGATACCTATACTTGTTGGGATAGTATATAACATTTATTGTACTGTTAAAAATTATTGTATTAAAGATAAAATTAATTCGTGATATTCTTAAAAAGCGAATAAGGGAAGTCATTTTGGGACTTCCCTTAAAAATTGATATATTATCAACATTTATTTAAAACAAAGCCATAAAAAAAGATGTGACTGATAAGGGATAGAGACGTAATTGGTAGAAAATCAGAGCAAAGATTACTAATAGGGAAAGAGGAACCTATATGGAGATTTATCTGATTAGGCATGGGGATTGTTATAAATATGGGTTAGATAATTATGATAAAGTAAAGAAGTCGGCTAATCCAGCATTAATGTTACTAATTCCATGAGTTGTCGCTGACTTGCTCTAACTGGTTGTCAGCAGATTACCCATATCACTGTCATTGATATTTGTATTTTACTGGCAGAAAATCTGCCAGTAAAATATTACTCTCTAAAG
>JAEYSV010000003.1 GCA_023434365.1 Bacillota bacterium | reverse complement strand
GCATAGTTCATTCGCAACACGCTCTCGCTTGGATGAAGTTCGTAGTGGCACATAAGGCCCTAAAATACAGGGCCAAAGTGCCAACGACTTCATACAGTTGCTCATTGAACTATGCCTTGTATCACTTAAATTTACTTTGTAATTGTGCAAATTGACTAAGCCAAGTTTTCTGATGGGCTTTTGACGCCCTAATCCTATATCATAAAAAAGCTGACGAAGAAATGAAATCATTACCTTCTGTCAGCTTTTTTAATTGAATTATCTTTAATTGATAAGATTAAAATTTTAATTGAATGTTTAAATTTTAATTGGCAGGATTATTGTTTTAACTGATAGGAAACAAACGCAATGGTTTTACTATCCGGACTCCAACTATTTACATTCATTGTTCCTTGTCCACCAAAGAGAGGAACTAAGCATTGGCTTTCGCCACCTTCTGCGCTCATGATACGAATTTGTACGTTCTTATTGGCTGGATGATCTCCTGGGTCCACATCACCCTTACGGTATGCGATATAAACAACCTTGGTTCCATCTGGTGAAACATGTGGAAACCAGTTATTACTTTCCTCAACGATCATCTGCATCTGGTTGGCTCCGTCTTTCTCCATGCGAAAGACTTGCATCAACCCGGTACGAACAGAATTAAACCATATATAGTTTCCACAAGGGGAGTATTCTGGACCATCATTTAATCCTGGTGCTGATGTAAGTTTTGTCTCTACTCCACCATTAACACTAATCGTATAGATATCATATTCTCCGTTACGTTCTGCACAGTAAGCTAAAGTCTGATTATCTGGAGACCATCCATGCAGATAACTTGGAGCAATTGGAGTAACCAAAACAGGCTGCTCACCATTCAGACCAACAATATAGATTCTAGATTGCCCATCTTCATAAGTGTGGTGACTTACGGCTACCTTAGTTCCATCCGGAGACAGAATATGGTCATTATTGCATGCATTGCAGTATTGGGAATCGATCTGTGTAATCTCTTTACTTTCAAGGCAGTACTGATATAGTAACCCATTACTGTTATAAACCAATGCCTTTCCATCAACCGTAAACTGTGGTGCTTCAATTAGGTAATCGAATTCCTGTAATATAGTCCGCTCCCCATTTTCCACATTTACCAGCTCAAGTATACTTCTAACATTGCGTTGTTCCATCTGATGATGCTCAAGTAAGACTTTCATCTTATCCCCTCCTCGGTGATTATTCCATCTTCATAATAGTTGTTAAGATACGAGCTGCACAAACTTCCAGATCCTCTCTTGTCAGTTTTCCTTCTTCTAATGCCTCTTTCACTTCGAAAGGTTCACCGCTTGCCATCTTAATATCATTACCAGCTAAGATTTCACGATAATGATGTGCACAATTCCACCAGTCAGTAGTTACCATTCCCTGATAGCCCCATTCTTCTCTTAAGATACCTGTTAACAGGTCTTTGCTACAGGAAGCATATTCTCCATTAATCAAGTTATAACTTGACATGATCGTCCATGGATCGGATTCTTTCACTGCTATTTCAAAGCCACGAAGGTAGATTTCACGTAACGCACGCTCAGATACACGGGAATCACTTGCTTTTCGGTTTGTTTCTTTATTGTTACATGCAAAATGTTTGATGCTGGCACCAATATTCTCTGATTGCATACCATTTACCTTGGCTGCTGCCATTTTTCCACTAATTAGTGGATCTTCACTAAAATACTCAAAGTTACGTCCACAAAGAGGACTTCTGTGAATATTTAAGGCAGGCGTTAACCAGATGCCGATATTGTTTTCCTTTACTTCTCTTGCTCCTGCAGCCCCTACTTCATACACAAGTTCTGTATTAAAAGTACATGCAAGTAAAGTTGCACATGGCCACGCAGTAGCATCAACTCCACATTCCGGCTTAATACGAAGTCCGGCTGGTCCGTCTGCTGTCATGACATTAGGGATACCAAATTCATCCAGATTACCCATACCAAAGGTATTGGCAACACCAGTATTTGGCTGACCACCAAGCAGACAGATTAACTGCTCGTCAGTAAGCTGTTCTAATAATTCCTTCATCGTATGCTTATGTTCGAACACATCAATTAACTTAATCCTTGCAAACTCAGTTCTCACTCTAGTTTTATTATGCTCGTCTTTGTCAAACACATAAATAACTGGAAGTTTTCCATCGATATAACTCTCACTAGGAATAGTAGATTCGCGGTCAGAGGTAGGCAACACTTCCATTGTTCCATCACTGAGCATACGCTCTTTTAATTTCACTGGAGCAACCTTACTGGTTAATTGTAATGTAACTACATCCTCAGTTAAGGAGTAGATATAATCAAGTTTTGTCACATCACGGACACTGGTTCCCAGATAGAATCCATAATCGCCCTTTTCAAGAACATAGGCACTCTTTTTTACTTTACCAAGGTCATCAAAACTTGCCATGTCATCAATCATAAAGGATAGACGTAATTCCTGTGTTTCTCCACACTTAAGTTCTCGCGTCTTAGCAAATGCTACTAGTTCTTTGGCTGGCTTCTTTAATAATCCCTGAGGCGCACTGTAATAAAGCTGAATTACTTCTTTACCTGAGCAATCTCCTGTATTCGTTACCTTAACAGTAGCGGTTAATTTATCGCCTTCTGTCATCATCTTAAGATCAGATAAGTCAAAGGTTGTATAGGATAACCCATATCCAAATGGATAATTGACCTTTTCTTTAGCACCTGGAATTGTCTCAAAATAACGATATCCTACATAGATATCCTCGGTATACTCTACATAATCTTCACTATCATTAAAGTTTGCGCTACTTGGATAGTCATCAAAAGAATGAGCAAAGGTATCCGTAAGTTTTCCGGATGGGTTGGCATCACCACATAAAATATCAGCAACCGCCAGACCGCCTTCTATTCCTGCCTGCCATGCAAGTAATACAGCCTGAATCTTGTCATTATCTTTAAACCAGCTGGTATCCACAATACCACCTACATCAAGAACTACTATTATTTTCTCAAAATTAGCAGTCACAGCATCTACCATTGCCTGCTCTTCTGGACTTAAGTAAAAATCACCATCCTGAGGGATTCCTTTACGGTCCCAGCCTTCACTGGAAAAACGACAGATCGTGATAATTGCTGTATCTGTAAATGCTCTTGCTGCTTTTAGTAAGTCGGCTGGAACTTCTGGTTCTACAGTTTTCCCGTTCTCGACTTTAGCTTCATACTGTCTGGCAACATCAACTTCATAAAACTTGCTTAGTGAATGAAAGAGACGAACCTTACCCTCATCCTCTTTTATTTGGAAGCCCTGATAAATATTACGCGTATAGGATGTAGTTACCTCACCACTACCACCACCGCCACGAACATAGTCTATCTGTCCTTTGCCAAATAAAGCAACTTTGCTTGGTTTTATTAGCGGTAAGCATCCATTATCATTTTTTAATAAGACCATACCTTCGGTTGCCGCACGTCTGCTTAATTCAATATGTTCCTTACATGCAGTCACTCTTTGACCATTTTTGCCCATAGGCATACATGGCTGATATTTTAATCTCGCCCATTTTTGCATTTTTAGTCCTCCATATAGTAAATGCTTCTTATGTTTTCTAGTATATTTATGTTACGTATTCTATCAAGAAAAATCAATGTAGAATCCCTTTTTTACTGTGTACTATCTTATATCTGACCTATTGTTTATCGCTTAAGAAAGCTCTTGATATGCTCTTTTTTTCTCATAGGAAAATGTAAAGCAATTTTATATTTTTTATGATACAGGAAATTAGCAATTTCCTGTATCATAAAAAACAGGCGAGCAAATGCTCACCTGTCAAAAACTTTGTGAAAACGTTATCATAGTTTATTTCTCAGCAATATAGGAAATTCCATACTCATCTGGTTTGCGTGTCACATTCAAATCTAAGATTTCCATAATGGATACTTCTGCTAAATACTGAACCTCACAACCATTTTCCATATGGCCGGCATACATTCCATCTGGTTCACTGATGGTAAGGTGAAGATGTGGTTCTCCATCAATAATAATCCCCTGCGCACTTGCCAATTCAATTGGTTTTTCAATCGTGAAGTATTTGTTTACGGATAAATCCTCAGTGTTCGTAATTACGTGGATTGCTGCTTTTCTAAGAGAACCAATCGCTGAAAGAACCACACCATTTTTAATACCAAGGCGATCGATTTCTTTCTGAATAGACTCTAACACTAATTCTCCTTTTCCAAGATGCATAACGACAATTCTTCCATACTCTTTTGCTGTAAATGTGTACATAACATTCTCCTTTCAATAACTAATGGATTAATAGTGAATGTATTGGACTGAAGGGGCCATACAAATTTACAAAGTTGATTTGCAATAGGATATCATCCCGGTGCATCTATACCATAAAACCTTTATAAAAGGTTTAGGTTCTTACTTGGTGCTCCGAGGGCATTCCCCGGAATTAGTTTCGGGCTAAAGATGAATTCCCGATTTTCAATCGATTTTTCTTTGATTCTTTCTAATATTGCTTTACCTGCCGCCTGACCAATTGCATACGCATCAAAATCAGCGATTAGGGGACGTACTGTCATTAGTTCGATATGCTCAATTCCATTAAATCCGGCAATTGATATGTCCACAGGAACGTTAATACGATTAGCCTTAAGTGCAAGCAATGCTCCAATAGTCATCATATTATTACAAGATATTATCGCGGTCGGCCGCTTTTCCATTAATAACATATACTCCATAGCATGATAACCACTTTCCAAGGAATAATCCCCTTCATAGCGAAACGGATAATCCTGCTTTACATCAATTCCTACCTGAAGCATCGCTTTATAAAACCCTTCAAAACGTTCCTTCGAATTACTAAGATTTCTTCCACCTTCTATGATAAAAATATCACGGTGCCCAAGATCAATAAGTTCCTTAGCCAGTAAAAACATTCCAAGCTCATTATTACAGTCTACAAAATCTCCCTGAAATCCAGGAGTATTTAACCTTCGATTTAATAAAACCATCGGAATTTGCTTGTTTAACTTTAATATGTAGTCATCATTGAAGCCAGATGTGTTTATTACTAATGCATCAACATTTTTACTAAGTAATAATCTTAAGTAGTTTAATTCGTCTTCCTTCTTATTCTCTGTACTGCATACAATCAGGTTATATTCCTCTTTCTTAATTACATCCTCCATAGCACGAGCCATCGCCACATGATATCCATTAGAAATGTCAGAAGTAATGAATCCAATTGTACCACTTGTGTGTAACTTTAACCCACGTGCACTGACATTGGGTATGTAGCCAAGTTGTTCGACTGTTTCTAATACTTTTTGCTTAATCTGAGCATTTACTTTCGGATCCTCATTTAAAACCCTGGATACCGTCGCAATGGATACCTCGGATGCAAGAGCAACATCTTTGATTGTAATCTTTTTTGTACCTGTCATTACGTCACAACCCCTCTCTTGTTTCTTTAACTATAATCATATGTAGAAAACTTGTCAAGATGATGTTGTGCTTTTTTGTGAAAACGATTTCTGAGCCGATGATGATACATTTTGAACAAAATATGAGTAGTTTTAATCTCATATTTGTTTATAATGACATGTATAGTATAGAACTTGAAGGGGCTATACCATACATCACTTAAAGGAGGTTTTATTCACTATGAATAAAGAAAACCAAGAATTACTTAAACTATTTGAACCATTAAGAGTAGCAGATGTACGAGACGGAATGGATTGGATGGGTTACCATCACTATGGCTCAATGGATGTACATATTCGTCCTTTATACAGAACTAGAGCCGTTGGTATTGCCAGAACAGCAAGATATCTTCCTTATGAAGGTCCGGACCCAAAAGTAATCGGCGACGAATATACCGAATGGTCTAACTGGTACTATGGAAATGTTTGTACTTATCCATGGTTTAACGAAATCGAGGAAGGTGACTTTATCGCTCTTGACATGTCAGGCGTTGACGTTGGCTTAATGGGATCTGAAAATGGTCTTGGAGCAAAAATCAAAGGTGCCCGCGGTTTTGTAACCAACGGTGGTGGAATTCGTGATACTGATGAAGTAATCATGCAAGAGATTCCAGTTTGGTCCTACTTTGTTTCTCAGAAAATGGATCAGGTTCGTGCTCAGTTTGATGCAAAAGATGTTCCAGTTGCTATTGGTGGCGTTACTGTAAATCCTGGTGACATCATTGTAGCTGACGGAGACGGAGTTATCGTTGTTCCTAGAAAAATTGCAAGAGACGTTGCAAAATATGCTTCAAGAGAACTATTTAATGACAAAAACGCTCGTCGTAAAAAATACGAAGAGTTAGGTTGGGAATTAGACGAATCTGTTATTAATGAATAATAACAAGGTTTTCTAATAAAAATAAAATTTTATAGGAGGATTGTTATGAAAAAACTATTATCAATCGTATTGGTACTTACACTCATCTTGTCCATTACCGCATGTGGCAAGAACAACAACAACACCCCTTCTGATGCTTCCGTAAAGCCATCAGAAAGTGCTGACACTTCTACTGGTAAAGACATCGAAATTCGTTTCACATGGTGGGGAGACACAAAAAGACACGAAGTTTACAATGAAATCTGTGACCGTTTTGAAAAAGCTAATCCAGGAATTAAAGTAATTCGTGAACCAGGTTCATGGGCTGACTACTGGGACAAATTAGCTACTCAATCCGCTGGTGGCAACGCTCCTGACGTATTCGGTATGCATCCACAGTATGTATCTGACTATGCAATGCGTAATACTTTAGCTGACTTACAGTCTTATGTAGACAATGGAACAATTGATATTTCTAAAATGCAAGAGTCTGTAGTAAACAGTGGTAAAGTTAATGGCAACTTATTAATGATTAGCCAGGGTGTTACTTTCACTAACTTAGCATCTAACACAACACTTGCTGAACAATATGGCGCTACTCTTCCAGCATTTAACGAAGACTGGACTTGGGATCAATACGCTGAAAAAGCAAAAGCATTTGCAGACGCTGTAAAAGCTGCTGGTGAAAGCGGTATCTACTTCTCTGGTGACCTTATGCAACAGTACAATACTTTCCGTTATATGGCTAGACAGGCTGGTGGAGATCTTTATACAGCTGATGGCGCTTTAGACTTTACTGAAGAAACAGTAGCAAAATGGTTTACTTTCTGGAATGATCTGCGTACATATGGTGCGGTTCCAGATGCTGCTACAAGTTCTGAAGATGGTAGTGTTGCTTTAGAGCAAAAAGTATTTACACTTGGTAAAACAGTTATCACTTCTATTCCAGCTAACCAACTTCACTTATATCAGGCTCAGATGGCTGATGCGAAATTAGGATTATTACGTAATCCAGTTGGTAATAACAACGAACGTGGTGAATACATCGAAGGTGCTCACTTTGCAGTATCTAACTCTATTGATGATGCTCATAAAGAAGCTGCTGCTAAATTAATCAACTTCTTTGTAAACACTAAAGAATCTTTAGAAATCTTCAAGATGGAACAAGGTGTTCCAGCGAATACAGAATTAGGTGATTTTATCAAACCATTACTTGATGAAACTATGACACTTGTTATTGACTATGTTAATGCAACTATGGAAGTAGCTGGCGAAGGAACTTATGCTCCAAAAGGTGCTACTGAAATCGATACTGCTTTCAAAGAAGCTGCTGCTACTGTTCAGTTTGAACAAGCAACTCCAGAAGAAGCTGCTAAAGCATTCATGGCTCAGGCTCAATCCATTCTTGATGCTAACAAATAAGACATATACTTTGATTGCCCCCGCAAAACGGGGGCAATTGATAAATAGACAGACTGGGAGAACATAAATATGAGATACGGATGTAGTGCTAATCCAGAAGACATACAACTTATCAAAGCACTCGGCTTTGATTATATTGAATTAAAAGGTAGTTACATTACTTCACTCACTGAATACGACTTTTCGTCAATTAATGACTTTATACATAGATTAGAGATACCATGTTATGGATTAAATGCTTACTGCCCTGCTACTCTACAAATGATTGGCAGTGGCGCTAACAACGACAACACCAGAAAGTATGCAGAGGTTTGTGCAAAAAGATCTTTTCTCCTCGGTGCCAAAGTGGTAGGAATCGGCTCTCCTTTTTCTAGAATGTTAGCCACATTTACGAGCCTGCCTACCGCGAAAGCCCAAATGACAGAGTTTTTAAAAATCACAACGGAAGTTTTTGCTTCGTATGATATTACTGTTTGTCTTGAGGCTCTTGCACCATGCTACTGCAACTTCATTAATTATATAGAGGAAGCTATGGAATATGTAACACAAGTTAACCATTCTCACTTAGGATTAGTTTTGGATTTTTACAACATGGAGCACAATGACGAGGCAGACATTGACTTGTCCCCTTATATTAACCATATCAAGCATGTGCACATATCAGATGATGCCGGAGATCCAAGAAAACGTTATTTCTTGCAACCGAATAAGACGTTACTTCATCAAAAACGTCTAAACCAACTTCGTTCCTTAGGATATAACAAAGGAATCAGTTTAGAAGTTGATTTACCTGTAAACGGTAGTGATGCAGCAGCTTCTCTTGCTGTTTTAACACATATATAAATGCATTAATACTCTTTTAATGATCATTTACACTAAAAATATATAACATGAGGTGAACTATTATGGCAAAAAAACAAAGAAAAGTAATTGTAACCAGTGCTGTTACCGGAGGAATTCACACTCCTTCCTTAACTCCATATTTACCAAAAAGTCCAGATGATATTATCAAAGATGCTGTAGACAGTGCAAAAGCTGGTGCTTCTATGGTACATATCCACGCAAGAAAGGACGAAACTGGAATTCCTACTGCGGATTTCGACACTTTTGAATATATTCTCTCCAATATTAAAAAACAAAGTGATGTCGTTTGTGGTATCACAACTGGCGGAGCCCAAGGAATGACTGTAGAAGAACGTCTTGCTGTAATTGAACGCTTCAAGCCTGAAATAGCTTCTGCTAATGGTGGCTCTATCAACTTCTGCTTTTCTAAACTAGCTGATTCCATTGATTCCCCTCTCTATGACTGGGAAATTCCATTTATGGAACGTACTTATGATAACGTTTTCAAGAATACTTTTAGAGATATGGAATACTGCATCAATATGATGAACAAATGCGATACCCTACCGGAATTCGAAGTATTCGATTACGGTCAACTAGCTAATATCGCATACTTTAAGAAAAAAGGATTATTAAATCGTCAATTATATATTCAATTTGTCCCAGGCGTTATGGGCGGTATGCCAATGAGTCTGGAAGGACAAATGTTTATGATTGATCAGGCTAAGAAAATACTTGGCAATGACATCATGTACTGCTCTGTAGCTGGTGGTCGTAGAATGTTCCGCTTTGAAACAGCTTGTGCTATCAATGGCGGTAATGTCCGTGTTGGTATGGAAGATGGTATTTATATTAAACCAAATGGTGAATTAACTGTAGGTAGCGCAATGCAGGTTGAAAAAATTATTAAAATCTTAACAGACCTTGATTTTGAGATTGCAACACCTGATGAAGCCAGAGAAATGTTAGGATTAAAAGGAAAAGATAAAGTAGAATTTTAACTAGGAGGAATTCATTATGTTTAAAGACGTTGTTATCGCAGCTATGGCTAGGACACCTGTCGGTTCCTTCGGCGGAAGTTTAAAGAATCTAAGTACTAGCGAGCTTGGCGTAATTGCTGCTAAAGAAACACTAAATCGTGCAGGAGTTGCACCAAATGAAGTTGATGAAGTGGTAATGGGTTGTGTCGGCCAATATGGACTAGGCTCATTTCTTGGTAGAATGGTAGCAATCAATAGTGGTTGTCCAGAGACTACAACTGGTCAAACAGTCAACCGCCTTTGCGCGAGTGGTATGCAAGCTATCGTAACCGCTGCTACTATGATTGACCATGAAGATGCAGATATAGTAATTGCAGGTGGCGCAGAAAATATGAGCAATTTCCCTTACAGTCTTCCAATGGCTCGTTGGGGAATGCGCATGGGCAATGAAGTGATTGAAGATACTCTTCTAACCGCACTTAGCGAACCATTTACCGGCACTCATGTTGCCATTACTGCAGAAAATATCGTAGATAAATATGACTTATCCAGAGAAGAACTTGATGAATATGCAGTGATGAGCCAAGAACGCGCAGCAATCGCCATTAGCGAAGGCAAATTCAAAGAGGAAATTGTTCCTGTTGAAATCCTTAATAAAAAAGAAACGGTTATCTTTGATACGGATGAGTACCCACGTGCTACATCAGTTGACAAACTTGCAAAATTACGACCTGCATTTAAAAAAGATGGTAAAATAACTGCTGGTAATGCTTCCGGAATTAATGATGGTGCAGCTACCATGTTACTTATGTCCGGAAAAACAGCTAGTGAAAAAGGAATTACCCCACTTGCTAAAATAATCGATTACACGGTAGTTGGCGTAGATTCTAACATTATGGGTATGGGACCAGTACCTGCTACAAGAAAGTTGCTTGAGAAAACTGGACTTACCGTTAAAGATATCGATTTATTTGAAGTAAACGAAGCATTTGCAGCCCAAGCACTTGCCTGTATTAAAGAATTAGGCCTTGATATGAGCAAAGTAAATGTTAATGGTAGTGGTATTTCTCTTGGACATCCAGTTGGAGCAACTGGGGCTATCATTTCTATCAAATTAATTAGCGAACTGAAGCGTATTGGTGGTCGCTATGGTATTGCTACCCTTTGTATTGGTGGCGGACAGGGAATGGCGGTTCTTTACGAAGTATAAACAATGTGAGGTGACTATAACTATGGGGGCAAACTTAAAAAAACAAACAGCATTATCGAAATATGCACCTTACGATAAGGAGCTCGTTGAAAAAAATCTTCGAGCTGCCAGAGAAAATTTTTCACATAAAATCGTTGTACTTGATGATGATCCTACTGGTATTCAAACGGTACATGGCATCTATGTATACACCGACTGGAGTATTGAGAGTATCCGCGAAGGTTTTCTTAGTGAACAACAGATGTTTTTTATTCTCACGAACTCACGTAGTTTCAGTGAAGAACAAACAAAAGAAGTCCATGAAACGATTGCTGAGAACATCAAAGTTGTTGCAAAAGAAACTGGTCTTGATTATATCGTAATCAGTCGTGGTGATTCCACGCTTCGTGGCCATTATCCACAAGAGACAGAAACACTAAGACTTAAGCTGGACCAAGAAGATGCACCAATTGACGGTGAAATTATTATCCCATTTTTTGCAGAAGGTGGACGCTATACAATTGATAATATCCATTATGTTGCACAGGACGATATTCTTGTTCCTGCTGGTCAGACGGAATTTGCCAAAGACAAAACATTTGGTTATCAATATTCACACCTGGGACGATGGGTTCAGGAAAAAACAAAAGGTAGATACCTTGAAGATCATATCGCCTATATCTCACTTGACGAATTACGAAAACTTAACTATAAAGCAATCACCGACAAACTTATTGGTACACAATGCTTCCAAAAAGTTATCGTAAATGCGATTTCCTATGAAGATGTGAAAGTATTTGTTACTGCTTTACTTCATGCATATCAGGCAGGAAAACGTTTTATCTACCGTAGTGCTGCTGCTCTTACAAAAGTAATTGGCGATATCAGCGATAAACCTCTTCTATCACAAGAAGAATTAATTGATCAAAATAATAATAATGGTGGACTAATTATAGTTGGTTCCCATGTTAAAAAGACCAGTGATCAGCTGGCGAAGCTTCGAACTAGGACAGATATTCAATTCATTGAATTCAATCAGCATCTTGTTGTAGACGATAAAGCATTTCGTGCTGAAATTGAGCGAGTAATAACGCGAACTGAGACGAATCTCTTTGCCGGTTACACCACTGCGGTCTACACAAGACGTGATCGACTTGACTTTGACAAGCTAACAACACTTGAAACATCGAATACATCTCTACTTTATGAAAACTTAAGCGAAGAA
Organism: Bacillota bacterium; assembly: GCA_023434365.1. Taxonomy (GTDB): domain Bacteria; phylum Bacillota; class Clostridia; order Lachnospirales; family Lachnospiraceae; genus KM106-2. The sequence continues at coordinate 28,898 of JAEYSV010000003.1, read as the reverse complement.
AAGAAAAAAGCATTAGAGCTAGATTTGAGCGTTCGCATTAGTAATGCAGTAACCGAAATAGTAAAACGACTCACTATTAGGCCTAGATTTTTAATAGCAAAAGGTGGTATCACCAGTAGCGAAATTGGTACTACTTCGTTAGGAGTAAAAAAAGCTTTGGTATTAGGTCAGATTCTACCAGGCATACCGGTATGGAAAACTGGAGAGGAAAGTAAATTCCCTGGCATGAGTTATGTCATTTTCCCAGGCAATGTTGGCACAGTAGATGATTTACTTCATGCAGTAGAGAAAATGGAATGGAAAGAGGATGAATTATGAGACTAGAAGGTAAAATTGCTGTTGTCACCGGTGCAGCACAAGGAATCGGTGCAGCTATTGCAACTCGTTTAGCATCAGAAGGTGCAAAAGTAGCTTTATTAGATCTTGACTATGAAAAAGTACAAAAAGTAGCTGCTTCTATTGATGAAACCCTTACGAATGTAAAAGGATTGGTATGTAACGTAGCGGATGAAGCCAATGTAATGGAAGTAATGGAAGCAATCGAGAAGGAATATGGTCAAATCGATATCCTAATAAATAACGCTGGAATTACAAAAGATGGCATGTTCCATAAAATGAGTACTGAGCAATGGAAAAAAGTTATGGACGTTAACTTAGATGGTATTTATTATTGCACCAGAGCAGTAATTGAAGGCATGCGTGCTAGAAAATACGGTAAAATTGTTAATCTGGCGAGTGTATCAGCATTTGGTAATATGGGGCAAACTAATTATGGTGCAAGTAAAGCTGCAGTCATCGGATTTACAAAATGTCTTGCAAAAGAAAGTGCCAGAGCAAACATTACGGTTAATTGTATTGCTCCAAGTTATATTAATACAGAAATGTTACAAGCCGTACCTCAGGAAGTGATGGACAAATTCATTGCTGCGATTCCTAGTAATCGCTTAGGAACTCCGGAAGAATTAGCAAGTGTAGCTGCTTTTCTTGCAAGTGATGATTCAAGTTTTGTTACTGGTGAATGTATCGTCGTATCTGGCGGTTCTTATATGTAACAAACTTATTTGACAAGTTTTTTACACGATGTTAGACTTAGTTGCATATTCCGTCGTTTCCGGCATGTATTTACGAATTGTGCTAATATAAACATCATAAGGAGGACAGTATGCATTCATTAGATGATTCTGCAATTTATATTAAACGCCCACACTCTACCCCTTTCTGTAGCTGTATCGGTAATAGTTTTGTATCGAGAAAGCACTGGCAGGAGGAAATTGAATATGTCTATGTAAAACAAGGATATGTGAATATCTGGGTTGATGAAGTAACCTTTCATGTTTCAGAAGGGCAGGTATTTATCATCAGCAGTGGTGCAGTGCATTATTTTATTGATGCATCTAAAAATAGTAAACTTTGTATTGTGAAATTACCAATCTCCTATCTGACCAATTATTCGGCTCAGAATAATGAACTAATCCTTTCACTCTATAAAAATACTATGCTAATTACGCCAAACACTGCGATCGCTTGCTTATTTGAAGACATTATAGCCGTTCCTTCCGGTGCCTTACATGAATGTTTTATTGCTGTAAAAATTATGGAAGTTACTCTCCTGGTACTGACTACAGACAATCTGATTCAGGAACAATTACATCCTAAGACTTCTGGAGACTCACTTATACTAATGAACATGGTAGAGTATATCAGCGAACACATCTCACAAAAAATATCATTGAAAGAGTTGGCAGATCACCTTGGATTTAGTGAAGCATACTGTTCCAAATATATAAAAAAGAAAACTAGTCTTACTTTTGTCGAATATTTGAATCAAACTAGAATTGTTAATGCTGAGCAACTACTTCGCTCCTCTGACCATTCTATTACCGAAGTTGCTTACGCCGTCGGGTTTACAAGTATACAATCCTTTAACCGGGTGTTCAAATCCATTTGTGGAGTAAGCCCAACTACCTACCGCAAACAGCTTCACGATAACTTATAAAATTCCAGAAAGGAGAGAAATATGAAGAGAACAAAATATAAAAGTAAATTAACGAGAAAATCATTTACTGGCTACTTGTTTTTACTACCATGGTTTATCGGTTTCTTTGGCTTAACCGTAATACCAATGATTTCATCTTTATATTTTTCATTTACAAAATACGATATGTTAACTGAACCAGTATTTAATGGAGGCGATAATTATGTCAAATTATTATCCGATCCCAAATTCACTGCCAGTTTAACAGTTACCATGAAATACGTATTTATCAGTGTTCCATTACAGCTGATGTTTGCACTATTACTCGCCGTAATGTTAAAGAAAAACCGCAAAGGAATTCGCGTTTATCGTGCACTTTACTATCTTCCTTCATTATTTGGAGGCAGTGTGGCAGTATCCATCCTATGGAAACAATTATTTAACAAAGAAGGTTTATTTAACTCAATTTTAAGCATTTTTGGAGTTGAAGGCATAAACTGGATTGCTACTCCATCGACTGCCCTTAATACACTCATTGTATTGGCTGTATGGCAATTTGGTGCATCTATGGTTATTTTCTTAGCTGCATTAAAACAAATTCCAGAAGACTACTATGAAGCAGCTCGTATTGATGGAGCTGGTAATGTAAAACAGTTTTTGCATATTACCATTCCGGTATTAACACCAATGGTATTCTTTAATATAGTTATGGCATTTATCAATGCCTTCCAGTCCTTTACACCAGCTTATATTATCAGTAATGGATCTGGTGGCCCTCTGAATTCGACTTTATTTTACACCCTGTACTTGTACATTAAGGCATTCGGTCAATTCCAAATGGGTTATGCCGCAGCATTGGCTTGGGTATTACTATTAATCATAGCTGCAGTTACTGGATTACTCTTCTTGAGTGCAAAAAAATGGGTATTTTACGACGAATAGGAGGAAACTGGCGTGACGAAAACAAAAATCAAAAATATATGGTTTCATCTCTTTATACTAGGTATGGCATTAATTATGCTTTATCCACTTATCTGGATGATTAGCAGTTCCTTTAAGTCAAATAATGAGATTTTCCACTCCTCCGGATTATTACCAAAAAACTGGACTTTTGAAAATTATCTTTCTGGATGGGAAGGAACCTCCGGATACAGCTATGCCACCTTTTTTAGAAACTCTTTATTTATCGTAGGATTATCAATCATTGGTAATATCAGCTCCTGTCTGCTTGCTGCCTATGCCTTCGCTAAATTAAAGTTTCCGCTCAAAAGCTTATGGTTTGCGATCATGATGGGAACATTAATGCTTCCTATGCATGTTAAATTGATTCCACAATATATTATGTATAACAATTTCGATTGGGTAAATACATACCTACCACTGATTGTACCAAAATTCTTAGCAACTGATGGTTTCTTCATCTTCCTGATGACTCAGTTTATCAGAGGATTACCAAAAGAAATTGACGAAGCTGCGATAGTAGATGGTTGTGGATCCTTTAGGTTATTTGCTAAAATTGTAGTACCACTATCCGTTCCAGCAATTGTTACTACTTCTATCTTTACTTTTATCTGGACATGGAATGATTTCTTCTCACAAATGATCTATATCAGCAAGGTACAGCTTTACACCGTTTCAATCGCACTTCGGCAGTTCGTCGATGCGATGGGTAATAGCTCCTGGGGCGGACTGTTCGCAATGTCAGTTGTCTCATTAGTACCATTATTCTTAATGTTTGTAATCTTCCAAAACTACCTAGTTGAAGGTATTACCGCAGGTAGTGTAAAAGGCTAACGCTCCCCCTTTCACAATAATGCATTGCATTATTGGACCCTAAATATATATAAGCAAAAAAAGAAGAAGCTCAGCTTCTTCTTTTTTTGCTTTATAAAACTTAAAAGGACAGAGCATACGAATTGGTGTTACCAATTCGTTATGTTCTGTCCGGCTTTATTGTTCTTATTATATAGTCAATCTGATATTTGCACTTTGCTTCACTACATGCTCATAACATATTAACAAGTTACTCCATATCAATTATAGTGCATTATCTTTGATATACTGAATTAATTCATCTACCTGAGTAAATGCAAGGCCAACTACGGTATCTGCTGCACCATAATAAATTGCGATTCTACCTGTCTCGGCATCATGCAATGTTGCACATGGGAAAGTTACGTTTGGTACATCGCCAACACATTCATAAAGTTCTGTTGGATGGAAGATATATGGTTTACATCTGTATTTTACTTTCCATGGTTCATCAATATCAAGAATTGCTGCACCCATAGAATAAATCATACCATTACATGTTGTTCCAACACCGTGGAAGATGAGTAACCATCCTTCTTCCGTTTCAATAGGAATAGGGCCTGCACCAATCTTTGTCCATGCCCAACCCTGTGGCTGCATTACATGACGATGGTATCCCCAGTGCTCCATATCAGGACTCTGGCTGATAAACATATCACCAAATGGAGTATGTCCGTTATCACTTGGACGGGATAACATCATGAACTTTCCATCAATTTTACGAGGGAACATAACACCATTACGGTTAAATGGTAAATATGAATTCTCTAACTGATAGAACTTTTTAAAATCATAGGAATAAGCTACACCAATGGTTGCACCATGGTATTGATTACACCAGGTTACATAGTAACGGTCATCAATGTAACATACACGTGGGTCATAACCACATGCAACACCAACGAACTCGTCATTTTTCCCGTATAAAGGCATTGGATTGTGTTCGATATCCCAATCGATACCATTTTCACTTTTCCCTAGGAAAAGATGTTGCTCCATAGCCTTGTCATCACTACGAAATACACCAACAAAAGCGCCATCCTTAGCAATTACAGCACTATTGAAAATGCTGTTCGCACTTGGAATCTGGTCTCTCTTAATAATAGGGTTATTGCTATAACGCCAAACGACGTCGTTATTACCTTCTGGGCGATCCTGCCAAGGCATATTTGGTAAATTTGGTCCAATAATCATAATATCCTCCTATATGTATCATGCATTATGATGCAAAAATGTAGCATGTATTGTGAGTATATTATACTATTTGTGCACCATTTTGTCTAGTTAAAACTTAAATAAAAGCCCTCTTAAGAAATTTCTAATCTTAAGAACGGCTTTTATCGTTTATAGATAATTATGAATTTAATTTTATCACTAAGTGGCTTTATGATTCTTTATCAAAGCTATCACAATAAGTTTCCGTATAGATTTCTGCTTCTCTACTTCCGTTAACATGGATTCCATCTCTGATGCAATGTTCATCTGAATTATAACGGCAGGTGGTAACATTACACATTACAGATTCCGCTTCTGAGCGTTGTGAAGTGTACTCTGCAATGTTACTATAGTGCTGGCGGTTTAAGAAACTTCCACAGCAGGTCAGTCCTTCCTGTGTTGCTCCTCTTCCACCAATTTTTACAGTACTTACATAGCAACCTCCATCTTGATTATAAGAACAGGAGGTTACGCTACATTTAACATGTGTCATATCAACTTCCTCCTTACTTAAAATATCGATCTAGCAGGCCTTTAAAGGCACATCCATGTCTTGCCTCATCCTTAGCCATTTCATGTACTGTATCATGAATTGCATCAAGATTTTGCTGCTTCGCAAGCTTGGCAAGATGCATTTTACCTTGACATGCACCATACTCCGCATCTACTCTTGCTTTTAGATTCTCTTTCGTTGAATTATTAACAACTTCGCCAAGTAATTCAGCAAATTTGGAAGCATGGTCAGCTTCTTCATAAGCAATACGTTTATAAGCTTCTGCCACTTCAGGATATCCTTCTCGGTCTGCCTGACGGCTCATTGCTAGATACATTCCAACCTCGGTACATTCTCCCATAAAATTAGCTCGCAGATCCTCAAGTATTTCTCCCGATACTTCGGCTGCAACACCAACCCGATGTTCATCAGCCCATACCATCGTCCCAGTTACTTCATTGAATTTGGAACTAGGTGCATTACAGATTGGACATTTTTCAGGTGGAGCATCGCCATCATGTACATAACCACAAACTGAACATACATATTGTGCCATAACAATCATCTCCTTTTCAATATTTCACAAAGGTTATATTGTCCAAATAGCAACTAGGATATGCATATTCTAGCAAGTTTTACATGTAGATTGGTGGGTTATAATCAGATAATGTTAATCTTATCATTCTTCTACTCTATAAAGGTTACTGGGTTACCCGTACGCTCTAATGGTTTATTATGGATTACTTCTGGATAGCCAAGTGCCAGTGCACCACAGACGGTTTCCTCTTCTTTCATCCCCAAAGACAACATCATCTCACGAATTACCGGATTCTCATCTAACCAATGTAACTGGTTAATCCAGCAAGAACCAACACTTAGTGAAGTAGCTGCTACCATCATATTTTGCAATACACAGGCACTGTCTGCCATTGCATTCGGATAGGTTTTTCGATTCGCAACTACAACAAGGGCAGGGGCAGAATAAAGGAAATTATAATTACCTGTTTGGCTTGCTTTGATTGAATTTTGCATACTTTTATACATATCAGGATTCCACTGCATTTTGGCAAACTCCTGTGTTACCAGCTCTACCAGTTTTTTTAGCACTTCCTGATTAGTAATAACGATGAGATGATTCGTCTGGCTATTCCCGCCGCTAGGGGCATACCTGCCAGCTTCAATAATATCAATAAGTTCTTCTGACAAGATTGGTTCCGGCTTGTATCTGCGAGTACTCCTTCTTGCAATCAAGGTATCAATCACTGTATTTTTCATCTTTCTCTTTAACCTCTCTTTCGACTAAGATAGTATTCAAACTCTAACTAGTTTTCACCAATTAATTCTTCTAATGTTCCAAATGTATATCCCATCTCTTCCCACTTTGTTAATAACTCATCCATGATGTCCCCATTCGTCTTTGAAGTGCTATGAAGTAATACGATTGCACCAGGATGAATTCTGCCAAGAAGTTTCTTGAAGGCCTCCTCCTTGGATGGCTGTTTATCTTCATACCAATCAACATAAGCTAGACTCCAGAAAAACGTTTTATACCCCATGTCCTTTGCCATCTGAAGGTTTTTTTCACTATATTTGCCCTGAGGAGGACGGTAGAAAGGTATCATCTCTTTGTCAACTGTATCTTTATATAACGCCTCCAAATCCTTTAATTCCTTTGAGAAACTCTCCACAGTGGAGAGCTTTGACATATTCGGATGATGATAGGTATGATTCCCTACAATATGACCTTCTGACACCATTCTTTTTACCAATTCAGGGGATGTCTTAATATAATTACTAACTAGGAAAAAGGTTGCTTTGACATTATGCTTTTTCAATGCGTCTAATATTTTTTCGGTATTTCCATTTTCATAACCTGCATCAAAGGTAATATATATTTTTTTCTGATTGGTATCACCAATATAGTATGAATCATACTTTTTAAGTTCATCACAAGTTGCATTGGCCTGTGGCGGCTGCCCTTCCTTCGAAAAACCTAACCCCCAATTATCTCCATCGGCTGACGTAGTCATATCCAAATCAAGTTCATAATCCAAGGAGTCTGTAACGTAAAAAAGTCCTCCTTCTGCTTGAGGCGATGTTCCCTTATTCACCAATTTTGCTATTCCTGCACCAAGAAAAAAGACCAATACATAAAAGCATAACAAAAGTAGTATTTTTCTATTTCTCATGAATTACTCCTTAAGTATATCGTTTTTTACAATATACTTAGCTAGTGGAGTTCTTATGACTAATCACACTTATTTCGTACCCTACCTGTTGGAATCTATATTCATCCGATAGATACATGCTCCTTCTAAACCAAACTTCCTCTCAGAGACTGTGCCTGCTTCTAATACCCAATACTCACTTTCATATTGTTCTACTCTAGAGTCAGTCATGTCAAGTTGATGAACCATTGCAGCTTCTGCAGTAGCGGGTTGAGTAATTGCCCCCCATTCCAGTTTGCCATGGTGAGATGCAATGATATGTTTCACCATTTTAAGTGCTTCTTCGTTCACTTGATAAGAACTAGCACATTGATCTATCATCTGAATTCCAATTAATGCATGACCGAATAAAGTCCCATCAACTGTATACGAAGTATTCCCTAATACATCACTGGTTAATTCTTTAACTTTGCCAATATCATGTAACATTGTACCGCAGATTAAAATACTCTTATCTAGCGATTTGTATACCTGACACATTGCCTGAGCTGCTCTTGTCATGCGGTATGTATGCCATAATAAACCGGAGATATAATTATGATGAACGCTTTTTGCCGCCGTTGCCTTGAGCAAAATTTCCTTATGTTCCACTAATAATGCTGATGTAACCTGATTGAGTCCGTATTGCAAATCATTGGCTACTGATAATAGATACTCATACATATTTTCAGGGTTAGCAGGTGCCGTTTTAATAAAATCAGAAAGCGAATACTTCTGCCCTGCTGCTTTCAGCCCTTTTACCGTATAAGAATCTCTCTCCTTAAAGCGCCCTTTTTCTAGCTGCACTTCTACAATATCTCCTTGTGCTGCTTCAATACTTTGTAAAGACATATTCCAATAGTTAGCACTCACTTCACTTTTCCCGTCAAGCAATGTTAAAACCAGATAAGGCCCATTTTTTGAAACCTTCTCCTGTACCTCTTTTAGGAGTGCTGGTATATTATGATTCCCCGCTGGCAAGGAATTAAAAAATTGTTGTTCTAGCATCTTACACCTCTTTTTTTCTCTATCCTTTGTAAGTTTACTTACCTTCAACCTACGATATTGATAAACTACATATGATATCTACAGATTGTATTCTTCTTGCCTTATTATACTATAATCATAGTATAATAGGCGATAGTTAAAAATAAAATAATTGAATAGTTGCATAGCACAAAGTATATATGCTATAATACGGAAAAGGCAAAGACGCATTTATAAGCATCTTTGCCTTTTTTAATGCAGAAAACCCTATACTAATGCAAGTATGCATTAACTAACAAAGGAGCCTATGACAATGAACAAGAAGAAAAAGCTAATAGCCATAATAAAAGAAAGTGAACTATTTTCAGAACTGTTAGGTAACATTACTGACGGTAATTTAGATGTTAACCTTGAACTAACTGATGATTTAATAATGCATAATCTGGCTGCAAATATAAACCAGATTGCTTCCCATCTAAATAGCTATATATTTGAAATATCTCGTGTTCTATCCCATCTGTCTGTAGGTGATTTGACGGTACATACAGAAGAATCCATTCCCTTCTATGGCAGTTTTCAGCCAATTAAAACAGCTCTTGATAAAATAACCCAAAGCTTAAACACCGTATTTAACACTTTACAATCCCTAATAAATAATATTCAGGCAATGTGTGAAGTAACTTCTGTTCAATCTAATGAAGTTGCTCAAAATGCTTTGACACAGGAGCAGGAAATTACAAGGATTCATCAATTATTACATGATATGGCGACAATAACCAAGGAAAATAAAGCGCGTACAGATAGTGTTTCTGTATTCATTGAAAAAGCTAGAAACAATAGTAAAGAAGGAAGCACCCAACTTATTCACTTAACTGCATCAATGGATAAAGTGAAACATAGTACAAATAACATTCAGGAAATCACTAAAATGATTAATGAAATCTCTGATATGACTAAATTATTATCCTTAAATGCTTCGATTGAAGCAGCCAGAGCAGGTGATGCCGGCCGTGGCTTTGCTGTCGTAGCGGATGAAATCGGTTCGCTAGCGGCTCAGACAACTCAAGCCGTAAAAAAAACAGCAGCCTTCGTTGAGGAAATTCTTCATCGAGTGATGGAAAGTGAATCTATCTCGTTAGAAACTACTACTCACTTTCGGCAAATAGAATCCTCAATACAAAACGCCTATGAAGAGAGTCAGCATATAAAACAATCTACTAGGGAACAGTCTGATTCCATAAAGAGTATCATTAAAATCATTGATCACATCTCTGAAGTTGTGGCAAACAATGCGTCACTTGCGCAGGAAAGTGTAGCTAAGAAGGAACTTTTGCTTAGTGAAACAGAGGAACTTCGAAAGCTTCTTTCAACATTCATATTAAAAGGGCAAGCCAACCATTTGTTGTTAGATTACGAGCAACTTTCACATATAGCAAAAAGTATAATTGAAAATCTGCAATATAAGGACACCCTATATCACTCTGCAGATGCCCTCTTTATGGAAGCATGTACGAAAAGTTCTTATATTGAATGTATCTATCTTCTTGACGAAGACGGAAAGCAGCTAAGCCGCACTATTATGAATCCTTCTCTTCATCTGCCGAATGACAGTGCCTTCACTCCTGCGCTACCTGGGCACGATCATTCAAAAAAACAATATTATACCGAAGCAAAAAAACGACAAAATAGTATCTATGAATCTTATGAGTATATCTCTTCAGCCACTGGTGGTTTATGTAAAACTTTTTCAAAAGCTCATCTATCTGGTGATAAGCTAGTAATATTGTGTGTAGATATGATGTGTATGAAGTAATATAAAAAAACAGAATTATCTGCTACTAAAATTAGTAGCTTTATAATTCTGTTTTTTTCTCTATCCTATGTTAAGCTCATCTCATAATCAAGATAATCTCATTTTGAAATCTTCATAACCAAATTCTTTAATTAATTCAACGCTTCCATCCATTTTTGCCACTGCAATGGCAGGCAATTTCATACCATTAAACGTATTATTTTTAACCATCGAATAATGTGCCATATCGCAAAATACCAAACGGTCACCAATTTGAAGCGAATCATCAAAGGAATAATCACCAATTATATCTCCGGCCAGACAAGTTGGACCTCCAAATCGGTAAGTATATTCTTTCTCATTAGCTTTTCCACTCGCAATGATATGTGGTCGATACGGCATTTCTAGCACATCTGGCATATGACAAGCAGCCGATGTATCCAGAATGGCAATTGGCATACCATTTTCAAAAATGTCAATTACGGAAGCCACTAAAAAACCAGTATTTAGTGCTACAGCTTCACCAGGTTCCAGATATACCTGCACCTGATACGTTTTTTTGATACGGTTAATCGTATTAACTAATAGAGTAACATCATAATCAGCTCTTGTAATATGATGACCACCGCCAAAGTTTAGCCATTTCATTTGACTTAGATATGGGCCAAACTTCTCCTCAACCGCTTCAATTGTTGTTACCAAATCATCTGAATTCTGTTCACACAACGTATGAAAATGAAGACCACTGATACCCTCTAACTCCTCCGGCTCAAAGTTAGCAAATGTTACACCGAGTCTGGAAAATGGTGAGCATGGGTCATAAATTCCGTGTTCTCCTGTTGAACACTCAGGATTAATACGCATTCCACATTCTTTTCCTGCCGCAAGTGCTTGTTTTCTGAACTTCTTCCATTGTGTGAAGGAGTTAAAAACGATATGATCCGAGATCTTTAGAATTTCTTCAAACTCATCCTCCAAATAGCCTGGAGAAAACACGTGCGTTTCTTTTCCAAATGTCTCATACCCAAGCTTGGCCTCAAGAAGACCACTGGCTGTCGTACCACAAAGATACTCGGCAATAATCGGATAGACACTGAACATAGAAAACGCTTTCTGAGCCAAAAGAATTTTACATCCTGTACGGTCCATTACGCTTTTTAATTGCTCAAGATTACGACGAAGTAATTTTTCATCCACAATATAATAAGGAGTCTTAAGCTTAGTAATATCAAAGTTTAATTGTTCCATTCATTTCACCTGTTTTTCTTTAGTCAACTAGCTCAGGATTAAAGCTTTCCTGCCATGGAAGTCCCCATTTGTTCAGTGCTTCCATAAATGGATCTGGATCGAACTCTTCAATATTGAATACTCCAGGTTTATTCCAGGTTTTTGTCATTAACATCATAGCACCAATCATAGCAGGTACTCCGGTAGTATAGGAAATAGCCTGAGACTCTACTTCACGATAGCATTCCTGATGATCACAAACATTGTATATATAATAAGTCTTTTCTTTACCATCTTTGATACCAGTAAAAATACATCCGATATTCGTTTTACCAACAGTTCTTGGTCCTAATGACGCTGGATCTGGTAACACTGCCTTTAAGAACTGAAGAGGGACAATCTGCTTACCATCAAATTCAATTGGTTCAATTGATGTCATTCCTACATTCTCAAGACACTTAAGATGAGTAAGGTAACTCTGTCCAAATGTCATAAAGAAACGAATTCTCTTAATTCCTTTAATATTTAGAGCAAGAGATTCTAATTCTTCATGATGTAACAAGTACATATCTTTATCACCAATCTCAGGAAAATTATACACACGTTTAATTTCCATAGGCTCTGTCTCTACCCATTCACCATTTTCCCAATAGCTGCCTTTAGCAGTAACTTCACGGATATTGATTTCTGGATTAAAGTTTGTTGCAAATGGATATCCATGATCGCCTGCATTGGCATCTAAGATATCAATATAATGAATCTCATCAAAATGATGTTTCATAGCGTAAGCTGAAAAAACTCCAGTTACTCCTGGGTCAAAACCACTACCAAGTAATGCAGTAATTCCTGCTTTTTCAAAACGCTCACGGTACTCCCACTGCCATTTGTATTCAAACTTCGCTGTGTCTAATGGTTCATAGTTTGCTGTATCCACATAGTTTGTTTTTGTTGCCAGACAAGCGTCCATAATTGTTAAATCCTGATAAGGAAGCGCTAAGTTAAGAACCACATCCGGTTTAAACCCATTAATCAACTTAATCAACTCATCCACATTATCTGCATCCACCTGCGCCGTATGAATAATCGTCTTACCACCCTGCAATTTTTCCTTCAGAGCATCGCACTTACTCTTCGTACGACTCGCAATCATAATCTCCTCAAACACATCACTGTTTTGAACACATTTGTGAATTGCCACACCAGCAACTCCACCACAACCAATAATCAAAGCTCTACCCATCGTCATCACTCCTACTTTCGTTATTCTACTTTAGTTCTTCACTGCACTTAACATAATTTCGCGTATAATTTTCACTGCAACCGCCGTCGAAACTCCGCTCTGGTCATATACTGGACTTAATTCATTGACATCCATGCCAACAATATTGCATTTTCCGATTTCAATGATAGCATTTAGTAATTCCATAAAGGATACTCCGCCAGCTTCTGGAGTACCAGTACCCGGGAAGATACTTGGATCCAGAACATCCAGATCAAGGGTAAAGTACACCGGTTTTCCTTGCAGTTTTTCTACCACTTCTTCTAACCCATTAAAGTTAAACATGTTGGTATGGACATGATCCTTACCCCATTCGAACTCACTTCTATCTCCAGAGCGAATTCCAAACTGATAGATTTTTCCGTCACCAACCATTTCCCAGATGCGGTGCAGGACACTCGCATGAGACATTGGCTCCTCCAGATAGTTTTCACGCAAATCGGCATGCGCATCAAAGTGGATAATATGCAGGTCCGGATATTTCTTAAATACTGCGCGAACAGCACCTAAACTTACAAGATGTTCCCCACCAATCATCAATGGTCGTTTTCCATCAGCTAAGATGGTTGCTGTACGTTCTTCTATATCATGAAGAGCTGATTCAGGATTACCAAATCGAAGTTCCAGATCGCCACTATCAAAAAAACTGTAATCCGTCATATCTTTATTTTGATATGGGCTATAGGTTTCTACTCCATAAGACTCTCCGCGAATCGCTTTACTGGCGAATCTGGTACCAGGGCGAAAACTTGTAGTGCTGTCAAATGGGGCACCAAATAAAACGATATCCGCATCTTCATACTCACAATCACATGCAATAAATGTTTCAATATTTTTATTCAACATCCTCTAACATCTCCTCTACGTAATTCGGTAAAGCAAAAGAACCTACATGAAGTTGACTATTATAATATCTCATCTTTAAGCCATGCTTCTTCCAATCGTTAGCATTCTGATCTTCAATTGGATGATATTTTTTTGAAGCAAATCCAAATAACCAGTGACCCGATGGGTAAGTTGGGATATGCGCCTGATATACGCGACTAATTGGGAAGGACTCCACAATCCTTTTATGAGCTCTTTGCATTGCGATCGCATCATTTTCATAAAATGGACTTTCATGCTGATTCACCATAATTCCATCTTCTTTTAAGGCTTTATAACAATTTCCGTAGAATTCTTTTGTAAATAATCCTTCGCCTGGTCCAAATGGATCCGTTGAATCCACAATAATCAAATCATATTCGTTGTTATAAAGACGAACAAACTTTAACCCATCTTGATAATGAAGTGTTACTCTATCATCAGAAAAAGAAGACGCTGTCTGGGGAAGATACTTCTTACAAGCTTCCACCACCATCTCATCAATCTCAACTACATCAATATGCTTGATGCTTCCATAACGGGTTAATTCTCTTACTACTCCGCCATCTCCTGCACCAATTACTAATACTTTCTCTATATGAGGGTGCACAGCCATTGCAGGATGTACAATCATTTCATGGTAAATGAATTCGTCCTTTTCTGTCATCATCATATAACCATCTAAAACCAAGAATCGACCAAATTCTTCTGATTCGAAAATATCAATTCGTTGATATTTGCTTTGTGTACTATATAATTGCCGATTCACACGGATGGAAAACTTCACATCCTCGGTATGCTTTTCTGAGTACCATAACTCCATGCAATCTTCCTCTTTTCCTCAATATTTGCTTGTAACTATGCTATTTAGTAAGCACGCATATACTTTCCACTCCAGGGTCTTGCGTTCCAGTCAGAAAACAGCCTTTTTCTTTTGCATATTCTATATATTCTATAATTTCTTCGGTAATCTCCTCGCCCGGTGCTAAAATTGGGATTCCTGGTGGGTAACACATAACAAATTCGCCGGCAACCTGACCTATTGTCTCATTGATTGGCAACGATTTCTTCTCTGCATAAAAGGCCTCCTGTGGTGCGGTTACTACGTTTGGATTAATGTATTCATGCTTTAGCATTCCAGCAGGGTCTTTACGGTAAATACGATAGATTTCTGACAACGCACTAACTAAACGCTCAATGTCTTTGTAGCTATCTCCCACAGATATATACGCTAATACATTGCATAAATCACCAAATTCTATTTGAATATCGTATTCATCACGAAGGATATCATATACTTCAATTCCAGCTAGTCCAGTTCCATTCGTATTAATCGCCAGTTTTGTTACATCAAAGTCATAAACTGTTGATCCATTTTTAATTTCGGTACTATATGCATAGTATCCGCCAATTTTATTGATTTCTTCCCTCGCATACTGAGTAAGTTCGTATACACGGTCAAAAATAGCTTCTCCCTCTAGAGCCAGCTGTTTTCTAGAGATATCCAGACTAGACATTAACAGGTAAGAGCCGCTGGTAGATTGCGTCAAATTGATAATCTGACGTACATAATCCTTATTCATTCGTTCCCCTATTAAAAGGAAAGAACTTTGTGTTAATGAACCACCCGATTTATGCATGCTTACCGCTGCCATATCAGCACCAGCTGCCATTGCGTTTATCGGAAGATTTTTTCCAAAATAGAGATGAGTTCCGTGTGCCTCATCGGCTAACACTTTGAGCCCATGCTTATGTGCTAACTCTGTAATTGCTACCAGGTTAGAACAGATGCCATAATACGTTGGATTATTCACTAAAATCGCTTTGGCTTCGGGATGCTCTTTTATTGCCATCTCCACATTCTCTAATTTCATTCCCAAAGAGATTCCGAGTTCTTCATTCGTTTCCGGATTAATATAGACTGGTATTGCACCACACAAAATCAGCGCATTTATGGCACTACGATGTACATTTCTTGGAAGAATAATTTTGTCGCCACTCTTGCAGACACTCATTACCATCGCCTGAACACTTGAAGTAGTTCCACCTACCATAAAGAATGCATGCATCGCACCAAATGCTTCTGCTGCCAACTCTTCCGCTTCTTTAATTACACTTACCGGGTGACATAAATTATCCAGCGGTTTCATGGAATTTACGTCAATGGACATGCATTTTTCCCCAAGAAAATCTGTTAACTCTTTATTTCCACGTCCTCTTTTATGACCAGGTACATCAAATGGTACGACGCGCTCTTTTCTAAACCGATTCAGCGCATCCATAATGGGTGCCTTACGCTGTAATTCTCTATCCATAATGGCTCCTTTTCTAATACACGTTTGTTCCACTAAATATCTCAATCATTTCCTGTCTAAGGTTATTCGTAATCTCCAACCTTGTCTTAGGAGCTAATTCATATACATCAGTTTTAAATAAGTAGTTTTTCAAATCGACGTCTTTGATTAACATCTTTGTATGAAATAGGTTGCTTTGATACATATTGATATCAATCGCATCATATCGTTCAATCGTCTTTCTATCGATATAATCCTGAATAGAAGTAATTCTATGATCCGTAAATAACTTATGCCCGTGAATATCTCTGGTAAAGCCTCGTACCCGATAATCCATCGTAATAATATCCGAATCAAAACTTCCAATTAAGTAATCCAAAGTTTTAAGCGGTGTGATTTCTCCACAAGTTGCCACATCAATGTCTACACGAAATGTTGCAATACTAGTCTCTGGATGAAATTCCGGATAGGTATGAACCGTAACATGACTCTTATCGAGATGTGCAACAACAGTCTCTGGCTGTAAAATCCCGTGCGCATCAGTTACCATCGCAGGAATCATACTCTCTTCCGCAATCAAAAAGGTTACGCTTGCCCCCTGAGGATCATAGTCCTGTTTTGATATATTTAATACGTGTGCCCCTATCATTTCCGTAACATCAGTTAAGATATTCGTCAAACGCTCTGAGTTATATTGTTCATCAATATAAGCGATATAGTCCTTTTGCTCTCTTTCACTTTTTGCATAACAAATATCGTAAATATTAAAACTAAGCGACTTTGTTAAATTGTTAAAGCCGTATAATGTCAACTTATTCTCCATAGTTACCTCCTCTTATTCATTCGGACAGAAAAAGACTCAGGTATGTGCACATTATCGCAACATTACCTGAGTCTTTTCTACAAACTTCGTGTATATAGTATGGTCTTATCAACCATTCAATTCATCACTATGCAGATACAGAGTCTATATGCAAGAACTTAGCTTTACTACTCTTATTGACCGTTTCACAAGTAACCGTGTGTCAAAGACACCACTTTATGCGATAACTACTTATAAAATTTGAGCTTTTAACTCAATCAATAATGCAACAAACTGTTGCAATCGGCAGTTGACCCGGCTGTCCGTATGGCCACACTCCTATTATACTAGGATGGTCTAAATTCTCTAAGGATATTCTATCAACATCCTTAAGACTTGTATCGTCTCGTAATGAGTATATTACATGATGAATAAGAGATTGTCAACATTTTTCTTCATTTGCAGGATTGATATATGTGTCATAAAAGCCATTTAGTTTCTTTGTAGAAGCTACTAATTCTGTGACTGTTCACTTTGTAATCATAGAATCAACCTAGCGTATTTAATTTATTCTTATTTAGTCTTCAAATATTAACAAATATTATTGAAAATATTACCAATAATGCTTTATTATTTACATCATGGAAGTATTTGTGCAATTAAGTATATTATTTATAATATACTTAATACGTGAATCAGAAATACATCACTCAGACATATACTCACATAAGAGATAGATGGAAGGAAAATATTATGATTAACAGGAGGTTGTAAGAATGTTTTCTTTTAAAAAATTAAAAACGAAACTCTTTTATCTGCTGGGATTTGCCTTATTATCAGTGGCCTTAATCCAAGCAGCAGAAGATCCAACTGCCAAGGCTACAGGAACTGCAAATTTGTACAGTGCAGGTTATACGAACGGAGTGAATCCTTATTATCCCGTTTCATTTTCTAATGTCGGATGCACGTGGTATGCGTGGGGAAGAACGTATGAAGTGTTAGGAAAAGCATTACCTGTGTGGGGTAATGGTGGTCAATGGCTGGAAAATGCAAGAGCAGCCGGATATGCAACTGGGACAACGCCCAGAGCCAACTCGATCGGTGTATGGGCACAAGACGGCGGTTACGGACACGTAGCATACATAGAATCAGTCGATGACAACAATGTATATTATACGGAAGGTGGGTGGAATGGAACACCTGACTATTATGGTGGCTGCCAATATTGTCACTATACCGTCAGACCTCGAGCTTACTTAGAAGTTGGTGCCTATACATGGCCTGGATATCCTCAGTATGTTATTGGTTATATTTATCTGGATGGCAATGGAGACACTACTCCAGGGAGCTTCAGTATCTCTACATCAAAGGTAGATTATCTAGAAGGAGAAGGTACTGTGATATCCTGGGGAGTATCCGCGCATGCAGTAAAATATGGTTTGACTATAAGAAGGACGAACGACGGTTCAATTGTATTTGATGATTATGTGACAGGGAATAGTAAGACGATAAATCTTCCAGTAGGGAATTATAGATTTGCAATGGCAGGATATAATAGTTCCGGAGTCAGAGGGCCTATCATAGGACCTAGCTATTTTAATGTAGTACACAACAATGATTCTCAAGCTCCTATTATATCCAATGTAAGAATATCAAATATCACATCGCTAGGGTACACGATTACATGCAAGGTTACAGACAATGTTGGTGTAAAAAAAGTTCAGTTTCCCACATGGACGGATAAGAACGGACAAGATGATCTGGCTACTGACTGGGTTAATAATACTAGTGTAAGCGGTTCAATAAGTGGTAATACCGTAACCTTTACGGTAAGAGACAAAGATCATAACTTGGAAAAAGGCAAATATTATACGCATATCTATGCATATGATGCAAAGGGTAATTACTCCGTTTATCACCCAACCGCAGTCACCCTCTCAAATTCTAAAGCCATGGTAAAGAAGATTCATGCTTTAGGGCATACCTATGTATTATTTAATGATGCATATACATGGGAGCAGGCCAAAGCAGAATGCAATAAATCAGGTGGACATTTGGTAACGATCACTTCCCAGGCAGAGCAGAATGTAATTAACGCCTTGGTTAAAAGTCAAGCACGAGGAGGATATTACATCGGTGCGAGCGATGCCGCGAAGGAAAATACATTTAATTGGGTAACAGGTGAAACTATTGTATATAATAATTGGTCACCTGGTGAACCAAATAACTATTCAAATAATGAAGATTATGTGGCTGTTTTAACAAATGGAAAATGGAATGATATTAACAATGCAATTTTGGATATTGGATACATCTGTGAATTTGACAGAAAAGATGTACCATTACTAGGAGTAACAGTCTCCGGTATCGTTGTAACATATGATGGTAAAAAACATGCACCTAACGTAAAAATTCCAGCAGGAGCAATAATAACTTATAGCTCGAATAATAAAACATATACAACAACGAAACCTCAATATACAAAAGCAGGAAATTACAAAGTCTATTATAAAGTTACTAAGACCAATTATGAAACACTTCAAGGATCAGTCAACATAAATATCCTAGCAAAATCCATTAAGAAAATGGCTGCCACTTTATCAACTACTAACATTACTTACAACGGCAAGCATAGAAAACCAACTATTGTATTGAAGAACGGCAAATACATAATTAATTCTATCAATTATTCAATCAGTTATAGTAATAATAAGTACCCTGGGGTTGCGAAAATTACTATAACGGGAATCGGGAATTACACAGGGAAGATAACTAAATATTTCAAAATCAAACCCCGGGTTGTAAAACCTACCATAACCTCCACAAGGAGAACAGCAACAATCAAATATAATAAGGTCACAGGAGCAAGTGGTTATGAGATTTTTATGGCTACCTCCAAGAAGGGCAAATATGTTAAGATATCTACTTTATCTGCTTCCAAATTATATTTAAAGAAGTCAAGGCTTATTTCTAAAAGAGTTTATTATTTTAAGGTAAGAGCATATAAAATAAGCGGTAATTCTATTGTATTTGGGGATTATTCAAAGGTTGTATCTATAAAAGTCAAATAATCTCTAAGTCATTCATACCGCAAAAAAGCCTCATAGCAATTTAACTTGCTATAAGGCTTTTTCAATATTTACAATTAAAGACCGAATCATTATGACACCCTAACCCGGATTAACATATCAAAAATTTTTATTTATCACATAAGTTATCTTCTTTGATTAATCGGGCCGATTCCCTCATCTCGAACATTGTGCTCCTGGTTCTGATTTACCGGTTTTACTTTGTTGGTGATATTATTAAACTCCTCCTGAAACTTTTTTTGAACTTTCTTTTCCTTACTTTTCTTATCCATAAAATCTCCTCTCGAATTATTATATTGGTCAGAATTTATTATGGATAAACAAAGGTATTATTATGTAAAACTTTATGAAGCATTACTTACAATTACTGATGAGCATAAAAGAAACATCGTATTGAACTCGCTTCATTCAATACGATGTTTCTTTTGATTACTGTTTCTATCAATGCTTCCCATCAATCTTACAAGATACGCTTTGGTTACTCAATTCTTTTGCAATAACGTCTTCATACTTTGTAGCATTCTTTTTAAACCACGCATTAGCATAAGAGCAGGTGGCAGTTGCTTTCAAGTTCTCTTTTCTAAGATAATCAACCACTGCTACCATCGCTTCATCCGCAATTCCTTTGCCTCTATATTCTGGACTTACATAAACATGTTCTATATCGACCATGCCATTTTTCATGTTAAGGTAATCTGCCTCAGCAATTATCTCTCCTTGATCATTCTCACTAAAGATCTTTCCCTCTTCATATTTCCATTCCATAAAAGCCCTTCTTTCTATCATTTCTTAACACGGTAGTTTCATTGTATGCTACTCTAGAAATTATTATTTATAATATTTAATTATCTATCCGTTATAATTACTGCTACCGGGCAATTCACTTGCGCATCCATTACTTCAGCTTCGATATCTTTTGGTACTATCTTAATTACAGATTCGGCTAAGCCATCACTTGCAATGCGAAAAACTTCTGGACATGTTGCTACACATAAGCCACATGAGATACAACCATCTCGATCAATAAACACTTTCATAAAATTCTCCTTTTTATTCCTTGCTATCTTGCATTATATCATAGACAATACTATTTTCCATTTAATTTTCGTATTTTTCTTCTTGATTATATAATTTTGCCATAATCATTGGTAATTCAGTTGGTGGTAATGGTTTGGAAAAGTAATATCCTTGAATTTCGTCACATCCAAGTTTCTTAAGACATTCCCACTGTTCTTTTGTTTCTACTCCTTCTGCAATTACCTTAATGCCTTTTACTTTTGCAACAGATAGTACCATCTGAATAATCGAGTAGGAATATATATCATTTTCGATATTATCAATTAATTCTTTTGCTATTTTTATACGGTCTACTGGTAAGTTTTTAAGATAATAAAGAGAGGAATAACCAGTACCAAAATCATCAACAGCGATAGAAACCCCCATATTCCGTATTTCATGTAGTAACGATAGCATATTGCTATTTTTTTCAATTTGTATATTTTCCGTAATTTCAATTTCGAAAGTAAGGGGTGGAATTTTATATTTTTGGATTACTTCCTTTAACTTAATAAGAAAGTCTTGATCCTGCAACTGTTTCGCAGATACATTAATGGATATCCTAATATCGTAAACTTGTTGACTTCTAATAAAGGCAAGCTGTTTTGCGGCCGTTTCCATTATCCAATATCCTAATGGGATTATCAAACCAATCTCCTCTGCAATTGGGATAAACTCAAGAGGTGAGATACAGGTATTGTGATCTGGATACCAACGAATCAACGCTTCAAATCCTATCAGACTACCCTCTTTACATAGTACCTGAGGTTGGTAATGAAGGGTAAACTCCTCCTCAAATACTACCTTTTTTAATCTCATTTCAATTCTATTCAGATAATGAATATGATTTGCAATCTGTTCGTTGCATCGGGAAATTCTATTAATGCCTAGAGTTCTTGCCTGAACCATTGCCATATCTGCATTATTTACCAAATCATCCGTCGTTTTCGAATCAACGGGATAACAAGCTATTCCAACACTTAACGTAACTTTAATTGAGTGTTTTTGCGTGAAATAGATATCACTGCAATTCTCAAGGATTCTCTGTGCAAGTTTCATTCCCTGATCAGAGGTATAGGCGCCTTTTAATACTGTGACATAAGTGTCTTCCCCATAAGATGCCAGCATACCACCTGCTTCCTCTACGATAGTTTTCATTCTGTTTCCCACTTCTCGTAAAAGAGATTCTGCTGTATGCTTGCTGTACATTGATTTAATACTACTGTACTTATTTAAGTCGATATATAAAAGTTGAACACACTCATCCTTCTTAA
This sequence comes from Bacillota bacterium, assembly GCA_023434365.1. Lineage (GTDB taxonomy): Bacteria > Bacillota > Clostridia > Lachnospirales > Lachnospiraceae > KM106-2. The sequence continues at coordinate 6,532 of JAEYSV010000003.1, read as the reverse complement.
GGTTCGTACATACTTGTTCCAGGTAAGTTTCAAAATAACGTCTATTAAATAGACCAGTAAGATAATCATTATTCATTATCTTAATAAGCTCATTCGTCCGCTCTTCTACCTTCTTTTCCAGATCATTAACATGCTTATGCTCTCTTATTAGTAATGCATCACGGTCAATATTACTCTGAATATAATTAGAGAATACAAAATAGAACCAGATTATTAGGATAACAAGGATAATGAATGAGGTATCGTCTCCTTTGAATAAAAGCAAGACAACTGGAAATAAAAAAATAATCATTTTTTTATTAAATTTATCAATAATTTTAATACTTGGAAGAACAATTTCTGATTCAGTTTTTGTTTTCATCTTAACATATGCTCCCAATGCCATTACTCCAAAGGCAAGTATATATCCCCCGTCTAATAAAGTATTAGGCTCATAGGAATCATAGGAAAACTGATAAAAATAGATGAAATCGGTGACTGCAAATATAACGTTCCCTGTTGTGGCTAATTTAATAAATAAAGATGCTTTTGCTATCTTATTTGATAAGAACCAAATTGAAACACAGGTAAAAATAATAGCATCAATGATCATGGAGATCATCGGTATCTTATTCGGCCATAATAATAAGGCCCTCCCCATATCCTGCTCAAAAACAAACACCCACAGCATAAAGATAACAAGAAATGTAATAATGATTGCATCTATTAAAAACTGCATCTTATTCCAGTTTTTTAGCTCATTGAAACCATACAAAAGGAAAGTGACTAAAATTAATATATTCGTTAAAAAATAACCATAAAAAATGATAAGATTTTCTTCTGGATTCACATGTAGAAGTAATGTTGATACTCCCCACATAAAATCCATGAAAAACCATGAAAATATTCCAATTGAATAAATGATTCCAGCAATTCTATATATTTTGGTGTTTTCTCTTATACCATATCCGTATAAAACAATACAGCCCGAAATTAAGGTTAACAATGGTGATAAGATGTCTCCCACTGTATCATTTTTAAATAACAAACCAATAAAATAGATAAGATATATCGTTATCAATAGAACAAATAATTTTCTTTTCACAATACTCAGCCTCTTTTTTTCCGTCAATTTCAAACTGTATCTATACTTTCTGAATAGTAACATATCTGATTTTTACCAGATTTCTTTGCCTGGTACATGGCTATATCGGCATTTTTCAACAACTGTGTAGCGTCAATTCCATCATTAGGAAACTCAGCTACTCCGATACTAACTGTGGCAATAACATTTGTTCCATCAATTGTATAAGGTTTCAGAATCACATTTTGTATTTTTTCCATATAATCATTTATACTTACATCGTCTAAATCATGCTTAATAATAATTCCTAACTCATCCCCACCTAATCTACCAATAACATCTACTTTATTAAGGAACTTGTTAACTCTAGCAGCTAATTCTTGCAAAATGACATCTCCTGCATGATGTCCCATTGTATCATTAATACTTTTAAACTCATCAACATCAAGAAAGATAACATATAAATTTTTACCTAATCCACGAAAGAAATTAATATGATAGTCTAATTCTTCAATAAAGGTCTTCCGATTCAGTACATTGGTTAAACCATCAAAATAAGCCAGACTTTTTAACTCTTTTTCTTTTTCCCTCAATTCAGTGATTTGTTTTCTTAGTCTCAATTTATATAAATATATAAAGCTAATGGTAATCATAACTCCTATATAAGATAATATTCCAGGTATAGAGGTCGTACTTTGATATTTGATTGCAAATATGATAGATCCCCATAATATATATAAATTCAACCCTAATGAAACGAGATAGCCTCTTCTAGCCCCTAATAATACAAAGGCCACAGATAGTAACATCTGTAACTGAGTGATAATACCTCTCAATAAGAAATTATCAATTTTAATCGTGAACAACTGATACTCTTGATTCGAAACAGAATATTTTCTGAGTAAATTTGCCATATATAGATATAATAATATACCGATGATACCCGGTAAGAGGTATTTTGCCTGGCCTTTGCTAAACAGTCTTCTCATCTCTTGCTTCGCCCTTTCCTTTCTCTTCACAAATCATTTCGACTAATTCCTCGTATTTCTTAATACACGATTCCATTTATATTTCATCACTTAATTCAAATTTTTTGATAAGTAAATACCATTTACAAATATAATAATACCATGTAAAATAATATTGTCACTAATTTATTATACGTAAGAAAGATAGGTGAACTAAAATGTACGAAATGAAACCAGAATTCTACACAGGAATTGATTTTATTGATCAAGAACATGCCAAATTATTCTCAATCGCTAATGAAGCCTATGAGCTGCTAACGAATCAATTCATTCCTGACAAATATGACTACATAATTGATGTTGTCAATGAATTAAAAGAGTATACTAAATATCACTTTGAACATGAAGAAGAGTATATGATCAGTATTGGTTATAAACGCATGTTTTCTCAAAAGACTTCTCATCATGATTTTATTGAAAAAATGGATAATTATAATTCCGATACCATAGATGAAAATCAAAAAGAGATTTTGCTTGAATTAATTGATTTCCTTTATAATTGGTTTGTTGAGCATATTTTAAAGTCAGACACATTGATTGGTAAGTAATATTTATCCTAATAAAAAAAGAGATGGTGCTAAGGTTATATTACCTTTCGCACCATCTGTTTTTTTAATTTATTAAATATCTTTCTTCCATAATCCATGCAAATTACAGTATTCATATGCTGCAACTGCTTTTTCATCTTCTAAAACAAAAACTGCTTTCGGTTTATCATCTGGAGTTAAATAGTTCATATGGAATCCTTTGTCTGTCAATAAGTAAATCCACTGAATGAAGTGTTCTGGAACCATTGGATGTTCTACACTTCCGATTTTAACTGTAACCTTATTATTATCGATTGTTACTTCAGGAACATGTTTTTCAACCACTGCATCCACTGTATTTGCAACGATTTCGGTCATATTGTCACCACAACAAGAAAGTGGTGCACCTGATTCATGGATAAAAGTCACTACGTTACCGCAATGTTTACATACGAAAAATTTTGGTTCTTTGTTCATTTTTATTCCTCCTATACTTAATTAATAGTTTTCAGCTTTTATTTCGAAATAAGATTGTGGATGATCACAGACAGGACATCTATCCGGAGCTTTATTACCAACCACAATGTGACCACAGTTACTACACTGCCAGATTGCGTCGCCATCTCTTGAGAATACGAGTCCACCTTCAATATTCGCTAATAATTTCTTATAGCGCTCTTCGTGCTCTTTTTCAATCTTCGCTACTTCCTCAAAAAGATAGGCAATATGTTCAAATCCTTCTGCCTTCGCTTCTTTAGCAAAAGTTGGATACATATCAGTCCATTCATAATTTTCACCGGCTGCAGCATCCTCAAGATTCACTTTTGTATCTGCAATTCCATCGTGAAGTAATTTAAACCAAATTTTTGCATGTTCCTTTTCATTTGCTGCGGTTTCTTCGAAAAACTTCGCAATCTGAACATATCCATCCTTTTTCGCTTTGGAAGCATAGTAGGAGTACTTATTTCTTGCCATTGATTCCCCAGCAAAAGCTGACATTAGGTTTGCTTCTGTTTTTGACCCTTTTAATTCCTTCATTAAATTACCTCCTTAGTTTATTAGTTATATGAGCATCCATATTATAACATAAATGCTAAATTCATTCTATCACATTTATTCTCAAATTTCTATATATTAATTATAATAATTATTATTATTTACGAAATATATGAATACCTTTACTAACCTATAAACCGTTTTACACCCCTTTGAATATACCTTATTGATTTATCTGCTTTATCTAAAATTATACTCTGTCATGATGCTATCTCTTCCAAGGCGCATGTCATTATAATACTCATAAAATGATAAACCAAGAAAACTTCCTGCAATATTAAACACCTCATCATATCCCAGATGTTGTAGTGCTAAGGCAGCATTATAGCTTCTTTGACCACTTCGACAATGCAGATAAACCGGTTTATCTTTAGGTATTTCCTCAACTCTATCCCGGAGTTCACTAAGTGGAATGTTTATTGCTCCATTAATATGACCATTTTCATATTCGTAACGTTCTCTTACATCAACTATAACTTGATTTTGCTCAACCAGATCCCTGACCTGATCTACATTTATCTGTCTAAAGTCACCACGTAACAGATTAGATCCCACATATCCTGCATAATTTACAATATCTTTAGCTGTTGCAAATGGTGGCGCATAGCAAAGTTCCAGATCTTTTAAGTCCTCCACGGTAGCTCCAAATTTAATGCTTGTAGCTACTACATCAATTCTTTTTGTTACATCACCTTTTCCAATTGCCTGTGCTCCTAATACTTTGCCAGATGGAACTTCAAAAAGCAATTTGAAATGCATAGGTTTTGAATTCGGCATTAGTCCAACCTTATCATTTAATATGATATGAACTACCTGATAATCAATTTGCAGCTTTAGTGCCTGAATTAGTGCCTCATTCAGTCCTGTCGAAGCACCATTATAATCAAATACTTTAATTGCAGAAGAACCGATATATCCTTTATTCATAATTGGCTTATCATTGATATGATCTGCTACTGCTCTTGCCTGCTTTTGAGCTGGCCCAGCTAATGATAACTTCATCATAGTTTCTGTTAACGCATGATATACTTCAATGGCATCACCTACTGCATAAATGTCCGGGTCATTTGTCTGGTAGTTCTTATCTGTCATAATTGCTCCCGTCGCTCCGATTTGTAACCCAGCCTCTTTAGCAAGGGTTATTTCAGGAGATACACCAACAGCCATTACTACTACACTAGCAGGAATTTCTTTTCCCGAAGATAACACCACTTTATTCTTTTCAAATCTTACGACGGTATCCTCTACAATCAAATCTATTCCATGGTCAACGAGCTCTTTATGAAAAATTTGGACCATATCATAATCAAATGGTCGTAATATTTGATTCGTACCTTCAATTAACGAAACCCTATAATTGGCCTTACGGAGATTTTCTGCTGCTTCCACTCCAATATATCCGCCTCCAATTACAACAATGTCTTTCTCCTTCGTATTTTTAATAAACTGATTTAACTTATCAATATCAACAACGTTGCGGATTGTAAAAATATTGACATGCTCAGTTCCCAGAATATTTGGTACAATAGCAGCTGCACCCGGTGATAATATCAATTTATCGTAAGTTTCTGTATATATATTGGCGGTATCTATCTCTTTTACAGTAACCTGTTTCTTATCACGGTCGATTGCAATAACTTCGCTATTGACTCTTGCTTCTATCTTATATTGTTTTAAAAATAATTCTGGATTCATTAGCACCAAATCATCTGCTTCACGTACTATTCCACTAAGATGATAAGGTAGCGCACAGTTTGAAAATGAAACATGTGGTCCTTTTTCAAACATAATAATCTGGTCTTCTTCGTTGTTTCTTCGAAGTCTGGCGGCCGCAGATGCTCCACCTGCTACTCCACCAATAATGACAATCTTTCGTCCCATTGCTTTTCCTCCTTCTCTTAATTATTTACGCTTAGTGCCAACATAGGAAGCCATACCACCTGCTACATCAATCACATCAAAGCCCTGTTTTTGAAGTAATCTTGTCGTCCTATTACTTCTTGCTCCGGAATGACACATAATATAATAGGTTTTGTCTTTAATCATATATTTATCAGGGTTACTTAGTAAATTCCCCATTGGAATATTCTTAGCTGTCCTAATAGTTCCACCCTGATATTCATAAGGTTCCCGTATATCAATTAATTCAATGGAACCTATCAAATTGTCCAAATCATTTACATGGATTACTTTGTTATCCTCTTTTTTCAAAAAACCAAACATGTTCTCTTCTCCTTTATTCTTTTGCATTCCATTACGTCCTGCTGATATATTATTCCTTATCGTTGTTTTTATATCCTAATTATAACAGTCCATATTATTTGTTCAGTAACTTAATCACATAACTGTACTTTTTTGATATCTTAAATCATTAGTTCTTTTCTCGGATTCCATAGATATGATACAAATCTAGCATATTAATATACATCAGCTTTCTCACCATCATTTGCTGATATGTTACTGACTTCACTTTTCCTTGTTTCTTCAGCTTTTCCATTCGCTCTACAGTAGTTTCATATTCACGCTCTATTGCTTCTAACATTTTTTCAAATGCTTCCAACCTTTTCTCTTTCTCCATGTATAAACCTTCTTTCTTACTTGGTGACAACCACTTTATGTAAATGATTGTACATTGTAGTCTTATATTTTTCCAGATGATTATTTGAATCATTACAGTAGACGGTTTTTTATATCATAAGACGTAATGTCCTATAATGATTAGGGCCTTATGTGCCACTACGAACTTCATCCAAGCGAGAGCGTGTTGCGAATGAACTATGCCTTGCATCACGATTCACAAACAGAATTGTGCAAATTGACGAACTATAATTTTAATAAGGGCTTTTGACGCCCTAATC
>JAEYSV010000002.1 GCA_023434365.1 Bacillota bacterium | reverse complement strand
TAGGAAATTGCTAATTTCCTATATCATAAAAAACGCTCCGCGAGGATCGCACTGCGGCGGAAATGAAAAATGTCGCCTAAGCGACCCGCCGCAGGCGGAGAGTTTCGCTAGCGAAACTCTTTCTTGTAATATAAACACTCTCATATTAATAAGTGAATTAGTAGGATTGTAAACATTATGGTGGTTTTTAATATAATAGTATTATAAAAAGAATAAGATATTCCTATTAAAAAATGCCTCCAACAACGTATTGACAAACCATATTACAAATGCTATGATTATCAAAAGCTTTTGACACTTGGTCAAAAGTAGTTACTTGTTAAATTGATACATAAAGAAAATAACTTTATTGGTAGAGGCGCATTTTTTAAGAGTAGACTACAGGATATGTTCAGGCATAGTAGAATGTAGTTAAAAGGAAAAAATGCCGAAGGTTCAGCTAACCTGAGAGTGCTGTTCCTGGGCATGTGGTGAATAACCCTATGACTGTCATCAATTCCATTGATGGAGTGCTACCTAAAGAATTATTTATCCTTTTTTATGATAGAATTCTTTAGGAGTCGACACTTTGTCGGCTTTTTCTTTTGTCCATGTATCGCTAATTCTATTTAGGAGGTTAAATATGTCAATATTTACAGGTGCTGGTGTTGCAATTGTAACACCTATGAAAGAAAATCTGGAGGTTGATTATGCGAGATTGGAACAATTAATTGATTTTCAGATTGAAAACAAAACAGATGCAATTATAGTTTGCGGTACCACAGGAGAGGCTTCCACCTTGACTCATGAAGAACATCTTGAATGTATCAGGGTAGCAGTGGCGCGTACAGCAAAAAGAGTTCCAGTAATAGCGGGGACCGGTTCAAATTGTACAGCGACAGCAATGTATCTGTCTAAGGAAGCAAGAGATTACGGTGCAGATGGAGTATTAGTGGTTACTCCATACTATAATAAGGCTACTCAAAAAGGGCTGATTGCTCATTTTACCCAGGTAGCAGGAAGTATCGATATACCGGTTATTCTCTATAATATACCGGGAAGAACAGGATGCAGTATGCAAGCGTCCACGATATCAACACTAGTTAAAACAGTTGATAATATTGTTGGAGTCAAAGAAGCTACCGGGGATATTGGTTTTGTAGCAGAAGTGATGCAAAAAACATACGGAGAGATTGATCTTTATTCTGGAAATGACGATCAGATTGTACCAATCATGTCTCTTGGCGGAAAAGGTGTTATTAGTGTACTAGCGAATATTTTACCAGAAGAAACACATAATATTGTAGCGAAATACCTAGCAGGGGATACCCTTAAGAGTCTTGAGTTACAGTTGAAATATATCCCATTAATCAAAGCGCTGTTTTCAGAAGTTAACCCTATTCCTGTGAAAAAGGCTATGCAGTTTATGGGTATGAATGCAGGAATGCTTCGTGCTCCACTTACTGAGATGGAAGAAGACAATGCGAAAAAACTATATCAGGAATTAATTAATGTAGGCGTGAAGGTAATCTAAAGTAATCTGGAGATAAACTAAGAAGAAACAGAGAGGGAATAAACATGATTAAAATTATTATGCATGGCTGCTGTGGCCATATGGGCCAGGTAATAACGGATTTGGTAGGGAAAGACGAGGAATGCACGATAGTTGCTGGAATAGATCCATATGATAATGGCAAATGTCCTTACCCTGTCTATCAATCTCTGAGTAGTTGCAGGGAAGAAGCTGATGTTATTATAGATTTTACGAATTCGGCAGCAATTGATTCTCTGCTTTCTGGAGCGATTAGTAAGAAGCTTCCTATTGTCTTATGTACAACTGGATTAACAGAGGAACAACTGGATTTGGTATCACAAAGTATTGCTTATATCCCAATTTTACGATCTGCCAATATGTCGCTTGGAATTAATACTATGTTCAAACTCCTTAAGGAAGCAGCTAAAGTACTTGCGGGGGCAGGTTATGATATAGAAATAGTGGAGCGTCACCATAATTTAAAGGTAGATGCACCAAGTGGAACAGCGTTAGCTTTGGCAGATGCTATTAATGAAGAATTTAATAACAGTTACGAATATGTGTACGACCGCTCCCATGTAAGAGAAAAACGTGATAAAAAGGAGCTAGGGATTAGCGCCGTACGTGGTGGAACGATTGTAGGTGAACATGAGGTTATTTTTGCCGGAATCGATGAGGTGATTGAGTTTAAACACTCGGCTTATTCGAAAGCAGTGTTTGCTAAAGGAGCCATTAGTGCAGCAAAGTATCTAGCAGGAAAGAAACCTGGTATGTATAATATGCATGATGTTATTGAAGGATAAAATAATAAATAGAGGATTTTATCAGAGTAATATTTCTGATAAAGTCCTCTTCTTATTTTCTGACTGAAACATGGGCTTTTTTTCAAATATATTTGACAATATTTGGAAAACAAGCTAAAATTACAATATCAGGACATTTTTTGAATAGAAATTGATAGAGCTTTATATAATGTTCTGTAAGCACTATTATATATTGTAAAGGAGGCATTTTAATGGCTTTTTGTTCAAAATGCGGTACAATGATACCGGAGGGTGCAGGGGCATGTCCAAATTGTCAGAATCCGATATCAGGTAATAACAATGTAGGTACAGCGCAATATAACGCTGGTACAACCACTGGACAACCACAGCAGTTTAACTCAGGATCAGCATACGGTCAGCCACAACAATTTAATGCGGGACAACAGGTAAATGGTCAACCACAGTATTATAACCAAGGAGCAATGAACGGACAACCACAGCAGAATTATTCTGGTCCAATGAATGGTGAGCCACAGCAGAATAACCAGGGACAGATGAATATACCACCACAACAAGGGTATCAAGGCTATAATCAAAATACATATGGAGTTCAGACTCCGTCCTTTATGAATACTCCTGATAGCACTGCAATGTTCCATCCACAAGATATTGCTCAGAATAAATTGATGGCTGTATTAGCGTATCTTGGCTTGCTATGGCTAATTCCATGTTTTGCAGCTAAACAGTCACCATTTGCACAGTATCATGTAAAGCAGGGGTTTAACACGTTCCTATTATCAATTTGTGGAAGTATATTTTCTTTTATTATTGTAATGCTTCCATTTAAAAAATCAGACCCATGGGGTATTTTTGAATATCGCTACACTCCATGGCCTCTTATGTTACTTATTTGGCTTGTAATGATTGTGATTAGTGTTTTCTGTATCTTGGGGATTATCAATGCAGCAACTGGAAAAGCAAAAGAAATTCCTTTGATTGGAAAGATTAAAATATTAAAATAGGTTATGAGCATGTAGCAAAGCGGAATACGAATATCTGCTTGAACAGAATAGGATATCTTTCAATAAGAAAAAAACAGCGATAAGAAACGAAAGCGTTTCTTATCGCTGTTTTAGTTATTATTATTATTATTATTATTATTATTATTATTATTAAACGATAACAAAGAATTTTAAAGCAAATATTACTGCTAAAATGATAGTTAAGAAGGTAACATCTTTCGCTTTTCCACTAAAGATTTTGATAATGCTATAGGAGATTAAACCAATACCAATACCATTGCCAATACTGCTACCAATTACCATGAAGATTAACATTAAGGTTACAGGAGCTGCTGCTGCAAAATCATTATAATCAATATCTTTAAGGGCACTAATCATTAACACACCAACGAATACCAATGCTGCACTAGTAGCAGGAGCAGGAATCAGACCAGCAATTGGTGCAATGAACATACATGCTAAGAATAAAAGGCCTGTTACAACACTAGTAAGACCAGTACGACCGCCTTCTTCTACACCTGCTGCTGATTCAATAAAAGTAGTAACAGTAGAAGTACCAGTACATGCACCAACACAAGTTGCAATGGAGTCTGAAAGCATCGCTTGATTCATGTTCTCCATTTTACCATCTTTCTCTAACATATTAGCTTTAGCAGCTGTTCCAATAAGAGTTCCGATAGTATCAAACATATCTACCATACAGAAGCTGATAACCGTAACAATCGTTGTAAAACCACCAAGTTTAAATAAGGTACTAAAGTTAAATTTAAAGAATGTTTTATCAACTAAGTCATCAAAAGGAGGCATCCAATCTTTAACTTCTTTGCCCGCTAAGCTTGCAAATGGGGATTCCCCTAAGAAAATAGCCTGTCCTGCGAAATAAACCACACTTGCAATCAAAATTCCATAAAGAATGGAACCTTTAACTTTATGATGATTCAAAATAACTATTGCGAAGAAACCAATAAAGAAAGTAGCAACGTAAAGCATCATTCTTGCATAATCATCTCCAAGTGCTGCGCTTGTACTTTTTGCACCTGCTGAGAAGAAACCAATCATTGTATGTGGTACTCCGTTCGAGTCATAAATACCAGCATTGGAACCTAAGCCAATATAAACAAGCATCAAGCCGATTCCTGCAGTAATACCATGACGGATAGCGGCTGGAATTGCTTCTACAATCTTTTCTCGAATTTTAAATAAGGTTAATATAGTAAATAAGATACCAGAAAATAAAATAATGGCTAAACCACCCTGAAATGCTTCGTCATAAGAAAGAGCCGCGGTAGAAGCTATTAAAGCAACGGTACCTGCAAAATACGTATTAAGTCCCATACCAGGAGCGAGTGCAAATGGTTTGTTTGCTAAAAACGCCATTAATAATGTTCCGATTCCTGCAGATATTACAGTTGCTAAAAATACTGCATTCTTTAACTCATCAGAACCACCTGAAGCAATAATAATTGGATTTACTGTGATAATGTAAGCCATAGTCATAAAGGTTGCCAATCCGGCCATAAATTCTGTAGAAACAGTAGTTTTGTTCTGTTTCAATTTAAATAGTCTTTCTAACATTTGTTACCCTCCTTGAATTTATCTATTGTTATGCAGTTTACTGCATATTCAGATTAATAATAAGTTGCACCAAAGTTCCGATATTTATGTAATTAATTGGAAAAAACTACGATAATTCAATCAATAAATATCCAATTTATTATCACAACATGTTTAGTTTAACAAAAGTGATAATATGTGTCAATTTGTAGATTCATCATTTTTTAATAAGCGAAACTAATAGTTAATTAATGGTATATGCTATCGAATAAAGTATCCGTTATGGATATTTTGGATGATTTGTGTAATATTAGTATTGGTACCAATTTGTTAGTTGCCAACATAATTAAGGGCTTGTTTCATATAATATGATAAGCAGACTAAGGAATGGTGAGTGAGATGATAAATAATAAAACAAGAATAATTCTAATTATAAGCTGTATGGTATTAATGTTAATTATCTTTGTCTCTAATGTGGCAGGTCGGGTGAAAGATGACTCAACAGACTCGGGGGAACTGCCTGTTAGCCAGGGGAGTAAAACAATTGGAATTGACCGTAAAGATTTTGCAAAAATGCTTAGTCTTCTTGCTTATAGTAAAGAGGAGCTGTTGGAACTTGAAATGACAACTACATATGACGATGTAGCCGAAACTGACTGGTGGAAGCCATATGTCAATGGGTTGACTTATATGGGGTTACAAGAGTGCGAGATTTTATCAAAGGACACTTTTGAACCTGAGAAGGAGATTACTAGATCGGAAGTAAAAGAACTGTTGACGGTAATTGCTCACGATTATTTGAATCAGTTACAACAAACTTATCCTCATTTATTTGATAGCGATGTGGGAACGAGAATTTCGTTAAGTGACTGGTTGTCACTTTATCATTTTTTACGTGAAAAGGTTTATGAAAAAGATTTGCCTGAAAACGCATTAAAAGTGCGTCAGGAAGAATTATTTATTCTTGGCACAAAGAAAAATATCAGTACGTTAGAAGAAAATGTAGTTATTGCAGATTCTGATACGTATGGCTGCGATGGACTAAATCTAGATGATTATTTGGATTCCACCGTGCAAGCATATATCAAAGGAAATGAAATTATCTATTTGACAAGTCAAAGTACTGCCCAAAAAAGAATCAATAATGTTTATATCACCGGACAGGATGGCAATAAAATCACTGTGTTTATTAATGGGATTGAGCGTCGGTTTACGCTTAACAATGAGCTTAAAGAGGATGTAACAAAAAAGGTTGGAGATATCGTAATTGTTAATAAAAAAATCACTAGTATTACGATTAAACCAGACCTTATCACCGGCAAAGTTTTAGTGGCAGATTCTAAATGGATCGAAATTGAAGGCTACCAATCGTTACCTCTTTCTGAGGATTTTCATGTTTATAAGGTTTATGATGAGTTAATGATGGAAGTAACCAATGCTATTTTAGTAGGATATAAGAATACTGATTTTGTTATTTCGGATGGGAAAATATGCGCAGCCTTGATCACAGAACCTATACATGCAAAAAATATACGAGTATTGCTTCATAATTCAAACTATAAAAGCTATTATCATAAAAAGATTGTGTTTACAACATCCTGTGACGGGATCATTACCTATGGTAGTAGTTCACAGAAAGTGAAAGCTGGGGAAAATATTACAATTGATAAAAACAGTAAATTGCTGAAGGATGGAAGAATCAAAATAGAAACTTCCAGTGAAGACGGTAAAATCAACTTATTGAGCGTTGCTAGAAGCGGTGGAGTCCCAGCGTATCGAGGGAGTATTGAGATAAGTGTTACGAAAAGAGGATTGGTAGTAATTAATGAACTATCGCTCGAGGAATATCTTTATGCAGTAATAACAAGTGAGATGCCAGCCACTTATGGAATTGAGGCATTAAAGGTACAGGCGATTTGTGCTAGAAGCTATGCATATAATCATTTGCTAGCCAATAGTTGTAGTAACTATGGAGCCCATGTAGATGACAGTACGAGCTTTCAGGTTTATAACAATCATGCAGAAAATGAAGAGTCCATACAAGCAGTAAAGGAGACGTATGGAAAGATTTTGTGGTACGAAGGTCAGTCCATCTTTGCTTACTATTATTCTACCTCCTGTGGACATACAGCTGATGTTACTAATGTTTGGCTAAGTAATGAGGAACATCCATATTTGGTTGGAAAGTCTCAGGAAATCGGAAAAACGAAAGAGGTGGATTATTCTGATGAAGCGAAATTTGAAACTTTTATTAAGTCAAAAGTTGAGAATACGTATGATAGTGAATTCCCTTGGTTTCGGTGGAATGTAACTTTTACGATGAAAGAACTTCAAGAAATAGTTGAGAAGCATTTGAAATCAATATATGAGAAAAAACCAGAGTATGTCTTAACGAAAGGAAAGGATGGCAAGTTTACAAGTAAACCAATTGATGAAATTGGTAAGATTAAGAAGATGACAGTCATAAAGCGCGAGAAAAGCGGGTTAGCAACAGAGCTTGAATTGATAGGAAGTAAATATACAATCAGAGTCAAATCCGAATCATTTATTAGACAACTATTAAGACCACTCTATCAGGTTGTAACCAGAATGGATGGTAGTGAGGTTGGAAACTTAAGTCTGTTACCAAGTTCCTTCATTGTCATTGACGAAGTAACGACAGATGGGAAGGTGACCGGGATTAAAATATATGGAGGCGGATATGGCCATGGTGTTGGTATGAGTCAGAATGGAGTCAAAAAGATGGTGGAACTTGGGATGGATTATGAAGAGATACTAAAGCATTATTATACAGGTATTGAGATTGCTACAATGTACTAAAAAAAAAGAAGATGTATAATATCATAGGAAATTGCTTAACAATTTCCTATGATATTAAAATGCATCGCCAGCTAAACTCTTTCTTACTTTCTTTTTTGGAAAAAATGTTTGAGTAGCATATTAATCTCCCCACCAAGAAACATGGTATACATACAAAAATAGACCCATAATAGTAAGAAAACCATTGCTGTTAAGCTTCCATACATAGGAGAATCTCCTGACATCTGGTCTATATACATACTATAAAGATACGAAATTATAAGCCAGCCACAAGCTGAAAAGATGGCGCCAGGTAGTTCATCTCGAAGTCTTGTTTTGCGGTCCGGAATAAAGATATAAACCAATAGAAAGAAAATTGTAAGGATTGCTAAAGCGACTAAGGTACGGATACTGATAATCAATAGTGCTAACCCTTGAATATCCGGAAGGCGGATTTGAATCCAGTGGTAAAGGCTATTACCAAATACTAGTATGAGCAAGGTTACCAGGATAAGGAAAATAAAAATCAGAGTGTATAAAGTAGCCATTAAACGAAGTTTAATAAAATTTCTTGTTTCTTCGATATCGTAAATGCTATTCATTCCACGCACAATTGCTAAGAAGCCTTTCGAGGCAGACCATAGAGCGGAGATAGCCGTAATTGATAATAACGTTGCACCGGCATTATGATAAATATCGTTAATGATACCTCCAATGATATCATGAATTGCTTTTGGTAGCATGGAGGTAAATGCGTTCAAAAGTGTTTTAGCATCTACTGGCAGGTACCGTAATAGGGTAAGTAACAGCATCAGAAAGGGAAAAAAGGATATAATAATAAAAAAGGCTGCCTGAGCAGAAAAGACCGCGACCATATCATCTTTTACTTTATCCATTGGAGCTTTGAGCTTTTTATAGTATTTTGTTAAAACCATAGTTTACCCTCCTTACTGATTCATCTCGTTTGAACATTAACTTAATTATAGCATATGCATATTATGAAGAAAATAATAAGGCTTATAGGAATTACAATTACGGTATAATAAGGGAAAAAGCCTTGACAAGCAAGGAAATTATGGTATGATAATTGATAGCTATATAGGTAAAAGGCTATGAAAGTGAGTGCGAGTGATCGCAAAAGGTTATTTATTCCTTGCAGAGAGAAGAAGTCGCCGGCTGAAAGCTTCTTTAAGTTAAGTAAATAACTGAATTTCCCACCGGAGCCATATATCTGAACCATTTAGTAGGATATATCGTTACTGTACGTTACGCAGTCTTAAGTGCCAGATAATTTAGGTTATCAGGAATTAGGGTGGTACCGCGGAGATTCATAACCGTCCCTTTATTGGGGCGTTTTTTTTATACCTTTTTTTAGATTGGGAATAATCAAAGTTAGGTTAGTAATTAGAAAGGAGCATGTAAATGAAGGAGAAACTTAATAAAATCGTTCAAGATGCCATATCGCAGATTCAAGCTGTTAAGGATATGGATGGATTAAATGAAATCAAAGTCGCATTTCTTGGAAAAAAAGGGGAACTGACACAGGTACTAAAGTCCATGAAGGAGGTACCTGCAGAGGAACGTCCGATGGTAGGACAATTGGTAAATGATGCACGAACTGCAATTGAAGATAAGATGGAGGAAGTTCGTGAAAGGCTTGCAAAAGCGGCACTAGAAGAAAAACTTACGACAGAAACTATAGACGTAACCCTACCAGCAAAGAAACCAATGATGGGACATCGTCACCCAAATACAATCGCATTAGAAGAAGTAGAACGCATCTTTGTTGGAATGGGATATGAGGTAGTGGAAGGACCAGAAGTAGAGTATGATTATTATAACTTCGAGGCGTTAAATATTCCAGCCAACCATCCTGCGAAGGACGAACAGGATACGTTTTATATTAATAGCAATATATTGCTTCGTACACAGACCTCTTCTGTACAAGTGCATGAAATGGAAAAGGGAACCCTGCCAATTCGTATTCTTGCTCCAGGCCGTGTTTATCGTTCTGACGAAGTGGATGCTACCCATTCTCCAAGTTTCAATCAGATTGAAGGCTTAGTAGTTGATAAAAATATTACATTTGCTGACTTAAAAGGAACCTTGGAACAGTTTGCAAAAGAATTATTTGGAGAAGGCACAAAAGTAAAATTCCGTCCACATCATTTCCCATTCACAGAGCCAAGTGCTGAAGTGGATGTAAGCTGCTTCAAATGTGGTGGAAGTGGATGCCGTTTCTGTAAAGGTTCTGGCTGGATTGAAATCTTAGGCTGTGGAATGGTACATCCAAAAGTGCTGAAAATGAGTGGTATTGATCCAGAAGAATACAGTGGATTTGCGTTCGGTGTTGGTTTAGAGCGTATTGCCTTATTAAAATATGAGATTGATGACATGAGATTGCTATTTGAAAACGATGTTCGTTTCTTAAAGCAGTTCTAAATAAATAATCATTGGAGGGATTATCATGAATACACCTTTATCATGGATTAAAGCGTATGTTCCGGATCTTGAGTGCACTGCAAGTGAGTATACTGATGCGATGACTTTATCCGGTTCAAAAATAGAAGGTTATGAAGTTTTGGATGCTGACCTTGACAAGATTGTGGTTGGTCAGATTAATAAAATAGAGCGTCACCCTGATGCCGACAAATTAATTGTTTGTCAAGTTCAAGTTAGTGAAGATGGGCAAACCGTACAGATTGTTACTGGTGCGCCGAACGTAAAAGAAGGAGATAAAGTCCCAGTTGTATTAGACGGAGGACGTGTTGCTGGTGGTCATGACGGTAATAAAACTCCTGGCGGCATTAAAATTAAAAAAGGAAAGCTACGAGGAGTAGAAAGCTTCGGTATGATGTGCTCAATCGAAGAACTAGGTTCATCTCGTGATTTCTATCCTGATGCACCAGAAAGCGGAATTTATATCCTAAGTGATAATGAAGCATACAAAGATGCGCCTCTTGGTAGCGATGCGGTAGCTTTATTGGGATTACGAGATACGATATTCGAATACGAAATTACTTCTAACCGTGTAGACTGCTTTAGCGTAATTGGGCTAGCAAGAGAAGCTGCGGCTACGTTTGGAAAGAAATTTGTTCCACCTGTTGTAAAAGAGACAGGAAATAGCGAAAATGCAAGTGATTATATTAAAGTGGAAGTAAAAGATACTGATCTTTGTCCAAGATATATTGCAAGAGTGGTGAAGAATGTTAAGGTAGGACCTTCTCCTGAATGGATGCAACGTCGACTTGCTGCCAATGGAATTCGTCCAATCAATAGCTTAGTAGATATCACTAATTATGTAATGGAAGAGTATGCACAGCCAATGCATGCCTTTAACCTAGATTCTATTGAAGAGCGTAAAATTGTGGTTCGTCGTGCCCAGGAGAATGAAACCTTTGTAACATTAGATGGACAAGAACGTAAATTGGATTCCTCGATGTTAATGATCTGCGATGGCAATAAACCAGTTGGTATTGCAGGTATTATGGGAGGAGAAAATTCAAAAATTACAGAGGATGTATCAACCGTTTTATTTGAAGCAGCTTGCTTTAATGGAACCAACATTCGACTAAGTAGCAAAAAACTAGGCTTACGTACAGATGCTAGTGCAAAGTTTGAAAAAGGATTAGATCCAAACAATGCGATGGAAGCAATTAATCGTGCTTGTCAGCTGATTGAAGAATTAGGCGTTGGTGAAGTAGTTGGCGGTTGTGTTGATGTATATAGTAAAGTTAAGGAACCAAATCATGTACCATTTGATGCAGTAAAAATTAATAAATTGTTAGGTACTGATATTAGCGAAGAGACAATGATTGGATACTTTACAAACATTGGACTTAGCTATGACGAGGTAGCCAAGGAAGTGGTTGTACCAACTTGGAGACAGGATCTAGAATCGATGGCAGATATTGCGGAAGAGGTAGCACGTTTTTATGGATATGACAAAATCCCGGTATCACTTCCAACTGGAGAAGCAACTGCAGGAAAGATTAGCTTGAAACTTCGTGTTGAAACGATTGCAAGAGATATTGCGGAGCAGTTTGGTTTCTGCGAAAGTATGAATTATTCTTTTGAAAGTCCAAAAGTATTTGATAAGTTGTTAATTGATGCAGAGGATACTCTTCGCAATGCGGTTGTAATCTCTAATCCATTAGGAGAAGACTATAGTATTATGAGAACACTTCCGCTTAATGGAATGTTGAGCTCACTATCTACCAATTATAATCATCGTAATAAGAATGTGCGTCTTTACGAAGTTGCAAAGGTTTATCTTCCAAAAGCGCTACCACTTACCGAACTTCCAGAGGAACGTGTACAATTATCATTTGGTATGTTTGGAGAAGGAGACTTTTTTGACTTAAAAGGGGTGATTGAGGAACTGCTTGAAAAACTTGGAATGAGTAAAACCATAACCTATAATCCAAAAGCAGGAAAGACATTCATGCATCCAGGTCGTCAGGCAGAGGTGCTTTATGAAGGAGAAGTAATCGGCTATCTTGGTGAAGTACACCCTATTGTTCTTGATAATTATGATATTGGAACCAGAGCTTATGTAGCAGTACTTGATATGCCAAAAGTGATGGAAAAAGTAAACTTTGATATCAAATACAAAGGTGTTGCTAAATTCCCAGCAGTATCTCGTGATATTAGTATGGTTATGAAAAAAGATATTTTAGTAGGTCAGGTAGAAGAAGTAATCCGTAAAAACGGAGGTTCTTACCTTGAGAACTATCATTTATTTGACGTATATGAAGGAAGTCAAATAGAAGCAGGTTACAAATCTGTTGCTTACTCTATCAGCTTTAGAGCAAAAGATCGTACGCTTGAGGATAAAGATGTGAATACAGTAATGGAAAAGATTATTACCAAGCTTCAGGAGATGGGGATTGAACTTCGTAAATAGTATAGTGTAACTAAAAGGTAGATTTGGCAAAAGTTACAGGATTTCCTGTTATTTTTGCACCGAGTCTACCTTTATTTTACATTCTATTTTAAAAACTTTCATTATATGCTAAGATTGAAAGAGAATACTGTTTGCGAGGAGAGAGAAGTTATGGCTAGAATTAATTCAAAAAAGAGGAAACGAGTTTATCTTAGTATTGTATTCATTATAGCCTGTTTTGTGGCAGTAGCATGTTATTTCTTACATCAGGAATATATAGCTGGGATTTGTCTGGTAGCTGGACTGCTATTTGTAGGAATTATAGCCTTGCTTCCCGTAAAGGAAAAGACAGCTACGATTGAAGAGATGGCAGCAGTGGTGGCTGATAATCTTGAAGCTATGGAAGAACTACGCATTGAGAGAGAAAAAAAAGAGGCAAGGAAAAGAGAAGAACTAATAAAGCAAAGACGGGAAGAGGAAGAAAGACTAAACAGAGAAAAGCAGGAAAAATTGAAAAGCCTCGTGGAGGAAATGAACTCACTTTGGCAAAGCGAAAAAAAGAATGTACCTGGCCTAGATAAATATCAAAAAATCGTAAAGAGATGGCCACATTATGTTGAACTATATGCAATGGATCCGAAGATTACCCAATTACAGTTATGTGAGTTAGGGATTATTCAGTATTTATTAAAAGAGGATGCAACAATTAAAACGCAGGCACAGCTTGAAAAGTTGCAGTCAGTACATAATCTGACAAAAGAGAAAATATATCAGGCAATGGATCAGTTATTGATTAAGAGAATTATGATTATTGCAATGGAAGGATCACTTGATTATTATCGTATCAATCTTAATTGGGATATTGATAGAGATATCGACCGATTAGAGAGTCGAATGAAAGAGAAAAAGGAAGAGCAATTTGCTCGTTTAAAGTTAATCAATGAAAAACGACAAAAGGATATGGAGTTAAAGAGGCAAACAGGGTTACAGGATGTAGTTGTTGAAAAGGTCAATCAGGAAGAACTAGTAAAGAGTCATCTGGAGTTTAATAAACAACTTAGGGATGAGATTGCTGGATGTTTAAAAAAAATTAGCAGACCGGTTACTATATTTGAAATCCCTGCGTTATCTAGGAAACTGTCTGAAGTAAATCAGTTAACGTTAGAAGGACTTTTAAAAAGTATGGTAGAAGAAGGAGATGTCATTAAAATTGAAGAAGGTTTGCTGGTAACTTATGTATATAAGGTAAAATAAGATTCTTTTTTCTTTACGACAGCATATATTTCGATTATAATTAACATTGCCTTGTCATGTCCGATTGAGGATTATTAAACTAGTAATGGTAATGGAAGTAATAGTTTGGAGAAGTAAAGATGGAAAGAAGCGAACGTCGTTATAAGTTATTGGTACGACTTATGTTTATTATATATTTGGCAGCATTAAGTTATTTTCTTTTTTTTAGCGAACGATATGGAAGAACCAATAGTACAGACGAGTATCGATATAATCTGGTTCTTTTTGATGAAATCAAACGATTTATTAAGTATCGCAACGTAGTAGGGATCGAAAGTTTTATCGTTAATATTCTCGGCAATGTACTTGCATTTACTCCATTTGGGATGTTAGTTCCAATGCTAGGCGTAAAACAAAGGAAACTCTTTTTTGTACTATTATTATGCCTTGAATTTACGATAACAATAGAACTGATTCAACTAGTTTCAAAGTCCGGTGTTTTTGATGTTGATGATATATTAATGAATACAGCAGGTGGTATCCTAGGATACATGTTCTATGCAATTATGGACTTTGTGGTAAGGAGGAGTAGGAAACATGGACAGAAGAAAGAAGACGAGTTATAAATTTACAGATAAAGTCCATCCAGCGGCTGCCATTGCCTCAGTAATAGTTGCGGCAATACTCTATGTAATTCTTGCGGTAATCTTCTATCAATCAAGTCAGAGTTCAGGAAAAGCCTCTATCATATATGGGGGAATAGCTTTTATATGTATGTTGGTTTCGCTTGGTAGTTTTATTGTAAGCCTTATGGCTTTGAAAAAGGATGAAATCTTTTACCGCTTTCCTGTCATAGGATGCTTTATGAATGGTTCCATTTTTATTAGCCTACTTATTTTATACTTGATTGGACTGGGAACTTGAACGGATTAAATTATTAAATAAAGCAATTAGAGTCTGTACATAAGTGACAGACTCTTTTTATTTCATGGAATTAAGATATATTAAGGTTTTATTAAGGATAGCGAGTGGAAAACGATGGTATAATCGTTGGTAACAGAACCTCGTCTAGATGGAGTATTGCATGCTTATTCTTTGTTGTTGTGGGAAAAGTAGAAGATATGGTATGATAAAGTAACTGACATAATCATTTCTAAGGAACTTTTCAATACATAGTAATTAAGCTAGTGTGTAGTTGGTATAAAGAGGAGGTTATTTTGTGAAAGACGAAATAGGAATTTTAGTAGTAGATGATGATGCAGAAATTGCTGATTTAGTAGAGATTCATCTAATTGCAGATGGTTACAAGGTATACAAAGCCAATCATGCAAAACAAGGATTAGAGTTACTAAAGAATCATGATATTAAATTGTTAATCCTAGATATCATGATGCCAGGGATGAGCGGTCTTGAGATGTGTAAAAAGGTAAGGGAAGTTAGTGCTGTCCCAATTATTATGCTAAGTGCCAAATCAACGGATATTGATAAAATCATAGGTTTAAGTACTGGAGCCGATGATTACGTGGTAAAACCATTTAATCCACTGGAACTCACAGCAAGAGTTAAGTCCCAGCTTCGCCGATTTACCCAGCTTAATCCTTATGTTCACGAAGACAGCACAGACAAGCAAATACATCTGGAACATATTGTGATTAATAAAGAAGAGCATAAGGTGATTGCTTATGATCGGGAAGTTAAACTGACTCCAATTGAATTTGATATTTTATATCTACTTGCAACCAACCTCGGGAAAGTATTTAGTACTGAGGAAATATTTGAATCTGTCTGGAATGAAAAGATGTTTGAAGCCAATAATACGGTTATGGTTCATATCCGAAGGCTTCGAGAGAAGATAGAGATGGATTCAAGAAACGCGCAAATTATAAAGACTGTGTGGGGAGTGGGATATAAAATTGAAAAGTAGAAATATATTTAAAAGCTTTCGATTTGAAATCGTATTATATAGTATCTTAAGTCTTTTCTACACCATAGTAACAGAAGCAATCATTTATTGCTTGTTATTTTATGTTATTAATCTGGTGGACCAGCTAAAAGGTACGGTGAGTAATCCTCAGATGGTACCTAATATAATCAATGGATTAACTGTCCCGATTCAACCGGGAACAGGTTTTATTGATGGAAGCTCAACAACAGGAATTACCTATTCTTTATCAAATGTATTAACAATCAATCGAGATTATCTGATTTTGACAATTATTATTGCGTTTGTAGTGGGTATGTTACTTTTTATTATGTACTTTATCTTACTGACGAAAAGGTTTAGCAATTACCTATATGAAATCACGGATGGTATTCAGACGATAGCCTCGGGCGACTTTTCCGTACCAATTCGAGTACGTAATGATGATGAGTTCGCTGTAATTGCAACAAGTATTAACAAGATGGCGGATGAAATTCATTCGATGATGGAAAATGAGCGCCAGATGGAGCAGACAAAACATGAGCTTATTACTTCGGTAGCGCATGATTTACGTACTCCTCTAACTTCAATTATTGGATATCTGGATCTGGCGAATCATAATACGGCTGATGAAGAGAAAAAGCAACGTTATCTTCAAATAGCATATGACAAGTCAAAACGTTTAGAGCGGTTGATAGAGGATTTGTTTAGCTACACCAAGTTTAGTACAGGTGAGGTAAAGCTGAGTAAACATAAACTAAACCTTGTTAAATTGGTTGAACAAGTAGTAGAAGAGTTTTATCCAAGTTTTCAGGATAATCAAATGGAATATCAACAGGATAGTAATACAAAGAGCTGTTTTATCGAAGGGGATGGCGATTTGATTGCAAGAGCGTTGGCCAACCTACTTAGTAATGCGATGAAATATGGCAAGGAAGGGAAAATTATACGTCTGGTACTTATTGAGCGAGAAAAGGAAATATCCATTCAGGTTATTAACTATGGTTCAATGATTCCGGCGAAAGACCTGCCAAATGTATTTGATCGCTTCTACCGGGTAGAAGCATCAAGGTCTTTGGATACTGGTGGAACTGGGCTGGGTCTAGCGATTGTAAAGAAGATAATCCTATTACACGAAGGAGCGATAGCTGCTAGAAGTAGTGAAGAAAGTACCGTGTTTGAAGCGATTTTGCCCAAATGGATTGAGGAACCTAAGGGGTAAGTAGAAAGGGAGAATATATGAAAATATCAAAACGACTATTATTAAAAGCATCGTTTATTATCATGTTCTGTTGTTGGTTGGTGATGTTACCAACAGCAAAAGGACAGGCCTTTGGAAACCAGGTTACAGTAGCAGTGTCAAATGGAGCGGATCCGACCAATGAACCAGATTCCTCCTCTGTTTTAAAGGAAGGTACAAAAAAATCAATGGGTTCATTAGAAGTTTCATTTGAGCCATTAAGTCAAAATGGTACCAAAATGGAGAGCCTTGCAGGTATTAAAATAACCGTTACGAATCAGGGAAAGGATCTAAATGCGGTTGTACAGCTGATAAAGAATATAAACGGTAACAATAAAATCTGTAATCAGGAAAATCTTATGGTAGGAGCCGGGGAAACAAAAGAGGTTGTCATTTACGAATTTCCTTATAATACGGAAGAAATTATGACGTTACTGATACGTGATGCAGATTCAGAATCTGTTTTATGGCAGAAGGATATACGTGTAGATCAAAAAACGATAAATGGTATGGTACTTGGAGTCCTGACCGAGGATATTAGTGGATTAGGCTATTTTGCAAATAATAATGTGAATATTCTGCAAATTACGGAGGAAATGCTTAGTAGTAGTCTGGAATCTTATGAATTTATGGATGTTCTTTTATTGAACAACTATACTTCATCTAATCTTTCTGAAGAAAAATATAAATCGCTAAAGGAGTGGGTAAAACAGGGAGGTACGTTAGTTGTTGGGACAGGACCTTCTTATTCAAAGACATTGTCTGTATTTACGGATGATTTGATAGCAGGTACCAGAAAGGATCTTAAGACTATAGACACAACCTTTGGGTTAGAGCAAAAGGATATTAATTCTATAACGAACTGGACTTTTGTACCAGAGATGCTTTATCAGGTTGATAATTATGAAAAAGAATATATGGAGCACTATCCAGGGAATTATAACTTAAACCCAGAAAACACAGAGGGTAATCCATCAGAGGGACCTGATGGTCAAGAAAATGATGGACTAACTCCTGTGCAAAGGGAAGTACTTGATTTAACAATAGAAGATGCCAAAGTAATTTTAGAAGACCAGAACACTACATTATTACAAGCCAAAGAATATGGTAGAGGAAAAATAATCATTGCCAATATTGATTTGTCACTCCCTAATCTAAGCTGGGGAATTCTGGGTAAAGAAATTGTTAGACAAATTGTGACTAATCTTTCTATGGATACAAAACGAATTATCGCTAGCCCGATACAGAGATATAATTCCTATCAAGAAATGAATGCACTTGAACAAGGAAATTTGGAAGGTATGAATATGCGTTTTCCAAAAACCAGTGTATTCTTCTATGTATTTATGATTTATCTTGTAGTAATTGGACCACTTGCTTATTTCTTATTAAAGAAACAAGATAAAAGTCATCTGCTATGGGTAGTCGTTCCTGTTCTCAGTGTGTTATTTACCGGAATCGTGTATATGATTGGCAATGGTAGTAGAATCCGTGAGGTATTTGGTAATTATATGTCTATCATTCAAATGAAGGAAGAGGGGCATGTATCAGAACTGAATCATTTTACGTTAGTGAATCCAAATAATTCAGATTACGTGGTCGAAGCCACAAAGGATTATCGTATCATGGATAATCAATATTTTGGTAATAATTATTCCGGGTATTATTATGGGCAGAGAAGAACATTAAATTCAGGTGAGTACAATATGCTCATAGATTCATCAAGAGAGAATACGTTAATAGAACTTGCGAACATGTCTGCATTTAACAGTAATCGGTTTATTGCTCACAGAACTTATGACAAAGAAACACCTTATGTTGCCAATATCAGTCGCAATAAAGAAGCAAGTACTGGAACTTTTGAGAATCGCACCGGTTATAATTATGAGGCAGTCTATCTTATCATTGATAACTATGTATTCTATAAAAAAGAGGTTAAAGATCAAGAGGTGATTGATCTATCGGAATGTCAGTCATTCCAGATATCTAATATACAAGAGATATCACAGATGGATAGATACCTTCCATATAACGATAATAAATTAAATTACATGAGTTATAGTGGCGCATTTGGATACATTTCAAGCTTATATCCATATGACTATTTTAATGAGAGTGGTTTGTTTATTGGTATGATGGACTATAGTTCTAATGAAGACTTTGAAAATGCAATCTCAGCTAAGATGAGCGGATTTTCCGTGGTAGCGGCAGAGTTTGCTTATCAAAACGAATCGACTAGTATTGAAACGAAAAGTTCTTATCCACTTCAAAGCTTTCTTCATCAAATGAATATAGAGGGTGAAGGGGATGGATTTAAATATGTGGATGTATATGGAACGGAGCCGCTAGTTGAATATGTCATTGGTTTAGAAACGGAGAAAATGAGCTTAGTAGATAATGTGAGAACGTATGGAAGCCTTTATTACGAAGTGAAGGCGTATAATTTTAATACTAAACAGTATGATGTGATATTCAATGAAAACAAGGATAAATTAACGGATCTCAAACCTTACCTAAAAGGGAATCGATTATATTTAAAGTATAAATTAACGGGTAGTTCTGGTGGTTTAAATACCTTACCGGATTTGACACTAACTAAGGAGGTGCAATAATGCTGACAATAACCAATCTTTATAAATCTTATGGACAGTTTTATGCACTAAATCAGTTAAATCTCCACATCGACAAAGGGGAATTATTTGGATTCGTTGGTCCAAATGGCGCTGGAAAAACAACCACAATGAAAATAATCTGTGGTTTGTTGGCGGCTGATAGTGGGGAAGTTATTGTTAATGGAGTAGATGCCTTAACGAATCTAAATGCTGTGAAAAGTAGTATTGGATATATGCCTGATTTTTTTGGAACATATGATAATCTAAAGGCAATTGAATATATGGAGTTTTTTGCTTCGATTTACGGTATTGTGGGAAAGGCGTCCAGAAAACTCTGTATGGATTTACTAGCGCTTGTGAATCTGGAAAATAAGGCAGACACTTATGTAGATAGTCTCTCACGAGGCATGAAACAAAGGTTATGTCTAGCTAGATGCTTAGTTCACAATCCGGAGTTACTGGTTTTAGATGAACCTGCTTCCGGATTAGATCCTAGAGCAAGATTTGAGATGAAGGGAATCTTACGTAACTTAAGTGAGATGGGCAAAACTATTATCATTAGTTCCCATATTCTTCCTGAACTTGCAGAAATGTGCAGTAGTATTGGTATTATTGAGAATGGACATATGGTACTTAACGGCTCTGTAACGAGTATTATGGATAGTTTTAACTTATCGAAACCATTGAAGATTCGATTTGCATATGATATGGAGAAGGCGATTCAAATCATAAAAGAAAATCCTCGCGTAGAAGGTTTGTCATTTATTGACCAAACCGCTACGGTTGGGTTTAGAGGGAACCAGGAAGAAGAAGCCAGGTTACTTGCTAGTATTATTGCTACCGGCGCAGGAGTGTCTTATTATGCCAGAGAAGAGGGTAATCTAGAAACCTTATTTATGCAGTTAACTGAGCTGGGAGGTAACGAGTATGAGAGTTAATCCGGTATTACGTAAAGAATTAGTCACAACCGTTCGAACACCTAAAATTATTGCTAGTTTAATAATTTATAATGCAGTAATTATGTTAATTACATTACTAGTCTATTATAGTAATTTTGGCGAAGTAGATCGTTACAGTTATAATATGTATCAAAGTGGAATTTATATTTTTACCGCAATTTCAGTTCTTGAGATGGCACTGATTACCTTTAGTGTTCCATCCCAGACAGCTAGTACCATTAGTGGTGAACGGGAGAAACAGACATTAGACATCTTACTAAGTACAACAATGAAGCCATTTCAGATTGTAATAGGCAAATTAATGTCTTCGATGGCTCTGACACTTTTATTATTCTTCTCTTCCATTCCGGTCATGGCAATTGTTTTTTCGGTAGGTGGAATTCAGGTGAGTGCGATTTGGCAGCTTGTAATTATGGCATTTACCACAGCAATTTATTTTGGTAGTATTGGGCTTTATTTTTCTTGTAAAACAAGAAAAACTTCTACTGCAACAGTGTTATCAATGGCAATCGTTATTCTGATTCTGATAGGAACCTTTGTTTTTATTGGAGCTGTCGAGCTACTGCGAGTTCTTTTCTTTAATGCCACTGGAGAAATTGGATTATGGTTATTAGTTCTTTTGATTAATCCAATCATGACTGGCATGGATATGATGTCATATCAGTATGGCGCTAGTTCAGGAATGGGAAGTATGTTTGGTTATTCTGGATTGCCTGAGTTTATATCTGAATATTGGTTTGCAATCAGCATCATTGTTCAGTTGTTATTAGCAGTATTTTTTATCTGGCGGGCAACAAAGAGTCTTGATCGAATCAGATTAAAGAATATTAAAATGAAAAAGTAAATATAAGTTATGAATATGTAATAAAGCGGATTACTTACCTCCGTTTAACAATAAGAAAGGCGATGATACGATGTCAACTGCTGAGATACAGATAAAACGGTTTATTAAGAAAGGAAAGTCTAGAATACACCGGGTATTACTGTTACGGAGTCTAATAAGCAGGGGGATGATAGGAATCCTATGCGGCATCGCCTTTCTTTTTTGTACGGTTTTTATCCCGGTTTATCATGATTTAATAGTAGCATCGGTTATTACCGGTGTTATTACGCTTGTGTTACTTGGTTATGATTATTATCGATTACCAAGAGGAAAAGAAGTGACGTTGTTACTTGATAAGCGAGGAGAATTAAAAGAGCGGGTAACAACTTCGTATGAACTTATGGGAGAAGATTCTACTTTTGCCAGGCTGCAAAAGGAAAATACTCAGCAAGCAATACAAGGCTATTCATTGAAACAGGCATTTCCATATCATTTATCCATATACAGGATAGCAAGTATTACTTTATTAGGTGCTACCTTTGTACTGATGAGCCTAATCCCGTCTCCAGCCAGGGATAAGGCTAATGAGCAACATAAGCAGCAAGTACTGGCTAAGGAAGAGATAAAAAAACTGAATGAAGTACTTGATAAGATTGACGAAGCACAGATAGCAAAGGACTTAAAGAAAGAAGACTATCAGAAGCTCATTGATCAGGCAATTAAGGAAGTAGGAAAAGCAGAAAACGAAAAAGAATTAGATAAGGCACTTGATCGTCTGGAAACAAAGCTAAAGAAAGAATTAAAAGAAGAAGATAGTTTAGATGGTAAAGAGCAGATGGCAGATCTGCTTGCAAAAGAGATGTCAATGGATTTGTCAGATATGCAGTCGCAGGAGGCATTACAGGAGAAATACGAAGAGTATCTTAATCAGTTAAGGGAGTATCAAAAGCAGATAGAAGCAGCTAATAAGGGAGAGTTAACAGAGGGAGATAAAAAAGAGCTTTTATCACAAGAAACGTTAGAGAAAATGAGTCAGATTGAGCAGGAACTCTCAAAGTCAATGGATACCTCTGCGCTAATGGAGCAGTTAGCGTTAGCTAAAGCCATGGATAATCAGGATGACCAGGTGGCCAAGCAAAATCTGAGTGATCTTAATAAAGCATTACAGCAAACATTAGAAAATGCTCCAACCCAGGTTGCTAAGAATCAGCAAGGCCAGCAGGGTCAGCAAGGTCAGGAAGGTCAGCAAGGTCAGGAAGGTCAGCAGGGTCAGCAAGGCCAGGAAGGTCAGCAGGGTCAGGAAGGTCAGCAAGGCCAACAGGGCCAGCAGGGTCAGGAAGGTCAGCAAGGACAGCAAGGACAACAAGGACAGCAAGGTGGGTCAGGACAGCAAGGCGGGCAAGACCAGCAAAATCAGCAAGGTGGACAAAGTGGGATGGGATCAGGACCTGGAGGTGGCTATAACACCGGTAGTAAAGGTGGAATCGAAAAGGTTTATGATACCCCACAAATAGAAGAGAAAATCACATTTCCCCAAAAGGGAGTGGGCGATGATGAAGACCTTAAGGGAAGTCCTAATGGAGAAGGTCAATCCTCTATTACAGAAGGTGGATTAAGTGCCATGTGGGCAGGGCAATCCGTACCGTTTGATAAGATTATCGGTGAGTATTCTTCCCAGGCATATAATCGAATTAATAATAGCCAGGTGCCTGTTGGAATGGAGGATCTGGTGAAGAAATATTTTGAGCAACTGAATCAATAGTCTTTATAGAGAGGGATAGTTTATCATGGAGAAAGAATTAGCACAGTTAGTGGAGAAAATACATGAGTGTGAGATTGAAATTGGGAAAGCAATCATCGGACAAAAAGATATTATTCGTCAAGTATTATTGGCGATTCTATCTGAAGGTAATGTGTTATTAGAAGGTGTTCCAGGACTTGGGAAAACACAATTAGTAAAAACCATAAGTAATGTATTGTCATTGAGCTTTTCAAGAATTCAGTTTACTCCTGATTTGATGCCGGCAGATGTGACGGGAACGAATCTCATTGTAAAAGAAAAAGATTCCAATCGTTTTGAGTTTCAAAAAGGGCCAGTGTTTGCACATCTGGTATTAGCAGATGAGATTAACCGTGCTACTCCAAAAACGCAGTCCTCCTTACTTGAAGCAATGCAGGAAAAAACAGTCACGGTCGGAAAAGAAACTTATCATCTTCCTTCGCCGTTTATTGTATTGGCAACGCAAAATCCAATCGAAAACGAAGGAACGTATCCATTGCCAGAGGCTCAATTAGACCGTTTCTTATTTAAACTTAAAGTTACTTTTCCTTCTTTGGAGGAGCTAAAAGAGATTATGGAAGTTACCGTAATGAAGAACACAGTGCAATTAGATGTTAAAGCGAGTGCTGAGGACATTCTTCTATTGAGGGATTTGGTGAAAGAGGTTCCCATGTCAGAACCAGTCAAAGATTATGCGCTATCATTAGTAGTCATGACACATCCAGACCATCAGATGGCTCCTCAGGTAACAAAGGAATATGTGCTAAATGGAGCTAGCCCAAGAGCAGCGCAGGCTATTTTCAATACTGCCAGAGCCAGAGCGTTGTTAGAGGGGCGGTATAATGTTAGTTATGAGGATATTAACTATGTGGCACTCCCAGCATTACGACATAGAATTATGTTGAATTTTGAAGGGGTTGCAGCAGGGATTACTACAGATTATGTTATTGATGAAATTAGAAAGGGTCTGACAGCAAAAGTTCTGGCTAAAGTATAACTTTGGGGTAAGGAGAAACACATGCAAACACAGGTGTTTGATGCAGCATTTTTTGAAAAACTGAATACGTTAAAGTTAAATACCAGCTTAGTGCTAGAACGTGGAATGGGTGGACCGAGAAAATCCAGCGCAAAAGGAAGCAGTGTAGAGTTTTCGGATTATCGCGAATACCTTCCGGGAGATGACGTAAGAAGAATTGACTGGAATGCCTATGGGCGAACGGAGCGCTTTTATGTGAAGCAGTTCATGGAAGAAAAAGAGGGTAGTTTTCATCTGTTTTTAGACTGTAGTTCTTCCATGGAGTATGGGGAAGTGAAAAAATCCGTACAGGCTCTGCAGATAGCAGGAGCAATCTCATATCTTGTAATCAATAACATGGATCGTATCCAGATTACCACAATGCAAAAGGGACAATCTTATACGACTAAAGGAATGACTGGGAGACAGGCGTTTTTAAACTTGATTCAACTGTTATCAAAGAGTACTTTCGACCACCATATGGATTTTAGTGAAATGATAAAGCGTCAACCATTTACCAGGAAAGGTACGGTGTTTTTAATCTCAGACTTCTTTGATATGGGCAATCTCGAGCAAACACTCAAATATCTGGCTTATCAGAAGCAGGAAATCGTTCTTGTTCATACCTTGTGTCGGGAAGAGATAGCGCCGAAGTTAGAGGGTACATTAAGCCTTATGGATATGGAACATGGGAGCGAAATGAAAGTGACAATGACAGAGAAAGTATTAAAAGGTTATGAAAAGACACTAAAAGAATTTACGAACCGATTGCAGGTATTAGCCAAAAAATACCGCGCAGTCTATGTACTGACCGTGAGCGATGAACCATTGGAACAATTTATTCATGAATGTGTACGGCTTGGCAAACTGAGCTGTTAATAATAGAAATAGGAAGGAGGCGAAATGATGATTTTTACTAACTGGTGGGCATGGCTGTTTTTGCTTGTAAT
This sequence comes from Bacillota bacterium, assembly GCA_023434365.1. Taxonomy (GTDB): domain Bacteria; phylum Bacillota; class Clostridia; order Lachnospirales; family Lachnospiraceae; genus KM106-2. The sequence continues at coordinate 132,820 of JAEYSV010000002.1, read as the reverse complement.
ACCGTTAATTATTCTACTCTATCTTCTTAAGCAAAAAGCAAAAGAGCATCCTGTATCCTCCTTATATCTGTGGAGAGAGGCATATAAAAATATTATAGCAACCACCTGGTGGGAAAAACTTCGCAATAACCTCCTAATGTATCTACAGATTTTAATTATGGCTATCGTTATTATTGCCCTTGCTGCACCATTTTTACTATCAGATAAAAAGGGTGCAGGAAACGTAATTCTTGTAATAGACAACAGTGCTAGTATGAATGCCTATTATGATGACAACAATACAAGACTTGAGCAGGCCAAAAAAGAAGCAATGGAGTATCTTAAGGACTATGATAATGGAGCTTCTGTTAGTGTAATTAGTTGTCATAATACTCCACAGAGCCTGGTAAGTAATTCAACGAACCAGAATGAAATTAAAGAAGTGATTGCAGGGATTGCTCCAACCGATATAGAAGGAAACCTAAGCCTCGCAACATCTTTCTTGGATGGATATGTAGCTGGACTTAAGGAGTATCAGATTGTGTTGTTTACTGATTCTAGCTGCGATATGAAGAAGCTAAATGCTAGTATAGTTAGTCTTCACTCTGAAAAAAGCAATCTTTCTGTTGATTACGTCAGTCACTCTATTAAGGAAGGGAAACTTGTTGTTATTGCAAAAATTAGTAATACCGGAATTAATGAGGAGACGGGTGATGTCAATCTATATATTGATGAGGAAATGGTGGATATTAAAGAAACTTCTTTGAAAGAAGGAGAAAGTACAATCATTTACTTTGAGGAATGGGAAGGACTTACCAAGAAAGAAGACGATTCTACTGTAATCACTGTCCAGATTAATGAAAAGGATGGACTGCTTGAGGATAATACGGGGTACGATGTTGTCACTAAAGAAGGTAACCATAAGATTCTTCTTATTAGTGAACAGAATGTGTTTCTTGAAAAGGCAATTCTGTCTAGTACTGAAGTGGAACTATATAAAACGGTTGACGTAGATGAGATAGATCATACGATGGAGTTTGATCTCTATATATTTGATGGAATGCTGCCAAAAGTGTGGCCTGAAAGTGGTAATGTCCTTTTAATCAATCCGAAAGAATCTGTTAATCTTAATATGTTAAAGGGCAGTCAGTATCAGGAAGTAGAGGCTACTGAATATGATAGTAAGACGCAATTGTTTTATGTAGAGGATAGTAAGACATCTAGAGTAAAAGCAGTAAAACATAGTATTACAGTTGGACTCGAGGAATTTGAGTTTGTTGCGGGCGAGGTAAAACAGATTCCAAAGCCAATCTGGGCAGAGAGTTTTATGTCAAATGATACCTATAGCGCTGGTTTCATCGGTAATATTGAAGGGAGAGGCGTTGCGGTCCTTTCTTTTGATCTTCATCAGACGGATCTTCCACTACAAGTGGAATTTCCAATCTTAATTAATGGCTTGCTAAAACAGTGCATGAATTTAAACCAGATTCAAAAAAATAAGCTTTATCCAGGGGACAAACTACTGGTTTCGGTTATTGAAAATGATTCCTCCATAACGGTAACAAAAGGTTCTGTTACCGATACCTATGGAAGTGATGCTGGTATTTTTGGCTATACAGACACTATGAGAAGTGGTGTTTATCAGGTTCAAATAAAGTCCCAAAAGGAAAATAAAAAAGAAGCAGCTGTGGTTAATTTTCCGTCTGCTTCAGAAAGTAGTATGACAAAGAAAGAGATAGTATTAACAGTAGAAGGAAACCAGGTATTGGCACAAACGTCTACTGGTAGTGGGAATACTCTTGATTTACGTTATATTTTTATACTACTTGCCATCCTGATACTACTTATCGAGTGGGTGGTTTATATTCGAGCGTAAAAGGAGGAAGCAGGATGCGAGTTACAGTGGGCGAGCCGTTTTGGATACTATTGCTTCCGATACTAGTAGCAATCTTACTAGTTACGGTGGTAAAGGGACGCTTAGCAAATAATAGAAAACTAAAATCTCATCTGATCGTTCGTAGTCTTGTTTTAGGTCTTCTGATTCTGGCCTTAATGGGAATCTCTCTGGATCTAAGGGACTCCTCAGTGGCGACTATTTTTCTTGTTGATTTATCAGATAGTGTAGGTCATCAAAGCAGTCAGGCAACAACCTTGATAAAAGAAGCGATGGAGGAACTACCAGAGAATGAGAAAATTGGAATTGTAACCTTTGGAAAGGATACAAAACTGGAGCAGTTTGTGAGTGACAAGAAACTGTTTGAGGAGTTTACTTCTGAACCGGTAAAGAGCGCAACTAATCTTGAAAAAGCAGTGCAGAGTGCAATGTCGATGTATCCGGAGGACGTAGGAAAGCGTCTTTGTATCGTTACTGACGGACGTGAAAACGAGGGTCAGATTATTAATATGTGTACTACGTTAACGAGCAATCAGGTTGAAGTGGCTTATCTGAAGCTTGGAGAGGAAGTAAAACAGGAAGTATATGTAGACAGTATGCTCATTCCTGAAAATGTCAATATTGGCGATACCTTTTCTGTTAAAGTTACGATACAGAGTAACGTTAATACTAGTGCCAGCTTGAGTTTATATCAAAATGATAAGTTAAAACGAAAAGAAAATGTGCAGTTAAAGAGTGGAAGCAATACGTTTTTATTTCAGGATACACAGACCGAGAGTGGATTAAAAGGTTACCGGGTTATCATTGAGCCTTATGAGGATACGAATGAGATTAATAATCAGTATGTTGGCTTTACTAATGCAAAAGCTGCCTCTAGTATCTTAATATTAGAAGGAACTCCTGGTAATGCGAATGAACTTGCTAAGCTTTGCAAGTCAATTAATGTTCCTTATATGGTTATGCCAGCGGGATCGGCTCCACTTCGAATGAATGATTTACTTGCTTATAAAGCAATCATTATGGTGAATGTCTATGGAACAGATCTTCCAAAAGGGTTCATGAACATATTAGAAAGCTACGTCAAAGATTATGCTGGTGGAGTGATTGCAACAGGTGGTGAGAATAGTTTTGGTATGGGCGAGTATAAAGACACGGTACTTGAAAAGATTCTTCCTGTTGATATGGAACCAAAGCCAAGGCAGGAGATCCCCAAGTCATCATATGTTTTGGTGATCGATCATTCTGGCAGTATGGGAAGTGGAGATGGTAATTCGAAAAATGACCGGCTTCAGGTTGCCAAGCAGGCTGCTATTAAAGCACTTGACACAATTAAAGACGGAGATTTTCTTGGGGTATTACAATTCGATGATACCTATTCCTGGGTAAGTAAACTTGATAAAGTATCGGATCGGTCAGCAATCGAAGATAAGATTAATGGCATAAAGATAGAGGGTGGCACTAGTATTTACCCTGCGCTAGAGGAGGCATATCAAGCATTAAAAGAAGATGATGCTAAGATTAAGCATATTATATTAATTACGGATGGGCAGGATAGCTTTAATCAATATGACGATCTAATGCCTAAAATTGAAGCAGCTGGCGTGACTGTATCAAGCGTGGCAATTGGACAAGATGCTGATAAAAAATTAATGATGTTCCTTGCCGAAGAAGGAAATGGTCGTTATTATGAAGCAACAGCTGAAAGTAACCTGCCACGTATCTTTGCAAGAGAGATTCTGATGGCTAGTGATACGTATATTAAGAACCGTGAATTTACTCCTGCAATAACAAAAGAGCATGAAATGATTAATGAAGTAGCCAATGAGGGATTGCCAATATTATATGGTTATATCAGTACCAAACAAAAACCGTTAGCTAATGTACTGTTATCTTCGGACCTTAGCGAGCCAATACTTGCTGAATGGAGATATGGTCTGGGAAAAACAATAGCGTTTACAACGGATGTTGAGAATAAGTGGACGGCGCGGTTTGCATCATTTGAAAACTATCCTATGTTATGGAAAAACATGATTACTCATGTGATTACAGAAAACGATAATCTAAAGGATTCGTTACAAATGATTCAAACAGCAGACGGAGTAACCCTTCGATACGAAACTGAGGAGTATACCAATGAGACTAAAATTGAAGGTGTATATACGAACGAAAAGGGTGAGTCACATGCTATCACATTACATGCTACAGCACCAGGTGAATTTGAAACTGAGGTAGAACTTAAGGAGATAGGAATCTACAGTCTATCTGTAAGAAAAGAGGAAAAGGGCCAAGCTGTGAATTCGAAAAACACTGCAGTAGCTCGTCAGTTCTCAAAAGAATATCGTTTTGATGAGGATAATTCTTCTTTTGATCGCTTTGTTCAAGAGATGGGGGCAGTAAAAATTACGCAGGGAAATGATATATTCAATATTCCTGTTACGAAAGCTTCCACGGATATTATGTTAACTAATGGATTTTTAATTGCTTCTATTCTGTTATTCTTTCTGGATATATTGCAAAGAAGAGTCGGAGTACGTATTCTATACTATGTTAATAAGGTATGGGATCAGGTTCGGATTAAATTAGCTGCAAGAACGAAGAAAAGGATACAAAAGACATCCAGCAAACAGATAGAGTTAACCAGGTATACTGAAGAATTAGTTAGGAAGAAGTCAGAAAAAAAGGAAACAATTAAGATAGAGAAAAGGAAGCTAGAACCAGAGCATAAAGAACAGACTAAGAATGTACAAATTAAGCCAGATAAAGTTGAGAACAAGAGCTCAAAAACGCATCAACAGAAACCAGAAAACACAAAAACATTGTTGGATACGAAGACACTGTTACAGAATAAAAATCGTAGAAAATGATATGTTTTATTAACTGAAGTAACACACCGTAATGGTCTCTGTTAATGTGTTATATATTACGAAGTTGTTACGAAAAAATAGGCCTATAAAAATGTAATATATGTCTGAAAAATATCTAAAATCCTTATTAATTAGGGGATGCTGTTGATGGAAAATGATTTAGAATATAAGAATTATGAATTTGTCGGAATAAAAATGTAATAACTTATTAAAAATTTGTTAAAAATTTATTGTGCAAAGAGTATGATTATTTGAATAAAAATATCATACTCTTTGTTTATTTTGTACATACTACAAATATAGAATTTTATGGTAATTGTATGGTTTACCAAAATTTACATATTCATATTGACACTTAAATCTCGAATGTTATAATGCAAACAAAGATAAATCATAAAGGAGTTTGTATGTTGAAAATAAATATGATTCACCAATGGTTCAACAAAAAGCTAAAGCATATAGCATCGTTAGATTACTATCGTATTTGCATTGTGATGTGTACATATACTATGCTCACGGTAACCTTAATACTAATTGCAGGGCATACTACCCAAGGTTACGATAAGGTGATTGAGGATTATGCACCAACGCAATATGAGTACGTCGTGGCAAAAGAGTATTTGATGGCTGATTCATTGGACATGGATGAGGTTTCTAGTGAAAATCAGTCAAAAGAATTAATAGATAATGCTTTGCAGGGAAGTACGTTAGAAGGAATGACCTGTCTGGCGGCTGAACAGCTTGCTCGTGTGCAGGAACAAGAAGAGGAAATTATTACAACACTGATAGCAACTGAAGAGCGTAAAACACAAAAGGCAAGAGAAGAACAGGAAACGTTACGTAATGAAGAAATAGAGAATCAGTTATCAATTCAAAAAGATAAGATAGTAAGTAGCAATGAAGCATTAATTAGTGAAAATCAGAAAAAAGCAGAATATGCCATCACACTTAGTAGCTCAGAAAGAGGCTGGCTTGAGAAAATAGTACAGGCAGAATCCGGCAATCAGGATATCAAGGGAAGAATGCTTGTTGCAAACGTAGTAATTAATCGTATGAAAAATAAGAGGTATCCAAGCACTGTTAAAGGTGTCGTTTTTCAGCACAAAGGAAGTTCCTATCAATTTTCACCAGCTAAAAGTGGAAGTATCTACCGTGTAAAAGTAACTTCTCTTACAAAGCAGGCAGTGGAACGTGTACTCAAAGGTGAAGACTACTCACAAGGAGCATTATTCTTTGTAGCCAGAAGTGCAGCAAATAAAAGAAGTTTGTCTTGGTTTGATCGTAAATTGACGCGTCTGTTTAGACATGGAGGTCATACCTTTTACCGATAACGAGTTTTTTGGTTGTATGTGCTTGATAAAAGTGTTATAATACAAAAAAATTCGAAAAAGGATAAAGGAGTAAATGATGAGTCTATTATATAAAAGTACAAGAAGTGGTAGCGAAACAGTCACAGCATCAATGGCAATCCTGAATGGTCTTGCAAAAGATGGTGGGTTATATGTACCAGCAACGATTCCTTCGATGGAATGTTCATGGAAAGAACTTTCAGATATGAATTACCAACAGGTAGCTTATGAAGTGATGAAACTTTTTCTGACTGATTTTACCGAAGAAGAACTCAAATACTGTATTGAAAAAGCTTATGATGACAAGTTTGATACGCCTGAAATTGCCCCACTTGTAAAAGCAGAGGATGTTTATTATCTGGAATTATTTCATGGATCCACGATTGCTTTTAAAGATATGGCACTATCGATTCTTCCTTATCTACTAACAACTAGCGCTAAGAAAAACAAAGTAAATAATGATATTGTTATTCTTACTGCAACAAGCGGTGACACCGGCAAAGCTGCACTTGCAGGATTTGCAGATGTAGAAGGAACCAAAATTATTGTCTTTTATCCAAAGCATGGAGTTAGTCCAATCCAGGAGAAGCAAATGCTAACCCAACAAGGAGCCAACACTTTTGTTGTAGGAATTGAAGGGAATTTTGATGATGCACAAAACGGAGTTAAAGCTATGTTTAATAATAAAGAACTTGCTAAAGTGATGGGCAACAATGGATATCAGTTCTCATCAGCCAACTCTATCAACATTGGGCGCTTAGTTCCTCAAATTGTATATTATATATATTCTTATACCAGACTTCTTAAACTGAAGGAGATTGAAGAAGGAGAAAAGATTAATGTTGTTGTGCCAACTGGTAACTTTGGTAATATTTTAGCCGCGTATTATGCAAAAAATATGGGACTTCCAATTGACAAACTAATCTGTGCCTCCAATGATAATAAAGTATTATTTGACTTTTTCCAGACCGGAACTTATGATAGAAATCGAGAATTTTTGTTAACATCATCACCATCGATGGATATCTTAATTAGTAGTAATTTAGAACGATTGATTTACCGTATTGCAGGTAATGATGCAGAAAAAAATCATGAATTAATGACGGCATTGACCCAAGAAGGAAAATATCAGATTACACCACAGATGAAAGAATTATTAGACGATTTTGTTGGTGGCTATTCAACAGAGGAACAGACAGCCCAAACAATTCGCTCGTTATATAAAAACACCGGATATGTAATAGATACGCATACAGCTGTTGCTGCCAGTGTTTATCAAGACTATAAAAAGGATTCCAAGGATACAACAAAAACTATAATTGCTTCGACTGCAAGTCCATACAAATTCACAAGAAGTGTTATGAATGCAATTGATCAATCATATGATGAGCAGGATGACTTTTCATTAGTAGATGAATTAAGTAAGATTTCCTGTACTTCGATTCCTAATGCAATCGAAGAAATTCGAAATGCTTCAATTCTTCATGATATTGTATGTGAAACTGCGGATATGCAGAAAACAGTGGAGCAGATTTTGTCCCTCCAATAGATTGTAGGAATTCGTAGAGTTAAGTATATTTTTGTGGAAAACGATAGAAAAACTACCCTTTCGTGTGGCGAACTTATTAAGCTATTATACTATAATTAAACAGGTAGAGAGATATTTCGAGTCATATAGGGGAGTATTAAAGTATAGAAAAGAGGTTTTTATTGCCGTTCATCCTTTCTTAGTAAGGGTGTACTAGCATTAAAAACCTCTTTTTGCATCTTTGAAAGAACAACAAAACCCTATACATAATTGTCAGAGTTTGATATGATAGATTGGAATCTAGCGTTTGGAAAGGATAAAAAGTATGGAAAAGATGAGAACAGCAACAGATTCATATACAGAACAAATTCAGATTGTAATGTCTAATCATATAAATGGAGCGAATCGTTTGTTTGGAGGCCGGTTGTTGGAATGGATTGATGTGGTTGCCGGGGTGGTTGCGAAACGGCATGCACAGAGTAATGTTACGACTGCTTCGGTGGATAATCTACAGTTTAAGTCAGCGGCATATCTAAATGACACGCTAGTATTGACTGGAAAGGTTACTTATGTTGGAAACTCATCGATGGAGGTTCGTGTAGATACTTATGTTGAGGATCTTAATGGAATGAGAAGGCCAATTAACCGAGCTTATTTGGTAATGGTTGCTTTGGATGAAAATGAAAAACCGATACGAGTACCAAGACTGACATTAACCACAGAGGCAGAGCGTGCAGAGTGGGAAGGTGCAGTCAAACGAAATGAGTACCGGACGTATCGGCGAAAAGAAGGTTTTTAATTAAATTTAGGGGAAAGATAGGAAGATACTTTTGTAACAACAACAAGCGTCTTTTTACTTTTCCCATTTTTTATTTTACTAGTTATAATAGTCTGACCGACTTTTTTAGCTATAATCAGACCTTCTTTATTAATTACAACTATACTTGGATTTTTTACCGTATATAATGGAACTTCTATCGTGTTTTTAGGTTTTACAATTGCATTCAGATACAAACATTCACCTTGTGATAAGGTTATCTTGGATTTTGCTGTGATACTTATAGCACGAGGACCAACCTGTACTTGGCAGGATAATCGTTTTATAGTTCTCCCCTTGTACAAAATATTCACAGATATCATCGTCGTTCCTGATGATTTGCCATACACAGTTCCATTCTTATTAATTGTTACAATCTTAGGGTTACTACTATGGAATTGGACTTTACAGGAGACGGGAAGATTGCGTACTTTTATGCGAACTGACTTCTTTATTGCTAATTTTAGATTCTGGTGGGATAAACGAATAGTATTACTTTTTGGCGTATCCCTTTTAGCTGGTACCTGAGTAGGCGAACTCGAAGCATAATTGTTTTTATTATTAAAGTCCATTGCCAATACAGCAATATTTGATGATAAAAAGATAATGCAAATTAATAGAATCAGCATCACCTTGTACAATATATTGATAGGAGGTATCGACTGTTTTAGTATTTTTCTTAGTAACATATCCCGTCTCCTCTTTTTAGGTTATGGTAACCGTATTATAAAAAAGAGATATGTCATAAAAAAGTCAAGTCACATTTCTGACAATATTTTTAAGCATAATATTGTCAGAAATGTTCGAAATGGCTTGTTTCTAAGATTTAGCTTCATTATAATAGAATTACAAAGGAGGATGTTCATGCAATACATATTGATCGCAGACGATAATAGTGATATTACTGGTATCTTAGCAACTTATGCAAAGAGGGAAGGCTATGAGCCACTTACGGCAACCGATGGTCTTGAGGCATATAAGTTGTTTGAACAATATAATCCTGCAATCATCCTTTTGGATGTAATGATGCCCGGATTAGATGGGTTTGAAGTCTGTCAACAAATCAGACAACTGAGTAATGTCCCTATTTTACTGATTAGTGCAAAAGGAGAAGATTATGAAAAAATAATGGGATTAGATATCGGTGCGGATGATTATATTGTAAAGCCATTTAGTCCAAGTGAAGTCATGGCAAGAGTGCGAGCAGTGTTGCGCAGATTTGGAGAGCATAATGCAGAGGTAGCTTCAAAAGATGAAATCATTATAAAGAATTTGAGAATTAACTTAGAAGAATATACGGTATTTATAAATAACCTTAAGATGTCGTTAACAAAAAAAGAGATTGAGACTATGTGGATTCTAGCTAGCAATCCGAACAAGGTGTTTACTAGAGATAATTTGCTAGATAGTCTTTGGGGATATGATTATTATGGAGATAGTCGAACAGTGGATTCTCATATAAAACGTCTTCGTGCAAAGATTGATAAAGTAGAACATGAGGGTTGGAGCATTAAAACTATTTGGGGTATGGGATATAAACTGGAAATCTTATAAAGAAATGTAAAAGATAGGAGCATCCAATGAAAGCAAAAATGGAAACTCGTCTTTATAAACAGGTATACTTTTATTTTGTTCTGATTCTTATGTTTTTTGCCTTTTTTGTAGGTTCTATCTTTTTTCGATTATATGAAGATAAGACAGAGAGCAATTATTTTAATATGCTAAAAAATCAGGGGACAATTATTTCTGAGCGAATCAGCCACTATCTTATCACCAATAGTGTTGACGATTATGACATGTATCTATCAATGTTATCGGATTCCTTGAATTCAGATGTATGGATATTTGGTAATAATGAGTATGCCTATAGTATGCCTAAAGAGTATCAGAACATATGGCTAGAAGAAGAGGAAATAAGTGATGAAGTAAGCAAGGTGTTACGTGCTGCACTAAATGGAGAATCATCATCTGAGAAGGGATATAGTGAGGTACATCAAATGTTGACGATGACAGTTGGTGTTCCAATTTATAATAAGAATCATACTATCGCGGGTGCTCTTTTACTCATTGAACCATATGAAGAAGAAGACTCTTCCTTAAGGGCAATTGTTCTTATATTAGTATTAAGCTTATTGACCGGATTAATGGTGTCAATCCTCTTAGCCGCAATTTTCACAAGAAAATTATCGCATCCGATATCTAAAATTAATCGCACCGCACTGCTTTTATCAGAAGGAAAATATGATCAAAGGACACAAATTCACAGAAATGATGAGATTGGTCAATTGGCAAGCTCCATGGACATCTTAGCTAATAGGTTGATGCAAAATGAAATGGAGCAAAAACAGGAATTACAAAGAAGAATGGATTTTTTCTCGAATGTATCTCATGAAATGCGGACGCCGATTACGGTAATTAGAGCATATCTTGAAACTTTGGTCGATGGAGTTGTTACCGAAAAGGAGCAGGTCGATGCTTACTGCAAAAGAATGCTGCAGGAGTGTACAGGAATACAGCGGTTGCTGCAAGACCTTTTATTGTTGTCAAAAATGGAAGCAACTGACTTTAAGATAGAGATGGAAATTCTTAACGTAAATCAAATTTTTGAAGATATATTGCGTAATTTAAGAATGGTTAATCCGAAAAAGATTCAATTCATTTTTGAAAAGGATGCAGACTATATATTAATGAATGGTGATTATGACCGTTTACGACAGATGTTTGTTGCTGTTATTGATAATGCAATCAAATTCTCAGAGATGGAAAGTCCTGTCTGTATAAAAGTAACATCCAAGGACAAAATAAGAGTAGTGATTAAAGATGAAGGGATTGGAATTGAACAAGAAGATATTAACTATATCTTTGATAAATTCTATTCGCGTAAGAGTGATAACAACAAAAATGGGACTGGACTTGGATTGGTAATTGCAAAGCAGATAGCGGAGAAACATCACGGGATTATTAAAGTGGTTAGCAGAAATCCGGTTGGAACCACCTTCATTTTTGAATTTGATAAAATTCCAGTCACACAAGAATGTTTAACCCAAAATGATAACTAAGAAGTTAGTTTGAGTCTCAAAGAAAATTGTAAAAAATTTAAAAAAACTTATCAAATTACATCAAAAGTCTTGAAATATTCGATACTGTTTAGTATAATAAACATAGAACTTCCTGAAATGTGCGACAACTCTTGATATTTTGAACCTACAACATTAATATGGGACTCCTATATTGGAGTGCCAATGTCAGGCCGCCATTGCAGCGGAAGACAGCGGTATTTCCTGCGGAAACCCACCTAGCTTTGGCTAGGAGTCAAAATTCAGGAACCGGCATTTCGGGTATAAGATAAGATAAAAGCCAGCGTAAGCTGGCTTTTTTTATATCATACGAGGAAATTACGTCCTAGGATATAAAAATACTCCGCGAGGATGCACATGACGATCCTATGAAATGAAAATGCTTCGTAAGAATTGCATTGCCGCGAAACGCATGGGAATTTTTTTAGAAAAAGTATAAATTATGATGAAACTGTGATATAAAAGAGATATAATTGAATTATAAACTAAAAATGGTACACTGTGCCAGATATGATTTTGCTTGACCTACATATCTATGTTTAATAAAACATATGCTATGCAAAGGAACGATGGTATTTTGAAGCATGTGATAACGGAGAAAAACGATGAGAGACAAATTTTTAAAGGTAATGACAGCAACTCCTGAAATTGTTGTTGCTGATACTGAAAAGAATACAGATCAAATTATTAAAATGATGGAATTGGCAACAGAGAAGAAGGCAAAGCTGCTTGTATTACCAGAGTTATGTATTACTGGATATACATGTGGAGATCTTTTTTTGCACGAGGTACTACTGCGTAATGCGTTGGAGGGACTAAAACGAATCGTAGTGGACAGCAATGAGAAAGATATGATTACTGTTGTAGGACTTCCAATGATGAAAGATAATAAACTTTATAATGTAGCTGCAGTGGTTTATCGAGGAGCCATTCTTGGTATTGTACCAAAGAAGAATGTTCCAAATTACTCTGAGTTTTACGAAATCAGATATTTTGCCTTTGGTAATGAGGAGCCCGAGCTTTTAATTGTGAATGGACAGAAGGTACCATTTGGAACGAATCTGATTTTCAAATGTGAGGAGTGTCCACTGTTTTCACTTAGTGTTGAAATCTGCGAGGATGTCTGGGTACCTATTCCGCCGTCTTCCTATCATTGCCAAAATGGTGCGATAATTATTGCCAATCTATCTGCGAGCAATGAAACTACTGGGAAAGCACATTATAGAAGGCAACTAATTAAGAGTCATTCAGCCAGAACGGTTTGTGCCTATTTGTATGCCAATGCTGGCGATGGTGAATCAACAACGGATGTTGTGTATGCTGGGCAGAATATGATTGCAGAAAATGGAACGATTCTAAGTGAATCAAAGAGGTTCCAAGTCGGAAGTGACTTACAGTGGACAGAGATTGATCTGGGCAGAATTGAAGCAGAAAGACGTAGAATTATGACGTATGTGAATGATTCAAAAAGTACGTATCAGACCATTTCCTTTTCAATGAAGTCTATTAATTTTGAAAAAGATAATCTAATTACCTTAACAAGAAGCATTGATAAAGCACCATTTGTTCCATCGAACTTGACTGAACGAGAGGAACGATGTGAAGAAATACTTAATATTCAGGCAATGGGTCTTAGAAAGCGTCTGAAACATACTGGAAGTAAAACCGCTGTGATTGGGATATCGGGCGGGTTAGATTCTACACTAGCCTTATTAGTAACAGTAAAAGCATTTGATAGTCTGAATCTTTGCAGGCAAGATATTATTGCAATAACGATGCCTTGTTTTGGTACAACAGATCGCACATACCAAAATGCCTGTTCATTAGTTAAGGAACTCGGGGCAACGTTAAAAGAGATTAATATTAAAGAAGCGGTAACGATACACTTTAGAGATATTGAACATGATCCATCCAATCATGATATAACGTATGAAAATGCTCAGGCGAGAGAACGTACCCAGATATTGATGAATGTAGCCAATCAGATGAATGGGTTAGTTATTGGAACCGGAGATATGTCGGAGCTGGCGCTTGGTTGGGCAACCTACAATGGAGATCATATGTCGATGTACGGAGTGAATGCAGGGGTGCCAAAAACTCTCGTACGTTACTTGGTAGCGTATTATATGGATGCAGCTGCTAATGGAACACTAAAAAAAGTATTACAGGATATTCTTGATACGCCAGTTAGTCCGGAATTGCTTCCACCACAGGATGGTGAGATTGCACAGCGCACTGAGGATATTGTCGGACCATATGAATTGCATGATTTTTTCTTATATTATGTGATGAGATTTGGGTATGGACCGAGAAAAGTTTATCGATTGGCTTGTTGTGCATTTGATGGGATGTATGATAATGCAATCATATGGAAATGGTTAGACGTATTTTTTAGACGATTCTTTTCGCAACAGTTTAAACGGTCCTGTTTGCCAGATGGACCAAAGGTGGGAAGTGTTGCATTATCACCAAGAGGGGATTTGCGCATGCCAAGTGATGCTTCAGTTGGCCTGTGGAAAAATGAGTTAATGGTGATTAAGAGCGAGTTGGAACCATAGAATAGTACTACAAAAGAAGGAGAGAAAAGGGAGAGGGAAAAAGTATGGCACTGCGAATTATTACAGATTCAGCAACAGATATGCCTATGCAAGTCAGGGAGGAATATGGATTTGAGGTAATACCTACCCCAGTAGTAATTAATGGAGTAGATTATCTTGACGGTGAGACAATTATGCCATCTCAGTTTTACTGCATGCTTCGTGACGAGATAAATGATATAAAAACATATCATGTTAACCAGTATATGTTTCGTAATGCCTTTGAACCATATGCAAAAAGAGGAGATTCGTTGATCTATTTTTGCTTTTCAACTGGAATAGCCGGAACGTATAATGCAGCTAATTTGGCAAAGAGAGAACTTTTAGAGGACTATCCAGAGTTTGATTTGACGATTATTGATGGAAAGTGTGCTTCTATTGGGTTTGGAATACTTGTCTATTATGCTGCTCAGATGCTTAAAAACGGAGCAGATAAAGATACAATCGTGAAAGCGGCTGAGTACCACCGAGATTATATTGAGCACTTTTTTACTGTAGAAACACTTGATTATCTATATCGTGGTGGGCGATTAAGTAGGACGAGTGCATTTGCAGGAGGTCTATTAGACTTAAAACCAATTATTACTGTCACAGACGACGGTTCTTTGCAAGCTATTGAAAAAGTACGTGGACGTCGTAAATCCTTAAATCGTTTGGTGGAGATTGTCGGCGAACATGGAATAAACCTAGAGAATAAAACAATAGGTATCGTTCATGGTGATTGTAGGGATGTGCTTGATGATATCAAGGAGATGTTGACTGAGAAATATGGATGTACGAAATTTTTAGAGAATTATGTAGGGTGTGCAATAGGTGCCCATACAGGACCTGGGATTATTGGAATTACATTTTTGGGTGGGGATTCCCCATATAGTGAATATTTTGAGTATTAGAGGTATGAGAGATGATAGAAATGGATTTTGATGAATTTATTGAAGAAGTAAAGTTTCAGATGACAGAATATGATGTTTTAGAGGATTCCATGATTTTTGATTGGGAAGATAAAGTCAGAGAGTGGGTAGATTCGCATGATGATAAGCGTATAGTAAGACATGGTGAAGATATTACGCTTAAGATAAAAGACGAAGAGATCTGTGAAGAAATTGCCAAAGAATACTATAAGGCAGTAAAGAACAACCTTGAGGATATCTATTGGAATCGTTTTTCGTTATTTTAGCTGATTAAGAAATTCGCTTGACTAATGGACGAGTCCTACAATAATAAAAGAAGCAGCTCCGTTAAGGAGTTGCTTCTTTTGTCGTCTCGGGTTTTTCCAGCAATGCTTTATATAGAGTTGATTCGATAGTTTGTAAAATAGCTGTCTGTGTGTATTGGCGGTCTTGTGTGAGAGTAATTTCACTTAATTGTTTGCCGGCAATTAGCTGAGCCTCAATTTCGGTGAGAGCAGGTTCTACCAAAGGATACATCGTGGTTATGGCTTCATCCAGATTCACAAACCGCAAAGATTTGATATCATTTTCGTCAACGACGATTTCGAGGTTTAATGCGGTGTTGTTAAGTACCATTTGGGAGGTGTAGACGCCAGCCTTGTATTTTGCAGTGTCCTCAGCAGAGTCATCCTTTGGAAGGAACATAAAGATAAGTAAAATAATGAGTAAAATACCGAGGGCAACAAAAATGGCCGTATAAATAATTTCTTTTAAATGTAAGACAACGATTCTGGTTTTTGACATCCTTCATCCTCCATTATGCAGATCAATTGACTATGTACTTTAATTGGGTACGTAACAATTGAATATCTTTTACTTTATATATCTTATTAGGGTGGAATATAAAATATGATTGATTTAATAAAAAAAGGGGACAGAGATCATAAAAAGTGAAGAACGAAGAGTGAAGAGCGGAAAAGATAGTGAAGAACGAAGAGTGAAGAGTGAAGAGCGGAAAAAAGATAGTGAAGAGGTAAGAGCCTATAAGGGCAGTGAAGAACTAAGAGTGAAGAGTGAAGAGCGGAAAGATCAGTGAAGAGCTTTTAAAAGATAGTGAAGAGGTAAGAGTGAAGAGTGAAGAGCGGGAAAAGATCAGTGAAGAGCGGGAAAAGATCAGTGAAGAGAGGGAAAAGATCAGTGAAGAGAGGGAAAGGGGCAGTAACAATCAAGTTGAATTGAGTCTTGTGGGGGTGTTTATTGGTCTATTAATGTGTTAAAATAAGGGAAGTAATAGGGAGCAGGGAATGTGGAATACGAGGAGAATGGAACAGGGAAACAGGGAGTATGGAGCAGGCAGAAGGGAGCGTTTAGATGTCTTTACAATTAATTCTTGGAAGTAGTGGAGCGGGGAAGTCTCATTATCTGTATGATAGAATTATCCAGGATTCTTTGAGGGAGCCGGATACGAATTTTATTATTATTGTACCAGAGCAGTTTACGATGCAAACGCAGCGTGACTTAGTAACCATGCATCCTCGCCATGGTATTATGAATATTGATATTCTTAGTTTTTTGAGATTGGCTTATCGAGTGTTTGAAGAGACTAATACGAAAACGAGACTGGTTCTCGAAGACACTGGCAAGAGTATGATTTTGCAAAAGGTTATTGAAAAGAAACAAGACGAATTAAGGCTTTTTCAAAAGAATGTTAAGAGGCAGGGTTTTATATCAGAATTAAAGTCATTTATCTCAGAGCTTTACCAGTACGGCGTATCTGTTGAGGACTTACATCAAATGATTCCAAAAGTCGGACATAAACCGATGTTAGCTCAGAAGCTTCATGATATGAGTATCATTTATCAGGGCTTTCAGGAGTTTATTAAGGAAAAATATATTACGGCAGAAGAAATTTTGTCGTTGCTTGCGAATGTAATCTCGGATTCTACAATTTTAAAAAATAGTGTTATTTGCTTTGATGGATTTACGGGTTTTACTCCTGTGCAAAATAAGCTCGTAAGACAGTTAATGAAGTTATGCAAGAAGGTTTATGTTACTGTAACGATAGACGAGCGTGAGATTCTTACTAGGGCGGATAAAGAGTTCAAGCTTTTTTATATGAGCCAGAAGATGATAGTGACACTGAATCAATTGGCCAAAGAAGCTGCGGTAGAGGTTGAGGACGAATACTGGGTGATGAAGGGACAGACTCCTTATCGTTTTCATGAATCTAAGCCACTTGCAGCGCTTGAGCACAATCTGTTTCGCTATCCTTTTCATACCTATGAGAAGGAGCAGGACGACATAAGTATTCGGGTTGCCAAGGATCCGACCGGGGAAGTTCTATATACGATTAGGGAGATTAAACGGTTGGTTGAGCATGAAAATTATCGATTTAAGGATATTGCGGTTGTTACCGGTGATATTGCGAACTATGGGACAATAGTAAAAAGACAGTTTGATCTTGCGGGAATTCCTTGTTTTATCGACTTAAAAAAGGCAATTCAATCAAATCCATTGGCCGAGCTGATTGATTCGTTATTAGATATATTGGTAAAGGACTTTAGTTATGAAACTGTATTTCGCTTTTTGAGAAATGGTCTGCTTGATTATTCCAAAGAGGATATCGATGTATTGGAAAATTATATTCTTGCGGTAGGGATTCGAGGTTATTCGGCGTATCAGAAGGAATGGAGGCGTATTTATCGAAGCAAGGGAGAAATCTCTTTGCAGGACTTAAATGAACAGCGTGTCCGTATTATAGAGCAGATTGACGATATACGACGTATTACAAAAGAGAACGCTACCATTAAAGAACAGACAGAGGTACTAATACAGTTTCTTAAAGAGAATCGGATGGAAGAGAAATTGTTGCAAATGAGTAGTCGGTTTGAACAACAAGAGCAGCCTTTGCTTGCCAAAGAGTATACTCAGGTGTATCAGGCAGTAATGGAGTTATTGGATAAGATGATGGAGTTACTCGGTGACGAGGTGGTTACTGTAAGGGAGTATAAGGATTTACTCGATTCTGGTTTGAGTGAATTACAGGTGGGACTCATTCCTCCTGGCATAGATCAGGTAGTTGTAGGGGATATACAAAGAACCCGCTTAAAGGATATTAAAGCATTATTCTTCATTGGAGTTAATGATGGGATTGTTCCTTCTACCTCGAATCATGGGGGCATTATAAGTGATATGGAGCGTGAGTTATTAAGTGAGAATTCTGTGGAAATGGCTCCTACGAAAAGACAGAATGCGTATATTGAGCAGTTTTACCTGTATCTGAACCTGACGAAACCTATGAAGCGTCTTTATTTACTCTACAGTAAGGTTGATAGCGGTGGTAAAACATTGCGTAGTTCTTATTTGATTAATCGAATCCTAAAGTTGTTCCCAAGACTTTCTGTAATTGATCTGGAAATGATCGAAGACAAAGATATTCTGGGTGTTTTAGGTGCTGACGAAGGACAAGGTTATCTGGTAGAAAGACTACGTAATTATACTGGGGAAGAGGATGCGTTATTCAAAGAATTATATAGCTGGTATAAAAAGCAGGAGGGAAAAGAAGGGCTGTTACAATTGTTAATAGATGCAGCCTTCTATGAAGCCTCTGAGATTAGTATAAGCAAAGCCGTGGCAATGGCACTCTATGGAAAGAATCTAAATAATAGTGTGACAAGGCTTGAAAAATATGCAGCTTGCGCGTATGCACACTTTTTAAGTTATGGGTTAGAGTTAACTACCAGACAGGAATATGAGCTTGCTGCTCCAGATCTTGGATCCATATTCCATGAAGCCATGGAGCTATTTTCGAAACGGTTAAGAGTGAGTCAATATAACTGGCGGACAATTCCCGAAGAAAAACGAGACGAGATGGCAGCGGAGTGTGTGAAAGAAGCAGCGGAAACCTATAATAACACTATTTTACTAAGCTCCAAGAGAAACGAGTATATGATAAAACGAGTGGAGCGTATACTAAAGCGAACAATCTGGGCACTGTGTGAGCATGTTAAGAGTGGGGAGTTTGAACCAACGGGCTTTGAGCTTCATTTTACAGGGCTAAGTCACCTGAATTCGGTGGATATTCCTTTACAAGACGGTAGTAGTATGCAGCTTCAAGGCCGCATTGACCGGGTAGACATGTATGAGACTGAAGAGGCGAAAATGGTACGGATTGTTGATTATAAGTCTGGTAATACCGAACTTGATATGAGTAAGGTATATTATGGACTTCAACTTCAGCTTGTCGTGTATCTTAGTGCAGCAATGGAGATAGAAGAACAAAAACACGATAAGATTGTAATACCTGCGGGTATCTTTTATTACAATATGAATGATCCAATGATTGATAAACCTGAAGTGGATGTAAATAGTCCTTCGTATGTAGAGCAGATTAGCGAAGATATGTTAAAGAAGCTTAAAATGAATGGGCTCGTCAATGCGAGAGAAGAAGTCATTAAGGCCATGGACCAATCATTTGTAATGGATGAGGAAGAGAGGCTTAAGGGAAGTACCAAATCGATTGTCATCCCGGTAGAAACAGATAAAACTGGGGAGATAGGGAAACGATCTTCTACCATTAGCCAAGCGCAGTTTGGAAGACTTAGAAATTATGTAATGGATAAGGTGCAGCAGTTTGGTTGTGAAATCTTAGAAGGGAATGCCAGCGTTCGTCCGTACAAACTTGGAGACACTACTCCATGTGAATACTGTGAATTTGGAGGAGTATGCGGTTTTGATCAAAAGCTGCCGGGCAATACGTATCGCAAATTGGCTAAACTTGATAAAAGCCAAGTGCTGGAATATCTAGATAAAAGTCAAGCAGAGGAAGATATTGATAAACCTACAAAAATCGATAATTTAGATAACGGACGTGAATATGAAAAACTAAGTAAGGAGGGAATGTTCGATGAGCAAGACAATATGGACGGTGGATCAACAGAAAGTTATTGACTTAAGGAAACGTAATATTTTAGTATCTGCTGCAGCTGGTTCTGGTAAAACGGCAGTATTGGTTGAGAGAATAATTCAAATGATTACTGATCATGATTGTCCGATTGATATTGATCACTTGATTATCGTAACATTTACCAATGCAGCGGCTTCTGAGATGAAACAGCGTATTGGTGCTGCAATCGAAAAAAAGCTGGTAGAAGAGCCGGAGAATGAGCATCTACAACAACAACTCGTACTATTAAATACTGCTCAGATTACAACAATCCATAGTTTTTGTCTCTATATCATTCGGAATTATTTTAATACGATAGATTTAGACCCAAGCTTTCGTGTGGCTGATGAAACGGAGCTTGTGCTTATCAAATCTGATGTAATAAAGACTGTGCTTGAAGAGAAGTATGAAAAGCTAGAGAAACCATTTGTGGAGCTAGTGGAAAAATACACGCCTGGAAAAAATGATGCGGGGTTAGAAGAATTAATCCTAAGTTTATATCGGTTTTCGATTAGTTATCCTTGGCCAGAGCTTTGGTTAAACAATTGTAAAAAGAATTTTGATCTGCAATCAGAAGAGGATTTGAATCAGGCACAGTTTATGCCGTATCTTCTAAAGTATGTAAAGGCAATTATTAATGACATTGCAATGGTAATGAATGAGGCGCTTGATCTCTCTAATGGTAATGGGGGACCTTCTCTATATCTACCGGTGCTTGAAAAGGAACAGCGGTTTGTTGAGGGATTATTACAGTTATCGACATATCAGGAGTTTTATTTGCAATTATCAAACCTTTCATTTGACAGACTACCAGGGAAAAAGGATCCAATGGTGGACCCAGATGTAAAGGAACGAGTAAAGGCTTTAAGGGATAATGTAAAAAATAGCTTAAAGAAATTAGCGGAGAGTTTTTTTTATCAGTCTCCAGAAGCAATGGCCGCAGATATTTTGAACACAAAGGTGCCAATGAGTGAGTTGATAGATTTAACAATTGCCTTCATGGAGGAGTTCAAGAAACGCAAAGAAGAGCGTGGCGTGGTTGATTTTAATGACTTAGAGCATTTTGCACTTAACATCCTAACTCAGTATAATGAGGAAACTCAGACTTATCAAAGAACTGTAGTGGCCGAGGAGCTTAGCGAATTTTATACTGAAATCCTAATTGATGAGTATCAGGACTCTAACTTGGTTCAGGAGATTATATTAAATAGTATTTCAAAGGAAACGTTAGGTCAGCCAAATGTATTTATGGTTGGGGATGTGAAGCAGAGTATCTATAAGTTCCGTATGGCGAAACCAGAGTTATTTTTGGAAAAATATAAAAGTTACTTACTTGAGGACAGCCTGTATCAGAAAATTGATTTGCATAAGAATTTTCGTAGTCGTAGTGTAGTGCTAAATCCAATTAATTATATTTTTGAGCGGGTAATGTTGGAGACGCTAGGTGATATTACTTATGATGAAAAAGCGGCACTTCATGTGGGAGCGGATTATCCTGAGGATTTGGAGGGTACCTCTAAGGATACTGAACTTATTCTGATTGGTGAGTATAGTGCAATGAGTAATGAACAGAGTGTTCAATTCGTCGAGAGTCTACACTCAGATGAGGAGGATTTGGCTGACTATACTGAAAAAGAGTTAGAAGCAAAAGCAATTGCAAAACGGATTAAGGAATTAATGGACCCTAATCATGGACTTAAGCTATCGGTCCGAGGGACGAATGAGTTTAATGAAGTGGCTTATTCTTCTAGACCAGTTCGTTATAGTGATATTGTCATTCTTCTTCGTAGTTTGAGTGGATGGACGGAGGTAATGGTTGATGTACTGATGTCAGAGGGAATTATGGCTTATGCGCAAACACAAACTGGCTACTTCCAAACGATTGAGATTAGAACAGTGCTAAATCTCTTGAAGATTATTGATAATCCAAGACAGGAGATTGCGCTAGCCGCAGTTCTTCATGGTCCAATGTATGGATTTACGAGCGAAGAGCTGGCACTAATTAAAATTGGAAGGAAGAATTATGAATTATATCAGGCACTCCTTACTTATCCTGAAAGTGTGGATGCCATTCCTAGTCTTGTAGACAAAATTACTCATTTTCAGATAAAACTTAATGAGTATCGACATATGGCAACGTATCTTCCAATCTATGAGTTGCTTCAGCATGTTATCACGGATACGAATTATTATGCTTATGTAAAGGCAATGCCGGCAGGGGAACGTAGGGCAGCCAATATTGACATGCTAATCAAGCGTGCTATTGATTTTGAGAGTACTAGCTATTCAGGGCTCTTTGATTTTAATCGTTATGTTGAGAAATTAAATAAGTATGAGATCGATTTTGGCGAGGCACAGACCAACAGTGAGGCGGATAATGCTGTACGGATCATGAGTATCCATAAAAGCAAAGGACTTGAATTTCCAGTTGTGTTTGTGGCAGGGATGGCGAAAGGATTCAATAATCAGGATGCCAATAGTCCGGTAGTATTGCATGCGAGTCTTGGGATTGGTCCGGATAGTATAGACGGGACTTATCGTACAAAGACACCAACCTTAATAAAGAAAGCCATTGCTCGTCTGATTCGCCTTGAGAACTTGGCGGAGGAATTAAGAGTATTATATGTTGCTCTGACACGGGCTAAGGAAAAATTGATAATGACTGGGTTTATAAAAAAACCGGAGAAATGTATCCAAAGGATTGTAAATGAGGGTGGGCAAATCACATACCAGGAACTAACAAGTGCAAGTAGTTATATGGACTGGGTGCTGTTGTGTCTGCGAGAAGACCGAGTTTTTAGAGAAGTAATGCAGGAACTTGGGGAGGGGGCTTGGTCAGATGCCCTAATCTCTAATCAGAGAAATGATGCTCCATTCTCGTATCGTTTGGAAGATGTGCTTGGACTAATGACAAGAGAGACACATATTCAGGTTGAGAAAGCTAGGTTTAAGCAAGAATTGCTTAATTGGGATGTTAATCAGGTATGGAATGAGCAAATTAGAGACGAATTAATTAAGACACTTAACTATCGCTACCCATATGCTAAAGAGGTGAAGTTAAAAGGGAAAGTAAGCGTTTCTGAACTGAAGAGGATTGGACAGGAGCTAGATTACGAAGAGAGTGAGGTTCTAATTCCAACTATTGAAGTAACAAAAGAACAATCAGAAAAGGACGTACCAGAAAAGGACGTAAAAGATAAGGACGTAAAAGATAAGGAACAACCAGAAAAGGAACAACCAGAAAAGGAACAACCAGCAACGATATCTGGTGCCGAACTTGGAAGTCTCTATCACCGTATCCTGCAATTCATCGATTTAAGTGCCCTTAAGTCAGAGGATGACATAAAGGTAATTCTTGACAGGATGAGTGAAACTGGGCAAATAGAGAAAGAACAACTTAATGCAATTGATTCCGGTAAGATATGGACGTTTATTAGCCATCCGGTAGGACAGCGTATGAAGAGTGCACAGTTAAGGAAGCAGTTATATCGGGAACAGCCATTTGTGTTAGGACAGCCTGCTTCCTCCATTCATCCATCGTATCAAAGTGAGGAAATGGTTCTGGTACAAGGAATCATTGATGTATTTTGGGAAGAAGAAGATGGACTGGTACTTCTAGATTATAAAACTGATAAAGTATTTTCAATAAAAGAACTGGTACGTAGATATCAGATTCAGTTAGACTATTATAAAAAAGCTTTGGAGCAGATGACATTAAAGCCAGTAAAAGAGGTTTATATCTATTCGATTACTCTTGGCAAGGCAATTAGGTTATAATAAAAATAGCGTGCGATTAGTATTTAAAAAGAGGTTGTGTCTCTTTTTGATAACAATCACACGCTTTTTTGTGTTTACTTAGCTTCCTGTTGTTTTTTGAGAGCTTCCACCTTTTTTCTCTTCGTGATTAAACCGCCAATGCGGCCGGTTTCTTTTGCAGATAACGATTTCCATCCGCTTTCTAGTACCTTATCATATAATCCAAGTTCCATTGCAATTTCATATTTCATCCGTTCGTTTGTCGGCAGGGCTTCTATAGTTACTTTTGGTGTTTCTATCTGCTTAGGTTCTTTATTGCTTTTCACTAAACATCCTTCCTTTCTATCAAAAGTATAACCCTTAGGGCGTACTGTTAAACACGATTTCATTAAATATTTACTTCAGATTATGGTATTGCATAAATTCTCCAGTTAGTCTATGATACTCATATAAAGTAAACTGTTACATAAGTGTGGTATCAGAAGATACGTAAGTAAAGGTAGGTTTTTATGAACAGACGATTAATCGGTATTATTGCGCCAGTTCTTGATGGTGACTATTTGGGAAGAATGGTGGAAGGTGCAGTCTATCAGGCTAAAAAATTAGACATGAATGTAGCAATCTTTTCGCCATTAGAGTATGTCCAGGCAATCTCTCATTCGGCAATAGGAGAACTGAATATCTATAATTTACTTAAGTATGATTGCTTAGATGGTGTCATCTATATAAAAAAGGGTTTTTACAGGGTAACCCATCAGAAACTGATTGAAAATATATTGGATCACATTAAAACTATTCCAATCATTAGTATTGAAACCAGTGATTCCAAATATGAGACGATTGATGTTGAACATGTAAGCAATTTTTATGATCTTACCAACCATATGATAGAAGTACATGGCTATAAAAAAATATACTGTTTAACCGGACAAAAAGAAGTAGAAGGTTCAAGGTTGAAACTGGAAGGATATTGTAAGGCAATGGATGAACACAACCTTACGTATACCGAAGACTATATTATCTATGGTGATTACTGGATAACCAGTGGTAGGAAACTGGCTGAGGATATCATAGAAGGGAAAATAGAAAAACCAGAGGCTATAGTCTGTGGAAATGACGAAATGGCAATGGCGCTTACTAATATACTGCTTGAAAATGGAATCCAGGTTCCGGGTGAAATAGCAGTAGCCGGTTATAACAGCAAATTTATGGCTATGAATAATTTGCCCTCAATAACAAGTTATGATGCAGATAATTTTGCAGTTGGGGCAAAAGCAATTATTAGGCTATATGAAAAGATTACGGGTAAGAAAGCCACATATACAAAAAGTTCAAAATGTAGAGTGGTTCAAGGCGAGAGTTGCGGCTGTCTAAGAGATTACAAATTATTACGCTCATCAAGTGGTCCATTTATGCAAGCAATGGAAGAGAGTAGTCAGCTTTATAAGATGAGCAATATGTTGGAGACTCTTTCTAATATAAGTACCCTTCGAGATTATATTCATCGGTTAAATGAGTTAACGTATATTAATCAGGGAATGGAAATGGTTGCAGTCTGTCTGGGTGAGGATTGGAACACAATGGCTAATGATAGTACCTATCGTAATGAGGGATATCCTGAGTCAATGCGTTGTATGTTTTATAAAGAAAAAGAGGATGTCATTGTAATGAATCAAACATTCCCAACGAGGCAATTACTTCCATATGTTTGGGAGCATGATGTTCCTCGTGCTTATTTTTTTACACCACTTCATTTTTTAGATCGTTGTTTCGGCTATATCGTACACTCATATGGGGAAGAAAATCGAGGTTATAATGAGATATTTTCGATATGGTGTCGCGACATCGCGACAACGCTTGAATTTATTCGTGTAAAAATTTATGTAAATGAGAGAAATACGAAGAGATTGAATTTGGTTGCAAAAGCGGTATCAAAAGGGACACAGAACGCAGATAGTCAAGTGTTTGTTAATGGATATACAGAATCTGAAGTTGTTAGAATTAATGTGAAAGACATATACTATATTAGTGCTAGTGATGATGATGTTTTTATTAATGAAGGAAAGAAAATATATAAAGCAAAAAAACGTTTGTACGAATTTGAATATCTGTGTATCGAAAAGCAGTTCTTAAGAATATCAAAATCTATAATTGTAAATGTATCAAAAATACGTGCCCTGTCTTTGGCTGTATCAGGTGGTTATCAGGTTATTCTGATGAATGGTGAGAAACTATTAGTAGCAAGAAGAAAGGTAGCAGAAATACGTAAAACATTATCAGAGGACCAATAATCTGACATATTTGACCGATTACCGTTAAAAATCGACCGAATACCGAGTTGTCTAGACTTTTTTGGTTTAATACGTTAAACTGACATTGAAATCGTATATGGCGAATATACAAAAAACAGACTGATATGAGGGTAAGGGAGAACCTGAATTATCGTCTGTTTTTTTTTGTGGGAAAACAGTATACTTTACCAATTAGAAAACCTCAGGTTGACGAAATAATATTATATTGCTAAAATGTAGTCGGTTTATCATATAATAAGGAAAAGAAAAATTGAGGAATAGATAGAATTAGTATTATGAATAAGACGCGTTTAAATATACGCATCATAGTAGTGGAGGCTTATAAAGATGGAGGCATATACAGGGTTTGCGCAGGTTTATGATTCCTTTATGGATAATATTCCGTATAAAAAGTGGAGTGAGTACTTAATTAACCTGTTGCAGGAATATGGAGTCAATGAGGGCCTTGTCCTTGATTTGGGATGTGGAACCGGCAATATTACAGAATATTTGGCTATGGCTGGTTACGATATGATTGGAATTGATAATGCCCAGGAGATGCTTACGATTGCTATGGAAAAGCGGGCTAGCTATTCGAGGGAACCAAAAGAGGATAAACGAAGCCAGATTCTATACCTTTTACAGGATATGAGAGAGTTTGAACTTTACGGGACAGTAGCGGCAGTCGTAAGTATTTGTGATAGTATGAATTATATAATGAGTGAGGAAGAGTTATTACAAGTATTTAAGCTTGCCAATAATTATTTGGATCCAAATGGAGTATTTATTTTCGATTTGAATACAGAATATAAATATGAAAATATTTTAGCAGACAATACCATAGCCGAAAACAGAGAGGATGCTAGCTTTATTTGGGATAATTATTATTATGAAGAAGAAAAAGTAAATGAGTATGAGCTAACCGTTTATGTGAAAGAGGAAGAATTACAGGAAGAATTTGGAGTGAGCAATCTTTTTCGACGTTTTGACGAAACGCATTATCAGAAAGCGTATTCACTTGATACAATAAAAAGGTTATTAGGTGAAGCAGGGATGGAGTACATCACTGCTTATGATGCATTTACGAGAAAACCTCCAAAAGAAAATAGTGAGAGAATATATATTGTTGCACGGGAAAAGAGACAGGATAACAAGTTTTATGGTAACCTATAATGGTTATAATGAGATGCTTGAAAGTTAAGAATTGAGAGGAAAATACATGACAGATTATATAGTAAGAGCAACAGCAGCGAATAATCAAATCAGAGCGTTCGCCTGTACAACGAAGGAATTGGTAGAAGAAGCGAGAAAAGCACATAATCTGAGCCCTGTGGCAAGTGCAGCGCTTGGACGTTTGCTCACTGCAGGAAGTATGATGGGAAGCATGATGAAAGGGGAAAAGGATGTACTTACTCTTCAAATCAAATGTAGTGGACCTATCGGCGGATTAACAGTAACTGCAGATGCTGAGGCGAATGTAAAAGGGTATGTCAATAACCCAGAGGTGATGCTACCACCAAGCGACAAAGGAAAATTAGATGTTGGCAAAGCATTAGATCTTGGAGTTATGAGTGTTATCAAAGATATGGGGTTAAAAGAGCCTTATGTGGGGCAAACCCATCTGGTGAGTGGAGAGATTGCAGAGGATTTAACCTATTATTATGCAACCAGTGAACAGGTGCCATCAAGTGTTGCGCTTGGTGTATTAATGAATAAGGATAATACTGTGAAAAGAGCCGGTGGATTTATTATTCAGATGTTACCATTTGCCGAAGAAGAGATAATTGATCAGTTAGAGAAAAAGATTGCGACAATAGATGGAATTACTGGTCTGCTTGATCAGGACATGACTCCGGAAATGATACTTGAATATATACTTGGTGATTTTGGACTTGTTATTACAGATAAGGTTCCAACGAAGTTTTATTGTAACTGTGATAAAAAGCGTGTAGAAAAAGCAATTATATCAATAGGTAAGAAAGATATTTTGGAAATGATTGAAGAAGAGAAGGATATCGAAGTAAATTGTCATTTCTGTAATACACATTATCATTTTTCCGTCGAGGATTTGAAAAAAATCTTAAATAAGTGTACTAGATAAAGAAGAATAACCCGGGGAGTAATAGATAGTTTGCTTACTTTCCGGGTTATTTCGAGTAAAGAATAGGAGACAACTATTATGATATATTTAGATTACGCAGCACATACACCGGCAAGCGAATCGGTGCTTGCTAGTTTTTGTGAAGCCAATAGAGAGTACATTGCCAACCCAAATTCTGTTCATTACTTGGGGCGTGTAGCGTATGAACGGATGCAGCAGGCCAGTAATGAAATTGCTAGATTATTAAACGTCAAGCCAGAGGAAATCATCTATACATCCGGGGCCAGTGAAGCGAACAATCTTGCGGTAAAAGGCATTGCGAGAAGCAGTCGAGAGCTAGGGAAGCATATTATCAGTATAGGATTAGAGCATAGTGCTGTGAGCGCTTGCCTTACGTATCTAAATAATTTGGGTTATGAGATTGATTTGGTGGACATTACAACAGAGGGAAGAGTAGACCTTGATCATCTTAAGGAGTTAATCAGAGAGGATACTATATTGGTATCTGTTGGATATGTAGATAGTGAGCTAGGTGTGGTTCAACCAATCAGGGAGATTGCTAATCTGGTGAAAAAGTATCCCAATTGTGTATTTCATACCGATGCTACCCAGGCAGTGGGGAAAATTGACGTTGATTTTACTGATGTTGATTTAATTAGTTTTGCCCCACACAAATTCTTTGGTCTTAACGGGTGTGGCATATTAATTAAAAAAGAGGGAGTTGTTATGGAGCCTCAAATCCATGGTGGTAATTCCACTTCTCTTTACCGTAGTGGGACACCGGTACTGCCTATGGCGGTTGCAACAGAGACTGCCCTAAGAGATGCCTATGTCAGTATGCAGGAAAGGTATGACTATGTATCTGAATTAAAAGAGGAGCTATTATCATTTTTTAAGGAAATAAAAGAGGTAAGAATGAATAGCACCAAGTATAGTATTCCTTATGTGGTGAATGTTAGCGTGCCTGGAAGAAAGTCACTTGAGCTACAAATGGAGATGGAGAAGAGGGGATTTTGTATTTCGACAAAGTCGGCATGCTCGGTACCCAATACCCCATCAAGAGCTGTATTTGCAGTGAGTAGAGATAGAAAAACTGCGCTTAGTTCAATACGAATCAGTCTTAGCCATCTGACAACCAAAGAAGAACTTGAACAGTTTAAGAAAGCGTTTCTCCATATGATTCAACAATAAAGCTGGAATAATCTTTTATTGATATGAAATGAAAATAAAGATATGATTAGGATAAGTAAGTTACATTATAGGACGTAGAATACGTGAACAACATTTGGAAAGGACAAAAGCAAGATGGAACGATATAAAGAGATAGAACGCAGTTTAATTAAGCGTTTTCGTAAGGAGATTTGGGTTCCTTTTATCAAAGGAATCAAAACATATGAGTTAATAAAAGAGGGCGACAAAATTGCGGTGTGTATATCCGGGGGAAAAGATTCCATGCTACTTGCAAAGTGTATGCAGGAGCTGAAACGCCACGGACAGATGAACTTTGAATTGGTCTTTTTGGTAATGGACCCAGGTTATAATGAGATCAACCGACAAACGATTGAAAACAATGCAAAATTATTAAATATTCCTATTACGGTTTTTGAAACCGGTATTTTCGATGCAGTAGCGGATGTAGAACAAAGTCCATGTTATCTTTGTGCGAGAATGCGACGGGGTTATTTATACAAGCAGGCTCAGCAGTTAGGCTGCAATAAGATTGCACTTGGACATCACTTTGATGATGTAATTGAAACCATTTTAATGGGTATGTTATATGGTGGTCAGGTTCAGACCATGATGCCAAAACTTCATAGTACCAATCATCCAGGAATGGAATTAATCCGTCCAATGTACATGGTAAAAGAAGAGGATATCTTAAACTGGAAGCGTTATAACGATTTACATTTTATTCAGTGTGCCTGCCGTTTCACTGAAAACTGTACAATCACAGATAATACTGGTGGTGGATCAAAGCGTCAGGAAATGAAAGCTTTAATTAAGAAATTTAGAAAAACGAATCCTTTTATTGAAATGAATATCTTTAAAAGCGTGCATAACGTGAATTTGGATACTTTAATCGGATATCATAATAAGAATATGAGTTATAATTTTTTGGAAGATTATGATGAGAGAGGTAGCAAATCAGCCGAGGAGTAGTTGAAAACTTAATGGGAGGGAAGTTTCGATGATATATACGGTTACATTTAATCCTTCACTAGATTATATTGTAGGGGTAAATGATTTTAATATAGGCAACATAAATCGTACCACAAGCGAACATATTCTTCCAGGTGGGAAAGGGATTAATGTATCAATTGTACTAAATAATCTCGGAATAGATAGTGTAGCGCTTGGTTTCCTTGCAGGCTTTACTGGCGAACAAATTAAAGCCCTATTAATAGAACAAGGGATTACCAGTGAGTTTATTAAGGTACAGCAGGGGATTAGCCGCATTAATGTAAAGATCAAATCTCAATTGGAGTCAGAGATAAATGGTCGTGGACCGGAAATAGCCAAAGAAGAGTTGGATTTATTATTCGAACAATTAAATAAATTGAAGAATGGAGACTGGCTTGTATTAGCTGGTAGCATTCCTTCGATGTTACCATATGATATTTATCAAAAAATGATGATGATGGTTGCGGATCGAGAGATTAAAATTATAGTTGATGCTACCAAAGAGTTATTAGTCAATGTGCTACGGTTTCATCCATTTTTAATTAAACCAAATCACTATGAATTAGGAGAACTTTTTGGAGTTGCGATTCATCAGAAGGAAGAAGCAGTCAAGTATGCGAAAGAGCTTCAAACTATGGGTGCTCGCAATGTACTAGTATCGATGGCCGCAGATGGTGCCGTATTCGTTACAGAAGGTGGAGATGTGTATCAGGCGCAGGCACCAAAGGGGCAGGTTGTGAACTCGGTTGGAGCAGGAGATTCGATGGTAGCAGGATTTATGGCAGGATATCTGATGACTGGGTCATTTGAATTGGCGTTTCGTATGGGGATTGCTGCCGGAAGTGCCAGTGCATTTAGTAAGGATCTGGCAACTAAAGCGCAAGTGGAAGAATTACTTTATATTATGGAGCAATGTTAGGTTATAAAATAACGGGAATAATGAAAGAATAACATATAGTATTGTTAAAAACACGTATTAGAAGGAGAAATTTATGAAGCAATTTACTTATGTGATTACTGATCCCGAAGGAATGCATGCAAGGCCAGCCGGCTTACTAGTGAAAACAGCAGGAGTCTATGAAAGTAATATTACCATTGAAAAAGAAGGTAAGAGTGCTGACGCAAAACGAATTTTTGGTATTATGAGTTTAGGAATTAAAAATGGAAATGAAGTGACTGTTACGGTGGAAGGTCCAGATGAAGATATTGCAGCAGAAGAAGTTATGAAGTTTATGAAAGATAATCTATAAAGAAATCATGAACGGAAAGGAGCCTTTTAGATGAAGGTATTCACCGGAACTGCTGTTTTCTCTGGCATCGCGTTTGGGAACATAGTGATGTACGAGAGAAAAGAAGAGTTAATCAAAAGAAAACGCATTGATGATAGTAAAGAGGAGATTGCAAGGTTCGAAACTGCTAAAGCAAAGGCAATTACTCAGCTTAAGGAACTTTACACAAAAGCAGTTCGAGAAGTTGGGGAAACCAATGCACAGATTTTTGAAGTGCACCAAATGATGTTAGATGACCTTGACTATGTAGAGTCAATTACCTCGATTATACGAGATCAAAGTGTAAATGCAGAATATGCGGTGGCAATCACTGCCGATAATTTTGCAGGAATTTTTTCCTCAATGGAAGATGCGTATATGAAAGAACGTGCTGCAGATGTTAGAGATGTATCGGAGCGGGTTCTGCGTATCCTATCTGGAAACGAAGGGAAAGAAGCGAAAACAGATGGCGATACCATAATTGTTGCCAATGATCTGGCACCTAGTGAAACGGTGCAGCTAGATAAAGAAAAGGTGAAAGCATTTGTTACCGTTCATGGCTCAATGCAGTCACATACGGCAATTTTAGCCAGGACAATGAATATTCCGGCACTAGTCAACACCAAGATGGAACTGCTTTCCGAGTATCACGGTCAAGCAGCAATTGTTGATGGATTTACCGGTATATTATATATTGATCCAGACGAGTCTGTCATCAAAGAAATGAAGCAAAAGCAACAGGAACAACAAAAGAAACGGGAGTTATTGCTACAACTTAAGGATAAAGAAACGGTAACGCTTGATGGAAAATTAATCAACCTTTATGCTAACATCGGTGGTGTTTCTGATATTGGGAAAGTCATTCAAAACGACGCAGAAGGAATTGGGCTATTTCGTAGTGAATTTTTATATCTAGAGTCATCTGGCTATCCATCAGAGGAGCAACAATTTCGTGCTTACAAGCAAGTTGCAGAACAGATGGGTGGTAAGAAGGTAATCATACGAACCCTGGATATTGGAGCCGATAAGCAAATTGGTTATTTTAACTTAGAAAAAGAAGAAAACCCGGCGCTTGGATATCGTGCAATACGAATATGCCTTGAAAGAGTGGACGTATTCAAAACACAACTTCGCGCAATCTTTCGTGCTTCCGCATATGGGAATATTGCAATTATGTTTCCAATGATTATCAGTGTTGAGGAAGTCAGACAGATTAAAGAGCTTGTGAAGGAAACTAAAAATGAGCTTCATAGTCAAAACATCAGATATAAAGACTGTGAAATGGGCATAATGATTGAAACTCCTGCTAGCGTGATGATATCGGACTTGTTAGCAAAGGAAGTTGATTTCTTTTCCGTTGGCACCAACGACTTGACCCAGTACACGCTGGCTATTGATAGACAAAATCCAAAACTTGATCGAATCTATGACCCTCATCATCAGGCCATCTTACGAATGCTTAAGTTGGTGTGTGATAATGCTCATCAGGCAGGAATTTGGTGTGGAATCTGTGGTGAGCTAGGGGCTGATTTGTCCTTGACGGAAGAATTTTTACGAATGGGGATGGATGAACTAAGCGTATCTCCTCCTATGATATTACCACTACGGAAAAAAATAAGAGAAACTGATATATCAAAAATACAATAATTACGTATAAGAAGAGAGGACGTTATGGACGAAACGATTAAGATTTTGCTAATTGTCTGTCCGATGGTGTTTCTCGGGGGATTTGTAGATTCTGTTGCTGGTGGTGGAGGCCTAATCAGTTTGCCTGCCTATCTGGCAGCCGGAGTGTCACCGCATGTCGCCTCTGCAACGAATAAATGCAGTGCGGTATTTGGAACCTTAATCTCAACGCTCAAATTTATGAAAGAACGTAAAATTCACTATTATACAGCGGTTACCTCTGCGGTAGCCGCTTTACTAGGTTCATATATTGGAGCAACCCTCAATCACTATCTAGACGAAAAGTATTTAAAGTGGGTGATGGTATTCGTCATCCCAGTCATTGCAATTTTAGTGATGGTAAAGAAAGATTTTGGAGAAGCCAATGCTATAGAGCAATTATCAACACAGAAAACACTAGTGTTCAGTATAAGCATCGGATTTGGTATTGGAATGTATGATGGGTTTATAGGTCCGGGTACTGGAACATTTTTAATATTGTGCTACTGCACATTTATGCATTTTGATATCGTCACAGCCTCAGGCAATGCAAAGGTCGTGAATCTGGCATCAAATTTAGCTGCATTTGTTACCTTTGCGGTACACGGAAGTATTAAGTGGAGAATTGGTTTAATAGCCGCGTTGTTTGGCATTGCAGGAAACTACATAGGTGCCAGTCTTGCTTTGAAAAATGGGAAAAAGATAATTAGACCGTTATTTATAGTAGTCTTAATTGCTTTATTAGTTAAAATTACTTATGACTTTATGTAGCATTATAAAAAAAACTAATAACACAACTATTCATTTCTGACTATTTATGATATAGTAACATAAGAATAACACTTCGCAACATAATTAGAATATGTTACAATAAATCTGGAATACAGATGGATAAATGGAGGTAAAGAGATGTTTGCATTTGAGGATGTATTAAATTATGATCCTGAGTTAGCGAAAGCGATGACTCTGGAAATTGAACGACAGAACGATCACATTGAATTAATTGCTTCAGAAAACTTTGTTAGCAAAGCAGTTATGGCAGCAATGGGAAGTCCATTGACGAATAAGTATGCCGAAGGGTATCCAGGAAAACGCTACTATGGTGGTTGTGAATTTGTGGATATGGCAGAAAATCTTGCGATTGAACGTGCCAAAGAATTGTTTGGATGTACTTATGCCAATGTGCAGCCTCATTCGGGAGCGCAGGCCAATATGGCAGTACAATTCGCTTTGTTACAACCTGGAGATACAATGCTAGGGATGAACCTGGCTCATGGTGGGCATTTGACACATGGAAGTCCAGTAAATATGTCTGGTGCATATTATAACATCGTGCCTTATGGAGTAAATGAAGAAGGGTTTATTGATTACGATGAAGTATTGCGTATTGCTAAAGAAAGCAAGCCTAAGTTAATCATTGCTGGTGCCAGTGCTTACGCTAGAAAGATAGATTTTAAACGGTTTAGAGAAATAGCGGATGAAGTAAATGCATACCTTATGGTAGATATGGCGCATATCGCAGGTTTGGTGGCAGCAGGCTTACATGAAAGCCCAATTCCATATGCCCATGTGACAACTACAACAACACATAAGACACTACGTGGCCCTAGAGGCGGCATGATATTAAGTAGTGAAGAATTTGCTACTGAGATGAAGTTAAATAAATGTGTTTTCCCTGGTATCCAGGGCGGACCGTTAATGCATGTGATTGCGGCAAAAGCAGTTTGTTTTAAAGAAGCGCTTGATCCTAGCTTTAAAGAGTATGCTAAAAATGTTATCCGTAATGCCGAGGCTCTTGCTAATGGCTTAATGAAACGTGGGTTTACTATTGTTTCCGGAGGTACCGATAATCATTTGATGTTAGTTGACCTTCAAAATAAAGGCGTTACAGGGAAAGATGCAGAACATTTATTAGATGCTGCAAACATTACATGCAACAAGAATACGATTCCAAATGATCCGGCCAGCCCATTTGTAACAAGTGGTATTCGTCTTGGAACTGCTGCAGTTACTACAAGAGGAATGAATACAGAAGATATGGATGTTATTGCTGAAGCTATAGCCTTGTTAATTGATGATGTTGAAGCTAATAAAGAAAAGGCAATGAGTCTTGTAAAAACCTTAACAGACCAATATCCATTATACAATGTTCCAGTTATGAGCATCTAGCAAAGTAAAATCGAATAACCGATTGAATATAAAAACTCCATCTGAGATAACAAGCTAGTTACCTTGTTACTATAGATGGAGTTTTTTTGAGTGGAGAGTTCATTTACTAATATACTCCCGCTTAAGAAGCGGGATATTTTCGCGATAGGTTAAATTGGAGGTTGGAACAGATTGATTGCAGGGGGTGCAAAGGTGAAACTTACAAAAAGACCTATTAATAGCAGGAAGATGAAGGCTCCAATATTATTATAGTTTTTATAAATTGGATTTTGCTTTATCAAGCGGTAACTATTCTGATAAGTAATAAAAACACTAAAATAAAATAGCATGATATCGACGATGACAAAGGAACGTCCGATGATACCAGTATAAAGATAAAAAACTCCCAGAATCGTAAAAAGTCCAATGAGCACCGAAATTGCTTTATAATAAATAAAGTTATTATATTTTTTTCCGATGACGAGATACTCAAACAGTGTATAAAAGAGAAATGGA
Source organism: Bacillota bacterium (assembly GCA_023434365.1). Classification (GTDB taxonomy): domain Bacteria; phylum Bacillota; class Clostridia; order Lachnospirales; family Lachnospiraceae; genus KM106-2. Next base: position 96,954 of record JAEYSV010000002.1, on the reverse strand, counting down.
AAGAACAAAAGCTTTAAGTGTTCCCAGGTACTCTCATTAATTGGACTGATGACGGCAGCTACGGTTGAGTAATCAAAATATTCATAAGCAAAATGCAGCAAAGTGCCAACTACGGAAACAAAGATAAAGCCAGCGATTTCAAAGATTAGTAATCGATATTTCATCTGATCCTCCTTAATTCAAAAACATGATGCATAGATTTTGATAAGCCACATAGATTTGCCATACCACGTAAGGAAAAAGTAAAAAGCCAGCACGTTTGTCAATACGATAATAAAGCAGAGTGGTAATGCCAAGGAGAGCTAAAATAAGAATTTCAATTAAAAAGCTTAAACCAAAAAGACGCTTGTTAAAGAAAATAAGCGACCACACAAAGAGTAGTGATAGGTGGGCAATAAAGAATAAGATTGCTCGCTTTTTAACGTCAGAAAATACGTGGCTATTATAAATGAAAAAGGATGCCCCACTTAGTAATAAAATAACCATTAGACTGATAAAAAATATTACAATACGGTTAGGTGCTAAAGGAGGTAGCGCTATTTCATTTAGAACCGTGGAAATATCGCGATAGGTAAAGATAAGTAATAACAGGGCAATCAGAAGGGGTGGACCAAATGCTAAAATTAGCTTAGCCCGCTGGCTTTTACGCAACATAAAAATCACCTACATACTTAAGAGTACTATATTATATGTAGGTGATGTTTGATTCATGTATATGTATATTCGGTTGTAGTATTGCTGGAAATGCAGTTTAAAATCCCAACTCTTCGCCAACAAGTATTACTTTGATTCTTCCAGGAATGTTGCTGCGACGAGTAATGACGATTTGACAACAGATACAGTCCTCTTTTTGACAGTCTGCACAGCGGCCTATTTCTGCACATGGTGTGTTTTTACCAAGACGTACGGTATTAGGAGGAGCGGCCATATTGCGTGCGCGAGCCATGCCAGAGTCAATATCAGGAACTATTTTATTCATTCCAGCAATTACAATGACATTTTTAGGTCCGCAAATTAAACAAGCAACACGGTTACCATACCCATCTACATTCACTAGTTCCCCATTTAAGGTAATAGCATTGGAACTCATAAAAAAATTATCGCAAGTAAAAATCTTAGAGTAAATTGCCGTTCTTTCTTCTTCTGTTTTGGCTTCCATACGATCATATAAGATGTAATCAGAGTTTTTTAGCTCATCAAGTAAGCCAATCTGGTCTAAGGTTGCAGAACCACCCCAGGAAACAGAGGAGCCAGGGGTTAACAGCCGCTTAGCCATTATGAGAGCTTCTTCTTTGTTATCGCAGTAATATCCTTCAATACCGCGGATATTAAACTTTTTAATCAGGTTATCTGCCAGATTTTCATAATATTGCTTTTTGGGATTCATTACATGACCTCCTATCATAATTTGTAACAAAAGAATAGTAGTGGCATTAGTATTTTTATTAATATGATAGCAGATGGAAACGGGAAGTCAAATAGAGTTTTTAAAGTTTGTGGTATTAATTCATTAATCTGCCATTAATCTGCCAGGTTTTTACGTAGGCTTGTAATGAACCTTGAAAATGTTTATAATAAAACTATATGCCGAGGGCGTACTTGAAAGTGAAAGAAAGTTGGAATTCCATGTCAAAAAGTTTATATATTTCAGAGAAACCAAGTGTAGCAAGAGAATTTGCCAAAGCGTTAAAAGTGAATACAAGTCAGCGTGATGGTTATCTGGAAGGAGAAGATACCATCATCACCTGGTGTGTCGGACATCTTGTGACAATGAGTTATCCGGAAGTTTATGACCCTGCTCTCAAACGGTGGAACCTAAATACATTACCGTTTTTACCAGAGCAGTTTCTTTATGAAGTCATTCCTAATGTGAGTAAACAGTTTCAGATTGTAGCGAAGCTATTAAAGCGTCAGGATGTTGATACAATTTATGTCTGTACGGACTCTGGGCGAGAGGGAGAATATATCTATCGCCTCGTTGATCAGCTAGCGAAGGTAGGGAATACAAAAGTTAAACGGCGCGTATGGATTGACTCGCAGACTGAAGAAGAAATCTTACGTGGGATTAAAGAAGCAAAATTGCTATCAGAATATGATCATCTTGCAGATTCTGCATATTTGAGAGCGAAAGAAGACTACTTGATGGGAATAAACTTTAGTCGTGTACTTACGCTCAAATATGGTCCAAGTCTTAAGAGTTACCTACGTAGTGAAAAGCATTTTGCAATTAGTGTGGGGCGAGTAATGACCTGTGTTCTTGGGATGGTCGTACGAAGAGAACGAGAGATTCGTGCATTTGTGAAAACACCATTTTACCGGGTGATTGGAACCTTTGATTGTGCTGGCAAAGGGATTGAAGGAGAATGGAAAGCGGTTGCTGGTTCTAGATATTTTGAATCTCCTGCCCTTTATAAGGAAAATGGGTTTAAAGAAAAAGAAATTGCACTTGGCCTAATCGATATTTTAAGTGAAGACAAGCCAAGGATTGCTACGATAGCTGGAATTGAGAAGAAAAAAGAAGTGAAAAATGCTCCTCTGTTATATAACCTTGCAGAGCTACAAAATGAGTGTTCGAGACTCTTTAAAATTAGTCCTGACCAGACCTTAAAGATTGTACAGGAACTGTATGAAAAGAAGTTAGTTACTTATCCAAGAACTGATGCCAGAGTACTTTCTACGGCAGTCAGTAAAGAAATTAATAAGAACATAGGAGGCCTTCGTAATTTTGGACCTCTTAAAGAATATGCCATCACGATTATGGACAAAGCAAGTTATCGTGGACTAGAAAAGACGAGATACGTAAATGATAAGCAAATCACGGACCATTATGCCATTATTCCAACCGGACAAGGGCTGAGTGCATTAAATAGTGTTTCTCAAATGGCTTATGGGGTTTACGAAGTAATTGCCCGACGTTTCTTAAGCATCTTTTACCCAGCAGCAGTGTATCAAAAAGTAGGGCTTACCTTTGAATTAAAAGGCGAAAAATTCTTTAGTAACTTTAAAGTTTTAACAGAACCAGGCTATCTTGTGGTTGCGAATCATAGTTATGGAAGAAAACGAGATACGGCAAAAGCGGAGGAAAAAGCAGAGGAAAAGGAAAATGCTAGTGGTGATTCCGAGGATGAAGAAGTAGACACCACGATGCTTACCTTCCTTCAGACCTTAAAAAAAGGAATGCAAGTGGAAGTAAACGACTTATCAGTTAAGGAGGGAGAGACCTCTCCACCAAAACGATATAACTCGGGTGCCTTGATTCTGGCTATGGAAAATGCGGGACAGCTTATCGAAGATGAAGAATTACGTGCGCAGATGAAAGGGAGTGGAATTGGCACCTCTGCTACCAGAGCCGAAATTCTGAATAAACTCGTAAAAATAGAGTACTTAAATCTTGCCAACAAAACACAGATTATTACTCCTACCCTACTTGGGGAGTTGATTTTTGATACAGTGAATGCCTCGATTCGTTCATTACTGAATCCTGAGTTGACTGCCAGTTGGGAAAAGGGGTTAACTTATGTGGCGAATGGGGATATCTCAACCGAAGAGTATATGGTTAAGTTAGAGGATTTTGTTAGGAAAATGACCGACCGGGTGAAGGAGCTTAATAATCAGTACCAGTTAAAGGGGTATTATGATATGGCAGCAAGTAATTATAAAGGCTTTGGTCGATAAGAGAACTTTGTGGTTTTTCGATGGTCGAACATTGGCTTAGTAGGGTATCAGCATTTAATAGATATCAGCATTTAATAGATATCAGCATTTAATAGAAAAAGGAGAGCTTCGATGCAGTAATCATCGAATCTCTCCTTATTTCATGCTATTGGATCTTCTTTACAATTGGCTTTCATACGAAGAAACTCCAGGCAGAAATAGAATTGTATATTTTTAGTAAAAATGGTTGACATAAGAAAGAGAAATGCATATACTGTATATATACGATATACACACTATATACATCTCTTCAGATTAACCAAAGGAGGAGAAACGTTGAATCTTCGCATCCGAAATGATAGTGAAAAACCTATGTATGAGCAGATTAAAGATGGAATTCGTCAAGCCATTTATCAAAATGAGCTTAAGCATAATGAACAACTTCCAAGTGTCAGACAGTTAGCGGCGGATCTGAATGTATCGGCAATTACAACAAAACGAGCTTATGCGGACTTAGAACATGAAGGCTTTATTTATACCATTAGCGGCCGAGGAACTTTTGTAAAGGCAGATTGTATCCAAAAGTTATCAAAGCTGCGAGAAGAGCAGACACTTAGCAAGCTAAGAGAACTCTTAAAAGAAGCAAAAGAAACAGGCTTGTTAAAGCGGGAAATAGAGATTGTACTAAATGATGTTTATGGAGGGGATCAAGTATGATGTCAAGTGCATTAGAATTAAGTGCAGTAACGAAAAAGTTTAAATCATTTTCTTTACAGGAAATCACGTTTCATCTAGAGTCTGGAGCCATTATGGGATTAGTGGGACAAAACGGTGCAGGTAAAACCACAATGATTAGTTGCATTATGAACCTATATGCCCTGAATTATGGAAGTATTCAAGTATTTGGAAAGGATCATATCGAGGATGAGGTTGCTGTAAAAAATATGATTGGATATGTTGGCGATCAGGATTATTTTTATTATGGGAGTAATTTTGACAGATATGTAAAGGCATTTTCCAAAGTGTATGACGAATGGGATGATGACTTAGTATCCAAATTAGTGAAACAGTGGAATATACCTATTCACCAGAGATTAAATGAGTTTTCACAGGGGATGAAAACGAAAGCAAAGGTAATCTTAGCATTAGCACATCGACCAAAACTGTTGCTTTTAGACGAACCGACCGCTGGACTTGATCCGGTCATTCGTATTGAGTTATTGGATTTATTACGTGAATTTGTAGCAGATGGGGAGCACTCAGTTCTATTTTCCAGTCATATTACCTCCGACCTGGATAAAATAGCAGATTATGTGACGATCTTAGTAAACGGTGCGATTAAAGAAACGATGTCAATTGATCAGCTAGAAGATACCTATGCAATTCTCACCGGACAAAAAGAAAAGTTAGGCTCTATTACACCTAGATTAATTGGGGTAAGACAGGGACATAACAACTTTGAAGCGTTAGTAAGACGTGATGAGATAGGCAGTGGAGAGGGAGTACAGTTAAGGGTACCTAATCTAGAAGAACTATTAGCTCATTTTATCTGGGAGGAGAATTCGTTTAATCATGGAGGAAAGTAGAGATGATGCATGTGCTTGAGCGTAGAAAACAAATTAAAAAGATTTGGAATACGATTAGCGGAGATGATAAAGGTACATCAATTTACTACTTCATTATAGTTTGTTCGATTATTACATCGGTATTATTTGTAAGAATGATTCTTAAAACAAATCATATCGAAAAATTTTTTGGATTTATTATGATTATCTGGTTTAGCATGTATGCAGGGCTTTATGATAATCAATTGGTACGTCCTAGTAAACAGAAAAAGGGATGGTCGTTTCATAACCCGATTATGGGCATACCATTATACGATACGTTTAGTATCCTTCCTATAAAATTACGGGATGTTAAACAGTTAGCTTTTATTCACTGGCTATATAGTATAATTCCTATTATGATAGAGGTGATAGGAACTAATGTTGCGGTAATTGTTAATGAGGAGCTTTCTCGTGTTCGGGATTGGCTTGTGATCTATAGTATTGGGTCAATTGCAATTATTTGCATTACTTACTACGGTAAGGTTTCCATAAGAGGATGTCGACCAATTAGCCAGAAGTTATTTCAATACTTTCAGTTAACCATAGTTATTGTATTAGTCCTTCTTGGATTCCTTTATAATACGTTTGAAGAATTAATGAACTCCATAATAATTCAGTCTGATTTTCGAATAGGACTTGGAAACTTAGCTGGAATACCAATCATTATGGCTATGTTTATCTTATTAATAGGTTTTTTCCTGCTATTCTTTCTAGGGACATATAGAAAAGGTAGATTAAGTAGCTGGAGATAGGCATGCGGATATTTGTATTCTGCTATGCTATATTGGAAGTGAAGTTCGTAGTAAGGAGGATATAAAGATGAGAATGTTAGAACGAAGGAAACAGTTAGTGTCGATACGAAAGGCAATATGCACAACGGATGCATCAATCTTAGCATATAATATGATGATTGCGGCTTCTGTTTTAATGGCAATTGCCACGGTGATTGAATTCATGGTAGTGGACAACGTAGAAGATATTAGTTTGTTCTTTAGTTTCTTTTTACTTATGTATAATCTACAGGCAAAAGATTATGATATATACTTATTTCGTAATACAAGACCTACAATGATTAGGAAAGAGTTCAATACATCTTCACGAAGTGTTTTATATGATACGTTTAGTATTCTGCCAATTAGGCAAAGGGATGTCAGGGAAATAGCATTCTATCATTGGTTACAAAGATTCGCTGCAATCGGCATCAGTATTTTTGGACTAAATATTGCGGTTTTAGTAAGAGATAAAATTTTCTATATGCGGGAATGGATTGCCTTATATAGCCTACTCGTAATTACATTGTATGTTTTAGTTTATTATAGTAGTATTTCTATGGCTGGTCATAGGTCCAAGATACAGAAGATATTTGGAACTGTCCGAATAGTTGGTATTATTGTTTTTGCTATTTGTATGTTTCTATCTCTTTTATTAAAAAAGCAAGTATTACAAATGATGTATAGATTTGATTCACATATTGGACTTGGAAACTTATCGGGAATGCCGTTAATAATTATTACTATCTTCATATTTGTCGGATCATTTTTTCTGTTTTATAAAGGGACTTATCAAAAAAGCAGAATAAGTAGTTGGCGTGTTTAGGAGGTATACTATGAAAAGTATTGGAGTAATCATGAAACGCATAGGTCTGTTTCCTATCATGACTGTGTTTCTTATGATTCATGTGACCGTTTTAATTGCACAATTACGAGTAACAAGTAATAACTCTTTATTAGAATATTATGATGTTGGAGCCATAGGCTTATCGGCTGTATATGGAATGATATATATGATAATAAAAGAACGTTTTGCTAATCTCTATCCAGAGTTTCGTATGTATCCTATCCCTGGTGCTAAGTTAATACGCTTACTCTTGTCCATAATCGATATGATAACGTGTATACTGATCTTGGTAACTGGCATTATTACAGCCTTCTTTGGTCAGATGAATTCCTTTATGATAACGGTATGCTTTGGAATTCTGATACAATTATTTCTCTATTACCTAATATCAAAAGGTGCTTATAATAATTTTAAAACAGACAATAACTATGTTGGAGTCGCTCTTATACTTGGTATTATGGTGCTTAAAAGTATGGAAATGATGATATTTCCAAGAGTAGCGCATATGAGTGAGAGGTTACTTGGCATTACTATTGTTATACTGCTCGTTATACTTATTACCATTCGGCCTTTTATACAAAGGAAAATTTATGCTTCAGTAATGAATGAGATTATCTAAAAACCTAATGACAATGATCATTTATAATGGTAAAATAACAGTGATTGTAAGATTAAGGAATTATACAAAACGATATGAAAAACGCCATCAGGTGTAGCTTGATATAGTGATATAAAAAGGAGAATATTATGTTCGATCAATTATTAATTACCAGTATGTATGATCTAAACCAGACGATAGCCTTTGAGTTATTTGCCGGATATTCATATCCATGGGAAGTACTTCCAGAAATCGGTAACTTTATTATGAAACTTGGAGAAAGTTTACCAGAAGATGAATATGTTAAGAAAAGAGATGATATCTGGATTGCAAGAAATGCAAAAATATCTTCTACCGTATCAGTAAAAGGACCATGTATTATTGGGAAAAATGCAGAAATCCGTCATTGTGCGTATATCCGAGGGAATGTAATTATTGGAGAAGACTGCGTAGTTGGAAATTCAACGGAGTTAAAAAACAGTCTGTTGTTTAATAGAGTACAGGTGCCTCATTATAATTATGTAGGCGATTCCATCTTAGGCTACAAATCACATTTTGGTGCAGGGGTTATTACTTCCAATATCAAATCCGACCGTACACCGGTAGTAATTCGATTTAATGCAGCCAAAGTAGATACTGGTTTAATTAAGGTTGGAGCATTAATTGGAGATAACGTAGAAGTAGGATGCAACACGGTATTAAATCCAGGAACAATAGTAGGACGTAGTACTAACATTTATCCACTTTCTATGGTTAGAGGATATGTTCCAGCGAATAGTATTTATAAGAAAAAAGGCGAAGTAGTGTTTAAAAAATAGAAAAGAGCCAAAAAGACCATCGTATTTGATCTTTTTGGCTCTTTCCTATTTCTTAATATAATGATAATTATTATAAAATTAATAGATAAATTAAGGTGAAGTGCTAATCTGACTAACTATTATTAATAAAATAGATATTTTCCACAATAAAACTGGGATTTTTTGATAATTTTTGACTAATTCATTCGTTGACGAAAGGGGATCATTTCTATATGATTGTTGCATTATAGCTACATGATAAGTGATTAGAGCCTTATATAATGTAGCTAATATGAGGGAGGTAGGGTTAATGAGAAAAATAGTCAGCATATTTATGGTATTAACTATATTACTAGTTATGATGGCAGGATGCGATAAGAAAAGTTCGAAAGAAGATACGGAAGTATATGTGTTTATTGCGGCCAGTTTAAGCAATGTTTTCACAGAGCTTCAGGATATGTATAAAGAATCAAATCCAGAAGTAACAATTTTACTCAATGCCGATAGCTCAGGAACATTAAAGGAACAAATCAAAGAAGGTGCAGAGTGTGACATATTTTTTTCAGCAGCTGAAAAGCAAATGGTGCAATTAAGCCAAGAGGGATACATAAAAAAGGAATCTATCATAGACATGCTTGAAAATAAGGTAGTCTTAATTAAGCCAAAAAATAAAGAGACGGCAGTTACAAGCTTTGAGACGATACCTAAGGCACGCAGTATTGCTTTGGCAGGTGAGGATGTTCCGGTTGGTGCTTATGCGAGAGAGATTCTTATGAATTTGGGCATTTTATCAGAGGTTAATAAGATGCAAGTCAATGAAGCGGCCAATGTAACAGCCGTACTAGCAGCGGTAGTGGAAGAGAGTAATGAGGTGGGAGTTGTATATGCAACAGATGCTGCTTCTGTAGCAGAACAAGTGGACATCATAGCCGAAGCACCCAAAGAAAGTTTAGCAACAAAAGTAATATACCCTGTTGCCCTTGTGAACAATAATGATGCTAGTCAGTTACAGATAGAGGCGGCCAAGGAGTTTCTGACATTTTTAAGCACTTCGACGGCAAAGAATGTATTTGTGAAATACGGGTTTACGATTACAAATTAGTTTGTTGATAAGAGGTGATAAAATGATTGATACACTATATACAATAGATTTTAGTCCATTTATTATTTCTCTAAAGACAGGAATAGTTGCCACTTTTTTTGCATTTTTTCTTGGCATTTTTGCAGCTAGATTAGTTATGAGGGTGAATAGACAATTCAAATGGATTATAGATGGTATCTTCACTTTACCGCTAGTCTTACCCCCTACAGTAGCAGGGTTTTTTCTTCTTCTTTTATTCAGCTTAAAACGTCCCCTGGGTTCTTTTCTATATATGAATTTTGATATAAAAATAGTACAGACATGGCAAGGCTGTGTAATTGCTGCGTGTGTTATTGCATTCCCCTTAATGTATCGCAACGCAAGAGCGGCATTTGAGCAGGTGGATATTACATTGATATATGCTGGAAGAACTCTTGGCATGTCAGAGCGAAAAATTTTTTGGAAGGTGATTATCCCAGTAGCAGCACCTGGAATAGCATCCGGCACCATTCTGACTTTCGCCAGAGCACTTGGCGAGTATGGCGCTACCTCCATGCTTGCAGGTAATATTCTTGGTAAGACAAGAACAATAGCAGTTGCCATATCCTCTGAAGTATCAGCCGGTAATTATAGCAACGCTGGCTTTTGGGTATTGGTTATTATTATTGTATCTTTTTTAATCGTACTTTCCATTAACATCATATCTGGAGTTGGTACAAAACAAGTAAGAAGGTGGGAGTAGTGGCAATCGATGTGTGTATCAAAAAAAAATTGAAAGGTTTTACACTGGATATATCTTTTTGTAGTAATGGTAAATCGCTGGGAATATTAGGAGCATCAGGCAGTGGAAAGAGTATGACACTTCGTTGTATTGCAGGAATTCAAAAGCCCGATCAAGGAAGAATTGTAATAAATGATAGAATTTTGTATGATTCAGATAAAAGAATTAATCTTCCTCCTCAGCAACGTAAGATAGGTTATTTATTTCAGAACTATGCTTTGTTTCCCAATATGACAGTTAGACAAAATATTAAGATTGGCATGGCTAATAGCAATGAGGAAAAAGAGAGACGACTTAAGGAGTTAATCAGCAAGTTTCAGCTTAATGGTTTAGAAGAACGTTATCCGGTGGAGCTATCCGGTGGACAACAACAACGGGTCGCACTCGCAAGAATTTTGGCTTATGAGCCAGATATTATTATGATGGATGAACCTTTTTGTGCATTGGATAGCGTTCTCAGGGATCAGTTACAGCAGGAATTAGTACATTCATTACAGCAATACGAAAAGGATATATTAATTGTTTCTCATAGTAGAGATGAGATTTATCGTTTTAGTGAGGAATTAGTCATAATGGATAATGGAAAGAGGTTGTTATCTGGTTATACAAAACACTTATTTAATAATCCAATTAAAAGGGAAGTAGCTAAGTTAACAGGATGCAAGAATCTGTCTAAAATAGAGAAACTAGATGAGAATAAAGTGTTGGCAAAGGATTGGAATATAGTATTAACAACTGATAAGAATATACATAAAGAGCATAGTTATATCGGTATTCGTGCACATGATATTGAGATTGTAAATAATCGTAGGGATGAGAATCTTTTTGAAGTGGTAGTTGAAGAAGTAATAGAGATGCCCTTTGAAGTACATTATTATGTAACGAATCGGATTGGAGTAACGAATAAAAGAATTCAGATACGGAAGGCGAAGGGACTAAATCCATCTTATGAGAGAGGAGATAAAATATATATTATCTTACCAAAAGATAAGGTCCTATTACTTTCAGATGATTCTAGTCCGGTATAGACCAAAATATGTAAGTCAATAGGATATATTAAACAAAAATTCGGAATATAAATGATATATTTGTAAAAAATGGTGCATTGTAACCAAATGGTTTTAAACTTATAATTTAGTCTATAGAGATGAATAGTCGATTCGATAACAAAGGCGTTAGACAGGGCATGAAAAGCCCGGTTTAACGCCTTTGTGCTCTACTCTATGTAGATGACAATGGTACGTTAGAAAAAAAGTTCAAAGAAAAAGGAGGTTATTCTATGAGACAGGTAGCTATTTACGGTAAAGGTGGTATTGGTAAATCAACAACAACACAAAACCTGACAGCTGGATTAGGTGAAATGGGTAAGAAGATTATGATTGTTGGCTGCGATCCAAAAGCAGACTCTACAAGACTTGTGCTTGGTGGATTGGCACAAAGGACCGTTCTTGATACTCTTCGTGAAGAGGGGGAAGATATCGATCTTGATTTAATTATGAAAACAGGATTTGCAGGAATCAAAGGAGTAGAATCAGGGGGCCCGGAACCAGGAGTTGGTTGCGCTGGCAGGGGTATTATTACCTCCATTAACTTACTTGAACAACTTGGAGCTTATGAAGATGATCTTGATTATGTATTCTATGATGTGCTTGGTGATGTTGTATGCGGTGGATTTGCAATGCCAATTCGTGAAGGGAAGGCTCAGGAAATTTACATTGTATGTTCCGGTGAGATGATGGCTTTATATGCTGCTAACAATATTGCAAAGGGAATTCAAAAGTATGCAAGTACTGGTGGGGTTCGCTTAGGTGGTTTGATCTGCAATTCTAGAAATGTTGATGGTGAGTCAGAACTTGTGGAAGCAGTAGCAAAGGAACTTGGTACTCAGATGATTCATTTTGTTCCTCGTGATAACGATGTACAAAGGGCGGAAATTAATAAAAAGACAGTAATAGATTTTAGTCCTAATGTACCACAGGCAGAGGAATACCGCGAGCTGGCAAGAAAGATTGATGGTAATGATATGTTTGTGATACCAAAACCTATGAAAATTGAACGGTTAGAGCAAATTCTAATGGAACACGGTATTTTGGATTAACGAAGAGTGCAATATATAAGGGAGGTGCCATATGGTATTAGTTCGATCAATTATCAGACCAGAAAAGGTAAATGTTGTATTATCAGAGTTATTGTCAGCAGGGTTTCCGGCAGTAACAAAAATGGATGTATATGGTCGTGGTAAACAAAAAGGAGTAAAAGTTGGTGAGGTTTATTACGATGAGATACCAAAAGAAATGTTATTAATGGTAGTAAAAGAGGAAGATAAAGATGACGTCATCAGGATTATTATGAGATACGCCAGAACTGGAGAAAATGGTAACTTTGGTGATGGCAGGATTTTCGTAAGTCCGGTAGAAGATGCTTATACAATTAGTACAAGAAAACAAGGATTATAGGAGGACTGCTTATGAAAGAAGTAATGGCTATTGTCCGACTTAATAAGGTGAGTGCAACGAAACAAGCATTAGCAGAAGCAGGATTTCCCTCTTTCACATGTAGAAAAGTAATGGGAAGAGGAAAGAAAATGATGGATCCAACCGTAGTAGCAGCCATCTTAGAGAGTGGGCAGTTACCCGTAACGACATTTGGTGAAAATATTACTGAATCTTATCGGTTGATTCCTAAACGAGTTTTCACATTAATTGTACAGAATGAGGATGTTAGTAAAATAGTTGACACGCTTATTGATACTAACTCTACGGGTAATCCTGGAGATGGTAAGATATTTGTCTTACCTGTAATGGAATCCTATCGTGTTCGTAACGGTGAACAGCAGCAAGACTCAGAAGCTTACTAGAAAGGGGTGGTTATATGAGCCGAAATGCAAGAGAAGCAGTACTTGATAAGTACAGTTCTAGAGTATACAAAAACAGAAAAGAACACGTTATCACGATCGGAGAGAAAGAACCCGACGTTGTAACTGCTAATACCAGAACAGTTCCTGGTATTATTACACAAAGAGGATGTTGTTTTGCAGGATGTAAAGGTGTAGTACTAGGACCGATAAAAGATGCGGCTATCATTGTTCATGGGCCTATCGGTTGTGCATATTATTCCTGGGGAACAAGACGTCACAAAAACGTGGAAGATATTAAGGATGGAGAAAAAGCAGATAATTACTTAGAATACTGTTTTTCCACAGATATGCAAGAGGCAGATATTGTTTTCGGTGGGGAAAAGAAATTAAAGAAAGCAATTGAAGAGGTAGTAGCCATTTTCCATCCATCCGTTATTATGATTTGCTCTACTTGCCCTGTTGGTTTAATTGGTGATGATATCCATGCGGTTGCCAAATGGGCAGAAAATGAGTTACATACAAAATGCATTGCGTTTAGCTGTGAAGGATATAAAGGTGTCAGTCAGTCAGCAGGCCACCATATTGCTAATAACCAGTTAATCCGTTATGTAATTGGTACTGGTGATCGTGAACCTAAGACAAAATACAGTGTAAATATTTTGGGAGAATATAATATAGGTGGCGATGGTTGGGAAGTCGAGAAATTGCTAAAACGTTGTGGAGTTGAAGTGATTTCCATATTTACTGGCGGATCCAGTTTTAGAGATATTAAAAACTCACACTATGCAAACTTAAATCTGGTGCAATGTCATCGTTCCATTAATTATGTTGCTGATATGATGAAAGAAAAATATGGAATTGACTGGATAAAAGTAAACTTTATTGGGATAGAATCATGTAAAGAGTCTCTACGGATGATTGGTGAATACTTTGGTGATGAAGACTTGAAGAAAAGAATTGAAGAAGTGATAGCAGATGAGGTTGCGGCAACGATAGAAGAGATGGCACATCTTTATTCCAGGTTAAAAGGTAAAACCGCAGCATTATATGTCGGTGGTTCCAGATCTCATCACTATCAAGTATTGTTAAAAGATTTTGGTATTCGTACTATACTTGCTGGGTATGAATTTGCGCATCGTGATGATTATGAAGGACGTGAAGTGATACCAGATATCAAACCAGATGCAGATAGCAAGAATATTGAGACTATAGTAGTGGAGCCAGATCAAAAATTCTATAAGGTCTATTTAACTGAGGAACAAAAAGCAGCATTAGAAGAAAAGGGCGTTAAGATAAACTATTATGAAGGTATGATGAAAGGTATGGAGGATGGTGCGGTCATAGCTGATGATTTGAATCATTATGAAACAGAAGAATTTTTGCGAATCCTCAAGCCAGATATCTTTTTCTCAGGCATTAAAGACAAATTTGTGTCCCAAAAAAATGGTATCTTATCAAGACAGCTTCATTCCTATGATTATAGTGGTCCCTATGCAGGTTTTAAAGGCGCATTGAACTTTGGCCGTGACCTGGTTATGGGGTTATATACTCCGGCTTGGAGTTTAGTCAAAGCTCCTTGGTTGTATACACCAAGCATTGAAGCAACATTAGGAGGTGAAAAGTAATGTTAAATTATACTCCAAAAGAAATATCACAACGATCTGCACTAAAAATTAATCCGGCGAAGACCTGTCAGCCAGTTGGTGCAATGTATGCGGGGCTTGGTGTTCATGCTTGTTTACCACATAGTCATGGTTCACAAGGATGCTGTGCTTTCCATAGAATGTTTTTAACTAGACACTTTAAGGATCCAGTGATGGCCTCCTCTAGTTCTTTTACAGAAGGTGCTTCCGTCTTTGGCGGTGGTAGTAACTTAAAAACTGCTTGTAAAAATATTTTTGACCTATATAAACCGGATATCATTGCTGTACACACTACCTGTCTTTCAGAAACGATAGGTGATGATTTGAATTCCTTAATAACAGATATGTCTATACCTGATGGTAAATATGTAGTACATTGTAATACGCCAAGTTATAAAGGATCCCATATCACTGGTTTTACTAATATGGTGTCTGGATTTATCAAATATCTTAGTAGTACTACAACTGAGAAAAATGGGAAAGCTTGCATTATGCCAGGGTTTGTTAATCCGGGGGATATGCGGGAATACAAGAAATTAATGAACTTAATGAAAGTACCATTTACCATGCTTCCAGATACAAGCGGTGTTCTAGATGGGCCCATGACTGGTAAATACGATATGTATCCAAAAGGCGGGACAAAAATTGAGGAGATTAAAGCATTAGGTGGGTGTAAAAAAACGATTGCCTTAGGAGAAATAGCATCAGAACCAAGTGCGGAGGTTCTGAAAAAAAAATGCGGCGTTGATTATGCCACATTACCTCTTCCAATGGGAGTAGAAGCAACTGATAAATTCATATTGGAATTACAATTATTTAGTAAGGAAGAGGTCCCATATGAGTTGGAAGAAGAACGTGGTCAGTTAGTAGATATGATGATTGATATTCATCCCTATACCTATAACAAAAAGGTTGCTATTTTTGGTGATCCTGACACTGTGCTTGGCATTGGAGCATTCTGTCTGGAATTAGGGATGATTCCAAAATATATGTTAACAGGCACATCAAGTACAATATTTGAAAAACGTGCGACAGAGTTATTAGAAAAGTATGGTGTGGATGGGTGCATAGCAAAAGCGGACAGTGATTTGTTTTTATTGCATCAATGGATTAAGAATGATCCGGTTGACTTGTTAATTGGTACGACTCATGGCAAACTTATTGCCAGAGCAGAGGATATCCCACTAGTTCGCATGGGATTCCCTATTATTGACCGATACATACATTCCTATATGCCTTTGGTTGGTTATCGTGGTGGTATGCGCATGGCGGAAATGATTGCTAACGCGCTAATGGATTATCAGGATAGTCATTGTGATGAAAAAGACGTAGAGGTTGTAATGTAATTGGTATAAACGAGGGTAATATGGCAAAGAGGTCATATTACCCTCGTTATATATAATTGCTATAAGGATTCAATATGAAAGGAAGTGTTATTATGATTCGTGTTTTAGATGAACGGCAAGAGTTTATTAGGTACAAATCCGAACAAGATTGCTGTAGTGGAGGGATTTCCTGTGAAAAAAACAGTATTTCGGGTGCAATAAGTCAGCGTGCCTGTGTGTATTGTGGAGCCAGAGTCGTATTAAACCCTATTACAGATGCCTTTCATATTGTTCATGGACCAATTGGATGTGCCAGTTATACTTGGGACATCAGAGGGAGTCTGTCGAGTGGAGAAGAGATATATCGTAATAGTTTTTCTACAGATTTGCGGGAAATGGACGTAATCTTTGGTGGAGAGAAAAAGCTAAAAAGTGCCTTAGAGGAGGTAGTAAAAACTTATCAACCAAAGCTGATATTTGTCTATGCTACCTGTATTGTTGGAGTAATCGGTGATGATGTTGAAGCAGTATGCAAGTCCATAAGTGATACCTATGCAGTAGAAGTGGTTCCAGTCAAATCTCCAGGTTTTTCTGGAAATAAGGCGACTGGATATCGAATGGCTTGTAACGCCATTATGAGTATATTGCGAAAAAGTAAGGTTGAGAAAAAGAAAAAAGGAATCAATATTTTAGGGGATTATAATCTGGCAGGTGAAATGTGGATAATAAAAAATTATTTATCTGAGATTGGAATAGATGTTGTTTCTACGTTTACGGGTGATTCTTCCTATGAAACTTTAAAGCTAGCACCTGGTGCAGTTCTGAATGTAGTTCAGTGTGCAGGTTCGAGTACTTATTTGGCAAAGTTAATGGAAGAGGAACTAGACATACCATATATTAAAGTCAGTTTTTTCGGTATTGAAGATACAACAAGTTCTCTTATACGAATATGTGAAGCATTAGGAGATGAACAGGCAAGACAAAAAGCAATTACCTTTACCGAGCGTAAATCAAAAGAGTTAACATCTTTTATCGAAGAATATAAGAGTAATTTTAGTTTGAAAAAAGCAGCCATATACGTTGGCGGCGGTTTTAAGGCTATTTCACTGATTCGTCAATTTAACTCGTTAGGAATACAGACGGTAGTAGTAGGAACTCAGACGGGGAAAAAAGAGGATTATGAGATTATTACCAACCTGGTGGAGCCAGACACAGTGATACTTGACGATGCCAATCCGGCGGAACTAGAACAATTCATGATAGAAAAGGGAGCAGATATTTTAGTTGGCGGAGTAAAAGAGAGGCCACTTGCCTTCAAACTAGGAATTGCGTTTTGTGATCATAATCATGAAAGAAAGCACCCTCTTGCAGGTTATGAAGGTGTTATAAATTTTACGAAAGAAATCAACAGCAGTATGAATAGTCCAGTATGGGAGTATGTAAAAGGAAAGGAGTGATTGTATGAAGACAGCAATAAAATCCTTAGTAAATATAAATACCAATCCTTGTAATATGTGCATGCCGATGGGGGCGGCTACCGCATTCTACGGAGTTAAGAATTGCATCACCATCATACATGGTTCCCAAGGGTGTTCGACTTATATTAGAAGACATATGGCCACTCATTATAATGAACCGGTTGATATTGCCTCTTCTTCGCTCACAGAAGAGGGAACAGTATATGGAGGGGAAGAGAATCTGAAAAAGGGACTAAGTAATCTCATAGAACTTTATCATCCAGAAGTAATTGGTGTTGCAACGAGTTGTCTTGCTGAAACGATAGGGGAAGATATTGAACGGATTATTGAGAATTTTTATCAGGAGAATAGGGAATATGAATCGATAACAATCATTCCAGTACACTGCGCAGGCTATAGTGGAGGCCATGCAGAAGGATTTATGCAAGCAATTTATGATATTGTCAGTCACGTTCCTATGGAGGTTGAAAGTAATGAAACAATCAATGTCATTACATCTTTAATAAGTCCGGCAGACACGAGATATCTAAAGGAAATGTTTGCTTCTTTTGGTCTTTCCATTACTCTTTTGCCGGATTTGTCAGAAAATCTGGATGAGGGATTTGAAAAAGAATATCATCGGTTACCCTGTGGTGGAACGAGTATTCATGACATTAAAAAAATGGCAGGTGCCAAATTAACGATTGAACTAACTAACATAGAAAGAGAAGCCTCTCCGGGTAAGTATTTGCTTGAAACGTATGGTGTACCATATCGAAGACTTAATCTTCCAGTTGGGCTTCGTGACACGGATGCACTGTACTCGTATCTGGAAGAAATCTCATCAAGAAAACGCCCATTATCTGTCGGAAAGGAACGAAGTCGATATTTGGATGCTATGATAGATTCTCATAAATATAACAGTGAAGGCAGAGCAGCAATTTATGGTGAGCCTGATTTTGTAGTAAATGCAGTACGTTTATGCGAAGAAAACGGAATCATGCCAGTCGTTGTAGCCACGGGAAGTATATGCAAAGTGCTAAAATCTTTTGTAATGCCTGCGGTTCAAACATTAGCAAAAACATACTTTGTTAAGGATTACAAGATTGTAGATAATGCTGATTTTGCTCTGATTGAAGAAATGACAAAAGAATACTATGCTAATCTTATGATTGGCAATTCGGATGGTCGTCGAATGGAAGAAAAACTTCAAATACCACTAGTAAGGAGAGGGTTTCCAATTCATGACCGGATTGGAGGACAGCGCCTTAAAATGCTAGGTTATGATGGTTCACTTACGTTACTAGATGAAATAACCAATAGTCTGTTATCCAAAAAGGAAACCAGTTTCCGGAGTTCATTATTCACTACTTACTATAAAAATCCGTTACAGGCTGAAAAAAATGAAAGTGGTATAGAGATTCAAAAAGGAAGCATTGAAGAAAAAACGAAACAACATCCCTGCTTTAACTGTGGAGCGAATCATAATGCCAGAATTCATCTTCCAGTGGCACCTAAATGTAACATTCAGTGCAATTATTGTGTAAGAAAATTTGATTGTCCTAATGAAAGCAGACCAGGGGTCACGACTCAGATATTAACACCAGAAGAATCATTTTTACGTTTTAAGCAGGTGAAAGAAAAATTCCCTAATCTGACGGTTGTGGGAATCGCGGGACCTGGTGATGCGTTGGCTAATTTTGAAGATGTCAAACAGACATTAGAACTGATTCGTGAATATGATCCCAATATTACATTTTGTTTATCAACGAATGGTCTTTTACTGCCTATGTATGCAGAAGAATTAATTCGTCTTGGAGTTACTCATGTTACCGTTACCATTAATGCGGTTGATCCGAAAATCGGAAGCAGAATCTATAAACATATTTATTATATGGGAACGAAATATGAGGGGGAAAGTGCAGCAGCAATATTACTATCAAATCAATTAAGTGGGCTTCAAATACTGGCATCAAAGGGAATTGTCTGTAAGGTTAATATTGTTACGTTAAAAGGAATTAATGATTTGCATATTGAAGAGGTAGTAAAAAAGGTCAAAGAATTAGGATGTTATATAACCAATATTATGCCACTCATTCCAGTTCAGGGAAGTGCGTTTGAAGGGCTAGACGTAGTAAGCAACAAAGAACTGACGAAACTACGTGTGAAGTGTGGAGAGACAATGAAGCAAATGTTCCATTGCAAACAATGTCGTGCGGATGCAATAGGAACGTTAGAGGAAGACCAGTCTATTAAGTTTGCTGGTGGATGTCATAGTAGGCAGGAAGAGACAAAACCTGATATAGAGAAAAAAGAGACTGTAACCTTGCGGTTTGCAGTTGCAACAAAAGGAGGAATGTTGGTAGATCAGCATTTTGGAGCAGTGAATGAATTCTATATTTATGAGTATAAAGAGGGTCATTCTATCTTTTTGGAGCGGCGGGGAATTGATAAATATTGCGAAGGCTCTGAATACTGTGGAGAAAAAGAGGATAAAATTGCAAAAATCATACATACCATTATGGATTGTCAGGGTGTGATAGCTCTCAGAGTTGGAGAAGTACCAAAAGGGAAATTAAAAGAACGGGGAATTCTAGCTGTGACTACTTATGACAGAATCGAGGATGCTGTTAAAAAAGCTGCACTTGACCTGTTGTCATAAATAGATATTAATAGGAGAGGTGGTGATAGCGTGGTTCAACCAAAATATCATGTATTCATCTGTACTAGTTGCCGTATCAATGGTCAGCAAAAAGGCTTCTGTTATTCCAAAGGTTCTGTGGATTTGGTGCAGCGATTTATGGAAGAAATTGAAGACAGAGATCTATCCGGAGAAGTTGTTGTTAATAACACCGGATGTTTTGGTATCTGTGACAAAGGACCGATTGTTGTTGTATATCCTGAAGGAGTATGGTATGGCAATGTCTCACAAGATGATGTCGAGCGGATATTTGAAGAACATTTTGAGAAGGGTAATCCAGTCACAGAATTGATGATTTAACCATTTTGTAGGAGCGAAGCTGCTTAATAGGTTATGAGCATGTAGCGAAGAGAAATGAGAATATCCGCTTGACCCTATATGCATGATATTCAGAAAGAAGGGAGGAGGCTTCATGATTCGAATCATAGATGCTACATTAACAAAATTAGATGATTGTCTGCCAACCAGAGAACAGTTTCATGAATTTATCCACTTGATGAAGCAAATTGGAGTTATAGATATTGCCATATCAATGGCTATGTATGAAGAAATTGATACCTTACCGGAGGGGTATAGATTCTATCTACATATAGATTATATACCGAACCCATGCAAATACCAAAATATCTATAAATACATCGTACGTCATGGAGAAAATGGAACTGCTGTGATATCTGAATATCAAATGAATGATGTAAGAGAACTTGTACAGTTAAGAGCTATTGCAGACAAAGATTATGTAGCGTTAGTTGGGTTAGATGATTTGCTATGTTATAATTTTGTGAATCTGATGGAAGAAATCAAACAAACACTACATAAAAGTAAAATCGTTTTCTGCCCTGAAAATACGTATCATCTGGCAACGGCACTGGCTGTACAGTGGGTTCTCTTAGGTGGAACAGAAGTAATTACTACTTTTGCAGGATATGGAAACCAAGCGGCTACCGAGGAAGTGATGGTAGCATTAAGGGTAATAAAGCGACACAAACCAAATCAGAATATAGAGGCTTTGATGGATATAAAACAATGGATTGAGTCAATTACTGGTGTTAGAACAATAAGTTGTAAGCCAATTATCGGGAGCTCGATATTTTCAGTAGAATCAGGGATTCACGTAGATGGTATCATTAAAAACCCTAATAATTATCAAGCCTTTAGTCCTAGCATCTTAGGCAAGGAAATAAAAATATGTCTAGGAAAACATTCAGGAAGCAGTTCAATTCAAATTAAGCTAAAAGAATATGGGATTGTTATCAATGATACATTAAAAGTCAGAAAAATTCTTAAGCAGGTTAAGCGAATAAGTATGAAAAAGCGTGATAGTATTACAGATCGTGAATTCCTACAAGTAGTTCAGGAGGTAATTGCCTATGAAGGAAATGAGATTCATAGTAGACACGACGCTTAGAGATGGAGAACAGCGTCCAGGAATTGCTCTTCGTCCAAAAGATAAAGTTAAGCTGGCACTATTATTAGATCAGCTTGGCATATATGAGATAGAAGTAGGAACACCTACAATCGGAGTAGAGGGAGTTCAGTACATAGAGGAAATACAAGCAAAAAAAACGCAGGCAAGAATATCAGTTTGGAGCAGAGTAAATGTAAAGGATGTCATTTACTCTGTTTCCTGTACACCTGATATTATACATATTGGTGTTCCAGTATCTTATGTGCAGATTTATAATAAACTAAACAAAAATAAAGCATGGGTGTTAAATTCTGTTCGTAGTTGTGTGGAAGAAGCATTAGGGCGGGGAGTGGACGTAACAGTAGGTTTTGAAGATGCATCTCGGGCTGACGTTGGATTTATGATTCATACGGCTAAATTACTAAAGGATCTTGGAGTTAATAGGATTCGCATTGCAGATACTGTAGGAATACTAACTCCAGTCAGAGCAGGAAGTATAGTAAGAGATATTCGGGAGCATGTAGATATAGGGATAGAATTTCATGCTCATAATGATCTTGGTATGGCAATCGCTAATTCTATTGAAGCAGCCAAAGAAGGAGTCAACTACATTGATTGCACGGTACTTGGAATTGGAGAAAGAAGTGGTAATTGTAATATGTATCAGTTTTTATTAGCAGCAGAAAGATTGTATGATTTCTGTATAGATCGAAGTAAAGTTCATCATGTAGAAGAAGTACTTATGAATATTGTAAATGAAGGGAAGGAGAATGCACATTTTCCTTAAAAAATAAAATATTAAGAAGAGAAAACATAATATTTCTATAGAAAAGAGGGAGAGAATATGAGGAAGATAGTATCAAAATATGGAGAGTTAATTCCTAAGGATAGTTATGAAAAGCCTAGAGATAAATATAAACAATCGGTAGTCTATTATGATTCGGGCGCACTAAAAAGTGTTTACTTAGAAGAGCCGATACAGGTTAGTACGTGTATTGGCACCATTAATGCAGAACTAATTACTTTCTATGAGGATCAAAATATTAAGAGAGTATTTCCATTGTATGGGCAAGTCAGTGGATATTGGACTGAAGAGGAGGAGTATAAATTAGCCGTGCCTGTATCGGTAGTCTATAATCAAATTAAAGCTACTGTTAAGGTATTAACGGTTTCATTGTATCATAATGGAGCATTGCGTAGTATTACCCTTTGGAAAGGAGAACATTTTGATGTAACGCTTCCTTGTGGTCATATATACGCTAGATTAGGTGCCTCGTTTTATGAAAGCGGAGAATTAAAGAGTATTGAGCCAGAAAAAGGGACATTGGTTTCTACAGCTATTGGAGCAATAGAGGCATATGATAATAACCCGATAGGAATTAATGCAGATAATAACTCTCTTGTTTTTTATAAAAATGGGGAGGTGAAAAGTGTTCTTACAATTAAAACAGGAATAATTATCAGAGATAAGATAGGGGGCGAATATACGATTAAGGCAACAAAAAGACGGAGTCTGTTATCTTATGATCAATATGAATATGTACCATTACAAATCATGTTTACTAACGAAGGTATCGAAGTGAAAGACTCGAAGGGGAATATAGTAAGCTATTCTTATCAGTTACATAGTATCGAAACATTTCAAAATAAGGTTATAAATAATGAAATGACATGTACTGCATGTGAACAATGTGGTTTATGCAAACAACCCATAAAAAGAACGTCTCAATTGTAGTACATAACAAGAAGATAAAAAATTAATAAAACCTATAGACGAAATGATATTTTTGTGAGAAAATAGGGAGAACTGTGGAGAAATATTGATTATTTAACAGATACTGTGAAATTACATAGTTAATATAGATTTATAATTAAAGATAGCTCTCACAGTTAGATAAGTAAATCACTTATCTTTCTTTTTGCATGACAGTAGTGGCCTCATTGCGTGTCTATCGTAATTAGGAGATCAGCTATTGCAAGATAAAATGTATATTGAAAGGAGTTTCAACATGATTTATTCACATGAAGTAGAACAAATGTGTCCGTTAGCTCAAGGTGTTCATCACGGAGCAGCGCCTATCCCAGAAGAAGCTAAATGGGTAAAATCTAAACAAATTACAGACATCAGCGGCCTAACTCACGGTATTGGCTGGTGTGCTCCACAGCAAGGTGGATGTAAATTAACTCTTAACGTAAAAGATGGTATTATTCAAGAAGCTTTAGTAGAAACCATCGGATGTTCTGGTATGACTCACTCTGCAGCTATGGCATCTGAAATTCTTCCAGGATTAACTGTATTAGAAGCTCTTAATACTGACTTAGTATGTGATGCTATCAATACAGCAATGAGAGAATTATTCTTACAAATCGCTTATGGTAGAACACAATCTGCTTTCTCCGAAGGTGGTCTTCCAATTGGTGCAGGTCTTGAAGACTTAGGAAAAGGTCTGAGATCTCAGGTTGGTACAATGTACGGAACATTAGCAAAAGGTCCTCGTTACCTTGAAATGGCAGAAGGTTATGTAACCGGTGTTGCTGTTGATGAAGAAGATCAAATCATTGGTTATCAGTTTGTTAACTTTGGACGTATGATGGACTTCATGAAAAAAGGTGAAGATGCAAACACTGCTTTTGAAAAATCCAAAGGTCAATATGGCCGCGTTGCTGACGCTGTGAAAATCATTGACCCAAGACAACAGTAAGGAAGAAGGAGGAACTTAAAATGGCTTTATTTGAATCTTATTCAAGAAGAATTGACCAAATCAATAAAGTATTAAACAGCTATGGAATTGCTTCCATTGAAGAAGCTGAACAAATTACAAAAGATGCTGGTCTTGATGTATATAACCAAGTAAAAGGTATCCAACCAATCTGTTTCGAAAATGCTTGCTGGGCTTACATAGTAGGTGCTGCAATTGCAATTAAAAAAGATTGTAGAAGAGCAGCAGATGCTGCAGCAGCAATCGGTGAAGGTCTTCAAGCATTCTGTATCCCAGGTTCCGTAGCTGACGATCGTAGAGTAGGTATCGGACATGGTAACCTTGGTAAAATGTTATTAGAAGAAGAAACTAAATGTTTCGCTTTCTTAGCAGGTCATGAATCATTTGCAGCAGCAGAAGGTGCAATCGGTATTGCAGAAAAAGCAAATAAAGTACGTAAAGAGCCTTTACGTGTTATCTTAAATGGTCTTGGAAAAGATGCGGCTCAAATCATCAGCCGTATCAATGGATTTACTTTTGTGGAAACTGATTTTGATTACTACACTGGTGAAGTGAAAGAAGTATATAGAAAATCTTACTCTACAGGTCTTAGAAGTAAAGTTAACTGCTATGGTGCAAACGATGTTCGTGAAGGCGTAGCTATCATGCACAAAGAAGGCGTAGACGTTTCCATCACTGGTAACTCAACTAACCCAACTCGTTTCCAACATCCAGTTGCAGGAACTTACAAAAAAGAATGTATGGAACAGGGTAAAAAATACTTCTCCGTAGCATCTGGTGGTGGTACAGGTAGAACTCTTCACCCAGATAACATGGCAGCTGGTCCAGCTTCTTATGGTATGACTGATACTATGGGACGTATGCACTCTGATGCACAGTTTGCTGGTTCTTCATCCGTACCTGCTCACGTAGAAATGATGGGTCTTATCGGTATGGGTAACAACCCAATGGTAGGCGCTACCGTAGCGGTTGCTGTAAGTGTTCAAGAAGCAGCTGATGCTGGGAAGTTCTAAGGAATACTGAGGTTGTTTAATCAATAAAATAACAGGGGATACAGATTAATCTGAATCCCCTGTTTTTTTTTTACTTAATACCTAATTGAAAATATCTTTGTATAGCTACTATACACCCTCTGTTTATCAACTAGCTTATAAAATCTAACCTTATAATAGTAAGTCTTTCCTTTAGAAAGTGATTTACTAGTATAACTATTCTTAGTAGTCGTTTTTAACAAAGTATACTTACCATATTTGGAGGTTGCTCGGTATACTTTATAACCCCTTACTCCGCTTACTTTACTCCAGCTGATTTTTACAGTTCTTGATTTTGACTTTACAATTGATACTTTCTTAGGTGCTGATGGGTTTTTTGCCCACTTAGCATATAAAGTGGTGTTCTTTTTTACTGTAGTTTTACTAAAATACCATTTTGCTTTATATTTTGAATCCTTATACCATCCTAGGAATGTATAACCTGATCTGGTTGGTACTTTAGGTGCGGCAATATGCGTATTATAGTTAGCCGTTTTACTTTTTATTTTACTGCCACCAACACTATTAAATTTTACGGTATACTTATTAACCACCCACTTAGCATATAAGGTTGTAGTTTTGGTTACTTTATCTGATGCGAAGTTCCATACATACTTACATGCGGCATCTTTGTACCAGCCACTAAAAGTATATCCAGTCTTGGTTGGTGTTTTTGGCTTTGTAATTGTATCATTATAATTAATACTCTGGCTTGCTAGTTTACTTCCACCCTTGCTGTTAAATGTTACAGTATATTTATTAACGTTCCACTTAGCAAATAGTGTTACATTGGTAGTAACATTATCCGTTGCAAAGTTCCATACAGTTTTACATGCTGCATCTTTATACCAGCCTCCGAAGGTGTAGCCAGTCTTAGTTGGTGACTTAGGTGCTGTTATTTTACCATCATAATTAATACTCTGACTTGCTACTGCATTGCCACCTTGGCTGTTAAATGTTACAACATATTTATTAACTGTCCATTTAGCAAACAGTGTTACATTGGAAGTAACTTTATCTGTTGCAAAGTTCCATGCAGTGGTACAAGTAGCATCTTTATACCAGCCTCCGAAAGTGTAGCCTGTCTTGGTTGGTGCGGTAGAAGCTGTTATAATACTGTCAGCATCTACTACCTGGCTAGATAATGCGCTGCCGCCTTGACTGTCAAAGGTTACAGTATACTGTACTGGAGTAGGGATAATATCAGCAGCAGCCTCTATTACTGCATAAAATGCATCTTTTGCAGCAAAGGAATCATCAAAGAGCGTTGGATAACCTTCAAAGCGCCAGCTTTGTGGATCTGCCTTTCCCCAGATAGTGACACGATCAATGTTATTTGCATACTTAATATAAATCTTATATAACTGTTTGTATAAATCTGCCTGAATTTTTGCGTCTGCCTCTGTCAGTTCAGTGTTTTGCTGATAAGTTGGGTAGGTACCAACTGGTATGTCCAGTTCTGAAACAGCAACGTCTGCTCCCGCTTTAATAAAACGTTTAATCGCAGCTTCCACATCTGCTGGATTTAATTCACCTGTCCAATAATGTGCCTGCATTCCTACGCCTTCAATGAGAGGACGGTCAGAGTCTGTGTTTCGAGGGTCGGTTTTCCACTTTTCATTAAGTTCTTCCACCATCATCGCGATTGCTTCGGATTTTCCGACTTCAATTTCATTGTAGTCATTGTAGAATAATTTGGAATCTGGGTCAGCAAGACGAGTGAATGCAAAGGCATCATAGATAAAATCTGCTCCGCTTTCACCTTTGCTTGTATCTGCACCATTTGCATAAGCAGCAT
Source organism: Bacillota bacterium (assembly GCA_023434365.1). Taxonomy (GTDB): domain Bacteria; phylum Bacillota; class Clostridia; order Lachnospirales; family Lachnospiraceae; genus KM106-2. The sequence continues at coordinate 69,879 of JAEYSV010000002.1, read as the reverse complement.
ACCATGGGGACGTATCCGAGACTCCTGGCGCGCCACGTAATACGGATTTCCAATCTTCTGGAGCAGTATATACATCATTCTGAAATACTTCGTTAGCTACATCCCATGAGATAACCTTGCCTGCAAAGTACCCAGCTACCTCGTTAATATATGATTGCATATTTGCTCTGGCCTCTTCGCGTGTGAGAGGACTATTACCGTTTTTCGTTAGCCAATCTGCTGATTGGGAATGCCATACAAGTGTATGTCCATGCACAAGAATATCATTTTCCTGTGCCCAGTTAATAATCTTATCTGCCTCTGTATAATTATATACACCTTTTGCAGATGACAGGTTCTGAGGTTTCATGGCATTTTCAGCTGTAACCACATTGTACTGGTGTTTATACATATTGGTGAGTTCAGTATCTGTAGTCTGTTCTGGGCTCATTATATTACCCGATAGGAATACGCTATTATAAGCCTCAGCCAGAGATGGGAGGTCTAATTCCCACTTAGGAGTGATTATTCTATCACCCACTTGCGTAATCACGATATTGTCAAACCTCCATTCATCTGGATGGGTTGTTGCATCATCTGTAGCAAAAAGAAAATCAATTGTAGAGATTGGTGTAGTGTTCATTGGAAGAGTTACATTCAACTCCTGCCATGTGCCGACTGCTATATTGCCACCATCAGCAGGGAATTTACTTGCGTCAGTAGCACCGGCATAATCTCCGTTAAGCACAATACTAGGACCAGTCAATGTGCTTTTTCCTGTATTGGCTTCGACTGGAACATAGACCCAGGCAGATATGTTATAAGCAGCACTAACAGGAAGTGGTTTAGGTAAAGTTAACCGAACAGCATTGTTTGCGCCAGTATAATCAGTACCTTTATGAGTAACCTGTAATGCGGCATCATCATCATGTCCGATACTAGGTTGGTTTACCCATGCGAGTTCAGCAGAGGAAGTAGTTGGAGCGAAGAAACTGCCTTGCGTAGCTTCGTCATCAAATGGGAAGGTGTAAAGCTGTTTTACCTTTGGTGCTGTGCCCGTTACTGTAACAGTAATACTATCAATATAGTAGGCTAGCGGATTTTTATCAGTCGTTTGAATCCGGAAGTCATAAGGTAAGGCAGCAAATGCTGCGGTGGAATAGTTTTTGGTATAATTAAGTGTAAAGGTACCATCACTTGCAACATCTACCTTATTTAATTCCCCCCATGGAGATTGTGACATACCAAAGACAAACCTGGAACTATCTGCAACGTCTGCCAGATCAAGATGTCCTTTTACAGTGAAGACATAATCGCCGGCATAATAAGCATTTTCATGCATGAGAGCCGAACGGAATAAATCCACACCATCCCAATTGTTTACACGGTTATGTACATATAGGGATACTGTTCCATCATTCCCTTGCACTATGCTGATTTCTCCATCGCCTGAATTGGCCAATGCTAGAGTGTCATCTAAAGATCCATCGACAGATATATTGGTATCTGCGTCAAGGTCATAAAGAGTTGCAGTAGTTCCCACAGGAAGATTGTTATCAGGTTCAACAGGAGTTTCAGGTTGCTCGCCCGAACTTGGTATTACATTGACTGTAATGTTATCAATATAGAAGGAAGTTGGACTGGTAGCTAGTCCTTCCCCATTTTTTTGAATCCGGAAGTTATACCCCAGATTAGAAAGTTCTGAAGCACTGGAAAAAGTGGTGTTATATGTAAGAGTAAAGGTACCATCTCCATCCGCACTTATCGTTTGGTTAGCAAACCAGCTGTAAGGGTCTGCAGACATACCGAAAACCATTTGAAGGGTGTCAGGGTTGCCAGCTTTATTCACGTAAGAGGAAACAACGCCTGGATCTACATGGCCTGATACAGTGAAGGTGTAGGCACCTGCCAGATAGGAGCCGTCAGGTTGCATGAGAGCCGTTGGTTTCAGGTCCACACCATCCCAACTGTTTACTACGTTCGTAACATGAAGGGATGGGCCATTATTCCCTTGTACAACATCGATTGTTGGTCCACCTGCTTTCTCTAATGCAGGGCTGGACATTGATTCCCCAATTGTAAGATTGGAATCGTTGCCTAGATCATAGAGTGTGATCGACTCCCCTGTCGCTGCCTGCACAAACGAAAGACCGTCAGTGGGGATTGTGGTAAATAAATATACCACAAGAGTTAAAGCTGCTACTACTTTTTTGCTCATATTTTACCTCCTTAATAAATTTGGTTGCTAGGGAGCTTTTCTCCCTTATAACAAGAGCTTCTAGCTGTTATTAATTGGAACAACCTTATTATACTATGATGGAAATGGTAAATACGACGCAATTATTTTAGGTGTTGCTGCGATGAAAGTAAATATTTTGCTGATTTTGCCAATTTTCCCATGTGTTAGTGTTGTTGATTTAGATTAGCCGAATACTTAGCGAGTAGATATAAATAAATATGGACACTGTGTCATTAACACGGGGTCCATTGTAACCTATACTGCTATATTATTGTTTACACAAGTGAAAAAATAATCAACCTATTAGTATTGACGTAGGAATAAATTGACAAAAATGAAAGAAAAGTATAGCATTAATTATAAGTTAAGGGGAATCAACAATGACTAAGCTATCCAATTCTAAAAGAATATCTATCGTTGGAAATACGCTTGAATAACATCATCAACATTCTTCATTTTATAATTGTTACCGTTGTTGTCTTTACATATATCTTTGTCAATAAAAGTAAGTTTTTGTCTTTACTATCAGATTCAAGGACGAGTGCAAACTTCCAGCCAGTGCTGTCTTCGAGAGCTGTTTCAGTTATTTCAATCCTATCCAGACCGGCAACTAGTTGTTGTTTTTCCTTCTCGTCGGAAATTTCACTCGTATTGCCATTGCTTCCATCTACATATGTAATTCGATTAACAGAGTCTAAAGCTATCAAGTCATTTATTTGGTTACTCTTTGTATTGAATATAAAGTATAAAACAACAATGATTACAACAATACCTATTCCTGATAGGGTAACTAATTTTTTCATAATTGGCTCCTTTTAAAAATGTTAAAATGTACCATTAATTTACATGCTTTTATTATTACACAATAAAAATGAATGTCAAGAAAATAATCAGTGCAATATTAACTAGGTTTTAGTCGTGTTATAAACAAAGGGGGATGGGGATGGATAAAGCATATATAGCATATGAGATAAACGATTATATCACCAGATACGGTGCAATGATTTTACGTTTGGCTATGCACCGGGTGAATCATTTACAAGAGGCCGAGGATATAACGCAAGAGGTCTTTTTAAAGCTATTTCGACAAGGTATACAGACTTTTCATGATGAAGAACATCTAAAAGCTTGGTTAATTAGGGTAACGATAAATCTGTGTAAAGACCATACTAAATCCGCATGGTTTTCAAAGCGTGTACATATTACGGAAGAGATCACTCAAAAACAAGAGGAGTCCTATCCTGTTTTGGAGGCTGTTAAGTCGCTTCCTGTAAAATATCGTGATGTTATTTACTTGCATTATTATGAAGGATATGAGGTAAAAGAAATTGCAGAACTATTACATAGAAAACAGAATACGGTATTGTCACAATTATCGAGGGGACGAACTATGTTAAAGAAGGCCATGATTGGAGGGTTTGAGGATGAATAAAGACGACTATAAAAATGAGCTTACTAAGGTAACAATATCCGAAGAATTACAACAAAAAATCATAAGACAAATGGAAAAAAGTATAGATAGCACCTTAGCGAAAGATGAAAAACAGACGACTACGGCCTATGTAAAACAAGATAAGAGAAAAAACAGGTGGGTGAAATATGTTATAGCTGCAAGCTTTCTTTTGTTAGTGCTGTTATTGAGTGTAAGTCTTATTAAGAATAAAGAAGAGCAGGGACAAAAAGATAAGCAGCAGGAGCAAAATGATACAGAGAAAAATGATACAGAGAAAAATGAAGAGAAGAAGGATCAGAATAAAGAGAAACAAGATCAAGAAATAGAAGAGCAGAATCAAGATAAAAATGATGAGAAACAAGATGATAATGAGAAGAAGCAGGAGCAAAACGATGAGAAGGAAGAAATAACCCTTAATCTTGAAATACCAGACTGGTATACTCCGGGAAGTCTTTCGGTCTTAGCGGTATGTCTAGAGGCAACCGAGGAAAGTGATAGACTAGAGTTACCGGAAGGGGCACAGCTTGGACAGGGAATGATATATGAAGAATTTATTCCATTAGAATATGCGCCAGAATATAAAGACGGCATAGGAATCTTTTTCAATACAAAAACAAAGGAGATAATCTGCTTTAGTGCGGCGGCCAATAAAATAGTCGAAGAGAAGGGGTTAAATTCACATAATGGCATGATTCAGGCACTATACTATGACCCGGTATCTGGGAATATGATGATGGAAGTTCGGGGTGCCAAGGCAAAAGATACTCAATTTTATTTTTACAATATATATGATGAGAGATTTTTCAAATACCCAGTTGATTTAAATGCTGCAAGTTACTGCCACCTGTCACCGAATCATAAATACTACTTAGCTTCGGTATTAACCGATGATTGTTCAACAGAGGTAGTGTTAGTTGACGTGAGTGGGAAGTCAGCGGTAATGAATATCATTGCTACTCAGAAAAAAGAGAAGGTCTATGGCGAAGAAGTTTATTTTTCTGATACTGGTAGATTTATATCCTACAAAACTCTCAATAAAGAAGGAGAAGAGTTGGATGAAAACAATTTTGGCAGTTTTGCAATATATGATATGGAAAGTAAAACAACCAGAAAATTTGATGGAAACTTAATTCATTTTATCAATGAGGACACTGCCATTGTAGTACAGACAAAAGATGGTGGTGTGGTATATGATACTACTACAGGTAAGGATATTACAGGAAAGATAGAACTGAAAAACTGGCAAAAATATAGAGTACTAGAATTAGGTCAAGGGTCAGTGTCGTTAATTCCATTATTTGAAGGTTATGATGAGATTACACCAGAGGAAAAGGGAGATACATATTTTGTAACTAAGGAGTATATTTACTATTACAGTATTGGAGATAATTACATTACCTGCTATTCAATTGACAATGGCAATAACTTTCATGTCCTGATCGACGAAAACTTTGCAAAAGAGATGGGAAGTATAAACCTTACAAGTAATCAGATTTTATTTAACCTATACTTAAATAATCAAAAAACAAAGCTATTAATTTCTTACTTTAAGGAACCAGCAATGGATTATGGTTATGACGATAGTGAGTTTGATTTTGATGAGATTGGGATATTATTTAGATCATCGAATAGCCTTAAGGACTTAGAAGATTATATTATGCAAGGAAAGGATAGTAAACCATTTGGCGGTAAAGACATAGAACGGTTTTATCTTGTAAAAGGGGAGGGATATACCTCATTGCTTGCATTTTCGGACAGTTATGAATATGTAGCAGTTGAGGATTACCGTGATCGTAGCTTTACTCTTTACATATGCAGATCGGGTATGCCTTGGAATAACGCACCAGAGATTTATGATGGTGTATGGGAGGACCCAACTATAGGTAAGGGACCATATAGGAAGACACTATCAAAAGAGGCATCGAGGGAAGATACAATGATGAGATATTCGTATTTAAATGAGTGGGATGCATACTATGATTATGCTGACTTTTATATAGATGGCAAATTAGACCAAGAAATTGTTAATCATTTTAAAATATCCAATATAGACTGGGCCTATTCTGCAGACTATGCGGTTATCTATGATAAGATTCTTAATGATGATGGCAATTATAGTGGAGAGGGAATTGATGACCGGGATACGCTAGCTGTGCTTATGGAGCGGGTAGCTGAACTTAAGGGATTTCAGCCACTGACGATAGAGTCTGAAAAACTATTTGCCTATGAGCGTAATCCGAGGGATAAACAGGGATCTCAAATGTATTATATTACGGTGGAAGCATATGATGAGATTCTAGATAGTCATGATACTGTATACATGTTTAGGATTGGTGTTAGCAAAGAGGGGAAGAAATACATACATACGAATATTGGATATTTGTTTATTGAAGATGACGTCTATGATAGGTTACTAGGAATATGTGAGCGTATTTATCAAAGTACTAAGGAATATGATTATAGGAAGTAAAGCGGGTATATAATAATATGTTATAAAAAGCAACACCTGATTGACTCAGGTGTTGCTTTTTATATTATTTATTTATATACTCATAAAATTTTGCTCTGGCAATCTCGGACTGTTGGCAGATAATAAAGCCTACATATGTTTCTTTGCTAAGTACCAGCCCATTTCTAGCGATTACTGCCTGCTCTGGGTCGTACGTATCGAAGAGATTAATGCGGTCATCCATATGCTTTTGGAGGGATTCTTTGATGCTGTCAACATCCGGCCGTTCCTTAACACGAATAAGTAACAATTCTTCCGCTGTTCCGAACTCGCTGAATTGGTAATAAACATCTTCTATTACATCGGTATTGAGATATAGTGTTTCACTAAGTACCTCAATAGCATCTTTGTCTTTTAAGGTCAGTGTACGCATTGAAGGAAAATTGCCAACCTCTGTCAAAAGATAATTAGAGAATTCTGTGAGATTAAGAGAAGACTTTTTGGTATCTGTTTCGTTTTTAGTACTTGCAATAGGAGTAGAAGAACCGATAGATTCGACACTGTTTCCATTGGCACATCCGCTCATTAGTAGAGCACAAGCAAGTAGAAGACATGTGACGTTACGATAGAGTTTAAGTTTGTTCATATAGATTCCCTGCCTTCTCTTATCTATTAAATGCTTCATTAATTGTGTTGTTCATTTTATCAAGTGTTTCCTGAGGAATAGCACTAGGTCGATCCTTGTAGATAGTACCATTGTAAATGCCGAGAATATAGTAATCTTCACTATAAGGAATAATGCTTTGCTGAATATTGTAATAATTATCGTTTAACCCTTGAATCTGTGACATCATGGTATTAACCAAGTCTGGTTGTACATCTGTTTTTAGCTTGTAAAAGGAGTTAACGGTTTCTTTATCTAACATATTTTTGATTTCTTTTGGAAGAGTGAAGATATCGTTACAATCAACGGCGTTTACTACAGCATAACTATATTTGATTCCATTGGCTGCTGGAAACAAAGTTTTATCCCAAGTGTTTCCACCTGCCATCATAGAATCGCTAATATTAAAGTTGCGATAATCTGGATATCCATTGCCAAGCGCCTTCAAGCAGTCTGCGTGATACCATTCACCATCCAATTTCACTAGGTTCCAGCTATGTGAAGAATCGGAGCTGTGAATTACTTTGCACTCAATGTCTAACATATGCATAAAGAGGCGAAACGTAGTTGCAAATCCGGCACATACCGCATGTTTTGATTGTAATACACCATAAGGATGATCAAAAACACCAGCAGCACCTGGGACAACCGTACCAACGGAGGTATCAAATGAAACATTGGTAGTAATCCATTCAAAAACAGCAAATTCTTTTTCGTATGGAGTCATATTAGGTTTTATAATCTTATCTAAAATATCACTAGCCAGTTGATAAGTAACTTTGTCTTCTTCACTTGTTAAAGTTTCCGGCTTTTTTGCTTTATAAGCATCTGAGATAGCACTAGTATCGCGTATTTGATAGGATCCCGCAATCAATACATTTTCGTTATCAACTACTTTGCTTGCTTCTTCTTCTGCTTTTAGCCGCTCTTCTTCCTCCTTCTTAAGTTGCTCCTGTTCTTCTTTTTCTTCTCGTTCTTTTTCTTCCTCTAACAGAACATTTTGTGCATTAACTGACGTTTGTATTGCTTTGATTGATTGCATGGAACGATAAAAGCCATAGAAAATTGATACTGAGGCAACACTAACAGCAATCAAGATTGATACAATGATAAGTTTTTTCTTCATTTAGCCTACTCCCTTTATACAATAATAAAATGATTGCAAGAAAAAACGAACCATGAAATGGTTCGTGTACCGGTCAGACGATTGATCATATGTCTTATGGGTAGCTTAGATTCTTGGAGAACATAAGCATATTATGACATATTAGGAGTAAAAGTGTGTTTCAGTTCTATTATATATATTTTACAAGAATGTAAATTTTTTCATACATAAGTAATACGGCATTATAGTATTTTGTTCATGATTAAATACTTTCTGGATTTTCCTCTTCAATTTTGTGAATACCTTGAAGTAAAGCAGAACTACCATTTGAAGTTTTTAATAAGATCGAGGAGCGTTTAGTACGTCGTTTGTCATGTAAAATGATGACACGAAGTTGCAAATAACCTAAAGTACATACTGCTAGTGAGCTTATCGTATCAACTACGATATCTTTCATTGTGTCATAAAGAGCAGCTCGTCCAATGAGTGGAACTCCCTCTTGGGTCGCCCATTTTTGCATATTAAAGTTTAAGATGCCATCAAAAGTAAACTCATAAATCTCCCAAAGGGCGCCAGCAGCAACAGCGAACATAAAGGCAAAAAAACTGACAAAGAAGGGACTCATTTCCATGCGTACAATCTTCGCATTATTCAGAAGGTTTACAATATTGAAACCAAGGGCAGCAAGCATTGCTGCACTAAGTGCATGTAATACGGTATCCCAGTGTGGGACATTATAATAAAAGCTCCGGACTTCCCCTAGATAGATGGAACAATATAAGAAGATAAAAAACAGTATGTACATCATATCGGGTAAAATAATCTTCCACTTACGCTCAAGAATCGGGGGCAGGAAAATCAGAAAAAGACCGAGCCCACATTGCATCATCATTAAGGCATAGTCGCTGCGTAGTTTTGTAAATGGTGCAGAGTTATCTGGCAACTCAGGAGCTATAAATAATTTGACAAGAACAAACAGGATTGATGCAATAAAACTGACGGCGACAATAATGCCGATGAGTTTTCTTGCACTCCAATGTATGGATTTCAATTTCTTAAGCATAATGCCTCCAATAGTCGTATTTTCATGGTTTTTATCCATTAATTATATAGTTGAAGAAACTAGATGTCAATCCAATAATTTACAAATAGAGCCAATCAAGTATTTTTTAAGAAAAGTTTTAGATTGATTATACCTAGTTTATTAATATGAAAATAAGCATATTTAGTTTAAAAAATCAACTTATGGAAATAAATAGAGTAATAACAGTACAAATTCTGGATTAGTTGCGATATAAAACTGCTTGTGTTAAAATGTATGAAAAATTACAGGAAGTTTTGAAAAGGAATGTTAAACTATGATGAAACGCTTGATGCTATTGACGATAGCCTTACTTGGAATGCTGATGCTATCCGGGTGTGGGACACAAGTCACTTCAGTAATAGAATTTAATAAAGATGGTTCTGGCAAACGTGTCGTATCCGCTACGATTAGTGAAAGTGATGCTACTAATCTAGAGGGTGGTTACTATGAGCTAGACTTGCTCTTAGAAGCGAAAGCACCAAAAGAAGTCAATTTAATTCGAACGATGAAAGAGAATGGGGATGCCGTGTACTCCTTTTCTTTCCGATTTGATAATATTGATGAGTATAACCAAAAGGTACAAGAGATTACCGGAAAGGCACATGATGCAACCTGGTATTCGGATACTTCTGTCTTTTTGAGCGACATTGAGTTTAGAGAGAGCCAAGTAACGTATGATTTGGTCAAATGGGCAATTGATGCATTTAATGAAAGTGAATATTCTGATTGGATGAGTGGCTTTACCTCTTATGAAATCGGAACCAATGAGATATATTTTGAAGACAAGCTTGTATATTCCGGAACAGAGGATCCTGGATTTGTCATGGAGATGACACCAAAGGTGAAAACAGCAAGTGTTTATTCAATTTATGATTATGATGATAATTATGCAAAAACCATTGTACTTCAGTTCCATCAAGGCGACCTTGATATGGTGAATCTTAGTGATGCTAAGAAACTGCTAAGTGCCTATTCTAAGAATTATAAAATCGATATGGCCAACCATACAATAACTTTTACGTTAGAAAATGAGAGTGTCAAGGAATTCCTGATGCTAGCGGATTTGAATTGTGGGGAAGAGGATATTTTTTATCAAAGTGTATTTAATCCATTTCAAAAGAAGGTTGAGATTAAGGAGACTTATAATCTGGGGCAGTTTTTTAGTATGTTCTCGTTAGAATATCCGTATATCTACAATTATATTAAGCTTCCAGAAAAGTTAAGTGATGTTTCAGTATCCTATACCAATCAGTTACCAGACATTGAGGTGCCACAGGGGTATCACTATGCAGGGGCTTACCGATATGATAAGGATTATCAGATTAGTTTCTTTAGTAATACGATGGTGAATCTAAACAATATCTCTGTGGACTATTTGCTTGGTTCAGACCGTTCTGGACAGCGTGTTGTAAAAGTTTCCTTTAGTAAGAACGAATGTGATTTGACAGAGGGTGCTCTAAAGAAGTTTTATCCAGATATGCCGGATATTATGTCCATCAGTGATGCTCAAGATGAAATTACAATATCATTTACCACGATGTTTTCATCTCTATCAGAGGATACCAATCAGCTTGGTGTTGAACAATTGCCAAAACGCAATCTGAAAGATACAGAATTCGTACTTGAAGATTCCCTCGATCTAAGTAAGTATTTACCTCAGATTAAAGGATATCGGTGGCAACTTAATGACATTGAGGCACAATATTCTGTTCGTATGTCAGAGGAAATTGGGCTAGATGAATTTGTATTTCAGCAAAAAACTTATGCAATGCATCCAGAGCAAGGAGAGCTTTCTTTACTCGAACATCAAGAAGGGTCGCAGTATGTGATAAGTGAGAGCGCCATAATTAATATGCCTGTAATGATATCTGTAAGGATGACAGATATCAATAAAATGTTTTATCTCTATGTATTTTTCTTTGTTTTCATAGTGGTAGCTTCTATCATGATATATTGTATTGTCAGGATGTATCGTAATAATCAAGCCGGGAAGGAGCAGACACGCTCCGATTATGGGCCGGAAGTAATTAACACGAGGGAGTTTACGCCAATCAAAAACAAATAACTAGTTATAGGTAAAAAATGATAGCCGAAGATAGAATAAGAATATATAATTGCAAATAATAAGAAAGGCTAAGCATGCTAAATTATGCTTAGCCTTTTAAGAAACAAGTAAAGTGAGGAAAGAGATGTGAATCGTGATTATATATTAGAGAATCAGATAAGGTATACGCTAGATGGAGCTATGGGAACTTACTATATGGAGATTACGGGAGAGAACGAAGCAAGTGAACCAGCTAATGTAGCCAATCCTGATATTATTGAAAGGATACATAGTGAATATATTGAAGCGGGAGCACAGATTATACGGACCAATACGTTTGCAGCAAACACCATTGTTTTAGGCAAACCAATAGAAGAGATTAATAGTATTGTGCGTATGGGATGCCGTATAGCAAAACAGGCGGTAGCTAAGAGTAAGAAAAAAGTATTAATTGCTGCTTCAATTGGTCCAATTCCAATGCAAGGAGAGGAGCAGGAGGAAATTCTTAAGGAGTATCAGACTCTATGTGATATAATGATATCAGAGGGTGTGGATGCTATCTGGTTTGAAACATTCGAAAACATGTCTGTGATAAAAGAATTGATTCCCTATATACGTGCCAAACCTGATCTCTTTATTCATGCAAGTTTTTGCATTGATAAGTTTGGATACACCAGAGACGGTATCAGTATGAATCGAATTCTACTTGAAATGGGAAGAATAGATGAACTTTCCGGTCTTGGGTTTAACTGTGGAGTCGGTTCGGGACATATGCTTACGCTTGTTAAGAAAATGGTATTTCCTAAGAATAAAGTAATCGCAATTGTTCCAAATGCAAGTTATCCTGAGCAACTTCATAATCGACTGGTCTTTCGTGATAATATCGGTTATTATAGGGATAATATGGAGTTGATATTACAAGAGGGTGTATCTATAGCTGGTGCTTGTTGTGGTAGCAATCCAGGATATATTCGTTCGATTTATGAACTGACTAACACTTTTGTTTTCACTAAACTGCAGTCAGGCCATAGTATAGAAACGAGAGAGCTATCAGAACAAAAAAAGAAGGAAAATCAAGAAGAGGTAACAACAAAATCTTATCCTGCCAATGCATTTATCGATAAGTTAAAGGCAGGAAAGAAAGTGGTTGCTGTGGAGCTAGACCCTCCTTATGATATCCAATATGATAACTTGGTTAATCAGGCTGATATTGTGAAACGTCATGGAGTCGATATCATAACCTTTGCTGATTCCCCTGGGGGAAGAAGTCGAATCGATTCTGTGATGATGGGGATTAAGATTGCGAAACAGGTTGGCTTAGATGTAATGCCACACATAAGCTGTCGGGATAAGAATATGATAGCGATGCGCTCCACTTTACTGGGTGCACATATTCATGATATACGTAACCTATTACTAGTTACGGGTGATCCTGTACCTAGCGTAAGTAGAAGCCATACTTCCAATGTATTTGACTATAATTCTATTCGATTAATGCAATTTGTGAAGGAAATGAACGAAGAACATCTTAATGTGGATCCCTTTTATTATGGGGGTGCACTTAATTATGCCAGAGGGAATCTGGATAAAGTAATAGAGAGAATGAAACACAAAATTGAGGCGGGTGCATCTTATTTTCTAACACAACCAGTATATTGTGAAGAGGATGCCAATCGCCTACGCATTATAAAAAGTAAGATAGATGCGAAGATTCTATGTGGAGTGATGCCATTTGTCAGTTACCGAAATGCTAATTTTGTTCGCAATGAGATGCCCGGTATTCATGTTCCGGAAGAAATCGTAAACCGGTATCATCCTGAGATGTCGAAGGAAGAAGCAGAAATGACCGGAGCGATGATCGCCAATGAAATGATTAATCGGATGCAGGATTTTGCAGATGGATATTATTTGATGTTACCATTTAACCGTGTCAGCTTTTTAGATAATATTTTGTTATCTTAGTGAAGGAACTGTGACTGAGTTAATAAGGAAATATAGAAAAGAGGAGAGTATATGAATCGAGAGGAATTTAAACAATTAACCAGATCAAAAATAGTGTATTTGGATGGTGCTACCGGCTCGAATCTTCAGGCGGCTGGCATGCCAAGTGGTGTTTGTCCAGAACAATGGATTCTTAATAACAAAGAAGCATTAATTGAGCTGCAAAAAGGATATCTGAATGCTGGAACGGATATCATATTAGCACCAACCTTTACCTCCAACCGCGTGAAGCTTTCTGAGTATGGTTTGGAAAAGCAAGTCGGCGAAATCAATCTTGAGCTCGTTAAGCTTACAAAAGAAGCAGTAAAACGCGCTGATTTAAGTGGAAGGAAAGCGTATATTGCAGCAGACATTACGATGGTTGGGCAGCAGTTATATCCAATGGGAAAAATGATGTTTGAGGAGCTTGTTGATGTGTACAAAGAACAGGTCACCTATTTGCTCATGTCCGGAGTTGACTTATTTATAGTCGAAACAATGATGAGTCTTCAAGAGTGTCGTGCTGCATTACTTGCCATACGTGAGTTGTGTGATTTGCCAGTTATGGTGTCACTTACTTATAATGAAGACAACCGGACGTTATATGGTACGAATCCAGAAACTGCCATGGTAGTATTACAGGAACTTGGTGCTGATGCAGTTGGGGTTAACTGTTCAGTAGGCCCAGACAAAATGGGCGACATCATTACAGCCATGAAGTCAGTTGCCAGAATTCCAGTGATTGCAAAACCTAATGCAGGTCTGCCATCTTTGGTAAATGGTAAGACCGTATTTACAATGGAAGCGGAAGAGTTTTCCCAGACTATGCTGACGTTAATTGAGGCAGGTGCTGGGATTGTAGGAGGGTGTTGTGGTACAACAATTAAGCACATTGAAAGATTAGTGCAGCAATCTGCGGGTATGACGCCACCGATAGTTAATCATGAAAAAAGAAGAATGCTTACAACTGAACGGACAGTATATGAATTTGCGCTTGATGGACCATTTGTAGTAGTTGGAGAGAGAATTAATCCGACGGGGAAGAAAGCCTTACAAGAGCAGCTAAAAGTGGGCGACTTTTCGCTAGTATGTGAGATGGCAGAAGAACAGGTAGAAAAGGGCGCAAGCATACTGGATGTAAATGTCGGAATGAATGGAATAGATGAAAAAGAAACGATGATTCAGGCAATTTATGAGATTATCCGTACCGTTGATGTGCCACTATGCATTGATTCTAGTCATGTGGACATTATTGAGGCAGCACTTCGTATCTATCCAGGACGTGGATTGATAAATTCCATTTCCCTAGAGCAAGAGAAATTCGAAAAGTTAATTCCGATTGCGAAAAAATATGGAGCGATGTTTATTCTATTACCGTTATCTGATGCAGGACTGCCTGGCAACATGGAAGAAAAAATCGAGATAATTCATAAGATCATGGAGCGTGCTGACCAGTTTGGTCTAACCAAAGAAGACATAATAGTAGATGGTTTAGTTAATACCGTAGGAGCTAATTCGCGTGCAGCGATTGACACAATGGAGACAATCCGTTACTGTAAAAATAGATTAGGTGTAGCTACAATTGTTGGACTATCTAATATTTCTTTTGGATTGCCACAAAGGCAGTTTGTTAACAGTACGTTTCTTGCGTTTGCGATTAAAGAAGGTCTGACAATGGCTATTGCTAATCCAAGTCAGGATTTGTTAATGAATACCGCATTGGCCTCCGATCTGCTGCTAGCTAAAGAGGACAGCGATGTACGCTACATTGAACAATCAGCAAACCATAATGTTAATATTGTTACGGGAGAGAATAATAGTAAAAAGCCAGAAAACATTGAGATTCAGAGTAATAAAGGTAGTGAAAATGAAGTGTTTCAATGTGTGGTCAAAGGCAATCAAAAACATATCTTAGAAGTAGTTAAGAAGGAAGCGGCTTTAGGAACTATGCCTTCTGACATACTAAATAATATGCTAATCCCTGCAATTAATCATGTAGGTGAGTTGTTTGAAAAACAGATATATTTTCTTCCTCAGTTAATTGCTAGTGCAAACACAATGAAAATTGCGATTGAATATCTTGAGCCTATGTTAAAAGACGGTAGGAGCAATAAGTCGCTTGGTACAATTGTGTTAGCGACGGTAGATGGAGATGTACACGACATTGGGAAAAATCTTGTGGCCTTAATGTTAAAAAATTATGGTTTTGATGTCATTGACTTGGGGAAGGATGTTAATAGTGAGTTAATTATACAAACGGCAAAAGAAAACGAGGCTGATATTATAGGACTGAGTGCGCTAATGACAACGACAATGATGGAAATGAAGACAGTAGTTACCCTGGTAAAGGAAGCTGGGCTCAAAGCAAAAGTTATCATTGGTGGAGCAGTTATTACTGAAGGTTTCGCTGAGGAAATTGGGGCAGATGGTTACTCTAAGGATGCCGGAGATGCCGTAAAATTAGTAAAACGTTTATTAAGTATTTCGTAGGAGTGGAGAGTTGCTTATTGGCAACAAATGTGACATATGGATGAGATGAAAAAAGGAACCATTGATTTAATCATACCAACTTATAAGCCGGATAAAACATTTGCCGAATTATTAAACCGGATTAAGGTGCAGACCGTTTCGGTCAGACACATTTATATCATTAACACAGAGGAGTCTTTGCTTGATGAAGAGAGGTTTGACTTAGAGGATAATGTTACTGTAATTCATATTACGAAGGAAATGTTTGATCATGGTGGTACCAGAAACTATGGTGCCAGTCTATCGAATGCAGAATTTGTGATGTTTATGACGCAAGATGCCATGCCAGCTAATCGATATCTGATTGAGAATATCTTACGAGGATTTGAACAAGAAGAAGTAGCTGCGGTTTATGGCAGACAACTGCCTCGCAAAGATGCGAAAGTCATTGAGTGCTATACCAGAGAGTTTAATTATCCAGATAAAGACCAGTTAAAGAGTAAAAGGGATCTTGAGACGCTTGGAATCAAAACCTACTTTTGCTCTAATGTGTGTGCGGCTTATCGAAAAAGTGTGTATGAGATGATGAATGGTTTTGTGACAAAAACCATTTTTAATGAAGACATGATTATGGCTGCCAATATGATTGAGGCAGGCTACAGCATCTTTTATGCATCAAAAGCTGTCGTAAGACATTCTCATGAATATACGTATCGCGAACAGTTTAGTCGTAATTTTGATTTGGCCGTGTCACAGAAGGAGTATCATGATATCTTTGGAAAAGTGAAGTCGGAAAATGAAGGAATGCGACTTGTGAAAGACACCATGAAGTATCTGGCAAACAATAAAAAAGCTTATCTGATTCCGGATCTGATTATACAAAGTGGATTTAAGTATCTTGGCTATAAGGCAGGGAAAAACTATGATAAACTGCCTATGTCAGTGATTCGAAAGCTTTCTATGAATCCATCGTATTGGAAGGTGGAAGTCTAATGATAAAGGAAAGAGAAATGGTGCACATCATCCTGGCTACGTATAACGGAGAACAGTATGTGGCAGAGCAGCTTAAGTCTATCCTTGATAATACATGGCAAAATGTTAAGATTACAGTTTGTGATGATGGCTCTAAGGATCATACCATTGAAATTGTAAAAGAGTATATAATGCGCTACCCTGAAAAAGTGGAATTGCACCAAAATGAAGAAAATAAGGGTGTAAAGCTTAATTTTCTTGAGGCAGTACGAAAAAGTCCATACAAGTATCTTATGTTTTCTGATCAGGATGATTATTGGTATCAGGAGAAAATAGAGATGACGATTAAAAAATTACTAGCGATGGAAAAAAAGTATGGTACTGAAAAACCTCTCGTCGTATTTGCCGATGCAACGGTGACGGATGAGCGTCGTAACGTAATTCATCCTTCGTTTCACAGATCAGGAAAACTCAACTGTAGAGCATTGTCCTTAAATCGAATGTTAATGGAAAATAAACTAATAGGATGTACCATGGCGATGAATGGTGCGGTGAAAAACTATGTAACTTCATTGCCAAAACAGCTAAGAATGCATGACTGGTGGATTGCATTAATTGCCACGTCATTTGGTAAAATTGGTTATCTAGATAAAGCCTTGCTTGATTACCGTCAGCATGGTAACAATGTGGTTGGGAATGTGAATTTCCTAACTTATATTAAGAATCGACTGCTATCTATTGCAAAACAGCACCTTGTATTAAAAGAAACGGTAGCACAGGGAGAAGAATTCCTTAAACTTTTTGGAACCCAGCTTTCAAGTGAAAACCTCTACATTTTAAAAGAATTTGTCCAGATGAATCATACGAATTTCTTTATGAAGAGGTATTTATTTATCAAACATAAATATTATAAAACCGGGTTGATTCGCAATATCGGAGTCTTTTTCCTACTGTAGGGAAAGGTTTTTTTCTTTGCATAAATGCATAAAGTTTCTGTTTAATAAATATTTATTCTTTTTCAAACAGAATAAATTTAGTTAATCAGAAACTTTTTTACTTGTTTTACTGTACTTGACAAACAAAAAGCGAATTGATACAATACGTATAATCTAATAGGCAAATATGAAATAATAGGAAATGCCCCCATTGCAGTTTTTGTATTGGACGGCATTTTGCATATATTTCCGAAATAGGAGGAATATTTATGAGACGAATGGTTTTATCAATCCTTGTGGATAATACCGCCGGTGTTCTTAGCCGTGTTGCAGGTTTATTCAGCCGAAGAGGATACAATATTGACAGCCTTACCGTTGGTGAGACAGAGGATCCAAAGTTCTCAAGAATGACCGTAGCTGTGAGTGGTGACGATCAAATTCTGGAGCAAATTGAAAAGCAACTTGGCAAATTAGAAGATGTAAAGGAAATCAAAGAATTAAAAGATGGAGAATCGGTATGCAGGGAATTGGTACTTGTTAAAGTACAGGCAGACCAAAAACTTCGTCAGTCCGTAATTGCAGTCGCTGATATCTTCCGTGCGAAAATAGTGGATGTTGCAAAAGAATCCTTAATGATTGAGTTAACAGGAAACCAAGCGAAGATAGATGCCTTTATTAACCTATTAGAAGGTTTTGTAATCAAAGAGTTGGTGCGTACCGGGATTACCGGATTACCAAGAGGATCTGGAGATATTGCAGATTTTATAGATTAAGTTACAGTAAGTAGTTACATATCTCAGTAATGATATGATATTTGGCCTATCCACTTTTGTTTACTATTATTAAGCAGACAAAGTAGAAGATATATTAATATTTAGGAGGATACAGAAATGGCAAAGATTTATTATCAAGAAGATTGTAATTTATCTTTATTAGAAGGTAAAACAATCGCAGTTATTGGCTATGGTAGTCAGGGACATGCTCATGCATTGAATGCAAAAGAATCTGGTGCTAACGTAATTATCGGATTATATGAAGGCAGCAGCTCCTGGGCAAAGGCGCAAGCACAAGGCTTTGAAGTTTATACGGCAGCTGAAGCAGCGAAAAAAGCTGATATTATTATGATTCTTATTAATGACGAAAAGCAGGCTAAATTATATCAAGAATCCATCGCTCCTAATCTAGAAGCAGGTAATACTTTAATGTTTGCTCATGGCTTCTCAATTCACTTTGGACAGATTGTACCTCCTGCAGATGTAAACGTAGTTATGATTGCTCCAAAAGGACCAGGACATACGGTAAGAAGCCAGTACTTAGAAGGAAAAGGCGTACCATGTCTTATCGCGGTTCATCAGGATGCTTCTGGTAATGCTTATGACTTAGGTCTTGCTTATGCATTGGCAATTGGTGGAGCAAGAGCAGGTGTTCTTCAGACCACTTTCCGTGAAGAAACAGAAACCGATTTATTTGGCGAGCAAGCAGTCCTTTGTGGTGGTGTATCTGCATTAATGCAAGCTGGTTTTGAAGTATTAGTAGAAGCTGGATATGAACCAGAAAGTGCTTATTTTGAATGTATCCATGAAATGAAATTAATCGTAGACTTAATCTTCGAAAGTGGATTTGCTGGAATGAGATATTCTGTATCTAATACAGCAGAATACGGTGATTATATTACTGGACCTAAAATTGTTACCGAAGATACTAAGAATGCTATGCGTCAGGTATTAAAAGATATCCAGGAAGGTGTATTTGCACGTAACTGGTTAACTGAAAATATGGTAAATTGTCCAAACTTCTTAGCAATGAGAAGAAGAGGGGCTGAACATCCATCTGAAAAAGTTGGAACAGAACTTCGTAAACTTTATAGCTGGAATGATGGTAACAAATTAATCAATAACTAATAATTGTGGCGTCGTGCTAGACTGTGCGGCGCCCTTTTATAGTCTGTGATGTTTATCACACCCCAGTTTTAGTAAAGAGTGTGTAATTATTATTCAACAGAGACACGTTTGCACTCGGATGTCGCTCATAGCGGTACGTAAGGTCCTGCCAGATATACATCTGTCACGACCTAAGTACCGATGGCGACATACGGTCTCTTTATGAATAATAATCACACACTCTTTGTTTTATGATATTGGTGTGATAAACACTCAAGTTTAATGAGGGCGCCCTTTAATTTAGTAACGTTTATCACATTCTAGGTTCCATGAATAGCATGTAATTATTATCCAACAGAGACACGTTCGCACTCGGATGTCGCTCAGACGCTGATATTAAAGTGTTGCTGCTTAATGGGTTATGCGCATGTGGTGAAGAGGTATGCAAATATCGGCTTGGCCATAAGTTAGTGATTTGGTGTGTTGGGATGTCTTTATTATCTTTCTGATGTAGTATCATATAGTGTTTAATTTGTGTACTGGTAATGTATTGAATAATTGTATACAATTATTAAAATAAACAGATTGAAGGAGTAGGTATGAAATCAAATTTGCTAATGAAACGTGTTATTATGTCGCTTGTGGGTGTGATTGTGTCTGGAATTTCTGTTGGATTGTTCAGACAATCTAATTATGGTACTGACCCATTTCAGGTTCTTGTCAATGGAATTGATAAACAGGTTACACAATTAGAGTTTGGTACTCTATATATGGTTGTGAATCTTGTTATGCTAATTTTGATATTTCTAATAGCAAAGCATTACATAGGAATTTCTACTTTTATTAATATCTTTCTTCTTGGTTATGTGGTTGACTATTCGGATGCTATCTTTGGTGACTTAATTGGAGCAGACCCAAGTACCCCTGTAAGAATTACATTTTTATTAATTGGTATTATCATTTTATGCCTAGCTTCGGCATTATACTTTACCGCCAATTTGGGAGTATCTACCTATGACGCAGTAGCGCTCATTATGACAGATAAAAACTTTGGTAAATTTAAGTACCTACGTATTGGTACGGATATTATCTGTGTCACCGTCGGTTTTGCTTTAGGCGGAGTTGTCGGAGCAGGAACGGTAGTCACAGCGTTCTTCATGGGGCCATTTATTGAGTTTTTTAAAACTTATGTAGCGCAACCTTTGCTGTATGGAAAAAAGGGTCAGGGAGAAGCGTAATTATTTGAAATAAATATTACTTAGATAAAAAGGAAATGTAAAGCGTGCTTGACATTTCCTTTTTTTGCATGTATAATGAATTTATGGAAAGTAAGCTTTCCTTTTGTCGGGAGAGATAAACTGTTAAGGAGGTGTATCTGTGAGGAATCGGTTAGAGGAATTACGTAAAGAGAGAAAAGTCAAACAGGAAGAACTTGCGGAAGCTTTGGAAGTATCAAGGCAGACAATTGGCTCACTAGAAAACGGAAGATATAATCCCTCCCTCATTTTAGCATTCAAAATAGCGCGTTATTTTAACATGCAGGTAGAGGAGATTTTTCTCTATGATGAGAATGAGGAGTAAGTTTGAAGTCAAGATTAGAAAGGAGAATAATGATGAAACAGGGAAAAAGTGTAATTGGAGTTATTATCGGAGTAGTGATCTTAGTTTCGGGCTTGGTATTAATTAAAGTGCTGCAGGAGGATAGTGCACTGCGTTCTTTGCCATATGTCCTCGTTGGAATAGGATGCGGTGTTTTTGGCTCTTCCTTTGGCACGTTAGTTACAAAACGAGTGTATAAAAAGCATCCTGAAATGGAACGACTTAAAAACATAGAAGAAAAAGATGAGCGTAATATTGCGATAATGAATCATTCAAAAGCTCGTGCTTATGACAGAATGGTCTTTGTATTTGGTGCATTAATGATGTGTTTTGCGGTTATGGAAGTTGACGTATTACCACTCTTGCTTTTGGTAGCAGCTTATCTTTATATCTGTGGTTATCAGATATACGCTCAGATTAAAAAGAATAAAATGATGTAAATGCAATCGGCTTGACCTGTGTGAAGTTATAAGCTTGAAAAACTGGTATAATTAGATACTTTTCAAAGTTCCAGTATTCTAGTATAATGGTTTTTCAGGGTCACGCCGATTTAGTGCTTTTATGTGATGAAGTGTAGAGTTGGTTCAAGATACATATTGTTAATAGATTAAGAAAAGGTGGATATATGCCAAAGAAATACGAGTTCCTTGTGGATAATTTACTAGACTGGTATGACGAAAATCGAAGAATTCTTCCTTGGAGAGAAGATCCGAAACCATATTATGTCTGGGTCTCCGAAATAATGTTGCAGCAAACAAGAGTGGAAGCAGTTAAAGGCTATTTTACTCGTTTTATGGAAGCGTTACCAACCATTCAACATTTGGCAAAGGTCCCGGAAGATCGCCTAATGAAGCTATGGGAAGGACTCGGCTATTATAACAGGGTAAGGAATCTTCAAAAGGCAGCACAAATGGTGGTAAATGAATATCATGGACAACTGCCACAGGATTATGAAGAGCTATTAAAACTACCTGGAATTGGTTCGTATACAGCTGGTGCGATTGCGAGTATAGCTTACAACAAAAAGGTTCCAGCAGTAGATGGCAATGTGCTTCGTATAACGAAGCGAGTAGAAGCTTCCTACGATGACATTACAAAAGCAAGAGTGGTAAAAGAAGTGGAGCAGGATCTGCTTCTAATCATGCCGAATCGAGCAGGAGATTTTAACCAGTCCTTAATGGATTTGGGAGCCACAATCTGTCTGCCAAATGGTAAGCCTTTGTGCCACCAATGTCCAGTCCAGTCCTATTGTAAAGCGTTTGAGAAAAAAATAGTGATGGAGTTACCGGTTAAGCCAGGAAAGAAACCTAGAAAATTAGAAAACAAGACCGTTCTTGTATTAGAGTATCAAAACAGATATGCGATTCGCAAACGTCCTTCCAATGGATTGTTGGCAAAGCTTTGGGAGCTACCAAACATTAATCAACAGCTAAGTCCGGATGAACTGGAAGAATATCTACTAAATGCAGGTGTTTCTAATTTTGAAATTGAGTTACTAGGTAAGGCAAAGCATGTGTTTAGCCATGTTGAGTGGCATATGCTTGGATATAAAATTAAGCTAAATGAAATAATATCAGTGAAACCTTCGTTGGAAGAAGAGACGTTACTAAAAGAGGATATGATATGGGTGACCAATCAAGAATTACAGAGCGACTATGCACTTCCGAATGCATTTGATGCATATAAGACTTGGCAAGAAGAAGGACATTAACACACAAGACAGAGAGGATAACGAATGCAAAAGAATAACTATGGACTATTTACTGCCACGACTATGATTACAGGAATTGTAATCGGCTCTGGTATCTTTTTTAAATCAGATGATATACTCGCTTATACAAACGGCAATATGCTGTTAGGTATTTTTATTTTTATCGTTGCGGCTATCGCAATCATTTTTGGATGTCTGGCAATGGCACAATTAGCATCTAGAACAGATAAACCTGGTGGAATTGTTGCTTATGCAGAAGAATTTATAAACATTCGAATCAGCGCAGCATATGGCTGGTTCTATATCTTTTTATATATGCCGACTCTGGTAGCCGTAATAGGCTGGGTAAGTGGCATGTATGTATGTCAATTATTTGGAATTGCAGGGTCTAATATAACCTATACTTTAATTGGTTTTTGCATTATCGTGCTACTTTTTATCACGAATATGCTATCTGCCAAATACGGTGGTGCTTTTCAAAACGCTGCAATGATAATCAAATTAATCCCACTAGTGATTCTTGGGGTTGTTGGAGTGACTATTGGAAAACCAATTACAGTGCTAAGTCATGATATGGAGATGATTCGCAATGCGACAATAGGAACTAGTTTTATTGCTGCCTTTGCTCCAATTGCTTTCTCGTTTGATGGTTGGGTAGTAGCCACCTCCATCAGTCATGAAATAAAAAATAGCAAACGCAATCTTCCGTTAGCATTGACCTTTGCCCCTATTATCATATTATTAGTTTATGTGCTTTATTTTGTCGGGGTAACTTCATTAGTAGGTCCAGAGGAAGTGCTAATACAAGGTAATGATAGTGCATATACTGCAGCGAAAATGATAGTTGGGCCGGCAGCTGCCAAGGGCATGTTAGTCTTTATTGTAATCTCTATCCTTGGAACCTTGAACGGATTGATACTAGGATATATTCGTATGCCATATTCATTAGCGCTTCGTAAAATGATTCCAGGAAGTAATAGCATAAGCAAAGAGTCCAAACGGTTTGGTAATATGCCACTTAACTCAGCGGTGTTTGCTTTACTTACCTGTATTGTGTGGTTTGTAATTCATTTTATCACAATGGAAAAAGGGATGCGAAGTGATGTGAGTGAAATCTCAATCAGTATAAGTTATCTTAATTATATATTGCTTTATCTTGTTGTAATCAGACTTAAGAATAAAGGTGAAATCAAAAGTTTCTTCTGGGGATATATTGTTCCAGTAATGGCAATCCTCGGTTCACTGGTGATTCTTAGTGGAAGTATTACACATCCACTGTTTCCGCTATACCTAATCATTTGTTATGGTGTAATGGGAGTTGGGTATTATTACAGTAGACATGTTAAGTAAACATAGAATCATAAAAAACCGGAGGCTCGCCTCCGGTTTTTTATGTAATATTGCGGTTGTAATTGCGAATAAAATGAATTAAACGATTCATTGCTTCTGTCGGTACTATTTTCCCATGATAACTAAGTCCCACTTCTCTAGGTTTTAGTGGCGGATGGAGTGGCAGTTCTACTAAAGAACCATCCTTTAAATCCTTTTCTATAAATTCTCGAATCACGCATGTGATACCTAGTCCGATTTTAGCAAACTCAATTAATAAATCCATATTACTGATCTCTAATACCTGATTTAACTGAATGTTATTTTCTACAAAATATTTTTCCAGGTACATTCTCGTTATATTTTTTTCGTCCAGTAGCATGATACTTCCTTTTTGAAATAGCTCTTTAGTCGATATCTCATCATCGGATTGTGTAAGATTGGACAGATAACTTTTACTAGCCACAAAACTATCTCGTATTTCAGTGATTGTCTCGAACGTTAAGTCGCGTAACTGATCTGGTTTTCCAATTAATCCAATGTCTAATTGATGTTCTTCTAGAAGCTTTATCGTGTGAAACGTGGAATGACACTCAATGATAATTTTTATATTTGGATATTGTCTTGTAAATTCTTTTAGGTAAGGCAGTAATAAGTATTTGCATAAGGTGGTACTGACCCCAATTCGAATCTGGCCAACGCCAAGCTCTTTTCTAAGTTCCAACTGTCTTGTGGCTGTTTGTAGCGCCTGAAAGGCAACTAGAGTCTGTTCGTATAAAACACTGCCTTCTTCTGTCAGAATAACACCACGGGAACTACGCCGAAACAAAGTGACGGATAGGTTGGCCTCTAGTTTGGCAATTGCTTTACTGATTGCAGGCTGACTAATATAAAGTTCTTTTGCTGCACGACTGATATTACCAAAGCGTGCAACCGTATGAAATATATAATATAGCGACAGATTCTCTTCCATAGGCAGGCTCCTTTTGTTTTTATGAATTGCTTAAGATATTATCAATTGCCGTCTGATCAAGCTCTCCAATTCCTAATGGGGTTTCTGGATGTGCAGGAAGATTAAGTTGTTTTGTTAAGCACACCAGTGTTCTCCAATCGTTATGTTTGTAGCCGGCATTTTCATATCTTGCACATTCCGTAAAACCAAAGTGTTCATGTAAACCAATACTTTTCTCATTAGGGTAGCAAATATAAGAGTATACATTACAAAATTTCTGAAGAGAAAGTATCTCAAACAAAGCGTGATACAGTCGTTTGGCAATACCTTTTCCTTGTGCATCTGGGTGCAGATAAATGGAAGCTTCAACATCCCATTGAAATGCTGCGCGCTCTCTAAAACGGGAAGCGTAGGCATATCCAACAATACGTCCTGCTACCTGGCAGACAAGATAAGGGTAGTAATGACAGATCTGAGTAATACGAGTTCGAAAGGCTTCTAAAGAAGGTACTTCATATTCAAAGGTAATAACGGTATTTTCGATATAAGGACTGTAGATTCCTAAGATTTCCGCGGCATCCTCGGGCTTAACAAGGCGTATTGTATAGTTTTCCATTCTGGTTCTCCTTATGTAATCATTTTCGGAATTGTAATAGTCATAATACTATTAACGATTTATTATATTACGCAAAAATAAGATTGTATAATAACTTGTGGTTATAGTAAGTATTCGTATTATGTATTATTATTATACCATAGAGTGTGATATAATGCCAATATGGAATTCGATAGGAGGTAGCATATATGGGAATGACAATGACTCAGAAAATACTTGCTGCGCATGCGCATTTAGACAAAGTAGTAGCAGGCCAATTAATAGAAGCTGATCTAGACATGGTTTTAGCCAATGATATTACTGGTCCGGTAGCTATTCATGAAGTAGAGCGATTAAATAAAAAGACTGTATTTGATAAGGATAAAATTGCATTAGTGCCAGATCATTTTACTCCGAATAAGGATATCAAATCCGCAGAGCATTGTAAATGCTTACGTGAGTTTGCTATCAAGCATGAAATTACCAACTATTTTGAAGTTGGGGAAATGGGAATTGAGCATGCTCTGTTACCAGAGAAAGGATTGATTGTTGCGGGGGAAACTTGTATTGGTGCAGACTCTCATACATGTACTTATGGAGCGCTTGGTGCCTTCAGTACAGGAGTAGGCAGTACTGATATGGGAGCTGGAATGATGACTGGTAAGGCATGGTTTAAAGTACCAGCTGCAATTAAGTTTGTGTTAACCGGTAAACCTCAAAAATGGGTGAGTGGAAAAGACGTGATTTTACATATCATTGGAATGATTGGGGTAGACGGTGCACTTTACAAATCAATGGAGTTTGTAGGAGACGGTATTAAGAACTTAACAATGGATGACCGTTTTACTATTGCCAATATGGCGATAGAAGCCGGAGCAAAAAATGGAATCTTCCCGGTAGACGAACTTACGGTTGCTTATATTGAGGAACACTCTAATAAAGAGTATAAAATCTATGAAGCGGATGAAGATGCTGAGTATGATGAAACTTATGTTATAGACTTGAGCAGTTTAAAAACAACCGTAGCATTCCCACATCTTCCTGAAAACACAAAGACTGTTGAGGATGCAGGAAAGGTAAAGGTTGATCAGGTCGTAATTGGCTCTTGTACGAATGGACGGATTGATGACTTACGTATTGCGGCAAAGGTATTAGAAGGCAGACATGTGGCAAAAGGAATGCGTGTAATTATATTCCCAGCTACGCAAAAAATCTATCTTCAGGCAATAGAAGAGGGGTTAATCTCCACTTTTATTAAGGCGGGTGCGGTAGTAAGTACACCAACCTGTGGACCATGTCTTGGTGGACATATGGGTATCTTAGCAGCAGGTGAGCGCGCTGTTTCCACCACCAACCGTAACTTTGTAGGACGTATGGGACATGTCGAAAGTGAAGTGTATCTGGCGAGTCCGGCGGTTGCAGCAGCAAGTGCAGTAACTGGATATATTAGCGAACCAAAAGATCTGGGGATGTAAGCAGAGAAAAAGGAGGCAATTCATGAAAGCATATGGAGTAGTTCATAAGTATGGCGATAACGTAGATACAGACGTTATTATTCCAGCAAGATATCTTAATTCCTCTGACCCGGCGGAACTTGCGAAAAAGTGTATGGAGGATATTGACCCTGATTTTGTAACACGGGTGAAAAAAGGGGATATTATCGTAGCAAATAAGAATTTTGGGTGTGGTTCATCAAGAGAACATGCACCAATTGCAATTAAGGCAGCAGGTGTGAGCTGTGTAATTGCAGAAACATTTGCGCGTATATTTTACAGAAATGCTATAAACATCGGACTTCCAATTATTGAATGTCCAGAGGCTGCACAGGATATTGAGGCTGGTGATGAAGTGGAAATTGATTTTGATAGTGGAATCATTTTCAATAAAACCAAGGGGAGCAAGTATCAGGGGCAGGCGTTTCCGGAGTTCATGCAACGGATTATTAAGGCAGAAGGATTGATGAATTACATCAATGAAAAGATAGTGAAGAGATAAGAGTGAAGAGTGAAGAGATATAAAAGATAGTGAAAAGAGATATAAAAGATAGTGAAGAGAGATATAAAGATAGTGAAGAGATAAGAGATAAGAGTGAAGAGTTGAAGAAGTGATGAGATGAGTGGGAAGATTTTAGATAAAACTAGTTTAAAGATAAAAAGGAAGTAAGTATATAAGAGATTAAAGATTAAAGACAAGAGATTAAGATAAGAGATTTAAGTTAAAAGAGAAGAACAATAGAGGGCTTTCATGGGGATGGTTGTTTTTTGGGATTGGGTGTGAATAGCGATATGATATCTGGTTATACTACTGACTGATATTCTTGCCTTATGGCGAAAGAAAGGAGTCAGTTATGTCTAGTAAATTCTCTGATTATGATGAAAATGATTATCGTAGTGTTGATGATTTTGACGATGATTATGATGATTTAATTGATGAGGTAGATGAATATGAGACATTCATCGAAGACGAGTATGATGACGATTAGTACAATGTAAACGTGGTTTCCGAGGGAGATAATTTCTTGACAGATAGTTGCATATCATTTATAATGTCGATAACTTCATCAGAGAAAAGCGTTGAATTGGAGAAGTACGTATCGCTGAATGCCTAGAGAGAAGATGGCCGGTGTAAATCTTCGTGTAAGTGATAGAGTCTTGACTCAGGGAGCAACCCTTCGGAACTAGCCTTGGAGCAGTAAACCTAAACCATATAATCGCTTATGTTATACGGAATAAGGTTTAACGGATGTCCCACGTTATCGGGAAGCGTTATATTTTTTATGACACGTTAGAATTATTTCTTGATGCAAGGGTCATTATTGTATAACGCCAGAGTGCAAAGAGGTCTCTGAAGTTAGGTGGTAACACGGACTATTGTTCGCCCTAAGTAAGTTTTCTTACTTAGGGCTTTTTTATCATAACTAATGTAGTGATACTAAGATCAGTACGAATCAAAGATAGAAAGGATGTTACATATGGATTATAATATTACCGTCATTCCGGGAGATGGAATTGGACCAGAGATTATTACCGAAGCGAAGAAAATATTAGATAAGATCGGGGAAACTTACGGACATCATTTTGAATATCAGGAAGTATTGATGGGTGGTTGCAGTATTGATGCCACCGGTTACCCATTAACTGAAGAGGCATTAGAAATAGCAAGAAACAGTGATAGTGTATTACTTGGTGCAGTAGGTGGGAATGTTGGTCAGTCAAACTGGTATCAGGTTCCACCAGATAGAAGACCTGAGGCGGGATTGTTAAAGCTTAGAAAGGGTTTAAATCTATATGCCAACATCAGACCTGCAGTATTGTTTGAGGAATTAAAGGCAGCCTGTCCTTTAAAAGATACCATTGTTGAAAAAGGATTTGATTTTGTTGTAATGAGAGAATTGACAGGTGGAATTTACTTTGGTGAACGTAAAACTATCGAAGAAAATGGGATTAAAAAAGCAATCGATACTTGTACCTATGACGAAAATGAGATTAGAAGAATCGCAAAATGGGGATTTGAAATTGCTATGAAGCGTGACAAACGTGTATGCAGTGTCGATAAAGCCAACGTACTGGACTCTTCTAGACTTTGGAGACAGGTCGTAAAAGAAGTGGCAAAGGAGTATCCGGAAGTAGAATTATCGGATATGCTAGTTGATAACTGTGCAATGCAATTAGTCAAGGACCCAACTCAATTTGATGTCATTTTAACAGATAATATGTTTGGTGATATCTTATCTGACGAAGCAAGTATGGTAACTGGTTCCATAGGGATGTTAGCAAGTGCTAGTCTTGGAGATACCAAGCTAGGATTATATGAACCAAGTCATGGTTCTGCACCAGATATTGCTGGTCAGAACAAGGCCAATCCAATTGCAACAATTCTTTCTGCAGCCATGATGCTTCGGTACTCGTTTGATTTATTAAAAGAAGCGGATGCAGTGGAAGAAGCAGTGAAGAAAGTGTTAAAGGAAGGGTATCGTACCATTGACATTATGTCAGAAGGAAAGACTTTAGTTGGAACGAAAGAGATGGGAGACCTAATTGTTTCATTGCTCTGATTTATAGAATATAAATTATAATAGAATATAAATTTTAATAGAAAAGAAAATTTTAATAGGAAAGAATACTGTAATAGAATAGGATAAAAGCAGAAGGAAAGGAAGAGAGAATATGATTAGTGATTCTGTAAGAAAAGGCATAGGGCAGGCACCACAACGTTCCCTATTTAATGCATTAGGTATGACAAAAGAAGAGATGAACCGCCCAATGATTGGTATTGTTAGTTCATATAATGAAATTGTTCCGGGTCATATAAATCTAGATAAAATCGTGGATGCTGTCAAATTAGGTGTTGCAATGGCAGGCGGAACGCCGGTCGTATTTCCAGCTATCGCAGTGTGTGATGGGATTGCGATGGGCCATAAAGGGATGAAGTACAGTCTGGTAACAAGAGATTTAATTGCCGATTCTACGGAATGTATGGCAACCGCTCATGGATTTGATGGTCTTGTTATGGTACCAAACTGTGATAAAAACGTACCAGGGTTATTGATGGCAGCAGCTAGACTGAATATTCCAACCATTTTCGTAAGTGGTGGTCCAATGCTTGCAGGTCGTGTAAATGGTCAAAAGACGAGTCTATCTAGTATGTTTGAAGCAGTTGGTGCTTATGCAGCTGGAACGATGACAGAAGAGGATGTATTAGAATATGAAAATAAAGCATGTCCAACCTGTGGATCATGTTCCGGAATGTACACTGCAAATAGTATGAACTGTTTAACGGAAGCACTTGGAATGGGATTAAAGGGAAATGGTACTATACCTGCTGTATATTCTGATCGTATTCGCCTTGCCAAAATGGCTGGTATGCAAGTTATGGAGTTAGTACGTAACGATATTAAACCAAAAGATATTATGACAGAGAAAGCATTTTTAAATGCACTTACAATAGACATGGCACTTGGATGCAGTACGAATAGTATGCTTCACCTACCTGCCATCGCTCACGAAGCTGGAGTAGAGTTAAATCTGGATATTGCGAATGAGATTAGTGCAAAGACTCCAAACCTTTGTCATCTAGCTCCTGCAGGTCACACTTATATGGAAGACCTGAATGAAGCTGGTGGAGTATATGCTGTAATGAATGAATTAACAAAAAAAGATTTGTTATATACAGATTTACCGACTGTAACAGGGAAAACAGTAGGAGAAAACATTGCAGGATGCCGAAACCTTAATGAAGAAGTAATTCGTCCTATTGATAATCCATATAGTGAGACTGGTGGAATTGCCGTATTAAAAGGAAACTTAGCTCCAGACACCTGTGTTGTGAAACGATCCGCAGTATTACCAGAAATGATGATACATGAAGGTCCGGCCCGTGTATTTGATTGTGAGGAGGATGCAATCAAGGCAATCAAAGGTGGCAAAATTGTCTCGGGCGACGTAGTAGTCATTCGTTATGAAGGACCAAAAGGTGGCCCAGGAATGAGAGAAATGCTGAATCCAACTTCCGCAATTGCAGGAATGGGACTTGACACAAGCGTAGCATTAATCACAGATGGACGTTTTAGTGGCGCATCCAGAGGCGCTTCAATTGGTCATGTTAGTCCGGAAGCAGCAGTTGGTGGGAATATTGCTTTGATAGAAGAAGGCGATATTATTAAGATTAATATTCCTAAGAATACAATTGATTTTTTAGTATCTGATGAAGAATTAGAAGCAAGACGTGCTAAATGGCAGCCAAGAGAGCCAGAAATCACGACTGGGTACCTAAAGAGATATACTTCCATGGTAACAAGCGGAAACCGTGGTGCTATTTTAGAGTTACCAAGATAAACGAATATGCATGATTAAAAATGGTTTTTCGGTTTTGCTTGATAATAGATTGGTAAAACCGAAAGAACATTCTTAAATAAGTCAAAATTTAATCATATAACATAAGAAAGAGGTGCGACATGGAATTAACAGGTTCTCAAATCTTTATTGAGTGTTTGAAAGAGCAAGGAGTGGATACGGTATTTGGTTATCCAGGCGGAGCTATCTTAAATATATATGATGAATTATATCGTTCCCGCAATGAAATCAACCATATCCTGACTTCGCACGAACAAGGAGCAGCACATGCTGCAGATGGATATGCCAGAAGTACTGGAAAAGTAGGTGTCTGTCTTGCAACAAGTGGTCCAGGCGCGACCAATCTGGTGACAGGAATTGCAACTGCTTATATGGATAGTGTACCTTTAGTTGCTCTGACTTGTAATGTAGCAGTTCCTTTGCTTGGAAAAGACAGTTTCCAGGAAATCGATATTACTGGGATTACCATGCCAATCACAAAACATAACTTTATCGTAAAGGATATTACCAAATTAGCAGATACGATACGTCGGGCATTTAAGATTGCACAAAGTGGCAGACCAGGCCCCGTTCTGGTTGATATTGCAAAAGATGTAACTGCTGCAAAAACCACATATCAAAAAGTGGCTCCAAAGATTATCCCAAGGTCTACCGAACAGATTCAAGAAGAAGATATTGAAAAAGCACTTAAATTAATCAGAAAATCTAAGAAGCCAATGATCTTCGTTGGTGGTGGAGCTGTCATCTCCGGAGCAGATAGAGAATTAAAAGAGTTTGTGACAAAAATTGATGCCCCAGTTACTGATACCCTGATGGGAAAAGGGGCTTTTAGTGGAGAGGATGCCTATTATACAGGTATGCTTGGAATGCATGGAACAAAAGCCGCAAACTTAAGTGTAACTGCCTGTGACTTATTAATTGTTATCGGTGCAAGATTTAGCGACCGAGTTACTGGCAATGCCAAGAAGTTTGCAAGAAACGCCGACATAATACATATCGACGTTGATCCTGCTGAGATAAATAAAAATGTTCGAGCAAATACTTGTATTGTAGGGGATATCAAATCGGTACTCGAAATATTGAATGCAAAGTTAGAACAACAATCCCATAAAGACTGGATCGATGAAGTACTTACAAGAAAAGAACAGTTCCCACTAAGATATAACCAGGAGCGTTTGACCGGACCTTATATCATCGAAAAGTTATATGAGTTAACTAAGGGGGACATCATAATTACGACCGAAGTTGGTCAACATCAGATGTGGGCAGCCCAGTATTACCAATACACCAAACCACGTACATTTTTAACCTCAGGAGGTCTTGGTACGATGGGATATGGGCTTGGTGCCTGTATTGGCGCGAAAGTTGGTAATCCTAATAAAATCGTTTGTAACCTGGCAGGAGACGGTTGTTTTAGAATGAATATGAACGAAATTGCTACGGCAACCAGATACAATATCCCTATTATTCAGATTGTATTTAACAATCAGGTACTTGGAATGGTGCGTCAATGGCAGAACCTATTCTATGGACAGCGTTACAGCCATACCATTTTAAATGATAAAGTGGACTTCGTAAAACTTGCTGAAGCAATGGGAGCAAAAGCCTACCGAATTACGAAAATGGAAGAAGTAGAATCAGTATTAAAAGAAGCCATCGCGTTAAATGAACCGGTAGTGCTTGACTGTAGAATAGACAGTGATGATAAAGTATGGCCAATGGTTGCACCGGGTGCAGCAATTAGTGAAGTTTTTAGTGAAGAAGATTTGAAAGCCAAAGAGTAATTTGGAACAAGGCTAAAATAAGAGTGGAATAAAGTGCGCCTTGGCGTACTTTAACCTTATGAATTCACTGAATTACTAAGTTACTGCACTAAAGTTGGTGAATAAAACCAAATAGTCATTGACTAAAAAATAACAAAGTTTTATAATGGTGTAGAATAATGCCATATAAATAAACAAAAATTGTTACAAGAGAATAAGGGTTATAGTCATCTTCGTAACATAAAAAGAATAAAGGAGGATTTTATTGTGGGACGCGTATATAATTTTTCAGCAGGACCAGCAGTGTTACCAGAAGAAGTGTTAAGAGAAACTGCTGACGAGATGTTAGACTATCAGGGAACTGGAATGAGTGTTATGGAGATGAGTCATCGATCTAAAGCTTATCAGCAGATTATTGATGAAGCAGAAGCTGATCTTCGCGAATTAATGAATATTCCTGATAACTACAGAGTGTTATTTATGCAAGGTGGAGCTTCTACTATGTTTGCAGCAATCCCAATGAACCTTATGAAAAATAAGGTAGCAGATTATATCATTACTGGACAGTGGGCAAAGAAGGCTTATCAGGAGGCACAGATTTATGGAAAAGCCAACGCGGTAGCTTCTAGTGCAGATAAAGTATTTTCCTATATTCCAGATTGCTCTGACTTACCAATCAGTGATGATGCAGACTACGTATATATCTGTGAAAACAATACAATCTATGGTACCAAATTTAAGACACTGCCTAATACAAAAGGAAAAACTTTAGTGGCAGACGTATCCTCCTGTTTCTTATCAGAACCAGTAGATGTATCAAAATATGGCTTAATCTACGGTGGTGTTCAAAAGAATATCGGACCTGCAGGTGTAGTAATTGCAATTATTCGTGAAGACTTGATTACTGAAGATACCCTGCCTGGCACACCAACCATGTTAAAATTCAAAATTCATGATGATAATAAATCCTTATATAATACACCACCAGCATACGGAATCTATGTTTGTGGTAAAGTATTCAAATGGCTTAAGAATATGGGTGGCTTAGAGGTAATGAAAGCCCGCAATGAAGAGAAAGCCAATGTGCTTTATGATTTCTTAGATCAGAGCGAATTATTCAAAGGAACTGTTGTAAAAGAAGATCGTTCCCTTATGAATATTCCATTTGTAACAGGTAATGATGAAACGGACGCTAAGTTTATCAAAGAAGCAAAAGATGCTGGTTTTGAGAACTTAAAGGGTCACCGTTCCGTTGGTGGTATGAGAGCTTCCATCTATAATGCTATGCCAAAAGAAGGCGTAGAAAAACTTGTAGAATTCATGAGAAAATTCGAAGAAGAAAACAAATAAGGAGAGAAGCTGAATGATTAAGTTAAATTGTCTAAATCCAATAAGCAATGTTGGTCTTGATTTACTTACAGATAATTATGAACAAGTAGATGATTATGCTGCTGCCAAAGCCGTTTTAGTACGTAGCGCATCAATGCATGAATTAGACTTTTGTGAAAACCTGGAAGCAATTGCCAGAGCTGGTGCCGGTGTTAATAACATTCCACTTGATAAATGTGCGGAAAAAGGTATCGTAGTATTCAATACTCCAGGAGCCAATGCGAATGGTGTTAAAGAACTTGTAATCGCAGGTTTAATGCTTGCCAGTCGTGATTTGGTTGGTGGTATGAAATGGGTAGAGGCGAATAAAGAAGATGCTAACATCAGCAAAACGATGGAAAAAGCAAAAGCCAAATTTGCTGGAAAAGAAGTAAAGGGCAAAAAACTTGGTGTTATCGGTCTTGGTGCAATTGGTGTTTTAGTAGCAAATGCAGCAAGACGTCTTGGAATGACTGTTTACGGTTGCGACCCATACATTAGTATCGATCATGCCTGGAACTTATCAAGAGATATCATTCCAGTAAAATCAAGAGAAGAAGTATTTAGAGAATGTGACTATATTACCGTGCACACTCCATTAGTAGATGATACAAGAGAAATGATTAACAAAGATACCATCGCTATCATGAAAGACGGCGTAGTAATCTTAAACTTTGCCAGAGACTTATTGGTAAATGATGACGATATGGCAACAGCTCTTGCAAGTGGAAAAGTACACAAATACGTGACTGACTTCCCTAACGCAAAAACTGCTAATATGGAAGGTGTGATTGCATTCCCTCACCTTGGTGCTTCAACAGAAGAATCCGAAGATAACTGTGCAGTAATGGCTGTGCAACAAATCATGGATTATGTTGAAAATGGTAACATCAAAAACTCCGTTAATTACCCAGCATGTGATGCCGGTGTTTGTACTTCCGTTAGTCGTGTTGCAATTAACCACAAAAACGTTCCAAACATGATTAATCAGTTTACCACTATTTTCTCCGGAAAAGGGATCAATATTGATAACATGATTAACAAGAGCAAGGGTGAATACGCTTACTCCATGTTTGACCTTGGCACACCTGCCGCCGACGATATCGTTGCTGCAATCAAAGCAGTTGATGGCGTCCTTAAAGTTAGAGTAATCAAATAATTATTGACAAGGCAACCTTACGGTTGCCTTTGTTTTTTGGGGCTCGAGGTTCCTATTGCTAGATTTAGTTTATGTCTGTGTAAATTGGCGAGTAGAGTTTATGGATTTGCCAATTTGCATTTTTAGGTATTGAGCAAACAATACAAACATATTTCATACGCAACGCGCTCTCGCTCGGATGACGTCGTAGCGGTACGTAAGGTCGCAAAATACGCGACCTAAGTGCCGACGGCGTCAAAACGGTTGCGTATCAAAATATGTTTGTATTTGCTTGCAGTATACTTTATTGATGCAAATTGACAAAATTCTATACTTTGGGCGCCAATTTACACAGGCGTTAATTCATCGAAGCAATAGGAATCTAGTTTATCCCTATTATTCATGCGTGTTGCTCGTTAAAATATGTTTTATCTATATGTAGACCTTGGATGCGCCAATTGACGATTTCAATCTTTGAATGGCTTTTGTCACTCGAGCCAAATCTAGAAGACAAAGGAACTATAAGATTTGCAGTGTTAAATAAGTGATTTGATGACTAATAGGGTATCTAAACATTTGAGTGCGCCACTTTCCTATTGCTTCGGAAAGTCGTAATAGTGTAAATTGGCGCTTCACGAATTATGGTTTTGTCAATTTCATGTATGATGTTTATTGCAAGCAGATATAAAACATATTTTGACGCGCAACTGTTATGAAGGCGTCGGCACTTAGATCCTGTACTTTAGGATCTTATGTACCGCTACGCCTTCATCCAAGCGAGAGCGCGTTGCGAGTGAAATATGTTTTATATCTGCTTGCTCAAAAGCTCCAACGCAAATTGACAAATCAATAAACAAAATGCGCCAATTTACACAGGCGTAAAGTTAAGAAAGGCAATAGGAAACAGCGTTAACTTCATCCAAGCGAGAGCGCGTTGCGAGTGAAATATGCGTTAAGGTACTTGCCTAAAGAGCATGGGAATGTCATAATAATAAGCAGTGAAAAACGTAAGGAGGAAATACGATGGCAACAATAAAACCATTTCATTGTATCAGACCAAAAGAAGAGGTTGCGGCGCAGGTGGCGGCATTACCTTATGATGTATATAATCGAAAAGAAGCTTGTGAAGAAGTAAAGAATAAACCGCTGTCTTTTCTGCGGATTGACCGTGCGGAGACATCCTTTGATGATAGTGTGGATACTTATGATGAGAAAGTATACGCAAAGGCTAAAGAGTTACTTGAGCAGCAGATGAATGAGGGCGTGTTTTTAAAGGAAACAGCACCTTGTTATTATATCTATGAGCTTTCGATGCAAGGACGGGCTCAGACTGGTATAGTGGCGATTGCTTCCGTTGATGATTATCTTAATAATGTGATTAAAAAGCATGAGTTGACGAGAGAGGAAAAGGAACAAGACCGTATCCGTCATGTAGATACTTGTAATGCTCAGACGGGGCCAATTTTTTTGGCATACCGTGGGAAAGAGACAATTAATGCAATTGTTGACCAGGCAAAACTAACCAAACCGCTTTATCAGTTTGTGTCAGATGATGGGGTGGGACATGTTGTTTGGGTGATTAATAAAGAAGAGGATGTTAAGACCATTGCTGATTGCTTTGGTGCCATTAATGAAATCTATATTGCAGATGGACATCACCGTGCAGCGAGTGCGGTAAAGGTGGCGTTAAAACGTAGGGAAGCAGCTGCGTTAGCTGGAAAGACAGATGATTCGGCAGAGTATAATTTTTTCTTGTCGGTGTTATTCCCAGACAGTCAGCTTAAAATCTTAGATTATAATCGTGCGGTGAAGGATCTAAATGGTCTTACCAAGGATGAATTTTTGGCAAAGGTGAGTGAACGTTTCGTAGTTAGTGAAAGAGGTACTGCAGCGGTAGCGCCACAAAGAAAGGCTACCTTTGGTATGTATCTGGACGAAACATGGTATGAACTAGAGGCAAAAGAGGAAATAAAAGAGATTAATGATCCTGTAAAAGCTCTGGATGTTGCAATATTACAGGATAATTTGCTAAGCCCGATTCTAGGGATTTCTGATCCAAGAACGAATAATCGCATTGACTTTATTGGTGGAATTCGTGGGCTTGCTGAACTAGAGCGCCGTGTTAATTCCGATATGACGGTAGCATTTGCGATGTACCCAACTAGTATTGGAGAATTGTTTGATGTGGCAGATGCCAATCTTCTGATGCCGCCAAAATCAACCTGGTTTGAGCCAAAACTTAGAAGTGGTTTATTTATTCATGGGTTAGAGGATAACTAAGAATGAATGGATGCTGGCAGCTATTCTTCTTTCTTTAGCGCAAAAAGTTCCCACTTACTTGTTACATTAAGTTTTCGATAGATATTTTGGATATGTTTTTTTAGCGTATGAGGGCTGATTGTAAGATAATCGGCTATATGTTGATTAGTTGCACCATTTAGAATAAGTGAAACAATCTCGGATTCACGTTTTGTAAGGGAATAATCTTTCATCAAATCATCCTGATACTTTTCGGGATGATTTGTTTTATGTATGGTGGTAAAAGCATGCTGATAAAATCGGTAGTTTAGATGATCTTTAAAGGAATCTAAGATAAATACCTCTTCATCTGTAAAATCGCCCATTTCTTTTGTCCGATATAAGGTGATTACTCCTAAAGGAATCTCATGATACACAAGAGCTAGCTGAAGAGAATAGTGTAGATTATGAGGTGCCATTAGATTTTTAAAGAAGTCTGATTTTAAGCGTTCTTCATCAGAGATAAGATCAGATTCTCGAAAAATCATGCATTTATGGCTCATTAAAACCCATCTGGTGTAATCTAGATTTTCGTATAGTAGATAATTTTGCTCAGCACTGGATTCTACCGAGGGAAATATGATAGGGTCACAGATCAAATGCTTGGAATCAGAATGATTGGATAAAAAAATACTAGATTCTTTACTTGGTATTAAAACGGAAAGTAAAGATAAAAAATTCGTTCTCATCTCATCAAAATCAATGGTAGTGTAAACTTTATAAACAATCTCATTAATTAATAAGAAATCATTTTTCTGCATACAAGTCCTCCTGACTAATTCTTCTAATGCCCTGATTCTTACTTTGCATCAGTAAATACGGTTGCTTTTCTTTTTACATTAACATATAAAACTGGAAAAGTATAGAGAAAAGGGATTATAACTACTCCTTTTGGAGTAGTTATAATTAGAAAAGGTAAGTAAAAATACGGAAAGGAGATTATTGATACAATGCATGAACTTGTTATAATATAC
The DNA here is from genome assembly GCA_023434365.1 of Bacillota bacterium. GTDB lineage: Bacteria > Bacillota > Clostridia > Lachnospirales > Lachnospiraceae > KM106-2. The sequence goes on along the minus strand of JAEYSV010000002.1, from coordinate 31,047 downwards.
TATTATATAGAAAATGAGTTTTGCAAAGGCGCACGCTAAATAAAGCGGCGCCTTTTTATGTTATATTGAAACTCTTTCTGATGTAGTAAAGGAAAGGATGGTTGAATGATGGAAATCAAAAAAATGTATATCAATGGAGAATGGGTAGAAGGTATCGAAGGAAAGACAAGAGAAGTTATTAATCCCGCAACAGGTGAAGTGATTGCAATAACAACAGAGGGAAATGCCGAAGATGTTAAACTTGCAGTAAAAGCTGCCAAAGATGCATTTTATGAAACTGGCAAATGGAGAAGAACCAATGCTCAGGCAAGAGCGGATGTGTTATTCAAAATTGCAGATGCCATGCAGAAAAACCTGGCAGAGCTTGCCTATCTAGATACCATTGATAATGGAAAACCATTACGAGAAGCGGAATGTGATATCGATGATGCCATTCATTGTTTTCGTTACTACGCAGGTTTAATCACCAAACCTACAGGAGCTACTTATGATGTAAATGATGGGTTTGGAGCGATGCATTCGTATACCATTCATGAGCCGGTAGGGGTTTGTGGGCAGATTGTTCCTTGGAATTATCCATGTCTAATGTCTGTTTGGAAGTTAGCACCTGCTCTTGCAGCAGGAAACAGTATTGTGTTTAAGCCAAGTACAATTACTCCGTTGTCAGCGATCAAATTATTTGAGATTTTTGATAAAGCAGAGCTTCCAAAAGGAACTGTTAACCTTGTACTTGGGTCGGGAGCCGTGGTAGGGAACGAAATTGCTGTTAGTATGGATGTGGATATGGTTACTTTCACTGGCAGTACACAGGTTGGTCAGTCCATTGCACATGCGGCAGTAGCGAATCTTAAGAAAATAGGATTAGAGCTAGGAGGTAAATCTCCCAATATCATTTTTGCTGATGCAGATTTGGAAGGGGCAGTGGAGTGGGCAATGGTTGGTGTGTTCTTCAACCAGGGAGAGGTATGTTCTGCTGGTTCCAGAATTATCATTGAAGAGTCCCTGCATGATAGGTTTGTAGAGAGGTTAAAAGAAAGAGCCAACGCAATGACACTTGGCAATGGGTTAGATAACCCGGATATGGGGCCTTTAGTATCAAAAGAACATATGGAAACAGTGCTAAATTATATTAATATCGGGAAAAGAGAAGGAGCCAAATTGGTATGCGGAGGAGAGCGCTATCTGGAAGGGGAATGTGCGAAAGGGTATTTCGTTAGACCAACCATTTTTGACAACTGTACTAGTGACATGATAATTGTGAAGGAAGAAATCTTTGGCCCAGTGGTTACTATTCAGACTTTTAAAACGGAGGAAGAAGCGATTGCTTTAGCAAATGATACTCAATATGGATTAGCAGGGGCGGTATTTACTACAGACGGAGCAAGGGGACTTCGAGTAATGAAAGAAATACGTGCTGGTATTACTTGGATTAATTGCTATAATCCTACCTTTAATGAAGCGCCATGGGGTGGTTATAAGATGAGCGGTTATGGAAGAGAACTAGGAATCCATGGATTAGAAGAGTATCAGGAAATAAAACAGGTTAATATCAATCTAAATCCTGGAATCATTGGATGGTATGAACATTAAGGAGCTTACTAGAATAGGGATGAGAAAGGAAATGATAATATGAGCAATAGAGAGCAGGTCATACAAGAATTAGAACAGGTGATTCATTACATAAAGAGTGAGGAATTGAAGCAAGAAGAAAAAGATCGCATTACCAAGGAAACGATAGAATATTTTAATACATTTGTTAGTCCGGGCTGGTTAAAATATCGTAAATCCGTGTCTACGAATGCAGCAGTCGTGGAATGGAAAGATGAAGGAGCATACTGTACTGGACTAAATGGAGAGAGTTTTATTGATTGTCTTGGAGGATTTGGAATCTATACCTGTGGGCATCGTAACGAAGAGATTTTAGAAGTTGTAAAGGCACAGTTAGATCATCAGGCACTACATTCCCAAGAGTTATTAGACCCTTTACGCGGATATCTGGCAAAGGCTGTAGCCGATATTACACCGGGCGATCTGGAAAAATGTTTCTTTACGAATGGTGGTGCAGAAGCAGTTGAAATGGCACTGAAGTTAGCTCGTATTGCAACAGGCGGAAGATGGTATATCTCGACGGTTGGTGCTTTTCATGGTAAATCCATGGGAGCCATCTCAATGGGTGGAAAAGGTAGTTACCGTGTTCCATATACTCCTATGGTACAACAGGTACAGCATGTGGAATACGGAAAGGCAGAGGATGTCAGAAAAGCCATCCGCAATCTTAAAGCAGTCGGAGAATCTGTTGCTGCGGTTATATTGGAACCTATTCAGGGAGAGGCTGGAATTATTATTCCACCAAAAGGGTATTTGAAGGAAGTACGTGCAATCTGTGATGAGTATGGTGTGGCGTTAATCTTTGACGAAATTCAAACGGGTATGGGCAGAACCGGAACAATGTGGCGCTGTGAAGCTGAAGGTGTTACACCGGATATAATGACTTTTGGAAAAGCATTCGGTGGAGGAATAATGCCGATTACCGGTATTATATGCAGACCACAATTATGGACGGAGGAACTGATAGAGAATCCTTGGTTGTTAGGGTCTCCTACATTTGGAGGGAATCCACTAGCCTGTTCTGCGGCCTTAGCAACTATTAAATATATGTTGAAGAACGATATTCCAGGTCAATGTAAGGAAAAGGGTGAGTACCTGATTAACAAACTACTAACCTTAAAAGATAAATATCCTGCGCTAATAGAAGAAGTTAGAGGAAGCGGCTTAATGATTGGAGTGGAGTTTATTAGTAGTGAAGCGGGTTATGATGTTGCCAAGGGGTTGTTTGGAAGAGGGGTTATGACAGCAGGAACTCTAGTTAATGCTAAATGTATCCGCTTCGAACCTGCAGCAGTAATTACGAAGGAAGATATCGATCAGGTAATCGAAAGAATGGATAGTGCATTAGCTGACACATATAATAAATTTATTTTTTAAAATGAATTGTAACTAATAACCATTTGTGATAGTATTAAAAAAAAATGCGAAGAGGCATACGCTTGGTAAAAAGTGTGTGCCTCTTTTTGTTTTGAAACCGCATTCGTATAAACTTGAGGAGGTATGAAATGAAAGAAATTATTATGGTAATTCGCCCTGAAAAATTAGAGGTAGTGAAGAGTATTCTAGATGAAAAGAACTGCGGTGGTATGACAATATCGGCAGTTATGGGATGTGGAACACAACGAGGTAGTATAAAAGAAAAGGGCGTCAATGAGATTAAAGGATTTAAAACAACCATTAACTTATTACCAAAAATAAGTGTGGCAGTTGTAGTAAATGATGAAATTGTAGAAGAGATTATCACTGAGATACAAAGCAAACTCTCAACCGGTTTAGTTGGAGATGGAAAAATATTTATAAGAAATATGGAAAATGCAATTCGTATACGTACTGGGGAACGAGGGGATAACGCGTTATAAATCATATGAAGGTGGTGGATAACTTGAACAAATCCAATGTAATTGTTGAAATCAAACATGTCAATAAATTATACGGGGATAATCATGTAGTAAAGGATCTGAATCTAGAAGTATATGAAGGAGAATTTCTTACACTGCTGGGATCATCCGGATGTGGCAAAACAACATCGCTTCGTATGATTGCAGGTTTTGAAGAGCCAACGGATGGGAGGATTTTGGTAGAAGGCGAACCAATAGAAGACAAAGAACCATATGAGAGGAATGTAAATACCGTATTTCAAAGCTATGCTCTGTTTCCGCATATGACGGTCTATGATAATATAGCCTATGGCTTAAAGATTAAAAAAGTAAAAAAGAAAGAGATACTCAAAGAAGTTACACAAATGCTTGAGATGGTACAGCTAACAGGAATGGAAAAACGTTATCCGGCTCAGCTATCTGGTGGACAAAAGCAACGTGTAGCAATTGCGAGAGCATTAATCAATTGCCCAAAAGTACTTCTTCTAGATGAGCCTTTGGGAGCATTAGATCTTAAGCTTAGGAAGCAAATGCAGCTTGAGTTAAAACGTTTACATAAAAAATTAAACATTACTTTTATATATGTAACGCACGATCAGGAAGAAGCGTTAACGATGAGTGATCGTATCGGAATTATGAATGACGGTATTTTAGAGCAGCTTGGTACGCCAAAAGAGATTTATGAACAGCCGTCAACCAGATTTGTTGCAACCTTTATTGGTGAGACCAACTGCTTTGATGGTTGTGTGAAGTCAATCGAGGAGGATAGAATAAGCGTTTTTATTGAAAGTGGTTTAATCAGTGCAGAGGGTACAGACTTTAATATTAATGAGCTTGTATGTGTATCAGTGAGACCTGAGAAGATGAAATATTCTTATGAACCAGTAGTGGGATTTGAATTAGCCGGAGTTGTAAAAGAGCACATTTATATAGGTTCTGTTGTAAAAACCATTGTTACTCTTACTAACGGGCAGGATGTAAAACTGGAACAGTTAGCAGGAGAAGAACTCCTAAAGGAAAAAGAGAAGATTTATTTATATTGGAATAGTAATGATGCCGTGTTGATTCATACTATGGATCACAACATCTATGAGGCGATTAATAATATTTCGTTAGGTTAGGGGGATTAGATGAAAAATCGTAAGACTAAGTCAAATTGTATTCCAAAGATAGTAATGATTGGACCCGTTACCCTATGGCTTGCTTTTTTAATTGTAATTCCATTGCTCTATGTATTGGTAATGAGTTTTTGCAGCGTCGACGAGTCCTATAATGTTATATTCAAGTTTAATCTCGAGAATTATAAGCGGTTAGTATCTGTTAATTATATTCAAATATATGCTAACTCACTGATCATTGCCTTTCTAACAACGATTATCTGTATTCTTCTGGCATATCCGTTTGCCTTTATTATTGCAAGAACTGCCAGTAAGAGAAAAGTAATGTTATATATGCTTGTTATAATACCATTTTGGACCAATTCCCTGATTCGTATCTATGGCTGGAGAACCTTCCTAGGTAACAGTGGCGGTTTAAATTCTATGTTGCAAGCATTGCATATTACGAATGAACCGATACAACTGCTATTTAACCAGGGTGCAATCGTACTTGGTATGGTATATACCCTATTTCCATTTATGGTATTGCCACTTTATACGGCAATCGAAAAACTGGATAAAAGTCTTTTGGAGGCTTCGTCGGATCTGGGCGCCAAAGGGGCTACCACTTTCTTTCGGGTAATACTGCCGTTAACTATATCTGGCGTCTTTGCAGGTTCTATCATGGTATTTATACCATGCCTGGGATATTTCTATGTATCCAATATTTTAGGCGGTGGAAACTCGGATGTGATTGGTAATCTGATTGAGCGACAGTTTAAAAGTGGTAATAACTGGCCGCTTGGAGCAGCACTTTCAATAGTATTAATCCTCATAACGCTCTTACTAGTTAAGTTATATCAGAAACTAGGAGGCGATATGGAAAGTCTGGGGGTATAGTATGAAGCGAAAAACAAAAAGAAAATGTAAGAAAATTATGAGTGTGTTGTACTGCTTCCTGATTTACCTCTTTTTATTTATACCGATTATTGTTATTGTAATAAATTCGTTTAATGCAACTACCTCAAAGCCTTATTTAAGCTGGAAAGGATTTACGTTTGATTGGTACATAAAACTATTTGATAACACTGCATTATTAGGATCTTTCGGAAATACCATCATGATTGCAGTGTGTAGTACCTTAGTGTCTGTGATGATCGGAACGATAGCGGCCATCGGCATGTATCGTTACAAATTCGCAGGAAAAAATATAATTGATGGACTGCTCTATATTCCGGTGGTGATTCCCGAAATTGTATTAGGTATCGCATTGTTAACCTTATTTGCCAATGCCAATATACCTCGTGGAATGATTACCCTGATTTTAGCTCATGTAAGTTTTAGTATACCATTTGTTATTTTTAACATACGAGCAAGACTGGCAGGATATGATAACTCCATAGAAGAAGCTTCTATGGATCTTGGAGCTAATCGAATTGTTACCTTTTTTCGAATTACCGTACCGGTCCTGATACCTGGAATTGCAGGAGGTGCCCTGTTAGCCTTTACTTTGTCCATTGATGATGTCATTATTAGTTATTTTACCAATGGTCAGGTGAAAACTTTCCCGTTAAAGGTTATGGAAAGTATTAAAAGTGGGGTTTCACCAGATGTGAATGCACTTTCTACATTAGTATTAGTTGGAACGACGATTATCGTATTTGTAACTCAGAGTGGATTGTTAAAGAGAAAGAAACAGTAAAAGGAGGATTTGTCTATGAGAAAAGCAGGTTGTATTTTATTAAGTGTTATTCTGGTAATTTCCTTAGTAGGATGTTCTTCTTCCAAAGAGGAAAGTAAAGGGGAATTAAACATCTTTGTATGGACAGAGTATGTTCCAGAAAGTGTAGTAAAAGATTTTGAAGAAGAAACAGGGGTTAAAGTTAATATCAGTACATATTCATCCAATGAAGATATGCTCTCCAAAGTGAAATCCGAAACAGAAGGAACGTATGATATTGTTCAACCATCAGATTATATGGTGGAACAGATGATATCACAAGGAATGCTTGATAAAATTGACAAGGAAAAGTTAACGAACTTAAGCAATATAGGTGAGGAATATCTCAATCCTTCTTATGACCCAGGGAATGCTTATTCAATTCCGTATTTGGGAGGTGCAGGCGCGATTGCTGTAAATACCAGTTTGATTAAGGATAAAATAACTTCATATGCTGATTTGTTCAAACCGGAATTCAAAGATACGTTAGTTGTACTAGATGACTTTAGAGCAGTAATTGGTATTGCATCAAAAAGTATCGGCTATTCAATGAGTGAAACGGATCCGGTAATATTAGAGAAAGTGAAGCAGCAAGTGTTATCCTTAAAGAGTAATATTAAGTTATATGATAGCGATAGTCCAAAGAGTGCCCTGATATCCGGTGACTGTTCTCTGGCATTTTGCTGGAGTGCTGAAATAGCGCTTGCTATGGAAGAAAATCCTGCTATTGAAATCGTATATCCAAGTGAGGGACCTTTCTTATTCCTAGATAACTGGTGTATTACGAAGGGTGCTAAGAATTATGATAATGCCATGTTATTTATCGACTATATGTTAAAAGCTGAAACAGGCAAAGCTGTTGCAGAAGAATTCCCTTATCTGAATCCGAATAAAGCGTCTGTGAAGTTGTTAGGAGATGACTATATCAATAATCCTGCGAAGAATCCTCCAGCTAGCTCATTGAAAAACGGAGAGTATGTAAAAAACATTTCCACTGATGTAATCAGTATCTATGATGAAATCTGGACCGAACTAAAGAAATAATATTTTGGAGTATGAGTAAACGATATAGGAAGAAATAGGGATAGTTGAATAATTTGAAAAAGACATCATTGCTAATCTTGAAAACTGGATTGGCAATGATGTCTTAGTTTTTGGAATTCTATTGTAGACAAATTATACTATTTAAATATCTTAACACGTTCCTCTAACGGCTGATATTCTTTTTCATCAGGTCCTGCAACCGGTTTACCAAAAGGCATCTGACCAATTAGTTTCCAGCTTTCTGGTATATTCCATTCTGTCATTACGTCATTTTGAATCAAATTACTATAATGTTGTAATGATACACCAAATCCTTCCGATACTAATGCAGTCCAGATAATATATTGGAGCATTCCATTTGATTGTTGTGACCAAACTGGAAAGTTTTCCCGATAAAGAGGATACTCTTTTTGTAGAGATTCAACTACACTGCTATCTTCGTAAAATAGAACAGTGCCATATCCACTTTTGAATGAATTAATTCTTTCTTCTGTTTGAGAGAACTGATCTGCTGGTACTACTTTTCTCAACGCATCTTTTGCAATATCCCAAAGTTTATCGTGATGGTTTCCTAACAGCAGGACTGCTCGGTCACTTTGTGAATTAAAGGCAGATGGAGAGTGTTTTACTGCATGCTCAATGATTTCTTTAATTTTGTCGTCTGAAATAACAGCTTCTTTACTTATGCTATAAAAGGTGCGCCTTTGTGCAACTGCATCTAAAAATTCTCTTGCCATAAATATACCTCCTATAATTGCTATTTGTTCCTTTATTATAATACTATCATATCATAAATTGAATATAATAACAATTATTATTTTTATTATTTTCTCATCTACTGTTTTACACAGGCAAACTGCCCTTTTTTTACCTCAGTATTGACATGTTAATGCCATAAATATAAAATAACATTATAGTTTTGCGAATAACCATGATTAAATAATTATAACCTAAAGACAGCAAAACTATAATTATCTTACATTAACAACATACTAATTATGACGTACGTAACGGTTAAAAATCTGAATACCGTGTGAATAGAAAGAGGTAAGAACAACCTGATGAAGACTAATAAAAAATTTCGTGATTATAATGATGCTGAAAAGTATCTTGGTACAGTTGTGGAATGCCGCAAAGGGTATGCCGCAGAGGAAGAGATTAGAAAGAACGCTGCCTCCGGTGGTATGATTACTGCGTTACTATGTTTTTTGCTCCAGAAAAAGATCATTGATGGAGCATGGGTTTCCAAGTCAAAAGTGGAAGATGGAAAATTGTCATATGATACTTTTATAGCAACCTCTCCAGAGGAGATTCGAGAAGCTTCCTCCAGTATCTATATGGATATGCCATTATTAAAGCATATTGATATGGTTCGACAATTTGAAGGCAAAGTGGCTGTCGTATTAATTCCGTGTCAAATGAAGGCATTGAGTGCACTAATTGAGCGAGAGGAAGAGTTAAAAGAAAAGATTGTGCTTAAGCTGGGATTGTATTGTTCTGGTGCGCATTCAGAGAATGCAACGTTACTACCATTAAAAAAGGCAGGAGTCACTCTGGATGGAGCTACGAGGTTATTCTATCGTCGTGGGCACTGGAGAGGTAATTCCGCTGTAATGTATCAGGATGGTAGCGAAAAGTTGTTCTCTTATACAAAGTCTATCTGTGTTTATAAGAATGCATTTTACTTTTCCAAGGATCGATGCATGATGTGTCAGGATCAGTACGCATTTGCAGCGGATATTAGTTTCGGGGATATCTGGATTAAGGAAATGCAAGATAGTCCAATTAAACATACAAGTTGTATTATCCGAAATCAGAGGGCATTGGAGCTGTATCAATTAGCAGTTAGCGAAGGGGCAATAATTGATAGTGCTATCACAGCGGAGGATGTAGTACGTAGCCAGAAACGTGCTTTAACGTTTAAGTTTAATTGTGCCCAAGCTAAGGTTGATGAGTATGCTAAAGAAGGAAAATCAATATCACTTGATACCTCCGATGTATGTAAGTGGAATCATAAACTTGCTTACAAACTTGCGATTAGAAATAAAACATTTTCAGAAAAGCATTTTGATAAACTAGAAAAGAAATCTATGAAGACACAATATTATTACATGTGCTTTATTCGTTTTCTTCTTAGCTTCTAAGATGATACAAGACGGAATGTGAATTCCGCTTAACGATACCAATGCATATATAATCCAATAATAAGGAGGACATGTTACCGCTCACTTATCGTATCATACGATTAGCTGAGTGTAACATGTCCTTTTCTGTTATTTTACACCCTACCTCATTGCCATTTTCCAAAAAATCCGTTATGATATTAGATACAAAATTTATTTATGGAATAAGGAGTGACCTATGAAAGAATTATTACTTATGAATCCCGTTTTCAAAGAAATGATCTGGGGCGGCAATCGTCTGGCAACAGAATTTAATTATAATATTCCTAGTGACAGTACTGGTGAGTGTTGGGCAATAAGTGCACACAAAGCTGGTGATTGTACAATTAGGAATGGTACATATGAAGGAATGAAACTAAGTGAGTTATGGGCGAAACATCGTGAGCTATTTGGTAATGTAGAGGGGGAGGTATTCCCGCTATTAACCAAGATTATTGATGCAAAGGCAGACTTAAGTATACAGGTTCATCCAGATGATGAATATGCAAGGGTGAATGAAAATGGTTCCCTTGGTAAGACGGAGTGTTGGTATGTGCTGGATTGCGATGATGATGCTAAGATAGTCGTTGGCCATAATGCGAAGGATAAAGACGAGTTAAGGGCAATGATTGAGAACAAACAATGGAATGAACTTATTCAAGTGAGAGATATCAAGAAGGGTGATTTCTTCCAAATTACACCGGGAACGGTACATGCCATCAAAACAGGTACGTTAATATTGGAAACACAGCAAAGCAGTGATATTACCTATCGTTTATATGACTATGACCGTTTACAGAATGGACAACCAAGAGAACTGCATATTGAAAAGAGTATCGATGTGATTAACTGTCCTCATGTTGATGTAAAGACGGATGCAGAGAGTATCAAAACTGCAGAATATGAAGTAGAGCAACTAATTGCCTGTGACTTTTATGCGGTATGGAAGATTACATTAGATGGAAAGTATCAGATGAAGCAGGAAAAACCGTTTTTCCTTTGCAGCGTAATTGAAGGAGAAGGAATGGTTGATCAATATTCTGTGAAAAAAGGGGATCATTTTATCATCCCTTCGGGTTATGGAGAGATTAATTTTACTGGTAACATGCAACTTATTGTATCTAGTCTTTAATTAGTGTATAATTAATGGTATTGATATCGACACTAATAATTGACATAAGTAAGGAGAATGAACATGGGTAGTTTTTTTAGCTTAGAAGGCGGCTTGTTTGCTGGAATGAGTAAACTGTTTGATATGCTGTTTTTAAGTGTATTATGGGTGATAGGATGTATTCCGATTGTTACGATTGGGGCTTCCACAACCGCATTATATTACACCACGGCAAAAGTGATTCGTAAAGAAAGAGGCTATGTGGCTGGTGAGTTTTGGCGTTCGTTTAAAAGTAACTTTTTGACCTCGGTAATATATACCGTTATTCTTTTGTTATTTTCTGCAGTGATGGTATTTAACTTGATGTATATTCGTGATAATAAAAATGGGTTTAATAACTTTTTGTCTTATGTATATATTTTACTCAGTTATTTGGCTTATTCTATCACGGTTTATCTGTTCCCTGTGTTATCAAGATTTAAAATGGGGCGTAGCAGAATGTTGAAATTCTCATTGTTTTTATCAATGAAGCATTTACCTACGACACTGTTACTTCAGATTGTGGTAGTTTGCTTTGCATTTCTTATCTGGATTATGCCACCAACGGCGTTTATATTGCCTGCTGTGGGAGCGTATTTTTGCTCGTTATCAATTGAGAAGGTCTTTAAGAAATATATGCCCGTACCAGAAGATGCAGATCCTGATACATTAGATTGGTTTTATACCTTTTAAGATTCGCGTTACTAATTAGTAATAATAGTAGAATAGTGAGGCAGTGAAGAATAACTTAAAGTTATCCTTCATTGCCTTTTACCACATTTTTACAAACAATAGTTGAGGAACTAACGAAAGAATGCTACAATTATTATTATCATACGCTGGGAGGTACACAATGGAAGATATCTTATATAACGCGATGAATTGGCCAGAAATTGAGGCTATCGTATATTCAGAGCACGATATACCGCATAATATCTTAGGGGTCCATAAGAGGGGAAATGGTTATCTGATTCAATGTTTTTTTTCAAGAGCAATCTCCGTAAAGGTTAAGTTATCCGATCATTTGATATATGAGATGGAAAAGGTGGAGGAAGAAGGTTTTTATGCAATCCTTTTGAGTCGAAAAACAAAACCGAAATATACATATTTAGTTACTTATGATAACGGTGCAGAGGTAGAAGTAATTGACCCTTATAATTTTAAGCCAGCAATTACCGGAAAGGATTTGGAGTTATTCTCGCAGGGAATCCATTATACGATTTATGAAAAGCTTGGTGCGCACAAGATGACTCATGAAGGAGTAGAGGGTGTATATTTTGCAGTTTGGGCGCCAACGGCTATTCGTGTTAGTGTGGTTGGAGACTTTAATGTATGGGATGGCCGCAGACATCCAATGCGTCGTCTAGGAGATTCTGGAGTACATGAGTTATTTATTCCAGGGTTAGATTATGGCGAAATATATAAATATGAGATTAAAGTTAAGGGTGGACTTCCAGTTCTTAAGTCTGATCCTTATGGATTCTATAGTGAATTACGTCCTGCTACAGCTTCTGTTGTATGTGACATAGACTCATTTAACTGGAAGGATCAGAAATGGGTTACAAAAAGAAAAAAGACGGATACTACTATGGAACCGATGCTTGTCTATGAAGTACATCTTGGCTCCTGGAAGAAACCTTCGGAAGAAAATGGTTCATTTTATAATTATCGTGACATTGCTCCGATGTTAGCTGACTATGTCAAGGAAATGGGCTACACACATGTGGAATTGCTGCCAATTATGGAGCACCCATATGATGGGTCCTGGGGTTATCAGGTGACCGGTTATTATGCGGCCACTTCAAGACATGGTAAGCCACAAGATTTAATGTATTTTATTGATTATATGCATAATCACGGAATAGGAGTAATCCTCGACTGGGTACCAGCTCATTTTCCAAAGGATGCACATGGACTTGCAACCTTTGATGGGACATGCTTGTATGAGCATCTAGATCCAAGAAAAGGGGAGCATCCTCATTGGGGAACATTAATCTTTAATTATGGCAGACCGCAGGTGTCTAATTTCTTAATTGCAAATGCTTTATTCTGGATTGAGAAGTATCATGCAGATGGAATTCGTATGGATGCTGTGGCGTCGATGCTTTACCTTGATTATGGAAAGAATGATGGTGAATGGGTTGCTAATAAATTCGGTGGGAATCAGAATCTAGAAGCAATGGAATTCTTAAAGCACCTGAACTCGATTAATAAAAGACGTAAAACTGGTGCTGTTGTGATGGCTGAGGAATCAACTGCCTGGCCAAATGTCACGAAGAAAGTGGAAGAAGACGGTCTAGGTTTTGATTATAAGTGGAATATGGGCTGGATGAATGATTTCCTTGATTATATGAGAACAGATCCACTATTTAGAAAAGGAAAACACGGCGAATTGACGTTTAGTTTGCATTATGCTTATAGTGAAAAATTCATTCTGGTCTTATCGCATGATGAAGTTGTTCATCAAAAAGGCTCCATGATAAATAAGATGCCTGGGGAATATCCTGAGAAACTTGCTAATCTTCGTCTAACATATGGTTTTATGTTGGCGCATCCGGGTAAAAAGTTATTATTTATGGGACAAGACTTCGCACAGATTGCGGAATGGAATGAAGATAAGAGCCTGGAATGGGATCTGCTTAAGATTGATTCTCATAAACAGATGCAAACCTATGTAAAGGCGATTAATCAGTTGTATAAAAAATATCCGCTATTTTATTCTAATGATTATGACTATCAGGCCTTTGAATGGATTAGTAATCAGGATGCAGATCATAGTGTAATAGCATTTTTACGTAAAGATAAAAAGAATGAAAAAGAATTTTTGTTTGTCTTTAACTTTACACCTGTGCACTACTTAAAATTCCGTGTTGGAGCACCATTTGCAGGACGTTACAAAGAAGTATTTAATAGTAATGCTGTTGTGTATGGTGGTACCGGTGAGAAAAATAAAGCGGCAAAAACAGCGAAAAAAGTAAAACATGACGGAAAAGATTATGCGATTGATATTGTACTGCCACCTCTTAGTATGGTAGTCTTTGATTGCATGAAAATTGATGTAAAGAAAGAATCAAAAACATCTGCAAATGCGAAGAAAAAAAGTAAAAATTCTTAAGCGAAATTGAGTGTGGGCGAATCAGATATCCTAGGGATAGAACTAGCGAAAGGAGAACAGCAATGTTATTATTAAACCAGGGGAATGAAGTAGATTTGACTGCTATCGAGCAATGGTTTCAGGATGTGTTTATACCAGGTGCTATTGACCTCGGCAAATCACTATTAGTCTCTTTAATTGTTTTTTTAATTGGAAGGCAGCTAATCAAATGGATCTGCAAATTATTAAACGTATCTTTTCAACGATCTAAGTTGGAGGATGGACCAACGCATTTTTTGTTATCGGTGGCCCGAATAATTTTATATATCATATTGTCAGTATTTATTGCAGGAATTCTTGGATTAGAAACCAGCTCGATTGTTGCCTTAATTGGTTCTGCAGGTCTGGCTATTGGGCTTGCGCTACAAGGTAGTCTTTCAAACTTTGCAGGAGGGGTATTAATCCTACTTGTAAAGCCATTTAAAGTCGGGGATTATATCATTACTGACAATCGTGAGGGAACAGTGCAACGAATTGATATCTTTAACACCAGACTGTTAACCGCAGACAATCGACTGGTCATCTTGCCAAATGGTACCTTATCCAATTCAGATATCATCAATGTGACGAATGAACCGATTCGACGACTGGATACATCGATACCTATTTCATATTCTACAGATATTAGTGAGGTAAGAAATATTCTGCTTCGGATTGCAACTTCTTGTGAATATGTGCTACCGGAAAATGATATAGATATTTTTATAAGTAGTTTGGAGTCTAGTTCGATGCATGTAACATTCCGTATATGGGTTGCTACTGATAATTATTGGCCAGCTAAGATGGAGATTTTGGAAATGATTAAAACACACTTTGATGATGCGAATATTGAAATACCACATAATAAAGTGGACGTAAAGATAGTGAAAAGTGAAAAAGGGCAGTGAAGAACGAAGAGTGAAGAGCGGAAAAGATAGTGAATAGTGAAGAGTGAAGAGGCTTTAAAAGATAGTGAAGAGATAAGAGTGAAGAGTGAAGAGATAGAAAAGATAGTGAAGACCGAAGAGTGAAGAGATAAGAGATACAAAGATAAGAGATACGAAGATATGAGATAAAAAGGATATGGGATGTGTGAAGGTGTGCTTATATGATGGTTATATTGTATAAGGACACCTTATATTTTGGGGGGTTGTTAGTCACATTTCCGGTTTTTGCGAATATAATGATTTATAGCTTTATTTTGTTAAGGTCAGTGTGCTATAATAGGGAAAAGTTATTGGTAGAGATTAATTTTATTAAGTAGTTTCTCGTTTTATAGAGAACATAGATGGCCTGATAGTAGCATGCTGATTAAGTAACAATTAATACCTAAATTAAAAAAGTAAGGACTTTATCTATTTTATAAAAAAAGTCTTTTCTTTTTTAATAAAAAGTGGTATTTTACTAATAAGCGAAAAGCTATTCATGAACAAAGGTGTTCTCAAGTTTTTGAGAACGCCTTTTTATTTATTTTTAAGGCATCCACTGGAGGCTTTAGTCTTGGTTGATGGTATCTGACTAAGATAAAATAAGTAAAAGTAACGTATAGCAAAATGTTATTGTAAAAGGAATAAATAGTAAGAAGGAAGGTAATGAGTATGGAGAAAAATGTTATTCAAGACGTGTTTGGTGTAGATGTATTCAATGATTCTGTGATGCAGGAACGATTACCTAAGAAAACCTACCAAGCGTTAAAGGCAACGATAGAGAATGGGGATGAATTAGCGCCAGAAGTAGCCAATGTAGTAGCACACGCAATGAAAGAATGGGCACTGGAAAATGGTGCAACACATTATACTCACTGGTTTCAGCCAATGACAGGGGTAACCGCTGAAAAGCATGATGCTTTCCTTGCTCCAATTGGAGATGGTAAGATAATCATGGAATTCTCAGGAAAAGAATTAATCAAAGGAGAGCCAGATGCTTCGTCTTTCCCATCCGGTGGGTTAAGAGCTACCTTTGAAGCAAGAGGATATACTGCCTGGGATTGTACCTCACCTGCCTTCTTAAAAAGGGATGCGGCTGGTGTAACTCTTTGTATTCCTACTGCTTTCTGTTCCTATACTGGTGAGGCACTTGATAAGAAAACGCCGCTTCTTCGTTCGATGGAAGCTATTTCTACTCAGGCAGTTCGTATCGTAAGATTATTTGGCTATCAGAATGTAACCAATGTTAGTTGTTCTGTTGGTCCAGAGCAGGAATATTTCTTAGTAGACAGAGAAAAATTCTTAAAACGAGATGATTTGAAATATGCTGGCCGTACTTTATTTGGTGCAATGCCTCCAAAAGGCCAGGAACTTGACGATCATTACTTTGGTTCGATAAAAGAAAAAATTGCAGCCTTTATGAAGGAAATCAATTTGGAGTGTTGGAGACTTGGTATTTTAGCGAAGACTCAGCATAACGAAGTGGCACCTGCGCAACACGAGATGGCTCCAATTTATTCGACTGCAAATATTGCAACCGATCACAATCAGTTAGTAATGGAAATCATGAAGAAAGTGGCGAAACGTCATGGTTTAGAATGTCTGCTTCATGAAAAACCATTTGCAGGAGTAAATGGTTCTGGTAAGCACAATAACTGGTCTTTAGTAACGAATACTGGTAAGAATTTGTTGGACCCAGGAAAAACTCCTCACGAGAATATTCAATTCTTACTATTCTTAGCAGCTGTTGTAAAAGCAGTTGATGAGAATGCTGCATTACTTAGAATGTCAGCGAGCAATCCTGGCAATGATCACAGACTTGGAGCCAATGAAGCACCACCTGCGATTATTTCGATATTCCTTGGCGAACAGCTAGAGGATGTAGTAAAACAGTTAGTTGAAACTGGTGAAGCGACTTCAAGTAAACAGGGAGGCAAATTAAATACTGGTGTGCATACAATTCCTGAGTTAGCAAAAGATGCAACTGACCGTAATCGTACATCTCCATTTGCATTCACTGGCAATAAGTTTGAGTTCCGTATGGTTGCTAGTAGTATGTCAATAGCGGGATCCAATACTGTATTAAATACGATTGTTGCTGATGTTTTATCTGATATGGCAGATGAGTTAGAAAAAGCGGATGATTTTGATATTGCAGTTCATGATATGATTAAGAAAACATTTACCGATCATCAAAGAGTAATCTTTAATGGGAATGGTTATGCGGATGCATGGGTAGAAGAGGCTGAGAGAAGAGGACTTCCAAATGTCAAAACTATGGTAGATGCTATTCCATCCTTGGTATCACCAAAGGCTATTGCAATGTTTCAGAAGTTTGGTGTATTAACTGAATCAGAGCTTCATTCCCGTGTGGAAATTCATTATGAATTGTATTCAAAAGCAATTAATATTGAAGCAAAAACAATGGCTGACATGGCAGCTAAGAAGTATATTCCTGCTGTTATCAGTTATGTGAAATCACTGGCAGACAGTATTATCAGCGTAAAAGCAGCTGTTCCAACGGCAGATGTCAGTGTGCAGACAGAACTATTAACCACAGCTTCTGATCTGTTAGCTAAGACTAAGGTAGCATTAGTTCAGTTACAGGAATCCATTGCTACAGCTTCTAAATTAGAAGAGGGAGTTGCTCAAGCTGCTTATTTTAAAGATGTAGTATGTGATAAAATGAGAGATTTGAGAGCACCTGTTGATGAATTAGAATTGATTGTTTCAAAAGAATTATGGCCAGTTCCAACATATGGCGACCTGTTATTTGATGTATAAATAATGAAATATTAAGTAAGATAAAAAAAGTAAGAGCAAGTGTTCGTTTGAGGATACTTGCTCGTTTTTTTTGATAAAACAAACAATCGACATGATGCTACAAAAGTTATGAAACAATTTGAATAATCGTTTGACATAATAACTCAATACTTGGTACAATAGAGATGCAGTAGAATTAGCAATTCAATGAATTATTATACACAGACGAAAATTCGAGAAATTGGTCCACGGCTTTGGTCGAGGGAATTCCTTATATTAAAATACTTGCATAGGAAAAGGAAGTAAACTGATGAAAAAATACACTTCTGATGCGAATACATACCTGTTTTTGGCGAAAGTTGTCGCACTAATCATACCAGGAATTCTTAACTTGATATTGATTGAGCATTTACGGGAGAGCAAGTATTATTACCTAGCTTTCATTGTTATTATGCTTATGATTGTTGGCCTTTCTGAAAGCTTTAGAAGTTATCGTATGCTTCAGTACGATGGCATAATTAAAATAGACAATTGGAATAATTTTATTAACAAAGCGACCAAAAAAGTACAAAAGAATCCATCTGGTACTTATGCCATGGTTTCCCTTGATTTGGTGCGTTTCCGTAATGTGAATAAATTAGACTCCGATGAAAGAGGAGATTGGTTACTGACTCAGATTGCCCAGGTGTTAGCTGGCTTTGTTAAAAAGGGCGAATTGTTTGGAAGATACCAGGCGGACCAGTTTAATCTGTTGATGTATTATACTTCAAAAGAAGAGTGTAGCAATCGGTTAATTGAACTTAACAAGCACTTAGAAGCACTAAGCGAAAATCAAAATTTGCGGTTTACGTTTGGAGTTTATGTAATTGAACGAAAAGAGATTACAATAAATCGCGCCAATGACTATTCATCCATGGCTCGTTTATCCAATAAAAAAAGGTTTAATGAAAAGATTTATTATTTTGACCAGAATAAGGTTGATACGATTGAACGGGAGTTAGCCATTGAAAACCATATGGAGGAAGCCCTTTCTAATGGCGAGTTCATAGTTTATTACCAGCCAAAATATAGTTTAGAAAGCAACTCAATTACTGGGGCAGAAGCATTGGTTCGTTGGAAAAATTCTAATAACGAGATGATACTGCCGGGTGAGTTCATTCCACTTTTTGAGCGGAATGGGTTTGTCGTCAAATTAGATTATTATGTAATTGAAAAGGTTTGTCAGAAGTTACGCAAATGGAAGGAAAATAATATTCCAATGTTAAGAATTTCGGTTAATATGTCCAGGATTCACCTTTTTAACCCGGATTTGGTAAAGGAGATCAAGGAAATCGTTGACCGTTATGAGATTCCATATCATTATATTGAGTTGGAGCTTACGGAAAGTGTGCTTTTTGATGATAAAATAACACTAATTAATACAATTAAGAAACTAAGAGACATTGGATTCTGTGTATCGATGGATGATTTTGGTGCTGGCTACTCCACACTTAACCTGTTAAAAGATCTATCAATTGATACCGTAAAATTAGATGGCGACCTGTTTCGAATTATTGATAAAGAATCGAAAGGACAGATCATAGTCCGCGATATTATAGCGATGATACAACACCTAAGACTAAACATTGTAGCGGAAGGAATTGAGACAATAGAACAAGTACATTTTCTTAAGGAAACAAGGTGTGATTCGGTGCAGGGTTACTATTTTGCTAGGCCAATGCCGGAAGAACAATTAGAACAATTATTGTTTCCGTGTTAAGGTAGGATAGCTTGACGCAATAATAGCGGACAGCTATAATGGTCTAGGTATGAGAAGCAGTAGCAAGACCTATCTGTAGAGATACTACAGTTAGGTCTTTTTTATTTCATAGGAGATTGTATTCTATGAAATAAAAATGCTCCACGAGGATCGAAAACGAAACTCTATCTTGTTCGGTTAAATTGAAAAAGAGATAGGTTGTTTCTATATTACAGTCGAGTGGAATATAATATTATGAAAGGATGGGATGAATGAACACAGCGGTATTAATCTTAACTGGAGTTGGGCTTGCGATGGATGCATTTGCTGTAGCTGTATGCAAGGGGTTGTCAATGAAAAAACTTGATATTAAAAAGATGATCATCATTGGATTGTATTTTGGCAGTTTTCAGGCACTGATGCCTTTCCTTGGATATATGCTTGGACTTGGATTTCAGGAGAAAATTAAATCAATAGATCACTGGGTAGCTTTTGGGTTATTAACGATTATTGGAGTTAATATGATTAAAGAAGCCTTATGTGGAGAAGAGGAAGCTATCGATCATTCCGTTTGTTTTAAGGTAATGATTGTCTTAGCAGTGGCAACTAGTATAGATGCATTGGCAATTGGGGTTACCTTTGCATTTTTGAATGTAAATATCCTTCTGGCTATTGTTATAATTGGTGTTGTAACGTTATTAATTAGCATGGTAGGAGTAGGAATCGGGAATGTGTTTGGCACAAAGTTTAAAGGAAAGGCTGAGATAGCAGGAGGAGTTATCCTGATTTTACTTGGTATTAAGATATTAATTGAGCATCTTGGAATTAACACATAATAAGCATTGTGATAGAAATGAGATATAAACATAAATAAGATATAAACATAAAAAAGGAGTCTGGCAAATGTGATATGAATTCACTTTCCTAGACTCCTTTTTGGATAGGTTACAATTAACTAGACGGTTTTTATGTTATACAAGCGAAATGCTTTATAATTTACATAACATAATCTTCGTGATGCTAAACTATGTCATCTAAGCATTACTTTGATAGATAATCTTGATTCCTAGCAACCACCAAAGCCATTGCCTCACGGCCTGGTGCTCCAATGGTATTTCTTTTATTAACGCAGGTTTCTAAACTGATGGCTTCATAGATATCTTCTTTGAAAACCGGGCTGATGGCCTGATACTCTTCTAGTGTCATATCATCAAGAGCAATATCTTTCTCAATACAATATAATACGAGTTGTCCGACGATGCCATGTGCATCTCTGAATGGTACCCCGTTTTTTACTAGATAGTCGGCAGCATCCGTTGCATTCGTAAATCCATTTTTTGCGCTAGCCTCCATCTGATCCATACGAAAACTCATTGTAGCAAGCATTCCAGTAAATAAGGAGATACATCCTTTTACTGTATCCATTGCATCAAAGGCTAGTTCCTTATCTTCCTGCATATCTTTATTATAAGCCAGAGGTAATCCTTTCATTGTCGTCAGTAAAGACATTAAGGCACCATAGACACGGCCGGTTTTTCCGCGAACAAGCTCTGCAATATCCGGATTTTTCTTTTGTGGCATGATACTGCTTCCCGTACTATAGGCATCATCAATCTCTACAAATTGATATTCATTGCTATTCCAGATAATGATTTCTTCACAGAAACGGCTTAGATGCATCATGATAATGGACATTGCACTTAAAAATTCGATGAGATAATCACGGTCGGATACGCCATCCATGGAATTATAGGTAGGACCATCAAAGTTTAATAATGAAGCAGTGTAGGCGCGGTCCAGAGGATAAGTCGTACCTGCCAGTGCTCCTGAGCCAAGAGGAGAGTAATTCATACGTTGATAGAGGTCAGATAGACGGTCTCTGTCACGACGAAACATTTCAAAATAGGCTCCCATATGATGAGCTAATGTTATAGGCTGTGCTTTTTGTAAATGAGTGAAGCCCGGCATATAGGTGGATAGATTCTCACCCATGATGTTGTTTATGACTACAAGAAGTTCTTTTAATAATTCATCCACTTCTCTAACTTCATCCCTTGTATATAATTTCATATCGAGTGCAACCTGGTCATTGCGACTACGTCCGGTATGCAGTTTTTTACCCGCCTCACCAATACGTTCAATTAAGTGAGCTTCCACAAAACTATGGATGTCTTCATGGGTCTGATCAATAAGGAGAGTACCATTGGCAATATCACTTTGGATACTAGTTAATCCATCAATAATCTGCCGTTGCTCTTCATTAGAGATGATACCTTGTTTTCCAAGCATTGTAACATGCGCAATGCTCCCTTCAATATCTTGTTTATAGAATTTCTGATCAAAGGAAATGGATGCATTAAAGTTATGAACTAATTGGTTGGTTTCCTTTGTAAAGCGTCCGCCCCATAATTTCATGATAGATAACCTCATTTCTTTTCGTTTTATTTATACTACCTTTTTTTAAATAATAATGCAATAATTTTTCATAGTTATGCTATAATAGAAGACACATAGAAAATCTTGCTAATTGGAGCAAGATTGATAACAGGAGGTTTTTGACATGAATGCAAACTATGAAAAATTAACGCCTTACTTAGAAAAGGCCAATGCACTGACTTCGGCGCTAGCATTATTGCAGTGGGATATGGAAACCTTAGCACCGCCTGCCGCAGCAGATAACACCGCAAAAACGGTTGGCATCCTATCCGATGAATATTTTAAAACTTTAATCAATCCGGAGGTAAAGGCGCTCCTAATAACGCTTCAAAAAGAGGTAGATACCCTTACAGAGAATGAAGCAGCAATCATACGTGAGTTAGGCAGAACCTATGATCAATTAGAAACAATTCCAAGTGAAGAATATAGAGCATATAGTGAGCTTACCATTAAGTCAAGCAGCGTATGGGCAGAAGCAAGGGAGAAAGATGACTTTGAGATGTTTGCCCCTTACTTAAAAGAGATAATCGAGTATAAAAAACGCTTTGCTACCTATCGCAAAAAAGGCCAAGAAAATCTCTATGATATTTTGCTTAGTGATTATGAACCGGACTTTACAATGAAAGAATTAGATGAATTTTTTGCATTATTACGAAAAGAGTTAGTTCCATTAATTAAAGTGGTTGCCGAAAAAGCCAATACGGTAAAGGATAGCTTTTTATATGAAAGCTATGATATTGATACACAGCGTGTCTATAACAAAGAGATCGCAGATTATATCGGCTTTGAAGCAGATAAAGGAGTAATTGCAGAAAGTGCCCACCCATTTACAACCAATCTGCATAATAAGGACGTTCGTATTACAAGTCATTATTATGAACATAATATGCAAAGTGCAATTTTTTCAACAATACATGAAGGTGGACATGCCATCTATGAAATGAATATCGATGATAGTATTACGCAAACATTGATTGGAACTGGTGCCTCCATGGCAATGCATGAAAGTCAGTCAAGATTTTATGAAAATGTTATTGGACGTAATATTAATTTTTGGGAGCCACTATATCCGAGACTGAAAGAGCTTTATAAAAAACAGTTGGGTTCTGTAAGCCTGGAACAGTTTGTTTTAGCAATTAATAAATCCCAGCCAAGTTTAATTCGTACGGAAGCAGATGAACTAACCTATGCGATGCATGTTATGGTGCGTTACGAATTGGAGAAAATGATCTTTAATAATGAGATTACCGTTGAAGAATTACCACAGGCATGGAATGACAAATATGAAGAATATCTTGGGGTACGTCCTGGTAATAATAAAATGGGTGTATTACAAGATACACATTGGTCCTGGGGTGATTTTGGATACTTCCCATCTTATGCAATTGGTAGTGCAATATCAGCGCAGCTATATTATGATATGCTTAAGAAACTACCATTTGATGAGTACTTAAGAGAAGGTAATCTTGAAGCAATTAAGCAGTATCTAAAAGAAAATATTCACCAGTATGGAATGAAATATTCATGTGGAGAACTGGTGAAGAAAACCACGAAGGAAGTATTTAATCCAATGTACTTTGTGAATTATCTGAAAGAAAAATATACAAAGCTTTATCAATTATAAATTAAGAGGATAGTTCTTTTCATTTATGCTAATAATTTATAAAGATATGTTAGGATATGTTTTTTGGCATTAAATGCTGATTCATTCACAGGAAGTCAAATAAAAATTCTTAAGAGATTAAAAATGAAAGGATGAAGTATATGAGATCAGGAATTTACATTACACATGTGCATGGCCGCGAAATATTAGACTCTCGTGGCAACCCAACTGTTGAAGTTGAAGTAACTTTAGAAGACGGAACCATCGGACGCGCCGCAGTACCAAGTGGTGCCTCTACCGGAGCATTCGAAGCAGTGGAATTAAGAGATGGCGATTCCAATCGTTATCTTGGAACTGGTGTCAAAAAAGCAGTAGAGAACGTAAATACGATTATCTCTGATACAATAGTTGGTATGAATGCGTTTAATCAGGTTGATATTGACCTGGCGATGATGAAAGCCGATGGAACACCAAACAAAGCAAAACTTGGTGCCAATGCGATCTTGGGCGCATCTCTTGCAGTTGCCCATGCCGCAGCGGATTATCTTGATTTGCCTTTATACCAGTACCTTGGAGGAGTAAATGCGAAAGTGCTTCCAGTACCAATGATGAATGTCATCAATGGAGGAAAACATGCGGACTCCAGTTTGAATATTCAGGAATTTATGATTATGCCAGTTGGTGCGAAGAGCTTTAGCCAGGCATTAGAATGGGGAGCTACCGTATTCCATCATCTGAAAAAAATCCTTAAGAATGAAGGATTTGTCACTGCAGTAGGTGATGAAGGTGGATTTGCTCCAAAGTTTAACAGCGATGAAGAAGCGCTACAGTATCTTGTAAAAGCAATTGAAGCTGCTGGCTATAAACCAGGCTGTGATTTCTATATAGCAATTGATGCTGCTGCAACCGAGATGTATGAAGAAGCAGTAAAAGCAGGAAGAAAAGGAGATTATCTTTTCTGGAAATCCGGCGAATATAAAACCGTTCAGGAAATGGTATCTTACTGGGAAGATATCTGCAATAAGTATCCAGTAATCTCACTAGAAGATGCATTGTCAGAGGAAGACTGGGAAGGTTGGAGTTTATTAACTAAACAGTTAGGAAACAAAGTGCAATTAGTCGGAGATGACCTCTTTGTTACAAATACCGAGCGTGTGAAGAGAGGAATCAAAGACGATGTCTCGAATTCCGTATTAATTAAGGTGAATCAGATTGGTACCTTAACTGAAACATTAGATGCCATTGAGATGGCGAAGAATAACAAGTGGACCGCAGTTGTTTCCCATCGTTCCGGAGAAACTGAAGATGTAACCATAGCAGATATATCAGTTGCTACGAATGCTGGTCAGATTAAGACTGGCGCTCCAAGTAGAACCGACCGTGTAGCGAAATACAATCAATTACTTCGCATAGAAGAAGAACTTGGTATTTCAGCAAGATACCTTGGAAAAGATGCATTTCCACAACTTAAATTAGATTAAATATAAAGTATAAAAAGAGCGTGTTGCAACACCATTCAATCGAATAGTGTTGCAGCACGCTCTTTTCCTGAGGATACGAAAGGTATAATTAGTATTCATTTCTTCTGTTAGCCCGTTTTTGTAATTCTACAAATAGAATCGGTAACATAGAGAGCAAAGCTACAACGAACCATTGTGAAGGTTCTAGTGGGATTACTTTAAAGATCTTCGCTAATGGCGCCCAGGAGATTACGATAACCTGCATGAATACACAGATTAAGAAGGACAGGTTTAACTTATGATTCGTAAAGATCCCAATATCTTTTAAGCTATGTTCGCTTCTCATATTATAGGCATGGAATAACTGACTTAAGCTTAGTACGGCAAAGCACATGGTCCGACCTACAAAAGGAATCCCACGGGTAGTCATGTTATGAACATCATAGGTAAAATATCCGATCGCAAAGGCACTAAGGGCGAGTGCTCCAATCATAATTCCTTCGATTAATATCTTAAATCCAAGCCCATCGGCAAAAATACTTTTCCCGGGGGCAATTGGTTTCTTCTTCATAATATCAGAGGCAATTGGTTCTACTCCAAGACTGATGGCAGGCAGGGAATCGGTTACTAGGTTAACCCATAACAGCTGGACGGCAACTAAAGGAGTTGGCAACCCTAGTAAGATAGCTATAAAGATCGTGATAATTTCTCCTATGTTACTTGAAAGCAGAAAATGAATGGATTTTTTAATGTTATCATAAATCCCGCGGCCTTCTTTGACTGCTTCCACGATGGTGGCAAAATTATCATCGGTCATGATCATATCAGCAGCATTTTTCGCCACATCAGTACCGGTAATTCCCATGGCACATCCGATATCTGCTACTTTTAAAGCAGGGGCATCATTTACTCCATCACCAGTCATTGCAACCACTTCATTGTGTGCCTGAAATGCCTTAACAATGCGTACCTTATGTTCCGGAGTTACCCTGGCAAATACGGAGTATTGATAGATACTTTGTTGCAACTTATCGGCTGGCATTTTGTTTAATTCCTCGCCACTAATTGCTTCCGCAGTGGTGTTGAGAATACCAAGTTCCTTTCCGATTGCGCAAGCAGTAAGGACATGATCACCGGTAATCATGATAGGCTTGATGCCTGCCTTTTTACAAACGGCAACCGCTTCTTTCACTTCTTCTCTTGGTGGATCAATCATTCCAATTAACCCCATGAAGATAAGGCTATTCTCGGGATCACTTGATATTTTATGATCGTCACGGTAGGCAACTGCCAAAACTCGAAGCGCCTGGCCTGCCAAAAGCTGATTATGTTTATAGATATTTTTTAACTTATTCGTCGTTAAAGTATGAATAATACCATTTTCATATATATGGGTGCACTTATTGAGTAACATCTCTGGTGCACCTTTACTGATAACGCGGTAAGAGTCGGATTTCATTTTATGTACTGTTGTCATGATCTTTCGATTCGAATCAAAGCTGATTTCATGTACCCTTGGATAAGATAAGTCAAGCTTTGGCTTTAATATATTCTGGTGATAGGCTGCCATGACAAGAGCATTCTCAGTTGGTTCCCCGGTTGTTGTTACTTCTTCTTTATTAATCTGCAGAACCGAGTCATTACACAAGGCTCCCATTGCAAATAGGTCTTTGGCAAAGCCTGAGATTAAAGGTTCTTCTCCTTCAGCGGAGCATACTTTGGTTACCGTCATCTTATTCTGTGTTAATGTGCCTGTTTTATCGGAGCAAATGATGGTAGCTCCTCCAAGGGTTTCCACGGCGGGAAGCTTTCTGATGACCGCATTCTTTTTGGCCATTCGCTGCACCCCAAGAGATAGCATAATCGTTACAATGGCAGGAAGTCCTTCTGGAATAGCCGCAACAGCCAGACTTACACTGGTCATAAACATGTCGAAAATCGGTTTTTGCTTAATGATTCCAAGTATAAAAATAACGACACAGATTAATAATGCTGCAATACCAAGCGTTTTACTCGTATGGGCTAATTTTTTTTGCAGTGGCGTTGTAGGTGCGTCATCATTCATAATTAGGTTAGCAATATGACCGACCTGTGTGTTCATGCCAGTCCCGATTACGATGGCACTTCCATGACCATAGGTAACCATTGAGGAGGACATTACAAGATTACTTCTCTCCCCAAGTAAGGTATGCGGTGGTAAGGTAATTCTGGCTACTTTATCAACCGGAAGGGATTCACCGGTTAATGAGGATTCCTCTACTTTTAGGTTGACAGCCTCAATTAATCTGGCATCAGCTGGTACGGAGTAACCGGCTTCTAGAAAAATGATATCTCCAGGTACTAGATCAACGGAATCTACGGTATCAATGCAACCGTCCCGCTTTACTAATGCGGTGGGTGCAGACAATTTTTTTAATGCTTCAAGCGAACGCTCGGCTTTGGCTTCCTGAATTACGCCAAGGACAGCATTCAAGGTAATGATTAATAAAATGATTACCGGATCAACAAAATCTACTTTATGTTCCATAATGGAAACCAAAAAGGAAATGATAGCAGCTACGATGAGTGTAATAATCATAAAATCTTTAAACTGCTCTGCAAACCTAAAAATCAAAGGTACTTTTTTCTTGGTATTTAATTGGTTTTTTCCATGTTTTAAGGTCCGTTCTTTTATTTCATTTGCAGACAGACCAGTCTGAATATTGACCTGAAGTTTTTTTGCTACTTCTTCTACTGACAGGTTATGCCAATCCATAATGTACCTCCCTGTTATCATATCTGAGTTGAACAAACTATCGCTTAAACAATTATATGAGCAAGATAAAAAAATAGTACACGTTTCCGCTTTTATACAAATGACAATAGAATTTTTCAAAAACATCTAAGAAAAAAGGGAAAAGTTGAAAAATGGCTATTGAAAATACCATATTTTGGTGCTATACTAGCAAAAATTATCAGCTGTCAGACAATAAAGAAAGGAGAGATTAGCATGGACTCACAAAATGCGATAACGGTACATAATCTAAGCAAAACCTTTCGCGTCAAAGAAAAGGAGAAAGGGTTAAGGGGAAGTATAAAGTCAATGTTTCATCCAAGGTATAAAACCATTAAAGCGGTGGAAGAAATAGATTTTACAGTCAAGCAGGGCGAGATTCTGGCCTTTATTGGACCAAATGGAGCGGGAAAAAGTACAACCATCAAAATGATGACCGGAATTCTATATCCAAACGCTGGAGAAATCAAAGTGCTCGGACTAAATCCAACAAAAAAAAGAAAGCAGTTAGCCTATCAGATTGGCACCGTATTTGGACAAAAGGAGCAACTTTGGACACATTTGACACCATATGATAATTTTCAATTCTTTACTGCGGTTTATGACATTCCAGCTACAGAAGGAAAGAAACGTATCGAAGAAATGATTGAAGTATTTGAGTTGGAGGAGTTTGTTAACACTCCGGTCCGAAATCTGTCTCTTGGGCAGCGCATTCGCTGTGAGATAGTAGCCTCATTAATACATAACCCAAAGATTTTGTTTTTGGATGAGCCAACGATTGGCTTAGACCCAGTTGTCAAAGAAAAGATTCGAGAACTCATAAAACGGCTAAACCGAGAGTTTGGCACGACCATTTTTCTAACTAGTCATGATGTCGGAGATATTGAAAAGCTTTGTAAGCGGATTATTATTGTGAATCATGGAAAGATTGTACTTGACGATAGTATGGAAAGATTAAAATACCATTACCTGAACCAAAAGGTGGTAGAGTTAAAGCTTCGAGATGACATGGTGCTACCTCAGATAAAAGGAGTTACGGTATTAAAGCAAAAAGATACTAAAGCAAAATTATTAGTTGAGCTAAATGAGACATCAATCGGTGAAGTGATGAGTCAATTATCGATGGAAATGATAGAGGATTTGAATATCTCCAATGTACCACTAGAGAATATCATTACAACTATTTATAAGGAGAGTGGGGCGAATGCGCAATAAGTATCTGTTTATCTTTCGAACGACTTTCATGGAAAGTCTGCAATATGTAATGAATATAATATTGGGCTTCTTCACCTTCTTTCTTGTTATTTTTGTATTTGCTCAAGTGTGGAATTATATCTATGGAGATAGCACGAAACTGATTGAAGGTTATACCAAAGGAGAGATGATCTGGTACCTGATTCTAACCGAAATTATGTGGTATGGTAATAAGAATGCCACCTTGCTTAACCAGATTAGTGAGGATATTAAAAGCGGTTCCATTGCCTATGGACTCAATAAACCATATCATTACATCCTTTATGTTATCGCAAAACATTTTGGGGAAATGGTGTTAAGATTAGTGTTATATATAATAATAGGCTGTCTGATTGGTGTTGCTAGTGCTGGAGCACTGCTTGACTTTCAAGCAGACAAATTACCATTGATGGTGATCGTATTTATTCTCGGTTTGCTGATTAATGCTGCAGCTAGAATTACTATTAGTATCATTTCCTTCTGGATTGAGGATTCGACCCCATTTCACTGGATTTATGATAAGATGATTCTGGTTTTTGGTACCTTTTTCCCAATTGACGTCTTTCCTGCCTGGTTACAGCCAATCTTTAAGTATTCACCAATCTTTGTCGTAACCTACGGACCAGCTAGATTAATCATACACTTCAGCATGTCTTTGTTTTGGCAGGTACTGTTATTGCAATTACTTTATCTTGTGATTTCATGGGGACTGATGTTTTTACTTTATCAGAAGGGAGTGAAGAGAGTAAATGTTAACGGTGGTTAAGAATCAGATTCGGGTACTTGCGCTTTCTGTTAAGTATAACAGTATGAGAGAGATGACCAATCATGTTACGTTTATTACCAATGTTGTGTTCATGATGCTCAATAACTCCACTTTTATCATTCAATGGTTGATTTTATTCCAGTTAAAAGAGGATGTTGGGGGATATGGTTTGGAGGAAGTAATATTACTATGGGGAATTTGCGCTACAATCTATGGAGTCAGCCATATTGTTTGTCATAGAGCTTATAAATTGCCATCCTTGATTATCAATGGAAAACTAGATTCATTTCTGGTTCAGCCTAAAAATGTACTGCTTAGTGTAATCTGCTCAGAAACCAGTATCTCAGCAATAGGAGATCTGCTATATGGGTATCTGGTAGTGGCAATTTTCTACCCTGATCCGGTTGTACTATTATGGTTTACGTTGTTTACCATCATGGGGGCAATTACTATTACTTCCTTTGCCGTATTGGTAGGCAGTACAGCTTTCTGGATTGTGCGTTCTGAAATTCTTGCTGATAATATGAATGGAATGATACTTCATTTTTCCACCTATCCTGATGGGATATTTAAAGGGGTGGTACGTATTCTTATCTTCACCATTTTTCCTATCGGTGTGGCTCATTATCTGCCAATTCACTTTATTAACACATATGATATAAAGCTAGTAGGGATTATGATTGGTGTGATGATGATTTTTGTGATCCTTGCAGCAGTGGCCTTTTATCGTGGTTTACATCGGTATTCCTCCAGTAATCTGATGGTTGCTAGAATGTAATCAAAAAGTGAAGTCATAAATAATAAGTCACTTGTTAGCAAAGTTGTCATATTCTAAAGTAAGACTACAATTACTCTAAGGTGAAAATTTTGCTATTAAACGTCATCATAATCTCTATTTCGCTGAGTCTAGACGCATTAGGGATAGGAATTTCTTATAAACTTAAGGGAGTTAAAATAACAACAGCGGCAAAGCTGTTAGTTGGATTAGTATCAGTTATGATTATGTGGGTTTCCCTTCAGGCAGGGTATCTGATCCTTCAGTGGTTTCCAAAGGATGTTGCCAATCTAATTGGAGCCGCTATATTGGCAATTATCGGGCTTAGTTTTATACGAAATGGACTCTATGGGAGTGAAGAAGCAGTTTATGACTTTAACAGGTCAAAAAAGATTGACTGGTGGGAAGCCTTAGTTCTTGGAATTGCATTGTCTGCAGATTCTTTCAGTGCCGGAGTGGCGGCTGCCTCCATTGGTTTCCATGGGGTGCTTATCCCGCTTTCAGTAGGATTTATGCAGGTGTTGTTTTTGTTTTTGGCGGATATCATGATGAGCCATTGTAATGTCGTTAAGAACCTGAATCGTAAACTATGCGGAGTCGTATCGGGCTTGTTGCTCCTAATGATTGCCCTCATCCGCTTGATTTGAGAGGTTGAACGGGGGTCAAAATCCCTTGTTAGTGTTGCATCATCAATTTGCACGGGTGGTTTATAGGCAAGCAAGTATAAAACATATTTCACTCGCAACGCGCTCCCGCTCGGATGACGTCGTAGCGGTACGTAAG
>JAEYSV010000059.1 GCA_023434365.1 Bacillota bacterium | reverse complement strand
CCAACGACTTCATACAGTTGCTCATTGAACTATGTCTTGTATCACTTTAATTTACTTTGTAATTGTGCAAATTGACTAAGCCAAGTTTTCTGAAGGGCTTTTGACGCCCTAATCATCATAGGAAATTGCGGCCTATGAAATAAAACCCTCCGGGGGATGCACATGACGCGTATATGGAAGTTTGTCACTATCGCGACAGCGCGTCAGCGCTAGAGTCTGGCAAGCCAGACTCTTTCTTGATAGTTTAAATCAATATTTTATCGGCTGCCGAGACAGGAATCAGTTCATAAGATATACGTATTAATGAATAGGAATACTCCTCATGAAAGGCTCGCAAAAATCGTTTTATTACCATATTACCAGATTCATAATTTACCAAGGGAAGAAGGATCAAATACTGATTGACTCCTCGTCTTGTGATGGCATCGCCCACTCTCAAATTATGTTTAATGCAAGATAACAACTGACTCATAACCTCTTCAAATTCAATTGGAACAGAATCTATTCCTCTGATTTCTTCTACATTAATCAAACACATGTATACAAGCTTCCCAGTACGAATCATATTTCTGGCTTCTATCTGATAAAGCCGTTTGAAAATATGATAATCGCAGTAATAAGCCCCTTTTGGCAAATTACTCTCTTTCATTTCATCGATAATATCCGAAAGGTTCTTTTTCACTTCTTTATTCGGATTAAGAATATCCAGATACATTGAGGTAATTGCAGGTGAGGGAGCTGTGTTCATCAAACTATAATAAGATTCCAAAAGATATTCATAATGTTCGAGCGCTTCTTTATTGCGTTTTAGCTTTATCAGTGCAATTAGATAATAATAATGCAGCTCTTCATTATATTCCTCTCGCTCAAAATCCTTTTCGCATAGATGAATTATGCCCTGGTAATCAGCTGTCACATACCGGTCTTTTAAGCAACATATCAAAGCTTCTACGTACATTCCACGATATCTTTTTTGCGCCTCATTCACCCATATGACTGTATTAATACGATACAACATATCATGCTGATACAAATCCACTGCTTTTTTATAATTAGTCAGCAGGGAACCACTGCTTCTATCCGTTCTTTGAGCCTTGGAACATAGTTGTTCAAAGACTTCTACATCCACAACACACAGATAATCGTTATTCCAGCGGTAAACCCCGTTAATCGTGATAATTAATTCACGTAAATAGGGGAGTTTTAACACCTCAAGCTCTAGTTTCAACTCCTCGAGTACACGTTTCAATTCATACTGCTCATCTTCTACTTCCCCATAAGGCCAGACGGCATTAATCAAATCCTGTTTGGTGTATTCTCTAAATCGATGTAATATTAAGAAGGCAAGTAATAACCATCGCTTCCTTTTAAAGTTCCTTGTCACTTGAAGAACACCAGTTTTTGATACAATCTTAAGGTTCCCGAGTAGAAATACCTCTAACTGACCCTGACTTTCATTATAATCGTCCCAGATAATTACATTACGGCCAACTCCTTTTGCCCGGTACAGTCTTTGATCAACAGATTCTACAAATTGAACCAAATCATCGCTCTCTCCTGGTACAATAGTTCGTCCACCAATACTAACAGTTATCACTTTAGCAGCCCGAGAATGAAGGTGTTCAATCTTAATATCTTCTACCGCCTGACGCATAGTTTCCATAATAGGAAGAGCATGCTCTTTATCACAATCCCTTAATGTTACAACGAACTCTTCTCCTCCATATCTGGCAATATTACCATTATGATTAGGTACGCAATCATATAACACGGTAGCCACTTTTTTTAACACAACATCCCCCTGAAGGTGGCCATAGTTATCATTGTATTCTTTAAAACAGTCAATATCAAGAATTGCCATAGAGATTGGTTTCTTATGTTCTACACAGTATCCCCAGTCTTTTTTTATGAACACATCATAGCTTCTTCGGTTTGGAATACCGGTCAGCCCATCAAACATAGCATAATTTTCATAGTATTTCCGATAGGTAAACAATTCAATGTGATTCTTAATTTTAGCCTTAATGATATTTGGATTGAAGGGTTTTGTTATATAATCAACCGCACCAAGTTTAAGCCCTTTTTCTTCATTTTGTCCATCACTTAAACTGGAAATGATCATAACTGGAATATTTCTTGTCTCGTCCTGCTCACGAAGTGCATTTAAGACCGCAAATCCATCCATTTCAGGCATAAGAATATCTAATAGAATCATACTCGGCTTAATTGCTTTCGCCTGGTGGATTCCATCCAATCCGTTTTTTGCGACATAGACGGTATACTCATCTTTCAACATAGTATTTAAAGTATTTATATTAGTTATGTTGTCGTCAATCACTAAAACGCTGTTCTTTGTATTCATTTAGTCCTCCCCTATAGACAATCGAATGATATCTAATGACCTTTTTGCCGATGCAAATTCAAAGTGTTCTATTTGTTCCACAAAACCATCGAGTAGTTTTTTTGTTGAATCTTTATACAAAGTTTCGTAGATTACCGGAATCTGATCCATTACTTCGGCGTTGTGCTCTAATAACATTGTTTCTAACTCATCTACTAATTGCTCTGCCTTATCTGACTGATAGGATAGCCGATAGGCATTCATTGTTTTACTCTTTATGTATGGGTAGATTTCTGCAACGACAGCTTTTAACTGTGTCACAAATTCAGTGAGTAAGGTTTGTGAATAGGTGCTTATTGAGAGTTGCTCTTCTAACTCTTTTGCTATCTCTGATAAATGAAGCGCACCAATTGATTTGGCAATTCCTTTTACTGCATGAACATAAAAATGCGCATTGGCAATATCAATGTTAATTATGCGCAGTATTGCTTCTTCCTCACCCCGATATTCCTTTATAAAGCTAATAAGCACTTTATCATATAAAAATTTATCATATGAAAGCTGTTTTAAGGCAGTGATTGCATCAACCATTTCAAAAGGATAATTAATCTCCTCTTCTGATTGATTTACTGTCACTGTATTTTCTTTGCTTACAATCTCGCTTTTTGTCAAGTATTTTTCTAAGACCTCATTAATATCGTTCATCCCATATGGCTTGACAATACACTCTTGCATCCCTGCCTGCTTATATTCAAACTCCTGATCTTCTAATGGTGTTGCTGTCATCGCAACAATAGGAACAACAATTCCTAGTTCCCTTATTTTTGTTGAAGCTGTAATGCCAGATACTTTTGGCATAAAGATATCCATGAGAATTAAATCATAATCATTTTTCTTACTCATTTCAATACTTTCCAATCCATCGTTCGCAATATCCGGAGTAATCCCGAATTTTTCGAGAATTTCTGTCGCAACCATTTGATTAATCGAATTGTCATCAACGATCAACACTTTTCCCTCATACCTGGGAATATTGGTAACCTGTGAAAATGTTAACAAGTTCTTTTTCACTGCGGTCTCTTCACATTGTTTTAACGGTAACACAAATGATACCGTTGTTCCAAGGTTTACCTGACTTGTAACCCATATCTTCCCATGCATCAGTTCAATAATCTGTTTTGATATAATCATTCCTAATCCAGTGCCATCCTGTGATCGAGTACGGATATCACCTTCTTGCGTAAAAGGCTCAAATAACTGAGTTAAGAATTCCTCATTCATCCCGATACCAGTATCTTTGATTACAAACAGCAAACCATTGGCATCACTATAAACACTCAGCTTTACGTAGCCATCAAGCGTGTATTTAATCCCGTTTGCAATGATATTGTTTAATACTTGTCCAATCCTTAAGGAGTCTCCAATAAAACTATCTCCTAAGTTACTATCAATTTCGGTGATCAGTTTTATACTCTTTTCTTTTGCTTTCATATTAAGCAACGCAATGCTTTTATTTATGGTGTTACGAAGGGCAAACGGTGCATTCATGATCGTCATCTCATCTTCTGTGATTTTTGAAAAATCAAGAATCGCATTGATGATGGTTAGCAAGTCTCTGGCACTGTCTTGAATTTTACTTAAGTAGTCGAAAATCTTGTAACTTCGTTTTTCTTCTAACGCCAAACCAGTCAGACCAATGATTCCATTCATTGGTGTGCGAATCTCATGACTCATCTTTGCCAAAAAGTCACTTTTTGCTCTCATTGCACTCTCTGCTTTGGCTTTTGCCATCTGCAATTCTGTCACATCTAAGTAAACACCACGATACCCTATGATATTCCCCTGCTCATCCAACATTGACAACCCATTTTGAAGAGCCCAGTGAACCTCATTCTTATTGTCAATTAATTGAAGCATGACATCTTTCACATAGTCAAGATTCGTTTTATATAACTTTTTCAAATTATGAGCATGCTGCTTTCGAACTTCTTTGGGAAACTGCTCATAAAAATATCTACCAATATAATACTCTGGTTCAAACCCAAGCATTGCCTGAATTCCATCACTTATGTAAGTAAACCGGCCCATTTGATCCAGTTCAAATATGTATTCATTTGTAACCATTGATATGGTTTTTAGACGTTCTTCACTTTGTCTAATTGTTTGCTCCGACAGATATCTATCTGTAATATCTTGCACCATACAGGCACAATAACCCGGTTTTGGTTGATAACACTCAAACTTGAGGTACTTATATAGATCTGGAAAATATTCAATAACTTCTCTCTTTATTCCCTTGATGGCAACTTCTCCAAATAGTAAGAGCCACTTCTTATCCTGTGTAGCATAGATATCATAAAATGTTTTATGAATCAGGTCTTCTTTCTTTAACTCATATAACGAAGCGAGTGCATCATTAACAAAGGTATAAGTGAAATTAATCGGACGTTTGATCATATCGACTTCCACCGAAACAATTGCAAAACCAGTGGTCATTTTATCGATTAGTAGATTGGAATCACTTAGCTGTTCCTTCAAAATAGCGTTTTCTTCTCGCAATGAATATCCTTGCTTATGACCTATCATATTTTTCCTTAGTTTATTTAAGAATTGCATTACTATGCCCCTTATATACCCCCCTGGCTTGGTTAGGGTTAGTCTTCTTCAACGATACGATATCCTACTCCCATCTCGGTAAAAATATACTGTGGGCTAGCAGGGTTATCCTCTATTTTACGTCGTATATTGGCCATATTTACTCTTAATATCTGGTTTTGCTTCATGGCTAAAGGTCCCCATATATCACGGATAATCGTTTCGTAAGTTAACACTTTTCCTGCATTTTTAACCAATAGCGCGAGAATCTTAAACTCCAATTGAGTCAAATGAATCCGCTCTTCATGTAGCATTACTTGTCGATTCTTTAAATCCACTGTCAAGTCACCACATTGATAGCGATAATGTTCTACATTCCCATTGGAGCATATCCGAACGCTGTGACGATAAGCATTTCTGATTCTGGCTAGAAGTTCACTTACACCAAATGGCTTAGTAATATAATCATCCGCACCCAAATCTAATATTGCCACTTTCTGTTCTTCTGAGTTTCTAGCCGATACAACTATTATCGGTATGGAGGACCATTCTCTTAACTTTATTATTATTTCTTCTCCCTTCATATCAGGCAGTCCCAAATCCAGAATTACTACATCAAAGGTCTCACTCGTTAACATTGACATAGCTTCTCTCCCGTTTGCTGCAACTAATACTTTATATCCCTCAATAGTGAGTGTTTTCTCCATAAAATTTCGTATTCCATACTCATCCTCAATCAACAGAATACTTATTTTCCCCATTAATTATACTTCCTTCCTTCATCGTTTTTAAATTAAACGTAAATGTTGCTCCACCTGTTTTATTGTTTTTCGCTTGAAGTTCTCCCCTATGATCGATGATAATAGTATTACATATTTGCAACCCAAGCCCTAA
Source organism: Bacillota bacterium (assembly GCA_023434365.1). GTDB lineage: Bacteria > Bacillota > Clostridia > Lachnospirales > Lachnospiraceae > KM106-2. The sequence continues at coordinate 3,078 of JAEYSV010000059.1, read as the reverse complement.
GCCACTTTTAAAATTGGGCTTGTCCGACAAGACGAATTGTGACTCGTTTAGTGTCTGTTTTATGATATCTTCATCGATTCCAATACCATTATCTATTACACTGACAATTACATCATCTTGCATATTTTTTACCTGTAATAAAATCTCGGTTGCTTTTCCGTGGTGAATAGAGTTTTCAATCAAATTAATCATAACCTGCTCGATCAAAACAGCATTTACCCATACTGATACTGGATCTTTTGGAACACTGACCTCAAACAGAATGCGTTTATGATATCTACGAACATTGTCTAATACTTCTGATATTAGCTCTTCTATGTATTCTAACGTTTTTTTTACTTCATTCTCTCGAGACATCATTTTCGTGATCGTAAGTATATTTTCTACCAAACGATATAGCCAGATTGTTTGATGATGTATATCAGCCACCATCATTAACTTGTCTTCTTTTGATAAGTCCTTATCTCTCTCCAAGAGACAATCTGTGATTCCAATAATTGAGGTTAATGGCGTCCTAAAATCATGAGAAATGGAATGTAGTAAACTACTACGAAGCTTCTCTTTTTCATTTTGGATCTGAATTCGCTGATTCTTTTCTTTAAAATTATAGCATTGTAATGTAATAACAATCGGCTTTTGAAATAGAACCCCATACTCTATGGCAAATAATCTGATATTTTTCCTATTCTTGATATAGAGACCTAGAACGCCATACACTATATCATCATAAACAAATGGAATATAAATCAAATTAGCATTAGAATAATTTTTTGTATATCTTCCTATTTTCTCTTTTCTTTTAACACATTCATTGGCGACAGCTAACTCATAGTCATCATTTATGATTTCTTCGTGTAGAGGATCAATAGTCAGAATACTTTTAAGGCTACTATCAATCCTTTTCTGATCGTCTACTACATAAAAAACACTACTACAGTTTAATACTTCAACGCTATAGGTGCAAACAATGTTACAGATATCTTTTCTATCATCAACGGTAAGTAACTGGTTCAAAAATTTATTAAACAATGGCAGCATTTTTCGTTGTATCTCATTTTGTAAGCTATCGTTCTTATTGTGTTTCACAAAACAGATAACGCTAATATTAACAATTACGGTTAATACATGATATATTGTATTAACATGGTGATCCATTTGAAACCTACCGGGATAATCAATTATGTAATAAACATATAATGAATGACAAACGATATAACTCAAAAAGGGCCAAAAATATCCATTGGCCAGATAAGCCATAAACGCTGATATCATTAACACTAAGAAACTTGCTGATATTGCGTCAACATAAGGATGAAGTAATAATATTATCAAGAAATAAATTCCTGAGATTATGATTGCTTTCAAGAAATCTTTCCAAAAATTCCAATATACTCGATAGGTATTCATGAGATTCCACCTCTTAGCTTTGGTTTCTTAATCATTTCACGTAATGTTATTATATCAGAGTTATCATTTGTATTTTATTTCGATTAATCTTTATAATACCACATTTTTTCCTATAAACATATATATTTTACAAGTTTTATCTCTAATTAAACATATTTTAACCTAAACTTATCATATTTTACTCTGGTCCACTATTATAAGCTTCCACTAATGGATCTTTTATTTCTTTTACTGCATACCATTCTTTAGTCTCCTGATTTTTGATCGTTTCACTTCGGTTTTTATATAGAAAACGAATCAAATTATAACAGTCAACCCAAATCTCTCCATATCCCTCTTTTTGTGATTCATCAAAAATAATCTGTAGCCCGACATGAAGATGAGGTGTATCAATATTATTCGTATTCTCTGTCTTACTATAACCAGTTCTTCCAAGGTATCCGATTACCTGCCCCGCAGTTACGATACTTCCTTCCTTTAGATTCAGATTATAAGGAAAATTCTTACGAAGATGTGCATAATAATAATATCTTTTCTTGTCAAAACTCCTTATTCCAAGTCGCCATCCACCATATTGATTCCATCCGATTGCCTCTACATAGCCAGATTCCATAGCGATGATTGGAGTCCCTACTTGCCCCATCATATCATGTCCTAGGTGTCTTCTTTTATAACCATAGGATCGAGAAACCCCAAAATCATCATAGTCATTGAAAGGAAAATTCTTGGCAATAGGAAGATAACCTTTTAATCCATACTTTTTCTCCCAAAGAGGTTCGCTCGCACCCTCACCTTGTTCTACAGATACCTCGAATTCTCCAACCAATCCACCAAGCACAGCTGTGTATACCTCTTTATAATAATTATAGTACTTCATATCTTTTGTCATTTCCTCGAGTGTGGTTTCCTTATTTATAAGTTGATCTGCAATACGTAACATATCCTTTGATTTGTATCTAGAAAAGTCACCACCATATTTTGCGCCCAGTATGGCTAACAAATCAATCCAACTAATATGTACTTCTTTCTGATAGGTATCGACGTCATATTGATAAGCATCCGAGAGCGCCTTATAACTCACATCAAAATCTACCCATTTGATAAATTCTTTCTTCGTATTTTTTGGTGTCTCTTGCGGCTGATTTTCAGTTTCTTCATTGGACATATTTTCTTCCTCCGACATATTCTCTTCAGAAATATTCTCACCATCAGCCCCATTCTCTCCAGACATATTCTCACCATCAGAAAGATTATCTAGAGTTTCCGCCTGAATAGCCGTTTCATTGTCCACAAGATCCTCGTAAATATAATTTTCATTTACAGAACTTTCATCTTGCTGATAGCCCGATACCGAATTATTCTCCCACCTTATGACAAGAACTATCATAAAGACAGCCAGTAAAATAACCTCAGCGATTATTATTTTGTTAATCTGTCTTATACGCTGCATAACGTACCTCCAATTTCTTCGTAATAAATACTATGATATTAAAATTCGGTTTATACAGCATTTTGGCACATTACCACTTTTTACAACCTTTGTAACAAGAAAGAGTTTCGCTAGCGAAACTCTCCGCCTGCGGCGGGTCGCTTAGGCGACATTTTTCATTTCCGCCGCAGTGCGATCCTCGCGGAGCGTTTTTTATGATATAGGAAATTAGCAATTTCCTA